>JADJVW010000042.1 GCA_016710365.1 Candidatus Caldilinea saccharophila | reverse complement strand
GAAAATCACCGCTGACCGTGCGCCGGGGAACGAGATTACGGGGAATTATTTCCTGCTGTCGAGTTTCGACAATATCGGCGGGTATAGCAATATCGTCTATCAGCGGCCCGGGGATCGTGGGATGCTGTATACAAGCGGAACGCTCGCGCCGTCGGCGGAAGCGGATTTTGTGCAGTGGGGCCGCAATTCGATCAGCAACTATCGATGTGCATTCAAGGCAGAGTTGACGATTTATCGTGATGACGAATACGTGCGTATGTGCGACATCTGGGTCAATCACAGCCCCGACGTTGGATACCCCGTCGCGCATTTTGTCGTAGTTGACAAGCTGGCCAATATTGCAGACATCTCTGTCGTGGTCGATGCCTATCGCGTTTCGTCGTCCCCGAACCATGAGATCCGAGGTCGAATCAAGAACAACAATGACACCGAGAACATTTTTTGGGAGGCGCGGGTCTGGTTGTCTGCGAGCAGTTAACCTGATGAGTAGCGTTCAGTCCCGAGATTGAGAAACTTGTCAACGCGGCGACGACGCAAGCAGTGGCGAGCCTTGCGGCTCGTGTCTCGGCACTTGAGAGCGCACCGACGCCTGTGCCCGTCCCTGTTCCAGAACCCACGCCATCCCCGTCACCAGAGCCTGTTCCTGTTCCTGTTCCAGAGCCCGCGCCAGCCCCTACACCGTCGACGGCAGGCATCGTCGTACCGGTGACACCATCGCTCGCATGGGGCGCAACGGTGCGGCATCAATACTCGACCGTCGGCGCGTGGAACTGCGACGAGTCAATCCTCGCGCTGCTCAATCGCGGCAAATCGCCGAGCTTCATCTTCGTCAATGCCGAGACCTTCGCGCGCTTCCATATGCAGCAAAATTCGGCTTTCAGGAATGTCGCTGGCATCCGACCGACCCGCAGGCGATGTTCTTCGCCGGATCGCGCGAAGTCGGACTGTGGAACGTTGTCACGAACGATGGGCGCGTCATCGCCAAGTTCGACGAGCCGCTGCAAACATTCGGGCCATGGAGCGGCAACGTCAGCGACGATGCGAAGTGGGCCGTCGTCTCATGCGCGAAGCACTGATCGTTTCAGAATCCACCGAACCATGTCTACTGGTCGATGAATTCGGCGACACGCGAGTTGACGAGTTCGGCGATCCGATCTACGGATTGTTCGAAAACGTCGCGCCTTCCGTAGTGCTGTTGGACGCGATGTCCGAATCGCTACCGGCGACGCTTACTCTGTCGGTGCCGTTGTTTCATTGGTACTATCGATGAGTCGGCGGTTACCGGCGAGTCGATAGCAGACTCGATCGTCGCATCCGAAGCGATATCGGACACCTCGATAGCGGGCTACAGTCTCTCGAATGGCATCGTCGTTGCCGAAGCATCGGGCGATTCGGCCACGGCTGGCGACACATACAGCGACTCGGAGGTTGTTGCCGCGATTGAGGAAACGATTAACGAAGCACTGATCGTTTCAGAATCCACCGAACCATGTCTGCTGGTCGATGAATTCGGCGACACGCTAGTTGACGAGTTCGGCGATCCGATCTACGGATGGTGCGAATATGTCGCGGCTTCCGTAGTGCTGTTGGACGCGATGTCCGAATCGGTCGCTACCGGCGACGCTTACTCTGTCGATGCCGTTGTTTCAGTTGGTACGATCGATGAGTCGGCGGTTACCGGCGAGTCGATAGCCGACTCGATCGTCGCATCTGAAGCGATATCGGACATCTCGATAGCGGGCGACAGTCTCTCGAATGGCATCGTCGTTGCCGAAGCATCGGGCGATTCGGCCACGGCTGGCGACGATTACTTCGACACGGTGGTCGGAGCGCCAGCGATCGTCGAGGAAGACCTGTCCGAATCGATCAGCGTGTCGGATGATCCATCGACTCAAGTTGTTGTCGGCTCGCCGCTAGAGGAGACAATCGCGCCGCTGGACAGCATGGTCGGCGGGCTGATCAGCGAGGCAGCGATCGAGGAAACCGCTGCCCTTGCGGACGAGATGTTGGCGACGCTTGTCGTTGTCGCTGCGTTTGCTGACTCGGCGGCACCGGGCGATGCGCTTGCGGCAACAGCGACGGTCGGCGAAGCGATTGTCGAGTCGGTCGCGACATCGGACGATTACTGATCAGGTTGTCGGCGCTCCGGTCACAATCAATGAGGCACTAGACGAGTCTGTCGCTTGCGCGGATGCGTGGGCCGATACCGCCGTGCTGTACGAGGGCGTGCCGGAAAGTCTTGTTCCGGATGATGTGGCGCCGGAGCAGTCCGCTGTGCTCGATGGGGCGATGGTGGAAGTGCTCAACGTCGCGGAGTCGGACGAGGTGCTTGCCCTGGCTCGCGCCTCGCTCGACGAGTTCCTGGCGATGCTGGACACGATGGCTGACACGATGCCGACGTTCGGGCATTGTGGGCCGCTGTCGATAACCGGGCGAACGGCGGTTATGACAATCGCGGGCCGCAGTGCAGACATATCGATTGCCGGTCGCACGGCTACTATCGAAATCACGGAGTGCGAAGATGCTTGAGATGCCAGAGATTGCAGTCCTCGAAGGCGACGCGGCGCAAGTAACCATCCCGTGGCACGACTTCGATGTCGTGCCGGAAACGCCTACGGCTGTTCGATATCAGGTCTTCGACCATTACACCAAAGTCGCGGTCAGCGATATCGTAGACGTTCCGACGCCCGCTTCGACGACAGTGTTCATCGTTCCGGGTTCGGACCTGCCGGCATCTGCAACCTCGTTTGCGCGGCGCCGGTTGATCTTGCAGGTCGAAGCAGAGTTCAGCGGCGCGACGGATATCAAGACAACGCAGGGTTACGTCGTTGTTCTAAAGCGGCTGGAATTCTCTTGAATTTCGTTTCCGCAAACGAGTTCGGCGCAGAGCAAAACCGGCAAACCGGCTTCGCTGACCGGGCAGTCGCTAGTGGATACAGATGATCATGAGCGAGAGCCGCCATTGCGGGATCGCGAGTTGCGCGAGATTCGCGACATGCTTGAGCGCGAGCGTTCGAGAAAACGGTTTCGGGAGGGGTTATGGAAATGGACCCCGTGGCTAGCGGCGTTGGTGGGGTTGTTCGCGGCGGCGAAACAGTTCGTCGAGATAAAGTTTCTGAAATGATGAAGCGAACAAGCCGGTTCGCCGAGCAATTCATATGGATTCCGTATGTAATTGTCGTGGCGTTGATGGTGGTCGCTGCATGGTGGTCACTGGATCGTGAGCCGCCCGTGCAGATCCTGAAAATGATTGAGGTCACAGACGCGGCTCCTGGCGAGGTTGTCCACATGCGGATCGCGGTTCGCCGCGATACGTCGAGGCAATGCACGGTCGAGTCAAACCGGCAAATCATCGACGGCGATGGGTACAAATGGCCGCTTGATAATGTGTACCTCACGCCCTCGCAGATCGTGGCGGATGATGCGGCAAGCCCGGGCGAGACGAGAATCGCATTCGTTGTCCCGCTGGGAGCGCAGCCGGGACCGGCAACGTGGCAAACGGTGCTGCACTATGTCTGCAATCCGATCCACCAAGTCTGGCCGATCAAAGTCGAGATACTGCAACCGTTTTTCATCCGGCCAACGAAGCCCGGTGCGTACTGGCGCACGGACAGGCCGGCGAGGGAGTTTCTAATTTCGTTCGAGGGTAGCGCATGGCACAAATCACGAAAGCCGCAATGGACGCGGCAATCGAGCAAGGCAAGCGCGAGGCGTCTGCGATGTATGGCGCGACGATCAGCAGGCTGAAGGCAGAGCGCGACGACTTGCGGCTCAAGCTCGATGCGGAGATCGAAGCGGGCAAGCGCAGCGTCGAAAATGCGATCGAGAAGAACAAGTCCGGCCGATGGCGAGACAATCCGAAAGCGGTGGCGGCGCTGTTTGGCCTTGCAGCCATCATCCTGTTCGCGGTGCTGTACTTCGCGACGAATGCGCGGGCGAGCGAGCCGTGCGCGCCATTTGCCGATCTTCCGCCGGACGTGACGATGATCTGCCACGCGCCGTCCGGCATGTGGGTCTATGACTCGTCGGTCTGGTCGCGGTATCCGCCGACAGGCGTTCGTTGCCTGAAGCAGTCATGAGCACATTGATTTCACTTCTGATTCTCGTCATCGTTCTGGGGTTTATCTACTGGGTGATCACGCTGATCCCGTTGCCGCCGCCCTTCCAGACGATTGCGATGATTGTGTTCGCGCTGATCGCGATCATGATGCTGCTCGAGCATCTTGGCGTCGTGCCGATCGACGGCCTGCCGAGGCTGCGATGAGCGGGCTCACGATCTACATCCTGCTCTGGCGGATGGTGCTGATCGCGTTTTTTGATGCGTGGCGGAGATGAAGGCGGCTGACGTCAAGTCAAGCATCGTCGCAGCAAGCAAGACCCGCCTATTCCCGGCGCTTGTCGTTGGCGTCGTGCTGCTTGGAGTCATCATTGGGATTTGGCCCTCGCAGGCCGGAACGATCGGGCGCAAGATCGGGCTTGTCGCGCTCGGGCTATGGCTCGGGTACGCCGCGTACAAGATGGCCTATCGCGTCATCCCGACAGACGACGAGCGCGTGCTGATGGTTTGCAAGGCATGGCTGATGGGGATCACGGCGCTGTGCATCGCCTTGGCTGTCTGATCCTTTGCCTGTTGCCTGTCCTCGCGTCGGCGCAGTCGATCCCGCCGCAAGCGGAGCAGTACCGTCGTGATCTGACGCGCATTGCGTACTCGGTTTGGGGCCTTGATGCTCCGATCGCGACGCTGGCTGGCATGGCCTACGTCGAGTCGAGATGGAACCCGGATGCAGTATCGCCGGTTGGCGCGTCCGGACTGATGCAAGTAATGCCACGTACCGGCGCAGCGTTGTCCCGCATCTACGATATCGGGCCGGTGGACCTGTTCGATCCGCGCTGGTCAATGCTCGCCGCCGCGACGCTGCTCAAGGAAACCTACACTCGATTCAAGCCGAATCGAACCAGGCCAAGCGCGGGGTATTTTTCGCTCGCCGGATATAACGGCTCGCCGGCGACGCTTCAACGCGAGATCACGCTTTGCGCGATGGACTTGCACTGTGACGAAACTCGTTGGTTTGCGAACGTTGCAGATAAGTCTGATCGCCTTCTAGTGTCTTGGCAGCAAAATCGAAAATACGTGATCAGCGTAATCGGCGCGTCAGAGGCTTACGTCGACGCGGCGGATGGGGGCTGCGTTTTGACGGACGCTGACCAAGCGTCCCTATGTCTGTTCAATGGCGAAAAACAGCCGTTCTCCAGTCCATCCTCGTTTCATGCGACGGTCCATGACGCTTGTCTAACTCCAGCGATTCTTGCAATATCAATCTGAAGCATCCGCCCTCGGGACGTATCCACCCTCACGTTGTTCCGTCGGTTTCGACTGCTCTTCACGAAATCCCAAGCGGAATTGCTGGGGCATAGCCAAGATCGTTGTCGATTCGATCCAGTGTCAAGCCGGCGCATCGGTTCTCGCCATGTCATCAAGAAATTCTCAAACTTAACCATCGGTCGCAGAAACGGAAATCCCTCGCGCCCGTAGTTCCTGAAGATCGCACTTTGTTTTTGCATCTGGAAAGCATGCCAGCCCAGATCTGATAAACGTGACTCTTCCCGTTGACCGTGTGGCCGTGGACAGTTCGCTTTAGAGGCTGGTTTGTTTGCATCCGCAACTTTTGGACTTCCGATTGCGAAGTTGTATTGGCAAAATATTCTTCACGGTGCCGCACGCGCATTGCACCAACAGTCTAGATCTTTGCTGCGGACATTTCTTGCCAATTTTGATTACATCCCCGGGGCCAAGAACAGTCCACCAGCCGATTTGAGATCCAATTGCGATATGCTTTCGCATAGCCATGATGACTCCTTAATAGTCAGATTGGTCAGAGGCCGGGCAGCGTTCGTAGCGCTGTTCGGCTTCGCTATTTTAGCAGGGCGACATGATCCATGCTATCCATAGATCCGGTGAAGCTGGCGCTGTATGCGTTTCTCGCGCTGGCGCTGGGTATTGCTGGCACTTTGGGCTTCCGCGCGATCTACGACCGTGGGGTAGCGTCTCAGGTATCGGTCACGAAAGGCGTGCAGAAGGAACTGGACGAGTTGAAGGCCGAACTGAAGGCAGCGAACGCGGAAGCCGACCGCCGGCGAAGGAACGGCAAAAGCGGCGAAGGCGATCGAGGATGAGCAACGACGCAGGATCGAAGAGACGAGGCGCTGGTGGCGGAATACGAGGCTCTGGCCGCTATGCCTGATGACATACGCTCCTCGGGTGCGGGCTCTCGCGCGAAAGCCTGCAGGTTCCGGTGATCCAGTACATCGATCGGCAATGCCCGAAGCCGCCGCAGGTGACACTGATCGAACCACTGCCGCTGGGCTACTTTCAGACGCAATTGCTGACGATCTTGGAGCGCTCGCAAGGCGGGCCGACAGAATCAATTCGCAGTATTCCATCTGCTATGCCGCAGTCCGCGACGGGCGAAATAAGCCGATGAACCATCGCAAACCCATTCCCGGGCTCGGCAATCTGCCGCTACTTGGCAGCATCCAGTTTGAACTAGACAAGTCGGATACGCCCGACACTGCCCGGTCTCGCGTGTCGATGCATCTGCGCAATGAGGCGAGGCGGCAGGGTGTCAAGCGTAAATTTTGCTGCCACTACATTCAAGAGTTAGATGTGATCGCAGGAGTGAGAGTGTCATGAGTGTCGAATCAATCATCGCCGACGAGATAATCGCCCGCCTGACGCCCGAAATCAACGCCATCATCGGCAGGCTGGATGCGCTGACAGCGGTGCAACTGGACATCAACACGCAGGTTCGCGACCTGCGTACGGCAATCGAGCAGGCCATCGCCGAGTGCCCGTGCGACGACGTAGCGCCCCCGCCAGTCGATCCGCCGCCTGTCGTCGTTGTGCCGGTCCCAGAACCGCCCGCCCCCGGCGCTGAACCCGCTCCAGCGCCGCCTAGCCCCGGCCCTGTGCCCGTTCCTGCGCCGGTTCCTGTGCCTGCCGGCGTCCAGTTCCAAGGGTCGACGTGGACGATCAGCGCCGAAGGCAAGGTCCTTCGCGACGGCAAACCTGCGACGACGCCAGATTACACGAAGAACGTTGTGAAGCTAGACATCGAGGGCGATGATCTGGTTCAGACGAACCAAACGGGTGAGCGGTACGCCTTCATTGGGAGCCCAGACTGGAGGCGAGTGACGACGCCAGCCATGCCCGCCCCTACAATTACCGCGTCCGGCTTGATTGCTCTCGAATAAACCTCTTGTCTTGCGGCGTGAGCAACCTTTCCATTGCCCACCCTTTCCTAATTCTTTTCATAAATGCAGAATAACTAACGCCATATTTTTTGCCGCATCAACTGAAATCATTTTCCCGTCTGGCGTATCAATCCATAAGTTGTTTGTTTTATTTCTACTCTGCGTATGATTGTCTGCCCACCTACAATTTTCTACGCAATAGTCACCTTTGGCGTCGACTCTATCTAGAGATAACCCCGCTGGTGCCTCACCCATGTCAGCCAAGAAATTGGCGTAAGTCATCCACGAATCGCTAATTCCGATCCCTTTTCCACCATAGTATTTGTACCCACTTGAAGATGGTGATAGGCATCTGGATTTTGCGCCACGCCAAATATAGTAGGTCTTGCTAGGTTTGCCGTTAACGTTTGCGGGATTTGCAAGTTTTTTGGCGGCGCGTGTATCTAAAACAAGGCATCCGCAAGACCTACTCTTGTGCTTGCCACCTTTTAGCGAAGAGCCATACACCGTTTTGAACGTTCCGCAGTCACATAAGCATACCCACTTGGTATGGTGAACGCCCTCAATTCTATGCGGGGCAATAACAACCCATCTCCCAAATCTACATCCAACAAGATCATAGAGTGGTTTACGAAATACGGGGATAGAATTCTTGTCAGCCATATGCCGAACCTCCGAACAGGTTGGTAGGTGGTTAGAGGCATCGATCCGTTAGCGCGGGTCGGTGCTTCGTTCTATTGTAGTTCCACCCAGTAGTTTTGTCGCACTACCGCCGTCGCTTTGCCTGATGCCTCAAGCAAACTCAAACGCCACATCATCCTTCCCGTCATCAATCCAGATCACCGCCTGATGCTCGACAGGCCGCATGAACGATTCGCGGTTGCGCACGAGTGACAGCATAGTCGGCAACTCGGCGAGGAACGCAGGCAGCCTGTCTTGCGGGATTGCGGCGATACCGTCTAGGGTTGAGACGTCGTACTGGGTCATTTCTCGCCCTCTGCACGTTTAGCCTTTTCCTTCAGCGCGCGCAATGCGCTGACAATTTGGTGCCCGGCCGCGCCGCGATCCAGGCCAAGCAGTAAAGTAACGGTGTACATCGTGCTGATCGCATCTTTGCCGCGATTCGCTCTTTCCCTTGCTCGGCAATTCGACTGGCAGCGGCCCTCCATAAAGCAGGATCCGCTGGCCTCCATGCATTCGCGGTACGGTACAAACACAACCTCGCCGTCTGGCAACTGGACGTGTGATTTCATCGCTCGCCCTCCGGTGGCGGTATCCGGCACCACTCGACAAGATTGGGCCAATAGACCTCATGGCCGTCTGTCCACATCGGAGACTCCCAGTGCACTACTACGGGCCGCCCGCCCATGCCTAGCCGAGCCAGGATGGGAAGCCCATCCCTCGGCGCTTCCTCAATCGGCCGCCACTGCATCGCCTGCTTCTGCTGCTCGATTGTGTAGCGCAGTTCGGCCTCTCGTGCCTGCATCGCCCGCAGGCGCTCGACGATTGCGCGAAGCATCTTGATCCTGCTGGCGACCATCGGGTCTTCGCCGAGGTCGTCTCCGGCGAAGACTGCTTGCTTGCGAGCGTACTCGTCCAGCCAGTCGATCAGTTCCTGCGTTGTTGGTTCGGTCATGGCGTCAACTCTCTCAGCCTCGCAATTTCCTCGTGCGCAGCGTCGAGGTCGCTCAGCAGATCGCGGATCGTCTGCGGGTTCGCGGCGATGAGGTATTCAATGTTTCGCCGCGCTTGGTCAGCGATGCCTCCGCAGTGCGCGACGGTCTGGTTATCCGGGCCTCGTACTTCGGTGCCCCAGTGCGAGTCGCTTCCTTTGCTCCACGGCCCCGGCGTCGCGGCGGCCAGCGCATCCCTCAATTCCCGATAGTCACTCATCGGCCTTCCCCCTTCTTAATGAAATATTCCAGCCACTCGGTATTGCAGCCGCCGAACCAGACGACGCGATCAACATTCTCCGGCACGACCTTGCGTGCGCAGTCGCTGACGCGGCGGCAGCCCTTCTTGTCGCATCGGGCGATGTCCATCGGAAGCGACCTCAAGCTCTCTCGTTCCATGCATCCTCCGCTTCCTTCTCGGCGCGGGCTACATCCTTGTCAGTAGCTTCCGGCGTCTCGACGCATGCCCTCGGACCTTGAGCCATGCACTCAGTGCACTGCACCTGGCAGTCGTAGTCATTTGCCCATTCGATGCTTGCCAGACCGGCGCAGAACGGGCATGGTTTGAGTTCAGTCATCGCCTCTCCTTCATTTCCGCGTCGATGGCGTCGTTTTTCTGATCGTCATTCATGGGTGACAGGTGGTCATACCCAGTGATCACCAGGTATGCGTCTTTATCGTTTGCTCCCTCTGCGCTCGGATACCACTCAAAACAATTTTTGCGCAGCCATCGATACCGCGCCGCATCCGCCTGCAACCGCTCAATCTCCGCAATCACGTCGCCGAGCAGTTGCTCGTGTGTGCATCCAGGGCGAAGGACTGCGCGAATGCGGTCAGTGATGGATGTCATGGATATCCCCAAGTAGCGGCAATGTCCGAGAAAGCATCGAACCCATCACTTCCGGCCTTCCGCTCAGCCGAGAAATCGGCGTCCCGTAGCCGCGTGGCCCACCGATTGCACCCTTGGCAATCGGCAACGTTGTAGGCGTATGAATCAGCTTCCTCGTACAAACCGGAGTCGCCCGAAGGCAAGTCGGTTGTGCCACAAGCAATTCGTCCGTTGCTAAATTCGTCGGACGATTCGTCGATCATCTGGTTGGTGCTGATCATGGGTCGCTCACGTGCTCGTAAGTCGCCTTGAAAATATCGTTCTTGCACGGGTAGAGTTCGCCATTGACGCCACGAATAATCCAGTCCCCGGCGTCGCCGCGCATGACGCCTTCCAGTGTTGAGACCTCTACCCACGGCATATCTCGGGTGATCGCGCCCATGCCGTGCGGAATCAATTCGCCCGACAGCACGGCATCAGGAAACCATTCCGGCGCAGTGAGACCCATGCCCTTCTTGATCTGCACTGCCTCGATGACGATAGGCTTCTTGCGAAATTTGCTCATGGTTGTCGGTTCCTCCGCTTCGATACCTTCGCCATCTTCTTGCGCGACTTGGCCTTGCGCTTCTTCGCCGCCCAGTTCGCGTGCGTCCGCACGGTGGGCTGCGACGGTGCGCGGCTCGCTGCCGAGTGCTTTGGCTGCGGCAGGCTGAAGGCGCTTCGGCAGGCGATGAAAGCCATTCGGCGCTTTGCTGAATGCGTCCTTCAGGGCGACGACTTCTCCGCTGTACGGGTTCATGCCGCAGCCCGAAACCGGCGCTCAGCCAACAGGTACCCCTCGAACTTCCACAGCTTGCCGAATGCATCGCGGTACGCCAGTTCGCGCCCAATCTTCGCGTCAAATCGTCGATCGCCGCCTGCCGCGCCTGAATCCGTTGACCAGCACGATGTTGCAGAGCGTGACCATCATGTTGGGCAGCACCATATATTCGACGTTGGCGATGCGAGCCTCTATGCTTTCCTTCGTCACCTTCTCGGCGGGCCTTGCGGCGATTGCTTCGTTCAGTTCCTGATCGTTCATTGCTTTGCTCCTGTTGGTTGGTTGATCGTCGGCCCGACTTTCACGGCCCGGATCGTGTTGCAGGGTTGACTGGACCCGTCCCGTCCCCGACCCGTACTTCTCACCTGTCCCCGTCCTGTTGGATCGTCGCCCCGACTTCCCGACCGGCCTCGCGATGCCCGTACCTGCAGTCCGCCCCCCGACCCGTCCCCGTCCCCGTACCCGGACCCGTCCCCGGACCCGTACCCGTCCCCGTACCCGTCCCCGTCCCCGGACCCGTCCCCGTCCCCGGACCCGTCCCCGTCCCCGGACCCGTACCCGTCCCCGTACCCGTCCCCGGACCCGTCCCCGTCCCCGGACCCGTACCCGTCCCGTCGCGGCGCATATCTGACTTCAGCGTGCCCACTTCGCGCTCCGAAGGTTTTCGATTGCCGCATCGGCGCACGGGATAATTTCGATCGCCTCTGTCAGCGCAATCGACGGCACTTCGTCGCTGACTTTCGACTTGTCGCCGACGCCGCGCAATGCGATCTCGTGCAGCGTGTTCGCGCCTTCCCATCGCCAGATGCGACGGGCGTCTTTCAACTCGACCTCGGTGCCTGAGTGAGACACAAGCTCGCCGACATGGACTCCGGCGCTGTACGTCCTGATAACGCAATACTTTCCGATCATTTGCTTCTCCCTGGTTGTGGTTGTCGGCCTCGCACCGACCCGCGCAGTACGGCTGCGTCCGCTCAGCAAGCCCCGGAGGGCGGCGTCAGAACGGAACGTCGTCGGGCATGTCATCGAACGAGGCGCTTTGCTTCGGGCGCTGCGGCCTCGGCGCGTCATCCCGCTTCGGCTCGAACAGCGCGAAGAACCCATTGAATTCGCCGACCGGCATGGCCTCCATCTTCAGGCTCAATCCCTTCTCGGTGCGCATGATCACGCCGCACTTCAGCCATCGTTTCTTCTCGTTCCCATCGCGATCCTTGTATGAGCCAGTCGCGGCCATTACGTCGTACTCTACGGTTGCCATTACGCGGTTTCCCTGTTGATTGCCTCAAACCTCGCCTCGACTTCAGCGAGGAATTCACGCGCCACTTTCTCGATCATGTCGCGGTACTCCTGATCCGGATCAAATCGACGGACTACCATCTGCCTCGACTCTTTCTTGATTCTCGGATCAAAAGAAACAAAGTCGCACCACTGCCGCCCGGTGGACAGCAGTTGCAGCGTCATCTGCGGGCGATACTGCTCCGGCGCTTCCTCAAGTTCCATGTACTCGATGTGCGTCGTCGTTGCCGGGCATTTGAATTCAACCAGGCCGTCCGCGCCAACTGCCCCGTCTGGACTTGCGCCGAGGTAGTCAATCGTCGGGTGCTGCACAAACCCCATCAGCGTGACGAAGTTGCCGGTGCGAAGTTCATATGCGGCACGGGCCGCAGCCTCGGTGTCAATGCCCCAGCGCATAGCGTCATTGACAAACCCGTTCCATGCGTCGCCCGTCATGCGCTCCGCAAGGATGATTTTCATCAGCGCGATTCGCTTGGCTCCCGGCTTCCCGTCTTTGCGGTAGTCCATTGCGTCGGCCATGCGCGAGGCCGTCAATGCGCCGGTTCTGATCGACAGCCAGTCCGCGCCGGACTGGAGCGGGTTCTCGTTCATGCCGGTTGCGCCTGCGCCGCTGCGGATTTCAGTGACTCGCCGTATCTTGTCCATGTCACGGCAAACCCTGGCAAGTCCTTGTTGAGATCGAATGCCTTTTTCAGAATCTCAGGGCCGTCCATCGCGGCATTGCGCAACGTGACAAGCAGCGCCTCGTTTACAGATTGCGACTCGTCTTCACCGTGCGCGGTTGCATCGGGGTCGTTGTCGCCCTCAGTCGGAATTGTGAAAGCCTGGATAATGGCGTACTTGTGCGCGGCGCTCATCGCCTTGTTCGTTGACTTGTCGCCAGAATCCATCGCCTCGCCAAACGCCGACACGGTATGTTTACTGCCGTCCAGCGCGGACACAAGGTCGTACTCCATCACCACGTTTGTAAACGTAAGGGTGCCGCCTTTCGCCGTGGTTCTGACGTCGGACTCTCGCGATACATGGCGAGGCAGCATGACGAGATTGTTGCTCGCCATGATTGTCGCCACGATGTTGTAAACGTCGTCGATCCCCCTGAACATAAAACCCTGCTGCGCGTTCTTCCGCAGCTTCGCAAGCCCGGCGCGGGCAAGCTCGGCCTGTACTTGGCTGATTGCCGCGTAAACCTTCGGCACGTTCGTTTCGCTCATTTCACCAACCCCTTGTCTTTGAGAATCACCAGTGACCGGAAGTGCCCCATGGCCCAGTCAGCGTCCAGTTGTTCGCGTGTCACCCCGGACGGGGGCTTGCGCTGCCCGTCGTACACGGCGTCGCAGTCGGTGCATCCATATGCCCCTGCCACGTCGACCGCCTTGAATCCCTTCCCGCGTCCAGCAGCGCCGTGGCGGCAGTGCGACCAAATAGTCTTCGCAGGATCGTGCGAGCAGACGCCGGTGTATCGGATCTGGCAATCTTCGCCACGCGCTGATTCCGTGATCTTGCTCATTATTGAGTTTCAGTCTTCGACATGTCGCCAAGATTTTCTGGTCAAGACCCTATGTGCGTTCGAAATGGTCGTCTTCCCTACTTCGGCCGCTTCCTTTGTTGTTTTGCATTTACGCATTTCGCGTACGGAAACTTCGGTTAGCTTGGCGTTATGGACATCCTCGCCAAGCGGCAAGGTCCCGTGCTGGCGTTTGTCGGAGTGGTTTTCTTTTCGAGTCCCCCACCGAAGATTTTCTAGTCTTGGGTCGTGACAATTGCCGTTGTTATGGCAGCAGTCCATGCGCTCCGGGCGCGGGCCCTTAAAAGACATCAGAACTAACGAGTGAAGTAGCAATTGTTTTCTGCGGTCTTTGGCGGTTAGATTGACAACTAAATACTTTCTCTTTATCGGAGTAACGTGCCTTCCGCCGTATGACCGAATGCCGAAACTCGTTGCGGCATAACGAAGTACAGATCGAATTCTGCCTAGCGACGAGACTTCATATAGCCCTTCCCATTGGAAAGCCGGAACCCATACCTCTTCTTCATTAGCTATGTGCCGCCTGGCCTTGCTCACAGCAGCATCCAAAGCCCGCAGGCCATCACAACGGCGCTGCCGAGCATCAGCAGAGCGCCGATTACCGCGCCGCAGGTGTCGAAAATGTCAGTCATGGAGCAACCGCTCCTGCAACCGCACCGGCGACGAACAGGCCAACAACTATGGCAACCGTCCACCAGGTATCCGCGCGCTGCCATGCAGGCCGGCGCTCGTGCCTCGACGCATACTCCGCGTGCGTCATGCACTGAAGGATTCGACGCTGCCGCCCGTAGGCTCGAAGCATCTGCGCGGTGTCGTGATTGATGCGGGATTGCCTCGATTGGTCATGCATCGTCGTCTCCTATTTCGTATTCGCCGTGCAGGCGAGGGGCGTCGTCGAGCCAGGCGGCCCCATATCCAGGGCTAGGAGTATCGAGTTCGGCCCGTCTGTCAGACTGCGAAAGAAGAGGGCTGCATCCATGCGGGAATCGATACACCCGCACCCACAACTGGCGCTTGCGCGGGGCCATGAATAGATCACCGTCCTCTTCAACTCTGCGCAGGGTGGCTCCATCTTCATAGGTCGACGACACAAGTGAATAGCCTTCGACGTAAACGATAACTGGTCGTTCAGCCTCCGTCACATGCGCAATAAACCGCGCCTTGCGCCCGTCCCGCGTTTGGATCGGCTCGCCGGCAATCGCTTTCTGTAGATCAAACTTGGCTGGCATCGTCGTCTCCGTAGGATGGGCAGGCTTGACGGGCAATCTTCCGCAGTTCGTCAGCAGCGCGAAGTTTCCCGTCTGCGAGCAACATCAGTTCAGCGCCCTTCAGAACGATGATCAGCGCATCCCGCTCGCGCACTACCTCCGCAAGCTCGCGCTGCATCACGTCCATGCGCATGTTCGTATCGACTACCTTCGCGTGCGCTTCAAGTAGCGCCGCGTCGCGCCAGTCTTGGACTGCGGCAAGATCGCTCATGCTGCCTCCTTGGCCCGGCCCATCGCAATAATCTCGGCGTTGGCTGCCTTGAATGCCTCGGCATCAGCGCCAAGATTGATGTACGCGATGGAAAGCTGTCCCATCGCGTATCCCCTGTCGAAGTCGTCGATGTCGTATCCCCGCGCCTGCATGCGCGTGCGGTGCAGCCGCAGATCCGCCATGATCTTGCTAATTAATGCGTTGCCGTTGTTCATCGCACACCCCGATCGAAGTCACGCTCTTCGCGCCGATAGTCCTCAGCCTCAGCCGCGGCGCGCTCGCACTCGGCTTCGAACTCATCCTCGGCGAACGAGTCGGCGTAGCCTGCAATCATCTCGGCGCGGATCTCGTCCACTGAGACGCCAGCCAGCGCCCGGCGAATCCAGCCCCCCGCGTCGTCGTATTCCAACGCCCAGTCCGACAGCTCCTGCACGGCGGTTGGCCGCGCTCCGGGATAGACTCGGGATTGGATGTCTGCGCCGGACAGCAGCGCCGCTTCGATCCCTGCGGCAATCTCGCCGGCAATCATCTCGATTGCCTCGGAACGGTCTTCTGCGGCCTGGCACTCGGCGTCGTACTCGTTGAACGTCCTGCGTTCGTATGCTTCCTGGTTGCTCATCTCAGGCTCCAAACGCCATCTCGGCGCGCTGTATCGAAGTTGGCAAAGTTTTGCGCGACGCTGCAACGAGGCGGAAAGAAGCCGGAATTAGCTCGCCACTTTCCATGTGCGAACGGCAGTTCGAGGCGACCCACTTGCGAAACTCGTTGTCGCTCATCTCGCCGCTGCAAATCCCGAAGGACACGCATTGCCTAGATTGCAGGTGCTCCATTACTTCGTCAGTCATGACGTAAGCAACCGGATAACCATTGCTTTGTGATCGATAGATGCTTTCGGCTTCAGCGCTGTCGCTGGCCGCGACCGCATGCAGCCGGTACGACCACGAATCATCGTCATTGCCATTGAAGCCAAAGACCGTGAAGACCTGCGCTTGTTTCGTTGCCATCGTTCGCTCCTGTGCGGTGTCGATGGAGTGATTGTGCGACAAGTTTGTCGGCGCGTCAACAGGGCAGAGAGAAAAAAGCGAAAAATATTTGCTTGACTCGCGACAATTGAGTCGGCACAATTGGACGATGAGCGAATTCGATAAGTTACGCGCCGAACTGAATATGGTTCCGAGCCTGACTGCATTGGCGGCAGTCGCAAACATCAGCCGACGCCACCTTGAGCGAATACGGGGGGGCTACGTTGACAACATAACGTTGTTCACGCTGGATCGCATCAGGGCGGCTATGGAAGTGCAGGCCAAGGCAGAGACGAAGCGCAAGCGGAAGGTGGCGGCATGACCGCCCTCGTCCGATACGAAGCCGCCCGCACAGCACTCGCCGAGGCGCACAAGATCGATGAAGTGAAGGATATTCGCGACAAGGCTGAAGCAATGGCCGCGTATGCGAGACAGGCGAAAGACCTGGAATTGATTCAGTGGGCGACAGAAATCAAGGTCCGCGCTGAACGTCGGGCTGGGCAGATGTTGGCCGATGAATTGCCTGCTGACAAAGGTCGGTCGAACGTCGCTAAGTCATTGATTTCTCCGGGGTCGTACGATACGACCCCGGGAGCGAAATTGTCTGATTTCGGGGTCACGAAAGACCAATCGTCGGCATGGCAGAAGCTCGCTGCGATGCCGGAAGAGCACTTTGAAACGGCCGTATCTGCGGCGAAAGAGGCGGCGGGACAGGTCACTACCGCATTCATGCTTCGCGAGGCCAAGCGCAATGACCCGAAGCCCGAGCCGAAGCCTGCCACCCACACAGAAACGCCGAAGCTGATCGTTGAGGACAAGCTGCGGGAGCAGATCAAGGCGTTGCAAGTCCGCATCGTCGAGCTTGAAGAGCACAACGAGCTTTTGGCGAAGCAGGCCGCAGAAACACTTGCCGACAACGAATCGATGGGCAAGGTCTTCGAGGCCAACGAGCAACTCGCCGAAGCGGTCGGCGAGGCCAAGCGGTTCAGGGAAATGAATCGCTTGCTTGAAGAGCGCGTCCGTGGGTTGATGAACGAGAAAAACGAAGCGATTCGTTCCGCCAAGCGTTACAAGGCGGCATTCGAGAAGAGCGAGCGAGCAGCGGCATGACATCAATGGCGCTGTTCAATGAGACGGAGCACTACGGGAGCGCCAAGTTTCCGAAGGCACGACCGTTTCAGGATTCGGCGCACGAAGCATTGCGGGCTGGTGCAAAAGCAGGGCATAAGAATCAGTGTCTGATGAGCCCGACCGGGAGCGGAAAAACATACCTTGGCTTACGAATTGCTCACGAGGCACTGAAGCGCGGGAAGCGTGCAATTTTCGTTTGTGATCGGACGACCCTGATCGACCAAACTAGCGAAACCGCAGATGAGTATGGCCTTGCGGCACATTCCGTTTTGCAGGCCAATCATTGGCGCTACAACGCCACCTCTCTATTCCAGATTGCCAGCCCGCAGACTCTCGCACGCAGGCAATGGCCTGAGGCTGACGTGATCATCATCGATGAGGCCCACACGCAGATGACCGTGTGGACTGAGCACATCATGAACACACGGGCCAGGGTAATCGGGCTTTCCGCGACACCGTTCAGTCCGGGCCTTGGAAAACTGTTCACTAACTTGGTGAACGCCACAACGATGCACGAACTGACGCAATCAGGAGTGCTTGTCCCGATGATCCCTTATACCTGTCGGCCAGCCGACATGCGCGGTGCAGCGACGGCGGGAGGCGAGTGGACGGACTCTGCCGCAGAAGAGCGCGGAATGGAAATCGTTGGCGACGTTGTTGCTGAATGGATCAAGCTCGGGCAAAACCGCAAGACCATAGTATTTGGCAGCACGATCAAGCATTGCGAGGAAATTTGTAAACAGTTTTCTGCGGTTGGTGTCATGGCCGCGATGTTCACGTCTGAGACTTCTGCCGGCGAGCGTAAGGCGCTGCTTGCAGAGTACAAAAAACCGGACTCGACATTGAGAGTCTTGATTTCTGTCGAGGCTCTTGCAAAAGGGTTTGATGTAAAGGATGTTGGTTGTATTGTTGATTGTCGCCCCCTGCGCAAGTCGCTTTCGACTGCCATCCAGATGTGGGGTAGGGGCTTGCGGTCGTCGGAAGAAACAGGGAAGAAGGACTGTGTCGCGCGCGGGACGCTTGTCTTGACGCACGTCGGCGAGATTCCCATTGAGCATATAACTCTTGACCACAAGGTATGGGACGGGCAACAATTCGTCAATCACGCGGGCACTGTTTGCCGCGGGGTGCGCGAGGTCATCGAGTACGACGGCCTCGTCGCAACACCCGACCACAAGGTGATGACGGATGACGGCTGGACAAGGTTTGAAGAAGCGGCGCGTCGGAAGCGACGGATTGCTCGCACCGGAATTGATGGGCATGCGATTCGGTTCATTGACGATCATCTCGCGCACGGTATCAGGCAGCGCCAGCAGCCTGCGCGTCGAGGTCGCTTGCGATCGTTGTGGGATGTCGCACTTCGGGTTGTTCCACAACTTGCGCAAGCGGCCGGACACTGCGGCATGCCCCCACTGCAATTCTCGGCAGGCGGTGCTGGTTCCGAAATGGCTGTACGAGCGATGCCAAGCGCAACTCAGTCGCTGCAGCAATCCGAACAACTCGGCATTCGCGCGCTATGGTGGGCGGGGCATCGAGTTTCGGTTCTCATCCGCGAACGAAGCGGCCCACTGGGTGGCGGCAAATCTCGGCGTGCCGGATCGGGCGATGCAGTTGGATCGAGAGAGAAACAACGGCCACTACGAACCAGGAAATCTTCGCTGGACGACGGCGATCGGAAATCAGAACAACACTCGCGTTTCTGGTGGGCGGGCACGTTTCATAGAGTTTCGCAAGGCTTTCCCTGGGGTTCGCTACGCCGACGCAACGCTGGCGAAACTGCTCCGCGACCTGACGCCAGAGGAGATCGTCAGCCGTTGGAAAGAGCACTCATGCAAACCGAAAGGGAAGTATGGGACGTTCTCAACGCTGGGCCCCTACAGAGGTTCACTGCCAACGGACGACTAGTCCACAACTGTATCCTTCTTGACCATACCGGGAATATCCTTCGGTTCGCTGACGATTACACCGACATCTATTACAACGGTCTCGATGCGCTTGACATGGGCGAAAAGCTCGACAAGACCATCCGTCGAGACGATGAGGAAAAACAGGTTTCTGAATGTCCGTCCTGCGGATTCAAGCCGTTTGGCAAGCGGTGCATGGCCTGTGGACTTGAGCGCCAGACACAATCGCTTGTCGAGCATCAACCGGGCGAGATGGAAGCGGTCATGCTCGGCAAGAAGAAGCTCGCCGACGACCAGCGCCATTTGTTCGAGCAGTGCGCAACCTATGCCCGCGCTCACTCGAAACCAGACAAGCAAGAGTGGCGGGCGAAGTTTTTGTATCGGGACATGACCGGGGCTTTGCCGCCGAAGGGCTGGTCGCTGGCAGGTACGCCTGATGTTGTCGTATCCCGTAATGTGCTGAACAAGATTCGGTCGCTGAATATCGCTCGATCAAAAGGACGGCCTGATGCAGTTTGAGCAATTTGCCAAGCTGCACGGCGTACTGATCGACGAGGCACGGCCAGTTGATCGAATCCAGCGATGCCCGACGGTCGAGCATCCGCGCCACAAGAATGGCGCATGGTGGTGGGACGGTCGCCGAGGGTGGGTCTCAGCATGGGACAACGGCGGCGACATTCACTGGTTCAACGATCCAAATCAGTCATGGACCGATGCAGATAAGCGGGCCTGGGCCGCAAGACGAATCTCGTTCCGGTCGGCCGAAGATCGCAAGCATGAGATGGCCGCTCAAAGGGCCGGCGTGATTCTGCTGGCATGCAAGGTCACAAAGCACGGGTATTTGAATCTGAAAGGGCTTGGCGAGGTTCAGGCGCTGGTAACGCCGGATGATGACCTGTTCGTGCCAATGCGAAGCCTATCGAATGACTTGATGGGTGCGCAGATCATCCATTGGGAGTCCGAGGAACGGGGAGTGGACGAAAAAGATGCTTCCGGGCATGCGCGCTCGTGGCGCGGTGCTTCGTATTGGGCGTCGTGACGCTGCCGAAACCGTGTTGTGCGAGGGTTATGCGACCGGTCTATCGATTCAGGCTGCGATCACGCTGACGCGCCTGAACATGGCCGTACTGGTGTGCTTCAGTGATTCAAACCTCGTTCACGTTGCACCGATGGTCAAGGGGCGAGTGATGGTGTTTGCAGACAACGATGCGAGCGGTGCCGGTGAGCGGGCAGCGGTCGCGACAGGCTTTCCGTGGTGCATGAGCGAGACCGTTGGCGAAGACGCCAATGACTGGCATGCACAGGCTGGGATTTATGCGGTGAGTGCCGCGCTGATGAAGGCAAGATTGCAGTAGGCGTATTCCGAGTCTATCGGGTGACGAGCGGACGGCTCGGGGTAGGAATCGCGAGGCTCGCTGTCGTAGGCGAGAGAGTGAGTAGTCCCCTGAGAACCCGCTTACAACGTTCTGGCGGATGCGTGTAGTGCCCACAGAAGATCGCAAGGGCAATTGATGAGGTCGCTGTTATTTGCTGCACAGCCTTGGATGGCAAGCGGAATCCGTTGAGATGACGGTAACCGCGTGAACGGGATAGCAGTGCTGTGGGCCATGCGAGTGGCCGGGCAACGGTAGTTCCACAGCATGTCGGTGCCGCCAAGCACTGACCGGGCGATGGGGTCAGGACGAGACTCAACGCTTGAAAGACCTACGCCTTTCCGAATTTTCTCGGGACGGCGTAGGAAGGTCTTCGGGCTCCAAAGTCGGCCTCGATCTAACGCTTGAAGGTGTTCTGATGAACGATGAAGTTCGGAAGTCAAGAGTAAAACGAATCCGCGAGCGAACCGAATCGCTTTACCGTGCCGGGTTCTACAGCGCCGATGAAGGCAAGCGAATGATGGAATGGACGAAGAGCGAGTTGCTGGTCGAGTGCGAATTCATTCTGAGCCATGCGGAATCGTTGCTGCTAGCTGATCGGACGGTGGTAGCGCGATGAAACGCGAGTGGATGCGCAGCGAGCCAGGCAGGTGCGGCGAGCAGGGTGTTTGGTGGACAAAACGTACACGGCCTATGCCGAAGAAGGGGGTTGCATGAGCGTTCTCGTGCGCGTCGAGATCGCCGACAAGCCGGTCGAGATTTCATGGCCGGTGGCGGCATGACTTGCAATAAAGTCGTTATCGGCAATGCAACGCTGTACTGCGGGGACTGCGCGGAGATTGCGCCGACTTTAGGGCGGTTCGATCTGCTACTGACCGATCCGCCGTACGGGATTGGGGAGGCGGCAGGAAAAAACAAGTCGAGAAACAATTTGACGCATGCAACTGATTACGGGAGCGACAACTGGGACGACGCGCCGCCCGACGCCGAGGTTTTGAGTCGCCTGCGTGGACTCTGCGCGAATCAAATCATATTTGGCGGCAATTACTTTGACCTGCCGCCATCTTCATGCTGGCTAGTTTGGGACAAAGACAACGGAGCAAGTGACTTTGCAGATTGCGAATTGGCGTGGACGAATTTGCAAAAAGCTGTTCGTCGTCTGAAATATCGATGGAATGGAATGTTGCAGGAGAACATGGCCCGCAAAGAAGCCAGAGAGCATCCGACGCAGAAACCAGTCCCGGTAATGAGGTGGTGCCTGTCTCAGGCAGGAGCCGCGCAAACCGTATTCGATCCGTTCATGGGCAGCGGAACAACTGGAGTCGCCTGCCATCAGATGGGCAAGACATTCACCGGCATCGAGCGTGAGCCGAAATACTTCGACATTGCGTGCCGTCGAATCGAAGATTCACAGCGCCAGATGGACATGTTCCCGATCGCAGGCGAAGCAGCATGACCCCCTACATCCCCCGCCCCGGCTCAATCGCCGAGAAGGGCGTCGCCTACCTGTTTGAAATCACGGGGACGGAAACCGTTGTCCGCCACACGTTCAAGGTTGCCGGGCAGGGGCCGGCATGAGCAAGCACCAGCACCGAGTCCTGCGCGGCCTGCGCCGCAAAGCGTTCACGAGCGCGGAAATCATCGAGCGGTACAGGCTGGTTCGGCCCGCAGACGTTATCGCCAAGCTGCGGAAAAAGGGCCATCACATCGTGACGTTGCCGCGCGGGCCGTCGCGGATGGCGATTTACGTTCTGCTGAGCGAGGCGACATGAAGCGGACACCGTGGTTCAACTACATGGAGCACTCGCCGGCAAAAGAAGGCATGTATGAAGTTCGGTGCACGTATGGGTGCGACGAAATATGGCAGGCTCGCTATTCAGTCGAGCATGATGAGTTTGTCGATTACGACTCGACGCTGGCACTGGTTCACGGTTGCCGAGGCTGCCAATGGCGCGGACTGACGACAAAGGACGGGCGATGAGCCTCAGAATGACGCCAGAACAGGTAGCGCGGCACCGCCAACGCATTGGAGCGGATGACTGCATGGCAGAAGCGGGTCAGCCGGCCGAACGCGCTGTAGAGCCTGTACGCGGCCCGCGTGTGATCGGAAGGAATCGATGGGAACAGGCATACGCTGCCGTCCTCGATTTGCGGCACAAGGCCGGTGAATTCCGCGAATGGGGATATGAGCGGATCAAGTTTCGCCTGCCGGGTGACGTGTTCTATACCCCCGATTACGACATTCTCCGATGGGATGGGTTCGTCGAGATCCACGAATTGAAGGGAATGGCCCGACGTGCGGGGATGGACAAGCTCAGGGCCGCAATAGAACTTTATGGCGGGTTTCACTGGTATCTGGTGCGTGGCGAAAACGTGCCGATTCGGATGCTATCTCCGAAGGACGTTCCTTCTCGCTGATGAACTGAGGGCGTGATGAAAACATTGGATTTGACTGGACAGCGGTTTGGTCGACTGACGGCAATTTCGTTGGCGTATGTCGGGAAGCGGTATGAGCGATTCTGGCTTTGCAAGTGCGATTGCGGCGCGGATCATCATGCCGTGCAATCGTCGCTTCGTAGCGGGAACTGTAAGTCGTGTGGTTGTTATGCCCGAGAGCTACGGATTGATCGAATAAAGAGCGGGAATCTTGGCGCTGTGGAACGTATTCATGGGCACGTTTCAGGAGGGATGTGGAGCCGGACTTATGTGTCGTGGGCAAGCATGATGGCCCGATGTACGAACCCAAACAACAATCGGTTTTATCTTTATGGCGCAAGGGGAATTCAGGTATGCGAGAAGTGGCGTAATTTCGCTGGATTTCTTGAGGATATGGGCGAAAGGCCAGAAGGCCGAACGATTGACCGAATCGATGGGGATGGGGACTACGAATTATTAAACTGCCGATGGGCGACGGCTAGTGAGCAGGCAAAGAACCGAAGGTCAGGCAGCAAGGCGGCGCCGGGCTTTCGTAGGGGCCCGATCAAGCGATACGCGTACAAAGGGAATATGTGGCCGATCTCGAAAATTAGTCGAGAGGCAGGGATCGGTTACGAGACGCTTAAAGAGCGCCTTCGCGCAGGCTGGCCTATGGATGTCGCTGTCGGTCCGGTTCGGCAAATAAAGCGGCGGAAGATGGCAATCGCCGCATGAATGCCATCGCATGGACTGCCGCACAAGCCGTCACCCGCCCCATCCCCGACTGGGTCAACCTCGATGGCAAGCGCTGCGACAAGTGCGCGAACCACGAGTATTTCCAGATCCCGGATGGCTGGAAGATCCAGCGATGCACACTGCACATGCGGGCGTGTGTGGTGACGCGGGGGCTGATGGGGCGGTGCGGGCCAACGGCGAAGGATTGGAGGCGGGCGTGAAAAATGCCAGATAGAGTCGATTAGGACGCGAAGTCGGACTTGTGATTTTTGAAGGGATCCAGGCGGATGCCTATTGCGTTGACCCAGTGGACATCGAATATCGCAGGGGGTGGGCTATCCGACGGCGGTGATATCAAGCATGTCATGCTCGACCTCTGTGGCTGAGAGGTGCGCGCTCGTTCCGTGCGCAAAGCGAGGCCGTTGCCGACCATTGAGGACGTGTCGTGGTGACGATCGACATCGGATCGAGAGTCGAAATCATCGGCGGCGACCACTGGGCGCGCAGCGGCGTGCTCACGGGGCGGCGCGAGAAGGACGGCGAGGTGTATCTGACCGTCCATCTGGATAGCCCGCTGCCGTGCGGGGATCAGTTCGTGGTGGTGGTCGAGGAACACGTGAGGGCAGGGCAATGAGCGATATGAAGTTTGAAAGAGGCGATCGAGTTCAGATCGTTGGCGGCGAATACTGGGCGCTAGAAGGGGTTTACATCGGCGGGGTGTTCCCGGGACCAGTGAATTTCGACATAAATCGGCCGGTCATCGTTCGATTGGACCATCAGTCACCAGACGGGCAGTGGACGGTCGCCGTTGCGGCGAATCAACTCGCGCCAACCACGGCGCCAGAAGTAAGTTCTCATAATTCATATCGAAAATTGATAGCGGGAGTCCTTGCCCAAGCGGTGCAAGACGCCTGCCTGGATCCGGCCAAAGTGGAGGGCGGCGAATATGCGGCCAGATGGGAGGCCGCCGATGCAATCAAGTTTATTGACAGCGATGAGCGGCTCGGATTCTGGTGCGACTTGCTGGATGTCAACCGCACCCAATTCCGAAGCCGATTGATGCGCATTGCCAGAGATCGGGACGAAACGGTAAAGCATAGAATTAATCAGAAGATGCGCCGAGCCTATATCAGCAATAGAGTGCTGATGCGAGAAGGTTGGGTTCTTAAAAAGCCGAAATCTGAAATGACGGAAGAAGAGAAAGAGATCGAATGGCGCGAAAAATGTCTTGCGATTGAGGCGAAGAAAGTCGAGTCGGGCAAGCCGACCCATAGCGCAAAATGAAACAGGCATACCCGTACATCATCAACCTGCTCGTCGAGTGGGGCAGGCTGGAGCACGGCGAAGTGCGCTCCGGTCTCGGCTTTGCATTGCCGAAATACAGCGAGCGCATCGGCAAATCGGCCAGTGTCGATAACGCGCCGATGATCAATCCTGATGTCGGGCGGATGGTGGCTATGCTGTCGTTTCTGCCGCCTCAGCACTATGCCTGCATGCGATTGCGTTTTGTCGGCTCGCTGGCGGTGCACGTGATAACCGAACGCATGGGCATCAGTAGGGACGAGTATTACGATCGATTCCACGCATCGTCCGCCATGTTGGACAGATGGCTGAGAGTCGATCGGGCTACCAATGGCGAACTGTCGAGACAAACGGCCACTATTTCGATACAGGTTGCGCATTCCAAAGATGTTGTTACGCTGGACTAGGCAAGGTGGATTTTTGTCCGCGTTGTTTGCTGTCTCCTCCGTTCGACATTTGGCCCTCCCCGCGAGGGCCTTTTTTTTGGGCATTCACCGCATGGCAGACTGGTCTCCCGACTCAGCGACAGGCCAGGCGCTGGAATACGCCGTGCGCGAGCAGACTTCAAGCCCTGCGCAGGACGCAGGCTTTCGCGACGACGCTGCATTCCATCTTCGCCTTCGGCTCGTTTCTCGAGCTGATCAGGGGAACCGATACCGTCACGATCCCGCTCCCGCTGCTGCAGATCAACGGCACAACGCTGACATTCCCGGCGACGACGGTCACGGTCAATGCTGCCGTGGCAATGGACATCGACTCTGGCGACTGGGACGCGCGCATCAAAAACGGCGCGCGGTTCGCGATCACTTACGACGTGGGCAAGACGGTCGGGGTTGTGCGGGTGTCGGACGACATCCCGGCCGGTACGAGTACCTGGACGATCGGGCCGATTGTGTGGACGACCGAGACGATTCCGGCGCTCGGAGATGCTGGCGGTGGTGGTGGTTCATGCACGCTTCCAGATCACCGGTGCGCCTGCGACCGTTGCGGCGAACGGAACGGCGAACTACGCTGTGTCGAGCAGTGGCACAACGTCGGCAGGAAGTTACCCGGCGAATTCAGCGGCTACCGTTGTCAATCAGATGACGACGACCAATGCCGCCAACGGAGTCACACTCGCTGGCGTGAGCCCGACCGTTGGCTGGGCGATCGGCCCAACTGTCAAGATGGGCAACGACCCGCGTGGCACGAATACGCCGTCGTACTGGAATCCGACTAATACCACGTTGAAATCAGCGACATACTGGCCGTATATGCTGCCGTGGTTCGTTGTCATTGACCTGACCGGTCATTCAGCAACGAATACCCGGGTGCAGTACCGCAATGCCCGGGCTTACATCAAGTCAAAATCGACTGGTCAATGGACGCTCGGATGGTCGGACAACTTCGGCGGCGAGAGTTACGAGAAGTCGTTTGCGGGCGGTACGAATACGCCTGACGTGCGGGCAGAGGCAACGGGCGGATTGAGTGTTGCGCCGCCCTTGGGCAATTTCCTGCACCATGGCTGGTTCGGAAGTGTTGCAACGATCAACAGCCCGGATGTCGATTGCGTGTTTGTGACGATTCAGGCTCGCCTGATTCTTGACAATCCCGCAGGAACGGACGATCGGGCCAGCGCAGCGTTCGGCGTGCATATTGGCGCGGATTACTACCCGTGGCAGACTTTCCGGCCGGAAACTGATGCCTTGCCGCCCGGGTATAACCCCGGTGTTGGGCTGTCGCGCACTGTTCGCATGACGAACGACTGGCAGCACGTCAACTTCGCAACACTGTCCGACGCCCTTGATCAAGACCCCGGTGGCGGTATCACAAGCTCGGCATTCACGTCGTCGCCGCCCCCATTGGATGCAGGCGGCGGAACGGTAACTGCTACTTGCACAGAATTCCAGACATGGCTGGTCAGTTTGGCAGGCGGCGGCACGGACGGGACCGGGTTCCTGATTGCGCCGACAGTCGTCTCGCCGGGCAACTATTCGCTGGTACTGAACAACACCGTGCCTGCTGGAAACTATCTGCTCTGGGCGAAGTGCAACGATAACGGTGGATGCCAGGACTCATACGCTACCGTTCCGATCACGATTACTGCGGCCGGCGGTGGTGGTGGTGGTGGGACGGGAAGCGGCACGCCCCCGAACATTACATGGACAGCAGGGGCGCCGACATCGTGCACGTCGACCAAATGGGGCGACATCATATCCGGAACGGGTCGCGTGGTTAACGATCAGTGGGCCGTTACTTCGTGGGGCCTCGACGGCACCATCGTTCAGACGGTCTGCATCGGGCCGTCGAACACGCAGTCGAATTCCTTCAGGATCTATTCGAAGGTCCCGCTCAACTGGCCGAATCCGGGCGGCACTGCAAGCGAGGTCAAGTCGTATCCGAATTGCTTCTGGGGCCAGCCCCCCGGGTTCCCTAATAGCGGGCAGTCGAATATCCCGATCAGGGTTGGCAGCATTGATCACCTCTGGGCTGGGCATAAAGGCGTGACGGTCGCCGTGGATAACAGCGTCAAGGGCCACTTGAGCCACGACATGCGGCTCATGGACTCCGCGCAAGTGTTTGCCAACTACAACGCGGCGGCATCGTCGATCTGGATGGAACTGTTTGTCGTCGACCGGACGTGGCGCGGCTATGGCGCACATCCCAACGGTCGCGCTGCAAGCCGCTTTCGCGGACAGTACACCATCGGGAATATCGATTGGTACGTCTACATCCAGCCTGGTGCGAGCAACACGCCTCAGCTCATCTGGATGCCTGTCACGCTACCGTGCCCGGTGCCCTTTGACATGGCGCCTCTCTTCAAGTGGGCCGCCATCGTCACATACAACCAACTGCAGCAAGGCCCCGGCACCATCTTCGCGCGAGGGCAGACAGCGAACTCAACCATCATCAATCCCGACAAGATATTCGTTTCCAACGCGATGGGCGTCGAGGTCGAGGAAGGCGAGATTGATCTCACGGTGTCGACGGCTTACTTCCGATGCAACCTGGATTGAAGCCGAAGAGGCTCGCCGGCGATGCAGGCGTCAAGCGTCGCGCGCGCTGGCTGTCATCCCATCCGCTCTGCGTGCACTGCCTAGAGCGCGGTCGCTACACCGCTGCAGAGGAAGTTGACCATGTGGTCGCTCTGGGCAATGGTGGCGAGGACGATGAGGGGAACCTGCAGAGCTTGTGTCGTTTGTGCCACGTTCAGAAGACGGCGGCGGACACTGGGTACAGGCCGAGAGGGTGTGACGTTGCAGGATTACCTACAGACCCAAGGCACCCGTGGAATCAATCATGAAGTGTTGCTCTACGAATACGCGTACTGCGTCCACGAGTGTTGCGGGGATGGCACGAAAC
>JADJVW010000041.1 GCA_016710365.1 Candidatus Caldilinea saccharophila | reverse complement strand
CCAAGCATTTTGGCAAGGACGTAGACGTTCATACCGTTGCGCAAGCTTTGGATCGCCATAGTGCGCCGGAATGCGTGACACTTGCAGTTCTTGACGCCCGTAGTCGCACGTAGCCGCCGGGTTAGCTGTCGCAGCGTAGCAACCGCCAAGCGTCCCCCGCCACGTTGGGAGGTGAACAAGGGTTCCTCCGGCTTGGGCTTCCCGCCACGTTCCAAAGCGAAGTAGCGTAAAAGCTGTTTCCGAGTGCGCGCCCCAACGAACGTCACCCGATCCTTTCTCCCCTTCCCCTGTCGCACCGTAACCGCGTAACGTCTTCCACGTCCCCGGCGTTCAAAGCGCACAGTTCAGCCGCCCGAACGCCGCTGTCCAACAGGAAAAGCACTATGGCTTTGTCCCGTTCATACTCGCAGGCGCGCAGTATGGTATGCACTTCTTCCGAGGAAAGCGCCGGAAGCACTTTCTTTTCAAGCCGTGGCATTTTGACTTTGGCAAAAGGGGAAACGTCTAGCAGTTCTTCCCGGACAAGGAAGTTGCAGAACGCCCGTATTGCGCGTGCATGGCTGTGAATGTAGGCAGAGGAAAGCGCCGGTTCCCGCTTCTGGAGGTTAGCGAGGTAAGCCCGAATGACGGTATGCGTCATTCCGTCCAGGGTGCTGACGTTGCGCTCGACAAGGAAGCGCAAGAAAAGCCCCAACCGATCCCGGTAGAATTGCAGCGTTCGCTTGGTGAACCCTCTAGACTCGCAGTCAAGCGCAAAGAGTTCGTAGGCGTCTTGTAGGGTAGGCTTTGCGTCCAAAATAATAACCCGCGCCTTTCACTTGAAAAGACACGGGTTTTTCAGTGGTTTTAGCTGGCGTACCCACTATCACTAGTGGGTCAGCGCCCCTGACAGGACTCGAACCTGTGCACCTGGCTCCGGAGGCCAGTGCTCTATCCTCTGAGCTACAGGGGCAGACGACTGCACTTGCTTTATAACATGGTGTGCAGGATTGTGCAAGAGAAACTCATTCGCGCATCTGATGTTATACTATCGGCCATGTACTTAGACCGTGATTACCGACCGCGGCGGCGCAGGAGAAGCGGGATCGGCCGGTTTTGGCCGTTGTTTGTGTTGGCCGCTGTGGCCGTCATTCTCTATGAAACACAGCCCGGGTGGCTTGTGGAGCGCCCAAGTGCGCCGACGCCAACACCCACCCGCAGCGCCACGTCATTTCTGGCCGATGCCGAGGCCGCATTGTTGCGCGGCGACTATGCGGCGGCGCTCACGGCCTACGAGCGCGTGGCCGCGCTTGATCCACAAAATCCAGAACCGCTAGTCGTCAAGTCGCGGCTCTACATGATCAATAGCAATGTGGCGGCGGCGCACACGACGGCTTCGGATGCGGTCGCCCTGGCGCCGAATGATCCCGATGCCCTGGCCGCGTTGGCGCGAAGCGAGGATTGGCTGGGCGACTACGAGACGGCGCTCGAACACGCGCTGGATGCCTACGAGTTGCAGCCGGACAACGTGGAAACGCTGGCGATCATCTCCGAGATCTACGCCGACGTCGGCAATTTTACCCAGGCGCAAACCTACATCGACCAGGCGCTCGCGCTGGATCCGCAGCACGCTCTGGCGTTGCGCAATAGTGCGTATCTGCTGGAGAAACTGGGCAAATATCAAGACGCCATTGCGGTGTTGGATCAGGCGCTGAAGCAGGCGCCCCAACGCGCTGACCTCCATTTGGAAAAAGCGCGCATTTACCGCGTCGGGATGGGCGACTTTCAGAACGCCATGCTCGCTTACCGCGCGGCCGTCGATGCCAACAAGACCGCAGTGACGCTCGACGCGCTGGGCGAGGGATTGTATAATGTGGGCGATCATCTTGCCGCGATTCGCACGCTCAACGACGCCTTGGAACTCGATCCCAATTATGGGCCGGCGCTGGTTCATCTTGGCATGGCGCTCTACTCGCGACGCAACTATGAAGATGCAGCCGCGGCCTTCGACAAAGGGTTGCCACTCATCGGCGACGCCGCGCGCGAGGAACACTATTACACGGCTGGCTTGGCGCACGTCTACAAAGAGCCGCGCGAATGCGAATTGGGGCAACCTTGGTTGCAAAAGGCGCTGGAAAAGAATCCCAACAGTGCACCAGCGCTGACCGGCGTCAAACTCTGCAGCGACGTTCCTGGCAGTTGAGCAGGCGCCCGCCGCAGATTACACCCTACCGAAAGCTCACATGACTGTTCATCGCTCACGTTTGAAATCCGCGCTGCCCGATAAAGTGACCTGGCATTCCCTCACAGATGGGCCAGAGGGAGAGAAACCGTCGCCGGATGACCCGGCGCCACAGCCAGCAAAGCCTCTCCACACCGACGGACGGCATTCGACGGCGCGCACCACCACCAGCAAGCGACGCATCCAACGCCGCCTGACGCCGCTGGAACTCATCCAGCAGCCGCTGCAAGTCGCCACGCGTAAAGTGTTTGACCTGCGCCGCTTCCTGCTGGTGCTTGGGGGAACAGCCATTGTGCTGATGATTCCTGCCCCGCTGGGACTGACGCCAGAGGCGCACCGCGCGCTCGCCTTGTTTGTGTTTACCGGTATGATTCTGTCGTTGCAGCCGGTTCCATTGCCGATTGCCGCCTTGCTTGTGCCGGTTGCCCAGGTTGCGTTGGGCATCGATACGGCACGCGGTGCTTTTGCGCCATTTGCCGACCCGGTCATCTATTTGATCCTGGCTAGCCTCTTTTTGGCTGAAACCATGCGCAAACATGGCTTGACGCGCCGGCTGGCCTTATATGCAATCATTTTGAGTCGCGGTGACTTTCACCGCTTGATTTTCATTTTGATTGCCCTGACTGCGTTCTTGAGCATGTGGGTATTGAATACCGCCACCGCGGCGATGTTGATCCCGGTTGCCATCAGCATCGCGCAGCAGATTCAGGATCAAAGTGCGGCCAAACGGATGCTTGCGGTGCTTGTGTTGGCCATCGGCTATGGCGCCAGCATCGGCGGTATCGGTACGCCCATGGGCAGCGGCGAAAACGCCATTGCCAATGGCCAGTTGAGTCAAGTCATAGACTTCCAGTTTCCTATCCTGGATCAGCTATGGCTTTCCCGTGGTCCTGGGACTGATACCGATTACGTGGGCGATGCTCCTCCTCGTCTTTCGCGTGCCGAACCTGCGCATGGATCTTACCCCCACCCTGCGTGAATTGGTGCGCCGCCGCGGGTTGAATAATGCCGAACGTGAAACCATTGGGGTCCTGGTCATTTCCATTGTACTCTGGGTCTCGGGATCGACGCTGGAGAAATGGTTTGGATTGCCAACCACGCTGCTGAGCAGCGCCATGATTGCTATTTTGGCCGTGGCATTGCTATCCATTGAAGAATTGATCGACTGGGACGACCTGAAAGGCGTCAATTGGGGCATCATCTTTGTGATTGGGGCAGGCCTTTCGTTGGGTGATGCGCTGGACAAAACCGGCGCCAGCGATTGGATCGTCAGCTTGATCGAGCCGGCGCTGAACGGTTTACCATATCTGGCTATTCTAGCTATTCTCATCGCCTCCACTTTTGTTTTGACCCAGTTCATGAACAGTGTGACCTATGGCGCCATTCTTTCACCGATTTTGGTGACCCTGGGGGTTACCACCAACATCTTCCCAACTCGCCTGATGCTGCCGTTTGTCTTTACGCTGGCACTCTGTTATATGTTGCCAAATTCGTCTGCTCGTATGACACTGGTTGCAATTTCAGGTGCGGTCGATACAAAAAGCCAACTGCGAAGCGGTCTGTTGGTCGGCTTGCCATCTGCAATCTTTGTCTTTGCATACTTTGCATTACTCAGCTTGATTGGGTTCATTTGAATGTCGGACTGTCGGAAAGCGAGGGTAAAATGCGCATATGGCTGATTGGCGCCGATGAAGCCGGCGTCGAGGCGCTACGCCAGCTTCAGAAGAATCCGAACGTCGAGGTGATTGTCACCGATACCATCGACCGCCCCAAAGCCGTGACCGATCGCGTCATCGACAAAGTCGATGCCGTAGAAAATGTGACCCAGGTGAACATCAACACGTTGGCCAAACGGATGCGTCCGGATCTGATCTTGATCGATAGCGGTGCGGCAAAACGCAATTTAAGCCGGTTGAGCGGCGCTATGGTCTACGCAGAAGCATTTCAAAACGAGATTGCGGCCATCAGCGATTTCCCATGCATCATCATTTAGGCTCACACGCACAAGCCCGAGTGATCGCAGGCACGACGCGTCCAGTTTATGTCGCGCGTGAGGAGCATCCCATCCGCACACACTACCGAATCAAAAGGCCATGCCATGGTCAACAGCCTTGAGCAGTTCGTCGAATCAGGGCATATTTCCAACAACCTGACTTTCTACCGGCTGAACGGTTTTGTCGGCAGCCGTCGCCACCTGCTCACCATACACGAATGGCTCACCGGCGGTGACGATCTGCCGGCGATCGCCATCAGTGGGGAACAAGGCGCCGGCAAGAGTACACTGGCGGTTGCATCTGCCTGGAATCACTATTACGACTTCTCCGACGGCATCATTCAGGTCAGCCCGGCCGGCGCCAGCCCTTTCCGCCTCTACGACGTGGTGCGCACCATGGACACGGTCCTCGGCACCGCGCTCACCCGCACCAGCGACAATCGGTGGGGCATCAGCATCCTCGAACAACTATACAAACGCCGGCGCCTGCTGATTCTGGATAAACTGGCCGGCGCCTCCGAGCGCGAAGTCGCCACGTTGGTAGAAATTATCGGCCATCTACATGAAAACGAAGGTCAGTCCCGCATCATCCTGATCGATCGCAAGTTCAATCCAAATATCGCCGCCCTGGTACAACATCAGCACCTTCATCTGGACGGTATTCTGCGCGAAGACCTGGACGCGTTTGTCGCCGCGCGTGCGCCACAGCGTGTTCTGACGGCGGCGCACGCCCATGCGGAGGCTATCTATGCAGCGGCGCGGGGCAATCCCATCTGTATGCGCCTCATCTTTGGGCTGATGGAAGAATTTCCTTTCTCCGAACTGGACGCGATTTTCCGCGGCATCAGCGGGCCAGACGGGGGGGTGCCTGCCAGTAGCATCTGCGCCTTTGCCCTCGAAACGTACGCGCTGCAAAATCCCGCGGCCGGCGTGTTTCTCAACCGCCTTGTGCGCGCGGTGGGCGGCGTGTACGAACCTGCCCTGCGCGAACTTTTCTGGGCCGATCTCGGCTCGCACGAAGATTACGCGCACACCGTCAGTGCACTCGCCGACCGCGCGCTGATCGAGCGCGACCGCTTTCGCGGCCGCGTCGTCATCCATCCCCTCGTGCGTCGCTATCTGGAAGAAAACACCGCTATGCTTGGCGAGGAGTGGGATCGCCGCCACGCTGCATTTTACGTAAAGCAGGCCGAGCAATATCAGATGTTGCCGCTGCAGCGGTGGAGCGAAGTCGATCTGGATTGGGGCAACATCTTTGCCGGCGCGGATTGGTGTAGCAACCGCCTCACGCGCATTTTTCAGCGCGAGCCAGAAGCAATGCTCAGCGACGATGCGGCGAGATTACCAAATTGGCGCCACAGGACACATCATCCGCGGTTTACGCCGACCTGCGTCTGGCGGTTGACTATGCCCTGGCGCTGGCGCATTATGCTTTCTGGCGGCACCCTCCCGGCATTCTGCGCTGGCTTACCGTCGGTGCGGTCGCGGCGCTGGCAACGCAAAACATGCGCGACTATGCCTGGTTGCTCACCAACATGGGGCAGCAATATTTTTTCCTCGGGCGCGTCGAGGAAGGCATTGGATGGCTCCAGCGCGCTGCGCCAATTTTTGACGAACGCGATCTTTTGGCGGATCTGGCCTATGTCTACACCGATCTCGGCACTTCACACCGCATTCTTGACGAGCTGCGGCGCGCGCTCGAATATTTCACGGGGGCGTTCAATTGCGTCGCCCAACTAGGCGATCAACATGGATTGGCGACGGCCTACATGAACCTGGGCAGCGCCTACTTTAGTCTCAACCAGCCGGAGCGCGCCCTGGCCGAACACCGCAGATCGCTGCGCATTGCCCTGCGCGGTGACGACAAGCATTTACTTGCCAGCATCTACAACAACGTCGGGTTGGTGCTCGAAGCCCTGGAGCGTTACGACGAAGCGATTGAAGCCTATGAATACGCACTCACCATGTTCAACAAGAATGAGGATCTGACCGGCGTCAGCGCGTGTTACAACAATCTTGGGTCAGTTTGCTACGCGCGGGGCGACTTCGCGCAAGCGCATACTTGGTACACGCTGGACATGGTGCTCTTGCGCAAGCGCGGCGCCTGGACCGATCTTGCCGCCACACTGCACAATCTTGGCCACGTGGCCCTCGCACAAGATGCTCTTGACCAAGCCTCAGCTTACTTTGCCGAGAGCCGCGATCTCTATACGGCCTTTGATCTGCGCGACTATGCCAGCGAAGAAGAAGAGATGCTACGCGACGCACAAACACTGCGCGCAAACAAAACTCTAATGAAGCGTTAGCGGTTTTCATGCGCAATTAAAGCTCCTGCTACTTGCACAGCCGAACTCTATGCGCTATGATGGAGCCGGTTAGCACTCAAAACATCAGAGTGCTAACCGGCTCTTTTTCTAGAAACATACCAAGACACTTTCATGTCAAGGAGGCTCCACAATGAACCTGAAACCGTTAGGCGACCGCATCGTCGTCGAACCAGTCGAGCAAGAAGAACAGACCTCGTTGGGCATCTTCCTGCCGGAGACTGCAAAAGAAAAACCGCAACAGGGCAAGGTGATCGCAGCCTTGGGTGCGCGCAAGGACACTGGCGAACGCATCGAGATGGACGTCAAGGTTAGCGACAAGGTGCTCTATGCACGCTATGCCGGCACAACCGTCAAGCTGGATGGCAAGGAATACTTGATCCTCAAAGAAAGCGATGTCCTGGCAGTTGTTGAGTAGTTCACGCCTCTGCACACCCTTGTTCCACAAGTGTAGGACAGGGGCGCTGGGGACAAATTTGCAATTTATAGGCGAGCAAAACTAGGCTTAGAGGAGAATCACCATTATGGCCAAGCAGATTATTTACGAAGATGAGGCGCGACGTGCGCTTAAGGCCGGCGTTGATGCACTGGCAAACGCCGTCAAGACCACACTCGGCCCCAAGGGTCGCAATGTGGCGTTGGACAAGAAGTGGGGCAGCCCCACCGTCACGCACGACGGCGTAACCGTAGCCAAAGAGATCGAACTGAAAGATCCGTTCGAGAACATGGGCGCGCAGTTGCTCAAGGAAGCCGCCACCAAGACCAATGACGTCGCCGGCGACGGCACCACCACCGCGACGGTGTTGGCGCAGAGCATTGTCAACGAAGGTCTGAAGAACGTGACCGCCGGCGCCAATCCCATGATGCTCAAGCGTGGCATCGAGGCTGGCCGCGACGAGATCGTCAAGGCGCTTAAGGAAATGGCGACCCCGGTCGCCGGCAAGGAAGAGATCGCCCAGGTGGCGAGCATTTCCGCGGCTGACCAGACCATCGGCGCCCTCATCGCCGAAGTCATGGACAAGGTCGGCAAGGACGGTGTGATCACCGTCGAAGAGAGCAAGGGCTTGGAATTCGAGACCGAGTATGTTGAGGGTATGCAGCTCGACCGCGGCTACCTCAGCCCCTACTTCGTCACCAATGCCGAGCGCATGGAAGCCGCCATCGAAGATCCCTACATTCTGATCACCGACAAGAAAATCAGCAGCGCTCAGGATATCGTCCCCGCGCTGGAAAAACTCGTCCAGATTGGCAAGCGCGAAATCGTGATTATTGCCGAAGACGTGGACGGCGAAGCGCTGGCGACCCTGGTGCTCAACAAGCTGCGCGGCATGGTCAATGCATTGGCCATCAAGGCGCCTGGCTTTGGCGACCGCCGCAAGGCTATGTTGCAGGACATTGCGATCCTGACCGGCGGCCAGGTGATCACCGAAGAACTGGGCCGCAAGTTGGAAAGCGTCAAGCTGGAAGACCTGGGCCGCTGCGACAAGATCGTCAGCACCAAGGATGAGACCACCATCGTCGGCGGCGCCGGCGCCGGTCAGGCCATCAAGGGTCGCATCGATCAGATCCGCGCTGAAATCGACTCCAGCACCAGCGACTACGACCGCGAGAAGCTGCAGGAACGCCTGGCCAAGCTGGCCGGCGGTGTGGCGATCATCCGCGTCGGTGCGGCCACCGAGACCGAACTGAAGGAAAAGAAGCACCGCGTCGAAGACGCCCTGAGCGCCACCCGCGCCGCAGTCGAAGAAGGCATTGTCCCCGGCGGTGGCGTCGCGTTGATCAACGCCATGCCGTCGCTGGAAAATGTCATCCTCGAAGGCGACGCCCGCACCGGTTTGCGCATCCTGCGCCGTGCATTGGAAGAACCCATGCGCATGATCGCCAGCAACTCCGGTCTGGATGGCGCAGTGGTGATCGAGAAGGTGCGTATGCTGCACAGTGACGGCAAGCTGACCACCGGCTATGACGTCCTCAACAACGACTACGTCGATATGCTGAAGGCTGGCATCATCGACCCGGTCAAGGTCACCCGCAGCGCCGTCGAGAATGCCTGCTCCATCGCAGCCATGATCCTGACCACGTCCGCGCTGGTTTGCGACATCCCGGAAGAGAAGTCGGGGATGCCTGCAGGCGGCGGCGACATGGGCGGCATGGGCATGGGGATGTAAGTAAATAGTGCGTAGTGCGCGATGTATGATGCGTGATTGTAGTGCGTAATGCGTACTACGTAATATAAGATGCGTCACCTGACCAGGGTGCACCCTGGTCAGGTGACGCATCTTACTTTGCCCGCTTGGAAGCATTGCGCTAAATCAGTGACCCGCAAGTATCCCGGACTGCCTACTTCCTTCCCTCCTCACTCCTCACTATCCGCAAATTCTGACAGATGTAAAGGAAGCCGCGAGCTGCGAAGCGTAAACGGCCGGCCTTCTGCATCAAATTGCTCAATACGCTGGATGCCTTCGCGGTCAAGCACGATCAAGGTGCGCTCGCAGGTCTGACTCCCCGTTTCACTTGCAAAGACAGAAATCAGGTTGAGATGATAGGTGCGATGGCAACGTACAATGCGCACCTTGTCGCCCTTGAGCATCAAACGATCCTCGTAAGGATCATCCATCTTGCGCAAAAAGGGTCGCACATCGAAGCGCATGATATCGTTGATTGTCGTGATATCCACCCCATCCTTCGACAAAAATCCGAACGCGTCTTTGCGCAGCGTGACGAGCTTGGCATAGAGCAACACCGTCTCCCTGTTGCCGGCGAACATCGGGTCGTCGTGAACGCCCGCGCCACGCGCCGAAATCACTTCAGAAGGGATGCCGGCCCACGCCAGGTAAGTCGCCTTTTCACGCACATATCCTAGCTGACGCCGCCCATCTTGCGTCTCGATAATGGTGCGGTAATCGTAAAGACGCTGGTCAAGCAGCCGGGAGGAGAGCGATCTGCCCGTCTCTTTAATGCGATCTTTGAACATATATCCCACCACCAGTGCAATAAAAACCGGCAGCGTAAATTCATCATAGGCAGCCTGGGCATAGAAGGCGATCAACGTGGCGAACATCATCGAGACGCCGGCGACGATAGCAAAAAAGCACCTGCTCCAGCGTCGTACCCTCGCGCCGCGTGCTAGTCGAAAGCCAGAGCACGCTGGAGGTGAATTTCTTCAGCACTGACACGCGCCGCATATAGCTCTCGCGCGTCTCCTTTTGCAAGACCGAAGGGTATTGCTGCGCGGTGCGGTAATCGATTTCGACGCGCACGCGTGCGACCAATCGCGCCTGCCATTTCGCCAGCAACGGGGGAGACAGCCAGGCGTGGGCAATTTGATGAACACGCAGCAACAGATCTTCGATCAAGATGCTGATCGATTCATCGGTCAGCCGAAACGCACGCAATAAATCGGGAGTGGCGCGGGCCTCGATCAATTGAGTGGACAGTGCGCGATAGCGGCGTGCAAGTTGGTCAATGGAGTCGATCGCCGTAGAGACAAGATCGATAAACTGCTTTTCGGCCTCCTGCGTCATGGGCGTGGGAACATGCGCCAACGGCGCAAGATAATTCTGCGCGGCGCTTTTGAACACGGCGCGCAAAATGCGCAATCTATCGCGCAGCGTATCTTCTGTTGCGGGCGTCAACGCGCCTACGTGCTCGCGCAGCAACGCTTCGCTGCGCACCAAAGGAGAATGCGGGCTTTCCAGCACCTCATGCAGCTTGAAGCTAGGCGTCTTCATCCGCACATAATGTTGGATGTCGCGAAAGAATTCGTGTTCTGGGTAGTTGGCGGCGTTGATTCCCAACGAATGCGGCGCAAAAAGGTACGTTTCGATCCGGTAGCGCGTCTGTGCGCCTTGCTTTAGCGGATAACCAAGTTTCAACTCTAGTTGAAAGCGGTCGTGTACGACAACCCGACGCAGGACGTTGCTCTGCAATTCCTTCCCTCATACACAAATGATTCGACCGCGTGTGTGGCTGATAGTCGCTAGCGCTGACGCAGGTTACGCGCGGTGACGGCCTTTTCCTTGCGCACGCCGAAGCTGTCCAGATCGCTTGCGACTACCGTATCCGGGAAGATGGCTTGCGCCTCTTCGAGCACCTGCTGCGTCGTATACCGCCGGCTGACGTGATGAAGTACGAGTTGGCGCACGCCGGCATTGCGCGCCAGCCGCGCCGCGGCGGTCGCGGTGATATGACCATGCTGTTTCGCCAGTTGTTTGTCGGCGTCAAGATAGGTCGCCTCGACAGCCAGCAGATCCGCGCCCTCGGCGCTCTTGTGCAGCGGGCCAGTGTGGCTGACATCTCCGACAAAGAAGAGTTTAGCGCCACGCTGCGGCTCCCCCAGCACCTCCTCCGGCTGCACCACGCGGCCATCGGGCAGCGTGGCCGCAATCCCCAGCGCCAGGTCGCGGCGCACAGGGCCGTGCGGAATACCCAATGCCTCAGCCATTGCTGGCAAGAATGGGCGCCGCGGCTTCTCTTCAAAGAGAAAGCCAAAACAATCCGGCCCCCGGTGCTGGACCGGCGCCGCGGTGAGGGTGAATACCTTATCCTCGAAGATAACCCCTGGCTCGATCACATTCAGCGACACACCGGAATTGGGAATCTGTCCGGGTCCAAAGACAACTTCCATCAGCATGTGGACGCGATGGAGCGCCATGGCGCCGCCATAAATATTTAATTCATCGAGCGCTTCCCAACGGCCCAATGTGGAAGCCAGACCGCCCAGTCCGAGAATATGATCAAGATGGCCGTGCGTCAGCAAAATCTTATCAAGCCGGCGGAAACCGAGGCCCGTGCGCAGCAGTTGACGCTGCGTGCCTTCGCCGCAGTCGATCATGAAGCGATGTTCGTTGACCATCACCAGCGCCGACGACAGACCGCGCTGGACGGATGGCGCCGAAGCGGATGTGCCGAGAAAAACCAATTCAAACAAGGGAACCCTCGCGCTAGAAAAAAAGAAATGTCTTCCCAGTTTACCGGAAGGCAGAGACGCAGCCAAATCGAGCGTTGACAGGACAGCACTCACTTCTACGTGAATGGAGTATGCTAGACGCGGACACGCAATCAAAGGGCTAAAATTCGATCTTTGAGACGCCGAGCTTTGACAAGGAATCGGCGTTTGCTTTATCATTATTTATGAACGAACGTTCATTCATAAAATCACGAGAGAGCATGGCGAGGAGAATCATGACGCCGACGCCCAAAGGCGAAGATGCCCGCACCGAAATTTTGAATGCGGCCTGGAAACTTTTCATCACACGCGGCTATGCCAGCACCAGCCTGCGCGACATCGCCAAAGCGGCCGGCAATCGGGCGGTGGGCGGCATCTACAACCATTTTGCCAGCAAGGAGGCGCTCTTTACGGAACTACTGGAGATGGCGGCGCCGGTGGAGGAAATGCGCGCCGTATTCGCTGCTTGTCACGGGGAGACGGCGCCGGAGTTGATCCGTGCGTATCTGCGCGCCTGGCTGCCACTCAATCAGCGCTACTACGAATATCTCAAACTGGTGCAGATCGACCTGGGCGAGTTCGGCGGCGCCAATATCCAGCGCATCTTCCCGGAGCTGACAACGCCCTTGCAGGAGTTTGTCCGCTCGATCCAGGCGCTGCCAGGATTGAGGCCGATGCCCACCGTGGTGCTCATGCGCCTGCTCGACGCCATCGCCGCCGGCTATGTAGTGACTGCACGCTACGGGCCAGACGACGTGCGCGCCGATTTTACACCGGAGGCATGGATCGATCTGCTGATCGATGCGTTGCTCAACGGCATTGCCCAGCAAAACGACGAAGGCGGCATTGAACTGGAAAATTTGGAGATGAGCCATGATAACAGAGCAAATTGAATGGAAACAGATCATTCGGCCACTGGGCGGCGCAGCACTGTCACTAAACGAAGCGGGTGGCAAGGGCGCCAATTTGAATGCCATGCTGCGCGCCAGGCTGCCGGCGCCAGATGGTTTTGTGATCACGACTGCCGCCTATCAGGCGCTTGTCGATGGCAGCAACCTTGCACCCGTAATTGACGATCAGTGGCAGGGAATTGACGCTGCCGACGCAGCCAGCTTTGAGCAGCGTTCGGCCGCGATTCAAGCGGCATTTGCTGCCGCCATCTTTCCTCAGCAATTGGTCGCACCGATTTTGCAAGCCTATGCCAGTCTGGGCGCTGGGGTTCCGGTTGCGGTCCGTTCGTCCGCCACGGCCGAAGACCTGCCCGGCGCCAGCTTTGCCGGCCAGCAAGACACCTATCTCAACATCAGCGGCGATGCCGCGCTGCTCGACGCGGTCAAGCGCTGCTGGGCCAGCCTATGGACAGCGCGGGCCATGGCCTATCGCGCGCGTCAGAGCATTGCACCCGGGCATGTTGCTCTCGCCGTGGTGGTGCAGGTGATGGCGCGCGCCGACGCAGCCGGTGTGATGTTTACGGTCAACCCCATCACTGGCGCCGATGACGAGATGGTCATCAATGCCACCTGGGGATTAGGTGAGGCGCTGGTGGCCGGCCGCGTCACCCCGGACGCCATCACAGCCAGCAAAGCAGACGGGCGCATCAAGCAGGTGGACCTGGGCGAAAAGGCGCTCATGACGGCGCTGACCGCCACCGGCGTGCATGAAGTCCCAGTGGACGAGACGCGCCGCAGCCAGCAGGCAATCGACGCCGTAGAGGTGGTCGAACTGGTGAAGCTTGGCCGCGCGCTGGAGGAATTGTTCGGCCAGCCGCAGGATGTGGAGTGGGCAGTGGCGGGCGGCAAGGTCATCCTGCTCCAGTCGCGACCGGTGACGACCACAGCCATTAAAACAGGCCCGCCGGGTGACGACGATTGGCCGACGCTGGATGGCTATCCTGTGCAACCCTTCGACTTTTGGACGCAGCAGGATCTGGGCGAACGCTGGCCCGATCCGATCACGCCGCTGAGCTGGTCGATCTGGGAGCCGATGACGCAGGAGAGCACCGACGCCATGCTCGCCAAATTGCGTGCGCCCTACGCCGGCAAGATTCGCTGGTGTAAACGCGCCTACGGCCACGCCTATCTCAACGAGGGCGCAGTGCTCCACGCCTACACGCATGGCTTTGGCATGCCGATGCCGCTGATCGAAAGTGGGCTGACCCATCCTGCGGCGCGTCCTGCCGATGCGGAAGGCTGGCGGCTCGGCCAGGTGCTGCGTCATCTGCCCTGGTTCTGGGAAGTGGCGACGGGTTGGGAACGCAATGTCAATCGCTTTGAGGCGGATTTCCCGATCATCGACCGCTGGGTCGACGAGTTTATGACGCGCGACCTGAGCAGCGCCCCCGATGCCGCGCTGCTCGACGAAGCGCGCACGGTCTGGTATCGACGCGGCCTCGACTATATCGCCTATCACGCCAACTCCACTTCGCTCTCCATGTCGGCGCTGACGCAGATAGAAGGCTTTCTCACCAAGCATGTAGGTGACGCCACGCTGGCGCAGATGGTGGCGAGCGGTCTCTCCGGCGTGATCACCGCCGAGATTGCGCCCGATCTGTGGGAGATGGCGCAGACGCTGCGCCAGGCTGAGCTCGCAGCGGTTGTCTCTACGCTGCCACCCGCCGAAGCGCTGGCCGCGCTGCGCGACAATCCCGCGGCCGCGCCCTTTTTCGACCAGTTGCAGCGCTTCCTGCAGCGCCACGGCCACCGCTGCATGGTGGAGGCGGAGCTGCTCTACCCGCGTTGGAGCGAGGCGCCGGAGCAGGTGCTCCAGGCGCTGACGCCCTATTTTTCAATGGAAGTTGGGCCGGCGGCGGTCAGCGGAAGTGCAATACAACGGCGTGAGGCAGCGACGGCGCAGATCGAAGCACGTCTCAACGCACGCCAGCGCAGGACCTTCCGCAAGGCGCTGGGACGGCTGCACCGTTTCACCCGCATGCGCGACAACGGCCAGAATTATATCGTCAAGCTGCTGCTGCCGATGCGCCACCTCTACGCCGTGCTGGGTGAGCGCTGGGCCGCGCGTCATTGGCTGACCGCGCCGGGCGACATCTTTTTCCTGGTGGCAGAGGAACTGACAGCCGTCGTCGAGGCCGGCGAGCCGCTCAAGGCCGGGTTGGAGCTGTGCAGACTTGCGGAAGATCGCCGCGCTGCCTACACCTACTGGTTCACCCGGCCGACGCCCGACGCGCTCGACGCGCAGGGCGTGCCGGTTGCCGTCGCCGCAACCGATGGCCGCACCCTGAGCGGCATGGCCGCCAGTCCGGGCCAGATCACCGGCCCGTGCGCGCGTGGTGATGTCGCCGGAGGGCGCCTCTGCCCTGGAGCCGGGCGACATCCTCGTCACGCGCGCCACCGATCCTGGCTGGACGCCGGTCTTCTCGCTCATCAGTGGCGTCGTGTTGGAGATCGGCGGGACGCTGTCGCACGGCGCGATTGTAGCGCGCGAATATGGGCTGCCCGCCGTGGTCAACGTGCCGCAGGCGACCCAGCACATCCAGGATGGACAGATCATTCAGGTGGATGGGACGTGCGGGCAGGTGATCCTGCGTCCTGACTGAGTATATGTTCTGTTTTTCAGCGCCCATCCGCTCAATCCGCATCATCCGCGTTCTATTTCCTATCTACACCGGCTCGAAGCGCGCCTGGAAAAAGCGCAGATACTGCGGCTCGAAGACCATGCGCAGCCCCTGCACCTTTTCGCGTTCGTCGTAGACCGCCTTGACGGCCTCGGCGACGACATCCATGTGCGCCTGTGTGTAGACGCGGCGCGGGATCGTCAGCCGCACCAGCTCCAGCTTGGGGTAGCGGTGGTCGCCGGTGACGGGGTCGCGGCCGGCGCTGACCACGCCGCGCTCCATGGCGCGGATGCCGGAGTCGAGATAGAGCTGCGCGGCCAGCGTTTGCGCCGGGAAGCGATCCTGCGGGACGTGGGCGTAGATCGCCTTGGCGTCGAGGAAGATGGCGTGGCCGCCCACCGGCTGCACGATGGGGATGCCCCAGTCGGTCAGCAGCTCGCCCAGATAGAGCACCTGGCCGATGCGCGAGGTCATGTGGTCGTCCTGCAGCGCCTCCCCAATGCCGATGGCGAGCGCCTCCATGTCGCGGCCGGCCATGCCGCCGTAGGTGTGCAACCCCTCGTAGACGACGACCAGGTTGCTCGCCGCCTCGAAGAGATCCGCATGGTTCATAGCGAGCCAGCCGCCGATGTTGACCAGGTGATCCTTCTTGGCGCTCATCCACGCGCCGTCGGTGTAGGTGCAGAACTCCTTGACGATGGCCGCCACCGATTTGTCGCCGTAGCCCTCCTCGCGCTGCTGAATGAACCAGGCGTTCTCCGCCATGCGAGTGGCGTCGAGATAGAGGCGGATGCCGTGGCGGTCGCACAGCGCGCGCAGCGCGGCCACATTGGCCATGCTCACCGGCTGGCCGCCGGCCATGTTGACCGTGCCCGCCAGACTGACGTAGGGAATCTTCTCGGCGCCGACTTCTTTGATCAGGGCTTCGAGCTTGTCCAGATCGACGTTGCCCTTGAAGGGGTGGAGGCTGACCGGGTCGTGCGCCTCGTCGATGATCACATCCACAAAGCGACCACCGGCCAGTTCCTGATGTAGTCGCGTCGTCGTAAAGTACATATTGCCGGGGATGACATCGCCCTCTTTGATCAGCGCCCGGCTGATCAGATGTTCGGCGCCGCGGCCTTGGTGCGTGGGGACGAGATATTTGTAGCCGTAGTAGTTCTGCACCGCCTCCTCCAGGTGATAGAAGTTGCGGCTGCCGGCATAGGCTTCGTCGCCCAGCATCATCCCGGCCCACTGACGGTCGCTCATCGCGCTGGTGCCGCTGTCGGTGAGCAGGTCGATGTAGACATCTTCCGAGCGCAGCAGAAAGGTGTTGTAGCCAGCGTCGCGGATCGCGCGCTCACGGCCCGGCCGGTCGGTCATCTTGATCGGCTCGACCATCTTGATCTTCCACGGCTCAGCCCACGAGCGGCGGCCAAACTGCTGGCCCATGGTCATCGGCGTCGGTTGCGTCATGGCAGTGTGCTCCTTTGCATCAAGTTCGTCAGACGATCAATTAGGTTGAAGAATCGTAACTATTCAGACGGGACAAGAATCGTTCAACCAATGGCACGCGGATGACGCGGATCGGGCAGATAGCTGCGGATCAGATCAGCGAAAAGCTGCCCGATCCGCATTCTATTCTTACCCGGCTGAATAGTTACGAAGAATCAAGGTCTTGCGGTTGTCAGTTCAGAAGAAGAGCCGGCGGCAACATTGAACGTGATGCTTGTCATATCGCGTGCGCCAAGCATGTTTTTTGCAAACAAAATCTCAATCCCTAGCGGCACGCCGCTGGCATCGACGTCCACATAAATGTACTTGCTGGACTCCACTGTTTGCGCTACTTCACCATCACGAAGGCGAATATAAACCGCATCGGCTTCAGGATCGTAGTCGATCTGCATTCGTCATTCCCTTGTTTGTATAAGCGGGGTTCGTATCACTGTAAACACCAGACATGTACCGTCAGCCCACTCTTCATAAACAACTCGAAGCTCGTCTTACCGAAGCCGCCGAACTGCAATTGTCTCGCCCATATCTCCATCGATCACATCATCTGGAGATTCAAGCGTGTCAAGCACGTCACGCTCGTTGATGCGCCGTTGAATCATGCGCTGATGGGCGTGACGCGTGAATCTCACTTGCATTGCTAACACCTGCCACGGATTGTATCACAGCCTTGAGATGTACTCGATGAACATATAAACGATTCCTGTCCCCTGGATTTGAACAGGGTTATCTTGGCAGCAATCAAGTTGCGCTTGTTTCAAACCGAGCCGGCGAGCGGCAGCGCGGTCGACGTCTTGATCTCCGAAAAGACCAGGCTGGTGTGGATGCGCGCCACGCCGGGGATGGGCGTCAGCTTTTCCATCACCAGCCGCTCCAGCTCCTGGCGGTTGCGCACCACGATTTTGAGCAGATAGTCGTACTCGCCGGTGACGTGGTGGCACTCGAGCACCTCGGGAATCTGCTGGACCGTGACGCGGAAGTCGGTGACCTGCTCAATCTGATGCAACTGCAGCGTGATCTGAATGAAGCAGAGCATGTCAAAGCCCAGCCGCTCGCGGTCGAGCAGGGCGACGTACCCCCGCACCAACCCCTCTTCCTCCAGCCGCTTGAGGCGCGCATGAACGGCCGGCGGCGACAAATTCAGCCGTCGCGCCAGTTCGGCGTTGGCAATACGGGCCTCGCACTGGAGTTCGATCAAGATGCGGCGGTCAAGTTCGTCAAGGTTCATCGCTGAAATTGATCGTAACACCAACCGCGATATTCGTCAACGATCATTCATTAACTCGCCGAAAATGCCATAGTTTCTGCTGTAATTTTTTGATAATACCGATGATTCTTCGGAAAGGATGCCTGAACTGAGCTTGTATACGAACGATCAAAAGCAGCCCGGCAAGAATGTGGCGATCCGATTCATTCCTTGCCCGGTGCAATCTCGTTGCTTGTCGGGACGTAGCTAGCGCGGGCTAACAGAATCTCCTCCAGCGTCATGCCAAAAACTTCTTCGATCACAGCAGGCCAGGTGTCGGCCGTGCCAAACGCAGCGAGCAGCCTGGCGATCGAACTCGGGCCGCGGTTGAAAACAAGAAAGTCAAAAAACGACTGGGCGGCCGACGCCACACTCTGGTTGCGATAGACTTGGTACCCTTGCGCGTAATCTTCCACATCATCGACAAAGAGCGTTGTAAATCGATAAGTAGATAGCCATCTATCGGCGTGGGGCAAGAACGTCGACGGATCGCTCATCTCGACAAGCAAGGGCAGATGGTCGCCGTGTGCTTGAATCCAAACCTGGAGATGTGCCACCAACGGCAACCATGCGGCCTTGACGTGATTCTGGTCGACTGCTTCCTGCATCGTCTGTGCAATCATGAGATGGCGCAGACGCGCATAGAGCAACGCGTCCAGTTCTTCGTCGGGGCGCGCATCAAACAGCAACGATGACGGCTGCACGATGCACCTGTCCGGGATGATTTCACCCGGCGCAACATACTCTGGGACAATACTCACCGTGATCCGCGCCGACGGCGCCAGCGCGGGCAGGCCAAGCAATTGGCGCAGCGCACCGTGAAAGGTCGTGAGCGGTTCAGCGACCGCGGCCACATAGGGCCGATCCAACTCGTGAAAGTCAAAGTGGATGGTGGCCGTGTCGAGCGCAGTGGCCCGACCCCAGAAGGAGTGCAGCGGAGCTGTACGCTGCCACCCACCCGCAAAGGGCCGGTAGAAACGCGTCTCCTTGCGTACAAGCACGTGCCCCATGGGCAGGGTTTTGGTCACGGCTGCGCGCACCATCACGCCACTGGCATTGCGTGCGATTGACTCGATGACGACTTCTTCCTGCGTTGCCGGATTGGTCACATACTCGTGTAGGCTTTCCACTTGCACCAGCGCGCCTACTTCCCGGTGGATGGCAGCCGCGCTCGTCTCTGTTTCGACTTGAACCCGGTGGCTGGTGATCATCGCCAGCATAGCCACGATGGTGACGGTAGCGATCAGGGACGCCGCACGGCTCCAGCCGCGGGGTTGATATTCGTCGGCGTGCCTCGCGCTCGTGCGGTGTGCCCACTCCTCCGCTTCGGCTTCCAGAATTTCCCACTCCATCTGTGTGAGATGCTGCATACGCACCTCCCTCCAGGTGTACTGCCACCCGGTTATCTACAGTGTAGACCCCTGCGCGTTGCAAAATCGTTGCAGCCTGTAGATGGCGACGATCAGCTTGGCGTTCATCGAACCAGATAAGCAAGCCAGACTCGCCCACCAGCCATCGTCGTGAATCATGCTTCCCTGTTCAGCATAGCTGTGTAGCGCGCGGAAAACGCGCGCAGATCATCCTGTGCACGTGGCTGGAAGCGCAAGGACGCGGGTGTAGTTCGAGTTGGGGGTGCCTAGTACGTCCCCGGCACGGTGCACAAGCGTTTTGGTCATGTCGCCATCTGCTGCACCGTGCCGGGGACGTTGCCTGCCCCAACCCTGAAGTACACCCCAGGGCGCTGCTTATCGCCCGGGCTACGATTCAGCCCGGTTCCAATCGGCCACGGAGTAGACGGAGTAGACGGACAAAACCGGATGATTTTCGGATGAAATCCGCGAGAATCCGTCTACTCCGTGCCATCCGTGGTCTATTTTTGCGATCGACTGGAGGTACTCGTCGAGTGTACGTCACGGTTGAAACGTGCTGGACGCCCCCAACTTGAAGTACATCCGTGCTCGTCCAGCCTGGTAGGCTCCCGATTATGCTCTGCCTACTGTTCAGGCTCAATCCGATAGAGCACGTTGGCCAGATCGCCTGTTACAAAGATCGCACCCGATGGGCTGACCGCCACACTGCTCATCAGCCCGGTTGGCGTCTGTCCTTCTGGCGCGACGGGGTCGAATCCAAGTCCTTCGGCAAGGGTGCGCACCGCGCCGGTTGTCAGATCGATGGACAGGAGCCGCCCGGTTCCGGTTTCGGTCACCAGCAGGTTGCCCTGCGGCGTCAGCGCCATGCCCTCCGGCCGATCCAGTCCGCTGGCGATGACCTTGGGTGCTGGCAGCACCTCACCACCGGCCACGATCTGCAAGACCTCGCCCGTGGCGCGGTCACTGACCCATAGATTCTCCTCGTCGGCGACCAGCCCGGCAGGCACGCCCAAGCCCTCCACCAACGTCTCGCGCTGCGCCGGATCGGCGGCGCTGGCGCGCACCACGCTGCTCGTGCCCAGCTCGGCGACCACCAGGTCACCCTGGAAGCGGATGGCGCTGAGCGGCATGGCGAAGTCGTAGTACTCCTCGACAGCTTCATGCGTCTGCGGGTTCCAGACCATCACATAGTTGCTAAACCAGCTTGACAGCAGCAGATTGTCGCCATCCACCACTACCGTCCACGCCCCAGATCGTATTTGTTGCGCAGTTCCCCGGTCGTGCTGTCAAACTCATGCAGCATCCAGAGATCGGCCACATAGATGGACTCGCCGTCAGATCGTGCTGCCACGGCCACGCCGCCTGGACCCACCAGCCCCACCGGCCCCAACATGCGCAGCGCACCGTCCTCCATCACCTCGGCGACGCTTCCCTCAGCCAACAGGCTAAGAAACAGACGGTCCTGGGCATCGAAGGCGAAGTTGTCGATGCCGGATGGCGCAACGGCCACCGTTTCGAGTTCGCCCGTAGCCATGTCGATGCGCGTGATGCCGGCTGTTTCCACATCGGGGGCGCCGCTTGCATAGAGACGGCCTTGCGAATCAAATTTGGCAGAGAGCGGCCAATTCAACCCCTCGGCCACCACCTCGATCTGAATTGGGTCGGTGGCGACATCGATGCGCACGACCTGCCCCTTTTCCATCACCGGTGAATACAACATGCCGTCGGGGCCGAATTGGAAGCTGTTCAGCCCACCCAAGCCTTCGGCCAGCAGGCGAGGCGGCGCAGCCAATTCTGGGTCGAGTTGGTAGAGCGCATCGCCCAGAAAGGCCAGCCCCACAAACAGCCGCCCGTCAGGCGCAACGATGATCGGATTGACGCCGGGCGCCACCATCTGGCTGCTCGTGCTGCCGTCAGGCGCCAGGCGGCCAACCGATCCTTTGAAGAAATCGGTCCAGTAGATCGAGCCGTCCGGCCCAAACGCCAGATCGTCCGGCCCATCAATGCCTACTTCGGCTCCCAAACGGCTGAGGATTTGGCCGGTGTCGGGGTCGATAACCAGGATCGCTTGCTCGTTCACGCTGGCCACGTATAGATTGCCGTCCGGCCCTACCTTGATCCCGTTGGGGCTGCGGATCTGGGCGCCTTGCACCAGTACAGTAAGTGGCCCGTAATGAGGCGCCGCTTTCTCCATCACCTCCGGCCGTACAATCGGCTGGCACGCGCCCAGGAGCAGCGCCGCCAGCAGCAACACAAACAGCATATCCTTCTGACGGAACATGATGAATCCTCCTTGCAGTCTTCCTTGACTGCGAATCATCCCTACCAGAATTGGCGCACCTTCTGCGGTCGCCATCAACTTGCGCCATGGACAACCATTGTTATTGACGATAACTCGCCTGGCAGCCACCACATGTGGATCGATTGCTTCTCCAGCGCCTGTTACCGGCATCAGAACGAACTCATTGCGCTTTGCTCCTCAACAGCAGGTTCATCACATCCATCGCTGCGAATGAAGCCGGGAATCCCCCCTTTCGTTCTCCCGATCTGTATGGTTTGGTTCAATTTACTTCCTGCGCCGCCACACTCTCGTTGAGCGCATCGGGTGAAGGCGCTTCTTCCTCTGTTACTGCGCGCAAGAAGGCGAACAGAGCCGCCAGGTTGGCAAAGACTTGCTACTCACCCGTGTGGGCATTGGCCGCAGAGGCGCGCCAGGCCAGGTCGCCGTTGCGATGTACGGTCCACAGGCGGACCAGATAGGCCAGATAATGCTGTTCGTCTGCCATCGTCCTTGCTCCCCTTGTATCCACACTCTAGCAGCCAGGCGCGTTAAAAGCGCGTGAAAACAAAAAAAGGCTCAACCAGAATTCAAGTGGTCGGGTCTTACGTGTGATATCCACTTGAACCAACTCTGTGTTTTTTGATTGGATTGATCGGGGCGGTGCATTTCCGCTATAATGAAGACAGCCTCTCGACATCTCTCTTCGCCCCACCGTGACCAGCCGCAGGTCACATCGAAAAGATGTGCTCGAGGCAGGATGGCACCAATGGCGCGTCTCTGCATTGCTCTGCTCGGCCCGTTCCAGGTAACGCTGGACGGCCAGCTTGTAGCCGGATTCGAGTCGGCCAAGGTGGGCGCGTTGCTCGCGTTCCTGGCCGCGGATGCCGCACACAGCCACACGCGTGCAGCACTGGCGGAACTGCTCTGGCCGGAGCATCCACCCGGCGCCGCGCAGGCTGATCTACGTCATGCGCTGGCCAGCTTGCGCAAGAGCATTGGCGACGCCACCGCGCAGTCGCCCTTTCTGTTGATCACGCAGACGACGCTGCAATTCAACCTGGCCAGCGATGCAGAGGTTGACCTCGTCTCATTCATGGCTTGCTTCCACGGCGGGGAGTGCCCCACGCCCGCCGCCTGTGAAGCCGCGTTGGCACTGCGTCGCGGCGCCTTTCTGGCTGGCTTCAAGGTCGCGCACAGCCCACCATTCGAGGAGTGGCTCGTGGTGGCAGCCGAGCAGGTGGACCATCTGACTGGCTTGGCGTTGACCCGGCTGGCCAAGGATTGTGAGGAGCGCGGCGATTTCGTCCAGGCCACATTCTGGACGCGCCAGCACCTGGCGATCGAGCCGTGGAACGAAGAGGTGCATCAACGACTCATCTGGCAACTGGCCGCCAGCGGCCAGCCTTCCGCCGCGCTGCACCACTATGAGATCTGCCGTCAACTGCTGGCCAAAGAGTTGGGTGTGGCGCCGCAGCCGGCGACCGCAGCGCTGGTTGACCGCATCCGCAACGGCGAGATTGTGCCGCCCCCGATGGTCACGCCGCCGCATCCGGCGACAAGGGCCTCGTCTCTCGCCAGCTCAAGCCAGATGCATTTGCCGCCGCGGCCCCCGGCCTTCTTTGGCCGCAAGACCGAACTCGAACAGATAGCCACGCGTCTGGCCGATCCTGCCTGCCGCTTGCTCACCGTGCTGGCGCCGGGCGGCATGGGCAAGACCCTGCTGGCGATCGAAGCCGCGCGTGCGCAAAGGGAGCACTTTGCCGACGGCGTTTGGTTTGTCGACCTGGCGCCAGTGAACGCGCCCGACCATCTGGCCGTCGCGATGCTGCGTTCATTGGGGCTGCCGCCGGCGGGCCCGGACGCGGCGACAGTGCGGCTCATGGAACATCTACAAGCGCGGCAGACGTTGCTCGTGCTCGACAACTTCGAGCATCTGGCAGCCGGCGCCGAATTCCTGCCGTCGCTGCTGAACGCCGCGCCCGCGCTCAAGCTGTTGGTCACCTCACGCGTCCGGCTGCAACTGGCCGATGAGTGGCTGCTGCCGCTGGAGGGATTGGAGACGCCGCCGGCCGCCCTGTCCGGCATGGGAACCAAGTTCACACGCTCAGAGGGCGAGCCAGAGGATCTGCACGACGTCGCAAGTGTTGGTCTCTTCTTGCAGCAGGTGCAGCGGCTCGATCCAAGCTATGACCCCACGTCCGCCGATCTGGAGCAGATCGGCGAGATCTGCCGTCTGTTGGAGGGAATGCCGCTGGCCATCGAATTGGCGGCCGCTTGGAACCGCAGCCTGACCTTGGCCGAGATCGCTACGGCCGTGCGCAGCGGGCTGGATCTGCTCACCACCCCATTGCGCGATGTGCCGACACGCCACCGCAGCATGTTTGCCGTCTTCGACCATTCATGGCGTCTGCTCGGCGATCGCCAGCGTACGCTGCTGCGCCAGTTGGCTGTCTTTCGCGGCGGCTGCAATCTCGCCGCGGCCACAGCCGTCGCCGGGGCCACGCCCGCCGACATGGAGGGCTTGATCGACGCCTCGTGGCTGCGCACGCACGACCGCCGCTTCACCTTCCCCGAGGCTGATGCGCCAATACTGTCTCGCCAAGCTCGAACAGGAGTACGAGTCGGAGAGCGGTGAGCCTGCCGGGGCCGTGCACCGCCGCCACTGCATCCACTTTGCCGGCATGGTCACAGGTCAGGACCAAACCATGAACTGGCGACGCGAGTCGATGTCCCTCTTCAGCGCAGATTTCGGCAACCTGGAGGCCGCCTGGCAGTGGGCGATTGAGCACGAAGAATTGGCGGCAATCCAGAAGATGATGGTCGGCCTCTTCTTCGTTGCCGAGATGACCGGTTGGTGCGGGGTCATGTTGCCCTATTTTGGGCGCGCCGCGACCGTACTACGCGCACGATGGCAGCAACTCGGTCCGAAATCACCCCAGCGCCAAGAAACGGTGGTCTTGTTCTCCTTCATTCTCTACATCGAGATGGTCCTGTTGTTGCACCTGGGCTGGCTGGCGCGCCTTCAGGTCTGTTTGAACGAAGCGCGTACGGTGCTGGATGCCGTTGCCGATGAAGACTGCTGGCAAGAACAGGATTTTATGGTCCGCCATGCTACTGTTTTTTTTGACTTGGCATTGGGGAACTTCGCCGCCACTCAGGCGGCTGCACGGAAACAACTGGACTATCTGGTGTCAAACGATTTCCCGTGCTACCCTTGGCGCGCCGAGATTGGCACCCGTTTCTGGCAAATGCACGTTCATCACACACTCGGCGTCTCCGCGATTCCTGGGCGACTACGGGACGGCTCAATCGCACGACCAGGCAGCCATTGACCTCTGCGATGAAATGGGGGAACGACGCTTCAAGGCGCGTAATTTGCGCGAACAGGCCATCCTATTGCAGTTACGCGGGGACTACGATCAGGCCGAAGCCCTGATCCACACCGCTCTCGCACTCAGCCACAGCTTCGAAGATCGCCTCAACGCTGCCTATAGCGAAATGAGACTCGGCCTGATCGAGTGTGACGCCGGTCGCTATTTGATGGCACGTGAACACTGCCAGCGGAGCCTGGCTCTGGGGCTGGAAACAGGCATACTTGCGCTGCACGTCCGCAGTCTGACAGGCTTGGCGCGTGTCGAGCGCCTGGCCGGCGATCCGGCTGCGGCCCGATCCCGGCTGGAGGAGGCGCGAATCGCCTGCACCCGCCCCGAAATTCCCCACTCTACCCACCTCGCCGGCATTTTCCTGGAGATGGGCCATGTGGCCTGCGCCGAAGGGGATTGGGTGCGGGCGCAACAATGCTATGCGGATGCGTTGGCGGCCAAGGGCTGTGACGCCGCCGAAGCCCAGGAAGCACTCGCCGGGCTTGCCGAGGCGGCCTGGGCCGGGCATAAGCCGGCGCTGGCGAGGCAGTTGCTCGTCGGGGTGCTGGCCAACGAGGCCACCGCCTACGCCACACGCCAGCGAGCCGAGGATCTTCTGGCGTGCTGGGGGCTGGAACTGGCGGTCCCATCCCTGGATGATGACGGCGATGTGTTGATCGCGCCAGCCAACGTCGCCTTCTTGAATGTGCTATAATGGCGCCAGTCCGTCTTTCAGATTGTTCAAAAAGGAACGCCCAACCATGCAGACAGTGGATCGATCTGCGCCACAAGCGGATGAATGGGCCGAACCCGCCTGGGATGTCGCTCTGCTCTTTCCGGCCCAGGGCGCTTGGAGCATGGAAGAGTATCTCAGATTGGAAACCAACCGGCTGGTCGAATTCTCCCATGGCTCTATCGAGGTGTTGCCCATGCCCAGCGACAGACATCAAGCCATCGTCGGATACCTTTTCGTCCTATTATTGCAGCTTGCCAATCAACTTGGCGGCACCGTGCGAACTGCACCATTACGGTTGCAATTGTGGCCGGGCAAGCTACGCGAGCCGGATCTACTCTTCCTCGCCTCGGCCGATGATCCCCGCCGCGAGGATGCCTTTTGGACCGGCGCTGACCTGGTGGTGGAAGTCGTCTCACCGGACGATCCCCACCGCGATCTGGTCACCAAGCGCTTCGAGTACGCCCGCGCCGGCATCCCAGAGTACTGGATCGTGGATCCACGCGACGAGTCCCTTAGCATCCTACGGCTGGCCGGCGATGCCTATGCCGTGCACGGCAGCTTCAACCGCGGCGAAACCGCAACCTCCGCCGCCTATCCACAGTTGGCCGCCGACGTGTCAGCCGTACTCGATGCGCCGTAAACTGAAGGCACAACCAGATCATGAGTTTTGTAGATTGAGCATCCTTGCCCGACACGCTTCCACCATAGTACCGTCGTCGGGCAAGGATACCCGACCTACGCGCTATCAGGATCTATTGACTGAACCGACCGGCGATCCAAGCATATGGTCAACGTCGCCGTAACGCTCATACGTCGCACGCACGACGATCAACTGGCTGAAATCGGCCCGATCTCGCGCTTGGAATTTGGCAACATAGACCGGCTGTGTGACCAACTGAACAGTCCGTTTTGGCAGCGAGAAATAGCCCAGCGAGAACAGTTCAGGAACGTAGTTTCTCTCTGTCAGCCTATCGCCCGGCATCCTTGCAGCAAGCTCGCCAAGCACCCAATCGACGGCAACTTCGGGTTCGATCACGTCTGCCTCATCCACTGCCGGCTCAACGTGCAGCCGCCAGTCTGTCCCGGCGGCGCTGACGGCTTTGTCGCCTGACAGTTCGACATACACAGACGCTCGCCCCCAAACGGGGGCACCATGCAGGTAGCGGCGAAAAGCGCCGACCACATTGCGGAGCACAACGGGATCGCGCTCGCCATTGCGATGCACCGTTCTCTGTTTGATGCGCCACAATCGCTCGAACCGAACCTCCTCATCCTGCCCCACATACTTGTTGATGCCCAGTTTGTCTACAGCCTGTGTGGCCGCATCAATCAACGTCTCCTCATCCGTGGCGCCTGAGATCGGCTGTTCACGCCATTTCAAGGCGCGCTTTGCGACCAGCGCGCCGGACGCGTGAAATCCGCGAACCAACGTGTCGTCGTGGAAAACCAGATCGGTTGCGCCCTCATTGGGCCGACGGTTGTAGCGGAACTGCGAGTCGTCGTAGAGGCCAAAGAAATCCTCAGCAAACGTGACGGCTCTTGCCTCCACTTCCTGCTCGCTTAGTTCTTTCAAGCGAAAGATAGGCATCGTTCGTTGGTACCCAAGCGTGCTGTCCACCAACATTTTGCGCAAGTCACTGGATACGTTCATCTTTTATCCCTCCGCCCATACGGCGCAAAGCGAGTCCGGATCATAGATGTCGGCCTCTGAAAAACCGTGTCCAACCAAACGGTCCCGGTCCATTGTCGTGTCCGAAGGCGTGTTCTCCGTTTCCGCCGTAATCACGATCGGATGGTTGTCTACCCACCAATCGGATACGCCGTCTATCCAGGCATGACTGACCGGGTCGCCGTTGATCAGGTTTTCGCCCACATCCTCACCCACTTCATCGACCGTAGAGCTGTCAATCATCTCGCCCCCACGCGCCGCAGTAGCCATGTAGACCTTGAAAGATGTTGTAAAGCGTGCCAAACTGCTCAAGGTCCACCGTACTGCATGCGTAGGCCATGACCCACTCCACTTGATGTTCGCCAAGACACCACTCCGCAGAGTTGCTGAGCCATTTGTCTTTTTTGACGTTGTAGCCGAGCTGGATATTGCCCTTGCTGTCGTGGTTGCCATGGGTATAGATGAAGAACAGATCGACATTGTCGGCATAGTCGTTGTCGCCGCCGCCCTGAAACGAGCTGCGGATATCCGTTTCCCAGCAATCATCATTGGCGTAGTAGAACGTCTTCGTATGCCCTCTCGACTCAAGCTTGCGAAGCAGCCCATTGCAGACATTGAAGACGTAGCGCAGGTCGGAGGCTGCATAGCCGGCGGCCCTGAGCTTGTCAAAGTAGCGGATTCCCTCAATGCCAAAAGTGGCCATATTGTTTCTCCTTCTCTCTTTTCTAATAACGTCATTTCGTACGTGCAAGCACGGTGAATCCAATGCACGCATTGCTGTAATCATCGCTGTCCCCAAGATCTTCGTCAGCCATGCTGTATATAAGCTTGATCGATACATTTTCAGTCGGCGTACCGATACAGCGAAGCGGTGCTTGGCACGGGGTGCCCACATTGATCGCATTGACCATGGCATCTACGCGCAACTGTATTACTTCATGATCGTTTCCTTCCTGCGTATACCAAATATCAAAACCGGACAGAAAGGCTTCCGCCGAAAGAACATCTCGGGAAAAAGTGACGACCTTAGAGGTTTCACGTTCTCTTTTTGATGCGTCCGGTTTCCCTTCGCCAAAACAGGCATAGTCACGCAAGACTTCAAGCCGTTCATTGCTTTGAACTGTCCAGCGGCTTCCTGGAAAAGCATAGACTGAGGATGCGGCAAGGATGCAGATCAGTATGCAAGCAACAACCAGGGCAATTGTGAATGTTCTATGGGCCACGGTGCGTTGGTAGAGTCGCATGATCGTCTCCTTCAATTGTAGTCAATAACACAACATCAATTTCTGACGCTCAACACGTTCATCTTCGGCGAATTGAGTCGTTAGGCAGACTCCTCCGGGGAGGG
>JADJVW010000040.1 GCA_016710365.1 Candidatus Caldilinea saccharophila | reverse complement strand
GGACGTTATTTGCCCCAAACGTGAAGTAGACCCGTTCGCTTGATTCCAGATTGACCGGTTAGACCAGGTGGGTACAATAGGAGGGAACGCCAAGTCGTTCGGATCACCTTCGCAAGGAAATGGAAATCTTGCCATGTTCGACCAGTTTTGTCGCCAAGCAACCGCCGAGGAACTTGCCACTTATAACGACATTCTCTATCCCTTGCAGGACGTCGTGTTTGAAGCGTCCTTGATCTTCGAAGACGCCATTTATCTGACCGGTGGCGCCGTCCTGGCGCGTTTTCATTGCCATCACTGCCTCTCGGAAGACTTGGATTTCTTCACCCAAGGCTCCCAATCAGGACACCCTCATCGATTTCACCTTATGCTGCAGCCTCCCAATCATGTATAATCACAGATATGCTTCTGCATTTCTCCATCGACAGCGTTGGACGGTGGAACGTTCCTATCGGTTGTGCAAAAGGCGGGAAAACACTTTGGACAGCAGAACGTTGCCTACTCTACCGTTTTACGAACAGGTGCTGGACTTTCTGGTGGAGAGCCCATCTCCGCAGGAAATCATCGCATTTCGTCCATCTGCCGCTGTGCAGCAACGGTTCAGCGAACTGCTTGCATTGCACCGTCAACGAGAACTGACCACAGCGGAGGAAGAAGAACTGGAGCACTATATCCAGATTGATCGAATGATGTCTTTGCTAAAGGCAAAGGCATATCGCCGTCTGGATTTATAAGCTGTATGACCTATCTGCCTTTGGCTGTTCGCCGAGAAGTGATTCGACGCGCTCGCCGACGCTGCGAGTATTGTCTGCTTCATGCCGACTATGCAACATTTACTAAATGGCAAAGCAACGATTCGGCTGTTGCAACTCAACCAAATTGATCGTCTACTCCTGCGCCAGGAACTTTATGCACTGGGCCGCTATCCCTGAACCATGAGTACGGCATCGACGCAACCATATCAATGAAGCGCTCTACCTTTCCTCCCCCCCCACATGTCCGGCTTGAAGCGGCAGTATATCCAGGATGCTTTCGGCGCCAACTGGATTGCGCCGATTGGCCCGCGCGTCGGCGCTGAAACGCAGATCGACATCGGCGGCGCCATCTTGCCGGGGCGCATCATCGGCGCCCGCGCCATCGTCGGCGCCGGTGCGGTCGTCACCCGCGACGTGCCTGACGGCGTCACCGTCGTTGGCTCGCCGGCGCGGCCACACCAGCAAATCTGAGTTACGCAAGATGGGGCGTCGCTTTTGACGCAAGCCACTTCATTTGCTAGAATGTCACCAAAAAGGTGACGAAGTTTCAATGCGCATCATTTCCCGCAAAACGCTGCGTGCATTTCAGATCCGCCATCCACGCGTTCGTCAGCCGCTCGATGATTGGCATCGACTTGTCGAAAGCTCGGTGTGGGAGACGCCGGCAGACGTGAAGAGGGCTTTTCGCAGCGCCGACTTTCTGCCGGACAACCGGATTGTTTTCAATATTGCCGGTAACGAGGTTCGGCTTGTCGTCAAGGTTGAGTATCGATTTCAGACCGTCTATATTCGGTTCGTTGGAACACACGCAGATTATGACAAAATTGACGCAACCGCTATCTGACCCAGTGCTGGTGCGACCGATCAAAACCCAGGCCGATTACATGGCAGCGCTGGCCGAGGTCGAGCAGATGATGGGCAATGTCATGCCAGGTACGCCAGAGGGAGATCGCTTCGACTTGCTGGTGACGTTGATTGCCGCGTATGAAGATGTTCACTACCCGATGGGCGCCGCCTCCGATCCCATCTCGCTGATTGAATTTGTACTGGAGCAGCAGGGATTAACACGTAAAGCGTTAGAAGCTTACATCGGGCCACGCCAGCGGGTCTGGGATATCATGGAAAAACGGCGTCCCCTGTCCCTTGCCATGATCCGGCGGCTGGAAAAAGGGATGCACATTCCTGCCAATCTCCTCATCCAGGAATACCAACTTTGCTCGAATCCGAACACAGAAACCAGACCTGCCAGGTCGTTGGCAACCGGCTGAGTGAAAATGAAGCGCATCTACCTTTCCTCTCCCCATATGTCCGGCCGGGAGCAGCAGTATGTCCAGGACGCTTTCGCCACCAACTGGATTGCGCCGCTTGGCCCGCACGTCGATGCGTTCGAGCAGGAATTTGCGGCGGTGGTTGGGGCGCACCATGCCGCTGCACTCAGCTCGGGCACAGCCGCGTTGCACCTGGCGCTGCTGTTGGCCGGCGTCGGGCCAGGCGACGAGGTGCTCGTCTCTACCTTGACCTTCTCCGCCAGCGTCAACCCGATCGTATATCTCGGCGCGTGCGGTCTTCATCGACAGCGAGCGCATTTCCTGGAACATGGACCCGCTGCTGCTCGCCGAGACGGTCGAACGCAAGGCGCGCCAGGGCAAGCCGCCCAAAGCGGTTGTGCCCGTGCATCTCTACGGCCAGAGCGTCGATCTAGATCCTATCTTGACGATCTGCAAGCATTATGACATTCCTGTCATTGAGGATGCCGCTGAGGCGCTGGGCGCATCCTACAAGGGGCGTGCGCCGGGGACATTTGGGAAGGCTGGCGTTTTTTCCTTCAATGGCAACAAGATCATCACCACCTCGGGCGGCGGCATGTTGGTTTCGGATGACGGTGAACTGATCGCCCACGCACGCAAGCTGGCCACCCAGGCGCGTGATCCGGCGCCCCACTACCAACACTCAGAGATCGGCTACAACTACCGTATGAGCAACGTGCTGGCCGGTATCGGCCGCGGACAATTGCAGGTGCTTGAAGAGAGGGTTCAAGCCCGACGCCGCAACTTTGATTTCTATGTAGAAACACTTGGCGAGTTGCCCGGCATCAACTTCATGCCTGAATCGACTTGGGGGCGTCATACGCGCTGGCTATCGTGCATCACCGTAAATGAAGAAGCCTTTGGCGCTAGCCGGGAAGACATTCGGTTGGCATTGGAAGCCGCCAATATCGAAGCGCGCCCACTGTGGAAACCGATGCACTTGCAACCGGTTTTCGCAGGATGCGAGTGCGTTGGGGGAAGATTGGCCGAGCAGTTGTTCGCTCAGGGACTGTGTCTGCCTTCCGGCTCCAACCTCGCCGAAGATGATCTGGCGCGCGTGGTTCATGTGATTCAATGCGTCCATCGCATAGGAGCAGGCAAGCCCTTAGCTGCTATGCGTGTGCCCTTTTAGAGCACGGCACTCCCATTTGCTTAAAAAACAAAGCCAGCACGATTTCATCGCCAGGAGAAACAGTGGCGCGCGATGTAGTCGTCGGCCCTGGCTGCTATATCGGCGCCACCGCAGTTGTCAGCATCGCCACTGAGATCGGCGCCAACGTCCTGCTCAATAGCGCGGGCTGTCTGAGCCACCACAACGGAATCGGCGACCATGTGCACATCGGGCCGGGCGTCTCAACCGCCGGCCATGTGCACGTCGGCGCTAAAACGCAGATCGGCATCGGCGGCGCCATCTTGCCGGGGCGCACCATCGGCGCCCGCGCTGCCTTCGTCGCCGGTGCGGTCGTCACTCGCGACGTGCCCGATGGCGTCACCATCGTTGGCTCGCCGGCGCGACCACTGCGGATTTGAGTTGCGAGGGGCGAAACGCAGCCTTCCGCTGTCGTGTGCTGGCATTCAATCCAGCGTGGTTGGCCTCCCTCATTCCTTCCAGGTATAATGTTGGCAGACTACATGATGGGGTTGCCTGGTTCTGAGGAGGTGGCAATGGCTGCAACGATGGATGTAACTCTGGTCGACGTGCCGCAAGCAAGCCTTTTGGCGCTCAAGGTCTCTGGTGACGACTTTGCCAGAGACCTGCGCATGGCGGCGGCGATGAAGTATTATGAGATGGGACGGCTTTCTTCCGGAGCGGCGGCGCGCCTGGCGGGTGTACCTCGAGTTGTGTTCCTGGCGCGCCTGGCTGACTACAACATTGATACCTTCCGATTGACCGAGGAACAACTCCAACGCGAGGAGCGCCTTGCCTGAGATCATCTGCAATACGTCCCCACTCCAATACTTGCATCAGGCAGGACTACTGGACGTTGTGCACACACTTGTTGGTCGGTTCACAGTTCCGCCTGCGGTTATGGCAGAGCTCGAGGAAGGCCGGGTGCGCGGTGTTGATTTGCCTGACTTGAACCAGTTGGATTGGGTGTCGATTCGAGCGCCACAGAGTCGTCTAGCCGTGCCGCTGGTCACAGATCTGGGTGCGGGTGAGACGCAAGTACTAATGCTGGCACTGGAATCGTCTGATGCCGTCGTCGTATTGGATGATGCCCTTGCCAGGCAACTAGCCGAAGTTCTCGGCATCCGCCTGACCGGCACGCTGGGATTGCTGTTGGACGCCAGACGGGCTGGTCTGATACCTGCTCTTGCTCCCGTGCTCGATCAATTGCAGGCTTTGCGTTTCCGCCTGGCGCCTCACACACGAGCGGTTGTGCTCAAGCTCGCTGGGGAGAAATAAGGAAATGGAAATCTCATCATGTTCGACCAGTTTTGTCGCCAGGCGACCGCCGAGGAACTTGCCGCTTATAACAACATTCTCTACCCCTTGCAGGATGTCGTGTTTGAAGCGTCCTCAGTTTTCGAAGATGCCATTTATTTGACCGGTGGCACCGCCCTGGCGCGTTTTCATTTCCATCACCGCCTCTCGGAGGAGTTGGATTTCTTCACCCAAGGCTCCCAATTGCAGTACATCGCCAATGAACTGATCGCACGCTTACAGCAGCGCGCGCTGGCGGTGACGGTGGAACAGCTATCTGCCTGGTTTGTGCGCTTTTTTGTCGTCGCGCAAGGCGTCCACCTCAAGGTCGACATGGTGCGCGACTCACAACTGACGGGGAAGTTGATCCGATTGCCTCAGGGCGTCTATACCAATTCACTGGCCGATATTGGCGCCAACAAGATCACAGCCTTTGAAGATCGCGCCGCGGTCAAGGACATCATCGACCTCTATTATATTTGTCAGATCTATGACTTGCCGATGCTGTTTGCACTGGCCGATCGAAAGCGTGCGCCGGTAGCCTACGAACACTTATTGACGATCAACCAGCAAGGGATATCCGGCCAGGTTTTGCTGACAAAGCCTGTGTCGCATGAGGCATTGGGCGCCTTTTTGACCCAATTGCACCTGGCCACTGAAGCAGAAGTTAAAAAAAAAGAACAGCAGGCGGCGCTGGAGACTGAGCAGATCGTTGCCGGTTTGCTATGGGATTTTCCACCGGAGGGGCGCCGCCTCACAGCGCGTTCCCTGCCGGTCGTGCGCCGTCGTTTGCCGCAGCTAGCATTGCCCCGCCGACGTGCAGTCGAAGCATTATTAAACTACTAACCTGACTTCACTTATTCCTCATCAAGCCGATTGAACCCGAATCTGCTATGAAGACGACCTCCCCCGTGACCTTCTTGGGCCTATACCGTCATCTTCTTCGACAGATCATTGGCTTGAATCGCATATCGGCTTTCATCGTAACGATTCAGCCATCACAAGCGTAGACCACAGATGGGGCGGATTAGGCGGATGCTCACGGATTTCCATCCGAAATATATCCGGATTTTTCCGTCTACTCTGTCTAATCCGTGGCCGATAGAACTGGACTGAAGCGTTACCTTTCCTCCAGGAGGGCTTGCTGCGCTATATCACCGTAGCGGCGCGGTGATTCCTTTTCTGTAATAAGATAGCGCTATAATAAAACATGCCATCTCGACTGCGGGATGGTGATGAATAGATTGTCAATGTTTGGAGCCACAGCACCCGCAAAGGGCCAGCTTGTCCAGACGGCGGAGTAGAAGACCTATGCACCCTGAACAAACCAGAAAATTCACACCCCCAACCCTCATTGGTCTGCGCGTGCGCTATCTGATGGCGCTCGATCTGCTGCTCATCGTCTTTGCTATCATCCTGGCGTTTGTCGTTCGTTATGAGGCGCTGATCGGCGTCTGGCCTTACATTGAACAAAACTGGACTTACTTTCTCCTCGTCCCGCTGGTGCGACTGCCAACCTACTTCGGTTTTCGCCTCTACAACCGTATGTGGCGCTACGCCAGCGTTGTCAAGATGAAGATGATCCTGCTGGCCGGTCTGGCCAGTTCGGCGCTCATCTTTGTCATCAATTTCGGGATGCTGCCGGCGTTCGGCGCGCCCTATATGCCTTCGCGGTCGATCTGGTTCTTGGAAGGGTTGCTCAGTCTCGGCCTGTTGGCGAGCAGCCGCTTTATGTTGCGCCTGGTGCAGGAACGCTATCGTCCGCATGAGCTGGCGCAATTGCGCGCGTTCGTCCAGAATCCCAGCAAGGTGCTGATCGCCGGCGCCGGCGACGCGGGTGCGCTCGTGCTGCGCGAGATGCAGTCCAACCGCGCGCTGGGCATCGAGGTGGTCGGCTTTGTCGATGACGACCCGGTCAAGCGCAAATTGAGCGTCAACGGTGTGCCGATTCTGGGCAATCGCAGCGCCATACCCGATCTCGTCAAGCGTTACGGCGTCGATCAGATCATCATTGCCATGCCAACCGCGCCCGGACGCGATATTCGCGAGATCATGCAGATCAGCGAGCAGGCCGGCGTCCAACCGCGCACCATCCCAGGCGCTCTACGAACTGATCGACGGCACGGTGCATCTTTCGCAGATCCGCGATATCCGCATCGAAGACCTGCTGCGCCGCGACTCCATTCACACCGATACGGCCGCGATCGCCGAGAGTTTGCGCGGCAAGCGCGTGCTCGTCACCGGCGGCGGCGGCTCGATCGGCAGCGAATTGTGCCGGCAAATTCTACGTTGTCGCCCCGCGGAACTGGTGCTGCTGGGCCATGGGGAAAATTCGATCTTCGAGATCCACAACGAACTGGTCATGGAGAACCGACGCACGCTCGGCGGTCGCGTCGTGATCAAGCCTGTGATCGCTGATATTCGTTTTGGCGACCGCATTTTGACGCTCTTTCGTGACCTCAAGCCACAGATTGTCTTTCACGCCGCGGCGCACAAACACGTGCCGCTGATGGAGTTCAACCCGGCCGAAGCCATCACCAACAACGTGCTGGGCACGCGCAACGTCGTTCAGGCCGCGCGCGCGGTGGACGTGCAGCACTTCGTGATGATCTCGACCGATAAGGCCGTCAACCCGACCAGTGTGATGGGTGCGTCCAAGCGTGCGGCGGAGCTGATCGTGCATGAAGCCGCGCTGGAGAGCGGGATGCCCTACATGGCGGTGCGCTTTGGCAACGTTTTGGGCAGCCGCGGCAGCGTGGTGCTTACCTTCCGCCAACAGATCGCTGCAGGCGGGCCGGTGACGGTGACCGACCCGGAGATGAAGCGCTACTTTATGACCATCCCCGAAGCCGTGCAGTTGGTGTTGCAGGCGGGTGTGCTGGGCAAAGGTGGGGAAGTTTTTCTGCTGGATATGGGCGAGCCGATCAAGATCGTCGACATGGCGACCGATCTGATCCGGCTTTCCGGTCTGGAAGTGGGCCGCGACATCGAAATCGTGTTTACCGGTCTGCGTCCAGGTGAAAAGCTCTTCGAGGAACTCTTTGTGTCGGGCGAACACTATGCGCGCACGCGCCATGAAAAAATATTTATCGCCGGCAATGCCAGCAGTTTTGTGCCCGACCGCCTGGACGAGACCATCACAGCATTGGCGCGCGCCGCCGACCTCAACGACCGCACCTCTGTCATCCGCAGCTTGCAAAACTTGATCCCTGAGTATTGCCCGCCAGAGCCGGAGCGCATACCTGCTAACGAAGCCCAGCTATTCTCATCCGCCACTCGCATCAACCCGGCGCCGTCGGCAGGGGCGCCCCCCCTCACCTCTTGATGATCTCACGTCTGTTGCGTTTGGAGCCGCTCTGGATCCTGTGTCTGACGCCCTTGATCTTGCTGCCGGGCCGCTGGCTGCCGGATGGCTGGCAGCCTTTCATCGTGCTGGCGCTCTTCATCGGCTGGCCGCTGCGCTGGCTGCTGACCCGGCGTTTGCTGCCGCCCGCGCCGTTGCACAGCGCGCTGGCCGTGCTGTTGCTTTGGCTGCCGGTGAATCTCTGGGCCGCGGTCGATGCTGCCGTGGCCTGGCGCGTGGCGGGATATCTTCTGCTGGGCGTCGCTTTGTATGGCGCCGCGATCGCCTGGCCGCCGCTGCAACGTCGGCCAGGCGCATTAGCGTGGCTGCTCGTGGCCTTTGCGACCGCCCTGGCGCTGGTCGGGCCGCTGCTGGGGACGCAGGAGTCGACCTGGCCGCTGATCGTCCCGCTGCAGCAACTGGCGGCGCCGCTGACAACGCGTTTAGGTGAAACGATCAACCCCAACATTTTAGCCGGTGCGCTCGTCGTTCTATTCCCGCTGATCACAGCCCTGGCCGTGGCGCCACTTTCAAACAAGCCTCGCCGCGGCCAGGCCTTGCCAAGAGCAGGGCTGCTCCTGCTCGCCCTGCTGATCGTGGCAGTCATCCTCCTGGCTGACAGTCGCGGCGCGCTGTTGGCGGCTGGCATCGGGTTGCTCGTCGTGCTGGTTTTGCGTTGGCCGCGTTTGCTATGGATGCTCCCCGTATTGTTGGTGGCTGTTCTGGCTGCGGTGCTCTGGATCGGGCCCGCAGCGCTGCTCGAACAGATTGGCAGCGCCGGCGCGGTGGGAGGGCTGGACGAACGGTTGGAGATCTGGAGCCGTGCGTTTTACGCGTTGCAGGATTTCTCCTTTACCGGCGTCGGCCTGGGTGCGTTCGATCGGGTCATCCCGCTGCTCTACCCCTATTTCCTGATCCCGCCGTCGATCGAGATTCCGCACGCGCACAATCTGTTGCTGCAGGTGGGCATCGATCTTGGCATCCCGGGTCTCGTCGCCTATCTGGCTATTTTGATGGTGGTTTTTGTCCGGTTGATCAGTGCGCTGCGCCGACCTGCGAACGGGCTGAACTGGGCGCTGGCGGCTGGCGTGCTGAGTGGGCTGACGGCAATGCTGGTGCACGGCCTGCTCGACGCACCGCTGTGGGGAACAAAGCTGGCGTTTCTACCCTGGCTGTTCTTTGCGCTGGCGATGTTGACTGCGATAGAATCGCCTACTTCTGTATAGTTCCCACCTGATCTACCCCGACTCCCTTTGATTGGTCACGCTCGGGTGAGTCCAAAATTTTTGGCGAGACCGTCTCCAGTGCTGGCCATAGGGTGCGCCCTTTGGTGAAAACTTTTGCCCAGCCAGTCTGGGGACGTACTGGGCGCCTCCCAACTTGAGGGCCATCCGCTGATATTCCGCATAAGGCGCCGCGCACTCGCAGGCGGCGTCGCAAGCCGTGCAATAAAAGAGAGTGGGGTGCGACAAGAGTCGCACCCCACTCTCTTTCAGCAGCCATCGCCGCCGCTACACTCCATCTATCCCTGCCCTACCTCGAAAACCCGACCGGCGGTGACAACTGCGGGTTGCGGCGCAGCAGCGTCTTTACTTCCACTTTGATCTGCCGCGCCACCGTCCCCAGTTCGCGCACCGCCGCGTCGCGCGCCTGCGTCGTCAGCCGGGCGCGGTGCTGCGCGGCGGCCTGCACCGTGGCCGCGGTTGCCAGCACATCCAGCATTGCCAACGTCGCCGCCACGCGCTCCGGCCCAAAGGTCGCCGCCTGTAGCAGCAGCGCATACGGTTCGTCCTGCGCCGTCGTCAGCGCCGCCGCGGCCGTGCGCAGAAAGGCTGTCCGATCGGCGGCGTCGCCTCGTCCAGATCGAGCGCCGCCTGCCCTGAACTGCTCGTCACCACCGTGCGCGCCACCTGGCGGAACGCACTGTAGGCCGCACGCCTGGAAATTCGCCGCTGCCAGCGCCTCGGTTGCGGTCAGCGCGTCGATCATGGCGCGATGGCGCGCCTCGACCGCCTGTTCCGCCGCTACGTACCGGGCGTTGCACTCCGCCAGATACGCTTCCATCAGTCCGGCGCCCGCCATTGCACTCTGGAACGCTGCATCGGCGGTGGTCAGCCCATTCAGCATCCACGCCACTTCATCCAGTCGCGCCAATTGCTTCTGCGACTGCCGGCGCCGTTCTTGCGGTTCCGTTGGCGACGCCGATTGTCCCGACGCCGATAGCGGCGCGCCGAGGGCAGCCACGCCGGCGACCTCGATGGGCGCGACGCCATTTGTTATTACACCCGAAGAAAAACGTTGTTCGGCCAGCATATTGATCTCCTTTCACAATGGTGGCCTCAGGGAGGAGATGCCAAATCTACGATCTGCCGGGAGAAGGCGACGCGCTGGCCGTAAGGGAGAAGCTGCAAGGCGCCCGCACGTGACAATGCGTTTCTTCAAACGGTAAATCATGTGAGTTGATCATAACCAATCTCGACGACGCCACATGAGACGAACTGACGAAACTGGCTGCGTCATTTGCCATAATTCCAGCATTGACAGGTGATTTGTCGGCGTCGCTCAGCGATCTGTCAGCGCCGATGTGCCATCAGCCAGCATCGATAGATAATCTGCCGACGTCGATCAGCGATCTGTCAGAACCGATGCGCCATCAGCCAGCATCGATAGGTGAGCTGCCGACGCCGTTATATGATCAGTCGGCGTCGATAGGCGCTTAGTCAACGTCGCTAAACGATCTGTCAGAGCCAAGGTGCAATGCATCAACGCTGCGACGCAATCTATCAGAGTTGATGTGCAATCTGCAGGCATCGCCAAATGATCTATCAACACTGAAAGGTGATTTGTTAGCGTGAAGATACGATTTGCCACTGTCAAGGAGCGAACCGCCGGCGTCGATAGGTGCTCTGTCGGCGGCGTTATCCGTCCCTATCCTTCATCCGGTATAGCCTTCTTTATCCTGAATGTGAAGCACCACCCGTTTACCTAATGGCAACACGCTTATCGGCTAAGGTGGTGGCCCCTTTACCTCCCAATCGCAGCGTGTAATTGTCATTCAAACGCTGCCTATCTCTGGCGCGCTGACGTTGGCCGGCCAGCCTGTAATCCCAGGACAAACGATCACGCCTGATCTTCTATCCAGCCTGCTCTTTATGCCTACGGCTGATCAAAATGGGCTGCCCTACGCCACTTTTCAATTTGCCGCGAGCGACGGTTTCGCCACCAGCGCCCTGCATACGCTCACTTTTATAGTGCGACCGGTCAACGATGCCCCTGTCGCGGTCGACGATTTCTATCCAGTGGCAATGGCAGCTCAGCAGCGAACACAACCGACGGCGCTCTTCACGATTCCGGTGCTTGAAAATGACTACGACGTTGATTGAGATACGCTTGCGATTGTTGCTGTCAATATGCCGCAACATGGCATCGCAAGCTGGTCAACCGGCAGCATCACTTACACACCAAACAGTGACTACGCTGGCGCGGACAATTTTACCTATGTGATCAGTGACAGCCAAGGGGCAACGGCAACGGCGACCGTTACGATAGCGGCAGAAATTTTTCACATCTATCTGCCGGTTCTGGCCGCGCCAGGCATGCTGCCGTTCAATTAGAACAACTGGATTGCCACATTCTAGTCGTCTGTCAAACCTCAAAGTTTGAGTGGAGCGATCGCAAGGGAACGCAGATAGTCGCAGATAAACTTGGATACGCACAGATAAGAGCAAAGCAGTGCTGCGGCAAAGCATCTGCGTCTATCTGAGGTTATCGGCGCTTATCTGTGTTCTCCTTCCATGCGCCAAACCAAAGCTTCCTGGTGGCCAGAACCTCTCTGTGTATCTACTGCTCGCTCCAGTCTCGGTCGCCCGTGACGTAGATCAAGGGCATACTCACCACGGTTACGGCATATTTGAGCACCAGGTTGAAGAGGAAAATCTGCCACACGACCTCCCACGGCAGCACGCCCCCGAACGCGCCGACCGCAAAGATCAGGTTGTCGATGGGCACACTGACGCTGTTGCTCAGCAGGACGCGCGCCCACTGATGGCGATGGGTGACGCGTGACAAACCAATGGTAGACTTCCGTGTCCACCAGTTCGCTCACAATTTCGGCGATGATCGAGCGCGATCACGATGCGGCCCAGTAGCGAGGCATTGAAGACCGCGCCCCATTCGGTGTTGAGACCCCAGGACGCGTCGCCCGGCACGGTGCTTACCCACCAGATGTACAGCGCGGCAAAGAGATTGACGCCCGCCGCCATCCAGATCAACGCCTGCGTGTTGCGTTTGCCGATCGTCTTGTGCGCCACATCGCGCAGGGTGAAGGTGATCGGATAGACAAAGGTGCCCATGTCCACGGCCAATCCGAAGACGACGCCGATCTTCAGGCTGGTGATGTCCGCCAACATTTGCGCGCCGATATACGCCGCAATGATGACCACCGCCGACCGGGTCAACGTCAGGGCGACCGGTGCAGACATCCCGCTCTCCTTGTGCTTTGCCTCTGCTTGGCTGACTACGTTTTGGCTGCCCACACTTTACTTTCCCCTCTGTTTTGATAAGGCGGGAACTACGACCGCCATGCAACGAAACAAACATGCATTGTAGTGATAAGGGCGCAAAGCCGCAAAGACCTCGCCAATAAAATGTTCTCGAAAATCTGTTGGCGTTCAATTGACGCCGGTGCGACCTTTGCGCTATCGTATACCGGGAGCGACGTTTCGCCCTGATTGGATTCAGCAGGTCTCTATGTCACTGGAACTCTCACGCAACATCCTGATCGGCCAATATATCCCCGGCGCTACATTGATCCATCGGTTGGATCCGCGCACCAAATTGCTTTGCACCTTTTTTCTGCTCATGGCGGTCTCCTTCAGCCGCTCGTTGACTGCTTCGCTGATCTATCTCGTCACGATTCTGGCGCTGGTGCGGCTGAGCCGCATTCCTGTCGCCTTTGTGCTGCGCCCGTTTCTGCGGGGTCTGCCCGTCATTCTCTTCTTCCTGTCGTTTTCAGTGCTCTATTTGAGCTGGTTCCAGCCGGGCGGTCTGTTGTTGATCGACTGGGGCCCGATTCGGGTGACAAACACTGCGCTGCTGCTGGCCGCTATCAGCCTGGTGCGGCTGATGTCGATCCTGCTGCTGGTCAGCCTGCCGACGCTGACGACCAAGATCACCGAACTGACGCACGGCGTCGAACTTCTGCTCCAGCCCGGTGCACGCCTCGGCCTGCCTGTGCATGAACTTGCACTGGTGCTCACGATTGCGCTGCGCTTTGTGCCCATTCTCACCGAGGAGCTGGAGCGCGTGATCAAGGCGCAGGCGAGCCGCGGCGGCGAGATTGGCGCGTTGAGCTGGAAACAGCCGCAGCAGATCGCACAGTCGATCTTGCCGCTGGTCGTGCCGCTCTTTGTCAACGCGTTCCGTCGCGCCGAAGATCTGGCGGTGGCGATGGAGGCGCGCTGCTATCTGGGCGGTCGTGGCCGCACAAAATTTATCCAGTTGCACGGTTCGTGGGTGGATGTGGTGGTGACAATGGCCATGCTTGTCTTTGTCGGCGGCGTCTGGTACGCTACCTGGGGCCGGCTTCCATAAGGACAGGGGCGATCTGGCGCCCAACGCTATACCCGCTATCTTGATTTCGCCGTAACGATTCAGCCCAGTTCTATAGACCAGGGACTAGGCAGAGTAGACGGAAAAATCCGGATATATTGCGGATGGCAATCCGTGAGCATCCGCCTAATCCGCCCCATCCGTGGTCTATGCTGGTGATGGCTGAATCGTTACGTTTCGCCTTTGTACTCAAGTCTGGAGGAGGATTCCTGTGCAGAACACTTCGTCAACCACGCGCAAGCTCGTCATTACGGCCGTGCTGATCGCCATCAGCATCGTGATGTCGATTCCGCTCAACATGGGGCCTTTTATTTCGCTCGGCTTTATTGCGCTGGGGCCGGTCATCGCGATCACGATCATGCACGTGCCGGCGATCATCGGCGGCATCCTGGAAGGGCCGTGGGTTGGGTTGGTGGTGGGCGGTGCGTTTGGCGTCTTTAGCCTCTTTCTTGCCTCGCAACAACCCGCGGGCAGCCCGAACGCCATCTTCGTCGACCCGATTATTTCGGTGGTCCCGCGCCTCTTCATCGGCCCGGTCGCCTGGCTGGTTTACACTGGGCTGAGGTCCGCCAACATGCAACTGCGCTTGATCTTCAGTGCAGTCGCCGGCACGCTGACGAACACGCTTCTGGTGATCGGCGCCATCGCGTTGCGTCTCAACGTGCCCTTCTTCGCCACGCTTGCCTCGGTGTCGGTCAACCTGGTGCTCGAATTGATCGTCGCCTCTGTGATCGTGGTGGCCGTCGTTTCGGCGCTGCGCGGCACAGCCAGCGGTCGCACCGGCTCGTCCGTCTGACGATGACGACCCGGCCGCGTGCGCGCATGCTTGGGGTGGATGCTCTCTGGCGCTTGCCGCCTGGCCCGTTGAATGCGATCACGGATGTGGCGGGCGTGCGCGTGGGACATGCCACTGTCTGGTTTGGTGAAGGCCCGCTCCTGCCCGGCGCAGGCCCGGCGCGCACCGGCGTCACAACGATTCTGCCCCATGCCGGCAATCTTTTCCGTGAAAAGTCGCCGCCGCCGTCCACACGATCAATGGCTATGGCAAGGCGTGCGGCTTTGAGCAAGTGCGCGAACTGGGCGAACTCGAAACCCCCATCGCCCTGACCAACACACTCAACGTCTGGCGCGTGGCCGATGCGTTGGTCGACCACGCGCTCCACGCCAACCCCGACATCGGCATCGCCACCAGCACGGTCAACCCCGTGGTGGGCGAATGCAACGATGGCTATCTCAACGACATCCAAGGCCGGCACGTGAAGGCGGAGCACGTACGCGCCGCACTGGTATCAGCCGCGTCGGGGGCGGTCAGCGAAGGCGCGGTCGGCGCGGGCGCGGGGACAACTTGCTACGGCTGGAAGGGTGGCATCGGCACGGCCAGTCGTGCAACACCCGCTGAGGCCGGCGGGTTTCTCGTCGGCGCACTGGTGCAGACCAACTTTGGCCGGCCGGAGGAGTTGCGCTTTGGGGCGTGGCCGGTGGGGCAGGTGCTGCGTGCGCCCGCGCAAGCGGCGCCGGCGCACGGCTCGGTGATGGTCGTGCTGGCGACGGACGCGCCGCTCGACGCACGGCAGTTGCATCGCCTCTGTGTGCGTGCTGAAGCGGGGTTGGCGCGCACCGGCGCCACCATCGGCCACGGCAGCGGTGAGTTTGTCATCGCTTTCTCGACCGTGCGGCGCATTTATCACGAAGCATTCGCTCCCCCGATCGTGAGGCCGGCGTCGGTGCTTGCAAACGAGGCGGCGGCGCTGGAAAGCTTGCTGCCCGCGGTAGTCGAAGCGGTGGAAGAAGCGGTGCTCAATTCTCTCTGCGCGGCGGAAACTGTCGTCGGGCGCGACGGGCATATTCGCCATGCCCTGCCGCTAGCGCAAGTGAGACAACTGCTCGGCTCCACTTCGCAAATAGGTCATGTTGCTGCAAAGCGCGATAAAGCATAACATGGCCTTTCTCGGCGAGCCTCTGCTTCTCTGCGCCTTTGCGTCAAAAATGATTGGGTCAAGCGGATCGCGTGTGGTTACGTGCCGGGGACGGGCTTGCGGTGCTTCGGTCGAGCAGACAACGCTCAGCCCGTCCCCGGCACGTAAAGTCCGACCACATGAATTCCGGTTGACCCAAATGATTTTCTGATCGGATTTACAACCCGTTCACTTCGGGGACGCGCTCTCCCTTGGGAATCCGCACCACCTGTGCATAGCTTCCATCCGGCAAGCGCACGCTGTACCAGGTGTCGCCCTGCTTTTCGCGGCGCTGCGCCTGCTTGCCATCGACGATCAGCCACGTGGGCAGGCCGCGTTCGTCGACTGTCGGGCTACAAGGATAGCCGGCAAAGGTCGGCGCCTGGGCCAGTTCGGCCGCGCTCGGCCCGGTTGCTTCGAGATGGGCGAAGTTCCACCCGCGCTGGCTGAAGTAGGCGCCGATCTTTTCCGCGCGGTCAAGCAGTTCGATGATCGTCTGATGGTCGTCCGTCTTATCGACTTCGAGCGTCACAGGCACGCCGGCAGGACTTACCAGGTCGATTGTAATTTTGCACATGACGCCATCTCCTTCCCTCAGAGAATTGATTTGAAAAGTTAAAAGTTAACTATCAAGACGCAAAGTACGCTAAGCAGCGCAAAGCAGCATCTGGAAGCGGTCTCTGCGATGCTTCTCTTTGTGCCCCTTTGCGCCCCTTGTGGCTTCGTGGTTTTCAAATAGCGCCTCAGAGAATTGATTTGAGAACAGACCTTCACGCAAAGACGTAAAGGATCGAAGGCGCAAAGGAGAAAAATTCGTTGTTTCTCTGGCATCCGTTGCACTGTTTTGGGGCAATTTCAGGGGAGCAGCCGCGGTCGGTACTGGAGCGCCTCCGCCAGATGGTGCACCTGGAGTTTTGGTTCGCCGGCCAGATCGGCAATCGTGCGCCCCAGCTTCAGGATGCGATGATAGGCGCGCGCGCTCAGGTTCATCTGCTGCATGGCGGCGCGCATCAGGTTGCGGCCGGCCTCGTCGATGTCGCAGAATGCCTGCACCTCGGCCGGCCCCATGTCTCCATTGACGAAGACGTGCGGTTTGCCCCATTTGCGGAAACGCTCCTCTTGCACCTTGCGCGGTTTCTACCCGTGCCCGGATCGCCGCCGAATCCTCGCCCGCTTCGAGGGAGCCGGCTTCTGAAAAGGGGCGCGCATCATGTCGAGATGGATATCGATGCGGTCGAGCAACAGGCCGGAGATGCGGTGCTGGTAGCGTTGCACCGCAGAGAGCGAGCAGGTGCATGGTTGGCGGTCGTCGCCGTAGTAACCGCAGGGACAGGGATTCATTGCGGCAATCGCTTGAAACGCCGCGGGAAACGTGAGCGAACCGCTGGCGCGGCTGATCGTGACCACCTTGTCTTCCAGCGGTTGGCGCAGCGTCTCAAGGTTGCGCGAACCAAACTCGGGCAATTCGTCGAGGAAGAGCACGCCTCGATGCGCCAGGCTGATCTCGCCCGGCTTGGGCCAACGCCCGCCGCCCACCAGCCCAGCATGGCTGATCGTGTGATGCGGCGCACGAAAGGGTCGCGTGCGCACCAACGGCTCGCCACCGGGCAACGCATCGGCTACGGAGTAGACCCGTGTGATTTCCAGCGCCTCACGCAAGGTCAGGCGCGGCAGGATGGAGGGCAAGGCGCGGGCAAGTAAGGTTTTGCCGGCGCCAGGCGGCCCTTTCAACAGGGTACAGTAATCACAATTCCAACAATTCCCCCCAGAGTAAATGCAATGTGGATTCATGGAAATTTGTGGCTGGTGTAGGGTTTTCCATTGTACTGATCGTTACTTGGCCCAAGGGACGCCGCCTCTACTACAACAAAGACAGCACTCCCTCGTTGCGAAACGCTTTCGGGTGAGCGTTCTGATCTCTGGACGGTGTCGTGCGCTGGTTTGGCGCCCTACCCCCACCATCATTGCATCGTGACGTCGATGATCGTCCCAGTTCCTGCAGCGAGTCCGTCGGGGGTGAACATCGGTTCGATGAGGCCGGGGGTGATAAGAAAGTTCAATACGTGAGAGACAACCGGCGCCCACACCCAGCGGAACCGGTTCTTTTGCGGTTTGGCAGGTCGCCTCCAGTCTGTGCAACTGGGAATTGGCGCTCGGCGCTGACATTGCCGCCGCAGGTTCCGCCCATCCCACCGCCGCTTCCGCACCTTCTTCCGCAACCCTTCCCCCTCCCTTCCACCCCCGCCGCTGTGCTTTCCTACTCCTTGCCCGGGCGCATCTATCCACCCCTCTCACCGGAAAGGAGTTCCACCATGTCTACAGCCACCGTTCGTCGCCCGCTGCGCAGCGAACCCGTCGCCGCCGCGCCAGCCGACCCGCTCAACCTGACGCCCACGCAGCACACCGCTCTTCACCAAGTCTATCAACTGATCCTTTCCTTCGCCGCGCCAGCCGATCCCACACAGCGACGCAGAGCAGTAGAGGAAGACAGAGAGCACAGCAGAGCGCAGTGTCCTCTCCCCTCTCCCGCTTTCTCTGCGGAACTTTGCGTCTCTGCGCCTCTGCGCCAAGAACGGATTGCTCAACGGCGCCAAGGCGGGCGCTCATGAGCGCCGATCCGGTCGCCCGTCGCGCCCACACCGTCATTCGCTCCCTGCTTGACGGCACGCCCCTGCCCGCCGCCGCCCCCTGCGCCGACCTCGGCCCGTGGGCCGAGACGGTGCAGGCGCTGCTTGTCGCCTGGGACCAGGAAGGCCAGGCCGGAGTGCAGCGCGCTTTTGTCGCCCTGGCGCGGCAGGAGCCGGCGCTGGTGGCGCTTCTGGCCAACGACGAGCACTCCAGCCTGCGCACGGTGTGGACCGTGGCCGAACTCTACGCCGCCAACTTCCCGCCGCCGCGCTTTGTGGTGCCTGACCTGCTGCCCGCCGGTCTCACCATCCTGGCCGGCCGCCCCAAACTGGGGAAAAGCTGGCTGGCCTTGCAGGTGGCCGCCGCTGTGGGCAGCGGGCAGGCGGTGCTCGACCAGATGGCTGACGCTGGCGGCGTGTTGTACCTGGCGTTGGAGGACACGCCCGGCCGTCTCAAGGAGCGGGCGCTCAAGCAGGGCATTCCTGCCGCTGCCGCTATCACTTTCTACACGGCGTGGGCGCCGCTGACGCAGCAGGGGCTGGTCGACCTGCTCCTGGCTGCCGGGCAGGGCTACCGCCTCATTATCATTGATACGCTGAGCCGCAGCATGGGCCGCGCCGACCCTATGGATGCCGTGGACATGACGCTGCTGCTCAGCAGTTTGCAGCGGCTGGCTGCCCGTCATGACCTGGCCCTACTCCTCATCGACCACCATCGCAAGCCAGCGGCCGGCGTCGGCGACGCCATCGATGACATTCTCGGCTCCACGGCCAAGGCCGGCGTGGTCGATGCGGCGTGGGGACTCTACAAGCAGCGCGGTGAGCAGGCGGCGGTGCTCAAGGTCACAGGGCGGGATTTGTGCGAGCGCGAGCTGGCTGTGCGCTGGGACGAGATGCGCTGCATCTGGCAGGTGCAAGGCGAGGCGCAGACGGTGGAGCGCACACAGCGCCAGCAGGAGGTGCTTGACGCCCTGACCATGCTCGGCACGGCCACGCTGCGCGACATCGCTGAGAGCACGGGACAGGAGAAGGGCAACTGCTTCCGCCGCCTGCAGGCGCTAGTCAAGGACGGCACGGTGGTGCGCAAGGATGGCCACGGGCAGGTCATGTACTCGGTGGTGGCGTGAGTCTTTCTTACCGCAGTGGGCGCCGAAGGGCGCAGCGGGAGCATCGGCGAGAGGGAAAGACGATGGCGTGCCGCCTACAACGGCTACAACACATACAACCCCCGAGGCGTCGCTCTCCAGAGGCGGGGCCGGATGCGGTTGTAGCCATTGTAGGCGTTGTAGAGCAGCCACGGGGGCGCGTCACTCCCTTCGTTTTGTTTTGTTTTTCTGCATCTCCGGCGGTTCCATCTTCTTTTCTTTTTCAAGGAGTAACCAATGAATCTGCTTGACCTCATTAGCAAAGATACGCCGTTGCGCCGCACGAGCGCCAAGCACGGCGGCGAATACTCCGGTCCCTGCCCGCTTTGTCGTCGCGGCAGCGACCGCTTCAAGGTGTGGCCCCGCTTGGGGCGCTGGGCGTGTTTGGGCGGCGCGTCGGCGCGCCGGCTGCGACCGCTCCGGGGATGCCGTGCAGTATCTGCGCGAGCGTGACGGACTGAGCTACGGCGACGCCTGCGCCCGCCTGGGACAGACGCCCGATCCCTGCGCCCGTCGCTATGCGCCGCAGGTGCTCTCGGTCGGCGTGCCGACGCCGCTGACGCCGCCTTCGCCGGTCTGGCAGCAGCGAGCTAGGGAGTGGGTGGCGTTCTGCTGCGAGCAGTTGGCCGGTCGCCAGGGTAAAGGCGCCCGCGAGTGGCTGGTGCGGCGCGGGCTGGACGACCTCACCATCGAGCAGGCGGGCATCGGCTACAATCCACGCGACCGTTATGACGCCCGCGCCTTGTGGGGGCTGCCGCCAGCAGACGGCGCATGCGCCCGCTCGGTGTGGCTGCCGCGTGGCGTCGTACTGCCGTGGACGATTGACGGAGCGCTCTGGCGCGTCAATGTGCGCCGACCGCTAGCGCCGTGGCAGTCCGTCGCCGGACAATCCAAGTACGATGGAGGCGGCCACGCTTTGCCAACGCCCTCTATGGCGCCGATACACTGACGCCGGGCCGACCGGTGGTGCTGGTGGAGGGAGAGATCGACGCCCTCACCGTGCGCCAGGCAGCGGGCGACCTGGCCGGCGCCGTGGCCACGGGGGCGACGGGCGGGGCGCGGCGCGCCGGGTGGGTGGCGCAGCTGGCGCTGGCGCCGACGGTGCTGGTGGCCTTTGACGCCGATCCCAACGGCGCCGGCGACCAGGCCGCGGCGTGGTGGCTGAGCGTGCTTGCTAACGGGCGGCGGTTGCGGCCGGTGGGCGCCAAGGATGTCAACGCCATGCACACGACGGGGATCGACGTGCGGGCGTGGGTCATGGCGGGTCTCAGGTAGATTCAATCACTTTGACGTAGGGACGCAGAGAAGCAGCGGATAACAGGAGAAGAGAAGATGGCGAGTGCCTCCGGCCCTCTCTCTGCGCAATCTTTGCAGCCTCTGCGTCAGATCATCAATTCTTAACGAAAGGAAGCCATCATGGTCAGTGACAAACAACTGGCGCGTCTGCGCAATCTGGCGCAGCTTTACAGCGAGGAACTGCCCGACGGCCGCGCCCTGGACGCCCTGGTGCTGCTCTTCGACGTATGCGAGATCCTGGGGATAGCGCCGGAAAAGTTGGAGCGGGTCTTCGGGCCGGCGGTGCTGACGTGGGTGACGGGGTTGGTGTACGGGGAGGGGACGGCGCCCCCAATAGGCATTACTCGTGTTGGTGTGATACGCACGCCTGTCGGTGGTTGTCAGCGAGCGCCGCAACCACCGACAGCAATTCGCTTGCCTCAGAACAGCCCCATGCGCTGCAGCCACGGCCACAGAACATACACCAGCGCCAGCAACGCCACCAGGATGACTACTGCGCCGGTGCATCCCCCGCTAGAGGTTGAACTGCTCCGCCCGCTGGCGCCGGCGGCAAAGCTATCTGGTTGGACAAACGGTGCCTTAATGCCTTGGTTCTCCCACAAAGGGCGTATCGGTTCCACAGGGAACTTCCCCAGTGGCTCCTGGCCTGAGAGCGTTCCCAACGGCTTGATGCTGCCTAGCCGCCCGTGTTCCCAGGGTTCACCTAATTTGGAGGGGAAATCGACGTTGATCGGCAAGCCGGTTACGTCCATTTTCGGCCGGCCCTGTGCTTTTGTTTGATCGGGAGCGCTTGTGGCGACATTTGTCCTGCCTGAACAGACATGGGGAATTCTGCCTGTGCCCTGGCATAGGATGCAGGCAGCCGGCATTGGTTTGCCGCAGTTTCCGCAGTGCCTGCCGAACTGGTTCTCAGTATTGCAATGTTTACAAATGTGCTGGTCCAGGAAAGAATAGTCCCGATCCCCACAGGTTGGGCATACCAGGGGAGCACTGCAGAATCTGCAAAACTTATCACGCACTAAATTCGGCGACATACTGGGCCTCCGGGAAATGTGTTGTACGATTGGATCATAACCACATGTAGCCGACCAGCCATTATGTTACCATGTGTGTACCCGATTGTACCATCTTCTAAATACTACTACATTTCGGTTATCGATATCGAACTGAATAGGATGTTTCCCATGCCCACCACCGACGACGCACCCGACCGCCTACACCCAAACCCCTCTTTCACCGCCGCTCGCATCGGCGAACTGCTGCGTCTGCACCTCTGGCTCGACCAGACCGACCTCGACCTGGCCGCTGTGCGCGCCTACGTGGCCGACCGGCTGGAGCGCCTCTACCCGCTCGACTATCACGTCTACCGCCGGCGCTGGCACGGGCGGGGGCCGGACGGCGCACCGGGGCCGCTGTTGTCGTTTCTGGAATGGTGGCCGTTGGTGCAGGAGTTGACGGAGCGGGCGACGGTGGCGGCGATGGTGGGGGAGGTGGATGGGCGGGTGGGGAGTTGAGGCGGGTGTTGTTGGTGGGGTGACCCATGATGACTGACGACACGGGCACAGCCCAGCACGCTATCGAAGCACCAGTAGATCAGCAGATGTCGGTGACTTTCGCTCTCAAGCTAAAAGCACAGCACACAGACCAAGCCATTTACGCCAGGCTGTGCCTGGGCGCAATCAGGAAATGGGCGCCGTGCAAAGGATGTGACCCACCGACCACGATAACAATAGTGGAACTGCGTTGGCCAACGACTCTCTTGTCAACCGAACGCTCATCTGAAAGGACGCAACCCTGTGTCAGCCACAGCCATCTCAGGCACTGCATTGCGGCTTCGATGCTTGCATCGCCTGGTCCGCACCCGCCGCATCTTGCTGCTATGCCTCTTTCTGGCGCTGAGCCTAGCTCTGGCCAGCCAGCCCGCCACCGCCCAGACCACTGCCCCGTCGTCCATCAACATTGTTACCTGGAACATCGGTCTTGACGACGCCGACCTGGAGACTATCGGCATGCGCTTGGCCGCATTTGAAGGTGTGGATTTGTGGGGGCTGCAGGAGGTCACCAGCCGGTCGGCGCCAGCCGTGCTGTCGGTTGCCGCCGCTGTGGGCGAAGACGACGTCTTTGCAGCGGTGCAGGGACGCGCAGGCGACGGGCTGCACCTAGTAGCGATCTACAATGCCGACCGCTTCGACCTGCTAAAATGGTGGGAGATCGACGCCATCAACACTACGGGCAACGTGCGCCCGCCGCTCGTGCTGCACCTGAAAGATCAGGCCAGCGGTCTGGAGTTTCTCTTCATGGTCAACCACCTCTACCGCAGCCGCGACGCTGGAGCGCCATAAACAGGCCGAACTCCTGAATGCCTGGGCGACAACGCAGACGCTGCCCGTCGTAGCCGTAGGCGACTACAACTTTGACTGGGCCGTGGTGGGTGGCGAGCGCAACCACGATACTGGCTATGACCTGATGACCGCTGGGGAGGTCTGGCAGTGGGTGCGGCCAGAGACGCTGACAACGTCACAGTGCTCGGGCTGGCCGTGCCGCTACAACAGTGTGCTCGACTTTGTTTTTACATCCGGGCCAGCGCAGCGCTGGCTGGCGGAAAGCGTCATCGTTGTCGAAGTCGGCGACTTCCCCGATGATGCGAGCACCAGTGATCATCGACCAGTCGCCGCTACCGTCTGGGCAGGCGGGCTAGCGGAGACCACCTCTGCTTCGCTTGTGGTTGCCAACGCCAACGCCAATCTGCGCAGCGGCCCCGGAACGACCTATCCCGTAGCCGGCGGCACGCGCACGGGCGAACCCCTCGAAATCATCGGGCGCAACGACGATGGCAGTTGGTTTGCAGTTGGCTGGCGGGCTGTGGATTGCCGCCTTTTTGGTGGATGAGACGCCGATCGGACTGGGAGTCGTCGGCCAGACGGTGGTAACGCCGACGCCGACAAGTGAGAGCCAAGCGGCGGATGTAGTCAATTTGCCCGCGCCGACCGCTACACCAGTTGCGGCGGTGACGGCCACGCCAGCGCCTACAGCCACGCAGCCACCAACACTTGAACCGGCGCCGTCCGAGCCTGCCAGCGCCCCGGCTGTGCAACTGGTCATCCTCACCAACCGCAGCAGCGAGGAGATCTTGGAAATCCGCAACGTTGGCGCCGGTCCGCTTGACCTGGGCGGCTGGTGGCTGGACGGCAGCAAGGGGGACGATGTCTGTATCATTCCCAGGGGGACGACGCTCGCCCCTGGCGCTGGCTACCAGGTGGCGACGGGGGACAGCCAGCTACAAGGCGCCGGGCTGAAATGCGGCGACAAACCGATTTGGAATAACAACGGTGAGACGATCTATCTGCGTGGGCCGCAGGGGTTGATCCTGTCGATTGAATCGGTGCGGCGGTAACAGTCGCACTGAGGGAGTTCAGCTCACAGTCATGGTTTGTAGCAGCAGAGCGATGCGCCGACAAGTCGGGCGACCTGATTGCATGGTCGCCCGAAGAAGTGATGTTTTTGCCTGCAAACTTTTATAATAACTACTTCATTCTTCTCTTCTGAAATCTGGCTTCTGCAAAATATGTAGTGCATAAGAGACAGGAGGCAATGGATTATCTCCGCTTTTGTCTAACGATTTCGCCCGAAAGCAACGAGGTGAAGGATGTGCAAGGAGCAGCGCTGGAAATGTATCACGAACTCGATCAAGGGGAAGGCTCTTTCTGATTAGCGGGAGCGCTTCGCAGCGAATCATCCATCCAGCAGGCTTCCCCAACGACGCCTGCTGCTGCTCTAAACATGCTTACACCACACCATCTCCCCCATATTGCGCCTGCCTGCGTTTTCGACGTCATCAGCGGCATTGCCTGCAATCCAACTAGGCTCATCTCAAGAGCGTTGGATGCCAGGCGTCGAAAGGTTGTAACAGCCAACAATATGTTGCTGCCTTTCCGTCGTTTGTCCGATGCATCAGCCGACATCCTATGCGATCCTGTTGCCATTGCAAGCGACCGCCCGCTTCCTCGAACATCCGAAAGGCAGCAGCCCATGCGCACTTCCTTCGTCTATACCATTGACGCCTTCGACCGGGCGCCGGGCGTCATCGCCCTGGCTTTGCTCGTGCGACCCGCCGGCACGCGCTGGCGCATTGAACCGATCTACCACGACGCCACGCTGCGCCCGTTGGGCGCCATCGATTGTCTGACTACACCCGCCTTCAGCGCCGATGCGCTGCTCGATGCGGCACTGACCTATTATCCTGCGGCGTTTGCGACGTGCCCAGCCCTGGCGGGCGTGCGCTCCGGCCTGACCGGCGCCAGCGAACTCGACCTCACGCTTTCGCCGCCCGTCGGATGGGAAGCGCTGCGGGCGGAAGCGCGCCGACGCTTTCGTACGCTGCGCTTCCGGCAAGCGGCGGCGCCGGTGGGGTGAGAGCAGTGGGATGCAAACTGAGACAAACCAAACGGCTCACGATCATGTCGCTCGTGAGCCGTTTGGTTTGCCGCTCCACCCCGACAGGAGCAATCACCTGTATGTCACGCCCCTTCTCCAAAACGTGCGGCGTCGTCCGACGTCTTCCCTCCCTCCGCCGATACCCGCACCCTCCCGCCCTGTTCCACAATCGCTCCGCCACGTGCGGGTTACTCGCTGGCAACGTCGCTAACGTCACCACGGACCTTCATCCCAACACCACCCACGTTGTTCCCGTCCGCCCTTCAAACTTGCCGCTTGTGCGATTGTAGACCACCGCGCCCTCGCTTGCCCCCAGCGCATCCCGAACCGCCTGCGTCACGCTGCGCACGCCCATTGCCGTCGCCTGCAAACCGGCGGCGACGACTTGCCATGTCGCTGTGGGCGAATCAACCAGATAGTCCGTCACGAAATCCCTGACCGCGCCGTCAAAGAGCGACCAAGGCACGAGGTCGGGATGGCCATGCCCGGCGTTCGCCTTGCCTGTCAGCAGGTCGTTGACTTCCCCTTCCGTGTAGTAGCGTTCGTCGTGGCCATGCCCGGCGTTCGCCTTGCCCGCCAGCAGGTCGTTGACTTCCCCTTCCGTGTAGTAGCGTTCGTCGTGCGTGTGCGGCGCCACCAGCGCCGCCCCGTCCAGCGCCCCCACCACTACTCCTGAAGCCGGCGCTTCGGATAAGAAGACCGCCACCACCGTCGCCCCGGGCGCAAGCAGCCCGCCGCCCACCGCCGGGAGCGTCTCCTCCACCACGCCGCCGCCGGGTAAAAAGAGACGCACGGTGGCTGTATTTCCCGTCACCGCCAGCACCGTGCCCAACGCCGGGCGCCCGGTCAGATTCTCCTGCATCGCTCGCTCCTTTCCGCCCCCTAGCGCAGCCCCAGTTCCTGGTCGATGCGCCCGTTGACAAAGACTTCCGTCAGCGCCGTCAAGCGCCACATGCGCGGGTCGTCGTTGTGTACAATCACCGGGTCGAACAACTCGATGCCCAGGTGCGCTGGGCAGCGCACCCGCAGGCGCGGCGTCCCGCCCTGCGCCTGCCCGGCGGCGGCGGCCGCCACCGCCTCTAAGTCGGCGCTTGTCCAGCGTCGGTTGCGCAGCGCCAGCGGGTGCGGGCGCACGCGTCCATACTGGTGGGCGTCCGTCACCTGCACGCGCCAGTCCTCGCCATCCGCCGGGTCGCTCGTCCTCATGCCGATCGCCACGGCGATCACTGAGTCGGTGGTCGCTTCGGTCAGCGTCTCATCATCCAGATAGTGCACGATGTTTGCCCACACGTTGACCGCTTCCGTGCGGTGCACTAGGTGCAGGACGGGCGTTGCCCCGCCGGCGTCCCAGCGCGCCGCCACGATGCTGACGGAGGGATGGTTGGTGGCGATATCGCCGCTCTCCAGCCGCCCCGGACGCACTACTGCAGCGATGGGTTGTAGGTATTCCGTTAGCGCCCCGCCCAGGGTCTGCCCAACGCTGGCGACAAAGCCGGGCGACCGGCGCGCCGGGTCAGGCGGGGCGACGGCGTCGGGCTTGACCCCCGCCCATACAATCAGCGCCCGCACGTCTTCACTGCGTAGGCGATCGCCCACCCGCAAAATCTTCGCCCGTCGCAGATGGTGCTGCCAGAGCGTCCCGCCCGTCATACGCCACGACTTCGTTGTACTCGGGATGGTGCGTCACCGCCGCCACCCGAAAGCTGCGCCGGTCGACGCCGCCCACCGGCCGCCCGCCGGCGTCCAACGCCGTCACCGTGCGCTCCAGTTCCAACACGTAGCCCGGATGGACGGGCAGGTCTCCCTGCAGCGGCTGGCCGGGTGTGACCACGACTTTGCCCGGAAGCGTGCGCAGCGTCAGCCGCCCGCCGCCGCCGAGATGCTGTTCGTGGCGATAGCGAGCACATCCAGCGCATGGATGGCGTTGGTGTCCGAATTGACCAGCAGCGCATGACCGTCGCTCCCAACAGCAGGCGGACTCTGTGCCGGACACGGGCACCATGTGCAGATGTTCGTAGGGGGAGAGGGCGGCGTCGGCGTCCTCATCTGAGATAACGACCGGCTCTTCCATTTCGCTGCTGCCGGGCCCGCTCCACAACGCCGCCCGCACCCAGTAGCGGCGCGTTGAGCCTATTCCTCCGCATCGTCAGCCCAGTAGGGCGCCATATGCAGCGCCGGTGCACGCGCATAGCTTGTCTCCCCCTCCAGCCCGGCGCGGTCGATAATCGTGACGGCGCCCCACCAACTGACGAACGCACCCGCCGCCAACTGCACGCTGCCCACCGCCAGCGAGCTCCACGTGTAGTTGCGTCCCCACAGGTAGACAGCGCACCGGTCGCTCAGCAGACTCGTCGCCGCCCCCGGCGCGCCCGCCACCTCCCCATTCCACCGTCGTCGGACAGACCGGCCAGTTCACCCACCCAGCGCCGACGTCGTGCGCCCCGCGAATGCGCACCTGCCCGCCCGGCGTCCAGGCGGAATACACCAGCACCCACTTGCCCGTAACATCCGGGCGCAGGGGGCAAGTTGGAAAAACGCACCAGGTGCCTGCCCTGTCGGGAGCAGGGGCGGCGTCCAGGTGAGACGCCGTCGTCGGATGAGTGCGCCACCGGGCCCGGCGCCGTCCGCATAGACCAGACGCACCTGCCCGTTGACCTGGGCGATCCCCGGCGTGCTGCCGCCCGTAGCGTAGGGCGTCGCCAGCGTCGCCACATCGACGGGCGGGGCGGTGGACACCTGCGTTCCGTTGAGGGTAAAGCGGCGCACCCCCACCTTGCCCGCCGCATCTGATCGCAAGGCGTGGAGAATGACGCGCTGGCCGTGGCCGGCGCACGCCGCCGCCGTCAGGTCGCACGGCGCCCCACTGACCCGGTAGGGATGGTCGCTGGCGCTCCAGAGCGACGTGAAGCGCTTCAGCAGACGGAAGGCGTCGCCAGAAAAGGTGCTGCGCGCTTTGACCAGGGCGCGCACGCGGTAGCTGGCGTGGCGTTGCGTCTGAGCGTACCAGAGCGTGGCGGCGAGGGGACGCATGACTACACCCCGATCTGCGTCCACGCCGGGGTGGACGCCGTCCCATCGAGGAGCCTACAGCCGTCACTGAAGCGGGCAATCAGGTCGCCTGCCACTTGCACATAGGTGCGGGCGGCGTCTTTGGGGACGGCGGGGTTTTCCCCCACCTGGCGCACGCGCCCGAGCAGAGCATAGCCCGCGGCCCCGGTCGCCACCAGATCGGCATGGCGGTCGGGCAGCGTCGTCGCCGTCGCTCCCTCCAGCCCACTCACGGCCAGCCGACGCCAGTAGCGTAGACGCAGCAAGTCGCCAGCGGCGGGGACGCCGCTTTCGATGTGAATCGCTGCGTTGCTGGCCCATCGCCAGCGCGCGGCGTGAAATATCTCCTCGTTCGCTTGCCACGGCCAGCCTATAGCTGCGATCGTCAGCAGGTCGGGCAGCGTCGTCAGCGGCTGCGTGCGCCCTGCCGCGCAGGCCAGCGTCGCCTCGACCGGCGGCAGCCGTTCGGCCAGATAGAGCAGGGCGCTGCGCAGCCCAGCATCGATCAGGGCGTCCGTCCAGGTGGATGCATCGAGCGCCGTCGCCAGCACGCTGCGCACGCGCTCACGATAATCGGCCAGCGTCAGCGCCATTGGCGTCTCGGAGGGGCGCCGGCGGTACGCCTTGCGCTGGCGGCAGCGGCAGGTCAAGTAGCGTGAGGGCAGCCAGAGCGGCCGCTGGCGTTCCGGCGTCGTGTGTTCGCTCAACAGTTCCTCCCAAACCGCATCCGCCACCGCCGCGGCGTCCGGGGCGGCGTGATGGCTCGTCGCCGCCAGCCGCGTCGAGACGGCGACATCCAACCGCCCCAGTTCCGGGGCGAGTTCCGTGCGCACGGCGGCGGCCAGGGCGCCCCCACTCGGCGGGGCGGGCAGCGCCGCCAAATCCATCCCGGTGGCAGCGTCATACGCCAGCAGCGCCTGCGCCGCCGCCGCCTGCACGCCGCTGCTGTTCAGGGGCGGCGCATAGACCGCCCCCGCCAGGCGGGACGAGACCGGGACATCCAGGCGCGTCAATTCCAAGGCAAGTTCCGCCCGCACGGCGTCCGCCACCGCCGGCGGCGGGGCATAAGCAGTCGTCGCTAGGCGACTCGACGCCGCGACATCCAACCGCCCCAGTTCCGGGGCGAGTTCCGTGCGTACAGCGTCCGCCATCGTTGCGGCGTCCGGCGGCGGCTGATAAGCGCTGCTTGCCAGACGCGACGAAACCGGCGCGTCCAGCCGTCCCACTTCCGGGGCGAGTTCGCTGCGCACAGCGGCGGCCACCGTCGCCCCACTGGGCGGGGCAGTGTAAGCGATTGTTGCCAGGCGGGACGAGACCGGCGCATCCAACTGCGCCAGTTCCGGGATGAGGGCCATACGCACGGCGTCCGCTGTGTCCGCCGCTGGCGACGGCGGTTGATAGGCGTCCCCGGCCAGCCGGGTCGAAATCGGCGCATCGAGCAAAACCAGCGCCGCTCGCCACGCCTCCGCCAAATCGGGGCGCACCGCCGCGACTTCGTTGGCGTCAACGCTCGCATCAGCAGTGACAAAGATGGCGATGTAGTCGTGCGTTTCTGGGGCGGCGTCGGGGAGCCAGTAGTAGTAATAGCCGCGCCGCCCGCTGCTGGCCGCACTACCCGTCACCACTTCCGTGCGCAGCCCGGTCGCCTTTGCGATGGCGTCCACATCGACGACAACGTCGGACAACCCCGACTTGCCGAGCTTCCCCGCCGTAAAATAGCCATAGAGCAACACATTCGTCGTCACGTTCGCTTTCCCTTCTCTTCACACTGCAAAGGTCACCGACCCCCATTTCTTCAACCCCGCGCCGCAGCCGTCGTACCGCAACTCGTGGGCGATCTCCTTTCCCGGTGTGCTCACCGTCACCGGGCACGCTTGCGCCGCCCGATGGACGCCCGACGGCGCGGCGTTTGCCCCGCTCACATCTAGCATGACGCCAGCGGCGGGTCGCAGCCGGGTCGCCTGATAGACCTCCCACAACACAGCGTCAACTGTCGCCTGCGTCAGCCCGGCGCTGGGGAGCGAGATGTAGGTGGTTGTCGTCCAGGCAGCGAAGCCGCCGCCGGCAGTCACGCTGGCGCCAGGTATGTTGCCCAGATAAAAATAGGTCGGGCGCCAGGTGCTGAGATCGGCGCTGTTGACGACGACGCTGAAGTCCACCGGCATCTGGATTAAGAAGAAATAAGTTGGATGCCAGGCGCTCACATCGGTGCTGGCAAAGACGCCGGTGAAGCCTATCGGCAGCGCCTGCAAGCGAAAGGTGATGGGGCGCCACGCCGACAGATCGGCGCTGTGGAAAGCGCCGGTGTAGCCGGCGGGCAGCGACGCCACATAGAAGACGGAGGGTCGCCAGGCGCTCACGTCGGCGCTGGCGAAGTGTCCGGCAAAGCCGGGCGTTGCGATAATTAAGGTGAAAGTGACGGGGCGCCAGTCACGCACGTCGGCGCTGTCGAAGCGCCCGCCCTTGACCCCCGTCAACAGAAAGGTCGTCACACCGCGCAGAGAGCGGATGCCGACGCTGCGCAGTGTAACCTTGCCGTCGCGCATGTCAAATGTGCGCACTGCTTCCGGTGTGTAGACCGTCACCGTCCAGACGCCCGCCCCCGGATAGAGGTGCGTGCGCTTGGCGTTACCCGTGTACGTGTCCTGCGTCCCATCCCCCCAGTCGATGCGACAACTGGCGCCCGGCGCCACTCCCAGTTCGTTGATGGTGTGCGTCTCGCCGCCGGTGGTCGTCACCGTATAAGTGGCGACTGGCATGGGCGGCGTCTGCGCACGCCCCAACACTGGCGCCAAGCAGCGCCCGCCCAACGGCGTCATCATCGCCTCACCCTACACCGCCAGCCACAATGTCGTCGTGAGATCGGGCGTCGGGTTGACGCCGCCGGATAGATAGAGCGTGATGTCCAGCGCTGTGCCCGCTGACAGCGGCACTGGTGTTTCCGTCCCGCCCAGGTGTCGGCTGCGCCAGTCGCCTGTCCAGGCATTCGCCCATTTGATGTGCACAGTGCAGACTTCATCCAGCACCGGTTCGTTGACCGACACGAAGCCGGTCGTCGGCGCACCGACGACGTTCACCCCGGCGACGGTGACGCCAACCAATGTCGCCGCCACTGGCAGGTGGAAGCTTACATACGCCTGGTCGCCCGCCCCTACCTGTGTTGCCGTCAGCACAATCAATTCCGCCATCTACGCCTCCTTTGCGTCCGCCTCCCCAGACTGGGCGGCTAATTGCGCCCGGATCACCCTAAGCGAGCGCGCCCCCACGACCGGGCGCAGTTGCGCATCATTGGCCGCCCGCACCGCTGCCAGCGATGGAAAATCGGCCGCCACCAGCAACGCCGCTGCCTTGCCGCCCAGGGTCAGCGCCAGCAGGTCGGGGTCATCCTCGCTATCGGCGGCGATCCCCAGATGCGCGCTTGCGTCCGCGGCGGTGGGAAACCAGACGCTGGCGGGATCGGCGTCCGGTTGCGTTGCGCTGTTCTCCAACGCCGTTACTCGGCGCTGCAGTGTCGTGACTTCCCAATAGATGTCCGCCAGCAACTCCGCCACCTGACGGTCGCTGACCGTCGCCAGCAGGGTTTGTGTGTGCATGGGTCTATGCTCCCCTCTGTCTTGGGCGTCAGCACCGGCCACCGCCCCACCTCTGGGCGGCGCTTCCTCTGGCGCTCCGTCGCCAATTCTGTGAGCGAAAGGCGGAAGGCAACAGCGCCGCCCTGCTCCGCTGCCCCCACGGGGGCGCTGCGCAGACGCCCCTCGCCCTGTGTTTACGCTACGTTGTTCTTGCCGACTCCGACGTAGGTGGCGATGCCGAAACCCCACCAGTCGCGGACTTTCACCGGCAGCACGTCGTTGGTGAAGAGCAGGCCGCTGCGCTCGGTGTCGCCGGCGAAGAACTCGGGCAGGGCGTGCAGACCGCCGGCCGGGGCGTTGGCGTAGGCCATGCAGATCACCGGCTGGAGTCTGGGATCCACGAGATAGGCCCCAGTTGTTGGCATCGCTCCAGTCGGGTACGGCGACCGGGATCGGACGCGGGTCGCCCACCCGGCTGCCGCCGTAGGGGTTGACCGTCTGCGCCGTGCCGCCGCTGTTGGGTTTGCCCACGTCGCCCGCACCGTAGCCGTAGACCTCCAGCGCCGTGTCGTAGAGGTCGATAGGCAACAGGCAGAAGGTGGGCCACAGGCTGAGCGGTTTGCCCGTACCAGGCAAGGGCTGTTTCCAGATGCGCTGGCGGGCCGCCGCCCACGCCGCTGGAGAAGGCGGTCGTGTCCAAATTGCCATGGTCGGCGTGAAAGAGAGGCTTGCCGTCATCGGCCAGCGTAGGGCCGGCGCCGGCTGCGGACGTGAAAATGCTGGCGACGGCCGCCGAGCGTGTGCGCAGGCTGGCCGCCATCAGCGCGCGCGGGATGGCCTGCAGCTTAGCGATGTCGGAGCGGCGGAACATCTCGAGCGTAATGCCGACAAAGTTGCCCTTTTTTGCAAAGGGGATCACTTCCTTGGCGTCGCCTACGGTCAACTCGGTGTAGGCGGCGCCTTCGGCCACCGTCGAGAGATTGGCGACGCCATCCACCATGATCAGTTGCACGTCGTGGGTGGAGCCGTCGTGAGGCACTACTTCGACCAAGGGCTCGTACCAGCGCCAGGTCAACATGCTGGCGTAGTATTGCAGCACCACCTTGTTGAGTGCGTTGACGGCCAGCCCCGGCAGCGTGGTCGTGGTGGCCGCCGCCAGTTGCGCCTGGTCGGGAATGAAGCGTCCGTGGAAGTCGTAGTCGCCGGTGATGGCCAGGTACAAGTCCCGCACGTTGCGCATGGCAGGCGGCGGCAGCGGCGCCTCGGCCAAGCCCCATGGCCAGTCGAAGGCAGCCTGCACCCGATCCTCGGGCGCCTGCATCCCGCTGATGGCCAGCGGGCGGTTGCCCTTGACGGGCGAGGCCAGGGCCGCCTCGGTGACGCGCTGCGCCTCAATCAGCCCAGCCACATCCCCGCCCTGCAGCGTAGCCAGGCGCACGACCTGCTGCCCGTGCTCGCTCAGCCCCGACGCCCGGATTTGCGCCTCGCGGCGCTCCGCCTCCAGTTCCCGGCGCATCTGCTGCACCGCCGCCAGCTCGCCTTGGAAAAAGCGCAAGGCGACCATGGGGTTGGGCATTCCCTCCCCGCCCGCCGCAGTCGGCGGCGTCGCTGCATCCAGCGCCGGTGCATCCAGCGTTTCCTCTGCCCCTGCATAGACTGCCTCGTTCATCATGTTCTCCTTTTGCACTTGTTCTTTACACGCACACAACGCCTGCAACAGCCCGGTGCCAGCCACCGCTGGCACATTCACCGCCGAGACTTCCCGTCCCCGCGGCTGCACGGCCACGATCTCGCACACCGTCTGCTGTCCGTTCACCGCATACGTTTGCCCCGGCCAGTGGCTGCACGCCATCCAGTCGGCGCCGCAGATGGAGCACTCCCAGCCGGCCACGTCGAGCGCCACCGAGAAACGGTCGATCTGACGGTCGGCCAGCGCCTTGCGTCCTCGCTCGGTGGTAATGCGCAGCCGCTGGCGCAGGGCTGGAGTTTGTTCGCCGTCCACTGGGTGCGGCCGCTCCTCCACGACTGAGGCCAGCACGATCCCTTCCCGCGCCCCAATATCCTGTTCGTCGTGGTTGCGCAGAAAGGGGGCGCCAGCGAAAGAGGCGGCAAAGGCCGCCAGGTCGCCGCGACGCAGGCGCACGTGGTTACGATTGGGACGCTCCCAGAAGGTGATGGCGTCAACCTCCACCCCGTCGGTCGCAGCAGCGGCTCCAGCCCGTCTTTCCACAAGATCGCCCCGCCCACCTCACTCACCAGGCGCAGCGGCGGCGCCGGGCGCACGGCGGGCGCCGTCAACGGTGGCGCCTTCCGGTCAGTTGTTTTCATCTCTCCTCTCCTGTTTCTCTGTCTTTCTCATCGCTTGGTCTCCCTCTCTCTCGGCTCCTGTTCCGCCTCGGCTAGCACGGTCTCGATTTCCGTCTCCGTCACCTGCTCGCCCAGGAACTTCACGAACCAGCGCAACGCCAGCCGGCGGAAGGCCGGCCCCTTCCCCGTGACCTGCGCCAGATCGGTCAGGGCGGACGCCAGTTGCGCCGCCGCCGTCGCCAACTCCTTTGTTGTCCTCAACCGAGATGTCGGGCATCTCGACTCGGATGTCGGCGGGCGTGACCGGGCGGGCGGCGATCCCCCGCACCGCCACATAGCGGCGCCAGGCGTGCACCAGCACATCAGCTAGCAGCCACTGCAGGTAAGCCTGGCGCCGGCGCAGAAACCGCCTCCTCATCTCGGTCATCACCTGCCCCGTGGCCAGGTTGGAGTCCTCGCCTTCGCCGAGGTCGAGCAGGCTGGTGCCCGGACCGCCGGCGGTGATCATCCAGCGGATCGCCCGGCCGTCATTGGCGGCG
>JADJVW010000039.1 GCA_016710365.1 Candidatus Caldilinea saccharophila | reverse complement strand
CCGAATGCCTTGCCGCGTTCCTCGGCGGGCGTCACGTCGGCGATGTAGGCTTGCGCCACACTGATGTTGCCGCCCGTCAGCCCGTCCAAAATGCGGCTGATAAAGAGCAGCGTGAGCACCACGATATTGATCGCCGCCAGATTAGCGCCAAAGAAAGCGACGCCGATCGACTGGCCGAGCACCTCGGCCATACCCAATAGCAGGAAGCCAAACGCCGTGCCGGCGATGCTGATTAATAGAATGGGACGCCGGCCATGCTGGTCAGACAGGCGTCCTAACAGCGGGGCGCCGACCAACTGCGCCGCGGCGTAGGAAGCGGTCAGCAAGCCGACTGTCACCTCGCTGGCGCCATACTGCTCTGCATAGTAAGGCAGCAACGGCAAGATCAGGCTGAAGCCAAGCAGATCGACAAAGACGATCAGGAAAATGGTCAGAAGTCGGTTTCGACCGGCAGATTCACGCATAAGAACTTCTCCATCATTTACAACTAACTATGAAAATATCATCGATGATTCAATGTGTATTGCTTGGCCGATGATTCCTGCACGCGTGGCAGCAAGCCATCGAGGATCATCGAGATAATCTCTTCTGCCATCACATGACGAGGTGGGGCGCCGCTGCGCATCTCGCCGTAACTGAGGCCATCCATCAACCAGAGGAAGCAACCGGCCAGCAAGTCGGGTGCATTGGGCGAATCTCGCAGCGTTCCTGGGCCGCTACAATGCTTTCGCGTAGCGGGTGGAACATCGCGGCGTGTCCTCTCTGTGCAAGATACTCTTTGTGCTCCGGGGTGAGCGCGGCCAGGTCGGCGTGCATCATTCCCATAAACTTGATCGGTCGCTGCGAGCTGAACCAGTTGGACACCTCACGCAGTTGGGCGCCCAGGGTCGTGTTCGCCTTCTGCCAGGGCGGTGACAATGCCCTGGCGGTGGCGCTCGAACATTCGTTCTGCCATCGTCAGAAATAGCTGCTCTTTTCCACCAGGGAAGTGATAGTAGAGCGACGCCTGTTTGATGCCAAGCTCGTCGGCAATATCACGCAGCGTGATGGCGTTGTAACCGCGATCCATAAAGAGCGTTTCGGCAACATCGAGTACACGCTGGGTCGAATCTTTAACTTCCTGTTCCATACTCATTCGCATTCCTCTGAGGGTCCCACCAGGTGCCTACCTAACACCTGGTAGGTAAGTATAGCATAGGATAAACCTGTAGCCTAATTTTCGGTAGGTAAATATACAATCTACAAAATATAGGCAAAACATGGACAGGAAAACTGAGAATAGCTTTGTGTGATGCGCAGTTTGACCAGATGGTTCGGTCCGACATATACTACATGTTCGTGGGTGCAGAGTGTATCCATCATCGATTTCTATCGTTTATTGGAGGTGCGCCCTCGCCTTTCAGGGTGCATCGCCGCTCCGAAGTTTTGGTAGGCTTGCTTGCCAAACGCGGCACAGGAAGGGAGTAAACTATGTATGCAGTAATTCGCACAGGGGGCAAACAATATCGCGTTGCCGCCGGTGACACCGTCGAAGTGGAAAAGCTCGACGGCGCGGTGGGAGATTCGATTTCCCTCGCAGATGTGTTGTTGGTGTCGGCTGGCGACGCGGTGCAGGTGGGCACGCCTACCGTGGCGGGCGCAACTGTGTCCGCCAAGATTACGGGCCAGTATCGTGGCAACAAGATTATGGTCTTCAAGTACCGCCCCAAGAAGCGCATTCCTGGGTTCGCAAGGGTCATCGCCAGTATCTAACTCGCCTGCAGATCGAGGCGATCAACGCCTGAGTTGACGCCAGTTTTGAAGGGGGCACTTATCCATGGCACACAAAAAAGGTGGCGGTTCTAGCCGCAACGGTCGTGATTCGAATGCGCAGCGCCTCGGTGTGAAGCGTTTTGGCGGCGAGCTTGTCCCTGCGGGCAGCATCATCGTCCGCCAGCACGGCACACGAAATTTTATCCTGGCGTGAACGTCGGCATCGGCAAAGATGACACCCTGTTCGCCACTGCGAATGGGTATGTGACCTTCGAATGGGCGCGTAAAGGGCGCAAGCAGGTCAGCGTCTATCCTGATAAGGCAAATTGACATGAAGGCAGACATCCATCCCAAGTATTATCCAGACGCACGGGTCACTTGCTCGTGTGGGGCGAGTTGGACAACAGGCAGCACTGTGCCGGAGATTCGCACGGACGTATGCAGCACCTGCCATCCGTTCTATACCGGTGAGCAGCGCATCATTGACACAGCGGGTCAGGTGGAACGCTTTATGAAGCGCCTGGAACGCCGTCAGTCTGAGAGTGCGCGGCGCGGACTCGAAATGCAGATGCGCCAGGAAGCGGACGAGGCGGCCCGCAAGGCACGCGCGCGGTGGCAACGCCGAAGCCGCGGCGCCGAGGTCTGCAAAGTACGAGCGCGCCGAGCAACTGAGCGTCGAGCAAAATTAAGTCTCGGCAGCGATAGGAACATAAGGGCGGAGACACTCGATCTCTGCCCTTTTCTTTTGCGCCGAGTTTCCCATCGGAGCGCGAACGTCTTATGCGCCAGATAAGTTACGCAGACCCGCGGACATCACGTCCGCCCACACCCAAGCACGGATCCTATGCATCATCCACCTCCTGACGGCTGGGTGGAACTCATCTGTGGTTCCATGTTCAGCGGTAAAACTGAAGAATTGCTGCGGCGCATTCGCCGCGCCGAGATCGCACGAAAGAAGGTGCAGGTCTTTAAGCCTGCCATCGACAATCGCTACGGCCTTGTGCGCGTGGCTTCACATAACGGCGTTGCGCGCGAAGATGCCATTGTGGTCGCCTGTGCGCGGGAAATCCTTGACCGCCTGGCGCCGGACGCCACAGTGGTCGCCATCGACGAAGTCCAATTTTTCGACGAGGGCATCATCGATGTCTGCGATTTGCTGGCCGGACGCCAACTGCGCGTGATCGTCGCCGGGCTCGATCAGGATTTCCGCGGCGAGCCGTTCGGCCCGATTGCGGCGTTGATGGCATTGGCGGAATATGTAGACAAACTCCAGGCCATCTGCGTCGTCTGTGGAGCCGCGGCCAGCCGCACACAGCGCCTCATCGACGGCAAACCCGCGCGTTACGACGAGCCGGTGATTTTGGTGGGTGGCAGTGAGAGCTACGAAGCGCGTTGCCGCGCCTGTCATGAGGCGCCGGGTAGACAGCGGTAGCTGGTTGCTCTCTTGTGTATGTCGCTTCCCATTGTTTATCATCCCGACCATGTAACGCCACTGCCGGAGGGCCATCGTTTCCCGATGGCGAAGTTTGGCAAGGTGTACGAGCGGCTGGTGCGCGACGGCATCGCCACGCTCGACCAGTTTCATCTCCCTCAGCCGGCTGCACTCGATCACATTATGCTCGCCCACGATGCGACCTACGTCCGCGCCTATTGCCAGGGCGATCTGGATGCGCGTGCGATGCGGCGCATCGGCTTCCCGTGGAGTGAGCAGTTGGTAAAACGCACCTTGACGGCTCTGGGCAGCACTCTGTTGACCGCCGAACTGGCGCTTCAGCATGGCATGGCGTGCAGTACGGCAGGCGGCACGCACCACGCCTTTTACGATTTTGGCTCAGGCTATTGCATCTTCAACGACCTGGCGATCGCTGCGCGTTGGCTGCGACGACGTGGGCTGGTGCGTCGCGTGCTGATCGTCGATCTGGACGTACATCAAGGCGACGGGACTGCCAGTATTTTGCAGGGGGACGACGGCCTCGTCACGTTTTCGATGCACTGCGCCGCCAACTTTCCTTTTCACAAACAATCCAGCGACTTTGATGTGGCGCTTCCGGCAGGCGTGGAAGACGCTGTCTACCTTGCTACGCTGGCAAAGTGGCTGCCCGACCTGTTGACGCACGTGCGCCCCGACCTGGTGCTTTATGACGCCGGCGTCGACCCGCACCGGGACGATGTGCTGGGCAAGCTGGCGTTGAGCGACGCCGGTCTGCTGCGCCGCGACCAATTTGTGCTGACAAGTTGTGTACAGCACGCAACGCCGGTCGCGACCGTCATCGGCGGCGGGTATAGCAAAGATCTCGACGCCCTGGCGCGCCGTCACACACTCATACACCGCGCCGCGAGTGAGGTGTGGATCACAATGGCGGCATGAAACGCCCATCCGCTGCGGTCCAGCCGCCGTCTACAAAGAGCACCGAACCTGTTACATAGGAGCTGGCGTCAGAGGCGAGGTAGACGACCGCGCCGTCCGGCTGCGCGCAGCAAAAAGAACGGGCCCCGCAAGTTCGCCCGACCACCCGGTCAAATCCTCATCGCTCATTTCCAACAACGGCTTGCGCACATTGATGCTCGGCGTCGAAACCAGGGCATCTACCTTGCCGCGGTCGTGTAAGTCCAGCATTTCCGCCGTCACCGCGCACATCGGCGCAAATCACATGCGCGCCAAACACGGCCAGGCCGGAAGCGGCGGGCCGCGGCATTGAGCGGGCCGCGCCTACCACCCATGCCGTTCGACCGGTGAGTTCGAACAATCGTTCGTGGCGACTCATCATATTTCACTTTCCTTGGAAAGAGGACTTTCCCCGGTTGTGATCCGCTGCAACGCTTGGGATGCACAGAGGATGCAGTCTAAATCCAGTGAATTCAACAAAATCTTACAAGATCATAGTGTGGGCGCATGAATCAGCGAAATTTGAACGATTACTATTGATGGAGCCTTGTGCTCACTGACGTTTTCTCGCGCAACCACCATTTGGCATGCAAAGTAGCAAGATCATGAATCCACACCGTGTAGTAGACGAAGTCAAGCTTCATCACGAATATAGTATTTACACGTTTGGCGGGCTGAAAATCTTGCGGGATGGCGTTGATCTCTCCGCAGAGATGCCGGCCAAGGTCGGTGCGCTAACTGCCTATCTGGCTTGCGAGCCAGGCTGCCATCCACGCAACGACTTGTGCGACTTGTTATGGGGTGGGAGGCGGCTCACCAGCGGGGCGACCAATCTGCGTGTGGCGCTGACCACGATACGCCGGCTGGTTGGCTCAACGATTACGATCGCGCGCTATGTTGTATGTATCGCGCCGGAAACTGCGCTCTGGATGGATGCACGACAGCTCCAGGCCGCGGTTGCGCCGCTGTTGCCGGGGCGCGACAGCGGGGATGTGCTGAGCAGACAGGCTGTGCAACAGATCGAGCGCGTGTTGGCGCTTTATCGCGGCGACTTTCTGCAAGGAATTGCACTGGCCAACGCGCCACACTTCGAGGCCTGGGTAAAGTACCAGCAGGCGAAGTTCAGAACGTTGATCTATCGCGCCTGCGCCGCGCTGAGTAATCATTATTGGGCTGTGGGCGATTATGGCAGTGGCATCGAGGCTGCGCAGCGTTGGACGGTGATCGACCCGCTTGACGATAGGGCGCAACGCACCTTGATGCAGTTGTATGCTGAAGCCGATAGAATGCAAGACGCGCTGCAATCATATGGACGGTATCAGGATTTGTTGCGGGATGTGCTGCAAATTGCACCGAGCCGCGACATGCAGTTGCTGCACCGTTCGCTGCTGCGTCTTTCCGGCTCGCCGGACGCAGCGGCGCGCGAAGCAATGCCCGCCTCCATAAATCTCGGCGCACGCAGGCAGGCGCCGCGCCATCATTTAGAAACTGTTTGAAAAGCTCCACCACGAAGCCACAAGGGGCGCGAGGAGGAACGGCTTCCAGGTGCTTCTTGGCGTCCCTTTGCGTACTTCGCGTCTTCGTGGTTACTTTTCAAACACTCCCCTAGGTTCGCGGCAGGCGTCAAGTGCCTAGACTCATCGTCGATGCCTGGCGCAGCCGCAATCACGCGGCCAGCGTCACCCCCCTTCCATTTCGGGATGAAAACTGAAAGCGCTGTATGGTTGGTTCAAGCCGCGCCGGCGGTATAGCGCTGCCAGGCGTGTTTGACAATGGTTGCGGAAGAAGTGGGACCGCACATTGCGAACTTTGCGCGGATATAGCGTCGATTTTCCGGCGTATCTATGCAGTGTGGTGAATGGGGTCGCTCACGAAGATTGTGGGTGAACAGACAGCGGCTGTCCGTCAATTTGACCAACCGCCTGCGCGATTTCTGGACCGCCTGCTGGCAATGTGGCGGAGAGGGGTGGAGTTTCAAACCCAACCATGTCAGAGATGAAATAGAGTGGGCGGTTTTTCACCTCGTCGTAAATCCACCCAGATACTCCCAATGATGCCCAGAAAAATGAGCTGGATGCCGCCGAGAAACAGCACGCTGACCAATGTAGTCGCCTGCCCGGTCAAAGTGTCATGTCCAAAAGCCGCAGCACGATCGCGATCACGATGCCGAGACCGGCGATGCCGGCAAAAACGAAGCCAGTGTACATCGCCAGTTGCAGCGGTACGTGGCTGAAACTGGTGATCGCATTATTGGCAAGGTGCAGCATTTTGCGGAAGGGGTATTTGGTTTCGCCCGCATAGCGCGCCGCCCGTTCATATTCGACCGCAATCTGTTTGAAGCCGACCCAACTGCTCAGCCCGCGCATGAAGCGGTTCTTCTCGCGCAGGCGGCGCATTGCCAGCACGACCTTGCGATCCATGAGGCGGAAGTCACCTGCGTCCAGCGGAATGTCGACGTCAGCGATATAGCGGATCAGGCGATAAAAGGCAGAGGCTGTCCATAGCTTGAACTTTGTTTCGCCCTCGCGTTTGGTGCGCACGGCATAGGCGACCTCGTATCCCTCGCGCCATTTTCCGATCATGCGCAGCAATACTTCGGGCGGATCCTGCAGGTCGGCGTCCATGACGATGACGGCGTCGCCGTCGGCATAATCGAAGCCCGCGGTGATGGCGATCTGATGGCCGAAGTTGCGGCTAAAGTTGAGCACCTTGACGCGCGCGTCCTGTTGGCTCAATGCGATAAGCAACTCCAGGCTGCGATCCTTGCTGCCATCGTTGATGAAAATCACTTCCCAACGCTCCCCCGTGCTGTCCATGGTCTGGACGAGGCGCTGATGAAGGACAGGGAGCACCTCCTGCTCGTTCCAAACCGGGATCACAACCGAGAAGACTGGGTGCTCAGGTGTTTCAGGACTTTTCATGTTTGATATGGTAAATCATCCCGCATTGTGGGTCAAGCTGATCGCGCCTGATGCGCCTGATAGATTGCTTACACTTTGTCGGCCTTTGCGAGCTTTTGGAACACACCCATAGGTCTCTACTAAATTGACGCCCTCTCAGGGCAATGCTAGACTTTTTACAGAGTACAGAGTGACTCGTCGCCACTGGGCGGCTCATCCATCTAGCTTGGCTGCATGTATGGCAACAATGCAAACTCAACCAGATCGAACGGGCGCCGACTTTGCCGGGTGCACCCCGCTTTTTCCGGGGCTGCCAGGAGCAACGCTGCAAACCAGTCTGCGTCTGCCTGACTTTCAGTCAAAGCGGCTGATTTTCAACCGTCTCGGCCAGCCTGGTCAAGTTCACGTCTATTCGGCCGAGTGCCGCGCCGGCGAGCGACTGCGCGTGCAGATGCTGGTGCCAATGCTGCCGGTGGGCGGCTCCGTTGTGCCCGCGTTTGCTGTAGTGGCGCAGAGCCTGCCTTACAGTGCGGATATGCAAAAGCTACCCTTTGCGACGCCGGCCGGCTTTAGCGCGGTGGTGGCAACGCCGCCCGCACAGCTCACCGCACCGGCCAAGGATGTGCTGACCCGCGTCCGCTATTACTTAGGACCGACGATCGACACACGCATGTTGATCGGAGGGCGCGCCTATATCGTCGTGTGGAGTCCGTACAACCACATGGGCAAATATGCGTTGCAAATCGGGCAGCGTTGGCCGTTTCAGTGGAGCTACTGGGCGCAGATTCCCTTCTACTGGTGGCGAATTCGTGGCTGGTTTGGCTTGAGCCGGGCGGCCCTGGTGGGGGTGGTGGTGGCGGGGGCAGCGATGCTGGGCGCGATACTGGTCGGCTTCCTGCGGCGCAGGCCGCGCGACTGAGGCGGCAGAAAAACGTAGTATTGACCATCGGCGGTTAATTGCGCCGGCATTTGCGACAACCTGCATTGAGGCAGGAGCGTTTAGGAGCGCACAAATCATCATGCGGATTATTCTTTACCTGGGCAAAGGCGGCGTCGGCAAAACCACGACTGCGGCGGCTTCCGCCATTCGGTGCGCCGATCTCGGCTATCGCACCCTCGTGGTCAGCACCGATATTGCCCACAGCCTGGCCGACAGCCTGGACGTTCCTCTCCACGCGCAGCCAATGGAGATCTCGCCCAACCTGTTCGCTCAGGAGATCAACGTGGTCGAAGAGGTGCGCGAACACTGGGGCGAGATGCAGGGCTATCTGGGCACTGTCCTACGCAAGCAGGGCATGAATAAAGCCGTGTCTGAGGAGATGGCGATCATTCCCGGCATGGAAGAAGTCGTCAGCCTGTTGCACATCAACAAGCAGGCGCGCGAGGGACATTTCGATTGCGTGATCGTCGATGCCGCACCCACCGGCGAGACCATGCGGCTGCTCACGATGCCGGAGAGCTTTCAGTGGTATGTGGGTCGGCTGCGCGGGTGGGGCGACACGACGCTCAAGATCGCCAGCGGGCTGCTAAGCCGCATCGTCCCTGAAAAGGATCTCCTCACGGGTCTCAACAACCTGATCGAGGGCGTCAAAGAGTTGCAGACGGTGTTGACCGACCCCGAGGTGACCAGCTATCGCATCGTGCTCAATCCCGAAAAAATGGTGCTCAAGGAAGGTGCGCGCGCGGTCACCTATTTGTCGCTCTTTGGCTATCCGGTGGACGCGGCGGTGGTGAATCGCATTTTGCCAGGCGTGGAGAGCGACGCAAACGGCAATGCAAGCGTGACGGCCCCCAGCAGCGATCCCTATTTGCGCCATCTGCAGGAAATCCAGGCGCGTTACCTGGGCGAGATCGAGCGCGACTTCTACCCGCTGCCGATTCTGCGTTCGCGCTGGTACGATCAGGAAATGGTGGGCTTGAATCGCCTGCGGCGGCTGGCCGGCGATCTTTTCCAGGAACAGGATCCCAGCCAAATCTTCTTCCGCGGTCAGGCGCAATCGATCCAGGAAGAGGGTGAGGATTTTGTGCTGCGGCTGCCGTTGCCACAGGTGGAACTGGAAAAGGTCAAGCTGACCAAACGCGGCGACGAACTTTTTGTCAATATCGGCAACTTCAAGCGAGAGATGCTGCTGCCTTCGGTGTTGGCGCAGCGCGACGCCAGCGGCGCGACTTTCGTCGGTGGCGTGCTCAAGATTCGCTTTCCGCCGCCTTTTACCGAGGGTCAAGCCGACGGTCAATCAGCCAATTCATAAAGGATAGCTCTGTGGCAGCGATTTTCGATGCATTAGCCAATATGGCCGCGACTGCGGTTGGGACGGCGGCCGGATTTCAAATTGCGCTGCGCGTTCAACAGAACTTGCAGCCTCACCCGCTGCCTCGTCAATTTGCCCCTCTGCTGGAGCACCCGCTGCGGTTGGAATACCTGGATCCGCCGCAGATGCTCGACGCATTTGGCGTCGGCGTCAGCATGATCGTGCTCGATTTGGGCTGTGGCACCGGGCTATTCACACGCACGGCCGCGCACATGGTCGGCGTGGATGGGCGCATCCATGCCGTCGACCTGCAGGCAGCGATGCTGGCGGAAACCAGGCAACGCGTCGAGTTCGAGGCCGTTCTGGACCGTGTCAGCCTCCATCATACCGGCGCCTACGTGCTGCCCTTGCCGGACGATGGGATTGATGTGGCGTTCATCATTTCAACACTGGGCGAGATTCCTGATAAACCGGCGGCGCTCAACGAGGTGCGGCGTGTGCTCAAGCCCGGCGCGCGGTTGGGGATTGCGGACGAGCTGCTCAATCCCGCCTTTATGCGTCTTGGCGCAGTGCGCCGCTGCGCTGAGGAAAGCGGCTTCCAGCCGCTGCACAGCACCCATACGCTGACCGGCTATCATGCTGCGTTCATCAATAACCAATAATGCGCACCACGCCGGGCGATTTTAGCAAAATCGCCCGGCGCTATTCACTCGCTTTGTTAGCTTTGGAACCTCCCTTCCTGCGAAAGACTCAATCGACATGCAAAATGAATTTACCGTTGTGACTGGTCTGCCCTACGTATCGGCGGCTCTGCCAGGGTTTGGCGGTAAGCTGCGTGCTTCACCGGAGCATTTCATCGTGGAGGAAATGGGTCTCTACGCGGCGACCGGCGATGGACAGCACCTGTATGTGAACCTTACTAAAGTGGGGCTGACGACCAAAGAGGTGCAGCACAAGCTGGAAAAGCTCTTTAACTTAGGGCCGGGTGCGGTTGGTTTTGCCGGGATGAAGGACAAGGTCGCCACGACCACGCAGACCTTCAGCCTGAGCGTAGGCCACCAAACCGCGGCATTTGCGGATGAAGCCGCGCAGCGCATCGAAGCTGAGGTGCCGGTCAAGGTCAACTGGGTGCAATTTCACCGTAATAAGTTGAAGCTTGGCCATCTGCTCGGCAATCGCTTTGTTATTACCGTCACCGAGTTGGCGGTGGCGCCTGACGAAGCATTGCGGCGCGGCAATGCCATCGTGGCAGAGATGCTCCACCGGGGGACGCCCAATTTTTTCGGCGTGCAGCGGATCGGGCCGGCGGGCAACAACGTGCGACAGGGACTTGCGGTGTTGCTGGGCGAACGGTCACGGGGCGATAAGTGGTTGCGACGCTTTCTGATTTCGAGCTATCAAAGTTATCTGTGCAACCAATATCTTGTGCGCCGGCTGGAGATGGGTGCGTTCGATCATCTGCTGCGCGGCGACGTCGCTAAGAAAACGGCGACAGGGGGCATGTTCGATGTCGTGGAGGTGGAAGCTGAACAGCCGCGCTATGCAGCGCAGGAGATCAGCTTTACGGCGCCGTTGTATGGGCCGCGCATGTGGGCCGCAAAAGACGAAGCGGGCGCGCTGGAAAACGCCGTATTAGCCGCAGCGCCGGTCACGCTGGAACATTTTGCCAGGGCGCGCGTCGAAGGAACGCGGCGCGTGGGGCGGTTGCTAGTCCCCGATCTGACGCTTACCGTGCGCGGAGACGCCATTGTCGCCAGCTTCACATTGTCCAAGGGCGCCTTTGCAACCGTAGTTATGCGAGAATTAATGAAGGTCGACGACGACCGTCTATCCGTCATCGCCGAAGACGATGAGTGAGTTGAAGAGAGATGAATAGCAAAGATAAAGGGGCCGAACGGGCCAATCAAGCATCAATAGACGCGCCGCGGAATCGCCTCATGGAACTGCCGATCTTTCCACTAAAGAATGTTGTGCTCTTTCCAGGGATGGTGCTCCCGTTGCACATCTTCGAACTGCGCTATCGCGAAATGATCAACCGCTGTATTGAGGAGCGGCTGCCTTTCGGCGTGGTGCTCATCGCCGATGGTCAAGAAGTAGGCGTAAGCGCAAAGCCACATACCGTGGGCACTGCGGCGCGCATCGTGCGAGTTGAGCGCCTGGAAGATGGGCGCATGAATATCACGACCGTGGGGACGCAGCGCTTCCGCATCCTGGAGCTGCGCGATGACCAGAGCTATCTGACCGCGATCGTGAGGCATTTCCCCATCGTCAACGGCGCCACGCGGCTGGCAAGCGATCTGAGCCAGCGCGTACGGCCTAAAGTGCTGGAATATGTTGCGCTGCTTTCAAAAGCGGCCAACGTCAACCTGACGTTGGATCGCCTGCCCGAAGATCCGTTGACGCTGGCCTTTCTCGTGGCGATTTCGCTGCAAGTTGGGGATAAAGACAAACAGCAACTGCTCGAGGCCGCGGGTGTGCCTGAGATGCTGGCGTTGGAGAGCCGCATGTTGTCGCGCGAGTTGTTGCTGCTCAAATATATGATCGACACGCGTGAAGATATGCAATCGCTTAACCGCGGGCCGAGTGGCTACATTTTCCCGAACTGACCTAGTGCTTCATGCAGCACGCCAGGCCAGCAAATTTTACAGCAGCGCGCGCCCATGCTATACTTCGCGTGCTTTGGGGGATTAGCTCAGCTGGCTAGAGCGCTACGTTGACATCGTAGAGGTCACTGGTTCAAGTCCAGTATCTCCCACACACAACACAAATCGCAGATCAGGACACCTTCGCAGACAAACGTCCTTGCAGAGAGCGCCGGGCAAAGGCTGAAACCCGACGCAGGTTCGTTCTCCGAAGACCCCCTGGGAGTGAATGGCAGAAAGCACGTCAAGTAAGTCATTCCGGTTCGCCCCGTTAACGGCGCCACAAGTGGTCTGGCCCTGTCTCCAAGTAAGGAGCAACGCCAGGCAACATGGGTGGAACCACGAGCGTAAGCTTCGTCCCATGGGACGAAGCTTTTTGTATTGGACGCACCCGCGAGATGGATCATGCGACCCAGTAACTTGAACGAAGCACCCGAACAACTAATCGAATTGAGCATCGCCATTCAGCAGATTGCGGCGCCTACGGGCGACGAGGCGCAACGTGCGGCATGGGTGGCGGATGCGCTGCGCCGCTTCGGCTACACGGTCGAGAGCGACGCTTTACACAACGTCTACGCCTGCGCGCAAGGCGCCACGCGCGCGCCTGCACTGGTCGTCAGCGCGCATACGGACACGGTTTTTCCGGCAGGCACGGATCTGGCGATCCGGCGCGACGCCAGACATCGCCGCATCTTTGGGCCGGGGCTGGGTGACAATTCCCTGGGGGTGGCGTCCCTCCTCTGGCTGGCCGAAACGATCCAGGCCGCGCCGCCGCTCCCCGCTGACATCTGGTTCGTCGCCAACGTCGGGGAAGAAGGCAACGGCGACCTGCGCGGGATGCGCGCCGCGATCGACCGTTTGACGGCTGGCGGGGTGACGTCTGGCGCGCCGGAGGCAGGCAACGCCGCCGTGGGCGCGGCCATCGTCATCGAAGGGATGGGGCTGTCGCGCGTGGTGCATCAAGCGCTGGCCTCGCGGCGTTATCGCATCCACGTGACGGCGCCGGGCGGCCACAGTTGGAGCGATTTCGGCGCGGCCAGCGCGGTGCACATGTTGGCGCAACTCGCCGCCGACCTGACGTATTTGCGCCCTCCCAAAGACCCGCGCACGACCTTCAACATCGGCGTCATCGAGGGCGGCACTTCGGTCAACACGATTGCCCAGTCCGCCACGCTGGAGCTTGACCTGCGCAGCGAGCAGCCAGCCACGCTGGACGCCATTGTGCAGGAGGTGATGGAGATCATCGCTCGCTACCAAAGCACGCGCTGGCAGCAAGCTGGCGTGAGTGTCACCAGCACCGTGATCGGCGACCGGCCGGGCGGCGCGATTGCTGACGACCATCCACTGGTGCAAGCCGCGATTCGCTCGTTGCAGGCTGTCCGCGTAAAACCGCAGTTGTCCATGCGTATCAGCAGCACCGACGCCAACATTCCGCTCAGCCGCGGCATCCCGGCCGTGTGCATCGGCATCACCGACGGCGGCAACGCCCACCGCACCGATGAATGGATCGCCACGCCGCCCATTGCTGAAGGTCAACGTCACCTGCTGGCGCTGACCACGTGGGCCGCGGAGTGGTTGGGAGAAGCACATTTATCAACGAGTTAGGGAAGAATTTTATCTATCAAGTCGAGGATATAGTCGACGAAACTCGATGGCCCAATGCCATGTTTTGTCCAAGGGATAGGCATTGATTGTGGCTCATGGCGACGGCGATAATGCTCATTACGAGGATCGAGAAGGGCGCACGTGAGTGGGACGCCTGCGCGACAGAGGAGATATTCGGCCCAGACGGCTTGCGTTTGTTTGACGAGGAATGCGCGCTCTTGGTCGCCCTCCATCTTGCGTCCCCAGATTCTGATGCCATAGCGCCGTAGCATCTTCTCAATTTCGTAGCCGCTATACTCGCCATCCGCGCGAAAGGTAAAACAATGCATCTGTCCGTGGGCAGCGCGCCCCCACACTCCGTCGATTGGGTTGATAAGATCAAGATCGCCAAGGTTCATAAGATGGAGAGAGAAGCAGTAATTGAGAACATATGTTCTATTATAGCTGATTTAAGTTGGATGCGCAAGTCCGAATTTTGGGTGCTATAATGATGATTAACTTGGTAGCTGTACACAGCTTGTCTCATCCCCTAAGGAGCCATGTTAATGCCTATCGACATCCCTCTGATCACTGGCAGTACTGTGCTGACGATGTTGATATTCTCTGCCTTTGTCTGGAATCTCACGCAAAAGTGGCGCAAAAGCGAAAATGCGCTCAACAAGCCCATGACTATCACCTTAAGGACGGAAAAACGCCGGCGGAGCTGATTGCCGAAGCCAATGCGGCGCGCATCAAGCGATGGTTCACTTACCTAGTCGTGATGTTTGTGGTTTGGGGGTTCTTAAAACTGCGCTATCCGGGACTTGCAGATATATTTGAGAGCCTAGTGTTTGGCATCCTCACTGTGCTCGTGCATGGGTTGGCTGAGTTATTCAGCTTTCTTGCCGAGTTGTTGGAATAGTTTTGTCATTTCTCTTGTTAAGGACATCAGATATCATGAGTCACGTAAACCGTTCGCCGGAAGACGAACAACTCTACAAAATCCGCCACAGCGCCGCGCACGTCATGGCGCAGGCGGTGCTGGAGCTTCACCCGGAAGCCAAGATCGCCATCGGCCCGCCCATCGACAACGGCTTCTACTACGATTTCGACCTGGGCCGGGATGAGAACGGCAAAGTGCGCACCTTCACGTCGGAGGAACTGGAGCAGATCGAGAAGCGGATGCGTCAGATCATCGGCGGCAAGCATGCCTTTGTCTACCGCCAGGTGAGCGGCGATGAGGCGCGCCAGTTGTTTGCGGACCAGCCCTACAAGCTGGAGTTGATCGCGGGCCTCGAACGGGGCGGCATCGACGAATATGGCAACGAGACGCAGGAAAAGCCGGTCATCAGCACCTACAAGCAGGACGTGTTCGAGGACTTGTGCCGTGGGCCGCACCTGGAGCACACGGGGCAAATTCCGCCGGATGGCTTCAAACTGATGAGCGTGGCGGGCGCGTACTGGCGCGGCGACGAAAACAACCCCATGCTCCAGCGCATCTATGGCACGGCGTGGCGCAGCAAGAAGGATCTCGGCGCGCATCTGACCATGCTCGAAGAGGCGAAGAAGCGCGACCACCGCAAGATCGGGCGCGAGCTGGAGATCTTCATCTTTGACGAAGAAGTCGGGCCTGGCTTGCCGCTCTGGCTGCCCAACGGCGGCGTCATGATCACAGAGTTGGAGCGACTGGCCGCGGAGACGGAGCTGCGCGCCGGCTACCAGCGCGTCAAATCACCCCACCTGAGCAAGGAAGATCTCTTCTTGCGTAGCGGGCATCTGCCCTACTATGCGGAGAGCATGTATCCGCCCATGGAGCTGGAAGGGGTGCGTTACTACGTCAAGCCGATGAACTGCCCGTTCCATCACAAGATCTATGCGGCCAAGCCGCGTTCCTACCGCGACCTGCCTGTGCGTCTGGCCGAGTATGGCACGTGTTATCGGTACGAGAAGAGCGGCGAACTCTTCGGGCTGATGCGCGTGCGCTCGATGCAGATGAACGACGCCCACATCTATTGCAGCGAAGAACAGTTTGAGCAGGAATTTATGGCGGTGATTGATCTCTATCGCTACTACTTCGAGGTCTTCAACGTTGACAAGTTTGTCATGCGCTTGAGCACGCATCATCGCAAAGGGTTGGGCAAAAAGTATGTGGACAACGAGCGTCTCTGGCTGAAGACGGAAGACATGGTGCGCCGCGCCATGGACAACGGCGGCGTGCCCTACGTGGAAGTGCCGGATGAAGCCGCCTTCTACGGCCCAAAGATCGACGTGCAGATTTGGAGCGCCATCGGCCGCGAGTTCACATTGGCGACCAATCAGGTCGACTTTGCCGTGCCGTCGCGTTTCGATCTGGTTTACACCAATCGCGAGGGCAAGGAAGAGACGCCGCTGTGCATTCACCGCGCCCCGCTGAGCACGCACGAGCGCATGATTGGCTTCCTCATCGAACATTTCGCGGGCGCGTTCCCGGTCTGGCTGGCGCCGCTTCAGGCGCGCGTCATCCCGATTACGAACGACCACAACGACTATGCGGCGCGCCTGGCCGCGGCATTACAGGAAGCAGGCGTGCGCGTTGAGGCTGACCTCGGCGCCGATCGCATGAACGCCAAGATCCGCAACGCTCAATTGATGAAAGTGCCCTATATGTTGGTGGTGGGCGACCAGGAAATGGCTGACAGTACGGTGGCCTTGCGCAAGCGTGATGGCTCGCGCAGCAACGGCCTGAGCTTTGCCGATTTCCAGGCGCTGGTCAAGGAAAAGATCGCAAGCCGCGCGTTGACGTTGTAAGAAAGTATGTTCGCAGATTTCGTCAAATACTTGACGCACCAGAGGGGGCAATGCTATACTCCGCTACACGCTGATACGTTTGCAGCGCGCCCAATGTTAGCAGAAATTGTTAGCAACAGCCGATGTAATCGATCAGGATGATTCATCAGGTGATATTTTCGCCTGAATTTTTTAATTGTTACAAGGAGCACTCCTATCACGAGGAAAGAGTTTGTACAACGCACTAGTTCGGTCGACTCGACGCGCATCAATTCGGAGATTCGCGCGTCGCGCGTGCGGGTCATCGACAAGACCGGCGAGCAGTTAGGCATCCTGTCGATTCGCGACGCACTGGCGCTGGCTACTGAGCGCGAGCTCGATCTGGTCGAGGTGGCGCCCAATGCGGATCCTCCGGTCTGCCGGTTGATGGATTACGGCAAGTATCTTTACGAGAAGCAGAAGCGCGAGCGCGAATCACGCAAAGCGCAAAAGCAGATCGAGGTCAAAGAGCTGCGTCTGCGTCCGAAAACTGACGAGCACGATGTCCAGGTTGTGATTACGCGTATTCGTAAGTTCGTCAAGGAAGGCGCCAAAGTGCGCGTGCGCATCCGCTTCCGTGGCCGTGAAATGCAACACCCGGAAGTAGCGCGCGAGTTGCTCGAGCCGGGTCGCAAACGATGTGTCGGACAGCGTCAACGTCGAATCGATGCCGGCGTTCGATGGCAACAGCATGATTATGATCCTGTCGCCACAGAGTTAGTCACACAGAGTTAGTCACACAGAGTTAGTCACACAGAGTTAGTCACACAGAGTTAGTCACACAGAGTTAGTCACACAGAGTTAGTCACACAAGAGCGCCAGCAAGAACAGCGATTTCCGCCATGCCGTTTCGACCGATGTGAAATACATCCGCAAACAGGTGAAACAGGCAGCCGGCGACGCCGCCAAGTAAACTTTTATTCGATCGATCAAAATGACGGGATACCGCACGTGAACGGCCTGTAAGAGGCTGGATGTTGACGCCAAACAAAACGTCCTATCCACCCGCCGCCACGGAAGGAGAAACAGTAGATGCCACGTTCGACGCCCAAAGTATACGCCCATAAGCGCCACAAAAAGGTGCTTAAATTCACGAAGGGTCAGTTTGGCACGCGCTCCAAGTTGTTCCGCCGCGCCAATGAAGCCATGCTCAAGTCCCTGTTTTATGCTTATCGCGACCGCCGCAACCGCAAGCGCGACTTCCGCAGCCTGTGGATTCAGCGCATCAATGCCGCGGCGCGCCTCAATGGCCTCAACTACAGCCAGTTCATTTATGGCCTGAAAAAGGCGGATGTGCAGGTCGACCGCAAGGTGCTCGCTAACATCGCTGCCACCGACGCCGCCACTTTCACCAAGCTTGCCGACGTCGCCAAGGCTCAGTTGAACTGACGCGATCGCTCGCTTGCAATCTATGCTTTCCCACGCAATCTATCCGGCAGAAACCGACCAGGCTTCTGCCGGATTTTATTTGTAATTGGTGACGATTCAGGCACAACCGAAACGGTCAAGCATGGCACGCGGATGACGCGGATCAGGCAGATTTTCGCTGATCGAATCCGCAGCTATCTGCTGAATCCGCGTCATCCGCGTGCTATTGCCATTTGGCTGAATAGGTCTGGAATTGATTGAGCCGATGATTACCAGCAGCTCCAATCAGCGCATCAAAGAGGCCCGCAAGCTGGCTACCCGCAAAGGCCGCCATGCCGCCGGCCAGTTGCTGGTCGAGGGAGTGCGTCTGCTGGCCGACGCCTGGCGCAGCGGCGCGCGGCCAGCAGCGGTTTTCTTTACACCTGACGCATTGGTTTCGGCGGACGGGAAAGCGTTGTTGGCGGAATTGGAAGCCGCAGGGTGTGCGTGTTTTTCTTGCACTCCCGCAGTCTTCGCTACGCTGAGCGAGACGACCACACCACAGGGCATCGCAGCCGTACTGCCGCTGCCGGAGCTGGCCTGGCCCGCACACTCCAGCCTGCTTCTGATCCTGGATGGCGTGAACGACCCTGGCAACGCGGGCACGCTGATCCGCAGTGCAGAGGCCGCGGGCTGCGACGGCGTAATCTTTGCGCCAGCGACTGTCGACCCTTTTAACGATAAAACGGTGCGGGCAGGGATGGCAGCCCACTTTCGCTTGCCGCTGCGCGTCTGTCCCACCTGGCAAGCGGTCGATGCACTGACGCCCCCTACCATGAAACACTATCTCGCCGACGCACACACGACGCTCGACTATACCCGCGTAGACTGGCGCGCGCCGACCGCTCTGTTAGTCAGCAACGAAGCGCATGGCTCCAGCCCCGAGGCGCGCGCGCGCAGCGTCGCGATCACCATCCCGATGCAAGGCGCGCTCGAGTCACTCAACGCCGCTATTGCCGGCGCGGTGATTCTGTTTGAAGCCGCGCGCCAGCGTCGCGTTTAACTTGCTTACTCGCCCTTTAGCTTTCAACTGCGTTGACATAGCGATCTGCCCGGTGTATGATGGCGTTGACTCCTGAACCTGATCCAGCGGTTCGATCGAAGGGGCCGCCCCTGCGGAGGACAACACGATGACAGAGACATTCTGGTGGTGCGTCCTGGCCGGCTTTTTGCTCGGCTTTAGCGTATCCACGTTATGGGAATGGATATATTTCCGGCGCCGGCGCATGACGATCCGCGACCGGCGCATCGCCGAGTTGCAAGCGACTGTGCGCACGTATACCGCTGCGACAACGACGGCGACCAACAGCACAGTCGAGCATGATTGGGCAGAGCCAGCCTTCCAGAATCCTGGCGTCTATCTGGAAACCGAAGAAGCGCCGCCTGCTACTGTCTCTCAACCAGTGGCTGTCCCAAAACCAGCGGCTGTCCCTCAACCAATGAATGCGTCTCAGCCGGCGCGCTCGGCAGCATTTGTATCCCCTGCCGCCAATGGCGCACACGCGCCGGCCGGCCAACCGGTCAATCCACCGCCGTCCCCTGTGGTCGCTCAAGCCAGCCCAGCCGCACCGCCTGCCGGCTTTCAATCCGTTGCCGTGCATCAACCACTCTCTCCCACTGGTGGGGCGCCACAAGCCGTCGCACTGCCTGCGACGCGTCTAGTAAACCAAGCGCAAAATCTGTCGGACGCCGTCAACCGTCCTTCCCAACCGCCCATTACTCAACCATCTTCCTTGCCCGAGGCGCTTGCTGCACTGAGCGCCGCCTCCTCCGTCCATCACGTCGAGGCTGCGCCGGCGGACGCTGAGCAGGAAAGCGCCGCCGCGGATGCGGCGAGCACGGATGCTACGGATGCTGCTACGGCTGCTGCGGCGACCAGCCGCGCCGCGCCCTTGCCTGCCTATACCAACGGATATGGGGATTCGTTGCAAGCCGACCAGGCGCAGGCGCCAAATCTTCCGCCCCGGCCTGCCACGCCGGCCCAGTCTGTGAATCTGCCGCAAGCCGACCAGTCACAAAAAGCTGTTGAGGCGTTGTCCCAACCGGCGGGCGCCAGTGCACACGCTGGCGCTGCTGCGCGTGGCGAGGGCAACCAAGCCATCACGAGCACGAAGATTGATGCGCTTGTGTTATCGATCAACGAGTTGATCGACACGGTCAGCCAGGAGACTAATCCTGACAGCTCCGGCGCCAGTGCCCCTTTGCCGCATGAGCCAAAGTCACTTGGCAAGGGAGAGCGCGCCGGCGAGGCGCGGGATAGCGTTTATACTACTCGGATTACCGGACGCACAGAGTATGTGCTGGTGCGTCTGGTGCAGTCGATGGTGCAGTTTGTACGCCAGGTGCGCACGATCTTGACCGGGGCTGACGCCGCGCGCCCCGCTTTGCGTGCAGAGCATGAGCTCAGCGCCGGTGACGATCTCACGCGCATCAATGGGCTGAACGCAGATCATGCCGAGCGCCTGCGCACCGCCGGCGTTATAACCTACGCCAAGCTGGCGCAGCTTTCCACTGATGAACTACGGCTCATTACCCTTACGCCCAACGGTGTGGCTACTAACTATGCGGAATGGCGTGTCGCCGCCACGCAGCTGGCCGCTGACGGCCAGGAAGGACGCCACTGATGAGCGACAATCCTTTCCGGCGCCGCCCATTTGTCGAACTTGGCATCGATAGTTGGAAGGTGACGCTTTTGGCGGTCGGCTTCCTGGCGCTGGTGATCTGGATGTTCGTGCATTAGGAAATTTCTGCGTGGCGATAATCGTCGCGCATCCGTTCGAGCCGCGCCATGCTGCGCGTAAACCCACCTTCCCGGTTGCGCGCGTGCCAGATCGTGTGAAACTCCGGCAACAATTTTTCAGCTTCCTGTAATAGCCACTGCCTTAGCGTGTCGCTGCCCGCGTTGCGTTCCATGCCTAGCGCCCAGATTGCCCGCCAACACGCATGGCGCAACATGTTGGCGCCCCACGTGAACTCTCGTTTGATCAGGTCGGCGTCGGCGCGTTGCATGTCGGTGTTCGCCAGATTGCCCATGATGCCATCGACCGCGTCCAGCACGGCGCGCAGCCGTTGCGACGGCTCGCTGATTTCATGGGTGCGCAGCCACTCGATCAGTTGGTGCGGCTCGCTTTGCAGCGCACGGAAGAGCACACTGGCGTTGTGCACCGAGATGCCGGTCAGCCGATAGATATCGCCCAGATCGTGAGCGAGCCGGCCCATCAGACCCGTCGCGTCGCGGAAGGCAAAGCGGCTGATGGCATCGGGCAGGGCAACGGCGCAGTTAGCGTCGAAGGCCCAGGCATACGCCGCGCCCGCGGCAAAACCGAGATAGCTGACCGGCAGGGGCTGCCAGTGGCCGTTGTCGCCCCAATCGGTGTTGAGCAGGCCGACCGCGCCGTGCTTCAGCCCGGCATGGGTCGCGTTGCGCACATTTTCGACGGCGTTGGTCGTGCGCCCCACCAGGGAATTCCAACTTGACGTGCCCGGACAAACATAAAACGGGATGCCAGACGCCGCAAAAAGGGCGCCGTGCTGCTCGAAGGGATGATCTGCCTCATACCCCCATTCCAGAGCAATGGCGTCGCGCGGCAACTCACGCACCAGGTCTGGGTAGTGCGTGATGATGTCACCCCAGAATTGCATCGTGTAGCCGCGCGCTCGCACCTCGCGATGGATCTTGTGCACGAAATCGATATACAGCCGACCTACGCCGACTTCCTCTGCCTGCGCCCGGTTGCGCACCTTGCCGAGATCGATCGTTTCGTCACAGCCGACGTTGAACTGACGGCTGCTGAAGTTCGGCAGCAACTCGTCGTAAAGGGTGCGTAGAAAGCGCAGACTGGCTTCCGTCGGCTGCAGGCTGTAGGGCGTAGTGCGCGGCCCCCAGATGGTGTCGCATCCCTCCGGCGCTTCTGCCAGATGGCTGTATTCAGGGCGGATCAGCCAATGTTCCAGATGACCAAATGAATTTTGATTGGGGATCAACTCGATAAACCGCGCGCGACAGAAGCGATCCAGTTCGACGATCTCGGCGGCTGTAAAGGGCGACGCGTCCTGCCACACCGCCGGATGGTTGCGATACGCGTAGACATGTTCGAAGTAGAGCTGGAGTTGGTTGATCTTCCACGTCGCCAACATCTCCACCAGCTCGAAGAGCGTAGGCAGCGTCGGGACTTTATCGCGGCTGACATCGAGCATCACCCCACGATTGGGAAAATCCGGCCAGTCGATGCAGCGAATTTCCGGCGCATGACGCCCGCATTGCATCAGCAATTGGCGGAGCGTCTGCACGCCGTAAAAGAGGCCAGGCGACGTTGAGGCCACGAGGTGGATGCGCCCATCCGCAATGGTGAGCTGGTAGCCCTGTGGATGGGGCGTGCTGTTGGGAGACAAGCTGAGCACGGCGCGTATCTGACTGTCGGGAAGCGCGGCGCCGCCCACAAGTTCCCAGTGAACATCAGGCAAGGCATTCACTGTTTCTTGCAATTGTTGTGCTGCCAACAAATTATCTTGAAATAAGGGCGTCTCCACACAGATGACCCCAGTGGACGGCAGTTCAAAGGTTGTTCCGGACAGGGTGAGATGACGAGGAACCGGCAAGAAGACTAGATCGTGAAGCATAAATAACTCCTACAGCCACTCGGGAACGAAAAAACTGGGCGTGTATCAGGTATACACCCCAGTTCATTTAGCAATTCAGCAATTATGATTCGGCGTCACGCAAAGGTGTGAGCTTGAAGTAAGTCGCCTTCGTGCTCTGGGCGGCTCCGTGTGAGGCAAGCTTCGACCTGCTCACACGAAGCCACGGAAAACACAAAGAAAAAGAGAGCGGCAGGACGCCATCAGTTGATACGCGACCACCAGACTCGGACAGAGGCGGCGCCGGCGCGTTCGTAATACTCGACACGGACGGTGTGATTGCCGCCGCCTAGCCGCCGGAAGACGTTTGACGGTTCCTTGAGGCCATCCCACCACGCATCGACGACCAGTAGATTATCGATGTAGATGCGCACGCCGTCGTCCACACGTGTAAAGAATTGGTAATCGCCAGCGTCAAAGAAGAAGATGCCTTCGAACCTGGCCGAGAAGTAATCAACGTTGACATTGGGCGCGGGCGAACCGTAGCCCCAGTCCAGGTCGAGCGGATAGGCGCCGCGCGGCACATACTGGAGGAAAATCGGGCCGCCTGCCAGGTCGGTGTTGTTGAAGTACTGCGCCAGCCACTGATTCTGTGGCACAGTCCAGGATCCGGGCGAAGGGGTCGGAATCTGCGGCTGGGGCGGCGCGCTGGCAGCGATCGTCAACTGCACCGCAGCTTGACCGGTGTCCTCGAAATATTCGACCAGATAAGTGTGGGCATTGCCATCGACATAACGAATGGCGCTGACCTGACGGAACGCGCCGACGCGCCAATCATCCAGCACCAACTGGCCGTCGATGAAGAGGCGTGCGCCGTCGTCCATGCCGAGCGTGAACTGGTAATAGCCTGGCGCCATGTTCATGGTGCGCTGGTAGCGCGCCGAAAAATAGTCGGGCGGCACATTGGGGCCGGGGCTGCCAAATCCCCAACTGAAGTTGATGTCGGGCACGGTCTGAACTTGCACGGGGCTGCCCTGCAAATCTCGGTTGGCAAAGTAGGAGGCGTTCCAGCCGTTCGCGGGCGGTGGCGGCGGGACAGGTGTGGGCTGTGACGGCGTGGGACCGGAAACGGTGTAAAGCGGCACGCTGTTGGGGTTGCCGACGATGTTCACCAGGTCGGGCGACACCCAACCAGTGACGCCGCCAGGACATTGAAAAAGCCACCAGCCGCTGAAGGTGTCACGGCCGATCACAGGGCAACTTTGCCCGTAGGCCAGCGCCCCAACGACGGGATAGGCGGTGCTGGGACCGGAACGCACGTTGACTGCATCAAACTTGGCGACGCCAACCGTACCGCCTGTCTGCGTGGCGGGCGCCCCTTGCACGTCGGCGCCGGCCGAGACGATCAACAGCAATACCGCCGCCAAGAGTACGAGCAAGCGCAGATAGAGGCCAGTCTTGTATCGTTTCATGGTGCAAGTCACCTTGGTTGGGGACGATGCTGCGCTGTTGTAGGCGGGTGAACGGCCAAGTCTGGACTTGGCGCTACCCTGAGCAGCGATGTCCTGTTCGGTTTCAAATGCGCATTGTTATTATACGAGAGAAATGGTAAGACGGCAATTGGTGAATTTGCGTCATCCAAGAATCCGCTTTCCCGCCAGCAACGTCTGCAACCGATCCAACGGCAGCGCGTGCGCGATGCGTCCCTGTTGCCCGACCATGGTTTCGGCCCCGGTCAGCGCGTTCAGGACGGACTCTTCCACGGCCTCAATGGTGGCGTAGAAGAGCGGGTTCATCTGTTGGTTGGGCAGATAAGCGAGCTCGGTTGGCCGCCGCGCATCGGAGGGGATGTGGTTGCCCGTGGCAAAGGCCAGGAAGATGTCACCGCTGCCGTTGTGACCGACGCCGCCGACGCGCGCCAGGCCGACTGTGGCGCGCTGCGCCAGCCGGCGACATTGATAGGGCAGCAGCGGCGCATCCGTGGCAATGATGATGATGATCGATCCGCTGGCGCGTGGCCGCTCCCACGGCAGCGGCACTTCTGCCGCAGGAATCTCGCGGCCCACCGGCGCACCATCCACGCGCAGATCCGGGCGGTCGCCGTAGTTCGCCTGCACCAGCACGCCGACGGTGTACAGTTCGCCCGCCACCTCCACCACGCGCGACGCGCCGCCGATGCCCCCTTTGAAGTCGTGACAGATCATGCCGGCGCCGCCGCCGACGTTGCCCTCGGCGATTGGGCCTGACGCCGCCGCATCCAGCGCCGCAAACACGTGGTCATGCGCGATGTGAAAGCCGTTGATGTCGTTGAGCCAGCCGTCATAGGTTTCGGCCACGACCGGTAACAGCCACGCGGCGTCGGGATGGTGGCGCGCTTCGTAATCGACGAGCGCGTCGCGCACCACCCCGACCTGATGCGTGTTGGTGAGCGCGATCGGCGTGCCCAACTGCCCCGACTCTTCCAGCCAGAGCAGGCCGGTCATCTCGCCGTTGCCGTTGAAGGAGTGATAGCCGGCAAAGCACTGATCCTTGTAGATTTCGCCGTAACGGGGGCGGATGACGGTGACGCCGGTGCGCGCCACGCGTGGTTGGTCGTAGATGAGCGTGGTGTGGCCAACCCACACGCCCGGCACGTCGGTGATGGCATTGTAGAGGCCGGTCGGCAGTTCGCCGATGATGACGCCTAAGTCACGAAGTCTTGCACGTGTCATTGGATGATGCTTTCTTGGCATGGCGCGAGGGGTGGAGGGCGTAATGCGTGATGCGTGATGTGGCTACCCTCGCAGGGGTGAGTTTGTTACTGGTTTGAAATCCTCTATCAGCGCCAGGGTGCGTAAATCGACGCAGGCTACCGCGGCAAAGCCAAGTTGACGCCACGCGTCGAAGTCAGCCGGCCATTGCCCCAGCAGATGCGCCCGATAAAGCGAGAGCACCAGCCCGTGACTTACCAGCGCGAGCTGCTCGGCGTCATGCGGCGTGACATAAAGCGCAATACCCGCCAGAAAGCGTTGCAGGGCGTGCGTCGCCGGCTCCCAGCCGCCGACTGAGCGGTCGGACGCGGCGAAGAAATCCTGCACGTGCGCGCTGTATTCCTCCACCCAGCCAGGCCGCACCGCTTCGTCAAAATGGCCGTCCTCTACAAGCTGAATGTTTTGCTTTGCTAACACGGGCGCGATCGTCAAGCGCGTTTTGGCTTCACGGCTGACCACGATGCGGTCGATGTCGGGCCAAAAGGGCAGCGCGGCCAGCGCCTCCGCCTGAGCCTGACCGGCGGATGAGAGGCGCCAATGCACCGCGTCAAGCGCCGGCTCGACCTGTGTGTGGGCGTGGGTGATGAGATAAAGGAATGCCATGGTTACGCCACGGGAAGGGCGTCAGCGTCGACCGTCACCATGGCAATAAAGTTGCGGAGGATGCGCAGACCCACGGTGTGGCTCTTTTCCGGGTGTGGTTGAATGCCCCACGCGTTGCGATAGCGCACGATGCTAGGGTAGTCGATGCCGTAGTCAGTCGTCGCCAACACCGCGTCGGGAGCGGCGGCGTCGCAGTAGTAACTGTGCGCAAAGTAGGCATGGGCGTCGTCCGGCACCTGGTAGACCAGAGGATCCTGACCCTGCACGGTCAGTTCGTTCCAGCTGATCTGCGGCACGCGCAGCGTGCGCCCCGGATGCGCCGGGTCGGGCATGGCGTCGGAAAAGCGGCGGACCGCGCCTGAATCAGATGCAGCCCTTCGTGCTGACCCATTTCCTCGCTCGTATCGAAGAGAAGCTGCATTCCGACGCAGATGCCCAGCAGCGGCAGCCCACTTTCGACGGCGTCGAGCAGTGGGCGCTCGAAACCTTGACGGCGCAGGTTGTTGACGCTGTCGCCAAACGCACTCGCTCCAGGCAGCACGAC
>JADJVW010000038.1 GCA_016710365.1 Candidatus Caldilinea saccharophila | reverse complement strand
GGTGGCAGCGTTGGCGATGCTGCTGACCGCCTGCAACGACGACGAACCGGAGCCTACGGCCACGGCCACCACGGCGCCGGTGAGCGTAGAGGGCGGCGGGCTGCCGGCTGACGCGTTGGAAGTGGCGAATGCGCGCGGGTTGACGCCGCAGGACATTCGCGCCGCGCTCAAGACTTATGTACCCAGCGGCAAGATGGACGAGTACTATCTCTTCACATCGGGCGGTCAATCGGGCAGCGTCATCGTCATTGGCGTGCCGTCGATGCGCATCCTGAAAAACATCGCCGTCTTCACGCCGGAATCGTGGCAGGGCTATGGCTATGGCGAGGTCGGCTCGGAAGCAGTGCTGGACGGCGGCAATGTGGACGGCACGAAAATTCGCATGGGCGACACGCATCACCCCGCGCTGAGCGAAACCAACGGCGACTATGACGGCCAGTGGCTCTTCATCAACGACAAGGCCAGCGCGCGTGTGGCGGTGGTCGACCTGCGCGACTTTGAAACCAAACAGATCGTCAAGGACCCCAACCTGATCAGCAATCATGGGTCAGCCTTTGTGCCGCCGAACACCGAGTACGTGATTCAGTCCAGCCAATACGGCACGCCGTTGGGTTGGGAATACGCACCGATCAGCGAGTACAAAGAGAAGTATCGCGGCCTGATTACGATGTACAAGTTCGACCGCGAAAAGGGTCGCATCGACCTGGAGAATTCCTTCAGCATCGAGATTCCGCCCTACTGGCAGGATCTCTGTGACGCCGGCAAGTTGGTCTCGGACGGCTGGGCCTTCTGCAACAGCTTCAACACCGAATTGGCGACCGGCGGCGTTGAGTCGGGCAACCCACCCTTCGAAGCGGGCGTCAGCCAGCGCGATATGGATTACATGCACATCTTCAACTGGAAGAAAGCCGCAGAAGTAGCGGAGCAGGCGGGCAAGACCGAGGTCATGAACGGCATGCGCGTGATTCGCATCCCGACCGCGGTGGAAGAAGGCATCCTCTTCCTGGCGCCGGAGCCGAAGAGCCCGCACGGTGTGGACGTGACGCCGGACGGCAAATACCTGACTGTTGCCGGCAAGCTCGACCCGCACGTGACGATCTACTCCTTTGACAAGATCATGAAGGCGATCGAGGGCGGCAACTGGACCAAGGACGAATTCGGCATCCCCGTGCTAGATTTCGACGAAGTGATGCTGACGCAGGTCGAGTTGGGCCTAGGGCCGCTGCACACGCAGTATGATGGTCAGGGCAATGCCTACACAAGCCTCTTCCTGGACAGCGCCATCGCCAAATGGTCGCTGGGCGGCGAAGACCCGGCCGGCTACAAACTGTTGGAAAAACTGCCGGTGCAGTACAATGTAGGACACATTGCGGCCGCGGAAGGCGACACGGTCAGCCCGGATGGGCAGTATCTGGTGGCGCTGAATAAATGGTCGGTGGATCGTTTCCTGTCCGTTGGCCCGCTGAAGCCGCAGAACGAGCAGTTGCTCGACATCGGCAGCGACACGATGAGCGTGATCTACGACATGCCCATCGGCATCGGCGAGCCGCACTACGCCCAGATGATCAAGGCCGACAAGCTCAAGACGTGGGAGGTCTATCCAGAGGTCGGGTTGGGATCCACTGCTCAGGCGCCGTCGGAGTTTGCCACGCTGGCCGGGGAGGAGCGCATCGAGCGTGACGGTAACAACGTGACGATCTTCATGACCTCGATCCGGTCGCATCTGACGCCCGAACACGTGACGCTGAACCAGGGCGACAATGTCACCTGGCACATCACCAACATCGAGACGGCGCCGGACGCCACCCACGGCTTCGACCTGGGCGGGCAGAATCTGAGCCTCAGCATCGAGCCAGGTGAGACTGCCACCTTCCAATTCGTGGCAGAACATGACGGCACCTACGCCTACTACTGCACCGAGTTCTGCTCGGCGCTGCATCTGGAGATGATGGGCTACATGATGGTGGCGCCACAAGCAGAGGTAGAGGCCGCGAAGTAAAGAGAGACAGGGAGAGGGGGAGACGGAGAGATTGGGAGATTGGGAGATTGCACGAAGTCTTATTTCTCCTTGTCTCCCCTTCTCTCTTTCTTTCCCTCCCGCCCTTCTCTTCAAACCAAAGGACGCAAACGATGTCTGGCGAAATTGATAAAATTTTAGGCCGCGTATTCCGGCCGACGATTTCAAAGCGAACAGCGCGCGATACATCATTCCTACGCTGCTCTTTGTGGCGGCTGCGGTGTTGCTGATCATTTCGATCCAGCGACCGTGGTGGCGCTTAAAACTGAATGCGCCGCAGTATCCGGCGGGACTTTACGTCACTGCCTACGTCAACCGGATGACCGGCGACGTCCACGAGATCGACGGGTTGAACCATTACATCGGGATGCGTCCGCTGTCGGAAGCGGCTGTCTTTGAGCAGTCGATTTCGGTTTTTGGCATCATTGCGCTGGCAATGTTGATCCTGGCGGCAGCATTCGTGCATAGCCGGTGGGCCGCACTGCTGGCGCTGCCGGCGCTGCTGCTGCCGGTCTTCTTTTTAGTGGACTTGCAGTTCTGGCTTGCCAATTTTGGGCTGAATCTAGACCCGACCGCGGCGCTTTCCAGCAGTGTGGATCCCTTTATCCCGCCGGTGCTGTGGACGGGGACGATTGCGCAATTCAGCACTGTGCCCCGGCTGTTGAGTGGATTCTGGCTGTCGCTGTGGGCGTCAGGGTTGATCCTGGTGGGGCTGTTCTTTCATCGTCGCGTACAAGCCGCTGGTGGAGGCGCAGGAGCAGGAGTTGGGTCAGGCGGGTTGATGACGCTACGAATTGTGAATTGTGAATTGTGGTCAGTCAGGAGTGGTGCGGTGCAGACAAAGGCATTGAAGCGGGCGAGAACGGCGATCCTTCTATTGATGGTGAGCTTGTTTCTCTCATTCGGCCAGGCGCTTCCCCTGCAGGCGCAAGCCGACGCGACGAGCACGGCGTTGCCGGAAACCACGCAGTGCGGTCATGTCAGCCTGCAGGCGATGATCGATGCAGCCGCACCTGGCGACACGCTGGTAATACCGGCCGGAACCTATCACGCGCCGCTGCTGATCGACAAGCCGTTGACGCTGGAAGGGCAAGCCTGGCCGGTGATTCAGGGCGATGGCAGCGGTGATGTAATCTTGATCGAGGCGCCGGATGTGACAGTGCGCGGCTTTGTCGTGCGCGGGACGGGCATTTCGCTCGACCGCGAGGATGCGGGCATTCGTTCGACCGGCGCCAATACGGTGTTGGAAAACAACCGGATCGAGGATGCGCTCTTTGGCATCTATCTGCAGCAGGCAGCGGACAGCGTTGTGCGCGGCAACACGATCCGCGGCATGGATTTGCCGATTTCACGGCGCGGAGATGGCTTGAAGGTTTTCTACAGCCCGCGCACGCTGATCGAGGCTAACGTGATGCGCGACACGCGCGACGCCATCCTCTGGTATTCACCCTACAGCATCGTGCGCGACAATGATTTCGCCAACGGGCGCTACGGGCTGCACATAATGCAATCCGATCATCATCTGATCGAGTACAACATCTTCCGCGACAATTCGGTCGGCATCTATGTGATGTACGGAAACGTTTTTGAGATGCGACAGAATTTGCTTGACAGCAACCGCGGGCCGAGCGGCTACGGCATCGGTCTCAAGGAGGCCAGCGACGTGCTGCTGGAGGGCAATCGCATCGTCAACAATCGCGCGGGCGTCTACTCAGATGCTTCACCACTGCAGCCGGAGACGACCGTCACCTATCGCAACAACCTCCTTGCCTACAACGAGATCGGGCTGGAACTGCTGCCCAACACGCGGCGCAATCGTTTCCAGGACAACATCCTGCTCGACAACGGCGAACAGGTCAACGTGGCGGGCGGCGGCGATCTGATGCGCAACGAGTGGGCAGTCGATGGGCGTGGCAATTACTGGAGCGACTACGCCGGTTTCGACGCCGACGGCGACGCCATCGGCGACCTGCCCTACACCAGCAAGAGTCTGTTCGACAGCCTGTTGGGCACACGACCGGAATTGCGCTTGTTTCAACTCAGCCCGGCCAGCGATGCGCTGGACCTGGCTGCCAAAGCTTTTCCGCTTTTTGCGCCTCAGGTGCGCATGAGCGACCCGGCGCCGTTGACGCAGCCGCCCGCGTTGCCGCCGGCGCCAGGCATGGAGGCGCCGCCCGTGGCCGCCAATCTGGGCACGGCCCTGGCGATGATTTTACTGGCATGTGGCGTGCTGGTTGCCGGCCTCCGTCTCGACAGACGGCTGCCTCGCATCTTGCCGCGCAAATCCGCCGACGCCACGGCCACCCTGTCTGATTAAAACATTGCTTGGAATCAATCATGATTGAGTTTGTTGATCTCACGAAACGTTATGGAAAATTTACCGCCGTCGATCACTTGACGCTGCATGTGCCGGCGCAGGGCGCGGTGGCGCTGTGGGGCGTCAACGGCGCAGGCAAGACGACCGTGATCAAATGTCTGCTTGGTCTGCTGCGTTTTGATGGGCAGATCACAGTGGATGGCTGCGACGTGCGACGCCAGGGCCGTGCGGCGCGTCAGCGCATTGGCTATGTGCCGCAAGAGTTAGCCTTTTACAAGGAAATGACTACCTTTGACATGGCCGAGTTCTATGCTCGTCTCAGAGGTGCGCCGCGCACGCATATTGCGCCGGTGCTCGAACAGGTGGGGTTGGCCGAACATCAAGCCAAGCCGGTGGGCGCGCTTTCCGGCGGCATGAAGCAGCGGCTGGCGCTCGGGTTGGCGCTGCTGGCGGACCCGCCCGTGCTGGTGATGGATGAGCCGACCTCCAACCTCGACACCGCCGCGCGCAGCCAACTTCTGCAACTGCTCACGCAAGTCAAGCAAGCTGGCAAGACGATCGTCTTCACCTCGCATCGCATCGAAGAGGTCGAAACGCTGGCCGACGAGGTCGCCGTGATGGAGCAAGGTCAGTTGCAATTCACCTGCCCGTCGAGCGCGCTGGCGCAGCGCATCGGCCTACGCACGCAGGTCAAGTTCGTGGTGCCTGGCGATCAGCTCGACCACGCGCTGGCGATCCTGCGCGATGACGGGCTGGCCGTGCGCCGCAACGGCATCGGCGTAATTGTCGACGTTGCCCACGGTGAAAAGGCGCGCCCCATCCACGTGCTGGGCCGCGCCGACATCGAGGTGATCGATTTTGAGATGGAATAAGCTATGAATATAAATATTGTTTGGCCGCTGGCGCAGAAAGAGTTGCGCGATGCGTTGCATAATCGCTGGTTCTTACTTTACACGATTGCCTTTATTGGGTTGTCGCTGGCGCTTTCCTATATGTCGCTGGCAGGCGCGGGCATTGCCGGCTTTGCGGGCTTCGGCCGCACCGCGGCCAGCCTGATCAACCTGGTGCTGCTCATCATCCCGCTGATGGCGCTCACCGTCGGCGCGCAGAGCCTGGCGCAGGAGCAGGAGCAGGGCACGCTGGCCTATCTGCTGGCGCAGCCGGTCACGCGCATCGAAGTCTTTGCGGGTAAATATCTCGGCCTGGCGTTGAGTCTGCTGGCCTCGTTGGGGCTGGGCTTTGGCATTGCAGGCGTCGTGCTGGCGCTGGCCAGTGGCGCCGGCTCACCGCTGGCCTACATCAGCCTTGTGTGGCAGACCTTTTTGCTCAGCCTGACCATGCTTAGCGTCGGCTTTCTCGTCTCGGCGCTGACCAAGCGCTCGGGCGTTGCGATCGGGATCGGGCTGTTTCTGTGGCTCACCTTTGTTTTTCTGGGCGATTTGGGGCTGATGGGCACGGCGATTACAATGCGGCTGCCGGTGGAGCAACTGCTTTGGCTGTCGCTGCTCAACCCGTTGCAGGTTTTCAAAATGGCGTCGATTCTCGACATCAACGCTACGCTCGACCTGCTCGGCCCCGCGGGCATCTATGCCATGCAGGAATATGGCGAGCAGTTGCGCGGCGTCTTTCTCGCGTTGACGGCGTGCTGGATCGTCATCCCGGCGCTGGCGGCGTATGCGCGCTTTCATCTGCGCGGCGATCTGTAGAGAGTTGCGAGTTGCGAGGGGCGAGTTGCGAGGGGCGGCGCAAGTCACAATTGTCAGTTCACAATGCAAAGTTTGATGGGTGAGAAACGTATGAAAGTTTCAATGCAGCTACGCTGGCTGTTTGCAATCGTGATGGTGGTGTTGGCGGCGTGCGGCGGCGGCCCAGGCACGCCGGAGCCCGCCAAGATCCGCTTTGGCGAGACGATCTGCACAGAATGCGGCATGATCATCAGCCAGCCCAAATATGCCAGCTCGTTCGCCTATGCTGAAAGCGAGGGGCGCTTCAAGAGCCTGCCCTTCGACGATATCGGCGACATGCTCAGCTACATGCGGGCGCACAGCGAGTTGACCCCGGCGGGCATCTGGGTGCACGACTACAATAGCGAGGAGTGGATCGAGGCCGAAGGCGCCTCCTACGTGGTGAGCACTGCGATCATGTCGCCGATGGGTCACGGCATCGCGGCGTTTGCCGACAAAGCCGCGGCCGAACAACTTGCCGCCGAAACCGCAGGCGCTGTGTTCGATTGGAGTCAGTTAGGGAAACAGGGAGATTAGAAGACAGGGAGAGGGGGAGACAAGGAGACAGGGTGGAAATCAATCTTTCTCTTCTTCTCCTTGTCTCCCCTTATTCCTTGTCTTCCCTCTCCCCTTCTTTACAAATTTATTCGACAATTTTTTGGAGGAGTGAATGATGTTTAAGCGAGTTATGCTAGTGACGATCCTTGTGCTGTCGATCATGGCGTTGGCAGCGTGTGGCGGCGACGATAAGCCGGAAGCGACCGCAACACCGGCGCCGGCAGCGGTGGAACCGACGGCGGCGGAAGTAGTAGCAGCCGCACCGGCCGGCGATGCCGCCAACGGCGCCAAGATCTACTCTATGATCTGTATCGCCTGTCATGGGCCGGACGCTAAGGGCGTCACCGGCTTGGGCAAAGACCTGACCACCAGTGAATGGGTGGCGACACAGAGCGACGCACAATTGGTCGAGTTTATCAAAACAGGCCGTGATGCGGGCGATCCGCTCAACACGACCGGCGTTTCCATGCCTCCCAAAGGCGGCAACCCGGCCATGTCTGAGCAGGAGATCGTGGACATCGTCGCCTACGTCCGTTCGATTCACCAACAGTAACAGGCTGCCTGGCTGCGCATCACGAAGGCCGCGTCACTGGTATTGACGCTGCCTTCGTGATGCGGGCTGAAGCGAGAACATTAGCAACGAAGATAATTCATGATGGAACTAGAGACACTGCAAGCCGGCCAGATCAACGTTTTCAGCTATCGAAATGTCCACGCGCGCGATGTGCAACTGGTGCGCTTGTTTGCCGGTGAGGAACTGCACGCTTATCTACTGGTGGTGCCGCCCGGCGGCGCCATTGAATCCCACGCGCACGAAAACAAGCATGAACTGTTCGATATACTCGAAGGTGAAGGCATCATCGAAGTGGATGGAAGATCCGTCGTCAGCGCGCCCGGCCGCTGCGTCTTTGTGCCCGCGGGCAGCGCACACAGCCTGCACAATGAGTCGGAGGCGCTCTGGACGCTGCGCATCACCTGCCAGGAGCGCGTCTACCCGCGCCATCTCGGCAAGCTGATCGGGCGTGCGATCCGCAAACGGATGACGCGCTGGATCGGATAGTGACGGAACGAGCAGAAGGAGGGCAGGTATGCACGCAACTGAGACCGAACACAGCCACAACCCATTTGCCGGTTTGAATGGCTTCGGCAACCCCGAACGCTGGCAACTTGATGGGTTGGAGCCGTTGCCTGAAGCAGAATGGGCGCGCATGCGCGAGTTCGTGGCGCTTAGCGACGCGGAAATGGACGCGATGCTCAGCACCGTCGAGGCGCTCTTTCGCCGCGGCCACGAACTGGTCGTCGCCACCTACGACTATCTGCTGCACAATCACGAGACTGCCGCCATTCTCGGCTGGGAAAATGGCGCGGATCCTGCGCATCTGTCTGAACGGCGCCGCTTCTTCACGGTATGGCTGGCGCGACTGCTGGGGATGGATTTCAGCGCCGATTTCGCTCATTACCTTTTTCGCGCCGGCAAGCTTCATGCCGCCCACGGCCCGCGGCGCGCCCACGTGCCGCCGATCTATGTCACCGGCTCGATCAGCCTGGTCAACGCCACCTTTGCCCGCTTTATCATGGAAGAGATGCCCGGCCACGCCCTGGCGCCGCTGGGCGCTGGCCGGCTGGAACAAGGTGCTCACCCTGCACCTTCATTTGATGCTGATGGGGTATCAGACCGCGCTGGCGCTTGACCGCGGTGACTTTAGCGTGCCGTTTGTGCTCTTCGGGCGGATGCGCACTGTGACCGGCGCCCAGCAGGTGACCATTCATGTGGATCGCGGGGCGACTGTGGAAACTGGGCTGCGCAAGTTTTTTAACTACTATCCGCAAAGCCGCGCGGAAGTCTTTGACGTGGCCTGGGCGGATGGGGAGCGGGTGGACAGCCACGGCACGCCCTGGCTCACCGTCAATCGTGTCTACGCCGTGAAGCCGATGTGGCGCGTGCTGCTCAACGGCAAGGATATCAGCTACATCGGCGGCCCAGCCGTGGCATTGAACCCTGGTGACGAGATTCATGTTTTCCCGCCGGGGAGATGAGGTTTTAGAGATTAAGAGATTGGAGATTAAGAGATTGGGGTAGGGATAGCGTCGCCGTTCCCAATCTCCAATCTCTATTCTCCAAATCTCTCCCTTTTAGGAGAAATGATGAACGAACAATTTACATTACTCACCGCCCTCCAGGAGACGCTGGAAGCGCCGGCGGACAGCATTGTCAGCAAGACGATCTATACCAGCGGCAGCGTGCGCGTCGTGCTCTTTGCCTTTGCGCCGGGCCAGGAGTTGACCGAACATACCTCGACGCGAGAGGCGCTGATCCACGTGATCGACGGCAGCGCCTTGATCACACTGGGCGGCGAGGCCATCGATGCCAGCGCCGGCACGCTGATTCGCATGGCGCCCAACCTGCCACACAGTGTACAGGCGCAGAGCCCCATGCGCATGCTGCTGTATATGCTCGGCAAGTGAGATTGTCGAACTTTCCTCATTCAGAGGCGACAGGCGCTTCCATCGGTGACTGTCACCTGAGAAAGTACAAAATTATTGCCAGGAAGTTAGCCACCAAGCCCGCAGAGAAGGGAATTTTTTTGCGGGCTTGGTGTTCTTTCAAGAAACTCCAACTCTTGTCAACCAATCTGTCGTGTTGGCCGCGTCCCCGCCCACATTTTGCGACACACCCGTAAACCCGTCGATGTTTGACGCATCACGGCCAACAGGGTAACATCATTCCTCATTGGCGTATTCGCCATCTGTGACCGAGGGTGACGTTCACTGCCAAATGTGACTGTCCCTGAGCCAGGTGCAACCATCGTGCTTCCATAAGCAGGCAACCATGCTTTCAAAATACGGACGTGGCTGGATCTCCACCCCGCTTACTCACATCGCTCGTGGGCTTGAAGCGACCGGCATCAGCCCCAATGCTTTAACCTTGATCGGGTTCATGCTCACGTTGACGTTGGCAGCCATTCTTGCCACCGGCAATCTGTTCAGCGGAGGGGTGCTGCTTATCTTTGCCGCACTTTTCGATACGCTCGACGGCGCGCTGGCGCGCCACAGCGACCAGGTCACCATTTTTGGCGCCTTCCTCGACAGCGCGCTGGATCGCTATTCGGAGGCTGTGACCCTGATCGGATTGATGTTTTTCTACACGGCGCAGCCGGACGGCAGGATGCAGGTGCTGTTGTTGGCCGCCACCCTGGTTGGCTCTCTGATGGTGAGCTATACGCGCACGCCGAAGCAGTTGGCATCGAGTGCAAGGAAGGTTTTTTCCAGCGCACGGAACGGATTGTCGTGCTGATCATCGGGCTGCTAACCGGCTGGATGGCGCCGGTTTTGTGGATATTAGCGCTTTTCACCAATCTCACCGCAGTGCAGCGCATTGTTGATGTCTATCGCAAGACCAATGCCGGGCGGTAAGCCTGGGGCATGTCAAAAACTTACAGGTTCACGTGTGCGTACGCACACGGATGGCCCGACCTGCAAAATTGACCGTCATTTTTCCTGACCATTATCGTCATCATGCTCAAAGGGCGCTCGCACTCAAGTCGTATTACCGAAGCCACGCCTGTCTCTGAGGCAAGCGAAGACGTATTGCTGGCGGCTGCCATGCAATATGACGATGCTGCGCTCGGCGAATTGTACGACCGCTACGAGGCCAAGATCTTTAACTATATTTATCGACGCACCGGGGAGGAAGCTCTGGCCGAAGATTTTACGGCGCAGGTTTTTCTCAAAATGTTGGAATCGATCCGCGACCAGAAGGCCTGGCACAGTTCCTTTTCCGGGTGGCTATACAGAATTGCACATAACCTTGTGATCGACCATTATCGACGAAGGGGGAGGCAAGGCTCAGTGGATATTGAGGAAGCGTCGCCAACTGCGCCCGAGGAGCACAACCCCGCAGTCACCGTGGAACACACGCTCGAAGCCGAGAGGCTGCGCGCCGCCATTCGGCGTCTTACCGATGAACAGGCGGAGGTGGTCAGTTTGCGCTTCCTGGAAGGCTACAGCATCAGTGAGGTGGCATCCATGATGAACCGCACCGAAGGCGCCATCAAAGCGTTGCAATATCGCGCGGTTGCGACGCTGCGCACACTTCTGTATGAGCAGTCACGCTAGAACATGCAGGAAGATTTGATGACTTCTAAGCCAATGGAAGATTATTTTGCTGACGCGGTCGATCGCTTGCTGAATGGCGAGCCGCTCGAACGGATCGTCACGAACTATCCTGCGGAGTTGCGCACAGAATTGCAGGCGCTGCTTGCCGTGGTCGAGCTGGCAGAAAGGACCGCGACGTTCGCACCGCCCCAACGCGTCCCGCTCAACCGCATTGCGGCGCGTGTAGTCTTTTCTCAGCGTGCGGCGGAATTGCGCGCCGAGCTAAAAGCTTCTTCGCCCTCCGCGGCTCCGCCTTATACAGCTTCGCCGTCCTCCTCAGCTACACCAAAGACGACCTCCCAGCCGGGACGCTTGCAGCAGCTCTGGCGTGACCTGAGCGAAGCGTGGCGGTCGGCAGGTGCGCCGGCTCCCCTCATGCGGCTGGCTCCGTTGACCTTGCTGCTGCTCGCTCTCTACATCTCAACGTTCACTATCGTCGCCGCGGCGGAGGCCGCGTTGCCCGGTGACCTTGCCTACCCGATGAAGTCGTGGATCCGCGAGCAACGCGTGGCGACGGCGCCGGCCGAGCAGCAGGCGACAGAGCGCTGGTTGGCGGATCGCGCGCAGGCCAAAGATGTAGCCACCCGCGCCGGGCAACTTCAGTCCCTCCCTGACGCCGACCCGCTCACCGCGGTGTCAATTCTCCAATTTCGTGGCTTTGATGGCGACCAATTGCTCGTCGGCGATTTGAAGGTGATTCCCTGGCATCGCCCCGAAGGCGCGGGCGAGGATGAATGGCTCCCCATTACGATCGACGGCGAACTTGAACCAGGCGCGGTCGTGATGCTGCGTTACCAGATTGTGCCCGGCGCCTCGGACGCCGTGCAGGGCATGGCGCTGCGCGTGATGCAGGCGCCGCCGATGCCCACGCCGTTGCCGACTGCGACGCCGGCGGTGAGCAACCGCTGCCAGCGCGTCCAGGCGCCCAATTGGGTGACCTATATCGTCAAGCAAGGCGAAACCCTCAGCGAGATCGCCGCACGTTCGCAAGCTTCCGTCGCCGAACTGCGCCGTGTGAACTGCTTGACAGACGGCATCCTGCGCGCCGGCACAACGATCTTCGCACCGGCAAACATCGTCGGGGACTTGCCGCCTGCGCCGCCGCCAGTTGTTGTCACCGCCATCGCCACGCAGGCGCCTGCCACCGCAGCGCCGGTCATTCCGACCAGCACGCCGTCGCCGCCGACCAGCGCGCCCACCGTTACGCCCGAACCAACCGAGGCGCAAGGCGGCGACGCAGATCCACTGACGCCGACGGCTGTTGTGACGCCGACTCAAGCGGGCACGCCGGATGCGATAGTTTCACCGACCGCGCCGCCTGTTGTAACGTTGACGCAAGCAGCCACGCCGGAAACGGCAGTTTCACCGACTATGACGCTCACTGCGACTCCCAACGCAACCCCCACCGCGACTCCAACTGTGGGGATTCCCGTGGAGCCTACTGTGACGTCGACGCAAGAGAGCGCTCCAGGCGCGACAGCTTCTTCCACCCCGACGCAGGTTGCAACGTTGGAAAGTGCGACGGCGACGCCTTCCCCTGGCGCAACCGCGCCCGTAGACGCCGCAACTGCCACCAGTACGGCGACGGCGACGGCTGTCTCGCCCACGTCAACTGCGCCGCCTGCGCCAACGGCGACTCAGGAGCCACTCTCTACAACAGTTGCGCCCACCAGTGCAGAACCAGCGACGGCCGCCCAAAGCACGGTCGCGCCCACCCCCATTCCACCGCCGCCCACACCTACCTTGCCGCCGCCCACAGCAACGCCAACCGCAGCAGCGCCGCCCACAGCAATGCTGCCCACAGCGATTCCAGCGGCGTCGGCTGCTTTACCAACCGTCAGCGACAATCCGGTTGCTGAGCCATTATGCACGCGGCTTGTTGAACCAAACGCAAAATTGAATGATGTCCTTGACTTGGCCTAAGTTTGACCAGTCATCCGCTTGCCGGTACAATAGGGTGTGTTTTGCGCCAGCCAGGCTAGAGTCATGTGAAGACTTCCTGAAAGGTGCATTTGTTTAGAAGAGCAGCGACGAACAAAGAGTGGTCTGGTGTTCGAGAGTTTAACTGACAAACTACAAAGCGTCTTTGATAGGCTTGCCACCAAAGGCAAATTGACGGAAACCGACGTCAATGCCGCCATGCGCGAGGTGCGGCTGGCGCTGCTCGAAGCCGATGTCAACTACAAAGTTGTCAAAGACTTTATCGAGCGGGTCAAGGTGCGCGCGGTCGGCGCCGAAGTGATGCAAAGCTTGACGCCGGCGCAGCAAGTCGTCAAGATCGTGCACGAAGAGCTTATCGAATTGCTGGGCAAACCGGCGCCGCTCAACACGTCGGGGCAACCGCCGCATGTGATCCTGTTGGTTGGCTTGCAAGGCGCCGGCAAGACGACCATGGCCGCAAAGCTGGCGCTACGCCTCAAGAAGAGCGGGCAGCGTCCGATCCTGGTGGCTGCCGACATCTATCGTCCGGCCGCCATCAAGCAGCTTGAGGTGCTGGGCGCTCAGGTCGATGTGCCTGTTTACAGCGCTGGCACGCAGACGCCCGCCTCCACGATTGCCAAAGACGCACTCAAGCAGGCGCGTGAAAAGGCCTATAATGTCGTGATCGTCGATACGGCAGGACGTTTGCAGATCGACGAAGGCTTGATGCAGGAGCTGGAGCAGGTGCGCATGGTGACGCGCCCGGCCGATATTCTGCTCATCGTCGATGCTATGACCGGTCAGGAAGCCGTCAACGTCGCCGAAGGCTTCAACACTCGCGTCCCGCTGACCGGTTTGATCATGACGAAGATCGACGGCGATGCGCGCGGCGGCGCGGCCTTGAGCGTGCGCCAGGTCACCGGCGTCCCCATCAAATTTCTGGGTACAGGCGAAAAACTGCCCGATCTCGAACCATTTGACCCCGATCGGCTCGCCGGGCGCATCCTCGGCATGGGCGATGTGCTCACACTCATCGAGCGGGCGCAGGAAAATATCAGCGAAGTTGACGCCGCTGCCATGGAAAAGCGGTTGGTCGAAGGGCAGTTTGACTTCGAGGACTTTCTAGATCAGCTCAAACAGGTCAAACGCCTGGGCCCCATCACCGACATCCTGGGCATGATCCCAGGGATGAATCGGATGACCAAGGATATCGACCCGATGCTGGCGCAAGATAGTCTCAAGAAAACCGAGGCCATCATCAGCAGCATGACTGTACACGAACGCCGCAACCCGGATGTGCTCAACGCCAGCCGGCGCCGCCGCATTGCCACCGGCAGCGGCACGACGGTGCAGGATGTCAATATGCTTGTCAAACAGTTCCGCGAAATGCAAAAAATGATGAAGCAACTCGGCATCATGGGGCGCGGCAAAAAGAACAAGAACAAAAAGGGACGTGGGATGCCCGGTCCACGCGGCGGTGGAATGCTGCCGTCCGGGTTGAGCGATCTTTTTGGCGGCCGTTAACACGGGTCGCGTGGTTGGTTGGATAATGGCCGATTCCGTCCTGGGCACGATAGCGCGCACCGTCCAAAGCGCAACCTCTCTATCGGCGCCGTGGGGCGACAATTGGCCGTGAATACATAGATCAGCATATTTCTCGATTGGATCGATAGCGGATGCAGCGTATTCCTATCGGAGCAACAGGTTCGGATTCATAAGTAAGGAGAGTTTCGAGTCATGGTTCGTATTCGCTTGCGCCGCACGGGCGCTAAAAAATCACCTTATTATCGCATTGTGGTGGCCGACAAACGCTCGCCGCGCGATGGCCGCTTTATCGAAAGCATCGGAACGTACAACCCCAACACGCAGCCGGAAACGGTTGAATTGCAGATGGAGCGTGCGGCTTACTGGTTGAGCACTGGTGCACAGCCGAGTGACGGCGTCGTGCGCATTCTGCGTCGCGTCAAATTGATCGACGAAACGGGCAACCCCATGCCGTATACGCCGCCGGCCGCCGAAGCGGCTGCGGCCGCCTGAGCGCGGCGTACAAACCGATCATGGAAGAACTGATCCGTTTTCTCGCCGAATCACTGGTCGAAGAACCCGAACGCGTGCGCGTCTACACCAAAGAGACGCGCCGCGAGACGATCGTCAAATTGCGCGTGGCGCAACCTGACATCGGGCGCGTCGTCGGGCGCAATGGGCGCGTCGCCAACGCGATGCGCTCCGTGCTCGAAGTCGCGGCGCGCGATCATCGCAAGCCAGTGCTGCTTGAGATTGATTGATGGCTCCGATGCCTGGCTCGCCAGGTAGATGGAATTGGGGGGCTGCCGCCGGCAGCCCTTTCTTTGTTCTATACAAAAGTGATGCGCATGTCTGAAAAGAATCTTTCCATCGCCTCGGGCCGGCCTAAGCGCCGCAAAAGCCAAATTTACCGGGTGCGCAATCAGGATGTCGTCGTTCCAGATGGCTATATGGCAGTTGGCTGTATCGTCGGTATGCATGGGCTGCGCGGCGAGATTAAAGTGGAGCTATACACCGATTTCCCGGAACGCTTTGCGGCCGGCGTCACGGTGCTGGTGGGCGGCGACCTGACGGAAGTCGAGCTTGTGGCAGTGCGTCCCCACAAGAACCAATTGTTGATGCAACTCGCAGGCGTCGCCGACCGCACGGCCGCCGAACGTCTGCGCGGTCTTTGGCTTTTCGTGCCCGAAGACGATGCAGCCGAGCTGGAGGAAGGCGTCTACTGGATCCACGACATCATCGGCCTGCAGGTTCTGCAAGAAGACGGTCGTCACTTAGGGGACGTTGTCGATGTCTTTGCAACCGGCGCCAATGATGTTTATGTGGTGCGTCCCGCCGAGGCACAGAACCGCGGTCAGGATATCCTGCTGCCGGCGATTCCTGAAGTGGTGCTCACTGTGGATCTGGCGCAGCGCAAGATGACCGTGCATCTGCCTGATGGGTTGATCGAGGCGGAAATCGTCGATTGACAAAAATATGTCTACGACCTACAGTATCGTAGACTTTCTCGCGCCGCTTAAACGCAAACGGCGCCGTTGCAGCGTGTATGCATAGCTTGTGGACACCAAAGCCTACTGGATCGCCTTTAACCGAGTCCCCGGCATTGGACCGGTTCGTCTCGCCGCACTGATCGAAGCCTGTGGCGATATCGGCGCGGCCTGGCGTGCGTCGATATCGCAGATGCAGGCAGCCCGCCTTGACCGCCGCACCATCGAGTTGTTCCTGGAGGCGCGCCGCACTATCGACCTGGCGGTCGAACTTCAGCGCACTGTCGACGCCGGCGTCGAGGTGTTGACCTGGGAAGATGCGACTTATCCGGAGTCGCTGCGCACTGTGGATGGCGCACCGCCTGTCCTATACGTGCGGGGGCGCATCGTCAGCCAGGATGAGTGGGCGATCGCCGTGGTGGGCACGCGCCACGCCAGCAGCTATGGCCGCGAGGTCGCCCGCGTGTTGGGCGCTGCGTTGGCGCAAGCGGGCGTCACTGTGGTCAGCGGGTTGGCGCTTGGCATCGACACTGTGGCGCATCATGCGGCGCTCGATGCCGGTGGACGGACGCTGGCCGTGCTGGGCAGCGGCGTCGATCAGATTTATCCGCCGCAGAATCGCGGTCTGGCGCAGGCGATTGCCGCACAAGGCGCGCTTGTGAGCGAGTACGCCCTGGGCACACGGCCGGATGCGAGCAACTTCCCTCCCCGCAACCGTATTATCAGTGGGTTGAGCCGCGGCGTGATCATCGTCGAGGCGGGTGAGCGCAGCGGCGCCTTAATCACCGCGCGGTTTGCCGCGGAACAGGGACGTGAACTCTTTGCCGTGCCGGGCAGCATCTTGTCACCCGGCAGCGCCGGCTGCAACACCCTGATTCAACAAGGGGCGGCGCCGCTCCTTACAATTGACGACGTGCTAGAGCAGTTGAACATGAGCAGTATCGTCGACCATCAGGATGTGCGCCAGAGCGTGCCGGCTGACCCGGCCGAAGCTGCGCTGCTGACGCATTTATCGCATGAACCTTCGCACGTCGACGACCTCGTGCGCATGACTGCCATGACGCCCAGCCAGGTCAGCAGCCTGCTGGCGCTCATGGAATTAACAGGCTTGGTGCGCCAGGTAGGGGTCATGACTTACATGCGCGCCTGAAGCAACGGGGCGATCGGTCAACACAAAGGAGTGAATCCAATGTACGCAATCATCTTGGCAGGCGGGGTTGGTACGCGCCTCTGGCCGCGCAGCCGTGAAAATCGGCCCAAGCAGTTCAGCGATATTACGGGCAGCGGGCTGACCATGATCCAGGACACCGCGGAGCGTCTCGAAGGCGTCGTGGATGGTCAAGATCTCTTCGTCGTGACAGGCGCCGCCTACGCGGAACTGACCGCGGAGCAACTGCCCCAGATGCCGGTGAGCCACATCATTCTGGAGCCGAGTGGCCGCAACACGGCGCCCGCGATTGGGCTGGCCTGTCTGCATTTGCGCCGGCAAAATCCCGAAGCCGTCATGGCGATCCTGCCTGCCGACCATGTGATGCTAAATTCTGATCGCTTCCGCGTGGCATTGCGCCGCGCCGCTGATGTGGCGCAGAAAGGGTTCATCGTCACGCTGGGCATCGAACCCACCTTTGCCCATACCGGCTACGGATATATCAAGCGTAGTGAGCTGCTCTCTACGAGCGGCGACCTGCCAGCCTATCGAGTCGAACGATTTTTGGAAAAGCCCAACCGCGCAGCCGCCGAACAATTCCTGGCCGACGGTGACTATTATTGGAATGGCGGCATCTTTGTCAGCCGCGTCGATACGATGCTGAGCGAATTTGCGCGCCAGACGCCGACCCTCTATGCTTGCCTCGAACAGATCGACGGTGCGCTTGACACCGCGGCGGCGCAGGAAACGTTGGAAATGGTGTGGCCGAAGATGCCCAGCATCAGCATCGACTATGCCGTCATGGAGGGTGCGCAGAAGATGGCGGTCGTGCCACTCAAGGCTGGCTGGAACGATGTGGGCAGTTGGGACGCGCTGGAAACCGTGCTCGAACATGACGAGCAAGGCAACAGCATCGCTCGCGGCGAAGTTCTGCTGCTGGACAGCCGCCAAAATATTGTATACAGTGACAAGCGCTTGGTAGCTTTAATCAGCGTCAACAATCTTGTCGTCGTCGATACGGGAGACACTCTGCTGATCGGCGACAAGAGCAACATGCAGCGCGTCAAGGAAGTCGTCGAGATGCTGCGTGCACAAGGACGCACCGAGCTGCTGTAACCCTGGGGGTCTGTTCTAACAAATTGTGGGTCAAGCGGATCTCGTGTGGTTACGTGCCGGGGACGGGCTTGCGGTGCTTCGGTCGAGCAGACAACGCTCAGCCCGTCCCCGGCACGTAAGACACGACCCCATGAATTCCGGTTGATCCCAAATTGTTTGGACAGTTACCACCCAGACGCAAAGAACACGAAGCGGCACAAAGCATTATCCAAAATTCATCGCTACTAAGGAGTCGCCGATGTCATTCCAGTCGACGCTAGATCGCTTCAAGGAAGTTCAGATCAACCGTAAGGAGTTGATTTGGGTGTTGATTGGCGCTGTCGCCGGCCTGGTGCTTGGCCTCCTGATCGGTTGGGTGTGGTGGCCCGTGGAGTGGCAGGGCGGCTCGCTGAGCGCATTGAGCAGTGAAACGCAGGCGGAATACGTCAGCACAGTTGCTGACGCCTACGCAACGTATAGCACTCAAGAGGCGCTTGAACAGGCGCGTCAGCGACTTACCCTGCTAGGCGGCGACCTGCCCACCCTGTTCGACGCTGCCCTGGTCACCTACACGGCGCGGCCAGGCGGCAGCGCACAGGTCGCCAATCTAGCTGCGCTGGCGTCGGCGCTAGGCATCCCGGTGACGGCGTTGCCGGCGGCGCCCATACCAGCCGACCAGGCGGCCCAAGCGCCGCCCCCGGCCACACCTGCCGCGAGCGCTATTGAGCAGAATGAGCCAAACAATTTCTGGAACGGGCTTCAGTTCCTGGCCAGCGTCATCATCCTTGCCATTGGCGCCTACCTCGGTTGGCTGCTCTTCAAACGTCTGCGGCCCGCGACGCCGCAAGCGACGCCGCCCGCCATTGGGCCGTTGAGCCAGCCGGCGCCTGCGGTTGCCAACCCACCGATCACAGCCTATAGCAGCGCCGCGCCGCCGCGCACCGCGCCGGCCGCCTACACGGCCGCGCAGGCGGCCGCCACGCAGGTGCAGCCAGTGCAGCCGCCTGCGATGGGCAACGTGCCTCCATTCGAGCCGGAAGAGTCAGGCGCCGGCGCACCCGTCACCGTGCGCAGTGGCGGCCAGCCGATTGCGCCATCGGTCGCGGTGCCTCCGGCCGCGCCAGGGGCATTTATAGAAGAGGCGCCAGACGAAGAAGAGGAGGATTCCCTGGATCAAGCCGCCGCAGCGCCCTCCTCGACTGCGGTTGGGCAGCGTCCTGATGCATCCGGCTTGGGATGGGTGGCGGGCGCCGGGCGCGTGGAGCGCTACCCGACGATCGACCACTTCGAGGCCAGGTTCACCGCCGGTATGGAACATTTCGATTGGACGCGTAATATCCCAGGGCCGCAGGAAGACGTCTATCTCGGTGAGTATGGAATTGGCGTCAGCGATCGGCACGGCATGTTGAACAATGATCCCGACCAGGTCGTCGCTATCGAAGTCTATATCTTCGACAAATCTGACGAAAAAAACCTGGTGAATGTCAGCCGCGTCGTGCTGAGCGAATATGCGGATACAAATCTGCGCAAACATTTTGAGCGCGAAAAGGATCGGCTTGGCCCGATCGTGGCGCAGCCAAAAACAACCTTGCAACTGGAAGCGCGGCAGTTTGTCCTGCTCTGCACCATCAATGAGGTGCGCTACACGCCTGAGGGCATCTTCGAACGGGTCAATATGGATTTAGAGCTCAAGAAAAAGGTGTAACCTTGGTTTATGCCCGTTCTTCCATATCGTACAAACGTCGATATTCCTGGACAGCGTAGCGGTCGGTCATGCCGGCCAGATAGTCACAAATGGCGCGCGGTAAGCCTTCGCCGGTTGTCTCGACGCGGCGCTGCGTTTCGGGCGGCAGTTGGCGGGGTTCGCTGAGATAGGCGTCGAAGAGGTGGGTCAGCGTGCGCGCTGCTTTGACCGCCATCCTCACCACCCGGTAGTGGCGATAGAAATGCTGAAAAAGAAAGCGCTTTAATTCCCGGTTTTCTTCGTCAAAGATAGCTGAGTAACAGCCGAGATTTTCCGGTAAAGCACGCAACTCGGCCAGCGATTCGAGGCCGGCCTGCTCGATCTTCTGCGAAGTCGCCGCGATCACGTCGCTCACTTCGAGGCCGATCAGCCGTCGCACAAAGCGATAGCGCACCATATCCTCGCGCAGATCCGCGTCCGTCCCTAGCCCCAAAGAAGCCAACGTGCGTTGTGCAATCGCCAACCCTTTCACTCCCTCGGGGTGAAGAATGCCGCTGCGCAAACCATCATCCAGATCGCTTGTGTTGTAGGCGATTTCGTCGGCGAGGTTGCTCAATTGACATTCGAGCGTCCCACGCTCTTCCGGGGCATAGTCGCGCGCGTCGATCACATCGTAGTCCGTGTCATGTTTGACCACCCCCTCCAGCACCTCATAGGTCAGATTGAGGCCGGGATGGTCGGGATAGCGATGCTCCAACTCGGTGAGAATCCGGTAGGTCTGGCGTTGATGGTCGAAGCCGCTATGCTCCTGCATCAGATGGTTGAGCGTGTCCTCACCCACGTGACCAAAGGGCGGATGTCCCAAATCGTGCGCCAGGCAGATCGCCTCGGTCAAGTCTTCGTTGCAGCCGAGCGAGCGCGCCATAGTCCGCCCAATCTGGGCAACCTCAATGCTGTGGGTGAGCCGGTTTCGATAATGGTCGCCTTCGGAATAGACAAAGACCTGGGTTTTGTATTCCAGGCGGCGGAACGCGGTGGTATGGATGATGCGGTCGCGGTCGCGCTGATAACCCAACCGGTAGGGGTGCGGCGCTTCAGGGTAACGCCGTCCGCGGCTGGCGCTGTTGGGCATGGCATAGGGCGCCAATGTCAGGCGTTCGCGCGCTTCTAGCTCTTTGGCAGTGACGATCATGGTGGCCTCCTGTCTACAATAATTGCTCTCCCCCATCGACCACCAGCACCGAGCCGGTGGCAAAGTCCGCTTCGATCAGATAGCGCACCGCATCGGCGGCGTCAGTGGGCGTTCCCCAACGCTTGAGCAAGGTGCGATCGGCGGCGCGGTCGATATTCGCCTGCGGGTGATTGTCCGGCGGCAACACGGGACCGGACGCCAGAGCATTCACCCGGATCGACGGGGCCAGTTCAAGCGCAAGCTGGCGCGTCAAGGCGAGCATCCCAGCCTTGCCGACCGCGTGCGCGGTGAAGTGATGCCACGGTTGCCATGCCGACAGATCGATGACATTGACGATCACCCCGCCCCCACGCGCCTGCATCGAGGGCAGCAGCGCATTCGTGACGTAGAACGTGCCGTCGATCGAGACGCGTGTGACGCGATGCCACCTATCCAGGTCGTCAGTCGGAATGTCGATCTGGCCGAAATCGCTGGCGTTGTTGACGATGATATCGACGCCGCCAAATCGTTCGAGCGTGGCGTCCCTCATGCGCTGCACCGCGGCGAGATCGGCGACATTGCATTGGAGGGCGAGGGCATCGACGCCGCACGCGCGCGCCGCGGCCACCGTGGCCGCGGCCGCGTCTGAAGACGAGTTGTAGTTGATCACAAGATTGGCGCCGGCTTCCGCCAGCATCAGCGCGATCGCGCGGCCTACGCGCACCGCGCCACCGGTGACGAGCGCCACTTTTCCCTTGATTTCCATGCAGCCACTCCTACTCATGCACCTGGGAATCAGTGTGCACCCTATTATAGCCGCCGGCTGGGAAAAACAAAACGGGGTGACGGCAATTGCCGTCACCCCGCACCCACCTTGCGGCGGTGGATTTACTTTTTGCCTTGCGAACTCAGCGTGCGCTCGATAATTGCGTCTTGTGACGAACGCTTTTTATGCGATTGGTTGCGCTTCTGCTTCTTGTTATTGCCCATGGGGAGAACGACGCCGCTGCGTTCTTGCGCTTTGAGGAACGCCACTTGCATGGTCGTCAGCGCTTCCATCTCGGCAAAACGGTCTTCATACTCAGCTTCTTCCTGCGCGGTCTGCGCGGCCTGTGTTTCTTCCATCGCAGATTGCACCGGTTCCGGTTCTGGGCGTAGACCCTTCATGCTCACATCAATGCGGTTGCGGCGACGGGCAATCTCGATGATGCGCACTTCGACGGCGTCACCCGATTTCACGACATCTTCCGGTTTGGCGACAAAGCCTTCCGCCATTTCGCGCACGTGAAGCAGCGCATCGCGTCCCACGCCAATATCGATAAAAGCGCCGTAGGGGAGAATACGCGTCACGGTCCCTGGCACAACCTCACCGACCTGGAGGTCGCGGATCGTGCGCTGACCCGGCTCGATCATGGTGAGGCTGATGCGGTTGCGGTCGCGATCCAGCTTCTTGATCCAGAGGGTGACTGCCTGACCTTCCTTGAGGAGGTCCGACACCTTGGCGACGCGCGTGGTTGAGAGTTCGGAAATGTGCACCAGGCCATCGCGCCCGACGCCGATATCCACAAAGGCGCCGAACTCGGTGATGCGCTTAACAGTGCCTTGCAGCGCCTGCCCGACGCTGAGAAGCTTGACCACAGGGCCATCATCGTCAGCGTCATCAGCAGTTTCCGAGGCGGCAGCATCTGATGTAGCCGCCACTGGCGTAGTTGCTTCTGCGGTAGTCGCCTCTGATGCGTTCACATCTGACGCAGGCATATCTGACGCAGGCATATCTGATACGGCCACATCTGATACCGGCATATCTGATTGCATTGTCTCGACGGGCTGCGTCTCTTGTGGCTGTGGTTCTTGTGATGGTGCGCTCACCTCTGTCGCCTGAACCAATTCTTGCTCGCTCATTTCCATGTCCTCCCGAACACTACCGGCGCAGCTCGCTAATGCGCCTCGATTCACACAAAATTCTATTCATTCAGTCGAATCAAAAGATTCATTTGATTATCCTTTCAAGTATATCCTTCTTGCTAAGATTCGCCAAAGCAAAGGCGTACAGATTGCACAAACCTACCCACATCCCTTCACACATGGCTGGCGGTCGATCTCTGGTATAATGGCTTTCTAATTCCGCCATGTGCGGCGACTCAGCGCCCACGGCGATATTGTGCAATTGAAAGAAAGGAATCGATGTGAACGCTTTGGGGCAGACAAAACGCAATGAATTGATCGGCCGCTGGCAGGAAATCTACGACCTCGCGGGGATCGCTGCATTGAGCAGTTGGGATCAGACCACCTACATGCCGCCGGGCGGTGGGCCTGTGCGTGCTCGGCAGATCGCGCTGCTCGAACGTCTTGCCCATGAGCGACGCACCGATTCTGCCATTGGCCGGCTGCTCGACGACCTGGAACCCTATGCGGAGTCGCTGCCCGCGGACCATGACGATGTGAGCATGGTCCGCGTCATGCGCAAGCTTTATGAACGCGCGGCGCGCATCCCGACCGACTTCGCCGCCGAATTCGCGGAGCACACCGCCAACACCTACATGGTGTGGGCCGCAGCGCGCCCGCGCAACGACTTTGCTGCGGTGCGTCCAGGTCTGCAAAAGACGCTGGAGATGAGTCGCCAGATGGCAGAGTTCTTTCCGGGACATGCGCACATTGCCGATCCGTTGATCGATGTGGCCGACGAAGGCATGACCGTGGCTACGATCCGTCCTCTGTTTGAGGAGTTGCGTCAGGCGTTGGCGCCCTTGGTCGCGACCATTGCCCAGCGACCGCCGGTGGAAAATGATTTTCTGTATCGTCACTATCCAAAAGCACAACAGATTGAATTTGGCGAGCAGATCATCCGCGCGTTTGGCTACGATTTCAAGCGCGGTCGCCAGGATGAAACCCACCACCCGTATATGACTAAGTTCGCTCACGACGACGTGCGCATTACCACACGGATTGACGAGCAGGATCTGGGCAACGCGCTCTTCAGCACCATGCACGAGTCGGGTCACGCCCTCTATGAGCTTGGCATCGACGCGGCCTACGCCTCCACGCCGCTGGACACCGGCGCGTCGGCCGGCGTCCATGAGAGCCAGTCCCGCCTGTGGGAAAATATCGTGGGGCGCAGCCGGCGCTTCTGGCAGCACTACTACCCGGCGCTCCGTGCGCAATTCCCAGCACAATTGGCCGACGTCGAGTGGGACGCTTTCTACCATGCCGTCAATCGCGTGGCGCCTTCATTGATCCGCACCGAGGCCGACGAAGTCACCTATAACCTGCACGTCATCATCCGCTTTGGCCTTGAGCTGGATCTGCTGGAGGGCAAGCTGACCGTCGACGAGCTGCCGGAGGCGTGGCACGCCCGTTACGTAGAAAACCTGGGGCTGCGCGCGCCCGACGATCGTGACGGCGTGCTGCAAGACGTTCACTGGTATGGCGGCCCGATTGGCGGCAGTTTCCAGGGCTACACGCTGGGCAATATCATGGCGTCACAGTTTTATGCTACGGCGCTTGCCAGTCACCCGACAATCGAGGCCGAGATTGGACAGGGACGTTTCGACACGCTGCACACGTGGCTGCGTGAGAATATCTACCGCCACGGCTCCAAGTACACGGCGCAGGAATTGCTCGCACGCGTGACAGGCAAGCCACTCACCATCGAACCCTATCTCGCCTATCTGCGCACCAAATACAGTGACATCTACGGCCCACTCTAAAAGCGGTGCTGGAAAGGTGGCACTGTAAAGATTTTTTAACCGGTTCAACCAAAATTGTAACGATGCAGCCCTGGCAAAAATCGCCCACGGATTGAACGGATGGGGCGGATGCTCACGGATTTACTCCGAAAATTATCCGGCTTTTTCCGTCTAATCCGTCAAATCCGTGGCCTATGGCAACCAGGCTGAACAGTTGCCCAAAACCAACACAAGGGGAGCGCCCATGACCTTTGCCGAAGTCGACCGACAATATCTGGAACTAAAGCGACAATTTCACGCCAACGAGTTATCCGAAGCGGAATTCGACGAAGCCCTCATGTCGATGATGATCCAAGATGCTCAGGGGCGCTGGTGGGCTAAGGCGCGCGACAGCGGACAATGGAATTACTATGATGGGGCGACGCAACGCTGGACGCCGGCGTCGCCGCCCAGCGCCACGCCTCCGCGGCGCCGCCGCCAATGATGTCGCCACTCGCGGAGCCGGATTTATCGCCGCGAGCCTATACGCAGCCGGCGCTGCAACCGTCCGGTGCGACGGCCTTTAGCGCCAGCCAGCCGGAGTTGTCGCCGGGACTGAAGGTCGTTTTCTATATCTTGTCTTTTTTGGTGCCGATCGTGGGGATCGTGCTTTTCTTTGTCTATCGCGGCAAACCAACGCCACAGGATCAGGCCGCGGCCAGGCTCTTTCTGATTCTGGGAATTATCTCCTTCGGGCTAAGCTGTCTGTGCGGATTCCTGTTCCCATTGATGTGGTTCACTATAAGCAGCTAACAGCACCGGATCAGCGAGTCTGCGTAGGTTGGGCTATCAGCCCGACCTACGCAAGCGGATGATTACAGGAAGGCACAAGGGATGGCGTACATCGATATGCGCACAGCATGGAATCAGGTTGCCGCGCACTACCAACGTCGTCATGCGATTCCGACTGACAGCGCACACTACGGCCCCTGGGCGCCGCTGGAGAACGAATTGCGTCTGCTTGGCGATGTCAGCGGGCCGCCGCATCCTCGAAGTGGGCTGCGGCGGTGGGCAATGTAGCATCGCTTTTGCGCGCCAGGGCGCAACCGCCGCCGGCATCGATCCGAGCGACGCGCAGCTTGACCATGCCCGGCAGCTTGCCGCACAGGAGGGCGTCGTCGTCGAGTTTATACGCGGCGCGGCCGAAGATCTCGGCTACTTTGCCGACCGCGCGTGGGACATCGTCTTCAGTGCCTATGCCTTCCAGTACGTGGCGGATATGCCCGCGGCCCTGCGCGAATGTGCGCGGGTGTTGCAGCCGCGGGGGCGTCTCGTCTTTAGCCTGGACCACCCTTTTCGAGATTGTTTCTTCGACTTCGAGGAGAACGATGTGACGCTCTATCCCGCGCGCAGCTACTTCGACCACAGCCCAATGACCTGGACGTTCAGCGACACCGGCGTATGGATGCACTCCTATCACCACACGCTCGCCGCGTGGATCGACATGCTGGCTGAGGCCGGCTTTCGCCTGGCGCGCCTGCTGGAGCCTGCGCCGCCCGCAGAAGCGCCCGACGAAATCTGGCCTTACGACGACCCGCTTTCCTCGCTGCGCCATCCCGCCGACGGTCATTTTTGTAGCCGAGAAAGCGAAATAACGGAAGCGCCAAAATGAATTGTTTCACCTTGCCCACTGCGGCGCGGATTACCGGCATTGAGACTGACAACTATCGCACCAAAACCTTTGTCCTCGACGCGCAGCTGGAGGCTGCGCCCGGTCAGTTCATCATGGCATGGCTGCCCCGCTTCGACGAGAAACCCTTTTCGCTCGTCAGCGCAGATCCTGTGACGCTGATGATCACGGCAGTAGGGCCTTTTACGCGGCTGGTGCATGAGCTACAGGTTGGCGATCGTCTGTGGCTGCGCGGGCCGTTCGGACGTGGCTTCGACGCACCCGCCACGTCGCGCCGGGTGGCGCTGGTGGGCGGCGGGTACGGCGTGGCGCCTTTGCTGTGGCTGGCGCGCCGACAGCTTGCCCAAGGCGCACACGTCACCGCCATTATCGGTGCGCGGACGGAAGCCGATTTGCTCTATGGGCCGCGGTTTGCAGCGCTTGCCGATGCCAGTGGCGTGGGCGTTATCCCCTGCGCCTCACGACTGAAGACGGCAGCGCAGGCGCGCACGGGCGCGTGACTGACGTGCTGGCGCCGCTCCTCGACGCGGGGCAGATTGACGCTATTTACGCGTGCGGCCCCCATGGCATGTTGCACGCGCTTGCACAGTTCGCGCGCCGCACAAGCACTCCCTGCCAGGCGAGTTGGGAAGCCTACATGCGTTGCGCCATCGGCATTTGCGGCGCGTGCGAGCATGACGGCAAAGTATTGTGCATGGATGGACCAGTTTTGGCGCTTTAATTGACTGTTTTGATGAGCGATGGGAACAACGTTCTACTACCAACTCCAAAATTTGCTCGATGAAGGGCTGACCGTCGCGGTCGCCACCATCGTCCAGGTCAAAGGCTCCACCCCGCGTGAGGTCGGCGCCAAGATGATCATTCATCCCTACGGCAAGCATGTCGGCACGGTGGGTGGCGGCTGTGGCGAAGCGGACGTAATCCGCACGGGACTGGATGTGCTGGCGGATGGGCAACCACGTATCGTGCATATCGACCTGACCGAACCCATCGCGATGCAGAGCCTCGGCGTCTGCGGCGGCATTCTCGATGTATTCATCGAACGATGGACGCCTGAAATCGATGCCGATGCAGCGGAGGAGCCATGACGCGCGCGGTGCTGGCAGCGTTGACCGCGTCCGCTGCGCGACGCGAGGCAGTGGCGTTGGTGAGCGTTACTGCCGCCACAGGCGAGTTTGTAGACGCAATTGGCTGTCATCTCGTTGTGTGGGCGGATGAGCGGCCACCGGTTGGGAACCTGGCTCTGGGGGAATTGCAGCCTGCGCTGCTCGACGCGGCGCGCGTTGCTTTGCACGCGCGCCGTCACACCTCACTTGCCTACGAGACGGCGTGCGGCGTCGTTTCCCTGTTTGTAGAAGTTCAGCCCCAACCCTATCACCTGATCATTGCCGGCGCCGGTCATGTCGCCGCTCCCCTGGCAACGATGGCCGCGCTGTGCGATTTCACAGTGACCGTACTGGACGATCGCCCACAATACGCCAATGTGCAACGCTTTCCAACTGCCAACCGCGTGATTGCCGGCCCGTTTCGCGAAGAGTTGCGCAAACTGCGCGGCGCACGCGGCGTCTTCGATCCACAAACCTGTCTGGTGCTCGTCACGCGCGGCCATCAGTACGATGTCGATCTGCTGCTGGAAGTGCTCGACGACCCGCTGGCGTATCTCGGCATGATCGGCAGCCGCCGCCGCATTCGCGCGGTCTACGATCTGCTCGCAAGCGAGCGCGGCGTCCCCCGCGACAAGTTTGAGCGCGTCCATGCCCCGATCGGTCTGGACATCGGCGCGGAGACGCCGGCCGAGATCGCCATCGCCATTCTAGCGGAGATCATTGCGGTTACACACGGAAAATCGTAACCATACAACCATCGCAAGCATAGACCACGGATGATGCGTATTAGGCGGATTCTCACGGATTTCATCCGGCTTTTTCCGTCAAATCCGCCAAAGCCGTGGCCGATGGAAGCCAGGCTGAACAGTCACAAAGAGAGGCGCAGATTGAGCATTTTGCTTGAAATTATAGCCACTTCCGCCGCAGACTGCACCCTGATCGAGCGCGCAGGCGGCGATCGCATCGAGCTTTGCACGGCGCTCACACTGGGGGGATTGACGCCTTCCGCGGGCCTGGTGGCGGCCGCACGCGCCGCTACGCGCCTGCCGATCATGATGATGTTGCGGCCGCGCGAAGGGGGCTTCTGTTACACAGATGCAGAGTTTGCGCAGATGCGCCGCGACCTTGCCTTTGGCCTGACAAACGGGGTCGATGGCTTTGTGTTTGGCTGCTTAACGCCGGCAGGCGCGGTTGATGTTCAACGCACCGCGCAACTTGTAGCACTGGCGACTGGGAAGCAGACAGTCTTTCATCGCGCCTTCGATAGCACGCCCGATCCGTTGGCGGCATTGGAAGCGCTGGTCAAGCTTGGCGTCACGCGCATCCTCACATCTGGACAGCAGCCAACCGCGTGGGAAGGCGCCGATCTGCTCCGGCAATTGGTGGAAAGTGCGGCGGGGCGCATCGAAATCCTGGCCGGCAGCGGCGTCCGCGCCGAGCATGTCGTCGAATTGGTGCGGCGCACGGGAGTAAGTCAGGTGCACGCATCGGCCAGCGCGCTCGAACTCGATCGTTCGACCCAGGCGAATCTCAAGCTGCACTTTGGCGGTGTTCAATCGGCGGCAGGGGAGAGCCACCGCCGCGCTGACCCTGCGCAAATTGCAGCGCTGAAGACGGCGCTGGAGACGATTGGGAGGTGAGGAAGATCCGCGTGCGCTCATCCTCGACTCATTGTTACAAATGGCGGATCGAGCAAAGACAGCTGCCGCACCCCGTCATGGCGCCGCACGTCTCGCAGTAATCTGTTCGGCGGCGTCCTTTGACTGTTTCACGCAATCCGGTATGCCGACGCCCCGATACGCGCTTCCGGTCACATGGATGCCTGCCGGTAACCCGCGCTCGATGGCGGCGATCCGTTCCAGATGGCCGACATCATACTGCGGATTGGAACGGGCCCAGCGATAGATGCGGTGAAACAGGGGTTCGGCTTCGATGCCCAGCAGCTCCGCCAGTTCGCGGCGCACCGTGGCGTAGAGCGCGCCGTCGTCCAGTTCCATCGACTGCGGGCTGCGCGAGCCGCCGTAAAACGCACGCAGCAGCAGATGCCCGTCCGGGGCGCGTCCGGCAAACTTGACCGAATTTAGCGTAATCGCATTGATCGGCCGGCGTTCGCTCATCGGAATCACCAGCCCGTAGCCTTTGAGCGGGTTTGGCGCGGCGTCGCTGCGGAAGGCAAAGGAGATCGTGCCGGTGCTGACGTAGCGAATGCCGTCCAGTAACGCCGCGACGTCGGGTGAAAGCGGTCGCAACAATTGGCCGGCAATAAAGGCCGGGGTCGCCAAGATGACCTGGCTTGCGCGGAGCACGGCGCCGCTGGTCAAATGCAGCAGATAACCGTCGCCAGCCGGTTCCAGCGCAGCGACGCCCACCCCAAGCCGGAGGTCGCCGGTCAGTTGTGCACGCAACGCCGCCACAATGGCTCCTGTCCCACGTTTAGGGCTGACGAAGAACGATATCGGCTTGCCGTTGGATGGCGCTGACGCCGCGCTCTGCTTGCGTACGCGTTGCGATGCCAACATACCTTTCGTCAGGCTGCCATATTTTTCTTCCAACTCGCGAAAGCGGGGAAAGGTCGCCAGCACGCTCTGTTTGTCAGCCTCAGCGTTATAGATGCCCGACATCAGCGGCTCGGCGATCTTGTCGAGCGCCTCGTTGCCCAGCCGCCGGCGCACAAACTCACTCAGCGTTTCATCGCTCTCATCCTTGCGCCGCGGGATAAAAAGGTCCATCCCCATGCGTAGCTTGCCCCACGGCGTGATCAGCGACGAGAAGATAAAGGGTTTGAACTTGGTCGGCACGATCATCAACACGCCGTCCGGCAGTGGCGTCGTCTTGCCCTTGTTCAATACATAGGTTTGTTTGAGGTGTTCATTCGTGCCGATCAACTCGTCGCCCAGGCCAAGCTCGCGCGCCAACGCGACGCCCCACGGCTTCTGCGTGATGAACGAATCTGGTCCGCCCTCGACGATGAACGGCGCCGTGGCGCCCCCCTCGACGGCCTCGGTAAAGATCTTGCCGCCCCAGCGTTCGCCTTGTTCCAGCAGGACGTAGTCGATCCCGGCTTTCTGCAAATACCACGCCGCACTCAGGCCGGCAATGCCGCCGCCAACGATGGCGACGGGATGAAGATGCGTCTGTTTCATAGTTTATCCTAGAGGAGATGGGAGGTTAAGAGATTGGCTAATGGTACACCTATATCTCTTAGCCAGACCCAGCTCTAATCTCCTAATCTCTTAATTACCTTTCCCACCGCTCGCAACGTCTCCCCAACCTCTTCCTCCCCATGCGCGCTGGAGACGAAGCCGGCTTCGAACTGGCTGGGCGCAAAATAGACGCCCTGCTCCAGCATGGCGTGGAAGAAGCGCCCGTAGCGCGCTGTATCTGCATGTTCTTTGGCGGAAGCGTAGTCGGTAATCACGCCATCTGGCGATTTCAGGAAGTAGAAGCCAAACATCGAACCGGTGTTGCCGGCTTGCAACGCAATGTCAGCCTCTGCTGCCAACTGCTTGATGCTGCCAACAAGCTTTGCGGTCGTGGCCGCGATGTTGTCGAAGACGCCCGGCCGCGTCAGCTCGCGCAGCGTCACCAGGCCAGCGGTCATCGCCAGCGGGTTGCCGGAGAGCGTGCCCGCCTGATACATCGGCCCCGCCGGCGCCACCTGCTCCATGATCGCACGCTTGCCCGCGTACGCGCCCACGGGCAGCCCGCCGCCGATCACCTTGCCCAGACAGGTCAGGTCGGGGTCAAGTCCCCACCGCGCCTGCGCGCCGCCCAAGCTGGTGCGAAAGCCGGTCATCACCTCGTCGAGGATGAAGAGCGCGCCGTGCGCCCGGCAGAGCGCCTGCAAACCGAGCAGAAAGCCCTCCGCCGGCAGCACAAAGCCGATGTTGGCCGCAATCGGCTCGACGATCACGCCGGCGATCTGGCCGGGATGAGCCTCGAAAAGCCGTTCGACTGCCGCCAGATCGTTGAAGGGTGCGATCAGCGTGTCGGCCGCGGTGGCCGCGGGCACGCCGGGCGAATCGGGCAGGCCCAGCGTGGCGACGCCGCTGCCCGCCTGCACCAGCAACATGTCGGCGTGGCCGTGGTAGCAGCCGCTGAACTTGACGATCTTGGTGCGGCCGGTGGCAGCGCGCGCCAGGCGCAGCGCGCTCATCGTCGCCTCGGTGCCGCTATTGACAAAGCGCACCATCTCCACCGACGGCACAAGATCGACCACCACCTGCGCCAGCTCGCTCTCCAGTGCGGTCGGCGCGCCGTAGCTCGTGCCGCGGGTGACTGCCTCCTGCAATGCCGCCACTACCGTCGGATGCGCATGGCCAAGCGTCAGCGGTCCCCACGACAGCACGTAATCGATGTAGCGGTTGCCGTCCACACCCCAGACGCAGGCGCCCTGCCCACGCGCGATAAAGCGCGGCGTCCCGCCCACGCTGCGAAAGGCGCACCGGGCTGTTGACCCCGCCGGGAATCAGTTGCTGGGCTGCGACAAAAAGTTGTTCAGATATTTTTGTGTTCATCATACTCGCTTTGTAAAAATTTGAGACTTGAGACTGAAGATTGAGCGATTAAGAAACTGTTTGAAAAGCCCCACCACGAAGCCACAAGGGGCGCAAAGGGGCACGAAGAGGAGAATCGCAGAGACGGCTTCCAGGTGCTTCTTTGTGCCGCTTAGCGTACTTCGCGTCTTCGTGGTTACTTTTCAAACAATCTCTAAGCGATTGCGCAACGGAGACCCCTGTCCTCATCAAACCCAATCTCCAATCTCCAATCTCCTAATCTCTTAATCTCTGGCTATACTCATGCACAAACTCCACCAGCCGCCGCACATTCTCCACCGGCGTCTGCGGCAGGATGCCGTGGCCGAGGTTGAAGATGTGGCCGGCCCGGCCCACGGCGTGCGCTCGATCAAGCACCTGCTCGATGCGCGAGCGCAACTCTTCCCACGGCGCAAAGAGCGCCACCGGGTCAAGATTGCCCTGCACGGCCACGTCCTCGCCCAGCAGCCGCCACGCCGCGTCGAGGTCGATGCGCCAGTCCACGCCGATTACATCGCCGCCCGCCTCACGGATCAGCGGCAGCAGCCCCGCGGTGTCGGTGCCAAAGTGGATGATCGGCACGCCGGCCGCACGCGCGATCTCGATGGCGCGGCGGCTGTAGGGCAGCACGTGCGTGCGGTAGTCGTCCGGGCTGAGCTGACCCACCCACGAGTCGAAAACTTGCAGCACCTGCGCGCCGGCCTGCGCCTGCGCCAGCAGATAGTCGCCCACCACCTGGCTGAGCTTCTCCATCAGTTGGCGCCACGCGGCCGGGTCGGACATCATCAGGCTCTTGACGCGCACGTGGTTCTTGCTGCCGCCGCCTTCGACCGCATAGGCGGCCAGCGTGAAGGGTGCGCCGCTGAAGCCGATCAGCGGCAGCCCACGATTGTCCAGCTCTTTGCGCGCCAGCCCGATCGCGTCCAGCGTAAACCAAAGCGTTTCCTGCGGCGGGCGCACTGTCAACGCCGCAACATCGGCCGGCGTGCGCACCGGGTTGTGGATCAGCGGCCCCTCGCCCTTGACGAACTCCAGGCTGAGGCCCATCCCTTCGAGCGGCGGCAGGATGTCGGCAAAGATGATCGCGGCGTCGAGGTCGAAGGCGTCGATCGGCTGCATCGTCACTGCGCAGGCCAGCTCCGGCGTCTTGATGATCTCCAGGATCGTGTAGCGTTGGCGCAGCGTGCGATACTCGACCATGTAGCGCCCGGCCTGGCGCATCAGCCAGACCGGCGTGGCGTCGACCGGTTGACGGCGGCACGCGGCGAGAAAGCGCTGCGGGCGCGTGGACGTTTGCGAGTGGGGGATCGGGTAATTGAGATTGGTTTCTGGCATGGGTCGCTTTCAGTGATGAATGATGCGTAATGCGTGATGCGTGATGGAGCCAGATCTTTACGCATTACGCATTACGAATTACGTATGACAACTTTTTACCCTTCCAAAACCCACCGCGCCGCATCTTTGGCAAAGTAGGTCAAAATCATATCCGCGCCCGCGCGCTTGATGCTGATCAGGCTCTCCAGCGCGCAACGGCGCAGGTCGATCCAGCCGTTGGCCGCGGCCGCGTGCAGCATAGCGTACTCGCCGCTGACTTGATAGGCGGCCAGCGGCAGCCGGTGGCGTTCGCGCAGCGCGGCCAGAATGTCGAGGTAGGGCAGCGCCGGCTTGACGATCAGCAGATCGGCGCCCTCGGCCACGTCGAGCGCGGCTTCCTTGAGCGCCTCGCGGCGATTGGCCGGGTCCATCTGATATTGGCTGCGGTCGCCAAAGGCAGGCGGGCTTTCGGCTGCCTCGCGGAATGGGCCATAAAAACCGCTGGCAGATTTGACCGCATAGCTCATGATCGACACGTGCTCGAAACCTTCCCCGTCCAGCCCGGCGCGGATCGCGGCCACCATGCCATCGACCATGCCAGACGGCGCGATGATGTCGGCGCCGGCCTGTGCGTGCACCGCGGACGCACGCGCCAGCAGATCGCGCGTCGGGTCGTTGAGCAGGTAGCCTTCGGGCAGATGCGCGTGGTAATGCGCCTCCCCCGGCCGGTTGATCAGCCCGCAGTGGCCGTGGTCGGTGTATTCGCAGAAGCACATGTCGGAGATGACGATCAGCTCCGGCGCGGCGTCTTTGATGGCGCGGATCGCCTGTGGCACGATGCCGTCTGGGTTGTAGTTGTCGCTGCCGGCCGCGTCTTTCTCCGCGGGAATGCCAAAGAGGATCACGGCGGGAATGCCCAGATCGGCGATCTCGCACGCCTCAGCGGCTAGTTGATCGACCGTTAGCTGAAACTGGCCGGGCATCGAACTGATCGGCGCGCGTTGAACACGACCATAGCGCACGAAGAGCGGCAGGATAAAATCGGCCGGCGTCAGCGTCGTCTCGCGCACCATGCGGCGCAGCGTCGGGTTGAGGCGCAACCGCCGCGGGCGCAGCACAGCAGGGCTGGCAGCCACGCTCATGTTTGGCGCGATGCCATTGCCATTTACTTTTGGTGAGTCAGTTACTATCACGGAACACCCTCCGGTCGAGTTTGAAAATGACGTGCAAGTACAGCGATCATTCCTACCAGGCTTTGCTCAGCCGCGACAACCGTCGCACAAAAGCCCGCTTCTTCCACCGTGCGCGCTGTAACCGGCCCGATACACGCCAGACAGAGGCCGTGCAGCAGCGCCGGATCGCTGCCCTCCAGCGTCAGCCGTTCGAGCAGAAAGCGAAAAGCCGAAGAACTGGCAAGTGTGACGGCATCCACCGCGCGCTGCGCCAGCAAGTTGGGCAGGTCGGCGCCGCCGCCGCTGCCGCGCACGGTGTCATAGGCCACAACTTGGGTGACGACTACGCCGGCAGCGGCAAGCCGGTTGGCGAGCACAGGGCGAGCCAGCACGGCTTGGGGCAACAAGACGCGATCGCCAGGATGAAGCTCCCGCACCAGGAGATCGGCCAATGCTTCGGCAACTGCTGCTTCCGGCGTCAACGTCACCGCCAGGCCAAGCTGCTCCTGCACCGCGGCCGCGGTGGATGCGCCCACAGTGGCGACGCGCATTCCGGCAAGATGTTGCGGCGTTAATCCAAGCGTGGCCAAACGCTGCGCCACGACGCAGACGGCGTTGGTGCTGGTCAGCACGAGCCAGTCGAAGCCGCTTTGCGTCGCCAGGGCAAGCGCCTGGTCGAGTGTGGCAGGGTCGTCCGGCGGCCGGATGTCGATGCAAGGATAGAGCAGCGGCGCCGCGCCGCTCGCGCGCAGCAGATCGGCAAGTTCAGGCGCCTGTAGCGCGGCCTGGGTGACGACGATGCGCCGGCCCTGAAGCGGATGCTCGGAGAGATGCGCGGTGGAGCAGACAGTCATGCCGCATCCTCTGCCAGCCATTGGCGCGCTCCTTGCGACAGCGCCTGCGCTGCAAGCGACGCGCCGAGTTCGTCGGCAGCTTCCAGCGCGGCATATCCTGTCACGTCGATGAAATGGGCGCCGTCGCGCGCGGCCACGCGCCCGCGCAAATGCAGACCCTGCGGGTAGATCTCAGCATAAGCGGCCACCGGCGTCGAACATCCACCGCCCAACCCGCGCAAAAAGGCGCGCTCGGCGGTGACGGCCGCGCGCGTCGCCGCGTCGTCCAGCGGCGCCAGCAGATGCAGCACAGCCACGTCGGCGCGACATTGCACGGCCAGTGCGCCTTGTCCCGGCGCAGGCAGCATGATGTCCAGCGGCAGAACTTCGGTCACGACCTCCCGGTGCCCCAACCGCGCCACACCGGCCAGCGCCAATAAAATTGCGTCATAAGGGCCGTCGGGGTCGAGCGCTTTTTTGATGCGCGTGTCGATATTGCCGCGGATGTCGGCGGTGCGCAGGTGTGGATAGGCGTGCAGCAATTGGGCGGCGCGGCGACGGCTGCTTGTCCCGACGACGGCGCCGCGGGGAAGCTGCGCCAGCGTCAGCCCGCTGCGGCTGATGGCGACATCGTGCACAGCGGCGCGCGCAGGGATGGCGCCAAGCATAAGACCCGGCGGCTGTTCCGTGGGCAGATCCTTGAGGCTGTGCACCGCCAGGTCGATGGCGCCCCTGTGCAGCGCTGCTTCAAGTTCAGCCGTGAAGAGTCCTTTGCCGCCGATCAGCGGCAGCGGCTTGTCGAGGATGCGGTCGCCCTGCGTATGGAGGATTTCCACCTCGGTGACAAGGTCAGGCCACGCCGCGGCCAGCAAGCCGGCGATGTAGTCGGTCTGCCAGCGCGCCAGCGCCGAACCGCGCGTGCCGAGGCGCAAGGCAGGCGCGTCCACCGTGTGCGCTACAGAGGCGCGTTCATTCATGCGAATAGGCTCCGTTCTGATACGCCACCAAGGGGTACTGGGCGCAAAGTTGGCGCGCTGGCTTGGGTGTGACAATGGACAACGCGTTCTCCTCCGCGTGCGGCGCTGCGTCTGACGCCAACGCAAAGAGTTCGCCCAGCGTCTGCGCGTAGGCGGCGCCGTCGCCGCTGGCCGCGTACGCTTTGAGCCGCACGGTTGGCTCGTGCAACAACTTGGCAACGATGCGATCCGCCAATTGCTCCACCTCGTGGCCAATGCGCGCGTGATTGGGCGCCTGATGAAGCAAGCGGTGCAAGGTGCGCTCGACTTCCTGGCGGGCAATGGCTTCGGCGCGACGGCGGAGCTCGATCACAGTGGGCAACACTTCCCGCCCGCTGCACCAGCCGACTACGGCCTCGGCTTCGGCCGTGATGATCGCCTCGACTTGGGGAATGGCCGCCTCGCGTCGGGCTAAGTTGGCATCGATGCTGTCACGCAGGTGGTCGATGTCGTAGCGCGTCACGCCAGGCAGATCATCGACGGCGCAGTCGATGTCGCGCGGCAGGGCAATGTCGATCAGCAAGAGCGGCCGGCCGCCGCGCCGGTGCATGGCGTGCGCCACCTGCTGCGCGGAGAGCATCACATGGGGCGCGCCCGTGGCGCTGATGACCAGGTCGGCGGTAGTCAGCGCCTCATCGAGCCGCGACCAGTCCACGGCGCGCGCGCCGAAGGTCATCGCCAATTGTTCGGCGCGCGCGGCCGTGCGATTGATAAAGATCAGCGAATCCACGTTGTGCTGTTGCAGGGCAGTTGCCGCCAACTCCGCCATCTCGCCCGCGCCAATGATCAAGGCGCGCCGGTTGCGCAGGTCGCCCAGCCCGGCTTCGGCCAGCCGCACGGCCGCGTGGCTGACTGAGGTGGTGTAGCTGCCGATCGGGGTCTCAGTGCGGGCGCGCTTGCCGCAGTGCAGCGCGCGACTGAAAAGCTGTGAAAGGGATCGGGCCGCTCGATCCATTGGCCTGGGCAGCGGCAAAGGCTGTCGCCACCTGTCCCAAGATCTGCGCTTCGCCAAGAATCAGCGAATCCAGCCCCGAGGCGACGCGCATGAGATGGTCGATGGCCTGATAGTCCGTCTTGGTATAGAAATAATGCGCAAGGTCTGCAAAGGGGACGTTGCGCTGGCGTGCGAGCTTCTCGCCGATGAGCCTTATCCCCTCTGCTGGAGCGCCGCTGGTTGCGTAAATTTCCAGCCGATTGCAGGTGGAGAGGATCACCACTTCCTGCACCGCGCCCAGCGGCGCGCCGACTGCATGTAAATCTTCAGCCACCATCGGCAACTTGCACGCGCCGAGCGCTAGCTGCTCGCGCACTGCAATCGGCGTCGTCCGATGGTTCAGCCCAACAAGCAGGATGGCTGGCGTCTGCTTCTTTACGCTTGGCATCTCTGCATCCTCCAAAAAGTCTTGCAAATGGCCGCTTACTTTTCAAACCGGCGCGTTTGTTCGAAGCGCCTCTGTTGCCAGCGCGGCCAGGATCGTCACCATCGCCGGGCTGTCGTTGAGCATCAGCGGGCGTTCGACGCGCACCCCATGCGCCTGGGCAATCTGCTGCACGCCGACGTCGATGTCGTAGAGCACCTCAACATGGTCGGCGATGAAGCCGATCGGCGCCACGACGAGCTTCTTGCGTCCGCGTTGCGCCAACTCGACGATAAAGTCCTCGATCTGCGGGCCAAGCCAGGGCACGCCGGTCTTGGCCGCGCTCTGGTAGGAAAAGGTCCAGCGGTCGGCGGGCAGCGCCAACTTCTCGGCAAGCAGCGTTGCCGTCTCGCGCAACTGACGGTCATACGGCTCCCCGCGCGCCAGGATGGACTCTGGCAGGCTGTGCGCTGTAAAAATGGTGAGCACGTCGGCGCGCGCTTCGGCGGGATAGCGCTCCAGCGTGGCGCGCACATTGGCCGCGACTGCGTTGAGATAGTCCGGCTGCGTGTGCCAGCTCTCCACAAAAGTGATTTCGAGGGACCGGTCAAGCTGCGCCAACGCCTCATCGAGCCGTTTGCGATAGGCGCCGATGCTCAGGCTGCTGTAGTGCGGCGCCATGCAGATCACCGTGGCGCGCGTCACGCCGTCGGCGGCCATCTGTGCGACCGCATCCTTGATCCACGGCGTCCAATGGCGCATCCCGACATAGACGGGCGCGGCGATGCGCTCCTGCAATTGGGCGGCGACGCTGCGCGTGATGCGCAGCAGCGGCGAGCAGCCGCCGATCGCCGCGTAGCGATGGCTGATCTCGTCGATCAGCGCCTGTGGCGTGGCGCGGCCGCCGCGGATGTCAAGCAGATAGGCGGGGATGTCGTCGAGCGAGTCCGGGCCGCCGTAGGCCAGCAGCAAAACGGCATCTTTCATGTTAAAGTTCCTTGGTTCTGCCAGATCGCCTTGCCAATAAAAAATGGGCCAAGCTGTTCCAGGTGCAGGGAAGTTTGCTTGGTCTTGCGCATCCGCTGCACGATCGACGAGAGCGGGTACAGCTCCGGCCCGAGCAGCCCGACCACGAAGTCGTTGTCGTGCTTGTCCAGCCCGTGGCAGGCGAGGCGGATGTCCGTGCCGTAGCCGGCGCGCCCGTAGGCGTGGCCGATGCCGCCGTGCTCCATCAGGATCGTGCGCTGTTCCTGGGCTGACAGTTGCTCGAAAGAGCCGGCGCGACGCAGCGGATACCAGATCGCCCACGGCATGGCCGGGTCGCACACCTTATTGCGCGGCCGTGTAATCAGCGCGTGTTCCAGATTATCCTCATGGCCCAGTGCGTAGGTGCGGCCCAGCATGGTGTATTCTGGCTTGGGCTGTAGCGCTGCGAAGGGCGGAAGCTGGAGATAAGCGCGCAGGTCGGTCACGAAGAAGTTAGGATCTTCCGTAAAGGTCAGCAGCGCGACGCCGAAGGGGTCGTTGGCGTCGGCATAGAGCACGCTGCCAAATGGCTGCTCCTGCAACGAGGCAATGAGATCGGCGGTATTGGTGCACGCGCCAAAAGCGTACAGTTGCATAAAGAGCCGGCGGTCAAGACGCACAATCTGGCCGTCTGCGGTGCGCCTTTGCTCGCTGATGTCTAATCCTTCGGTTGTTGCGAATGGATGCGTCATGAGGTCGTCAGTTGGTTGGCTTGATGATTTGAGGTTCAATCGTTTTTATAGTTGATTCAGTATGCGTTGGCGACATTTTCACCAGCGCGGCGCATGGGAAGTGGTTCATACGTGCAGAACGGCTCCTCGCCCAGGTATTCCATCGTCATGCCGTAGGCGCGGGCGCGGCAGCCGCCGCAGACGCCCTTGAATTCGCACAGCCCACATTTGCCGCCGAGCAGATTCGGGTCGCGCAGTTCGGTGAAAAGCGTCGAATCTTCCCAGATTTCGCGGAAGGGCTGGCGACGGATATTGCCCGCTTCGACCGGCAGGTAGCCACACGGAAAGACTTCGCCGCGGTGACTGACAAAGCAGACGCCTGTGCCGGCAAGACAGCCTTTGGTCATGGCGTTCATGGCGTGGCGCGCCTGGTCGTCGCCGGGATGGCCGCTTGGATGGCCATTGCCGCCGGCGTGCTGCTGGCGATGATGGCTGGCCGGTCGCTCACGAATGAGGCCCTGCCGGCGTTCCTCGGCCTGGCGTTGCCGCACGATGCGGAAATAGTGTGGCGCACAGGTCGCCTTCAACTCAATGCCGCCCGCCATCTCAGCGTCGTACATCCAGTTGAGGACAGCTTCATATTCAGTGGCGGAGATTTGCTGGTCAGGGGCAATTTCCACGCCGCAACCAACCGGCACCAGCAAGAACAAGTGCAGCGCGTGCGCCTCCAGCCCCTTGGCAAGCGCCAGGGTCTGATCCATCTGATGGACATTGTGGCGCGCCACGGTGGTGTTGATCTGATAGGGCACGCCGACTTCCCGCAGATAATTCATGCCGGCCAGTGACTTGTCGAAGGCGCCTGGGCCGCGAAAAATGTCGTGCGTGACCGCGTCGGCGCCATCAAAGCTGACGCTGACGCGGCGGATGCCACTCGCTTTGATTTTGCGCGCGATATTGGCATCGATCAGCGTGCCGTTGGTGGCCAGCGCCACGATCAGCCCCGCGTCGGTAGCGTGCCGGGCGATCTCGAAGATGTCGGGGCGAAAGAGCGGTTCGCCGCCCGACAGCACGAAGATCGGCCGGGCAAAAGCGGCGATCTGGTCGATCAAGCTGAAAGCTTCAGCCGTGGTGAGGTCTTGCGGCAGCAATTGGTCGGCCACCGTGATGCGCCGGCAGTGGATGCAGGCCAGGTTGCAACCGGCCGTGCTTTCCAAAAGACCAGCCGGGGAGGTGCATACGCAGCAGGCGCGCTCATTGCAATGAGTCCTTTCTAGATGCCATAAAGCCCACGAAATTCTATGTAAACCTAAGTAAAACTATGTTTTTTGTCTGAAAGTTACGATACAACGGTTGGCTCAAACATGCAAATTGACTCCGCTTTATGGTCCAGGGGTGACAGTCATTTTTGAACGTGACTGTCACCCCTGCGTGCTACAGGCAACGACAAAATAAGCTGCGCAAGGCCGCGATGCAGTGATTTGTCGGTGCGTTGGTTTTATGGTATCAAGAGGTGCGTAAATCAACCCACTTCAGGATCTTAGCATGACGACAGCCTTACACCCGCCGCCAGCCTTTCATCTTCTGGCAAAACCCACCGGCGCCACCTGCAATCTGGATTGCGCCTATTGCTTCTTTTTGTCCAAAGAGATGCTCTATCCGGGCAGCCGCTTCCGCATGGCTGACGAGTTGCTCGAATCCTACATTCGCCAGTTGATCGAGTCGCACACTGTGCCTGAAGTCCAGATCGCGTGGCAGGGGGGCGAGCCGACGCTGATGGGGCTGCCCTTTTTCGGGCGCTCCATCGAGCTTGTCGAACAATATCGCAAGCCGGGGATGCGCGCACCTTTGATCCAGACCAACGGCACGCTGCTTGACGATGCATGGGCGGCTTTCTTCAAGCAGCACGATTTTCTCGTCGGCATCAGCATCGATGGGCCGCGCGCCATGCACGACGCCTATCGCGTCGATAAGGGCGGACAGCCGACTTTCGACAAGGTGATGCGCGGCCTGCACTTTCTGCAAACGCATGGCGTCGAATACAACACGCTGACCACGCTGCACCGCGCCAACGCCGATCACCCGGTCGAGGTCTATCGCTTTCTGCGCGATGAATGCAAGTCAAACTTTATCCAGTTTATCCCGATCATCGAGCGTGTGCCGGCAAGTGCGCTCGCTCAAGCCGAGACAGCGGCGCAACTTGTCGTGCCCGGCCAGGTGAGTACAGCGCCGTGGTCGTCGTGGCGCGATCGGCCTCTCTACACGCAGGCGGGCGAATTGATCACCGACCGTTCGCTGCTGCCGGAACAGTACGGCGACTTTCTGATCGGCGTCTTTGAGGAATGGGTGCGCCGTGATGTGGGTGCAGTTTATGTGCAGATGTTCGACGTGGCGCTGGCAAACTGGATAGGCGAGCCGCCTGGACTGTGCGTACATGCCAAGACGTGCGGGCTGGCGCTGGCGATCGAGCACAACGGCGACCTCTATTCATGCGATCACTTTGTGGAGCCAGCGTACAAGCTGGGCAACATTTTGGAGACGCCGATGATCGAGTTGGTGGCGTCCCCTCAACAGCAGCAGTTTGGACAGGACAAGTTCGACGCGCTGCCGCAGTACTGTCTGGAGTGCGACGTGCGCTTTGCCTGTCACGGCGGCTGTCCCAAGGATCGCTTCCTGCATACGCCAGACGGCGAGCCGGGGTTGAACTATCTCTGCGCCGGCTTCAAGCGCTTCTTCCATCACATCGACGAACCGATGCGCGTCATGGCGGGGTTGCTGCACCAACAGCGTGCGCCGGCCGAGATCATGCGTCGCTATCAGGAGCGCGACCGGCGGCTGGCCGAGACATTTGCCGATGCCGGTCGCAACGATCCGTGCCCGTGCGGGAGTGGCAAGAAGTTCAAGCAGTGTCACGGACGGCGCTGATTAAGCATCGGATGTGAAAATAGCTTTGATGCAAAGGCGCAGAGGCTCGCAGAGAAAGGCTCTTTTCAGTGTTCTTTGGCGCCTTGTGTGGGCATGTTGCCCACCAGAAATTTCTGCGAAGCGCTTGTCGTGCAGACACTGCTGGAGGAAGATTAAGAAAAACAGCCGTCACTTATATAAGTGACGGCTGTTTTTCTGGTAGCGCATACGAGATTCGAACTCGTGTCTCAGCCTTGAGAGGGCTGTGTCCTGGGCCTCTAGACGAATGCGCCACACAACTTGTTCTTTGTGGTGCTCCCAGAACGCAGTTGATTGTACTCGCAGCCGCGAGGGCTGTCAAATCGGAAGGATGTTTTGGGGTCTAGTTTAGGCGACTAGCGGGTGCGCGGTGCGTTGGCAAGACGTTCGACCACTTCGCCCACGCGGATGAGTGAAACTGGTTTGGCGAGATAGTCGTCGGCGCCGGCGTCGAGACATCGCTCGCGGTCGCCGGGCATGGCGAGCGCGGTCAATGCAACCACGGCGGCGGCGGCAATATCTGGGTCGCGCCAGCTACGGATGCGCCGGATCACCTCAAGCCCATCCATGCCGGGCATTTGGATGTCCATCAAGACGACGTCAGGACGGATTTCGGCGAGCGCGCGCAGTGCAGCTAAGCCGTCCTCAGCCACATGCACGACGCATCCAGTGTTGCGTAGATAGTCGACGTACATCTCCATCATCGCCAGGTTATCATCCACCAGCAACACTACCACTGGCTCGTCCGGTCGTGGGCGGCGCGGCAACGGCAAAGAAGAAGGTAATTCCGAGAGAAGGGGCGAGGAACCTTCCGCCTGGCGGGGGTGCTGGGATGCCAGGGAAGGCTCAGTGTGAAGCGGCTGCCCTCTCCGACGACGCTTGCGAGCGTCACGCTGCCACCGTGGAGTTCGGCCATGCGCCGCACGAGTGATAGACCTAGACCGGTGCCTGTATATTGGCGGGCGAGCCGCCCATCCAACTGCGTAAAAGGCTGAAAGAGCCGCGCAAAATCCTCTGGGGCAATGCCGATGCCCCGATCCCAAACGTGGAATTGCACGACGCATTCTTTGGCGTCTGCCTGCACATCCAGCCCGAGCTGTCCCCCCTCTGGCGTGAATTTGACTGCATTGCTCAACAGGTTTACGAGCATTTGTTTGAGCCGGCGCTGGTCGGCATCGATTTCGATTGAGGTCAGGTTGATCGTAAACCCAACTGATTGGCGCTTCTGCTGCGCCATGCCTTTGATCATCTGCAAGGCGGCCATGCAGGTTTCATCCACCGAAAACGGCGCGCGATGGAGCTGGAATTGTCCTGCTTCGATCTTGGAGAGGTCGAGGATGTCGTTGATCAAATCGAGCAGATGTTGCCCGCTATGTTCGATCGTGGTGACGGCGCGCAGTTGCTTTTCGTTGAGGCTCCCATACAGTTGCTCGCGCAGCGCCTCGGTCAATCCCAGGATGCTGGTCATCGGCGTGCGCAGCTCATGGCTCATGCCGGCGAGGAATTCATCCTTCAGGCGCGCGGCTTTTTCGAGCGCGGTATTGGCCGAGCTCAACTCGTCGCGGCTGCGTCGCAGCGCTTCTTCCGCCTGTTTTTGCAGCATCATATCGCGCATGATAGTGGAGTAATACTCGACCGTGGCGTGACCGTCGCGGTGGGCAATGATCACTTGCGACACCGGGATCTCGACGCCTTCGGCATGGAGGATCACGCTGTCACCTGCCCAGACCCCGCGCCGCGTCGCCACCGGAATCGCCTCGCGCTCAATGGCCGGCCAGGCGCTTGCGGCGTAGATCGAACGCAGCGAGAAATTGGCAATGTCAAAATCCAGGGCCGATGCCCAACATGCGGCGTCCGCCCAAGTTGAGGTAAGTCAACTCGCCCTGGGGATTCCAGTTGGCGACCAGGTCGGTCGTTGCTTCCAGAATCGCGCTCTGGCGATGTTGCTCCTGCTCGGCGCGGCGCTGCTCGGTGACGTCCAGTGCGGTGCAAACGATGCGCACCACGCGGCCGCCTTGCAGCACTGATTTTGCACGCAGGCTCAGATAGCCATTGGCGCCATCCGCACGCAACAGACGGATTTGCAACTCATGCGTTTCCTCATCGTTACACTGCTGGTATAGATCGAGGATATGATTCAGGTCTTCGGCAAGTACAAACTCGCTCAGCTTGCGCAGAGGCAACAGCGTCTGGTGCGAGGGGATGCGCAAGATGCGGCAGGCTTCATCCGAGAGCGACGCCTCGGCGCGATCGAGATCGATGTCAAGGCTGCCGAGGTGAGCGATGCGTTGCGCTTCGGCAAGTCTTGCCGTGCGTTCGACAACGCGCTGTTCCAGCGTTTTGTTGAGATCCTCGAGTTTCGCCTGCTCCTGGCGCACCGTGCGGTACAACAGTGCATTGTTGACCGCGACCAGCACCTGGACCCCAACGGCCTCCACCAGATGTAGATCGCGTTGGCTGTAGGCATTGAGCCGATAGCTGAAAATTTGCACCACGCCGCGCACCGTATCACTGAGCTTCAACGGGACGATCAGCGCCGCGCGCGGCACATTGGGATCTTGCTCTGGCACTTCAGTCGCCTGAATTGCCTGCACGCTGCCCGTCTTGCTGACGTAATACGAATTGCTGCTGGTGCGCCTTTGCGCGTTGTAGTCGGTAAGCAGGATCGACTGGCCGGTGCGGATGGCGAGACTCTGCGTGCCTTTCCCTTCCGGCGCCAGCTTGATCTGCGGAATGCTTGTGATATCAAGCGCGTGACCATCCTGCCAGGCAAAGAGACAGGTGATCAGTTCTGTCTCGGGGTCGAACGACGATAGATAGAGGACGTCGCAATCCATCCGCTCAGAGATCAAGCTGCGCATCGTCGGGAAAATATGATCCAGATCAAGCGAGCGGCCGAGTTCGGCGCCGGCGCGATAGAGAAGATCGCGTTCTTCGGCGATTTGCTGCTGGCGCTCTCTGGTCTCGACTTCCAGCGTCACGTTGCGGAGAGTAGCAAGGATCAGGGAAGTGTCTGTCTCACAGCGCAAGGGCGCATAGTGCACGCTGAACCAGGTGGTAGTCGCACCGTATCGATGCGGAAGTTCGGCGATCGTCGCGCTGCCGTGGGCGTTGACGCTGCGGATCAACGCGGCATGACGTCGCGCCTGCCCACCTCCCAAAAGCTGGGAAAATTGCCGGCCAGCAAGCTGCTCGTCGGCGCCCACCAGCCGCTGCGCGGCGAGATTGGCATAGACAATTTTGCCGGTGGTTGTCAACACAAAGATGGCATCATTCACCTGGTCGGCAAGGATGCAAGTGGCGAACTCAGCGCGTAGAGAATGATCGGCGCCGGGGGCGGCGTCTGGCTGTTGGTCATCGAATGGTTTATGCATAGCTATGATCAGGTTTCAAGCATGGAACGAGACTGTTCTCAGCTTATCGCATTCGTATAATACGCTCAGGGGCGAAACCCACTTTGGAGCCACGAAACGCCATGCCGAACCGATGCAAGTAGATTGTCTTGCCTGCTTCCTCATAACAATCATGCCAACGCACCAGGAATTCCGGCGTTGGCATGTAGGTGTAGTTGCCCAACGTTGAAGGATCCATGAAATAAAATCGATTTTTGTCATACCCAATGACGACGGCATAATGACCGTCGTTCCACGCATCGGCATAAGCGCCCGATGATATATCCGCCCACGCTTGCAAAGCGACAATGACGGGAACGCCTGCGTCGATCAGCTCGCACAGTGTAGCAAGGTGCATCTCTGTAAAGATGCTCACGTCGATGCCGCACGCCTCTGCATAAGCGGCTATATGGTGATAATTTACGCCTTGCTCTGGGTTTGCGCCAAGTGCTGCGGACAGAGCATCGAAACGCACCGAGACGCCGTAATACTGTAGCACACTTTGCAACGCAGTGACGCCACATGAATAACCGTTAGGCTGACGCACCAACGGCGCCCAAATCCGAATGTTGGCAAGCGCTGGTTGATCAACATCGTGTACAGGAGTCGTCTGACGCACGAATACTTTTTCTTTTATGGTGACGCTTATCGCCCGAAAAAGGCGCGCCGATTGACATGATCTTATGCGAACCGGGACAGATGTCAAACGCAGAGCGTGCTGTTATGCACTACGTATGCTAATGCGATACCATTTACTAGAAGTACTTGCTATCCAACAAAAGCCGGTTGCGCCCGTCAGTTTATGCCGGTAAGATCAACCCACATGGTTGTTCTCGTGATATTGCGATGCATCTCCTTCAAGCGCTTATGCACTTCCTAAACCGCTCCACCCTAACCACGTTTTCACAGTCGACGCACAAATCACTCCTCCTATGGATGGTGGTGGGGATTGGTATTGTGGCTCTGTCCGCAAGCCTTGGATTTATATGGCTGCCGTTCCAAACTTTTGTCAGCGCGCTGATCGGCGTCAGCATTTTTCTGATCGGTGGCGTGTTGGCTTGGATGGTTCGACGCGCTCGGCTTCATCCTGCCGCGATGCACGACCCAACGATCATGCATGCGCAGCAAATGTTTGTGGACGCGCTGCAAGATAGCGCACATGCGTTGACCAGCACACTTGACCTGGACGAAGTGCTGGATCGCATCCTGGTCAATATCAACCGGGTGGTTGCCCACGACGCTGCCAACGTGATGCTACTCGATGAGGCCACCGACACGGTGCGCATTGTGCGGTCAGCCAACACGCAACCCGGCGTTGGCACGCATCCCCAACTGGTTGGGCAAACATTTGCGATACAAGAATTTCGTAATTTGAGCGCGATGCGCCAGACATACTGGGCGCGCCGATTGTGAGCCGCGGCCATGTGATGGGCTTTCTCTTGCTTGACAGCGCACAACCTGATTTTTTTACTATCGAACAAATCAGGCATTTAAGCTTCTTTTGTAACCAGGCGGCTATTGCGTTGGAAAACGCACAACTCTATGCAAAGGCCAGCCGTGAACTAAATGAGCGCCATCACGCTCAACGCGAGTTGACGCGCCGGCTGAGGGAGATGGAATTGCTGAATCGCGCTATCCTCCACGCGGCAACGCTTGACCTCGATCAGGCGCTCAATCACATCTGCCGCGATCTGACGCATCACTTTGCCGCGCCGCAGTCCGGCATCGCACTGCTCGACAGCACGGGGCAGAACCTGACGGTGATCGCCGAGTATGGGCCCAGCAATTCGGTCAGCGTCGTCGGCGCCGTGATCCCTGTGCAGAACAACCCCACCACGGAATATGTCTTGACGAAACGCCAGCCATTGGCGATCGTGGACGTCGAAAACGACGACCGCATGGCGCCGATTCGGGAATTGATGCGCAAGCGGCGCGTCGCGTCGCTGTTGCTGCTGCCACTCTTTGTGCGCGACGAAATTGTCGGCACGATCGGTCTGGATTGGTTCGAGCCGCATACGTTTGACGAGCACGAAATTGAAGTGGCGCAGTCCGTAGCGCGCGCAACCGGTCAGGCGCTGGACAATGCTCGTCTCTATCGCACCATGCAGCAGGAATTGGCCGAACGCCAGCGCGCGGAGAGCCGAGAGCGTAGACAGCGAGAGTTTATCGAGGTGCTCCACGATGTATCTATACACGATGACGGAGACGCAACTGCCTTTACGCGTCGCGAATACACACGAAGATCCTCACTGGCGGCGCATCGACGGTGATGGCTGGATTTTAAGCTATTTGGCCGCGCCGATCCGCCGCCAGGGAGAAGTGATTGGCTTTGTTTCAGTAGATTCACGCCAACTCGATTTCTTTACTGAAGAGGATGCGAAACGGCTGCAAACCTTTGCCGACCAGGTAGCTGTAGCGCTGGAAAATGCGCGGCTTTTTCAGGAAGCACAGCAGGCGCGCACCGCGGCCGAAGCTGCCAGCCGCACCAAATCGATCTTCCTCGCCAACATGAGCCACGAGATTCGCACCCCTATGAACGCCGTGATCGGGATGACCAGCCTGCTGCTCGCCACGCAACTGACGCCTGAGCAACGCGACTATGTGGAAACCATTCGCACCAGCGGCGATGCATTGCTCGCCGTCATCAACGACATTCTCGATTTTTCCAAGATCGAGTCGGGTCACATGCACCCGGAAAAGCAGCCTTTTCAACTGGTGGCGTGCCTCGACGAAACCCTCGATCTCTTTGCCGGTAAAGTCGCGGCCCAGGGGATTGAGCTAACCTACTGGATCGACGACAGCGTTCCGCCCTGGTTGATGGGCGATCAGGCGCGGCTGCGGCAAATTCTCGTCAACCTGGTTAGCAATGGAGTCAAGTTCACCCACGCAGGGAAGTTGAGGTTACAGCCCTGGTGGAGGAGCAGGATGGCGCCCTGCGGCTCCATCTGGCCGTGCGCGATTCGGGCATTGGCATTCCGGCGCATCTCATGGATCGACTCTTCCAACCATTTTCGCAGGTTGATCCATCGATGGCGCGGCGATTTGGCGGTACAGGACTTGGGCTGGTAATCAGCAGGCGACTGGCGCAGTTGATGGGGGGAGATATCTGGGTGGAGAGCACGGTCGGAGCAGGCTCGACTTTTCACTGTACAATCGGCGTCGAGGCTGTGGCGGAGACGATCAACGAACCATCCCAGCCAGATTTTCTGTGCTGGCAAAATGCATCTGGGTAGCCGACAGCCATCCCCCTACGCTTGCCAATGTGACGAAACTGCTTCAACGATGGCAAGCAACGGTCGTGGGAGTTGACTCTGCCCAGGCATTGACTGCCATGCTTCAGCAAGCTGACAGCGCGCCGGATGCTTTACTGCTCGATATGCGGCTCTTGAAGAGCGCCCCTGCGTTTGCGGAGGCGTGGAGGGCAAACAGCCGGTGTCACACCTGCCCGATCGTGGCCGTGACGACGGTGGGCAGCGCCGCCTCTTCCAGCGATTTGCTACAGACGGCGGATTATCTTTTGCGCCCTATCAAACAGCGCCAACTGCTGCAAATCCTGGAGCGGCTGTTACAGCCCAGTGCGGATAAGGAGCAACATCCTCTGCTTTCGACAGGCTTCTTTGCCGAATTGCGCCAGCAACCGGCCGCCCTGCGCATTTTATTGGCGGAGGACAACCTGGTCAATCAAAAAGTCGTCTTGCGCATGCTGGAAAAACTTGGCTACGCCGCCGATATTGCCGCTAACGGGCTGGAAGCGGTCGAGGCGCTGCATCGTCAACCCTACGACCTGGTTTTGATGGACATGCACATGCCGGAAATGGATGGCATTGAGGCGACGCAGAGGATCCGCGGCGCCTTGTCCGCAGCACGCCAACCTCGCATTGTGGCAGTCACGGCGGCAGCAATGGTGGAGGATCAGGAGGCGTGTCTGGCCGCTGGCATGGACTCCTTCCTGACCAAGCCTGTGCGCCCGGAACATCTGGCGCAGATTCTCCGCACAACAAAAACTTCATAACCCGCCTTGGGTCTGCGCATAAGGCATGGAGATCGTAAATGTGCTGCCTTCCCCCGGCTCGCTGCGCACGGCAATCTCTCCCCCTTGTAACTCAACGAGACGTTTGGCTAGAGCCAATCCCAGCCCAGTGCCGGGAAATTGGCGCGTCAGCGTGCTATCCAATTGTGAAAAGGGGCGAAATAAGCGCGACAAGTCTTCTTTGATTAATGCCGATCCCGCGATCCCACACATGCACATAGACGCGCCTGTTTGCGCTGTTCGCCTCCAGCTTTACGCCAACCTTGCCGTCCTGTGGCGTAAACTTGATGGCGTTGCTCACCAGGTTGAGCAGGATCTGTTGCCAGCGGCGTTGGTCGCCCTGCAACATCAGGCGCTCGCAGTTGGTCTCAAATTGGATGGTTAGCGCTTTCGCATCCGCGGCCTCGGTGCTGAGATCGACAGCGCTCTTAGAGACCGAGACCGCATCGAACGGGTCGTCATGCAGATGGAATTGTCCTGCCTCGATGCGCGATAGATCCAGCAGATTATTGATCAACTCCAGCAGTTCGCGTCCGCTGCTCTCGATCAACTTCAACGACCGTTGTTGCCGGTCGGTGAGGGGGCCGTACATCGTGAGCTGAAGCGCTTCGGCCAGCCCAAGAATGCTGCTCAGCGGCGTGCGAAGTTCGTGGCTCATCATCGCCATAAATTCATCTTTGAAACG
>JADJVW010000037.1 GCA_016710365.1 Candidatus Caldilinea saccharophila | reverse complement strand
TGAGCACATAGCTGTCGCCGGACGCGGGTTCGATGCGGAAATTCTGGTCGCGTTCGCTCGGCAATGTACGGATGGCGCCGCTAATGCCAAAGTGGTTTTGGGCGATCTCGGCGGCTTGTTGCAGGTCGAAGCGTGGTGCGGATTGAACAATAGACATGGGCGTTTCCGGGTTGCTTTTAGCGACGCTGCGCGGCGCTGGTGATAACATCGTAGGGATAGGGCAGCGCCGGTTCGCTCACCTGCGTCAGCCGCGCCATCTGCTCCGCCGAGAGCGTCCAGCCGGTCGCGCCGAGGTTGTCGTCCAGGTGCTCCAGCGTGCGCACGCCAATGATCGGCGCGGTGACGCCGGGGCGTTGCAGCAGCCAGCGCAGCGCAACCTGGGCCGGCTGCTTGCCCGTCTCGGCGGCAACCGCGAAGAGTTCGTCGAGCACGCGCCAGGTGCGCTCGTTGGCGTAGGCGCTCCACGACTCGCTCCAGCCCTCCTTTTCGGCCAGTTCGATGCGCGTGCCTGCACCGGCGCTGCCATGCCGCGATGATACTTGCCGCTCAGCCAGCCGCCGCGCAGCGGACTCCACGGGACGATCCCCAACCCTTCGTGCTGGCAGACGTGCACCAGTTCCCATTCCAGGCTGCGGTCGAGCAGGTTGTAGAGCGGTTGAAGGGACGAAATGGCCCCCCCAGTCCTGCTTTCAAGTGATCGACCGTTCCTTTGCAGTTGCCAGCCGCTGTAGTTGCTGGCTTTCGATATAGCGCACCTTGCCGCTGCGCACCAGGGTATCGAGCGTGCTCGGTTTCTTCGCGGCGGCGTCGCCGGATCCCAGCAGTGCACCTGGTAGAGGTCGATGTAGTCCGTGACCAGACGGCGCAGGCTGGACTCCACGCCGCTGAGGATGTGCTTGCGCGAGAGGCCAAGATCATTGGGGCCTTCGCCCATTGGGAAGCGCACCTTGGTGGCAATGACCAGATCGTCGCGGCGTTTGTCTTGCAGCCAGCGCCCGACAATCTCCTCAGAGACGCCGCGCGGTAAACATCCGCCGTGTCGATGAAATTGCCGCCCGCTGCGACGAAACGATCCATCATCTGGAAGCTGACAGCTTCCGTGCTTTCGCGGCCAAAGGTCATGGCGCCTAGACAAAGCTCGCTTACTTTGAGGCCGGTTCTGCCCAGAAATCGGTATTCCATGGTTGGACCCCTTTCGCTTGTTTAATAACAAACCACGCAGTTTGAAAACGCCGCGCCGATGCACAGCCTTTGCTCTATTGTAGCAGGTTTCGTCATAGAAGACCGAGCAGGCAGCCTAACAAAAGGTCTACTTCACGTTTGGGGCAAAGTTATTTTGGGTCAAGCGGATCTCGTGTGGTTACGTGCCGGGGACGGGCTGATCGCTGTCTGCTCGACCGAAGCACCGCAAGCCCGTCCCCGGCGCGTAAGACCCGACCACATGAATTCCAGTTGAGCCGTTATTTTGTAGGTCATCGCCTCCGGCGTGACATGGCGCTGCATGTTTGACCACAAGCGCGGGAAGTCGTACCATGCAAGCGACGGTTTGGGCGCGCCTGAACTGTCGCTTGCGGCGTCGCCTGGTCGTGACATACATCTTTTTATAAGAAGATGTCACCTGAAAAAATAAGAAATGGATGTGAACCATGCACGACAAACCAATTCCTGAACAGATAATTTATGTGGCGCGGCGCATGTTCGAGCGACGGCTGACCGATATGGCGGGCGGCAATATCAGCGTGCGCGCCGGCGACCAACTCTTCGTCACGCCGCGCTATGCCGGCAGCAAGCAGCACTGGCAGCTCGCCACTGACGACATCCTCTGCGGCCCGATCGCCGGCGACGAGTTGTTCCAGAACCCGCGCTTCTCGCGCGAGGGCAAGGCCCATCTCGCCGTCTACCGCGCGTTTCCCGACGTGGGCGCCGTGATCCACGCTCACCCTTTTCACGTGCTGCCTTTCTGCGTCGCCGGCCGGTCGATCGAGCCGGTGCTGGAAGCGACGCAGAAGTTCGGCGTGACGCCGGTCGTCCCCTTTGCACCGGCGCACAGCGCGGACCTGGCGCGGCACGTCGTCGAGAGTCTGCGCGGGCGCGAGGCGAACATACGCAAACAGGCGGCCGCCGTGCTGTTGCCGAAACACGGCATCATCGTCGCCGGGCTTGACCTGTGGGCGGCCATCGACGCGGTCGAACGCATCGACTGGAACGCGTGGTGCATTCTCAGCCAGGGGATGATGCCGGCGACGCCCATTCCCTACACAGTGGGATAGCGCCATGCACCTGACGCTCACCGCCAACGCGGCGTTAGATCGCGTGATTTTCATCGACGAATTCGTGCCCGCGACCACAATGCGTGCGCCGCGTTTTATCGAATGCGCGGGCGGCAAGGGCTTTGACGCCTCGGTCGCGCTGCGCGGCTTGCAGCAGTCAACCACCGCGATCGGCTTTGTCGCGGGCTACTACGGCAATCTGCTGGTGAACGTGCTGACCCAATACGGCATCGACCTCGATCCGATCTGGCTGTCGGGCGAAACGCGGCTGGCGAATGTGCTCGTCGAGACGCTGCGCGCCCGCCACAGCCACGTCATGATCGGCGCGCTGCCGGTCTCGGCGGCCGGCATCGAAATCCTGTTCGAGCGCTTCCGGGCGCATCTGCCGCACGCGCTATGGGTAGTGGGCGCCGGTTCGTTGCCGCCGGGCATGCCGATCTCCTTCTATCACACGGTCGTCATGCTGGCGCACGCAGCCGGGAAGCCGGTCTTGATCGATGCCACCGGTGCGCCGCTGCTGGAAGCGCTGGCGGCCATGCCGGAAGTCGTCAAACTGAACCAGGATGAGTTCGTCGACACCTTTGGTCTGACTGGCGGCGAATTGCCGGCCATCGTCACTGCTGCGCGCCAGGTGCAGCAGGAGCGCGACCTGCCGGCGATCGTGCTCACGTGCGGGCGCGAGGGCGTGCTTGTCGTGGAATCCAACGGCGTCGTGCAGGCGCAGGCGCCTGTCCAACGCGCAGTCAACGCGGCCGGCGCCGGCGATGCAGCCTCGGCCGCGATCGTCTGGCGCCGCGGGCTGGGCGACGGCTGGGCGGAGACTGTGCGCTGGGCGGCTGCCGTCAGCGCCGCGTCGGTCATGACCGAGGCCACCGCCGAGGTGCGCCTTGCCGATGTAGAGCAATTGCTGCCGGCCGTGCGTCTTATCCAGTGGGCATGACGCCGGAAACAAGCATGATTATCCAGTTGCAGATGCACCGAAAAAGTAGGGACATTTTTGTGGCAAAAGCGATTGTGTCCGGGCGGATAGTATGTTACGCTCTGGTGCAGAAGAAGTTATGCAGGCAGACCGCCGAAAAACCGCGATTTGCTGACTGCGTAACTGTCTGATGAGCCGACTGTCGGAAGTTGGTTGCCTTCGCTGGACTCCGCAGCACGCAGATCCGGTCACCATCAGAACTCCTGTTTCCTTCGCTACCTGCTCTAACGGGCAGGACGAACCACAAAGAAGCACCCGACATGCAACCAATCGTCGGGTGCTTTTTTACGCAATCGGGAGCTAGGATTCATGGGTAAGTCAGAAACAATTGCCATCATTGGGGCGGGCATTGCCGGTCTGGCGGCTGGCTGCTACGCCCAGATGAATGGCTACGAGACGCATATTTTTGAGTTACATGACATCCCCGGTGGATTGTGTACAGCTTGGGAACGCAAAGACTATATCTTCGACGGCTGCATCCACTATCTTTTTGGCTCCGGCCCTGGACAACCTTTTTATTCAATGTGGGAAGAACTTGGCGCGATGCAGAATCGCCCGATGCTCAATCATGACCAGCTTCTCCAGATATGGGGACAGGACGGCCGCACGTTGACTGTCTACAGCGATCCCGATCGCCTCGAAGCCGAAATCAGCGCTTTATCGCCCGCCGATGCCAGGCTTGCGCGGGAGCTGGCGGAAGGCGTTCGTCGTTTTACAGCCTTCGACATGACAGTGATGTATACGAAGCCGCGGTCGTTGATGCAGCCTTTCGACTATGCTCAGCTTGGTCAACAGATGTTGCCCTTCGTGCTGCCGTTGATCAAGTTTGGCATGACGCCCGCGCGCCGCTACGCTGCACGCTTCCAGGATCCCTTCCTGCGCGAAGCGGTGGCGCGTATGTTCGGCTGGCCGGAAATGCCCATGATGGCGGGGATGCAGTTGCTCGCCTACATGCATAACGGCAACGCCGGCTTTCCGGCTGGCGGCTCGCTGGCGTTTGCCCGCGCCCTGGAGCAACGCTACCTGGCGCTGGGCGGTCGGATCAGCTACAAGGCGCAAGTCGAGCAGATCCTGGTCGAGCACGACCGCGCGGTGGGTGTGCGGCTCTACAACGACGAGGTGCATCACGCCGATGTCATTATTTCGGCGGCGGATGGGCGCGGCACACTTTTTCATATGCTTGACGGTCGCTACGTCAACGCCCGGCTGCGCAAGCTCTACACAGGCGACTTGCCGCTGCAATCGATGATGCAGATCTCATTGGGCGTCAACCGTGATCTTCACGACCATCCCCACTGGATCACCTACCTGCTCGCGGCGCCGATGCTGATCGCTGGGCGGGAGCATAGCGACATCAGCGTGCAGCACTACTCGTTCGACCCTTCACTGGCGCCTGCCGGCAAATCAGCCATGACGGTGCTGCTCAAGAGCGACTACGACTATTGGCAGCGCATCTACGGTCGCCGCCTTTACGACACAGAGCAATTACAGGTTGCCGATCAGTTGCTTGACCTCATTGAACAGCATCATCCCGGTATACGTGGTCATGTCGAAGTCACCGATGTGGCCACACCTGTGAGTTTTGAGCGTTACACGGGCAACTGGCAGGGTTCGACCTGCGGCTGGCTGTTGACGCCGCGGACGATGCGTCTAATGATCGAGGGGCTGCCCAAGACGCTGCCGGGGCTGCGGAATCTTTATCTGGCTGGACAGTGGGTGGAGCCGGGTGGCAGTGTGACGCTGGCGGCAGCGTCTGGGCGCAACGCCGTACAATTGATCTGCGCGGCTGATGGACGCCACTTCGCAAGCAGCACGCCGGCGCTGCACCTATGAAAAATTGCGGCTGACGCAAAGTCACAGCAAAATTCTTCCTGTCGCTGGATCGTCATTAGCATTTGCCCGCAACCCTGGCTTCGTGCAAACTATCTCCATGAGTGGTCGATGCGAGCGATGCGGTGGGGTCAGACGATGGGCATGGACAATGATGCTGCTGTTTATCCTGGCCGGCTGCAACCAGAACAATGCCTTAGAGCGTACAAAATCTATTTTTCCTACGCCCACGCCCACCCCCTTTGGCTTTTTGTCCGGCACGCCCCAGCCTGGAGGCGTCTGGACGCGGGCGATCGCGGCCAACCCGGAAAACTTTAACCCAATTCTGGCCGCCGATAGTGCGAGCGTGGCCGTCCATGCCATGCTGTATCCTGCTATGGTGCGTCAGGATCCCGTGACGGGGCAGTATGGCGCAGCCAACGCCATGGCGGAACGGTGGGAGAGTTCGCCGGACGGCCGCGTGTGGACCTTTTATCTGCGCTCCGGCGTCACCTGGAGCGACGGCGACCCGGTCGATGCCAACGATTTCAAATTTACCTATGACGCCATCAAGCGTAGCGAGATCGATTCGCCTTACCAGCGTCTGGCCGCGCCGATTGAAGCCATTGAGATTGTCAACCCGCTCACTGTGCGTCACCCTGACCGAGCCGCGCTGCGACCTGCTCTCCCTGCTGCGCATCGGCTGGATGCCAAGCCATCGTTACGCGGCGGATTTCAGCGACGTCGTCGAAAATTTCTCCAATCAAGACCCTGATGTCAGCGCCGGGCCTTTTGTGTTTCAGAGTTGGATTCCAGGCGAAAGCGTGGTCTTGCAGCGCAACAATCGCTACTGGCAGGGCGCGCCGTTGATGGAGCGCATGATTTTCCGCATCGTGCCGAGCGCCGAGGAGCGCTTAAACCTGCTGCTCGCCGGCGACCTTGACGAATCCCCCGTCACGCCGGATCAACTGTCGAGCCTGTTCGATGCACCCACGATCAAAGTCGCGAGCGCATCGACCGACGCCTACGATTTTATCGCCATCAATCTCGCCAACCCGGAGGCGCCTCAACGCGGGCTGACCGACGACGGCGCGTTCCGCTTTCAGGATCCGCATCCCATCTTAGGTGATCCCATCGTGCGCGAGGCCATGTCCCACGCTATCGATTACCGCGGCATTGTCAGCGCCATTTACCTGGGGCAAGCCTATCCGCTGGCAGCCAATGTTCTGCCGATCGTGCCGTGGGCCTTCGACGCCTCCCTGGAACCGAAAACCTATAATCCCGATCTGTCGCGCTCGTTGTTGGAGGATAATGGCTGGATCGACACCAATCGCAATGGCATTCGTGAAAAAGATGTGCGCGCGCTGCGGCTGACCCTCAACATACCGGACAACAATCCCTATTACAAGCGTATTGCTGAAACGCTTGAAGATCAACTCAACGCCATCGGGTTTGATATCACCGTACAGTCGCTTGATGTGACCACCTTTACACGACAACTGCTTGGGCAACGCTTCGATCTGGCGCTCAGCGGCTGGGCCGGACTGGGCATCGACCCCGACGACAGTGAACTGTGGGAAGCCGCAACCGATCGGCCGGGCAGCGGCTTCAACTTCACCAGCTACCAGAACGCGCGCATTGAAACGTTGCTGGCGCAGGGCATCACCACGCCTGGCTGCCAGCCGCAGGATCGGGCTCCGTTTTACCGAGAAATTCAGCAAATTCTGCATGACGATCTGCCTTACATTTTTTTGGCCGGCATCGTCCACAATATCGGCTATACCACGCGCTGGGGCGGACTGGAGCCGGAGCCCTGGGACTTCTATCACAACGTTCATACGTGGTATCGTTTCCCATGAGCGACGCATCTTATGCTAAATGAAATGAAGGACTCCACGGAGACAGGACAACCGCACGAGGCTGGTGCGCCCCCGCCTGCCGGCGCCGAGCAGATGGATCGCGCCTGGCTCACCTCGGTGATGCGCCCGTTGCTGGTCGTGTTGATGGTGAGTTCGATCGACCTCGTCGTGCTGACTTTTCTGCGCCAATACGCGCCGGATATGGCGCCGGCTGTGCGGTGGAGCATCGCCGGGATGGGCATCCTGGCCGCGATCATCGGCTGCACGACGACCACCTGGCTGGCAATGCCCGCGCAGCGGTTGCGGCGCTCCGGCGGCTATCGTGTGGCGGAGATTGCGTTGTTGGTGGCGGTAGCGCGCGCTGTGCTCTGGTTGGCAGCGGGCGACCTGCCCAGCCCGTTGGCCTTGCTGAGCGACCCGACCGGCGTCTTTGCCAACGGCGCGTTTCTGTTTGCTCTCATCACTATCCTCTTCACCTGGTATGCGGCGATCGACTTCACCGATGATCTGATGAAGATGGCGTTGCAGCCGGACGAACTCTGGATCAATCGTCGCGCCAACGTGCGTTTTGCGGACTCTGCGCGGCCGGCCCCGACCAATCGCACGCTGATCCTGCGTGGCTTTGTGGTGCGTTGGGTGAGCTGGGGCATCCTGTTGATCCTGATTGCCTCTACGCTGCGCCTCGGCATTGCGCGCCCTAACTTCTGGGCGCTAGGCCGGCTTGATATTGATCCGCTGGTGGTGGGCGCGGTGTTGACCTATTTTCTCATCGGTCTGCTGCTGATCAGCCAGGGGCAATTGGCGGTGTTGCGTGCGCGTTGGACGTTGGACAGGCTGCCGGCGGCGACTGCCATTACTCGCAACTGGCCCCTCTACACCTTGCTGGTGATTCTGCTCTTTGCGGTCATTGCCGCCTTTTTGCCACTTGGGGATACCTATCTGCTCTCCGTGGTGTTGTCCACTATTTTGAACGCAGCGTTTGCCCTGGTTTATCTGATTTTCCGGCTGATCATGGTGGGGTTTCTGATGCTGCTCTCGTTGCTGCCCTTCTCGCAAAGCGCACCGGAAGCTGCGCAGCCGCCGCCGGCCGCGCAGAACATACTCGAGCAACCGCCCGACATGCTTGTCATCCCGCCCTGGGTGGGTGGGCTCTTCTTCTGGCTTTCGGTGGCGTTGCTGCTTGGGTATGCCGCCTATTTTTACTTTAGCGACAAGGAGACCTCGCTGCGTTGGCTGCGCCGGCTGTGGGAGCATCTGGTCGCGCAGTGGCAGTTGCTCTTTGGTGCGGTGCACCGTTGGTATGCGCAACGCCAACCGGCTGCCGGCGAGCAAGAAAGCTCCCAGGGCAGGGGATTGCCCTCCTTTGTACGACGTTTGCTGCCCTGGCGCCTGCTCACCCCGAACCAGCGCGTGCGCCTGCTCTACTTTCAGTTTTTGGAAGCTGCTGAAGAGCGCGACGTGGGCCGCAAACCCGCCGAAACGCCGGATCGTTTTGGTCCACGCCTGGAGACAGCGATCACGCCGCCGCCTGATGAGGCCGAAACCATCGAGGGGTTGACGGCGGCCTTCGTCGATGTGCGCTATGCCGGACGCAACGTCACCGCGGCGTTCACCGATCAACTCAAGCAACGCTGGGCGCGTTTACGTAGTGCACTTGCGACGAAAGAGGATAAGAAGCCCGGTTCGTAAAGTTGCTTGACGATACTTTATGTCGCTGATATAATTCAAGGCAATCGTACTTCTTTGCGGATGGCTGTCCGGTAATCGGCGATTTTGGCTGGTAGGCGCAGCGTCGCACCACAAAATGAGGTTGTTGTAGATGTCTGATGCAGAAAGCAAAGAGACCACACTGAGCGACGGCGAGCAAAAGTCGTCCGACCTGGAGTTGTTCGAGCAGTATTTGAGCGAAGAGATCGATCTGGACATGCCTGGGCGCGGCGATCTGCGCGAGGGCGTGATTGTCGAGATCCGTCCCACGGAACTGCTGGTCAACGTCGGCAGCAAACGCGATGGCGTCGTGCCGCAGTCTGACTTGTCAAAACTCGACCCCGAATTTGTCAAGAACCTGCGTGAAGGGCAGACGGTCGATGTGGTGGTCGCCAAGCAGCCTGAAGACGACAGCGTATTCCTGCTGAGCATCGCCGATGCACAACAAAAGCGGGACTGGCTCGTTGCCGAGCAGTTGCTTGAAAGCGGTGAGATCACGACGCACCAGGTAGTCGGCTTCAACAAAGGCGGACTGACGGTCGAGTTCAGTCATCTACGCGGCTTTGTCCCGGCGTCGCACGTGATCGACATGCCGCGCAACCTCAGCGAGGATCAGCGTCGCGACGAATTTGAGGGGCATATCGGCCGTGAGATGCGGCTGAAGGTGATCGAGGTTGACCCTAAGCGCCGGCGTCTGGTGATGTCCCAGATGTTGGCCGAGCGCGAATACCGCTCAGTGCAGCGCGAGGAGCTGTTCAAGACGTTGGCCGTCGGCGATGTCGTCCCCGGCGTCGTGCGCAGCATGAGACCCTTTGGCGCGTTCGTCGATATTGGCGGCGTCGATGGTCTCCTGCATGTCAGCGAGATCGGCTACGGCAACATCAATCATCCACGCGAGGCGTTATCGGTCGGACAGGAGATTGATGTTCAGGTCATCCGCATGGATATCGACAACCAGCGCGTGGCGCTCAGCCGCAAACGGCTGTTGGCCAATCCGTGGGATGGCATCGAGCAGCGCTATGCCGTAGGAGCGACTGTGCCAGCCACCATCACACGCCTGGCGGATTTTGGCGCTTTTGCCGAGCTGGAGGCGGGCGTCGAAGGGTTGATCCACATCAGTGAGCTGGCCGACATCGCCGTAGCAGAGCCGTTAAAGGTCGTGCGCGCTGGCGACAAGGTGATGGTGAAAGTGTTGCGCGTCGATCCGAAACGACAACGCATCGGCCTCAGCATCCGCCAGGCAGATGAAACGCTGTCCAGCGAAACTGGTGCAGATGAAACCGGTGCAGATGAAACCCGTTCAGATGAAACGCTGCCGAGCGAAACCGGTGCAGACGAAACCGGCGAATGAACGGCGCCGGACGCTGCGCGTGAAAGAGAAAGCAAGGAACGGGTTTCATCGGAAACCCGTTCCTTTTTGTCATAACGCCGCCTGTGGTTTGCGACAAGACGCCATCATCCACTATAATCAGGCGTGCGTTATGGCGCATCCAAAATTTAGCTTGCCTACGAGGGGAGGTGATTATCATGAGTGTCGAACTTCGCCCGGGTGAATCCCAGGATAGCCTGCTGAAGCGATTCCGCAAAGCAGTGGCCGAAGCGCGGATTTTGCCCATCGTCAGGCAGAAGCGTTGGTTTACATCGAAGAGTGAAATCCGCCGTATCAAGCGGCAGAAGGCAATTCGTAAATCTCAGCGGTTTAGCCGCCCCTGAGCGGTTGACCCTGACCGCTCAGAGAGAAGCAGGGACGGGACCGAAACAATGCAAAGTGCATTGACTCTCTGGCGGCTACAAATATAGTGAATTGATGGGAGCACATGCCAGAAGAAACGATTACCTTAGACGGTAAAATCGTGGACGCACTACCCAATGCCATGTTCAGGGTCGAACTTGAAAATGGGCACACGGTGCTTGCCTATTTATCGGGCAAGATGCGCAAGTATTATATCCGTGTGTTGTTAGGGGATCGTGTGAAAGTGGAGATGAGTCCGTATGATCTCACGCGCGGACGCGTCACCTATCGGTACCGGAACTGATGGAAAGCTGAAAAAGCGAGGGTTGGCGCGTCGCGCCAACCCTCGCTTTTTATTTACAGAGACTTTGTTACACAAGCGGTTGGTCTGGTTTTGCCGGCGCTGCTGCTGGATCTGCGCGACGCGCATCGAAGTCGATTGCCCGCTGTGCAAACTGTTGTTCGGCCTCGAAGGTAAGCCGTTGCACTGCGTCCGATAAGGGCAGCCAAATCGGCATAAATTGGGCCTCATCTTTTCGGCTACGGCGCATCGTACGCGGCGATGTCAGCCGCATGAGAAAATAATGCTCGGTGCGCACGAAATCATCGCCCTGAAACTTGAACCGGACAACCTGACTGCCTAAATCGTCCAGAATCTCCAGATCAGCATAGCCGCTCTCTTCAGTGGTTTCGCGCAACGCAGCTTGCGCCGGCGTCTCACCTGGATCGATGTGCCCTTTGGGGAGGCGCACTTCATGCTGCAAAGGACGATCCAGCAACAACATGCGCCCCTCCTCGATGATGACGCCGCCCGCCGCGCGGTATTCTTTAAGCGCCATTTTCCACCCTCTGCTCCATCCCCTGCTCGACAACGACGAAGAGTTGACCTGCAAGTTCGCTCCCCAGCATTTGCGTGAGCGAAGAAACGTGATCGCCGTTGCCTTTGCGCAGCTCCAGCGTTACGGGGCCATTGAACGGTGCAGCATCGACGAGCTTGACCGTGCACCCCGGCTCCAGCCGGAGTTGGGCGAGGTAGCGCAGCACGCGCGCGTCGGAGCTGCCCACGCGCCGTAAAATTCCACCCTGGCCCGGCGCAAGCTGCGTCACCGGCATAAGGGGTTCAAGCTTCATGGCGCCGTCTTTGCGCGGAATGGGGTCGCCATGTGGGCAATGGGTGGGATATCCGCACAGTCGATCCATGCGATCCTCGAATGCGGCACTGATCGAGTGTTCCAGCCGGTGCGCCTCAACATCCACCTGATCCCACGTAAACCCCATCACTTTAATGAGAAAGACCTCCAGGAGACGATGCCGGCGCACCAGTTGGAGGGCAGCCAACTCTCCCTGCTCTGTCAAGGTGATGCCGTCGGCATTCGAGCGGTCAACGAAACTCGACTCTTCCAGGCGTTTCAACATGCTGGAGACGGCCGCCGGTGAAACATGCATTTTTTCCGCCAGGGCTGAAGTTGTCACCTTATCAGTGACGCGGGTGCGTTGTCCCCCCAGTTTGTAAATGGCGGCCAGATAATCCAACATGCCGTCGGTTGTAATTCCGCAGAACGTTTGCATCGAATTTTTCTCATATTGCTTAGAATTATTATCTTTGCGATTATACGGTTTGCGTTGTGGCTTTGTCAATCTCACCATCAGTCATGATACAATCTGCGGCTATGGAGTCAGCCGATCGTCCACCATCCATTTCATCTCAACCCGTAGCACCTCCTGAGCAGACCGGACTGGCGCTGCTGGTGGAAGGTTGTCGCCAACTTGACATTCCATTGTCGGCCGCGGCGCTTGCGGCCTTCGAGACCTATTATCATGAGCTTGTGCTTTGGAACGAGCGATTGAATTTGACCTCGATCGTGGCGTACGAAGAAGTGCAGACCAAGCACTTTCTTGATGCGCTGGTGAGTCTGCCGCTGCTTGCCGAAGAATTGGGGGAATCGTTGCCGCTGCCGCAACTGCGCGTGCTTGATGTGGGAACCGGGGCTGGCTTTCCAGGCATTCCGCTCAAGCTCGCATGTCCGGCATTGGCGGTCACATTGATGGATGGCACGCAGAAGAAGATCGCCTTTCTCGAACACCTGAAGGACGCGCTGTCGCTTGCGTCCGTCTCCCTGGTGCACGGACGCGCCGAGGAATTAGGCCGCACCCCAGAGCACCGCGAGCAGTACGACATTGTGACCGCGCGGGCGGTGGCGCCGTTGGCTACGCTGGCCGAGTATTTACTCCCGCTTGTGCGCAAGGGATTGGCAGTGTTTACAAGGGGTATCCGCCGGAAGAGTTTATGGCGGCGGCGCGCCATCAAGACAATGGGCGGCGACGCCGTACGCCTGGCGCCGGTCGAGGTGCCGTTTTTAGAAGAGCGCCGTTTCTTATTGCTCGTGAAAAAAATAGCCGCCACGCCCGCGCAATATCCACGCGGCCAGGGACTTGCGCGTAAGCGTCCGCTCGTCTGAACGTCGCCGGCATTATAGATCGTCGATGCAGCCCTGATCTAAATAAAACGTCATGTGTTGGAAGTGAATGACAGGATCAATATATTCCACACGCACATGGGGCGGTGCGGTGAGCGTGATCGGGGCGTAACAGAGGATGCTTTTGATGCCGGCGGACACCGCTTCATCGGCGACGCGCTGCGCCGAGGTGGCGGGCGCAGCGATGATCGCAATCTGACAGCGATAGTGGTCGATCACAGCAGCCATTGCTTCGATAGACTGCACTTCAACATTGCCGATCAAATTGCCGAGCTTGGCGGCGTCGTTGTCGAATACAGCGACGATCCGAAACCCGCGATGTTCAAAGCCGCTGTAGCTGGCCAGGGCATGGCCGAGATAACCGGCGCCGATCAGAATCACCGGCCATAGACAATCGACCTTCAAAATTTTTTCCAGTTGATTGCATAGATAGCCGACGTTGTATCCGGTGCCCTGCTTGCCAAACTCGCCAAAATGGCTCAAGTCCTTGCGGATTTGCGCCGAACTGATGCCAAGCAACTGCCCCAGTTCCTGGCTAGAAGTGACGACTGCGCCTTGTCCGTGGAGAAGACGCAACGTGCGTAAATAGATGGGAAGACGACTGATGACAATATCAGGAATTTCGTTCGAGGCAGGTGTTGGCAGGCTCATGCTGTAGTAGCTTGGTATGAATATTGACACAGGACGGAATGACGACTTTGCACATTTTATCACAAATGGACAGAGCACGCCAAGCTGTCAGAAAATTTGTTGGTTCAATGGGAATTCAATGAGTGCGATGCCAGGCGCCGGGGGTGAGTTGCCCACCTTTCCTTGAAGCAGGTGGCTTGCAGCTCGGCCACAAATTATTTTAGAAAGCTAGCGAATATAGTCAGGACGTGCGTGTCACTGGTCAACAGAGGTAGAGCCTTACACCCGCTGACCAGTGACACGCACGTTGGAGATAGACTTACATATTCTGCACGAGTGTGGGTTCGCGATCGATCTGGTTGCGCTGCGGGAGACAGTACCCCTGTCCGCGCACTGTCAGAACGTAGCGCGGATTGTCGGGATCCGGTTCGATCTTGCTGCGCAAGCGTCGCACATGCACCCACAACGATTCGACCGTGCCTTTGCGTCAGGTCCCAGACTTTCGACAACAGAAAGCCAGGCGACAGTACGCGACCGCGATTATGATAGAGAATGTTCATAATGCGGTTTTCCGTCGGGGTCAGCGTGATCTGCTTGTCATCCATTACCGCGTATTGTTGGGAGAAGTTGATGCGCAGGCGATCATCGATCTGGAGTTCCGGCTCTAATGTGCGTTCGGGGGCAACGCGCATTAGAACGCGTCGGATGCGCGCCAGCAGCTCGGAAAAGGCAAAGGGCTTGGTCACATAATCTTCGGCGTAGCGATTGAGTCCTTCGACTTTGGTGTTCGTATCGGAGAGAGCGGACAAGAAGATGACGGGGATGTCACCCATCTGGCGCAATTCGTCCGCTACGACAAAGCCATCCATGCCAGGCATCATGATGTCAAGCACAGCCAGATCCGGCAGTCCTTCCTTGGCCACCATCTCAATTGCTTCCTGACCGCCGCCTGCCGTCAGGATGGTATAGCCTTCGCGTTGCAGACGCAGGCTTAACATCAGCCTGGTGTCCGCAGCATCATCGACAACGAGAATCCGTGCGCTGTCATGATTGTTGTTGATTGTTCGAACTCGATTGTCCATGGTTGAATCCATTCCTTACCTGAAATTTATCCTTTGCCAATGCTCTCCTAAGCTGAATTTCGTATATTTTCCTGTGCACTCACATTTCAGCCAGCTAATTTCAGAAACAAGCGACTGGCGAGTGCGCAAACTACCTGGTGGGGAGTATCGATTCAGCTTTTGTGCTAAGATGCCTTTGTATCCTACCAACTTATAGTAGTAAATAACCTTACATCTACCTGTCAAACCATAGAGGCTCCGGTCGATAAAACTATGAATCGTAAGTCAACATATCAACTAAAGAATATTATAATTGGTCTGACGTTGGTTGGAATAATGAGTTTTATGTTCCTTGCAGGAACGTTGACTGGCTTTATGGCGCGTCCGGTCTTAGCTGACGACCGCCCCTCTCAGTTTGAAGTTTTCTGGGAGGTGTGGGGGCTCGTCGATCAGTATTTTGTAGATCGTGAGGAGATCGACCCGGTGCGCATGACTTACGGCGCCATTCAGGGAATGCTGGCGACGCTTGGCGATGAGAACCACACCGTTTTCTTCTCGCCCGATGAAGCCAAGCAGCAGGAAAGCCAGCTTGAAGGCTCCTTTGAAGGCATCGGGGCGTATGTCGCAGGCGATGACGCCGGCTTCCGCATTGTGGCGCCGATTCATGGGTCGCCCGCCGAGAAAGCCGGCATCCTGGCCGGAGATATAGTGCTCAAGGTGGATGGCGAGGAAGTGGTCAGCCTGCCTCAATGGGAGGTCATCTCACGCATTCGAGGTCCGGCCGATACGACTGTGATCATTACCGTGCTTCATACAGATGAAGAGACGCCGGTCGATATTGCGGTTGTACGCGGGAAAATCGATGTCGAAAGCGTCACCTGGTCGCGCATTCCAGAGACGGATTTCGTCTATCTTCAGATTTCACAGTTTGCCGCTGATACAGGCGATGAATTGCAGAGGGCGCTCAAGGCGATCGATGCAGAAGTCGCGGCCGGCAATCCGGTGGATGGAATTCTGCTCGATCTGCGCAACAACCCTGGCGGTTATTTGCAAGAGGCGCTGCGCGTCAACACCCAGTTTCTGGAAACAGGCAAAATCATTCTGCACGAGCGGGATGCGTCCGATCAACTGCGCACCTACCGCTCGGTTGGCGACGGGCTGGCGCGTGAGTATCCGATGGTCGTGCTGATCAATCAGGGCACTGCCAGCGCCGGTGAGATCACCGCGGGCGCGCTCAAGGAGAATGGTCGCGCAAAACTGGTCGGACAGCCGACGCTCGGCACCGGCACCGTGCTGCAACCTTTTACGCTCAGCGATGGGTCGGTGTTGCGGCTGGGCGTCACGAATTGGCTCACACCCGACAAGAACCTGATCAAAAACCAAGGGATTGAGCCCGATAGCACGGTTGAGCAAGACCCGGCCATTCGCATGATCGACGCCTATGCGCTTGAAGACGCGGCCAAACTCAACGACATCCTGACGCATGGCGACAAGCAATTCAATCTGGGGCTTCTGCAACTACGCCTGGCGACAAAGTGAGGATAAATGCGTAAAACGTGATGCGTAATAAATCACGTATCACGTTTTACGCATTACATTTTACCCGCGATACAAATTGTGCTTCTGAATGTAGGCTTCGACGCTGCGGGGCGCCATGTGGCGAATGGGTTGACCGTTGCGCACGCGCTGCTGGATGACATGGCTGGCGATCTCAAGCTCCGGCATGTCGAGAATAATGACGCGGTTGCGTAAGCCCGGCAGCGCGGCTTCCAGTGCATCCCAATCCAATTTCACGTCGTGACGGCTGAGCGCCACCAGGCGCGCATGTTCGACCAGCCAGGCGGCTTCATGCCAGGTGGGCAGGTCGCGCAGGCTGTCCATGCCCATCAAAAAATAGATTTCCGTGTTGGGCCCGGCTTCGTCTTGGAGCAGACGCACCATGTCCGATGTGTAATGCGGCCCCGGCCGGTCGGCGTCAATGCGGCTGATGATCACCGTATCGATGTCGGCGGTGGCCAATTCAGCCATGCACAGGCGGTCGCGCACCGGCGCCAGTTGACGACCCAATTTGTGGGGCGGATCGCCAGCCGGCGCCAGATAGACGCGATCAAGCTGAAGCTGAAAGCAGGCTTCCTGAGCCAGAATCAAATGGCCGATGTGGATCGGGTCGAAGGTGCCGCCCAGAATCCCCACGCGGCGGAAGTTGATGCGACGCTCGATCATCATTCACCAAGTGCGTTGTCGTAGCCCCAAACCAGCTCTACGTCGCCGATACGCACAGTATCGCCATCCTCGATGCCCGCCTCGAGCAGCGCGTTGCGAATGCCAAGGGCGCTGAGAATGCGTTGAAAACGCATCCCCGCCTCGTAGTAATCCCAGTTTGTCATCTTGACGACCTTCTCGATCTCGACGCCTTGCACCAGCCAGACGTTTTCTTCGACTTCGTCGATCTGGAATGCTTTGGGATCGGGCGCCGGCGACAACTCGACCAGTTCCTCCGGCGCTTCGTCCGGGAGGGGCAGCGCGTCAAGCATAACCTGTATGCGGCGCAGCATCTCCAGCACGCCTTCGCCGGTCACCGCACTGATCGCGAGCATAGGTAGATCGTATTTGGCTAGCGCTTGCTCCACCGCGGGCCAGGCCGCGCGCGCATCGGGCAGATCCATCTTATTGAAGACGATAAGTTGTGGTTTATCCGTCAGCGCGGCGTTGAACAGCGTCAACTCCTGATTGACGGCCTCAAAGTCGCCAACAGGATCCGGGCTGATGCCGCTGAGCACGTGGATCAACACACGACAACGCTCGATGTGGCGGAGGAATTCCAGCCCCAGGCCAACGCCTTCGTGTGCGCCTTCCAGCAAGCCGGGAATATCGACCAGCACCATCTGGCGATGATCGACTTCAGACATGCCCAGCATCGGCTCAACCGTGGTGAAGGGATAGTCAGCGATCTTGGGGCGCGCCGACCCGGCTGAGCAGCGTAGATTTGCCCGCATTGGGCACGCCGATGATGCCAACATCCGCCACGAGTTTTAGCTCGAGTTCGAGCCAGGCTTCTTCGCCGGGTTCGCCTTTTTCCGCCAGGCGCGGCGCGGTGTTGCGTGCGGTCTTGAAGGCCGAATTGCCGCGGCCGCCGCGGCCGCCGCGTGCGACGATCACTTCTTGACCAACGTGGGTCAGGTCGGCCACGATGACGCCGGTGTCGACGTGGCGGGCGATGGTGCCGGGCGGCACTGCGATGCGCAGCACCGCGCCAGTGGCGCCCGTGCGGTCAGCGCCGCCGCCGTGTCCGCCAAACTCTGCGCGATGGTGGACGCTGTGCTGCAAGTGGTAGAGGGTGTTCAACCCCGGATCGACCACGAGGGCCACACTGCCGCCACGTCCGCCGTTGCCGCCATTAGGCCCACCGCGCGGGACATATTTCTCTTTGCGGAAGGAAACTACACCGTTGCCGCCGCTGCCTGCTTTTACATAGATTCTTGCGCGATCATAAAACATGTGTGCATTGTAAGGGCGATGGGGGAAGGTAATCAGAGGGGGGGGCTGGCCCCGCCCCCCGCCCAAGTGAGTGCCTTTGGCTCATCCCTTCACGCCCGTCATGGTGATGCCTTCGACAAAATAGCGTTGCGCGGCGAAGAAAACGACGATCACGGGGAAGGAGGTCACGAGCGACGCAGCCATCAGATAGGCCCAGTTGGTGGTGTAGGTGGAGCGAAAGAACTGCAGCCCGAGCGTCACCGTGTAGAGCTCGGGCTTTTGGAGATAGATCAGCGGGCTGAGAAAGTCGTTCCATGTGGCCTGGAACGTGAAGATCGTGACCGTGGCCAACGCGGGCAACGCCATCGGCGCCATAATGCGCCGATGATCTGGAGGGTGTTGGCGCCGTCGATGCGGGCGGCGTCCTCGAAGTCGCGCGGGATGGTCAGGAAGAACTGGCGCATCAGGAAGATATAAAAGGGGCTGCCAAAGAAAGCGGGCGCGGTCAGCGGCAAAATTGTGTTGATCCAACCCAGACGGTTGAAAAGCACATAGAGCGGCACCATCGTCACCGGGTAGGGCAGCATCATGGTCGCCAGCATGACGACGAAGAGCGCATCGCGGCCGGGCGCGCGCAGCCGGGCAAAGGCGTAAGCGATCAGCGTACACGATGCCAGGTGCCCGGCGATCGTCAGCAGCGTGATGACAGCGGTGTTACGAATGTAGCGGTCGAACGGCAGCGTCGTCAGCGCCTCGGTGTAGTTATCCCACTGGGGCGGTTTGGGGATCCAGCGTGGCGGCACTTCGAAGATCTGATAGTTGGGCTTGAGCGAGGAAGAGATCATCCAGAGAAATGGGATCAGAAAGAGGATGGCCACGCCCCAGCACGAGGCCATCGCCACACAGGTGCGCCAGCGTGCGGCGTGCCGCTCACCGCTGCTCTCCCTCATAGTAGACCCACCATTGCCCGCTGCGCACCACCAGCAGCGTCAGCCCCAGGATGATCAGAAAGAGCACCCAGGCCAGCGCCGAGGCATAACCCATTTGAAAGTCCTGAAAGGCTTTCCGGTAGAGGTAGAGCACATAGAACAGCGTCGCATCGAGTGGCCCGCCGTTGGTGGCGACAAACGCGCTGGTAAAGGTCTGAAAGGTCGAAATGATGCTCAGCACCAGGTTGAAGAAGATCGCCGGCGTCAGCATCGGCAACGTGATGCGCCAGAACGACTGGCTGACGCCGGCGCCGTCGATGGCCGCAGCCTCATAGAGTTCTTTGGGGATGCCGCGCAGTCCAGCCAGGTAGATGATCGCCGTGCGCCCCAGCCCCCACAGGCTCATCAACCAGAGCGCGGTCAGCGCGGTGTTGGGATCGGTGAGCCAGCGCGGGCCGCGAATGCCGACCATTGCCAGCGTGGCGTTGATCAACCCGGCTTCTGGATGAAAGAGCCACATCCACACCACCACAAAGGCGACGCCCGACAGCACAGAAGGCATGTAGTAGATCGTGCGGAGGCTGCGGATGCCGCGCGCGCCGACCTGATTCATCAGCAACGCCAGCAGCAGCCCGCCGATCAACTCGGACGGCACGTACATCAACGTATAGCGCACCGTCACGCTGAGCGACTGCCAGAAAAAGCGGTCGTCGAGCATGCGCGTATAGTTGCGCAGCCCGACGGCCACCGGCGCTGTCAGTAAGTCCCAGCGCGTAAAGCTAAAGCCAAGCGACGCAGTGATCGGGCCAAGTACAAAGATCAAAAGCCCGAGCAGCCACGGCGAAATCAGCAGGTAAAAAGTGAGCGCCTCACGGCGCGCCAGTCGGCTGCCACCGTTGTGTGACAAATCACGTAATGGCGTAGTGGTAGCCAACGTTACTCGCGCAAATCATCCAGCGATGCCTGGGCTTCCTGGGCAGCGGCGTCGAGCAGCTCGGCCACATTGGCGTTGGGATCCAGGATCACGCTTTCGAGCACGCGACGCAACGCCGGGTCGGCAGTCTGGCCCCAGTACGGTGTGAACACATAGGCGCGCGGCGCCAGGTGGTTCAGCTCGTTGAGCCAGACGCCTTCAATGGGATCCGACGACAAACCGGAGCTTTCGGCCACGCTCTTGACGGTCGGCAACGCCCAGTCCTTCCAGACTTCAGCTCCTTCCGCGCCCGTGTAGTAGCGCAAAAAGCGCCAGGCCGCTTCAGGATTTTCGGTGAGCGATGAAATGCCAAAGCCACCCCAGAAGAGCACGCCGGCGCGTGCGACGTCAGCCGGCAGCGGCGCCACACCCAACTCAATATTTGGGTTGTCCTTCATGCCGGACTGCGGCCAACGGCCAAAGAGCCGCATGGCCGCTCTGCCGCTGTCGAATTCGCTGTTGCCACCGCCAAAAGCATTCATGTCGGCAGGCAGCGGCGCCACTTTGTACTTGTTGTAGAGGTCGGCGTAGAACTGCGCCGCGGCTTGCACTTCGGGTGAGTCCATGTAGCCGGCAAAGGTCGTCCCGTCTTCGCTGATCAGTCGCCCGCCTGCGGCCGCCACCCAATATTCAAAGCCGGTGGTCCAGGGGCCAGGGAGTTGGATGCCCCATTGCGTCACATTGCCGCTGGCATCGGTCTTGGTCAATTGCTGCGCCGTCGCCAATAGATCGTCCCAAGTCCATCCTTCTTGAGGATAGGCAACCCCGGCTTCGTCAAACAGTTTTTTATTGTAATAGATCGCCAGTGGTGAGAAATCTTTGGGCAGCAGGTACTGGGCGCCGTTCCATTGGCCAGGCTCCATCACGCCAGGCAGATAGATGCTTACATCGAGCGGATATTGCGCGTCGGCAATGAAGTCGTCGAGCGGCAGAAATGCGCCTTTGTCGACAAACATCGGCACCGCGTCGTCGCCGATCTGCAACAGATCCGGCGGGTCGCCGGCCGCGATCTGCGTCAGGATGCGCGCATAATAATCGCCGCTGCCGACCGGCTCCAGTTGCACCTGGATGTCCGGATTCTCCGCCTCGAACATTTCGATAATTTTCAGATGCGGCGTCAACCCCTCGCCGCTGTCGCCGGTGCCGACGCGCAGCACGGTTTTGGCGTCCGTTGGGCGTTCGGTAGGCGTAGCTGTGACCACCACTGTGGCGACAAACCCGCCTTCTTGCGCGGCGCACCCGCTGAACAGCGCGGTAAGTATAATGAAGATTAGCAATAACGATAGACGCTTCGTCATCAGTCTGTCCTTTCTGAACAAAACTTTAGTAGACACGTAGCTGAGTATAATGCGAATCGTTGTCTGATGCAATCGCTTGCAAATGTAGCGGCCTCTTTCTAACCCAGGCGGAAGCCATTCTCAGCACGCCATTCTACATCATCAGGCTGCCCGCTGCGCCGTGCCAGGCATGGCTCCATCGTCTCGGTTGTCCAAAATTGTCGCTCTTTAGTCGCGCAGCGCGGCCCCCATCAGCTTCTGGATGCGATCCACCATATCTGCCACGGATCCTTGATACGCGCCGTCGAGCAATTGCAGGTTGTCGAACAGTTGCTCCACCGCCGGCTCGATCAGCGCGTTATCCCCGTCCTCGCTGACGAGGCGCGACAGGTTGGCGACGATGGGGTGATGGCGGTTGATCTCCAGAATTTTCACGGGCGCGACGTAGTCTTCCTCGATCGCGCGGCGTACATATTGCAGCTCGCGCGCAAAGTCATCTTCCGATGACACCAGCCGCGCGGGGCTGTCCACCAAGGTCTTGCCTTCTCGCACATCACGCACCCGCTCGCCCAGGACGCGCTTGACGCGCGCCAGCAACTGGTCGAAGACATCCTGGCTCACTTGCAGGGCGGACGCGTCCTCGGCCGGCGTCCCTTTGGGCAGGTCCAGGTTTGCATCGTCGACATTCTGGAGCGGTTTGCCTTCCACTTCGCGTAACTGGCTGACCATATAGCCATCGATAAAGTCTGTGAAGTAGAGAACTTCGATCGCGTGTTTGCGGAAGTAATCCAGGTGGGGGCTGCGGATGGCGGACTTCAAACTGTCGCCCAGGATGTAGTAGATCGCGTTTTGGTCGGGCTGCATCCGTGCGACGTACTCTTTGATCGTCGTCCAGCCGTCGGCGCCGGTGTGCGTGGAGCGAAAACGCAACAACTCCTCCAGCGCGTCGCGGCTGGCAAAGTCGGAGGCGATCCCTTCCTTGATAAAGGCGCCGAACTCAGTCCAGAATGTGGTGTATTGAGCAGCGTCTTGCTCGGCCAGCGTTTTGAGATCCTTGAGCAGCCGGCTGGTCAGCGCTTTGCGCAGTTGGCGCGTGACGGGATTGCTCTGTACGGTTTCGCGCGAGACGTTGAGCGGCAGATCTTCAGAATCCACCACGCCCTCAACAAAGCGCAGGTATTCGGGAAGCAGTTCTTTGTTGTGCTCCTGAATCAGAATCTTACGCGAATAGAGCCGCACCCCATGCTCCGGACGCAGCCGCAGCGAGCTACGCTCCCGCTTTGCCGGCACAAAGAGGATGCTGCGCACATTGGCGGGTGCATCCGCCACCATGTGAATATGCAGCAGCGGAGCCTCTTCATCGAAAGTGAGCTGCTTATAGAATTCTTCATATTCAGCGGCTCCTACCTTGGAAGGGGATTGCCGCCACAGCGCGGTGCGTCGGTTGGCAATTTTCGGCTCATCCTCCTCTCCTTTCACATAAATTGGGAAAGAAACATAGTCGGAATGGCGCTTGATGATGCTCTCCAGACGCCACGCACTGGCAAACTCGGCGGCGTCTTCTTTGAGACGAATGCGAATTTCCGTGCCGCGTTGGGGCTTTTCGGCGTCAGCGAGGCTGAAACGGCTGTCCCCGGTCGAGCGCCACATCGCCGCGCGATCCTGGGGCCGGAAAGATCGGGAGAGCACCGTGACCTCTTCGGCGACCATAAACACCGAATAGAAGCCGACGCCAAATTGACCGATGATCTCCTCCAGCGTGTTTTGACTTTGCCCGGCATTTTGCAGAAAGGTGCGCGCGCCGGAATGCGCGATCGTGCCTAAATTCTCGACCAACTCGTCACGGTTCATGCCGATGCCGGCGTCGCGAATCGTGATGAGCTTAGCTTCGTCGTCCACCTCGATATGGATCGCTAATTCCGCCTCTGGATCGACGACGTCGTGATTGGTCAGCATCTCGAACTGGATGCGGTTCAACGCATCCGACGCATTTGAGATCAACTCTCGCAGGAAAATCTCGCGATCCGTATATAACGAGTGAGCAAGGATATCCAGGAGTTGTTTGACCTCGGTGCGGTATTCGAGAGATTCCATTGGGGTCTCAACAGTGTCTGCCATAGCCATCTCCATGCAATGTTAAAGAATATCAAACCGATTGGACTCTTTATTGTACGCAGCATAAAGAGGTGAGGCAAAAATCGAGTTGCCCGCAGCCGATTCTGTCGCCTTCTTCTCATCTGGTATAATCATTGTTCCGGTGCGCGCCTTGCAGAGGAACCATGTGTGCAAACGGGGCGACGGACGGCAGGAGCGGTCTGTGCGCAAGGATAGGATGCGCGTCCACGAGCGAGGGAAGCGTTGAGCGACCGTGACAGATTCGGCCATGACAGATTCGACGATAACAAAATCTAGCGGCGCGGCGCCCGCTTCGGAGCGAGTGCCGGTCGGACGCCTGGGGGTGCACTGGCGCTCTGGGGCTGCACGGCCGGCCACGGAGGATATCATGGCGTGCGGTCTGGTCAATGCCCAGACCTGGGTCGATCACTCCTTCTGGCGTCCGGCCGCGCTGTGGGCTGGAATAGCCGGTGCACTGTCGGCGGGCGCCACGCTGGAAGGGATTGACTGGCGAGTGCTGGCGCTGGCGTTGATTTTGGTCGATGTGCTGTGGGGAAGTGTGTGGCGGCTGGCTGGCGGCCGCGCCCACTTGTTGCCGCTCTCCCCGCGTACGTTGCGTCAGCAGGTCTGGCTGCCCTATCTCCAGCCAGGGTCGCCCGCGGCGCGCGTCTTTGCCAATGACCATCAGGATCTATGGCCGCTGGTCTTTCGTGCTGGCATCCCGGCCATCTTGCTGGCATTGTTGGTGGCTGCTGTGCTGGGCGTGGATGCGTTGGCGCTGACCTTGATCGCCGTGGCCATCACCCTGCTGGGGTGGACGGCGCGCCACACGTTGCAAGATGTTCCTGTGCTGCTCGGCAGCCTCATGAGTATCGGGTTGCCGTGGCTGTTGATCATGCAACAACTGGCGCCAACGGCCGAAGCATCGGTGTGGGGCGTCTCCGGCGTGCTCGTGGCAATGTGGGTGCTGCATCACTGGGGCGAAATGCGCATCCTGGCCGATCCACACGATGCCATCGCCATGCTGCTGCTGGCAAGCGGTGAGCTGGCAATTTGTGCGCTGTTGATCCTGGCGCAGGCGCCGCTCTGGCTGGCCGGGGTTGTCCTGCTCTTGCTGCCGACCTGGCTTGCGATTGTGCAGGGGCGCCCGGTGGGACGACGGATGCAACCGCTGTGGTTGTTGGCAATGTTGCTGAGTGCGATGGCATTGAGCCAGGTGCTCTAGAAACGAATTTGAAGATAATCTATGACGAATAAGAAACTTTTTGACGCATTAAACACAAATCACGATACGCCCGAGGTTGAGTTGACCTCGAATGGGCGCCGGCTGATCACCGTGGAAGACATGAAACGCGACCCCGAAGTCGTAGCCATGCTTCAAGCCGCCAACGCGATCATGAAGGCATTGGGCTACACCGAACACGGCCAGCGTCACGCCGGTCTGGTCGGCAACATCGCCCAAAATGTACTGGAGCATCTCGGCTATGACGAGCGCACCTATCAACTTAGCAACGTGGCGGGCTATCTACACGACATCGGCAATGTAATTCATCGCCAGAACCACGCGCTCAGCGGCTCGCTGCTGGCCTGGGGCATTATGAAGCGGATGAATATGTCGCCGCAGGAATGCGCTACGGTGATGAACGCCATTGGCAATCATGAAGAGGAGCGCGGCACCGCAACGTCTGCCATCAGCGCGGCAGTGATCATCGGCGACAAGGCGGACGTCCACCGCAGCCGCGTACAAAACCCGCGCATGGAGGATTTCGACATCCACGACCGCGTCAATTATGCCGCGAAACGCAGCTTCGTGCGGGTGCGGCCCGAAGAAAAGATCATCGCGCTGGAGCTTGAGATCGACACGTACTATGCCGCCGTGATCGAATACTTCGAGATCTTCCTGAGCCGCATGACGATGATGCGTCAGGCGTGTGAATTTCTGGGCTGCAAATATCAGTTGGTTGTCAACGACACACAATTTGCATAGCTTCAGATGGGGCCGTGGCGCGCTCTGGCAAAATTCAGTACTTCACGATTTTGCCTCACATAAAGCCGCAAAGGCGCAAAGTTGAAGCTGACGCTCTTTGTATTCTTTGTGACTTTGCGTGAGTTTTGTGAAGTACTGAAATTCAGAAAGTGATGGGAACTGAGCATGCGTATCGTTCGTTACTCAAAATCGTCTTCAATGGAAGAAGATTTCCTCCCATTTGGCGCGGATGACTTGTACGCATCTGCTGGCTGGGGGCTTCTCGTTGACGACCTGGTCTATCCGCTGTTGCGCGCGCCCTATCTGGACGTCGACGCCGATGGCGTCTATGCGCCTGAAATTCTGACGAGACCGTACAAGCTGGCCGATGTCCGGCTGTTGGCGCCTGTAACGCCATCCAAGCTTGTTTGCGTCGGACGCAATTATGCAGAACATGCCGCGGAGCTGGGCAATGAAGTGCCCAGCGAACCGATGATCTTTTTGAAGCCGCCGACCGCCGTGATCGGGCCAGGGGAAGCGGTTGTCTATCCGTCGATCAGCGAACGCGTCGACCACGAAGGCGAGTTGGGCGTCGTGATCGGCCGGCGCTGCCGCAATGTGTCGGAAGCAGATGCGCCGCACTTCATCTTTGGGTACACACTTGCCAATGATGTCACGGCGCGCGACTTGCAGAAAAAGGATGGGCAGTGGACGCGCGGCAAGGGCTTCGACACCTTTGCGCCGGTTGGCCCGTGGGTGGACACCACCTTTGACCCAACAGATCGCGTCCTGCGCTGTCTGGTCAACGGCGAGCTGCGCCAGCAAAGCACGACGGCGCTGATGGTGCATTCCATTCCGCGCATCATCGCTCATGTCACGCGCTTCATGACGCTCGAACCGGGCGACCTGATCCTGACCGGCACGCCGTCGGGCATCGGGCCGGTCAAACCGGGCGATGTGATGACCGTAGCCATCGATGGGCTGGGCTCGCTCGATAACCCGGTGGTCGCGGAGACAATGTAGGTCGGGCGATCAGCCCGACGTAATGCGTCACCGACCGGCGTCATGCGGTTAGCGTGGCTGCCATAACCAGCACCATAGTAGGTCGGGCTATCAGCCCGACGGATGCGTCACCGACCGGCGTTAACAACCGGCGTCACGCGATAGGAGACAATGTAGCACCATAGTAGGTCGGGCTATCACAGCCCGACGTGATGCGTCACCAACCGGCGTTAACAACCGGCGTCACGCGATAGGAGACAATGTAGCACCATAGTAGGTCGGGCTATCAGCCCGACGTGATGCGTCACCAACCGGCGTCACGCTGATAGCGTGACCTACGCAAATGTAACTGTGCAATATCATCAAACCGTGGATGGAGAAAGAAACGACCGATGAGCGCTGTGATTCCTGCATTGTCAGATTTTTTGGATCTGCAACACGTCACGTCCGAACAATTCTGGGGATTATTGCGGCTGGCGCGTGAACTGAAGGACGAGCGCAGCCGTCTTGGCCAGAACGCACCGATTCTTGCCGGCAAATCGTTGGCGCTGGTTTTTCAAAAGCCCAGCCTGCGCACCCGCGTCAGCTTTGAAATGGGGATGGCGCAGTTGGGCGGCTATGCCTTCTATCTGAGCCCGCAAGAGATCGGGCTGGGCGCGCGCGAAAGCGTCGCGGACGTGGCGCGCGTGTTAAGCGGCTACTGCGACGGCGTCATGGCGCGCGTCTTCGCTCACGAGCATGTCGTGCAGTTGGCGCAATGGTCGACGGCGCCGGTGATCAACGGACTCAGCGATTTCAGCCATCCCTGCCAGGCGTTGGCAGACATTTACACCATCTGGGAGCAGGCGGGTAGGCTGGAGGGAATGACGTTGGCCTATGTTGGCGACGGCAGCAACAATGTCGCCACCAGCCTGATCATGGCGGCGGGCAAGGTGGGCATGAACGTCCGCATTGTTTCGCCCGCCGGCTATGTGCCCGACCCCACCATCGTTGCCGAGTCGGACGCCGATGTCACGATTACCGCAGATCTGGACGGCGTGGTGGGCGCCGATGTGCTCTACACCGACGTGTGGACGAGCATGGGACAAGAAGCCGAACGGGAAGCGCGCTTGCGCATCTTCCCGCCCTATCAATTGAACCGTGATTTATTGGCGCGCACCCGCAACAACGATGTGTTGGTCATGCACTGCTTGCCGGCGCATCGCGGTGAAGAAATCACCGATGCGGTCGCCGACGGGCCAAACAGCGTCCTCTTCCCCCAGGCGCACAACCGGTTGCACGCTCAAAAGGCGCTGTTGGCGCACCTGATTGGGAACATCCCGCTAAAATAGCTGGAGACTAGAGATTGGATGACAGACGTTTTTGCCTCGCTGAGCCGATTATCGAACTGGCAAAGCATTCTCGACCTTGCACTCGTGACGCTGGTCTTCTATGGCCTGTTTCGTCTCTTTCGCGGCACGCGTGCGGTGCAGCTTGTGCGCGGGGTGTTGGTCTTCCTCATTATCTTTTCGATCTTGGGACAGACGATCGACCTGCCGGCTTTCAACTGGCTGATGCGCTCCGCCGCGCCGATGGTATTGGTGGCAATTCCGGTGATTTTTCAACCGGAATTGCGGCGCGCGTTGGAACGCGTCGGGCGTTCAGCGCCGTTATTGATGCGCCGCGGCGATACCAGCCAGGGACAGACGCTGATCGCCGAAATCGTCAAGTCCATTGAGTGGCTGGCGCAGCGTCGCTATGGCGCCTTGCTGGTTTTTGAGGGCGTCACGGGACTGGCGGAAATCGTCGATAGTGGCATCATCATCAACGCTGAGGCGTCATCGGAGTTGCTGACGACGGTCTTCTTTCCCAACACGCCGCTGCACGATGGCGCCGTCATCATCCGCAAGGAGCGTGTGCTGGCCGCGTCATGTGTGCTGCCGTTGACCGACCGTGAACTGGCAGACAGCCAAATGGGCACGCGCCATCGCGCCGCTATCGGCGTCACTGAACAATCCGACGCGCTCGTGATCGTCGTCTCGGAGGAAACCGGGCGCGTCTCCGTGGCGCGCAATGGAAGAATCGTACGCATCGACAGCAATCGGCTGCGCGCCGTGCTGAGCGACTACTATTCGAGCATATAAGCTGGACGCACTGAGCGATGGAACAACTCGATCTCCAGTCCGAAACCGACATTCAAACCGATCCTCCCATGCCGCGTGCCCGCCAACGGCAGCGTGTGGGGGCGGGCGACGTCGGCACCTTGCTGCTGTCGGCCGTGCTGGCGCTGACGATCTGGCTGATCGCAGTCAATCAGGAGAATCCGCTGATCGTCCAGGAGTTTGATACGCGCATCCCATTGACTGTGGTCGGGCTGAGCGAGGGGGTGGAAGTCGTGCAGGATCTCAGCACAGAAAGTGTGGCTCTGGAGTTGCGTGCGCCGCGCACATCTTGGGAGAGTATGCGCGAAAGTGACTTCCGCGCCATGCTTGACCTCACGGGGCTGGGGCCTGGCGAACATGATGTGAGCGTCAAAGTGACGCGCCGCGACCCACAAGTAACTGTGCTCGAAGTGCAGCGCCCCGAATACACTGTCGTGCTCGACCCGCGCGTGGAAAAGGAAGTGCCCGTCCAGGTCGAGATCCTGGATGGCGCCGCGTTTGGCTATGAATGGCAGACGCCCATCTACACGCCGGTCACGGTCACCGTCAGCGGCCCGCAATCGCAAGTAGACCAGGTCAGTAAAGCGCGTGCAGAAATTTACCTGCGCAGCGCCAAAAGCCAGGTCGAACGGACGCAGCCGTTAGTCGCCGCCGACGCGCAAGGCCGGCCTGTCGAGCGTGTGGAAGTGGCCGCGCCTGGCCGCGCCCAGATTGTGGTGCCGGTGGAGCAGTGGCCGGGGCGAAAAGAGGTGGCGGTGCGCGTCAAGCTGTCCGGTCCCTCGGCCACTGGCTATCGCTTGAGTGCGGTCCGCTCCGAGCCTTCTACAATTGTCCTGCAGGGAGACCCCGATGCATTGAGCCAGGTGCCCGGATTTATCGAAACCGAACCGCTCGACCTGACCGGCGCCACGGCCGATGTGCGCAAGCGTGTGGCGTTACTGCTGCCCGCAGGCGTCACTTCGTTCGATGGCGATTTTGTGATGGCGACGGCAGGCATCGCACCCATCGAAGGCGGCATCACCGTGTCGGAGCCGCTGGTGGTGCGCGGGTTGGGCCCAGACCTGACTGCTGCCGCTGCCCTGAACGAAGTGGACGTGATTTTGAGCGGCCCCATGCCGCTGCTGGAATCGATGAACGAGGACGATGTCTTCGCCATTCTCGATGTGAGCGGTCTGGTGCCGGGGACGCACACCTTGAAACCAAGCATCGTGCTGCCCGGCGGCATCCGCGAAGATGGCGTCATCCCAGAGACCGTGGAAGTCGTGATCAAGCCGCTGGAGGTTGCGGCCCACAACGCTCTGCCCCAGGTGCCGGATGTCGAAGCGACGGCGGCGGCGATCACCTCGACCAAGACGCTCACAGGATCGGTTACACCGGCCGCCGGTATGACTATTCCCAATACCATCATTCCTAACGCGGCTGCCACGGCAACACCGACGCAGCCCCCAACGCCATCGCCATAATATCGCCATTGTGCAGTCTGGCGCGCAACGGCAAAACCATGCGCCAGACAGTTCGAGGAAATCTATGCAAGCACAAAAACCGGTGGTCGCCCTGGTGGGGCGCCCCAACGTAGGAAAATCAACGCTTTTCAACCGGCTGATCGGCCGGCCCACCGCCATTGTTGAAGATGTGCCGGGCACCACGCGCGATCGCATCTACGGCGAGAGCGATTGGAACGGCGTCGGCTTTATCGTCATCGACACCGGCGGTCTGGAAACGCCGGAAACTATGCGCACCGGCCGGCAAACGGAAGCGCCTCCCACCGCGGACGCGGCGTCTTCTCCGCAAGGCTTCACCAACTTTGTGCAGAATCAAGCGCAAGTGGCGATCGCCGAAGCGGACGCGATCGTGCTGCTGGTGGATGGGCGCAGCGGGCTGACCGCGGCCGACGAGGATGTCGCCGAAGTGCTGCGGCGCAGCGACAAACCGGTGTTTATTGCCGTCAACAAGGCCGAAAACCAGCGGGTGCAGCAAAACGCCGTCGACTTCTGGTCGCTGGGGCTGGGCGAACCCTACCCCATCAGCGCCTATCACGGCGATGGCGTGGCCGATATGCTGGACGAGTTGGTCAAGGTGTTGTCGCCCTATCCTGTGGATGAGGAAGAGGAAAAGACGATCGGGATTGCCATCGTCGGGCGGCCGAATGTCGGCAAGAGCAGCCTGCTCAATGTCCTGGTCGGGCACGAGCGTGCGATTGTCAGCGAGGTTCCCGGCACGACGCGCGATCCCATCGACATGCAGATCACCTACGACGGCGAACGCATCACCCTGATCGACACCGCGGGCATCCGCCGCCGCGGGCGCGTCGAACAGGGCATCGAACAGTACAGCGTGCTGCGCAGTATGCGCGCCATCGACCGCGCCGACGTCGCCCTGCTCCTGATCGACGCGCAGGAAGGCGTGACCATGCAGGACATGCACGTGGCCGGTTATGTGCTGGAGCGCAACAAAAGCGTTGTGGTGCTGATCAACAAATGGGACGCCATCGAGAAAGATAGCCAGACCATGGTCGAATACGCCAAGACCGTGCGCGATCAGCTCGCCTTTCTCGACTACGTGCCCGTGCTCTTTATCAGCGCCAAGACGCGGCAGCGCGTCAACAGGGTGCTGCCGGCCGCGCTGCAAGTCGTCGCCGCACGGCGCCATCGCCTCTCCACCAGCGAAGTCAATCAGGTGCTGACGGAAGCTTATGAAGCGGTGCAGATTCCGATGCGGCATGGGCGGACACTGCGCCTCTACTACGGCACGCAGGTTGGCAACGAGCCGCCCACTTTTGTCATTTTTGTCAACCACGAGGAACTGGTGCACTTCTCCTATTCCCGCTACCTGGAGAATCGCATCCGCGCCTACTATCCTTTTGAGGGGACGCCGATCAAGCTGCTGTTCCGCTCGCGCGACCGCAACGAAAAATAACGCCGCGTATGCAACGAATCCGCGCTTATTCCATCGAACTGATTTTGATCGGCGCCTTGTTGACCGCGGTCGGCTTCTTTGGCTACCTGGGCTACGGTCTGCTGCGCCCGGATGTAGTGAACGAACCCTTTTCGGGCGCAAGGGCGCTGACCAATGTCGGCAAACAGCTCGACTTCGGCCCGCGCATCACCGGCACGGAAGCCAGCTTGCGCATGGGCGACTGGCTGGTCGAGCAGTTGCGGCTGTTGGGGTGGGATGTGGTGATCCAGCCCTTCACCATCAACGAGCAGTTGCAGGGGCGCAACATCGTCGCGGTGCGCAGTCCGTCGCAGCCGGGCGCGCCGGTGGCATTGCTCGCCACGCACTACGACACACGCCTGGCCGCCGACGCTGACCCGGACCTTGACAACCAGCAGTCGCCCACGCCCGGCGCCAATGCCGGCGCTTCGGGGCCAGCGCTGCTGCTCGAACTGGCGCGCACGCTGGATGTGCAGGCTACGGGGCACACGGTCTGCCTGGCCTTTTTCGACGCCGAGGCCAATGTCGGGCTGCCCGGCTGGGACGCCAACATCGGCAGCCGGCTTTTTGTCGAGAGTTTGCCGGGCAGCGTGCCGCGCTGTGCATCGCCGCGGCTGGTGGTTGGCGTGGATCAGGCGGGCGCCAGCGAGCAGCGCTTCTTCCAGAATGAGACGGGCGATCCCGCGCTCAATACCGCGCTGTGGAGCGTGGCGGATGCGCTGGAGCTTGGCGCGCGCTTCCCCGACCAGAGCCGACCCATGCCGCTCAGCGTCACGTCCGTCTTTAGCGCGACCGCCATCCCGACCGCCGACTTGATGAGCACCGACTATCCCTACCTGGCGACAACGGCCGACGCGCTCGACAAGCTCAGCAGCGATACACTCGGCGCGGCTGGCCTTGTGCTGGAGACCTGGCTGGAGAGTGGGCCGTAAGCATAGACCGCGGATAACGCGGATTGGACGGAGTGTAATTCAAGCGGCGCCGAGGGTTGAAACCCCCGGCTGACACGCAAAGTGCGTTGAAACACACTGCAATCCCCGCAACCGCACCGGCTGGCAACCGGGCTTCAGCCGGTTTTCCGTGCCAGACACCGGTTGGAACCGGTGGACGTGCTCCCCCCCATCGTGGAGTAGACCCGTGTGGGCGGATGAGGCGGAGTGGCGCGGATAGGAATCCACGCCACTCCGCCTGACCGGAGCCTGGCGTTCACGCAGTCAGATGCACGCCTAGCGGTGAATGGCAGGGTAGCTGCCGATCACATCGCCGCTGCCAGCGCCGGGGCGATAGGCATTGGCGATGACCGCCACCGGCTGGCTCGCCGTGACCAGAGCGGAGCCATCGAAGCCGTAGGGAATCTGCGACAACACCGTCAGGCTCTGGTAGGCGCCGAGCGGCTGGTTGTTGACCGGTGTGGAATTCAAGATTCCGTTGCTGTTGTACAGGGTGACAGTCACATTCACCGCCGTGCCGTTGCTATTCATGATGACAAAGCCGTCGTTCCACTGCCCATCGCGCTGCACCTTGGGGATGCTGGCGCTCTGGGCAGGTGCGGCGACCGCCCCGTAGGTGGTGGCGTTGAGCGTCCCCTGCAACTGGTTGACCGAGGCGACGCTCCCACCGTTCGCGGAGAAGACGGCGTTCGGTGTCACACCGCAGCCCGGTGGGTTGCCCTGCGGTGCCGGGTAGACAATCTGCGGGTTGTTCCACCATGTCTCCCATGCACACCCGGCGCCTGTATTGTTGACCCGATAGGTGGCGGACATCGGTAGATTGCCCCCAGGTGCGCGCAGCGTCACCCCTGACTGCCAGCCCGAGTTGTTGTTCTGGAGCAGCGGGCCATACAACCCCGCCGCCAGCGGCTGAGTGCTGCTCAGCTCCATGAATTGATCAGTTCCTTTGTATTGTGTGGCAGCCACCGCCAGCGGCAGGCTGGAACTCACCCGCACCGAACCGACAAACAGATTGCCCAGTTGCCACAGCGGGCCAGTGTTGAGGCGCAGTTGCCCGCCTGCTGCAATCGCATACGCATAAGCATAGGGCGTGCCTTTCCCTGGCGCCGGCGTGAATTCAAAGGTTGCCGTGGCGTTCTGGGCATTCGGGTTGTAGACGAACAGGTCGCTGTACCACCCGCTGTTGTTCTTCTGCACGATCGGGATGTGAATGTCCTGCCGCGCCCTGGTCACGCCGGCGTATGCATCCAGTGTGTAGGGGTTGGTGTGCTCCTGCAGCACCATCGCTGACAAATCCTGGCTGCTGTCGACGACGGCGCTCGCCACCTGTGAATCGCTACAGCTCAGCGCAATCGACTGATGGGCAAACAAGGTGGGCATCATCGGGCTGCAGGCTTCGGAGCCGTCGCTCTTGAGGAACCTGACGACGGTGCGTGCGTAGCCGCCACCGTTGTTGCGCAAGACCAGCTTGGAACTCCACCCACCATTGTTGTACCGGATGTCCGGCAGATAGATCGTCCCGCGCCGCACAAACTTGACCGCATCAACGCCAAGCTTGCAATAAGTAGTGGAGCAGTGTTGATTGTATACCTCCCCGCTTGCGTCATGCGTCCAGATATAGTGTCCCGGATTCATCTGATAGGCGCCAATGCTCACCCATTGATTGTTCAACCCATATTGGTCTACCACACCGGCGCTTGTCCCATTGGCGTGCGAAATTACATAGGGCGCCTGCCAGGACGTTGCATTGTCATTGGGCACATGAACGAAAACCTCATAGATAGCCCCCAGTCTGTATGCCGAGCGGCGCTGTTCAGCCCACTGGCTGATGATGTTGATGCCGTCGGCGGGGGTATGGTACATGTGGTTATTGATCCCTATCGTAGCGGAAGTCCACCCTTGACAGTCGCCGGTGCAAGGATTCTGAAAGCCACCCCCACCCCCTTTGCTGAAGCCGCCACTGCTGGTGGTGCTGTCATCGACCAGAATCTCACCCCCATTGACCGGTTCGGGAATCGGCCGGCTCGGGCTGGTCCATTGGCCATCCTTCCATAAACTCGGACTGAAGGGATCAGTTGGCTGATTGCTGGAGTTTCTCACCTCGAAGTGCAGGTGCGGGCCGGTAGACCAACCAGTGTGACCACTCGTACCGATCACTTGTCCCGAATTCAAAGCGATTCCTGTAGTTCCTATACTAAAGGCAGCAGTGCTAAGGTGAGCATAAATGGTTCGATAGCCATTATCGTGTCTTACAATCGTATGTAGCCCATAACCACAACTCGAATTCGTGTTGTGTTGATGGCAGTTGTCGTTATACCACTGTACTTGATCAACAGTGCCGTTGGCACTAGCTAACACCTGTTCATAGTATATTTGAAAGTCAATCCCTCCATGACTAGGAAAATACTGATTGATAGCTTTCTCCCGATAATATGGTGAGATTAAGAATGGTGTTGTCTGAGCTATCACAGGTTTGGGTGACAGACTTGCGGGCAAGGAACTCAAGAGAATCACGAGAAGCAGCCATCTGGACTTGACGAGCCAGCAAATCATCTTTGCACCTCCCCTGTGCCAGTCCAAGTGAGTCCGGTCTTCGATTGTTTGTCTGTCGTCAGTTGGCGTAACCCAACGCCATCCACACGTACAGTCCAAATCTCAGTCGCACCGTTTTGGTTGGAAAGAAAAGCCAATATCGAACCATCGGGGGACCACATTGGTGTAATGCCTGACGCCAGCCGCCGAATTTCTCCGGTGGTAATGTTTTCAATATAGACGCCTGTACCCTGGAATTGACACTCGGGCCATTGTGGTTGTGATGCTTTGTTTTGTGGGAAACAGCCAAATTCCTGACCCTCGTCCAGACCGGTGAAAGCGATCCACTGACTATCTGGCGACCAGGCTGGTTCAAATCCATAGCCAGCGACAAATAAGCCGGCCAGCGGGCGAGGATTCTGCCCGTCCGGCTCTACGAGCCACAAAGGACCGCGAGATGTGAATTCCTCCACCGTTGTCTGTTCTCTGCCTGCGCCTGGCCCTCCCATGTAGAGAATGTATTTGCCATCTGGCGACCAACTGAAAACGTAGGCGCTACCGTCAAAATTGAACAAAGGATGCGCATCACTACCAGCGGTGCTGACCAACCATAAGGCGTTAGAGTTGAAGTTTTCTGCCGTTCTCAAACCACTGACATAGGCGACACTCTGTCCATCAGGTGACATGGCAGCACCTTGGATCGATCCTTCCACCAACGTTAATGTCGTTCGCTCATTGGTTTCGATATCGATCAACTGTAGTTCAGAATTGCTTGGCCAAAATAGCACTCGTTGGCTGTCTGGATGCCAGCCGAAGAATCTACCTGACGATGAGGAACTTTCTGAAAATAGTGGTCGGACCTGTTCATTTTTTGTATCCAGACTGTAGGGAAGCCCCCCAGGCATCATCGGGCGCATCAAAAGCAAATGGCTTTCATCAGGTGAAGGCGCGATAAGATACGGATCAAAGTCAATTGATAAGGTTATAGATGTTACTTCTGCAATCTTCTCCCCTTGGGCATTGACGGGAAGCTTTTTAATAGCTTCTCCTGCTGAATCTGTTGAAGTTGTGAATAAAATAACACCGGCCCCACTGGGCGCTGGCTGACGCGTCGGAAACGGTGTTGCCGTTGGTCCCCGGCGCGTAGGTGTGGGGCGCGGCGTCCAGGTGGGAAAGGGCGTCGGCGAGGGGAAAGCATAGATCTGCCCTGGCTTTGCCGGCGGCAATACGATGACCCCACCATCGGGCGGCGGTGTGATGACGATGATCTCCTCGGTGGGACGAACTGAGGAAGGCGCCGGCAGCGGCGAATCGACCGACGCCTGGACAGGCGCCTGCAGCGAGACCGCCGCGGACGGGCGCCGGGCATCCGCAGCATAGCGAGCGCTGAACCATCCAGCGAAGACGAGCAGAAAGCCCAACACGATCAGCAGCGACAGAGCAAGCGTCACCTTTGACGTTGCGCGCATACACTTCTCTCCTTGGTTTGACAGGTGAATAATGCTTGAATGTGAATATAGTACAGAAGACGATCTTCTGCTTTGGCTAGTTCAGGTGGCATACACAAATGACTTGCTTCAAGGGTGATCATCGGATAATTCGGGAATGCATCATGCGTCGGTTCGCTGTCTACTTTATCATAGCCCCCCCCCCCGTGTGTCAAGTCTGGCGGGTGCAACATTGGGAATCCGTTCGCCAGAGATCGGCGTAGGCGTCTGTCAGTGCCACGCCCGCCGCTGACTACCCGACGTTTGAATTGGCACGGACGAAATCCGCGCCTATCCGCCGCATCCGCGATCTAGACTTTTGTTCTCTTCTGGAGGTAAAGACGGCCGTCGTGGAGAGCAGGTTCTTGAAGCGCCCGGTGCGGATGCGGATGCCGCGATTCATGTAGATCTGGCGATCGATCTGGATGCCGATCTGGCGGCAGAAGCGCGCAAAGTCGGTCACGCTGAAGGGCTGGCGCCGGGGGCTTTCGTACCATTGCTGCGGCAGGTCCACGGCGACGGGGATGCGCCCGGTGATGAGCAGCTCCAGCCGGCAGCGCCAATGCCCCCAGTTTGAGAAGCTGACAATGGCCGTGCGCCCCACGCGCAGCATCTCGCCCAATACCATTGCCGGGTCGTCGAGATAGGGCAGCGTCTGGCTCAGGATCACCGCGTCGAAGCTCTGGTCGGGATAGTCGGCTAGCCCCTCCTGCACATTGCCCTGGCGCACGCTCAACCCGCGGCGCACGCACGCCAGCACGCCTGCTTCGGTCAATTCGATGCCGCGCCCCTTCACCTGCTTGCGGTCGCGCAGATATTCGAGCAGCGCGCCGTCGCCGCAACCAAGGTCGAGCATGCGCGCGCCGGGAACGACCAGGTCGGCGATGGCGAGCAGGTCGGGCCGCAGCCGGGGTGGGCGTGTGACTTCCGCAGGGGATGGCGGTGATTGGTCGCTCATGCGAGGTTGTCGGCCAGTTTGGTGCGTGGCAAAGCAACGTTGGCGCCAGGCGTAAAACGCGCCGCGGCGCATAGCCGGCCGGCGCAGGCACCTGCTCCTCGCGCACGAGGCGGTCCAGGAAGCTGCCCAGCAGGTTGGTCATTGTCTCCACTTCGAGCAGAAAGGCGTCGTGCCCCCAACTGCTCTTGACATCCAGATAGGTGACGTCCACCCCCGCGGCGGTGAGGGCGCTGACCAACTGCTTGCTGTGATAGCTGGGATAAAGCCAATCGCTCGTAAAGCTGATCACCAGGAAGCGCACCTCCGTGGAAGTCGCAAACGCAGCCGCCAGCGAGCCGGTCGGCTGGGTGAGGTCGAAGTAATCCATCGCTTTCGTCATGTAGAGATAGCTGTTGGCGTCGAAGCGCTGGGTGAATTTGAGGCCGTTGTACTTGAGATAACTCTCGATCTCGAACTCGGTCTCGAATTCGTAGCCGTACTTCTCCAGCCCTTGCAGCCGCCGGCCAAACTTCAGATGCATTGACTCTTCGCTCAGATAGGTGATGTGACCGACCATGCGCGCCACGGCAAGGCCGGCGTCGGGCTTGCGCGGCTGGTCATAGTAATCGCCGTGATGCCAGGCCGGGTCGGCGTAGATCGCCTGGCGGCCCACCTCGCTGAAGGCGATCAGCATGGGGCTGTGGTGTGCGGTCGTGGCGATGGGCATGGCCGCGTGCAGCCGCTGCGGGTGATGTGCGGCCCACTCCAGCACCTGCATGCCGCCCATCGAGCCGCCGGCCACGCAGAGCAGCTTGTCGATGCCAAGGCGGTCGATCAGCTTGGCCTGGGCGCGCACCATATCGCCGACCGTCACCACGGGGAAGTGCAGACCATAAGGTTCTCGCGTAGCCGGGTCGATGCTGGCCGGGCCGGTCGAGCCATAGCAGGAGCCGACCACATTGCTGCAAATCACGAAGAAGCGGTCGGTGTCGAAGGCTTTGCCGGGGCCGATGGTTTCTTCCCACCAGCCGACTTTATCGGGATCGCCGTCAAGATAACCGGCGGCGTGGGCGCTGCCGCTGAGGGCATGGCAGATCAGGATGGCATTCGAGCGGTCAGCGTTGAGCGCGCCGTAGGTTTCGTAGGCCAAGGTCACAGGACGCAACATCTCGCCGCTCTCCAGACAAAAGGGCTCGTCTTCGGCAAAGGTAAAGAACTCGGTGGCAACGGCGCCGATGCTGTTAGTGTCCATAAGCCCGCCTTTTCAAAAATAGGGGTGAATGGTGAACGGTGAGTTGTGAATGGTGAAGTGTGAAGTGATTCGCTCGCAACACAACTTCACCATTCACCATTCATTTTCCGATTATTTCGCCGTCGCCAACGCCTGCTCCAGATCCCAGAGGATATCCTCGATATCCTCCAACCCAATGCTCAGGCGGATGAAGTCGGCCGAGACGCCGGCCGATGCCATCTCATCCTCACTCAACTGGCTGTGCGTGGTCGTGGCCGGGTGAATGGCCAGGCTCTTGGCATCGCCGACATTGGCCAGGTGGCTGAAGAGCTTGAGATTGTCGATGAACTTCTGTCCGGCTGCGATGCCTCCCTCGATGCCAAACCCCAGGATCGCACCGACGCCCTTGGGGAAGTATTTCTTGGCCAGCGCATGATCCGGGTGGCTGGCCAAGCCAGGATAGGCAACCCATTTTACAGATGCGTGGCTGTCGAGGAAGTCGGCCACCTGCTCCGCGTTGCTGCAATGCCGATCCATACGCAGGCTCAGCGTCTCGATGCCGGTCAGCGTATTCCAGGAGTTGAAGGGCGCCTGGCTGGCGCCGATGTCACGTAGCGTCTGCACGCGCGCCTTGATCGCAAAAGGTGGCAGCCCGACGCCGACCAGGTCGGCATACTTCAGCCCATGATAGCTGGGGTCGGGTGTGGTGAAGCTGTCGAAGCGGCCGCTGGTCCAATCAAAGTTGCCGCCATCCACCATGACGCCGCCGATGGCCTGACCATGCCCACCCAGGAACTTGGTCGTGCTGTGCGTGATGATGTTGGCGCCAAGTTCAAACGGCCGGCACAGATAGGGCGTGGCAAAGGTGTTGTCGATCATGAGCGGGATGTTGTGCGCCTTGGCGATCGCGGCCACCTCCTCGAACGGAAAAACCTTGATGTCCGGGTTACCCAGCGTCTCACCGTAGATGATCTTTGTATTGGGCCGGAGTGCTTTCTCGAAGTTGCTCGGGTCGCTGGGGTCGACAAAAGTCACCTCGATGCCGAGGCGAGGGAGGGTGTAATTGAACTGGTTATAGGTGCCGCCATAGAGCCGGCTGCTCGACACGATATGGTCGCCGGCGGCGCACAACGTGAGGATCGCCATCGTCTGCGCGGCGTGGCCGGAGCTGGCCGCCACCGCCGCGACGCCGCCCTCAAGGCTGGCAATACGCTGCTCAAGCACATCCGTAGTCGGATTCATCATACGCGTGTAGATGTTGCCAAGCTCTTTGAGGGCAAACAGATTGGCGGCGTGTTCCGTGTCGCGGAATTGATAGCTCGTCGTCTGGTAGATCGGGACGGCGCGGCTGCCCGTCGTCGGGTCAGGCGTTTGGCCGGCATGGAGCTGGCGGGTGGCGAACCCTAGTTGTCGGTCACTCATGCTTAGATCCTCTTTCGCTTTGTGTAAGTATTGGCTACGTGAACAAAAAACCTCTCGCCCGGTTGGTGAGAGGTTGCTGTTGTTGCGGCTGCCTGCCCGCTGCTGCGGGCAACAAAAATCCCCATCAAGTGGGGATGAGCAGGAAAGCACGCACCGCTTCCTCTCATCTTCCAGAACACGTCTGCCGGATTTGGCACCCTAATTGACAGTCCGCAGCGTTGCGGGCCAATCATCGGGTTGCCGAGGTTTCACAGGGCCGGTCCCTCCACCTCTCTGGATAAGAGTATTGCTATTTGGTTGTGAGGCGGAAGAATAGCAGGTGAGATTTAATTTGTCAAATGGAGTTGAGAGAAATTCGAGAACCGTAGGAGGAATCTCCTCATCTCTCAATCGCAAAGAGATTAGAAAATTAAGAGATTCCTTTTTGCTTCTCTGACCTCCGCGGATCCAGCATCTGGTCGGCGTGCATCCAGATGATGCGGGCGTAGCGGAAGATCAATGGCGTGAGAATCAGCGCCTCCAGGATGATCACGATTGAAAAGACCGGGATGGAGACGTCGAGAAAGTAAAGCAACACTGCGGTTGGCGTCAGCACCAGGAAGCCGGCCGTGTAGCCAATAAACATGGAGTTGAGAAAATAGCCTGTCTCGCGTTCATATTTGACGCCGCAGACCGGGCAATGCGTGTGCATGCCAAAAAGTGATAGAAAGACCTGCCCTTGTAAACAGACCGGGCAGCGCTGGCGAATCAAAGCCCACAGACGTTTCATGCCCGTCAGTATAGCACGCTCACCCGGTGTTGCCTTTTGTCGATTGGCGCGCATCTACAGAAACGTGTAGGATACCAGCCAAAGAGAATGCTAACCTCACGCTTCTAAAATGTCATCTCAAGCCGCGGTTTTTACTATCTGAGATGTTACAATCCGCTTGTGAGCAGCTTTGCAAACCCAACCTTCAGACGGGAGAATAGGAACATGGAGAGTTCACTCAATCCAAAAAAGCGCGCCCGCGTCGGCGTCTTTGGCATCGGCCTGGCCGCGTACTGGCCTCAGTTCGAGGGACTGCGCGATCTGCTGGTTGGCTATCAGCAGGAAGTGGAACGGCGGATTGTCGACATGGGCGCCGACGTGGTTTCGGCCGGGCTGGTCGACACCGCGCCGGCCGCGCAGGAGGCCGGCGACCTCTTTGCCGCCCACAATGTCGATCTGATCGTCTGCTATGTAGGCACCTACTCGACCTCCTCGCAGGTGCTGCCCGCGGTGCAGCGCCGTCGTGCGCCGGTGCTGGTGCTCAACCTGCAGGCCGGCGCCCTCGATGGATTACCCCAACACCGGCACGGCGGAATGGCTGGCGAACTGCTGCGCCTGCTGCGTGCCGGAGATCTCGAACGCCTTTGCGCGCAGCCGCATCCAATTCAACGTGGTGTCGGGGCTGCTCTTTCCCGCGGCAGGCAACGCCGAGCAGTACTATCAACGCGGCTGGCGCGAGATCGAGGAGTGGGTCCAGGCCGCCGGCGTGTTGCGCGAACTCTCCTATGCCCGTGTCGGCTTCCTCGGCCACACCTACCCCGGCATGCTCGATATGTATTCCGACTTCACTATGCACCACGCCCAGTTGGGCGCGCACGTCGAGGTGCTGGAGATGGACGATCTGCACACGCGCGTCCAATCCGCTACGGAGGACGAGATCATCGCCAAGATCGCTGAGATCAAGGACGTGTTTGATATTGCCGCGCCGGGCAAGGATAAGATTTCGCAGCCGGTGACCGACGAGGCCATGCGCTGGTCGGCCACGGTGGCGGTCGGGCTGGACAAACTCGTCGCCGACTTCGACCTCAACGGGCTGACCTACTACTATCGCGGGCTGAACGGCAACGCCAACGAGGAACTCGGCGCCACGCTGATCATTGGCAACTCGTTGCTCACCGCGCGCGGCGTCCCGGCCGCGGGCGAGGGCGATCTCAAGACCTGCATGGCAATGCTGATCATGGATCGGCTGGGCGCGGGCGGCTCCTACACCGAGTTCTACGCGATGGATTTTGACGAGGAGTTCATCCTGATGGGGCACGACGGGCCGGGGCATATCCAGATCAGCGCCGGGCGGCCGGTGCTGCGCGGGCTGGGTCTCTTCCACGGCAAGCGCGGGTACGGTCTCTCCGTCGAGTTCAACGTGCAGTTGGGCCCGATCACCATCCTCGGCATGACGCAGACTGCCGAGGGCCGGCTGAAACTGCTGGCCGCCGAGGGCGAATCGATCCCCGGCAGCCGGCTGGAGATCGGCAACACCAACTCGCGGCTGCGTTTTGGCCTCGACCCGGCTGCGTTCATGGATCGCTGGTGCGAGCACGGGCCGACCCACCACGTCGCGCTGGGTGTGGGCCATCAGCTCGGCAAAATTCGCAAGCTGGCGCGGCTGCTCGACCTGGAGTTGGCGGTGGTGGGATAAAAAGCTCAACCGCGGAAACGCCAAGCACACAAAGCGGCGCAAAGGAACTCAGGCAAAAAATAGACCACGGATGAGGCGGAAAAATCCGGATGTTTTTCAGATAAAATCCGTGAGCATCCGTCTAATCCGTTTCATCCGTGGTCTATTTGGAAACAACTTATCTCGTCACCTCAAATTTGCAATGAACCAGGAGATTTCCATGAAACGGATCGGCTTTGTGCTCAAGGTGAAGCAGGAGAAGATCGAAGAGTATAAGGAGCATCACCGTAATGTCTGGCCGGAGATGCAGGCCGCGCTGCGCGCCACAGGCTGGCACAATTACTCGCTCTTCCTGCGCGATGATGGCCTGCTCTTTGGCTACTTCGAGACGCCGCACGACCTGGCCACGGCCACGGCGCAGATGGCCGCCACCGAGGTCAACACGCGCTGGCAGGAGATGATGGCGCCCTACTTCGAGTCGCCCGACAACGCGCGAGCGGATCAGATGCTGGTGGAATTGGAGGAAGTGTTTTATTTGGCATAGGGGATTGACTGTCCTGCCGTCCGTGGTATTATAGCCATGTAAATGGCTATCTGGCTGATGAATACGGAGGAGAGACTATGCCAATAAGTTACTCAATCGCTGAGGCGCGCAATAATCTGGCTTCAATTGTCCATGATCTCGAAGAGACGCCGATCATCCAACTGACCCGTCGCGGCGAACCCGTGGCATTCTTGGTGGCGCAGACAGAATTCCAACGATTGCAGGCAGGCTTAGGGAACTTCTGGGACGCTTACACAGCATTTCGGAGTCGCGAAAATCTGGATGCCAATGAGATTGGGCCAGAAACTTTTGCCGACTTACGCGACCGTGCGCCCGGACGCGAGGCTGCTTGGTGATTCTGCGGTACTTGTTGGACACAAATGTCATTTCAGAGAGTCTGCGCCCTACGCCGAATCCGGTCATATTGGAAAATTTGCGACAACATGCGCAGCAGGTGGCAATTCCTTCCGTCGTCTGGCATGAATTGTGGTACGGATGTTTACGCCTGCCGTTGTCGAAGAAACGGACTGTCATTGAGACGTTTCTTAACGATGTAGTCGGTGCGACAATGCCAATTCTTCCCTACGACCGCGCATGTGCAGCCCAGCACGCTGCCGAGCGCGTGAGGCTGGCCAGCATTGGTCTCACGCCTTCCTTCAGCGATGGTCAGATTGCCGCGATCGCCGTCGTCAATCGCTTGACCTTGGTTACTTTGAACACAGTGGACTTCGCCAATTATGCGGCAATCGAGCTAGCGGATTGGTTTTGAAAGCCAGTCACCAAGCCTCAAAGAACACGAAGCGGCGCAAAGAAATGCTCCAGATGACCTTTACTCTGGCTATCTTTGCGCCCTTCGTGACTGCGTGGTTGACTTTTCAAGCAGATTCTAAATGCGCTGCGCCCCTTTTACTTCATTGCCGCAGGATTGAGGCAGTTCGGCGGCAGCGTGCCGGCCAGACCCGCCAGCAGGTTGTCGGCGGCCATTTCGGCCATCTGGCTGCGCGTCTCAAAGCTGGCGCTGGCAATGTGCGGCACGATCAGCGCGTTGTCGAGCGTGTAGAGCGGATGCTCGGCGGGCAGCGGCTCCGGGTCGGTGACATCCAAACCCGCGGCGAAGATCTGGCCGGCCTTCAGCGCATCGTAGAGCGCCATCGTGTCCACGACCGGGCCGCGTGATGTATTGACTAGGATGGCGTTCGGCTTCATCAGCCGCAGCGACGCGGCATTGATGTAGTGGCGCGTCTCCGGCGTCAGCGGCACGTGCAGCGAGACGAAATCGGACTGCGCCAGCAGTTCTTCCTTGCTGACCGGGATGGCGCCCAGTTCGCTTTCCGCCACTTCGCTGCGCATGGCGTCGTGGTAGAGGATGCGCATGCCAAAGCCGCGCGCGCGCCGCGCCATCGCCAGCCCGATGCGGCCGATGCCGGCGATGCCCAGCGTGGCGCCGTGGATGTCCTGCCCCATCAGCAGCATCGGCCCCCAGGTGCGCCAGTGGCCGTTTTTGGCATAGTCGCGCCCCTCGGCAATCCGCCGCGCGCAGGCCATCAGCAGCGTGAAGGCAAGGTCGGCGGTGGTGTCGGTCAGCACGCCGGGCGTGTTCGTCATCAGGACGCCGCGCTGCGTGGCGGACGGCACATCGAAGTTGTCAAAGCCAACGGCAAAGTTCGCCACCACCTTGAGATTGGGCGCCGCGTCCATCAACTCAGCGTCGATCTTGTCGGTGAGCAGCGTCAACAGCCCGTCGGCCTGGCGCGCCCAATCCAACAACACCGCACGCGGGGGCGGCAGCTCCTCCTGCCAGACGGTGGCGTCGGTCTGCGCCAGGACTTTCTGGAGGCCACGGTCGGGGATGATGCGGGTTACAAAGACACGGGGCTTGCTCATGCGGCGCCTCCTTTGGCGGTGCTGTCGATCCAGTCGCGGAAACGGGTCAACCCTTCGCGAATCTCAGGCGTGTCGATGCCGGAATAGGCAAAGCGGATGTAGTGGCCGCTCTCGCCAGGGATGGGGCGCCCAAAATGCATGCGCGTGCAGAATGAAACGCCGGTGTTCTTGAGCGCGGCGTCGGCAAACGCGGCCACAGTGGTGTAACCCAGGCGCGCCATCACGCCCGTCACGTTCGGAAAGAGGTAGAAGGTCGATTCTGGCTTATGTACGACGATGCCATCGATCTGGCGCAGGATTTCCACCGTCACATCGCGGCGCTCGCGCAGGATTTCCACATTGGCGCGCGCCGCGGATTGGTCGCCGCGCAGCGCTTCGACGCCGGCCCACTGCACGAAGTGGGTGGTGCAGGATTCATCGTTGGTGTTGAGGCGGGCGATCGGCTGGATAACTTCCTTGGGACCAATCGCCGCGCCCAGCCGCCAGCCGGTCATGGCGTACTTTTTGGAGAAGGTGTAGAGAATCACCGTGCGTTCCTGCATGCCCGGCAGTCTGGCGATGCTGGTGGTCGCGCCGGAGTAGCGTACATCAAAGTAGGCCTCGTCCGAGAGCACCCACAGGTTGTGCCTGATGGCAAGCTCGGCGATGTGCTCCATCTCAGCCGCCGAAGACTCGGTGCCCAGCGGGTTCTGACAGTTGTTGTAGATCAGGATGCGCGTCCTGGGGGTGATCAGCGACTCCAGATAGTCCATATCCACCTGAAAGCCAGTGGCCGTCTCGGTGAAGCGATAGGGCAGCCCGACGCCGCGGAAGTAGTCGATCTGCGACTCGTAGATAGGGTAGCCGGGGTTAGGGTAGAGCACCTCGTCGCCCGGTTCCATCACCGCCTGGATCAGCTTGGTGACGACCGGTTTGCCGCCCGGCTGCACCGCGATGTTCTCCGGCGTGAGGTGGATGCCGCGATGGGCGCCCTCCACTTCGGCAATCGCCGCACGCAGCGGCGGAATGCCGGCCGCCGGGGCATAGCCGGTCTTGCCGTCGGCAATCGCTTGGTTTTGCGCGGCCACAATATTGGCCGGCGTGGGAATGTTGATGTCGCCCAGATGGAAGGGATAGATTTTGTGCCCCTGCGCCTTCCACGCAGCCGCGGCTTCGGAGACGGCAAAAGCGGTCTCCGTCCCCAGATTTTCGAGCCTTTTAGCCAACTGCATTTTAAAAAAACCTCCACGTTTACATTAAAAGAGTATTTGAAACGCCGCCACCAAGACGCAAAGCGCACAAAGAGGCGCGAAGATAAGCCGCATAGCGCTCATCTTCGCGCCCCTTTGTGTACTTTGCGACTTCGTGGCAGTGCCCTGATTGCTGATCACCCAAGCTCACTCAACTGGCACGGCCTTGATAATTGTCTCATTGTTGGTCTGCTTGATCGCATAGCCCGGCGGCACGACCAGGAATTCTTCTGGGTTCCAGGCGCCGTGCACCAGCGCGGTCATCAGCCGCCGGTCGCCGGGCACGCGCTCAAAGGTCCAGCCCTCGGCCTGCGCTTTGGACTCCGCCCGTTGTTCGTACTTTGTCCCCTCGCCCAGACCGGTGTCGATAAACGCGGCGCGCGTGTAGTGGCTCATCCAGCCGCTGATTTCCTCGCGCAGCGCGTCGGCGGTCTCCTGGCCGTACTTCTCGACCCAGCCCTCGTACTGTTCGTTGTCATCGAGCATGCCTGCGCCCAACCCACCGGTCGAACCGGCCTCCTGGCGCTCCATGTAGTCAGTGCTGTACCAGTAGGTGCCGGGGTGACGCTCGAACTGCTCCTGGTAGCGCTCGCGCGAACCCAGATAGAGCGTGATGCAATCATGCGCGCGCGGCATGACGATGGGCGTGTGGCGAGCGATCAGGTTGGCCGTCGACGCGCCGCACAGCCCGTAGGCGAGCAGAATCGCGTCGCACTCGCCGGGCTGGATCGCGTCGATCTCGTCCTGCAACGTGTTGCGCAGCTTCTTGGGCGAGTTGTGCAGCCCCTGGCGAAAGAAGCGCGCGGTGACCGTATGCGGCGAATCGGACGCGGCCGCATAGACGGAGCGGGCAAGGGCTTCACAGGTCAGGGCAATATAGCGGGCCATGGATTCAGTCTCCTCTGAGTGTTGTGAGGGGCGAAGGGCGAGGGGCGCCGCCAGCCCTAATCTGAACGATATCTAGTAACTTTACAGTTTGGTTATAAATCGACCACAGATTTGGCGGATTAGACAGATTTTCACTGATCTTCTCTGATGTAATCCTTGATAATTCGCCAAATCCGTCTAATCCGCGGTCTATTTCTGCTTTGCGTTGAACATTTTGCGATTACAGTAATTGACGATTTGCCTCACACGGAGACACAAAGTTGAAGATGGCGTCCTTTGTGCTCCTGGCGGCTTTGTGTGAGTTTCGTGAAGTACTGAATTACGCGGCCAGGCTCGCCAACGCGCGCGTTTGTGCGTGAAGATTCTCCACAGGCGTGTGCAATGGAATCTCGCAGCCGGCGCCGCTGAAGCTGCGCGCACCGCCGACCGCCATACAATGCAGCGTGGCGTCGAAGACCTGGTCGGGCGTGCCCTTCAGCATCACCGACACCGGATCGAAGTTGCCGCAGAAGGCAACTCGCTCCCCGTGTTTTGTCGCGGCGCCGGCCATATCCACCATGTGATCCAGGTCGATGATGTCGGCGCCGCTCTCGACCATGGCGTCGACGATGCGGTTGGTGTTGCCGCAGATGTGCAGCCGGCAGCGTGCGCCCATCTCATGCACGGCGGCGAAGATGCGCTGCTCATAGGGCAGGGCAAAGCGGCGGTAGAGCGCCGGCCCGACCAGCGAAGCGACCGCATCGCCCAGCCCGATGAGGTCGGCGCCGGCTTCCACCTGCGCCCGCGCAAAGGCGATCTCCACCTCGGTGCAGCGCTCCAGCAGCTCTTCCACCCACTCTGGGTTGTCGACCAGATCGACCATGATCCTGCTGACCCCGCGCAGATTCGCGGCCTCCGCCAGCGCGCCTTCCACCCAGCCCATGATGGGCGTCTCCCTGCCGACCTGCTCACGAAAGAGGCGGATCGCCTCCAGCCGGTCGCTCATGCGCGCGCCTGTGTACGGGTCTGGGCGCGCCAACCGCGTGAGATCGTCCGTCCCGGCCAGCAGCGGCGTGCGGCAGAGCGGCAGGTCATCTTCGGGAAAGTCGATCGCGGCCAAAGTCATGGCATTCGCGATAGGGGTCGGAAATGGCCTGGGCAATGTCGATCTGAAAGTCCTCGATCACGCGCAGATTAGCGTCCACCAGCACGCGATGGTCGAGATAGTAGTCACGCAAGGGACGACCGGTGCGGCGCGCGGCAAAGGTCATGAAGATGTCGAAGTTGGGCGGGCGGTCAACCGGCTCGCCGCGCAGCCGGTGTTCCATGCGTGTATAAGCATTCATCTGTTGGGTTCCCGGCTCCATTGTACAAGGGTTGTTTCATAAGTAGGGTTGCCAGTGGCCAATGTATACAGATATTCCGGGTCCACATCGAAGCCACACTCCCACGTCAATGTCGGCCATTCATCCAAATCAAATCTGGCAAATTCGCTTACCTCTCGCAAGGGTGCTGCAGCCGCAAACTTGAAGATCAAGTGCTTGAGATCAACTTCGCCCGCTTCACCAGTATTGAAGCGCAACCAGATGCGATACTCGCCCGCGTAATGCGCCTCAGAGATCGTAATACACTCTTTCATTGTTTCTCCTATTACACGAGAGGTTTGATGCGATGGAATTCTTTTGTTGCCCACATCGCAAGCAACTCATCTCGGTGCATTTCTGCCCACTCTTCAACCAACCCACGCACCCGTGCAGGCAACGTCCCAGCATAGAGATTCAATGTGGCGATGTCCATCGATGCACGATAGTCATTATACCGTACATGAAAGTGCGGAGGATTGTGCTCATCAAAGTACATTGTGATGGAAATGCCAAGGAATCTGGATATTTCGGGCACTTTGTTCTCTTAGCGTCTTCTTTCCAGAAACAAAATTTACGCTACTGGAGCGATTTTACCACAAGCCGAGGGTGAATTATCGAATCTCCTCCACCGCCCAGTGATCGCCCATGGCGCGGCGGCCCTGGGCCAACCCGTCGCCGTCGGAAAGCTGGCGGGTGAGGTCGGGCCGCGCCAACGCCTCCTCACGCAGCGTCACGCCGAGACCTGGCCCGTCCGGCACGGGCAGATGGCCGTCCGCCACCGTCACCGCCAACGTGCTCAGGATTGGGAAGTAGGTCTGATAGAAGGCGCGCACCGACTCCACGAAGAAGAGGTTGGGAATGTGCGCGCCGAGATGCATACACGCGGCATGGCAGATCGGCCCGGCGACATTGTGCAGCACCAGCGGCACGCCGTAGGTCTCGGCCAGCGCGGCGATCTTGCGCGTCTCGGCGATGCCGCCGTTCCAGACCGGGTCCGTCATCAGGATCGGCGCCACATGTTTCTCCATCCACTCGCGCATCTGCCAGCGCGTCATCAGCAATTCAGAGCCGACGATCGGAATGCGCGTGCGCTAGCCCAGCAGCTTGATCTCGTCCGGGTAGACCGCAGGCAGCACATCCTCCAGAAAGAGGATGCCGTACGGCTCCAGCGCGGCGGCGATGCGCTCCATGCTGGCGCGGTTCCAGCGAAAGTGACATTCGATGCCGATCTCCATGGCATTGCCCACCGCGTCGCGAATCTGGCGCACCGGCTTCAGACCGGCCTCCACCTGCGCCGGGCTGATGTACTGGCCAAAGCTATCTTCGCTGAACTGGTCGAAAGGCCAGATCTTCATGGCGCCGATGCCATCGGCCAGCAGCGACCGAGCTAGCGCGCCGGCGTCATCGTGCCAGGCGGCGTAATCCCGCACCGGCCCAAAGCCGATGCAGGTGTTGTAGGTCAGCACGCGCTCGCGTGTCTTGCCGCCCAGCAGATGGTAGAGCGGCGCGCCGTAGCGCTTGCCCATGATGTCCCACAGCGCCACCTCCAGCGCGGAGAGCGCACGCGTCTCCGCGCCGGCATAGCCGTGGTACATGATGTTGTCCATCACAAAGCGCCACAGCCCTTCGATGTCGAGGGGGTCCTGGCCGAGCACGAGCGGCGCAACCGTGCCGTGCAGCGCGCCCTTGGATCCAGGCACCTTGTCCACCGTCTCGCCCAGCCCGACGATGCCTTCATCGGTGTGGACGCGCACCACCAGCAGCCGCGGATATTCCGCCCACTGCAATGACTCGATCGCCGTAATCTTCATAGGGGTTCACACCACCGTGACTATGTTGCGCAAGCTTCCTACTGCGTCGATGATAATTTCCACCTGGTCACCCGCGGCCAATGTAAAAGAGTCAGGCGGGACGATGCCGGCGCCGGTCAAGAGGACGACGCCATCTGGAAAGCGCAACGAACGCCCCAGAAACTCGACCAGTTCATCCGGTCGCCGCCGAATCTGGCTGGTATGCGTCTCGCCGGCAAAAACAATGCCGCCGTCACGGGTGATCTGCATGGCAATGCGTGTGTCTGGCCATACGCCGCCAACATGCCCGACCGCAATGGCTGGCCCAAGCGCCAGGATCGCGTGTACATCTTGGCCTGTGGCAGATAAAGCGGATTCTCGCCCTCGATGTCGCGACTGCTCATGTCGTTGCCGATCGTGACGCCGACGATTTCCAGGGCAGGGTTGATCACCAGCGCCAGCTCCGGCTCGGGTACATTCCACCGCGCGTCACGCCGAATTCCCACCTGGTCATACGGGCCGACAACCCAAGGCCCGCGCGCTTTGTAGAAAAGCTCCGGGCGCGCCGCCGTATACACCCGCGCATAGACATCGCCGCCGTCGGCGGCCTCCTCCTGACGTGCGGCGCGACTGCGTTCATAGGTGACGCCAGCCGCCCACACATCCTGCACGCCAACCGGCGCCAGCCAATGCGCAGCGTCTGGCGCCGGCGCACAGTTGAAGCGCTCAGCTAGATGAGCCTGGGAAGAAGCGCCGACTGCCGTCATCAGGTCGGTCATGGCAGCGTCAATGCGACCGGCGCTGCTGCGCAACCACGCACCCACTGAGCCAATCGTATCGGTGACATCGTGCACCGTTGCACCGACTTGAACGCCCACACGGATACCTGACTCGGGCAGAAAGTAACGCACCAGGTAGAGTTGTGTCATGCTGTTCTCCATGTACTGTGGCCTGCTGTGTTACGCTCGGTGCGCAGCAGGCCGCGTTTGGTAAGACTTTCCAGATTGCCGGCCATGCCATAGCTGAAATCCTGGTTAGCGCCAGCCGGCCAGCGTCCCAGCGTTGGCCCGAGCTGGTCAATCGCCTCCCATAGCGTAAAGCCGTTGGTCACTTGCGCAAAGTTCAACAGCTTGCGTTCGACCAGCAGGCAATAGGCGCGGCTCTCGCTGATAAATGCCGCCACGTCCGGCCCCTGTTGCAGCGGCCAGTGCGCCGACGACAGCAGGTCGATCTCCATCGCCAGCAGCCGATCTTGTGTCGCGAGATAGGTGTCCACATAGCAGTAGGTGGGTGGCATCGCCGGTTCCCAGTCGTCGCCGAGGATGGCGGT
>JADJVW010000036.1 GCA_016710365.1 Candidatus Caldilinea saccharophila | reverse complement strand
GGCGACGCGCAGCCGGATGCAGCCCAATTAGCGCAGAGCGAGGTCGATTGGAGAAAGGATGAACCAGCAAATAGAGAAGGGGAAGGAAGGCGGGATAAGGAGTCATGAGTGACGTAATAAAAATAGCTTTTCTCTGCGTCCCTCTGCATCAAAGATTCTATGGGGCAGGCGCCTTACCACCAGCCGCGCTTCTTTTGCTGGCTCTGGCGTTGCAGTTGGATCAACTGGGCGACCTGTTGTTGCAGGGCGGCGACGGTGTTTTCCAGCGCGCGCAGACGACCTTCCAGCCGCTCCTTGCGCGTCTCTTCGCGGCGCTGGTATTCGGCAAGCGCCCGCTCTTGTTCGAGCATCCGTTCGCGTAGTTTGCGGTTTTCTTCCTTGAGATTAAAATTGTCCTGCACGACAACGCCGACGACTTCGCGCACCGTAGATTGACCGTTGAGCACAGTCTGCTGGCTATTGGCGATGGCGCTGAGAATATCGCCCAGGGCGTGGGGCAGCAACGCAGCTTTGCCCTCAACCAATTGGCGGGCCTGGTCAGTATTCAAGGCTACCGGCGCGGTTTCATCACGCACGATGCGTTTTGGGGTGAGTTGTTCGTTGATCTGCTCGTCTTGGAAACCTTGTTCGAGCAGCTTTTGCACCATGCTGAGGGCAGCCACGTCGGCCGTGGCAAAGCGGGGAGGCTCCGCCTTTGCGCCCGGGCTGAGCACCTGGGCGAAACGACGCATCCACCCGCGCAACGCCTCCGGCGTCACCTGAAAATGATAAGCGACCTCGGTAAAGGTGTATGATGTTTCTTGGAGGCCGCTGCGGTCAGATGACGATTGAGTCATGAGTTGGATCGATGGCTGACAGGGATAACGACAAGACACCCCTGCCAGCGAAGGCGAATGGACAGTGGATCGCCGGTCAATCGATGACTTTCCAGGTGGTGTCGACCACCGGCTCATCGTTAGGGGGCGTTTGCTGTGTCTGACGCTGTTGACGTTCGACAGCTTCACCGGCCAGCTTGGCAAAGAGCGCCATCGCACCGATCAACACGGCTACATCGTCGATCGGGATGCCAGGGATTAAGTCGATCGGCCAGATCCAATACAACATGGCTGCGGCCGGCAACATGAGCTTGAGCGAGGAAGGGACGCGCGAGTCAAACAGTAACTGGATAGAACGTACGGCTTGTTGCATAAAGCCAGGGTTGTCCGCGACGGAACGATATTTTGCACCTTGCGTCATTTTGATTGTCTCCTTTAAGAATTACGCTATGCAGTATAGCGGATTCATCATAAATTGTGAACTCTTATCAATACCATGCTGATGCTGCTTGATTGTCTCACAAGCGCCCAGCGCCATCTAACGTAAGTTTATCATGCCTACAGCCGCCCAAATGTTGGCCGGATACCCGGATATCATGCTCCAAGTGCTTGCTGAACTGCGCGGCGCCATGCTTGACGGCGCCGACACGCACGAGCAGATGGTCGAGTTGCTGGCCGCCCAACTGACCGACCCCACTTCGGTGCAAATGGCGCACCAGGAAATGCTCGACTATACAGCGCAGGCGGAAGACGCCATCAACCTGTTGCTGCGCGAACACGGGGAGGTGACCGAGGCGCAATTCAGCCGCGAGTTTGGCGCTATCCGCCAGATGGGGCCAGCCAAGCTGGAGCGGGAATCGCCGTGGCTCTACCCCGAAAGCATTGCCGAACTGCTTTACTACAACGGTCTGATCGGCCGCGGTTTCCGCGGCGCGGGTCAAAATGCGCACACCGTCATCTATTTGCCCAGCGACATCACGCCGTGGCTGCCCCACCTGCAAAGTGAATTGCCCGTAGGATTGCCGGCCAAGCCTGTCGCGCCGCCGCCTGCCGCCCGCATCTTGCCCGCCGATGACGCCTTTCTGCTCGACGCCGGCGCGCTGCTTGGCTTTCTCTATCACGAGCGCATCCGCTTGACGCCGAACGGCCCGCACCCCGACGATATCGACCGCCTTGTCAAGCGATTTCAACTTCCTTTTGGCAGCGGCGACACGGATCTCAACCTGCGGCTGGGACTGTTGCTGCATCTGGGCAATCGCCTGGGTTGGCTGCGGCGCGATCACGACTCCGTACAGTTGACGCAGAATCCGGTGGCGGCGTTCCTCGACAAGACGCGCGCCGAGCAACGCCGTGCGCTTTTCGAAGCGTGGCGTTCTTCGGTGGAATGGAACGATCTCTGCCGCACCCCCGAACTTGAGTGTGTGGAAGCAGGTTTGTGGCACAACGATCCGCTGCAAACGCGTGAAACGATCCTCCGACTTGTGGGTCATCTGCAGCCCGGCGTCTGGTACGCCCAGTCCGACGTGCTGCGGGCAATTCGCGACGCTGAGCCTGATTTCCAGCGCCCGACCGGCGATTACGACACCTGGTATATCCGCAACACCAATACGCAGGAATTCCTCAAGGGTTTCGAGCGGTGGGACGCGGTCGAAGGGGCGTTGTTGCGCTTTTTGATACGCGGACCGTTGGTGTGGCTCTGTGTGTTGGATCTGGCAGAACCGTCCGCTGGCGACGACACGCTGCTTTCCTTGAGTGGCTGGGGCGCGCCGTGGTTGGGGCACGATGTGCGGCGCCCGATGAGCACGCCAGCAACCATATCGCAGTTAGCTGAGAATTTCACAGTGACGCTCGACCCTGGCGTCTCCTGGCCGATCGTTTCGCGTGGAGCGGTTTGCCCAGTGGCAGCAGAGTTACCCGGCGTTTGTCTATCAGATCACACAACGCAGCCTCAAGCGCGCGACAGAACGCGGGCTTTCGGGCGCGCGCATCGCCCGCTTTTTGCGGGAACGCTGCCGCACGCCATCGCCGCGGGTCATTGCCGCCATCGATCGATTCGAAGCAACCGAACAGGTGCGACCTGTCTGAGGAGTTGGTTACAACCCGCGCACCATCGCCTTGAAGATCGCCAGCCCTAGCTGTCCCGTCCCGCCCAGCGGGTTTTGCACCGGCAGCAGGTGATCCTCTGGATGCGGCATCAGCCCGACGACGTTGCCGCGGCGGTTGCACAGGCCGGCAATGTCGGCGGCGGAGCCGTTGGGGTTGCGCGGATAGACGCCGCCCGCGAGCTGTCCGTCAGCATCGACGTAGCGGAAGGCGACCAGGTTGCCTTGCTCGATCTCGGCCAGCATGGCGTCGTCCTTGACCTGAACATTGCCCTCGCCATGCGCCACCGGGCAGAAGATCAACTCGTCGAGATCGCGCAAGAAGGGCGCGGTTGCCTGCCGGTTGGCCGCCAAATGCACCCAGCGACACTCGAAATGGCCGAAAGCGTTGGCGGTGAGCGTGACGCGGCGGAGGGAGATTTCGTTGCGAGGGGCGAGGGGCGAGGGGCGAGGGGCGCCAGACTCCCCGTCTCCTTGTCTCCTTGTCTCCTTGTCTCCTTGTCTCGCCCCTGGCAGCACCCCCGCCTTGACCAACGTCTGAAAGCCATTACAGATGCCAAGCACGAGTTTGCCGCTGTCGATGAACGCGTGTAGCTCATCGTGAAAGTAGACCTGTAGATCGAGCGCCAGCCGTGCGCCGGCGCCCAGCGCGTCGCCGTAAGAGAAACCACCGGGCAGCAGCAGCATCTGGTAATCGGAGAAAGTGCGTGCGCCGCGGCGCAGTTGGTTGATGTGCACGATCTCCGGCGCGCCGCCAGCCAGTTCGCAGGCGCGGGCAGCTTCGGCGTCACGGTTCGTCCCCGACGCGTGAAGAATGAGGATCGACGGTTTCATGCTCATTGCCCTTTCCAAACCCGGACAAGTTGGTCAACTGGGAGATCGACGACATGGGCGCCGCCTGCCGTGATGGCAAGGGTTGGCTCGGTCGTGGTGACGCCGACCTGCACCAACGTTTGGCCGGCAAAATGTGCTTCGAAGGCGGCGGCGTCTGCGGAGTGCACTTCCACCAGCAGGCGACCATTGCTTTCGCTGAAGAGCAACGGCACGACCGCCTGCCGGCGACAGCCGCCTCCACCAGCGCGTCCAACGACACCGTAGCGCCCAATCGCCCGGCAATGCACATCTCGGCCAGCGCCACGGCCAGCCCGCCTTCGCTCAGGTCGTGACAGGCGCGCACCAGCCCGGCGCGCATCGCGCGATGCAGCGCCCGGTAACGACCCAACGGCTGGGCGGGCATGGCCGGCGCTGCGCCGCCACGCTCGCCCAGCACTTCGTTGAGGAGCGAACCGCCTAGCTCAGCGTGCGTTTCGCCCAGCAGATAAAGCCGGCTGTCTGGCTGTTTGAGCGCCGACGTGACGCAAACGTGCATGTCCGGCGCGATGCCAATGGCCGAAATCAGCAGCGTGCCCGGGATCGGCTGGCCATTAAATTCGTTGTAGAGGCTGTCTTTGCCGGAAATGAAGGGCGTGCGATAGGCGAGCGCCGCGTCGTAACAGCCTTGACAGGCGCGCACCAGCGAACCCAGCCGGTCGGGATAGGTCGGGTTGCCCCAACAGAAGTTATCCAGAATGGCGATGCGGTCAGGATCCGCGCCGACGGCCACGGCATTGCGCACTGCTTCGTCCACCGCACTGACCGCCATGGCATAGGGGTCGACGCGACCCAGCAGCGGATTGACGCCGTTGCTGAGCACAAACGCTCTGTCGTGATGCCATGTCCCCAACGGTTTGAGCACCGCGGCATCGGCCGGCCCATCCAGTTCAGGGCCGACAAAGGGGCGCACCACACTTCCCCCGCGCACCTCGTGGTCATAGGTGCGCACGATCCCTTCTTTGCTGGCGACGGAAGGATGTCCAAGCATCGCTAGCAGCACGTCGTTGATGTCCATCCCCGGAATCGATGGTTCGGTGGACGTGGCGGCTGCGGGCGCTGCCGCGGGTTCGCGATGCTCTGCCTGCATCCGCCGTCGCGGCAGTCCGTGATGCAGGAATGCCATCGACAGCTCGCCCACAATACGGCCGTCGAAGCGCACGACAAGGTTGCCTTCTCCGGTGAAGGTTCCCAAAACGCTGAGTTCGACATCCCACAGATCGGCAAGCTGTTGTAGATCGTTTAGTTGTCCCGGCCGTACGGCCAGCACCATACGCTCCTGCGCTTCGGAAATCCAGATTTCCCACGGCGCCAGACCCGGGTACTTGAGCGGTGCGTGCGCCAGATCGACGTCCGCGCCTAGCGTCTCGCCCATTTCCCCCACCGCCGAGGAAAAGCCGCCCGCGCCGCAGTCGGTGATCGCGGTGTAGAGACCACGGTCGCGCGCCGCCTCGATCAGCTCGATCAGCCCCTTCTCCGTGATGGGATCGCCGATCTGCACCGCGCTGCCGGCCAGTTCACTCGTCTCATGCGTCAGCTCGGCCGAGGAGAAGGTGGCGCCGTGGATGCCATCGCGCCCGGTGCGGCCGCCCAGCGCGACGACGAGATCGCCCTGCTGGGGCGCGGTCGGGTGCTTGCCGTGCGGCAGCAGACCCGCACAGCCGCAAAAGACGAGCGGATTGCCCAGATAGCCTTCATCGTAGATGACCGCACCGTTGACCGTGGGCAGGCCCAGCTTGTTGCCATAATCGCCCACGCCGGCCACCACCCCTTCGGCAATGCGCGCCGGGTGCAACATGCCTTCTGGGACCTGGTCGTTCGGAAAATCCTGCGGGCCAAAACAGAGCACATCGGTGGTGGCGATCGGCCGCGCCGAGACGCCGATCACATCGCGCACGACGCCGCCGACGCCAGTGTTGGCGCCGCCGAAGGGTTCGAGCGCCGACGGGTGGTTGTGCGTCTCCACCTTGAAGGCGAGGTCGTAGTCGTCGTCAAAGGCGATGATGCCGGCATTGTCGACAAAAGCCGAGCGCAGCCAATCCGGCCAGAGCGCATCGGTGGCGGCGCGCAAATATTGGTGGATCAGCCCGTCGATCATCTCCTGGCTGCGCACGCTGCCGTCGGCGTTGCGGTGTGTGAAATCGATCTGCGCCTTGAAAGTTTTGTGAACGCAGTGCTCCGACCACGTCTGCGCCAGCGTCTCCAGTTCGACGTCGGTGGGGTCGCGCGCCAGATAATCGTAATAACGCTGGATCGCGTGCATTTCCGCCAGGTCGAGCGAGAGCAGCCGCGCCTTGCTCAGCGCCAGCAACGCCGCATCGTCCAGCCCGCGCACGAGGATGGTTTCAACGCGGTCGCCGGCGGTCGTCTCCTGGTCGAAGTGGATCGCGATCTCACTGACGGCAAAATGCTGTACGGTGGTGTTGCAAAGCAATTGCCGCGCCAGCTTGCGCAGCTCGTCAGGGGTGAGGTCGCCCTCCAGTTCGTAGCGCACACCGGTCGCCACTTCGCACGCGGGCATGCCGATCTCCACCATCCCGCGTTGGAGTTCGCGCGCGGGAACGTCAGTCACGCCGGGTCGGAAGGCGACTTCAACGATGAGGGGCGAGGGGCGAGGGGCGAGGGGCGGTGAGGGTGGAGATTGGGAGATTGGAGATTGGAGATTCATGGCGCCTTCTCCTTGTCTCCTGTCTCCCTATCTCCTTGTCTCCTTGTCTCCTATCTCCCTGTCTCCCTGCCTCCCAATCTCCCAATCTCCCCCTCTCCCCTCTCTCCCTTACCCCCCCCTGTCTCCGTCACCGGATCGACCAGCAGCAACCGGCAGAGCCGTTCGACGGCCTCGGCGCCGGGGTCCTGTTCGAGGAAATAAAGCCGGACGGTCTGACAGGCAGTGACGCCGGTAATACCCAGCGCAGCCGCACCACGCACGATGTTCTGTCCAGCCGTGGGATGGTTGCTGCGCACTTCGATACGGACTGTCATCGAAAAGTCCTTTCAAGGGACCGGTTGTTGGTTATTGTAAAGGCAAGTTCTGAAGGCATCGCGCGCCTTCTCCTGACTGTGCCGCCAGTCGCGACGTTCGCACCCTCTGAACTCAGTGATGCATTATAGCATAACGGTGGTTGTGTGGAGTGGACGCTGAGGATGAGGGGATGCCTCGGAGGCGAGGTGGACGTGACAACAACGGATGAGGGTGGCTAGTGCTTGATACAAGAGCCGCTGTCCTGCATCAACAACACCTTGCTTCATCCGCTGTTATTTTACGGCTGCGTTGAAGCGTTGTATGGGCGCCGGCGGTGCGCAGCCTCTGATGGCGGGGCAGCGCGGTGCGGCTGCCCTGGGTCAACAGTGCAAAGCGCGCACCAAGCGCACCGGCCAGCCGCGCGGAGATCTCCTCGACCGCCAATATTTTAACGCGCGCGGCCGCCAGTTCAACCGCCAGCGGCATGCCGTCGAGCCGAACGCAGATTTCAGCAACGGACAGCGCATTCTCCGCCGTCAGATGGAAGCTTTGCTGGCTTGCGACCGCGCGCTCGACCAAGAGACGAACACACTCGTATTTCATCAACCGGTCGGCTTGAGGTAGCTGCTGCAGATCGGGCAGGGACAACGCCGGCGTCTGCCATAGGATTTCTCCAGGGATGTTCAGCGGTTCGCGACTGATGGCCAGGATCTGCAGATTGGGACAGTGGCTCAGCAGTTCCACCGCAAGCTGCGCCGAGGGCTTGATGAGATGCTCACAGTTGTCGAGCACCAGGAGCAGCGTTTTGTCTCCCAAAGCGTCGATGATCGACTGTGTGCAGCGTTCGGCAGCCACTTCGCTGACGCCGAGGGCTTTAGCAACGGCGCGCGTTACCTGGTCGCTGTCGGCGTTTGCACTATACAGGCAAGCAGCGTCATCACTCAAACTACGTCAAACAGGCGCAACCGTCCCTGCCGGTCGTTTGGAAATCGACTCGCCTCTGCGCCAGAATGGCGGATTTTCAAACTGGCGCTACGGCGTCAACCGGTTCAGATCGCGCGGGAAGAGCGTCGTCAGCCGCAGGTTGGGCGCGCCGGTCAACTGCATCAGCAGCCGCTCCAGCCCGATGGCAAAGCCGCCGTGCGGCGGCATGCCGTAGCGGAAGGTCTCCAGGTAAGTCGCAAAGGGTTCTTCCGCCAGACCGCGCTCGGCCAGCGCGGCCTGATAGTCGGCGTAGCGATGCAGGCGCTGCCCGCCCGTCACCAACTCTGTGCCGCGGAAGAGCAGGTCGAAGGAGTTGGAATAACCCGGCCGCGTCGGGTCAGGATGAGTGTAGAACGGCCGCTTGGCCACCGGATAGCCGGTCACGAACAGGAAATCGCTGCCATGTTCAGCCTGCGCCCATGCGCCCAGCCAGCGCTCATCCTGTGGCGACAGGTCTGGCTCGCCGCGCACATCGACGCCGTGCAGCTTCAGGATCAACTCCTGCGCCTCGGCAAAATGAATGTGCGGAATGGTCGCGGGCACAGCAGGCGCCACCCCACCGGCCAGCGCCAATTCGGCGGCATAGCCTTCGCTAAGGCTGGCAAAGATGTGCGCCAGCACATCGCGCAGCACACCCATCACCGTAAAGTGGTTCTCGATAAAGCCAAGCTCCACGTCCAGGCTCACGTACTCGTTGATGTGGCGCGTGGTGTCGTGCGGTTCGGCGCGAAAGACCGGCGCCACCTCGTAGACGCGCTCGAAGACCCCGACCATGATCTGCTTGTAGAACTGTGGGCTTTGCGCCAGAAAGGCTTTCTGCCCAAAGTAATCCACGGCAAAGACGTTGGCGCCGCTATCGGTGGCCGAGGCAACCAGCTTGGGCGTCTGGATTACGGTGAAGCCGCCGCGGTTGAGATGCTCGCGGAAGGCAGCCATGACACCGGCGCCCAGGCGATAGACCGCGCGGCGCGCCGGGTGGCGGTTGACCACGACCGCGTGATCGAGTTGCGTCGCCAAGCTCGCCTTGATCTCCTTTTTGCCGATGAGCACCGGCAGCGATTCCGTCACCGGTGTGATGATCTCCATCTGCGGCTGATGCAACTCGACGCCTCCCGGCGCGTGGGGCGCGGCGACCACTACGCCCGACAGTCGGATCACGCTTTCGGGCTGAATCTCGCCGTCGACGATTGCGGACAGTTGGCCCGCCTCTTCAACCACCACCTGGACCGCCCCCCACCCATCGCGCAGGATCACAAACGTGACGCCGCCTAGCCGGCGCACGGCATGCAGCCAGCCCTGCAACTCGACCCGCTGCCCCACATAACCACTGACTTTCGTCGAACGGATGCGTTGAATTGATTGTTCTTCCATGATTCCTCCTGGGGAGATTGAGAGATGGAAGACTGGAGATTAAACATTGCGCGCTCAGGCAATCTGCCAATCTCTTAATCTCCAATCTCTACTCTCCAATAAAAAACGCCCTCGTCCAACAAATGTGGACGAGGGCGTAAGCCGCATCGTGGTGCCACCACGGTTCACTCCCGACGAGCGGGAGCCTTGCGCGATCTTGCCTCCATGCGCAACATTGCTACGAGGCGGCGGAAACCGCTGCGCTGTAACGGGCGCACCCGTAGCCGGCTACTTGGTCATCACTGACGACTTTTCCCCGACTCGGCTCCAGGGCGTCGTTTCCAGGCAACGAAGACCAGCCTTGCAGCCTCGGGCCAGTTCTCTGTACATCGCTGGGACCTGGAAACCTGTCCCTCTCAGCGCCGTTATCGATGATGTAGGGGAGAGGATAACACGCCGCCGCCGCCGGCGTCAATCCCCGGCGAGCGTCAATACATCGGCAACATCTAGCTGCGCGTCGCGCCGGAACACCTCCACTGAAATCGTGCGGAAGAGCAGCAACGCAATGATCAGCCCGATAATTTCAAGCGCGAAGACGACCATGTAGCCCAGCGCCACATTTCCCGTCAAGCGATAGGCGATATCGCGCAGCAGCGCGCCGCCGATCGTGCCCAACGATTGCGCCACAAAGTTAGCGACGCCCCATGCCCCGATGTAGAGGCCGACATTCTGCGGCGCCGTCATATCGAGCATGAAGCTGAGGTTGCTGACGGTCATCAGCCCGCTGCCCAGCCCCAGCAGAAAGACCGAGGCGTAGAAGAAGGTAACGTGCTGGATTGCACCGGAGATGATGATCAAGGCAAAGGCCACAATTGCCACGACCGCGCCGATGTTGGCGTTGGCGCGTTTGCCAAAGCGATAGACCAGCCCCAACCCACCCAACAGGGTGATGAAGACGCCGATGCCCCAGATCGCCTCGAGGCGCGTTGTAGCGCTGACCGGCAAGCCCAGCGTGTCGGCGGCATACGGCTCCAGCAACACATCCTGCGCACGAATGCCGATCAGCACGAGTAGCAAATAGACAAAGAAGCGCTTGGCAGTGGGATTGTTGGCGAGCGCGCGCAGCGCAACGACGGGGTTGTCAGCGGTATTGCGCACGTTGCGAGCCGCCGCGTTGGCCGGTTCGATGCCGGCTGCGCCCACCAGCACGCATACCGTCGCCACCAGCCAGATCGCGCCAAAGGCGGTGTAAATGCCGCTGATGGACGCATCAACTTCCAGGGCGCGGGCAAGGCCGATGCTTGCCACAATCGTTGATAGGATCATCGCCGTCCACATGACGCCGACGGTGCTGGTGCGCCATCCCTTTGGCGAGTTTTCAGTCAGCTCGCTGGCCAGGGAAAGGTAGCTGACCGACGCCACGTTGACGCCAACGCCCCACATCGTAAAGACCGCAAATGAGGCGATCAAGCCGAGTGCAAAGTGCGCGTCCATGTAGAAAACTGTGTGCGCGGCCAGGTAACTGCCAAATGCCGCCATCAGCCCGCCGATCAGGATCCACGGCGAGCGGTGCATTCCCCACAGCGGGCGCCGATCCGCCCAATTGCCGACAAAGACCTGAAGCGGCGACAGCAAATAAGGCAGGGCGACAAGGACACCCACCAACACGGCAGGGATGCCCATGTCCGCGATCATGATGCGGTTGAGCGTCCCTGTGATCGGCACCACCGTCAATGAGACGCCCACATGCACGAGGGAAAGCTGGACGATGTTGCGTACGTTCAATGGCTAGTTTTTCTGGCTAGTTCTCAAAACAGGAACATTTCATTGAGCGGCCAATAGCGCAGCCACACGCGCCCGAGAATCTGGTCGAGCAAGACAGGGCCAAAGGAGCGGCTGTCGTTGCTGTTGCTGCGATTGTCGCCAAGAACAAAATAGGAAAGCGGGCCAAGCGTCATCGGCGCCATGTCGATGGGGCTGGTGTCGTGAGGGAAGGGCTCGGTAACGGCCTGTCCATTGACATACACCACGCCGCCGCGAATCTCGACGACTTCGCCCGGCATGGCGACGATCCGTTTGACCAGCAATTCTTCCATTATAGGCAGATCGATGACGACGATATCATTGCGATGTGGCCCATGCAGGCGATAGCTGATCTTGTCGACGATCAAGCGTTGGTGAGGGTGGAGATTCGGCTCCATGCTTTGGCCGAACACCACCGTTGCCTGCGCCATAAAGAGGTGAACTGTGATCGCCAGCATCAAGGCCGGCGCCACGATCTGCAACGCCTCTCTGAGCGCCGGTTGGATTGCCTGCCACCAGCCCACACCGGCTGCTGCCGGTTCGGCGGTGGCATCTTGCACTTGATGATCGGACTGCTGAGGATTCATTTCGCTCATATTGTTGAAGAAGTATACTGATTTGGCGGCACGTTGTCTAGGCAGTAAGATGACAATCGATGAATCCAACGTCAGTCAGATGCTGCTCGCCCTGGTTATCGAGCACCTATCCTTCTCAAGCGAAAGCCCGGCCAACCAGCAGGCGGCAGGCAGCCTATCGCTTCACTTCGCTTTTTCTCGCGATCTGCCTCCTCCTGGCGCAAGCAACCACCCTCACCGCGCAGACGACTTCCCCGCTGCCGCTGCCCAGCGTGACGCCGGCGTCCGCCGAAGCCAGCGATGCGGAGCGTCTGAACAGGCTGGCGCAGGCCATTTTTGAGAGCATGTCCCCTGAACAACGGGTCGGCCAGCTATTTATCGTCACCTTTCAGGGCCATGATGTACAGTTTGACAGCGATATCGTTGATCTGATTCACAATCAATCCATTGGCGGCGTAGTGCTCAGCCCGCGCACCGGTAACTTCTCGAATGAACGCGGCGTGGACACACCACGTCAGGTGGCGACGCTGACCAATCAATTGCAAGCCGCGGCCTATGGCGTGCTGCTGCCCGCGGAGAATGCGTTGCAGCCGGTGCCATTGGCGCCCTGGCCCCCACGCGGCATCTTCACCTATCTTCCCGATGTGACGGACGCCGCGTCCGGCGACCTCCCGCTGCTGATCGGCGTCATGCAGAGCGGCGACGATCTGCCGATGACGGCCCTGCGGCGTGGCTTTACCCCGCTGCCGTCGCCGATGGCAGCGGGCGCGTCCTGGAATCGCGACCAGGTCAAGAGCGTGGGCGATGTCGTCGGACGTGAATTGCGGGCAGTGGGCTTCAATCTGCTGTTGGGGCCTGCGCTGGATGTTTTCAGCCTCAAGAGCAGCGAAAAGGTCAATGCGCTGGGGCTTTACGCGTTTGGCGGCAGCCCGTACTGGGTTGCGCAGTTGGGCCGGTCGTACATCGAAGGCGTGCACGCCGGCAGCAACGGCCGCATCGCCACCGTCGCCGGCAGTTTCCCCGGACAAGGCAACACCGATCGCGTGCCCGCCGAAGAGATCGCCACGATCCAGTCCAGTCAGGCCGAACTGCGCCAGAATGCGCTGGCGCCCTTTCTGGCCGTCACCCGTCAGCCCTCAACCATCATCGACCCTGCCGGCGACCCCGGCGCGACCGATGTCGTGATGACCAGCCACATGCGCTACACCGGACTGCAAGGGACGGATGGCAGCGTAAAACCATTGAGTCTGGCGCCCGAACTGCGCACAATTTTGCAACAATAAGGCTTGGGCGATTGGCGGTCGAACGGTGGCGTTGTCATGTCTGGGCCGTTAGGCGCGCAATCTCTTCGCCGTTATTTCGAGACGAATAATCCAGAGAATTTCCGGCGCGTCGCTCAGGATGCTTTCGTCGCTGGCAATGATCTGCTCTTTCTCGCCGATTTCGGTCTCGACGATGACCCGAAGACGCAGTTTGCCAACCTGAAGGAGACCATTCAAGCCTTCCGCTCGTTGTACGCCGAAGATCGTGACTTTGCCGCGCTGGTCGACGATGCAGTGCGGCGCATCGTGCGCTTAAAACTCGGCATCTATCGCAGTGGGATTCCGACCTTGGCCGATACCACCGAGGAAACCGAAGCAAGCCCAGCCCCGGTGATTCCACTCTCCAATGTGCTGGTGACAGACACCGATCTCAATGTACTCACCAGTGAAGCGCGCGTCACCGCCGAACAGCAGATGGGTCAGATCGCGCGCTCGGCGATCACGCTGCTCTATCCCGACCCTTCGACGCAGACCGCGCCCGTGCCGCCTGCGTTCAGCGCCACGGATCAGATCCTGGTGTTCACCGATTTCCGCCTGCAGCGCGAATGTCCAACGTGCGAGCCGGAGCCTTCGGTGGGGCCGGACGCGGTGGCAAGCATCATCGAGCGGCTGTACGGCTCCCAATCAGCCGGGGTGATCGATCCCAACAATATCACGAGCAAGACGTTTGTGGAGTTGACCGCACTGCTGGATAGCCTGGATGAGGTGGCGCCTTCCCCCACTGAAACGCCGCAAAGAGCCATCACGGCCACCGCGCCCCTCACAACGAGCGTCGCCGTCACCGTTCCAGCCACAAACGTGAGCTTACCGACTCCTACGCCAGCGCCTTCAGCCGTATCCTCAACTGAGCTTTCGCCGACTATCTCGAATACTGCGCCCATCACGGCCAGTGGCAGTCTAGGCGCACCCACCGCATCGACATTGGATGTGCTGGAAGGCGGACGCGCTGCCGACGGTGAAGATGCAAACAGCAAGACGCTCGCCGCCATCGACAATGCCGACTGGATCCTCTTTGCCATGCTTGACGTTGCCCCTGCCACGGCGCCGATGAGCACTGCGGTCAAGCGGCTGCTCGGCGACCACCCCGATCTGCTCGACGGCCAGAAGGTGGTCGTCCTGGCATTGCAGGCGCCCTATTATCTCGACGCAACCGAAATGAGCAAGCTGACGGCCTATTTCGGCGTGTACAGCAAAACATCGCCTTTCCTGGAAAGCGCCGTCCATGCGCTTTTTCGCCGCTACCCACCGATCGGGTCGCCGCCGGTCGATGTCCCCGGCACGCGTTTCGCCAACCTGAACGACCGCCTGCTGCCCAACCCCGCGCTCCAGATTCCGCTCGTGGTGGAGGATAACGATGGCAATCTGATCGCCAGAAATGACAGCGAACCCGCGGCCGAAGAGCGTCCAGTCGTCATGGCTGGCAGCTTGATGCGGCTGCGGCTCGGCCCGATCATGGACGTGAACGGTCATGCCGTGCCCGATGGCGCGGTCGTGGCCTTTGAGCTGCGTTATGAAGGTGAGGAAGTCGCACTGATGATGGAGCAGGCGGTCACGCGCAATGGCATGGCAGTGCGCGAGGTGACGCCCGATCGCAGCGGCATTCTGCAAATTTCCGCCCGCTCCCACAACGCATCCAGCGGCGACGGCATCGGCATTGTCGTCATTCCTCCCGCCGCGCCAACGCCCGCGCCAGGGGCAGCACTCACCGCGACGACGGCGACCACCGACGCCCCGATCGACAACGGGGCGCTGGGACGCGGCGTCACGCTGGATCGCGTCAACCTGCTCACGTTGTCGATCGCGCTCTTTACGCTGGTGATCGTCCTCAGCCTGTTGCTCATCGTGCAGATTCGTGTGCTGCCGCGCTCGACGCTGGTGCACAATATGCTGTGGGCTACGATCTTCGGGCTGGCCGGTTACATCCTGTACGGGATCGGCATCTTTCCCGGTGGGACATGGCTGCGCGAAAATGTCGGCGTGTGGGGCACACCGCTCACCGTGCTCATTCCCATGTTGTTGCCTCTGCTGTGGCTGCAACTGCGCGGGGACGAACGCTGAAACTGCTGGCTACAATTGACCCGTCGCGCCCCACGCGGCAAGCTGTTTCTGATACATCGGGTCAGCGTAGCGGCTGAGCAGGAAGGCCGAAGCATACTCCGGCAGTGGGCGCCAACAAGATGCGCGGCCAGTAATTCGCCCCCCGCACACGCCGCCATCAATCCATAGCCCGACAGCGCACCGATCACGTAAGCACCCTCGACCGGCAGCGGGCCGATCAGCGGGCGGTTCTCTCGCGTCTTGGTGTAATAGCCGCCGTCGACGTAGGATTTGGGCAGCTTCTCCAGATAAACGGCAAGCCCCGGCGCCAACGTCGTCATCCCGCGCAGCGCCGTCTCGGCAAATTCCGGATCGATGGGAACGGGCAGGTGCGGCTCAACCGGCTCCAGGTGATAGGCCCACAGCAGCAGCACCGTGGCCGCGTCGTGGCTGCCTTCGGGCCGGAAATGGACGCCGCCGGGGAATTCTGCCAGCAGGTAGCGCGTCGCCTCGCTTTCGGCCAGCGCGGCGCGTTCCTCCTCGTCCCACGGCAGCCGCTGCGCGTCCTCCCAGATCACCAGCGGCGCGTCGCGCGGGATCACGCCCCGGCGATCTTCGAGCGCCATCTTTAGGTGTAGCTCGGAGAAGATCGGCAGGTCAAGGTCAAGCAGCCGTGCAACTTTGTTGACCAGCGGCCCGGCCGCGTTGACAAACTGGGTCGTCGCGATCTCCTCGACGCCGCCCGCGCCGGCGACGCGCACCGACCGCACACGCCCGCCCGGGGTTTCGACCGCCTCCACACGTCCGGCCAGCAGACGCACACCGGCTGCCTTCGCCCGCTCCAACATCACCATGCCAAGCTGCTGGCCGCTGAACCAGCCGCAGCGCCGCGCGTGCAGCGCGGCCAGCGCGTCGGAGTTGAGATAGGGGAAGTGGCGGCGAAGCAACGCCGGGTCGAGAAAGAGATCCGCGCCGTCGGGCTGGTCGCGCCAGTGCTCGGCGTTGCCGGAGACGTAGGCCGGATCGGCGGGGTTGCCGGCGTGGACGCGCAGGCTGCCCGCACCCATGCGCGCCGCCTGCTTTGCCGACTCGACCAGTGCGGGCACATGCGCCGGGTTGCCGGTGGCGTAAAGATAGCCGCGGCGGTTGAGGCGCAGCCGGTGACCGCTTGCGTCGTCGAGCTGCTCCAGCAGGTCGATGCTGCGGTTCATGAAGCGCAGCATGGCTTCATCCGGCCCCGGCCACCAGTTGCGGTAAGCCTCGGTCGATTTGTCGCTGGTCAGCGTCATCGGCGGGCGCTCATCGACCAGCACGACATTGCGCACGCCCTGTTTGACGGCCAGGTGATAGGCCGCGGCGATGCCGGCAATGCCTGCGCCGCAGATCACGACTTCAGCGGTAAAGGTGCTCACAGTGGCTTATTTGCCTTTCCAGTCGGGCTTGCGTTTCTCGACGAAGGCCGCCATGCCTTCCTTCTGATCCTCGGTGGCGAAGAGCAGGTTGAACGCGCGGCGCTCGAAGAGGACGCCTTCGGCCAGCGTGCTTTCAAAGGCGCGATTGACCGCCTCCTTCGCCACGCGCAGCGCCACCGGCGCCTTGTCCGCAATCTCGGCGGCCAGCGCGATGCTGTCGTCCAGGAACGATTGCGCCGGGAAGACGCGGCTGACTAGCCCAAAAGCCAGCGCCTCCTGCGCTGAGATGCGCCGGCCGGTCAGCACCATGTCCATTGCTACGGACTTGCCGACCGCGCGCGTCAACCGCTGCGTGCCGCCCGCGCCGGGAATGATGCCGAGATTGATCTCCGGCTGGCCGAATTGTGCGGTGTCGGAGGCGACAATCAGGTCGCAGGTCATCGCCAGCTCGCAGCCGCCGCCCAGACAATAGCCGCTTACCGCGGCCACGATGGGCTTGCTCACTTTCTGCACAGCATCCCAGTAGCCGATGAAGGGGCTGCTCATCATCTCGACCACGCTGGCGCCGGCCATCTGCTTGATGTCGGCGCCGGCGGCAAAGGCTTTTTCGCTGCCGGTGACGACGATGCAGCCAATGCTGTCGTCGGCGTCGAAGGCTTGCAGCGCGCGGATCAATTCGTCCATTAGGTCGCCACTCAGCGCATTGAGCGCCTGCGGCCGGTGCAACTGCACAATGCCGACGCGCCCTTCCTGGCGCACCAGAAGATTGGCATACGATTCGCTCATGAGGGTGCTCCTTGATGTGGGGTGGAATAGACCGCGGATTAGACGGATTTGGCGGATGCGCACGGATAAGAACAATCCGGGTGGAATAGACCGCGGATTAGACGGATTTGGCGGATGCACGCGGATAAAAAATCCGTGAAAATCCGCGTCATCCGCGGTCTATCTCTTTTACGCTGTGACCAATTCGCTCGCTTCCGCCTGCCACGCGACGGGATCGTAGGCGGGCAGCTCGCAGCGTATGGGTCGGTCTTCGCGCTCGCCCAGGGCATAGGAAGCCTGCACCAGCGTGTGAATCTGTGAGGTGCCTTCGTAGATCACCGCGCTCTTGGTGTTGCGCAAATGGCGCTCGACGTTGTACTCGTCGGAGTAGCCGTAGGCGCCGTGAATCTGCACCGCATCGTTGGCGCAGCGGTTGGCGGCGTCGGTGCAGAACCACTTGGCCATACTCGTCTCGCGCGTGTTGCGGATGCCCTGATTCTTGAGCCAGCCCGCCTTCCAGACCAGGAGCTGGCCGGCGTCGATGCTCTGCTGCATAGTGGCGAGCATCTGCTGCACAAGCTGGTACTCGGCGATGGGGCGGCCAAAGGTCTCGCGTTGCTTGGCATACTTGATCGACTCGTCGCGGCACGCCTTCATAATGCCCACCGCGCCCGCGGCCACGCCGTAGCGGGCGTTGTCGAGCGCGCTCATGGCGATCTTGAAGCCCTCCCCTTCCAGTCCCAGGCGGTGGCTTGGCGGCACGCGCACGTCGTGCATGGAGATCCAGCCGGTGTTGCTGGCGTGGACGCCCATCTTGCCCTCGATCGTGCCGGTGGTCAGGCCCTTCCAGCCGCGTTCCAGGATAAAGGCGCTGATGCCCGCCGCGCCTTTTGCCGTGTCGCTCTTGCCGAAAATCAGAAAGCGGTCGGCTACATTGGAGAGTGTGATCCACATTTTCTCGCCGTTGAGAATGTAATCGTCGCCGTCTTTGCGAGCGATTGTGCGCATGGCCGCCACGTCAGAGCCCGCGCCCGGCTCGGTCAGGCCAAAGCAGGCGATGTGTTCCCCGCGCGCGAGCGGCGGCAAGAATTCGCGCTTCTGCGCCTCCGTACCCCACTGAAAGATCGGCAGCGCGTGCAGGCCCAGATGCACGGCGATGGTCTCGCGCACCGAGGAGTCGCCATACTCCAACGCCTCGGAGATAATGCCAAGCGAAAGATAATCCAGCCCGGCGCCGCCGTAACGCACCGGCAGACAGATGCCCAGAAAACCCAGGTCGGCCATCTTGGGCAGCAGTTCGTGCGGGTAGGTATGGTTGCGGTCATGTTCCTTGATGATCGGCATGACTTCCTTGCGCGTAAAGTCATAGGCCATCTTTTCGATCATTTTGTGTTCGTCAGTCAGGCGAAAGTCCATAGAAAAACCCTCGTTTGGAGAATATAGGAAACTCTGCTATAGAATACAAGGCCAGTGTATCATATCATGCTCGAAGCCAATTTCGTTACTTCATGCACCTCACACAACCTGTGCAGCATCCAGGGGAACTTCATTTCAAGCTGGCGATCCGTGGTGAAGCAGACACGTTTGGCGCGCAAGGAAACTGCTATGTAAAAATGACAACAAAGCATCCATAACTGGCTTTGCTTTCGTTTCCCTTGTGATTGCGTGCAAATCCCCCCCTATTGGCTAGGGAAAGATCGCAAAAAGCATTTTATACTGGTTCCGTGTTCCGCCGTTTAAGAGAAAGGGAAACAAATTATGCCTGATTTGGACTTAGAGCAACTGTATTTTGCCATTATCGACGGCAACGCCAAGGCCGCCGCGGCTGTCACGAAGGAAGCCGTAGCCGCCGATGTCGATCCGCAGACGCTGCTCACCGACTACATGATTCCGGCCATGGACGAAGTCGGCGCCCGCTTTGAGGCGAACGAATGCTTCGTGCCGGAGCTGCTGATCTCGGCGCGCGCCATGAAAGCAGGGATGGAAGTCATTCGCCCGCTGCTGCTCGGCAAGGCGGTCGAGCCGGCCGGCCGCGTCGTCGTCGCCACCGTGCAGGGCGATCTGCACGACATCGGCAAGAACCTGGTCGCCACCATGCTCGAAGGCGGTGGTTTCCAGATCGTCGACATCGGCACTGATGTCAGCCCGGATAAGCTGGCCGACGCTGTCCAGGCTCACCAGCCGCAGCTTATCGCGCTCTCGGCGCTGCTGACCACCACGCTCCCCTCGATGAAGCGCATGCTTGACCGTCTGACGCAGGATGGCCTGCGCGCGGGCGTCAAGGTCATGATCGGCGGCGCGCCGGTCACGCAGGACTTTGCCGACGAGATCGGCGCGGACGGCTACAGCGACAACGCCGCCGGCGCGGTCAATCTGGCGCGCCGGTTGATGGACGCCGCCGCGTAACTGACAATCTCCAATCTTCAATCTCTAATCTCCAATCTTTACCGTCAACCGTAAAGATTGGAGATTAGAGATTGCCACACAAGCGACTGAATCTTTATGAATCCACGCGAACGCTACGCAGCGGTTATGCACTATCAACCGCGCGACCGCTGCCCGATTATGGATTTTGGCTTCTGGGATGAAACCTTGCCGATCTGGCAGGAGCAAGGCTACCCGGCCGGCGCCGATCCTGACCTCTTCTTCGGCATGGATCCGCAGTGGCGCTCCTGCGGCTGCATCATGGGTCTGTGGCCGCCTTTCCCCGGTATGCAGTTGGTGGACGAAGGTGAGACCGAAATCGTCCAGCAGAACGATGGCGTGATCGTCCAGCGCGGCAAGTTCCTCGGCTCTGATCCTGCTTCACCTGCGCCACACGCTGGTGGATCGCGAGAGTTGGAACGCCTTCTACAAGCCGCGCCTGCGCCCAGACGACCCGCTGCGCCTGCCCTCTGGCCCTGCCTGGGAGATGCAGCTTGCTGAATGGACGCGCCCCGAACGCGACTTCCCGCTCTTCATCGAGGGTGGCTCGCTCTACGGCGTGGCGCAACTGGTTTGGACTGGAGGGCATCTCGGAGATCATGTACGATGACCGCCCGCTCTTTGAGGAGGTCGTCGAGACGCTGGCCGACGTGGTGATCGCCGTGCTCGAACATGTACTGAGCGCGGGCATCCGTCCCGAAGCTGCCAGCATGTGGGAAGACATGGCCTACAGCGGCGGCCCGCTGATGTCGCCCAAGCTCTTCAAACAGATCCTCGTGCCGCACTACAAGCGCATTACCGGCACGCTGAGCAAGTACGGCGTAGACATCGTCTTCCTCGACTGCGACGGCAGCATCGACATGCTGGCGCCGCTGTGGCTGGAGGCGGGCGTCAACACGATGTTCCCCATCGAAGTGGGCAAGTGGAAGGCCGACCCCGTGGAGTTCCGCCGACGCTATGGCAAAGACATGCGGCTGATGGGCGGCTTCGACAAGCACATCCTCATGCATGGCAAGGACGCAATCGCGCGCGAAATCGAGCGCCTGGCGCCACTGGTCGAGGAAGGCGGCTACATCCCGATGCCCGACCACCGCGTCCCGCCCGATGTTCGCTTCGACGACTACCTCTTCTATCTCAACGAGGCCAAGCGGGTGTGGGGCAATGGGTTGGACAACATCAAACCCACCGGCCGGCCAGTCTAGCCTGCTTAACCATCCAGGAAGCTCGAAAGCTTCCTGGATGGTTTGTACAAGGGGGTCTCTGTGACTGCTACCTCACGCGAACTGGTCTACCAGACGCTCAACTTTACTGGGCCGGCGCGCGCGCCGCGCGACCTGTGGACGCTGCCGATCGCGGCGCAGGCGCACCCCGCCGAACTGGCGGCGATCCTGGCCGCCTTCCCACCTGATCTCATGGGCATTGACGGCCACGAACGTGAACACGCGCCGACGCGCGGCGACCAATACGCGATCGGCGAGTTCACCGACGAATGGGGCGCGACCTTTGTCAGCGTCCAGCCCGGCGTGATCGGCGAGGTCAAGCAGCCGTTGATCCGCGACTGGGCAACCGATGCGTCGCGCGTGCACATTCCGCGCGAGTGGTTGACCATCGACCACGATGCCGTCAACCACGCCTGCGCCGCCACGGACAAGTTCACCCTCGCCGGCTGCTGCCCGCGGCCCTTCGAGCAGTTGCAGTTCCTGCGCGGCACCGCCGACCTGTACATGGATCTGACCGACCCGCCGCCGCAAATGCTGGACTTCATGGCGGATCTGCACGCCTTCTACTGCGACTTGCTGGAGACGTGGGCGCGCACTGACGTCGATGCGCTGCGCATCATGGATGACTGGGGTTCGCAGCGCAGCCTGCTGATCGCACCGGCGATGTGGCGCACTTACTTCAAGCCAATGTACCGCGACTATGCGCAGATCGCACACGCGGCCGGCAAGAAGTTTTTCATGCACTCCGACGGCCACATCCTCGCCATTTATCCCGACCTGATCGAGATCGGCGTGGACGCGCTCAACTCGCAGCTCTTCTGTATGGGTGTAGAGAAGCTGGCGCCCTTTGCCGGCAAAATCACCTTCTGGGGCGAGATGGATCGCCAGCATCTGCTGGCCTTCGACACGCCAGAGGCCGTCGCAGCGGCCGTGCGCCAGGTGTACGACCAGCTCTGGCGCAATGGCGGCTGCATTGCCCAGTGCGAGTTTGGCGCCGGCGCGCAGCCCGCCAATGTGGAACGCGTCTTTGCGACGTGGGACGAAATCTTTGGATAAGAACGCATTTGAAGCGCTACCACCAAGTTGCAAAGGGCACAAAGGGGCACAAAGAATATCATTCCTCTTCGTGCCCCTTTGTGCCCTTTGGGGCTGCGTGGTGAGGCTTTGATAAAAAACTCTAGGGAGCAACGAATGCAACCGCGCGAACGGTTTATTGCTGCGCTCGAACGGCGGCCGCTCAGCGGTCTGGCGCCGCACTTCGAGCTGGTTTTCTTCTTGACGATGGAGGCCTTTGGCAAGGTGCATCCCTCGCACCGCTTTTACGGCCAGTGGGGACAGATGGAGGAGCAGGAACGCGAGCTGCACCGCCACGACATGGCCGACATCTACATCGCCACCGCCGCACGCTACGACCACAGCGCGATCTTCATTCACCCCAATCCCGACGAAGTCGATGAAACCACCCGGCTGATCGACATCATCCGCGAGAAGACGGGCGACCGCTACTTTATCCTGCGCCACGGCGACGCCACCTTCAGCATCCCCGACGGCACACAGATGTTTGCCTTTGCCGAGCGCATGGCCGACGACCCGGATGGCCTCAAGCGCGAGGCGCAGCAGCGGGTGGATCGCGCCATCCGCCATGCCGAACGCTACGCAAAGCACGGCGGTCTGGACGGCTTTGCGCTCTGCGCCGACTACTGCTTCAACACCGGCCCCTTCCTCAGCCCGCGCCACTTTGCCGAGTTTATTACGCCGTATCTGGCACAGATTACTAAAGCGTATCGCGACCTCGGCTTCTACGTGATCAAGCACACCGACGGCAACATCATGCCGATCATCGACCAGCTGGTCTCGTCGAAGCCGCACGCGCTGCACTCGCTCGACCCGCAGGGCGGCGTGGACCTCGCCGAGGTCAAGCGGCGCTACGGCGACCAGCTCTGTCTGATCGGCAACGTCAACTGCGCCATGCTCGACACCGGCACGCCGGAGCAGATCGCCGAGTCGGTGCGCTATGCGCTACGCAGCGGCATGCCCGGCGGCGGCTACATCTTTTCGACGAGCAACTGCATTTACACGGGGATGCCGCTGGCCTCCTACGAAATTATGCTCGACGTCTGGCGGCGCGAAGGAGTCTACGCATGACAGAGCAACTGACCGGCCGCGAACGCGTCAATCTGGCGCTGAATCACCAGGAAGCGGACCGCATCCCGCGCGCCGAATCGTTCTGGCCGGAGACGATCCCGATTTGGCATCAGCAGGGGCTTGGTCCCAATGAGGATGTCGCCGACCTCTTTGGCTACGACATCCTGGGCGCCGGCTGGATCTCGCACGAGGCGCGGCCCGGCTTCTTACAGACCATCGAGGAGACGGCCGATTGGTGGTCGCGGCTCGACGGCAACGGCGCGATCCTGCGCTACTGGAAGCACAAGAGCGGCACGCCCGAACATGTCGACTTTACAGTCAAGACCCGTGACCAGTGGGAAGCGCACAAAGCGCAGATGCTGGCGCAGCCGCCCGGTTCGCGCGTCGATGTGCTCTCCGCGCTGCGCCGCATGTACGAGGCGCAGGCCAAGGGACGCTGGTTCTGCTGGACCGGCGTTGAGGCGTACGAAACGGCCAAGGATGTCTTCGGCCATCTGGGGCTGTCGTACATCATGGCCGACGATGTGGCGTGGGCGAAGGACATCTTTGACACCGAGGCGGAGCTGGCCTGCGCCGTGCTCGATCACCTGGAGCAGAGCGGCGTGCGCTTCGACGGCGCCTGGATCTACGGCGACATCGCCTTCAACCACGCGCCTTTCTTCTCGCCCAAGATGTACCGCGCGCTGATCAAACCGGCGCACATCCGTCAGATCGCCTGGTTCAAAGCGCGTGGGCTGCCGGTCATCTATCACACCGACGGCGACTTCCGGCTGATCCTGCCCGACCTGCTCGAGGCTGGCGTGGACTGCTTCCAGCCGCTCGAAGCCAAGGCGCACATGGATCTGCGCGAACTCAAGCCGCAGTATGGCGCCCGCGCCAGTTGGATGGGCAACATCGATGTCACGGTGCTGCTGACCAACGACCGCGCCCGCATCGAGGCGGAGGTGGCGGCCAAGCTGCCGGTGGCGAAGGCGGGTGGCGGCTACATCTACCACAGCGACCATTCGATCGCGCCGGGCGTGCACTGGGAGACGTATCAGTTCTTGATGGAATTGGTGGATCGTTACGGCAGTTACGCGTGATGGCACGCGGATGACGCGGATTGGGCGGATTTACGCTGATTTTCAAAACAAACCCGGAATCTTCAAGATTCCGGGTTTGTCATTCTGCCGGGTGAACCGGGCGACGCTACATATTAGCCAACAGCCAATCCACAATGGCGCTGTCGCCGACCTCCACCTGCTCCCCGACACCAGATCCTTCACCGCCACCACGCCGGCTTCCAGCTCGCGCGGGCTGAGCAGCGCTGCGTAACGAATGCCGCGTTCCTCGGCATACTTGAACTGCTTGCCGTAGCGGTCGGTCTCCGGGTAGAGATCGACGCGCATGCCGGCCGCGCGCAGACGCTGCGCCAGCGCCAGCGATGCGACGACGGTGCTGGCGTCGAACTGCGTCACCAGCACCTGCGGCTGCGTGCTCAGTCGCGCCGGGAACATCTCACGCTCTTCCATGATCAGCAGGATGCGCTCCAATCCCAGGCTGAAGCCGCACGCCGGGATGGTCTGCCCGCTGAACATGCCGATCAGATCGTCGTAACGTCCGCCCGCCGCGCCGGAGCCACTGAAGCCGGGGAATTGCACCTCAAAGATCGGGCCGGTGTAGTAGCTGAGACCGCGCGCCAGGTAGGGATCGACGCGCAGATGCGCGGCGGCCGGCCCGCCCGCGCTGTAGAGCAGCACCTGCCTGAGGTTGGCGATGCCGCGGCTGCCCATTTCGGAGCTTTCCAGCAGGTCGCTCAGCCAGGCCAGCGTTTCGTTGTTGCCGGCCGGGGCGTCCGCCATCGACGCCAGCAGGCTCTCCGCGGCGGCCGCCGGGACGCCGCGCGCGTCCAACTCCTTGCGCACGCCCTCCAGCCCGATCTTGTCGAGCTTGTCGATGGCGACGATGGCCGGCGTCTCCAGATCGTGCGGCACACCGGCGACTTCCATCAGCCCGCGCAGGATCAGCCGGTGGTTGATGCGGATCGCAAAGCTCGCGCTGTCCTGAAAACCGAGTTCCTGCAAGACTTCGGCGCCGGCTGCCAGCACCTCCGCCTCCACCGTCGGGCTGGTCGAACCGACGACATCGACGTCGCACTGGTAAAACTCGCGGTAGCGGCCCTTGGCCGGCCGATCGGCGCGGTAGACGGGCTGGATCTGGTAGCGCTTGAAAAAGCGCGGCAGCTTGCCGCGATGCTCGGCCATCACGCGCGCCAGCGGCACGGTCAGGTCATAGCGCATGCCGGCGTCGCTGACGCTGTTTTCCGTGGGATCGTTGCCCAGCGCACGTTCCAGCTTTTCGCCGCGCTTGAGCACGCGGAAGATGAGCTGGTCGCCCTCGTCGCCGTACTTGCCCAGCAAGGTGCTTAGCCGCTCCATCGTCGGCGTCTCCAGCGGCTCGAAGCCGTAGCGCTGGTAGACGCGCTTGACGGTCTCGATCACATAGTCGCGGCGCAGCACGTCCAGCGGGAGAAAATCGCGCATGCCGCTCAATGGTTCAGTGTTGATCTTTGCCATGAATTCCTCAGATTGATGGGTGATGCGTGATACGTAATGCGTAATGAGTGAATTTTACGCATCACGCCTTGCTCATCCTCTACGCCAGCACGTCTTCCGGCGCCGCGTACTCCATGCCGAACGCCTGCGCGACGCCTTCATAGGTGATATGCCCCTGGTAGGTGTTGAGTCCCAGCTTGAGCGCCGGATTTTTGCGCACCGCGTGCAGTCCGTCATTGGCCAGTTGGAGCATGTAAGGCATGGTCTGGTTATTGAGCGCAAAGGTGCTCGTGCGCGGCACCGCGCCCGGCATGTTGGCGACGCAGTAGTGCACGACGCCGTCGACCACGTAGGTCGGGTTGCTGTGCGTGGTCGGCCGCGTGGTTTCGATGCAGCCGCCCTGATCCACCGCCACATCGACGATGACCGCGCCCTCGCGCATCTTGGCGATCATGGGCCGCGTGACGAGATGCGGCGCGCGGCCGCCAGGAATCAGCACCGCGCCGATCACCAGGTCCGCGCTGAAGACGATCTCCTCGATGTTGTACTCGTTGCTCGTGCGCGTGCGCAGCCGGCCGTGATAGATATCGTCGAGATAAGTGAGCCGGTCGTGGTTGATGTCCAGCACGGTGACGTGGGCGCCCATGCCGACCGCGATCTTGACCGCGTTGGCCCCGACGCTGCCGCCGCCCAGCACCGCAACATTGGCCGGCGCTACGCCCGGCACGCCGCCCATCAGGATGCCGCGGCCTCCCTGCGGCTTTTCCAGATAAAAGGCGCCCACCTGTGACGCCATACGGCCCGCCACCTCGCTCATCGGCTGGAGCAGCGGCAGCTTGCCGTCCGCGGTCTGCACGGTTTCGTAGGCAATGGCCGTGACTTTGTTTTCAACCAGAGCATTGGTCAAGCGGCGATCGGCGGCCAGATGCAGATAGGTAAAGAGCAACAGGTCGGCGCGCAGATAACGATACTCGGCCTCGATCGGTTCTTTTACTTTGACGACCATCTGTGCCGCCCAGGCTGCGGCTGGCTCGGCGACGATCTCGCCGCCCGCCGCGCGGTATTCTTCATCCAGGAGGGAGCTGCCCAGCCCGGCCCCGCTTTCGATCAGCACACGATGGCCGCGCCGCGTCAGCGCGCGCACCGCGCCTGGCGTCAATCCAACACGACTTTCATTGTCTTTGATTTCTTTCGGCAACCCGATCAGCATGACCACTCCCTCCTCTGGTAGAGTGTGCAACCCGATTTTTCGCGACGTAATTTGTGTCTGACCTGAAATAGCGTTGACGCAGAGACGCAGAAATTCGCAGGAAAAGCGATTTTCATGGCGCGTAGGCACCCTGCAAGGCATGAACACTAACCTGAAAGTGGCCTTTAGCGCAAAGAAACAAAAAAGCAAAGGCGCAAGGGCATTTCGAGCAACCGTCAGCAGCCGGCCCCCAGCGCATCACCACACGCGATCCGGTTGAACCGGCTTTGGTAAACTGCCTCCCCGGAATGCTGGTAAGTCACAGTTGCTGCCAGTGTAGCAGGGGAATATCTTCTCTGACAAGCCAGCAACACGTCAGGCTCGTGGCAGGATGCTCACCTTGCCAAAGCACCCGATTGTATGGAGAATGGCGCTATGAGTACACACATGAAGTCCGATGCCTTGCTGTCAGACAAGCCAGTCCGATCTGCGTGGTGGACGCGCTTTGCTGTCGTGGCTGGGGCGAGGTTGGCGGCAATTGCTGTGCAGCCTCAGCAACACACGCCGCGGCTGGTTCAAACGCCGCCTGCCCGACTATGTCGTCATCACCATTGAAGGCGCACTGCTGGAACGCGACCCGGAGACGCCCTGGTATTACGATTTTGTGCCAGGTTACCGGGGAGCGCAAAGCATCGAAGGCTTGCAGCGTGCGCTCGACCGCATCGCCGACGATCCCGATATGCGCGGCGTGCTCTTTTTGTACAAAGGGACGGCCCTCAGTCTGGCGCAGGCGCAGAGTGTGACCGCTCTGTTCGACCGCTTCCGGCGCAGGTCAGCGCGGCACAGCGCGCATGGCGTGGCGCAGCGCATCGTCGTCTATGTTGAGCAGTGTTCACCAAGTGCGCTGGTCGCGGCCAGCGCCGCGGACCAGTTGATCCTGGCGCCGCTGGCGGATTGGGAAATCGTCGGGCTGCGTGTGGCGCCACTTTTTCTGAAAGATGCGCTGGCGCGGCTCGGTGTGGAGATGCAGGTCGTGCGCGTGGCGCCCTGGAAGACCGCGGCCGATGCGTTCATCTTTGACGGGCTTACCGACGAGGCGCGGGCGCAGTACGATTGGCTGCTCGACAGCCTCTACACCGACATTGTCGATGGCGTCGCCAAAGGGCGTGGGCTGGACGCAGACGCCGTGCGGGCGCTGATCGACCGTGCGCCGCTGACAGGCATCGAAGCGCTGGCAGCCGGGCTGATCGACCAGCTCGCCTATGAAGACGAGTTGCCCGCGCTCCTGCAACGCGGCGACAAACCCGCGGTGCTCAAGCCGTATCGCCGCGCCCAGCGGCTCTTCTATCGCCGACCTCAGCCCGCGGCCGTGGGCGCGATTGGCGTGATTACGCTCAGCGGCACGATCATGTCAGGCGCGAGCCGCTCGTTTCCGGCGCCGCTGCCGCTCTTTGGCGACGAGACGATCGGCAGCACGACCGCGCAACAACTGATCCGCGCCGCGCGCAAGGACGACAGTCTGGACGCCGTGATCGTGTACGTCGATTCGCCCGGCGGGTCAGCGCTGGCGAGTGACCTGATCTGGCGCGAGTTGACGTTGCTCGATGCAGAAAAACCTGTCATTGTCTACATGGGGGATGCGGCCGCGAGCGGCGGCTATTACATTGCGGCGCCCGGCCGCAAGATCGTGGCGCAGCGCGCGTCGATCACGGGCAGCATCGGCGTGATCATCGCCAAAGCCAACCTGCAAGGCGCCTTTGCCAAGCTCGGCGCCCGGCGCGACGCGGTGAGTCGCGGCGCGCACGCCGGCATTTACGCGGACACCACGCACTGGCAGGGCGACCTGATCGAACGGGTCGAACACAGCCTGCAACATACCTACGACCAGTTCAAACAGCGCGTCATCGATGGCCGGCGTCTCGACCCGGCGGTCGTCGACGCGCTGGCGGGCGGGCGTGTGTGGACCGGTGCGCAGGCGCTTGAGCACGGTCTGGTCGACGCGCTCGGTGACTTTCAGCACGCAGTCGAGATTGCCATGACCGAGGCCGGGTTGCCGGTAGGCGGGCGCGTCGAACTCGTTGCGGTCGAGGAGCCAAAACGTTGGCTAGCGCCCGTCCCAGCCGCAGCACAGGCGCTGCTCGGCGGACGACGCGCCCAGCAATTTGCAGATTTGGCGTCCTTCGTGGTTGATGGGGAATTGTCCGCGCTGTTGGAGCGGGAGCACGTGTGGTTGCTGGCGCCCCATCTACCCAAGAGTTGAACCGAAGATAAGTTTTGACGCAGAGATGCGGAGGCTCGCAGAGACAAGCACATTTTATAGTTCGTTATGGATAACTTTCTCTCTACATTCGCCGTCATCACAGGTGTAGCTTTTCTATTGGACCTGGTTTGGGAGCGCCCAAACACATGAAAGGAGACTTTTATGGAACTCTTAGCGACGATCTTGTTGAGCCTTGTTTTGTGGCTACCCGGCAATGGGCTTGTGCAGCGCGACCTGCCACCGCTGCCGCCGCCTTTCTGCGGCGACCTGGCTGAAGCCGACTGCCAACTGTTGGCCGACTCCCAGGAATTGATGCGCGGCGTGTCGTCGATGACGATGTCGCTGGCGCTGGATTCGAGCCTTGCCGGCATCCCTGAGATTGCGGACGAAGACATGACGTTCGGGATGACCATGGGCATGACGATGCATCTCGATCCGGCGCTGAATGAGACGATGCGCGAACTTGCCACGCGCAGCCCGGAGGATATGCTGGCCGGCGTGGACGAGTTCCAACAGATGATCCTGGATTTCTACGCCAAGCTGGGCATGAGCCTGGAGATGGAGATGTCGCTGCCGCGGTTGCTGCTCGACGCCATCGAAGCGGATGAAGGGGTAATGATCCCTGACAGCATCGCCATGCAGATGCGCATGGTGAACGGCTACGCCTACATCGACATGGACGCGTTGGCGGAGAGTTTCCCCGAACTGCGCGCCGAACTGGAGTCCGAAGGCATCGACGGGTGGATCGGCGTCGACTTCGCCGGACAGATGGAACGCGAGATGGCCGGGACAATGGCTGCACCGGATGTCTCCACGCTGCAATCGATGCAGGCGAGCCTGGCATTCAATCAACTGATGATGGATGAGGAGATGCGCGCCTTGCTGGCGCCCTATGTCTCCGTCGAACGATTGGAGGATGAGGAACGCGGCGGCGCGGCGGTGGCAATTTTCCGCACCAAGCTCGAACTGGGCGACCTGGTTGCCAACCCCGCTTTCACGCAGTTGTTGCGCCAGGCCGCGGAATCCATGGTGGCCGCCACGGACGAGCCGGTCGATGAGCAAGAATTGGGAACCGGCATCCTCGGCGTGCAACTGCTGGCGAACATGCTGGCGCGCTCGGCCCAATTCGAGATCGTGCAGACCGTCGGTCTCGATGCGCCCTACATCTACGACAACAATATCTTCCTGCAGCTCGATCTGAGCGGGCTGCTCACGATGGCGGCGATGAGCGGAGAGGAAATTCCGCAGGAGCTGCGAGCTGCGAAGCCGATCTTCACCTTCGACATGAACGCCAGCTACGCCGATTTCGACGCCGCACCGGCGATCGAGGTCCCGGAGAATGTGGAGATCCTGCCGCTCGATTCTATGGACGACAGTGGTATGGATGTAATTTCATAAAAACCATAAATTCTTGGGAGCGTAGTCATGCTTGATGTCCTGGCCGTTCGCCAGCAGTTCCCGGCGCTCAGCGAGCGCTACAACGGCAAACCTGCCGTCTTCTTCGACAACCCCGGCGGCACGCAAGTGCACGATTCAGTCGTGCGCGCCATGAGCGATTACTTGACGCGCACGAACGCCAACACGCACGGCGTCTTCGCCACCAGCCTGCTCAGCGACGCGCGCCTCGATGAGGCGCGGCAGGCCGCGGCCGATCTGCTCGGCAGCGCGCCGCAAGAGATTGTCTTTGGCAACAACATGACCAGCCTGACCTTCGCCTTGGGTCGCTCACTCGCGGCCGAGTTTGGTCCCGACGATGAGATCGTGGTGACGCGACTCGATCATGACGCCAATGTCTGGCCGTGGGTAATGCTGGCCGAGGACACCGGCGCGCAGGTGCGCTGGGCCGACGTGGACATGGAAAGCTGCACGCTCGACATGGAACACGTGCAGTCGCTGATCAACGCACGCACGCGGCTGGTGGCGGTCGGGTATGCCAGCAATGCGGTCGGCACGATTAACGATGTCAAGACAATTGTGGGCTGGGCTAAGGCGGCCGGCGCCTACTCCTTCATCGACGCCGTCCAGTACGCGCCGCACGGGTTGATCGACGTCAAGGCGCTCGACTGTGACTTCCTGGCGTGCAGCGCGTACAAATTTTTTGGCCCCCATGTCGGCATCCTCTACGGCAAGCAGGAGCATCTGGAGCGGCTGCGCGCCTACCGCGTGCGCCCGGCCGGCGAGGAATTACCCGGCAAGTGGGAGACCGGCACGAAAAATCACGAGGGGTTGGTGGGCGCGGCCGCCGCGATCGACTACATCGCCGGGTTGGGCGTCGCCTATGGCAACGTCGCCGGCAATGCGTCACGCCGCGAGCAACTGGCCGCCGCCTGGAAAGTCATCGGCGACTACGAACACCAGTTGATCGACCGTCTGATCACCGGCCTCAAATCCATTCCACGCGTGCGCATCTACGGCATCACCAACCGCATGGAGTGGGAACACCGCGTGGCGACCGTCTCGATCCGCAAAGAGGGGCTGACGCCGGAGCAAATCGCCACCAAACTGGCCGAGCAGAACATCTTCGTGTGGAACGGCAACTTCTACGCTGTCTCGATCAGCGAACGGCTGGGTGTGGAGCAAAGCGGCGGCCTCGTGCGCATCGGGCTGGCGCACTACAACACGATCGAGGAGATCGACCGCTGTCTGGCCGTGATCGACCGGGCATAGCGCTTCAAACACGTGCAGGGGACGGGTCTGTCAAAGCATCTCGATCTTTGCCACGCCCGTCTCTGTATCGTAAATTGCCCACGACGCCGCGCCCTTCATGCCGAGCAACTCGCCCGGGTTGAGCAGCCACCCCTGCCCGACCTGCTCCAATAGCCTGGTGTGGTCGTGCCCGTAACAGACCAGGTCGAACTGGCCGGATTGCGCGATGCGCCGCGCCGGCTCCGGGTAATGAATCATCGCCAGCCGCCGTTCATCGACCGCCAGCTCGGCGTAGATGCCGTGCAGTGTGACGTGAGGATGTTTGGCGGCAATGACTTGCAGCAGCCGTCCATCGCCGTCGTTGTTGCCAAAGACGACGTGCACCGGGCCGGCGAAGCGCTCTCCCAGCAGGTTGAGCATAAACGGCGCGCACAAGTCGCCGCAGTGCAGCAACATCGCGGCGCCGGCGGCATTTGCCAGATCGAGCGCGTGGGTCAATGAAACGATCTGGTCATGGCTGTCAGAGATAATAGCGATTTTAGTCATGGTCGGTTTCCTCTTCCTATTCTATAGCTTTTCTGCGGCCTAAAGCCGCCTATGCTATACTCCAGTCTATATGTTCCCACGTCAAATGCAAACGCATCCTAGAGCGCGCACGTTGGTAGTTGGGCTGAGTCTGCTGGTCGTAATGGGATTGTTGGCGGGCTGCGGCCAGGTCATCACCCTGTCGCCCACGCCCACGCCGCCGCCGACGGCCACGCTTTCGGTCAATGTCGTGGTCGCCACGCTGGAACCGACCGCGACGCCCGCCCCCTACACGCCGGAGCCGACCTATACACCCACGGTCACGCCGACGCCGATCGTACACGCTATTCAATCCGGCGAAACGCTGCTCTCCGTTGCCTCGCAGTACAACGTCAGCGTCTCTGCGTTGCAGGACGCCAATGGCATCCTCGACCCGCGCCTGCTCCAACTTGGCCAGGAGCTGATCATCCCACGCCAGGAGGAGGTTGACGCCGCACTCGCCACCACGCTCACGCCGACGCCCACGCCGTTGCCCGTGGCGGTGGAGAATATCCACTTCAGCGAGACGACGATCGGCGGCCTGTCGGTGCTCGGCGAAGTGTGGAACAACACGGGCGCGCCGCTGGAGCAAGTGCGCGTCGGCGTGATGCTGCTGGATGATGCGGGGGCGGAAGTGGCGCGCGCCGAAGGGCTCGTGGCGCTCGATCTGGTCGATGCTGACGAACGCGCGCCATTTGCTGTGCTCTTTGGCGAACGGCCGGGCAAATTCGCCCGCTATCAGGTCTTTGCCTTGCGCGCCGTGCCCGCCTATATCGGCAGCTACTACCGCGACCTGGAAGTCAACGATATTGAGTTCACGAGCGAGGGGTACGCCTCATACACCGTGACGGGGCGCGTCAAAAACATTGGGCCGGAGGAAGCGGTGCAGGTGCAGGTCGTGCTGACCGCGTATGATTCGCTGGGCCGCGTCGTCGCCACGCGCAAGATCGAGCCGGACTACAACGTGGTGCCGCGCGGGGGCGAGTCCACCTTCACCGCGGTGCTGGCGCCGGCCGGCGGTCCTGTGGCGCGCGTCGGCGCGGTGGCGCAAGGGCGCAGGATTTCGGCGGCGCAGCCATAGGACGGCCTCGCAGTGCGCAGCCTTTCTCAGCGACAGATGAATGCTTGACAAGCGTTATGCTCTGTCATCTTGGGAAAGCGCCCAAAGTGTAAAGATAGTTGTGAATTACAAGAACGGGGTGTTTGATGGCATTTACAACGTTGATTTCGAGTGAGGAAGTGGCCGCCCATCTCGACGATCCCGCTTGGGTGATCGTCGATTGTCGCTTTGCGCTGGCCGAACCAGCGAAGGGGCGCCGCGACTACCTGGCCGCGCATATTCCCGGCGCGGTCTACGCCCATCTGGACGAAGACCTTTCCAGCCCGCCGCTTCCTGGCAAGACGGGCCGCCACCCCTTACCGGCGAGCGAGGATTTTGCAGCGCAGCTCTCGGCGTGGGGCATCGATGACCAGGTTCAGGTAGTTGTGTACGATGATGCAAGCAGCGTCTATGCTGGCCGGCTGTGGTGGATGCTGCGCTGGCTGGGTCACGACGCGGTGGCGGTGCTCGATGGTGATTGGCGGGCCTGGCAGGCGGAGGAACGCCCCACGCGCGGCGGCGCGGAGCAGCGCGCGCCCCGCGCCTTTACGCCCCGCCCGCGTCCGCAGCTTCAAGCCACCGTTGATGAGTTGATGCAGCGACGCGACGATCCCACCTTGCGTCTCTTCGATGCGCGCGCGGCCGACCGCTACCGCGGCGAAAATGAAACCATCGACCCGGCCGCCGGGCACATTCCGGGCGCGGTCAACGCGCCGTACGCGCTGAATCTGGACGCTGACGGGCGTTTTCTCGCCGCGGGTGAATTGCGCGAACGGTACGAGTCACTGCTGGAAGATGCGACGCCCACGATGGCAATCTTTTATTGTGGCTCTGGCGTCAGCGCTGTTCACAATCTGATCGCGCTGGAAGTGGCGGGGCTGGGCCTGGGCCGGCTCTATGTCGGCTCCTGGAGTGAGTGGAGCGCCGACCCAGACCGCCCCACCGCCACCGGGGAAAACCCATAGGCGCGGATGGATAGGCGCTGTTGATTGTTACGGAGGATGATACGTTCGTGGACACCCTGCTACCCAAGCGCCAGCGCGCTGTGCTATTGCCCCAACGCGCGGAAACACTTGCCGCCAGCCTGCGCGAACTGAGCGTCAATGTCGATGCGCGCTGAATCCGCCACGCGCCAACTTTCGATCGCCTTCCAGACCGACAAGGCGCTGACCGCCTATGGCGCGCTGGCCGCCGCGGTCGAAAATTACGGCTTCGACGCTGTCACCGTCTACAACGACATGCTTTACCAGCCGGCCTGGCTGCCGCTGTTGGAGATGGCGCGGGCGACGCAGCGCATCACGCTCGGCGTGGCCGCGGTCAATCCCTTCACTTGCCACCCCATCAACATCGCCGGCAACATTGCCCTGATCGACGAGGCGAGCCATGGCCGCGCCTATCTTGGCCTGGCGCGCGGGAGCTGGCTGGGCTTTGTCGGGCTGCATCCGCAACGCAGCGTCACCGCGCTGCGCGAGGCGCTGCGCGCGGTGCGCCATTTGCTGCGTCGCGACCCGGCCCCGCTGCCCGGCGAGATCTTCCCGCTAGCCGGCGGCGACGCGCTGCGCTGGCCCATCCTGCGGCCGGATATTCCCTTTCTGCTCGGCGCGTGGGGCGAACAGACGATCCGCGCCTGTCTCGACGAAATCACCGCGATCAAGATCGGCGGCAGCGCCAACCCTGACGTGATCCCACATTTCAGGAGAATTCTGGATTTTGACGCAGCAACGTATGGTGTGCAGAGGATGCGCAGAGAAACGGAAGACGCCGCAGCAACCCAACGCAAGGTGGAGATCGTCATCGGTGCGGTGTCGGTGGTGGACGAGGATGGCGCGGCGCGCGACGGCTGGCCGGCGTGAGGTGGCGCTCTACCTGCCCGTTGTCGCCGAGTTGGACCCGACGACGTCGATCGAGCCGGAGCTGCTCGGCCGGCTGAAAGAAGCTGCGGCGCGCTACGATTTCGCCGCGGCGGCCGCGCTCATCTCCGATGACCTGCTCGACCGCTTTGCCATCGCCGGTGCGCCCGATGCTGTGGCGGCCCACGCTGAAGCGCTTTTCGCCGCCGGCGCCACACGCGTAGAGTTCGGCACCCCGCACGGATTGACGCCTGAACGCGGCCTACAACTGCTTGGCAAACAGGTGCGTGCGCATCAGTCGCTAAACTCAGCAGTTCACGATTTTGTCTCACGCGAAGCTGCGAAGTCGAAGATGGTTTCCTTCGCGTTCTTCGCAGTTTCGCGTGAAATTCGTGAAGTACTGAAAATCACTCTCTTTTAACTTTGCGGTTGGCAATTGCTCAAGCCGTCTGTGGGGCGCTCTGTTCCGCACGCCGCAACGCTGTCAACGTAATTGAGATCGTCTCCCAAGCCGCCGCGACCAGCGACACGCCCAGCAGCACATAACTTGTGGCATGGAGCGGTGCACGGATCTCCACCAAGAAGATGCTGGCCCAGATCAACACGCTGCCCAGATTTACGGCAGCCAGGCTCAACCAATTGCCGCCCAGCCGCGCATTGGCATCCCGCAGCAACCAGCGCGCCACGAAATAAGGGGTCACAGCGTAGAAGAATTGCAGCATCCACCCGTAGACCAACGCCTGCGGCGCGGTTGCTTCGATGTCCGCCCCAGGCACGTTGGCGACGCCCAGCAAGATCAATGGCGCCATCAGCACCGGCAGCAAAATCCACACATAGGAGACGACCAGGTGCCACGCGCCCGCGCGGGCAAAGAGACCATGTCGGCGCAGCGCCTGCACCAGCACAACCAGCAGCCAGACCGTGGCGGTAATGTGCAACACCAGGCCCGGCACGGTCGCAAACAAGTTGCCATGCAGCCAAGGCCCCAACACCAGCCCCAGCGCGCCGAGCGCCATCGCCCAGAAGATAGAGGTCGTGGTGCGTCGCGACGCCAGCGGCGCGGCGGTGAGCGCCGGCACTAAATCAATCAACAGCCCGGCAAAGACCAGTGAGGCAAAGCCCCAACTGTTGGCGTGGATGTGCACCTCTTTGGGGACGCCGATGCGCAGCGGTTCGCTCCACCCTACCCAAAGCCCTGTGCCGACCAAGATGCCGGTCAGCAGATAGACAAGCCCGGTCACGTAGAATTTGAGGCTGCCGTTGCCCGGCGTCTGCGCGAGGCCCAGCCCGCGCAATTGCAGGATCAGCAAGAGCGCCGCGATGAAAACTAACGTGCCGCCGGTGATGATCAAGGCCGGATTGATGCTGGGGATGCCTGCCAGCAACACCACCAGGCCAGCGTTGAGAAGCAACCATATGTCCCAGCGCGTCGTCGGCGGCGGCGCGCCGCGACGCGCGGCCAGAAAGGCGGGCAGCACGCCAAAGGCGGCCTCCGTGAAAACGCCGATCGTGATGAAGTGCACGCGCAACCAGGGCAGGCCCGTAAACCACGGCAGCAGCCCGAAGCTGGTCAGCGCGGCGTCCGCCACTGCCACAATCGCCACGATCAGGTAAAAAGCAGCCATCAGCAAGAATGGGTTCAACATCAGGATTCTCCTTGTGAGTGAAGGAACTATTTGACGCGGAGGCGCGAAGTCGCTGAGGTGCGCAGAGAAAAATAAAAGATTTCTACCAGCCTTCTCTGCGTTTTCTCTACATCTCCGCGCCTTCGCGTCAAAATAAATGGCTTTCCAGGCCAGCCTCTAGCTTTTGGCGGCGAGGAAAATCAGGCGGGTGGTGGCGCGCATCCCGCGGGCGGCGCCGAGTGGCGTCACGATGGTCGAGCCAGCGGTGACGGCGAACTCCTCGTGATTGACGGTCATCACGCCTTCGCCCTCCAGGAAATAGTAGACGGCCAGCGTTTCGGGGTGTGTTGGGATCTGTTGCCCCGGCTCCAGACCCGCCACAAGCACCTTGAGCTTTTCGCTGTCGACGAGAAATTGCGGTCGCGGGCCATCCTCGCCAAAAATGACCTGTTTCTCTACCGATGGGAAAAAAATAGTCTGCATCGTCATTGTTTCTGACATCTTGACATCTCCTGAAGAAAGGTTTTGCATACGGAATCAATCAATCTTGATGCCAAGCATAACGGTTTTGCGCGGCTGTTTCCACGACTTTTATCGGGTTTGACGGCTGAAATTCAGTGAAGCCGACGGGTAGGCGGCTGCGGCGTTGGGTCGCGCCGGCGAATTACTCAACCAACCGGGCGCGTTGAGTCAATTCAGGGCGATCGAGGATGCTGATCTGACGGCGGTCGAACTGGATCAAGCCGGCGTCAGCCAAGCCGCGCAGCGCGCGGCTCAGGACATCCGGCGCTGTGCCCAGCCGAGCAGCCAGTTCGGCTTGCGTCAGCCAGGATTGGCGCACCAGTGCATCGTCTGGCGCCGCGTCGAGCAGCAGGCGCGCCAGACGCACTTCGACGGTGTGCAACGACAGGTCGGCCACCATGCCGGCGAGATAGGCGATGCGCTCGGCCATGTTCGCCATGACTTGCAGGAGCAGATCTGGGTGCGCGGCCAACAATGGCTGCGACGCCGAGCGGTGCAGTTGCCACAGCCCGCTCTGCTCCAGTGCGAGGGCGGTGGCGGGGTTGGGCCGCGCCAGAAAGAGGCCGATCTCGTTGAAAACCTCGCCGGGGCCAAAGTAGCGCAACACCTGTTCGCGGCCATCGAGCGAAAACATCACCACTTTGACCCAGCCGGTATGAACGCTGTAAAGGCCGGTATTGAGTTCGCCTTCCAAAAAGACGACGGCGCCCGGCGCGTACTCATGCCAGGTGGCGAGATCGGCCAACGTGTGCAAGGTGGCAGCGTGCAAACCGGCAAAATAGGGCACGCTTTGCAACTGTTCGATAAGCGTGTCGCGGCTAGGATGACCCATGCTTGCGATCATACCACAGGAGACGACGAGAAGCTTCCCACTTTGACGCGTGCGTGGAGAGGCAGAGGAAGCCGGCAGAATCTTCTTGCTCTTTTCCGCGAACCTCTGCCCCTCTGCGACTTTGCGTCAAGGGTTCGTTAGCGTCTTTAACGGCGCGTGCGGTCAAGCCCTTTCTCCAGATCGACCGCGAGTTTTTCACACAGCAGCATAAACTGGGGCTTCCAGCGATCGTGCAGCGCCAACGGGTCGATCCAGCGGGCGTGCATGGTCACGCTGCTCATCTCGGCGAGGGGTGAAATCAGGCTCGTCGTAGAATTGTAGCCGGTTGTCGCGCGTGGCATATTTGCCAAACTGCGCCTCGATCACCAGGATCGGCGGAATCCTATGCGCTTTCGGTCGTCCAGCGCATAAATTCGGTGACGAACAGACGCAACGGATGGTAGCGCCGGTGCACGTTCGGCTGGCTGGAAACCAATTGATGCCAGAAGTCGCCGCTGGCGAAGGTCGTCGTGGCCGTTGAGAGCGAGAGTCCATAGAGGCCGGCCAGCACCGCGGCGCCCACGTCCAACAACGCACGGCCGGCGCCCAAATAGCCAACCCAGAATGATCGCGTGAGGATGGCGGCCTTCGCCTCGGCTTTCGGATCCACGGTGTGGCGTTTACGGGCATCCTCGATCAGAAAGGCGTACATCTCGACGTCGGCCATGCGCCCGCACAGGCTCTCGGCCATCACGACGCATGGGTGGCTGTAGGCATCCTCAAACGTGGTAAAGTGTTGATCGAACAGCTCGTCCAACCGCACAAAACAGCTTGGCACGGGCTGATCCGATAGATGATAGGCGGTGCGTTCGTAGAATTGTATGCGCATGTCGCTATATTTCCGTAGGATTGCGGCCCGCGCCCAGCCAGTAAGCATAGAGGGCTGTGCCTGACAAGGCGCCCACCGCCGCCTTCACCCACCAGGGCGCTGCCGACGGGCTGAGAAAGCCTTCGATGAGGCCAGCCGCGACCAGGAAAGGCGCGGAGCCAAGAATCAACTGCACGCCAATGCGTGTGCGCTGGATGAGCAGATCTTTGCGGCTGGCTAATCCGGGACGCAGCAGGCCATCGCCTACATAGAGACCGCAGCCACCCGCCAGAAAGATGACGCTCAGCTCGACGACGCCGTGAGCAACGATGAACTCGGCCAGCCCCCACGCCAGATCGTGCACGATCAACAAGCCAAAGATGGCGCCAAGATGCATGCCATTGCTGAGCAACACCCAAAAGGTGAGCAGCCCCGCGGTCAGCCCTCCCGCAAAGGTCAGAAACATCACCTGGATGTTGTTCGTCATGATCAGCGATGACGCCGCCGAACGGACGCCGGGTGCGATCTCGGTCCATAATTCGCCCTGCTCGACCTGCGCCACCAGGTCAGCGATGGCTGGCCCCTCGATCACGTAGATCCAATCCGGGTTGACGGCCACGGCCCATAACGCTGCGACTGCCGGCGCCAAAAACAGGACAAATGCCGCAATCGTGTAGGGAGGAGGGCGCGGTATAATTGCGGAAACCCACGCTGATAAAAGTGCGTGAGTTGGCGCCGTCGCAGCGGTTCGCCCCGATAGATGAGCGTATGGGCGCGTCCGACCAATTGGTTCAAATAACGCGTCACCTGTTGCTGAGGAAAGTCGCGCTGGGCAAGGGCCAGGTCTGAAGTGAGCGAGCGATAGAGTAGACCAAGTTCGTCGAGTTCCTGCGCCGACAAACGGCGCGGGTCGGCGCCAGCCTGCTGGAGCAGCGTCTCCATCCGTTGCCAGCTTGTGCGCCGGCGCTGAAGAAAAAATTCTAAATTCATCTTGGGAATAAATCCGTGGAGAGTCCATCCGACCTGCGCCCGTTAGATGGCGATGAGTATACCATCGCCACGCCGGAAAACGTAACTTTCGACTTCCAGATCGCCGGCATTGGCAGTCGCTTCATCGGCGCGCTCATTGACACGTTTCTGATTGTGTTGCTGCTCTTTTTGCTCAACATTTTATTGGGCGTGGCGCTCGGCGCGGTCAGCGAAAATGGCGGGGGCGTAACCGATTTTGCCGACGATCCCGGATGGGTGGCTGGGCTTGTCATTGCCATCTATGCGCTGATCAATTTCGGTCTGTTCTGGGGCTACTATCTGGTCTTCGAGCTGGGATGGCAGGGGCAGACGCCTGGCAAGCGGCTGGCCGGCACGCGTGGTCAAACTCGACGGCAGTGGGCCTGGCTTTCTCGAAGTGGCTATTCGCAACCTGGTGCGGCTGGTCGATTTCCTGCCTGCCGCCTATGACCTCGGTTTTGTGACGATGTTTTTCAACCGCAATGTCCGGCGCCTGGGGGACTTTGCCGCGGGCACGCTGGTCATCCGGCAGCCGGATGCTGTTCGCCTGGATGCGCTTGTCCAACCGGCGCGGCGCAAGGTGGCGCCGGCTGCCGATGCCACCTTGCCGGACATCCACACCATCCGGCGCTTGTCCGGCGACGACTATCAGCTCATCTGCGCCATGCTCGACCGCCAGGCGCGCGGTCGCACCGATCCCACACTGACCCTGCGGTTGGCGCACGCCATCGCCGCCAAGTTGGAAACGCCGCTGCCCGGCCCCACCTGGCGTGACGCCCATCAGTTTCTCTACAGCGTGGCCGCAGCGTATCGACAGGTTGCCGGGCTACCTTGAAGATTGCCTCTGACGCAGAGGCGCGGAGAGACAGCGGTTCGCAGAGAAAAAATTCCTGCATTACGCATCACAATTGGAGGTCATTGTGGAAACTGTCCCCGTCGTTGAATACACGCCGATGATTCGCGATCTGCCGGTGGATTTGCGGCCGCGGGAGCGGATGGTCTACGCCGGGTCCGGCGCCCTGAGCACGGCCGAGCTGCTTGCCATCATCCTGCGCATGGGTGGGCGCGGCGAAAATGTTCTCCGCATGGCCGAGCGGCTGCTGAGCCAGTTCGGCGGGCTGCCCGGTCTGGCGCAGGCCAGCCATGACGAGCTGTGTCTGGTGCACGGCATCGGCGAAGCGAAGGCGACCCAGATCAAAGCCGCGCTGGAGTTGGGGCGGCGTCTGCTGGCCACGTCCCCGCACGAGCGCCCGCAGGTGCGCAGCCCCGCCGATGTCGCCAACCTGCTGATGCTGGAGATGAGCCTGCTCGAACAGGAGCATCTGCGCGCGGTGCTGCTCGACACCAAGAACGTCGTGATCCGGGTGGTCAACGTCTATGCAGGCAACCTCAACACCGCGGTTGTGCGCGTAGGCGAGGTCTTTCGCGAAGCGATCCGCGCCAATTGCGCCTCGATCATTGTCGTCCACAACCACCCCAGCGGCGACCCGACGCCCAGCCCGGAAGATGTGCGCGTCACCGAGCAACTGGTTGAGGCGGGCCGCCTGCTCGACATCGACGTGCTTGACCACCTGGTGATCGGGCGCAACCGCTATGTGAGCTTGAAAGAGCGCGGGCTGGGCTTCCGTTGAGGCGGCTCATGCTTACTGCGCGTGTTTACGTCTGGCTGCGACAAAGCACATCCCAACTGCCGCGGTTGACGACTTCATCTTTCTGGTTCATCACTTCCATTTTCAGCGTCACCAGCCCACCGCCCAGCCGCGGCATGGGCTTGGTGGCCTCCACGGTGACGCGCAGCCGGATCGTGTCGCCGATGAAGACCGGCGCCGTGAACTTCCACTCCAGGCTGCGGAAGGCAAGGATCGTATCCTCCATAAAGCCCAGCCGCACTGCCAGCCCGCTGGCAATGCTGAGCACGAGCAGGCCATGCGCGACGCGCTGACCAAACATCTGCCCTTTGCTATATTCGGCGTCCGTATGGATCAAATTGTAGTCGCCAGAGACGCCGGCAAAGGCGACGATGTCGGTTTCGGTCACCGTACGCCCGACGCTTTCGGTCTGGTCGCCGATGATAAATTCCTCAAAGAACAGGCCGTGGGGGCGGACGAGTTTACCGCTGGACATGTGTGTGCTCCTTGTCAATTGTGGTGTGGAAGAAAATAGGGGCATCATACCGCCAGACGGGTGGATGACCAAGAACACGCCATATCTGGCTCAACTTTTCCATCGGCGCCGGGCTGGCGGTGCTGCTCGTCTACGGCTTGCTGTGCTATCGCGGTTGGCTTTACCGGCGCGCGCGGGCGCGCAAGGCGCGGGCGCGCCGCGACGGCCCAGCGCCTGGGTCGGCGTTGTGGTGGTGTTGGGTGTGTCGCAAAGCATCCTGGGTTGACCAGTGCAACGTACATCTCCTGTTGCGCCCGGATCGTTGGTTCGCTATAATCCTGACCATGCCGAAGTTATTTTTCTCTTTTACGCTGGCGAAATGACAAATCCTTCTTTCCCCGAAGCCAAGGCCCGCAAGCAAATCGACCGCATGCTTGCCGACGCCGGTTGGGTCGTGCAGGATCGCGCGGATTTCAACCCCGCAGCAGCGACGGGCATTGCCGTGCGCGAATTCCCGCTGAAAACCGGCTTTGCCGACTATCTGCTGTTGGTGGATCGCATGGCCGTGGGCGCGGTGGAGGCCAAGAAAATGGGCACACCGCTGAGCGGCGTCGAGTCGCAGTCGGCCAAGTACAGCGACGGGCTACCGGATATCCCGCCCGCCTGGCGCAAACCGCTGCCGTTTCTCTATGAAAGCACGGGCGTCGAGACCTTCTTCACCAACGGGCTGGACCCCCGACCCGCGCAGCCGGCAACTCTTTGCCTTTCATCGGGCGGAGACGCTGCGGGTGTGGGTGCATGAGGCAGGGACGCTGCGGACGCGCGTGCTTACCATGCCGGATTTGGACAATCGGGCGCTATGGCCAGTGCAGACTGAAGCGATTGAGAACCTGGAGCGCTCGCTGCGCGACAACCGGCCGCGAGCGTTGATCCAGATGGCGACTGGCACCGGCAAGACTTTTACCGCCGTGAATTTTGTCTACCGCCTGATCAAACATGCTGGCGCACGCCGCGTGCTTTTTCTCGTCGATCGCAGCAATCTGGGGCGCCAGGCCTACAAGGAGTTTCAGCAGTTTGTCACGCCGGACGACGGGCGCAAGTTCACCGAACTCTACAACGTACAGCACTTGCAGGCGAACGTGCTGGACGACGTCAGCCGCGTCTGCATTACGACGGTGCAGCGCCTCTACTCGATTCTCTCCGGCGAGCCGGACTATGATGCTGGCAACGAGGAAGCATCGCTCTTCGACGGCGACCTGCCCGCCGACCTGCCCCCTAAGCAGGTGATCTACAACCGAGCGATTCCCATCGAGTATTTTGATGTCATCGTCATCGACGAATGCCACCGTTCGATCTACAATGTCTGGCGCCAGGTGCTGGAGTATTTCGACGCCTTTCTGATCGGGCTGACGGCGACGCCCTCCAAACAGACTTTTGGCTTTTTTCATCGCAACCTGGTCATGGAGTACAGCCGCACACGGGCGGTGGCCGACGGCATCAATGTGGACGGCGAGGTCTACCGCATTCGCACGCAGATTACCGAAGCGGGCAGCACCGTCGAAGCCGGTTATAGTGTGGGCCAGCGCGACGCGCTGACACGCGCGCTGCGCTGGGAGCGTCTGGACGAAGATTTTAGCTATGCAGGCAGCGAGCTTGACCGCAGCGTGGTGGCAGAAGACCAGATTCGCACGGTGATTCGCACCTTCCGCGACCGGCTGTTTACGGAGATCTTCCCCGGACGCAAAGAGACGCCTAAGACGCTGATTTTTGCCAAGGACGACAGCCACGCCGAAGATATTGTGCGCATCGTGCGCGAGGAGTTTGGCCGGGGCAACGACTTCTGCAAGAAGATCACCTACAAGGTGAGCGGCGTCAAACCGGAGGATCTGATCCAGGACTTTCGCATCAGCTACCATCCGCGCATTGCCGTCACGGTGGACATGATCGCCACGGGCACCGACATCAAGCCGCTGGAGATCGTCTTCTTCATGCGCCTCGTCAAGTCACGCGTGCTCTTCGAGCAGATGCGCGGGCGCGGCGGGCGTGTCGTCACTCCGACCGAGTTGCAGCAGGCAACGCCGGACGCCGACAGCAAGGATCATTTTGTCATCGTCGATGCCGTGGGCGTGGTCGACAGCCCAAAGGTCGACAGCCAGTCGCTGGAACGCAAGCGATCGGTGCCCTTTGACAAGCTGCTGGAGCAGGTCGCCTGGGGCGCGCACGACGCCGATACGGTCTCGTCGCTGGCGGCCAGGCTGGCGCGGTTGGAGCGCCGTCTGCGCCCGGAGCAGCGCCAGGCGATTGCCGGCCAGGGCAGCGGCCACTCGTTGAAGACGCTGGCGAACCGGCTGCTCGATGCCATCGACCTCGACCATCTGCTGGCGGTGGCGCAGCAGGAACAGCCTGGGCTGGACGAGAACGCCGAGGAATATGCGCAGGTGATCGAGGCGGTTGGCGACCGTCTGCGCAAGGCTGCCGTGGAGCCGTTGGTCACCAACCCGGCGCTGCGCGCGCTGCTGATTGCGGAGCAGCAGGCGACCGAACAGACCATCGATACGGTCAGCCTCGATGTGGTGCGCGAGGCCGGTTTCAGCCCGGCGGCGACCGCGTCGGCACGCGAGACGGTCGAATCGTTCCAGCAGTTTATCGAGGCGCACATCGACGAGATTACGGCGTTGCAGATCATCTACAGCCAGCCCTACAGCCAGCGCCGCGTGACCGACGAGCAGGTGGCGGAGCTGGCCGAGCGGCTCAGGCAGCCGCCGCACAACTGGAGCACAGAGAGCCTGTGGCGCGCCTATGCGCAACTGGAGAAGGACAAGGTGCGCGACGCCGGCGGGCGCCGCGTGTTGAGCGACCTGGTCTCGCTGGTGCGCCATGCCATCCAGTTGGATGACGAACTGGCGCCCTATCCCGAACTGGTGCAGCGGCGCTACAAAGAGTGGCTGGCGGTGCAGGAGGCGCACGGCCGCCGCTTCAGCGCCGAACAACGCTGGTGGCTGGACACTATCGCCGCGCACATTGGCGTCAACCTGGACATCCGGCCCAACGATCTGAGCGAGGGGGAGTTCTACCGCCGCGGCGGCCTCATCAGCGCCCGCCACGTCTTTGGCGGCGAAGTCAACTCGATCCTGATGGAACTCAATAACGCGCTAGTCGTCGTTTGAAGTAAGAGCGCCGTACCGTGACTGACGCAGCGACACGAATCATGAATAGCAGAACGCAATGACGGAACCTTTGACTGACCTGCCGAATGGCTGGGTGTGGACGACGATTGGCGAAGTTGCCGAAATCAACAAGCGACCACCTCAGCTTGCTGAACTGACCGATGTTGATGAAGTCGCATTTGTGCCCATGAGCGCGGTGAATGCCGAGTCGGGAACGATTGACCAAGCATCGGTTCGCCCATTAGGCGAGGTCAAGCGTGGATATTCAGCCTTCGCAGATGGCGACGTGCTCTTTGCGAAGATAACGCCCAGCATGGAGAACGGCAAAGCAGCAATTGCCCACAGTTTGCCCAACGGCATAGGCTTTGGTTCCACGGAGTTCCATGTCATTCGGCCTTACGACGGTGTATCACGGGACTGGATTTTTCATTTCATCAGACAGACAACGTTTCGTGCTGATGCCAAGGCGAGTTTCAGCGGTACTGCGGGGCAGCTACGCGTCCCGGAGGACTTCGTCGTTACCTATGCACTTCCTCTCGCTCCCCTGAACGAACAACACCGCATCGTCGAAGCCATCGAGTCCTACTTCACGCGGCTTGATGCGGCGGAGGCGGCGCTGCGGCGGGCGCAGGCGCGGCTGGCGCAGTACAAGAGCGCGCTGCTCAAGGCGGCGTGCGAAGGACGGCTCGTCTCCACCGAAGCCGAGTTGGCCCGCCAGGAAAGGCGCACCTACGAGCGGGCGGACGACCTGCTGGCAAGGATTCTCAAGGAGCGCCGGGCGAAGTGGGAGGCCGAGGAGTGGGCACGCCTGGTTGAACGCGCCAGGCAGCGCGCCCTGGCCGATGCGCGCAAGGCATCCGAGCAGGCGTCAGCGGAGCCGCTGGAAGATACGTGGCTAGACGTGCCCGAGACGGCGTACGAGAAGTATCTGCCGAAGGATGAGAAGTGGAAGGCGAAGTATCAGGAACCGGCGCAGCCGGATGTGGCGGGACTGCCGGAACTGCCGGAGGGGTGGTGTTGGGCGACAGTGGAACAGTTGGGAACCGTGCAATTGGGACGCCAACGATCTCCGCAGAATCATCAAGGACCATACATGCGTCCCTATCTGCGCGCCGCAAATGCCACCTGGGATGGACTCGACATCTCGGATGTAGCGGAGATGAATTTCCCGCCTGCGGACTTTGAGCGGTATCAGCTTCGCGTTGGCGACATCCTGCTTTCTGAGGCGTCTGGCAGTCCAAATGAAGTAGGCAAGTCATTCATCTGGCGCGAAGAGATTGACGGCTGTTGTTTTCAGAACACCTTGATACGTGTGCAGACGATTGGCTTGCCGCCGGAATATCTGCAGATTCATTTTCTGAAAGATGCCAGGACAGGCAGATTTGGCCAGATCGCAAAAGGTGTTGGAATTCACCATCTTGGTGGGCAACGACTCGCTGAGATGGCAGTTGCGTTACCACCACTGGCTGAACAGCACATTATAATCAGCGAATATGATAGGCTAATCACTGTGGCCAATGCGGTCGAGTCCGCTGTTGACACCGATCTGAGACGATTGGCGAAATTTCGCCAGTCTATCTTGAAGCGGGCATATGTTGGGAAGCTAGTACCTCAGTCAGCGAAAGATGAACCAGCTCATGCATTGCTTCACTGGATTCGTGCAGAACGAGAGGCACAAAAGAACGTGGAAACGAAAACCGAGAAGAAGAATAAAAAGCCATCTGTGAAGAGGGAAATCTCCAGAGAATCGGTTCTCCAGACAATCGAAGAGATGCCACAAGACACCTTTGCATTTGATGAATTGCGCAACAACATCGCTAGCAACTATGAAATTCTCAGAGATGTCCTATTTGGTCTGCTTGGCGAAACGCCACCAAAACTCACCTTGAAATTCGATTCCAAGTTGAAGGCGATGGTCTTCGTCAGGGGGCATGAATGAAACTCCTACGTGTTCATATTATTGCTGCCGAGACTTGTGGAGGACTTTTGGACGATCTGGATGTGTCTCTGAGATCGCCTTTGTTCGACAACACCGGCTTCGATCCGCTCTGTCTGGTAGGCCCCAATGGTTCGGGCAAGTCCCAGTTCTTGCAGGTGCTAGCGGAGATATTTCAGTCAATTTATCACGCCTGCGTGCCTACTGAAGAACGCGATGAAGGGAATCCCGATACGCAGTTTGAGATAGAGTATTTCATCCCTGACAGTAATGGTGAGATAAAGCATGTCTGGATATCGCGCAAGTCGAGCGGAAAACGGCGACCGATACTGGAAATCAAGGTGAAAGGCGAGGAAGATTGGATTGAGCTCGATCCAGGTTCAACCTTAGCTATCGACTTACTACCGAGCAAGATCGTTGGCTACACATCAGGCAACAACGAAACTCTCAGCCTGCCATTTCTGGTCAGTCGCAGCGGTTACGCTGAACAGGTCAGGACAGCTGCTCTAGCCGATTCACACGAGCCACACGAAATCCCTGATACACGACTCATGCTGATTGACTACGGAACCCATCTTGAAGTGTTGGTGGCAAATCTGGTCATGGGAGAAGCCGAACAACAACATGCGCTATTACAAGACGCCGGGCTAAGTGATCTTCACTCTGTTCGCTGTATCATCCAACTCGCCCACAGTGCTGCACCAAAGGTGCAACGGGCCAAGCGGACACAAACTAACCGCAAGGGCATACAGTTGACCCACGAACTTGAGACATACCTGGACCAATTACGTCGTTGTGCTACCTGCTATTCCTACGACGAAGCCTCAGAAACCTACGTATTCGACTATTGGATCAATGAACAAACCAAGCTGGCTTTTCGGGCATTTTGGGATAGTGCGCTGCGTCTTTATTCGTCGCTGCACAAGCTTGCTATGTTGAACGATCTAGCTATTCCCAAACCGACCAGAGATCGGTTCAAACGTGATACGAAGACTCGCCGGTTTGCTTCTCGCCTGCCAGAACCTCAGGATGAAGACAAGGTATTCCGCTTCGAGCGAGTGAGTTTCGTTTCAGGCAAGAGCGGCGAAGTTGTTGATTACGTGTCCTTATCTGATGGCGAACATCAGCAGGCACAAATCATGGGTACGATGTGTATGCTATCGTTCCTCAATGTGCTCTTCTTACTAGATGAACCGGAATCCCACTTCAACCCACTTTGGCGGGTGAAATTTATATCACGCGTCCTTGACTTGCCGACGAATCATGGCGACCGAAGGTCAGATTCCGGGGCGTCAGAGCAGGAGTGCTTGCTGACGACACATTCGCCGTTTGTGCCATCGGACATGCGCAGAGACAAAGTGTTCATCTTTAAGAAGAGAGAGGATGGAAAGCTAGAGTATAGGCATCCCAATGTCGAGACGTACGGGACGACCTTTGACTCAATATTAGAGGAATGTTTTGGTGTCCGCCCCCCGATTTCGAAAGTGCCTTTGGAGGAGATTGATGCACTCATGCATAGCAGCGATGCAGATGAGGTCAAGACTGGCATAGATCGACTGGGTTATTCGGTGGAGAAAATATTTCTTATCGATCATCTTCAACAATTGACTGACAAATGAAGAAGGTATTCTCCAATGTTATTTGGCTACCCTGTTGAAGCGGTTACAAGCAATAACTGGTTACATGAATGCTTGGTTGAGATTCTGAACTCGATACATGAAAATCTGAAGGTGTCGAATACCCCGAATGTGTGGCCCGATATCATTCCGGAACGATTCAGGGAGAGACTCCAAAGCCGCTTCGGACTGAAGGAACGTCTGCTGAAATACCATGACAATCTAAGGAAACTGACTCAACTCGAACGAGATGAGGTACTTAACCCAAGTTGCTACCTTGAGGGTGAGTTGAAAATGCCATGGAGTTCCGTTACTGTTACAGGTCGACAAACCAAGACAGAGAACGGAGAACTCCATGGACACCAACATTGTACCGTATATTTATAGTGCGACGACTTGTTGAAATGGCAACATCATCGAGATGATCCACAATGCGTGCTGAGCGACGCCGAAATCATGACGATCGCCATGGTGGTGCCGCTTCATGTACTTCGGCGGCAATCAGGCAATGGCGTGCATGCTGCTGTACGAACAGGGCTATCTCAAGAGCACAATTGGCGCAGTCGCCTCTGTCGTCGTCCCAAGCGAGTGGAAGCACCAGTTGGTGACGCTTTTCCGGTTGGTGGACGACGTTGCCAAAGAGCGCAACGACGGAAACATCTACATCATGACAGCCTACCGGTCGCAGTTCAGACAATACTTGATTCACCGCTGCAAGCTCTCTCGGAAAGCCTATCGAGGCTATCAAGCCAGCAAGAAAACGCTACTTTTATGGACTCAAGATTCATCTGGTCGTCACCCAAAGAGGGACTCCTGTGGAGTTCCTGCTCTCGCCCGGTGCGTTCAGCGATACGTCTGCACTCGACCAGTTTGACTTTGACCTTCCACCGCAGGCTTGGATCATCGGCGACAAAGCCTATAACGTCTACCACATCGAAGATGTCATGGCTGACTGCGACCGATTACTCTTGCCGATTCGCAAAGCCAACTCCAAACGACCGCGGGAGCCATGGATGACTTACCTGCTCGCCCACTATCGCAAACAAGTCGAAACCGCAGGCAGCCGGATCGAACGCTCCTGCCCAAACATATTCACGCTGTCACGCCGATGGCTTCGAACTCCAGACCATCCTCTTCGTCCTGGCTTCCTCCATCTTCTCTATCTTCCGCCCTTAGGTGGCAACTTGGGTTACTTAAGACACTTAATGAACAGAATCAAATTGCAGGATTGCTGTCAATGCGATGTAGCTGCCAAACGATTTCTGATCTTCTACAGATGTACAGGAATCAATTAGCGACCCATTCCACTTTGCGTTCACGTTACTAACACCTCTGGGTATTCGAGATGTTCACTATCAAGCGATATATTCGGCCACAAAATACCATGTTTGTCCGTTTTGTGGTTGCGAGTATTTTGATGCACCCAAATCACGGCGTGAAGCCCTAGACCACTATCTGCCGGAAAGTGAGTACCCCTTCGCAGCTGTGAATCTATATAATCTTGTCCCCATGGGCAACAAGTGCAATTCCAGATATAAGATTGCTCAAGATATTCTTTGGGGAAAAGGTGGGATGCGCCGAAAGGCGTTCAACCCCTACAATCATTCAGTTGTACAGATATCTCTGGACGATAGTGAGCCATTTGCCGGAAAGAACGGCCAAATCCCTCGCTGGGTCATTGGCTTTGAGCCAGACTGTGATGAAGTATCGACATGGAATGACGTGTTTGAAATACGAGACAGATACGTCCGAGATGTATTGGATGATTCATTCAAAAGTTGGCTCGATGACTTTGCCAACTGGCATTGCTCAGTGCTTGCGCCTAGTGCCCCAAACGATATCTCTGAATTGACAGATTCTCTGGAGAGATACTTTGGCTATTTGGTTGAGTATGGCTTCAAAGATCGGGTTTTTCTTAAGGCTGCGACCTTTCGTATGATCCAGAAACAATGCCAATTGGGAAATCAGCGTTTGATCAATTTGATCAATAGGACCGTGCTTGGTCGATTGTCGCAAAAGGCACTCATCTCAAGCAACTCTGATCGCGACGCAGCTACTGTTAGGTCATTGTAGAAAGTAGAACGAGAATGGCAAACCAAGCGTCAACCATCGTCCAACGTCTCTGGAACTACTGCAACGTCCTGCGCGACGACGGCGTCTCCTACGGCGACTACGTCGAACAGCTTACGTATCTCCTCTTTCTCAAGATGGACGAGGAGCAAGTGCAGGAATATGACCGCGCAAGCCGTATCCCCGCTGCATACAACTGGCAGAGCCTCAAAGCACTGGATGGAACGGCGTTGGAAGACCATTATCGTGAGACACTGGCAGCGTTGGGAAAAGCAACGGGCATGATTGGCACCATCTTTCGCAAGGCGCAGAATCGGATTCAAGACCCGGCCAAGTTGAGGAGGCTGGTGACGCTGATCGAAGGCGAACGCTGGAGCGGTCTCGACATGGATGTCAAGGCCGAAATCTACGAAGGCTTGCTTGAAAAGAATGCCCAGGACGTCAAATCTGGCGCTGGCCAGTATTTTACGCCGCGCCCGCTGATCAAGGCGATTGTGCAGGTGATGCGCCCCACGCCCAAGGAGATCATCTGCGACCCGGCGTGCGGCACCGGCGGCTTTCTCACCGCTGCGCATGACTATGTCGGGCAGCAATACGCACCGCTGAGCCGGGCACAGCAAAAATCGCTGCGCAACGACCTGGTGCGCGGCTGGGAGATCGTCGACAACACGGCGCGGCTCTGCGTGATGAATCTCTATCTGCACGGCATCCGGCCCGACGATGACGACATTAGCCCGGTCACGGTCGGCGACAGCCTGCTGGGCAAGCCGGGCACGGAGTTCAGCATGGTGCTGACCAATCCGCCCTTTGGCAAGAAGAGCAGCGTCTCCATCGTTACCGAGAGCGGGGATACCAAGCAAGAAAGTAAGCCGATCGAACGCACCGACTTCTGGAAATCGACCAACAACAAGCAATTGAACTTCGTGCAGCACGTCAAGTCCATGCTGGCCATGCATGGCCGCGCCGCGGTCGTCGTGCCCGACAATGTACTTTTCGAAGGCGGCGCGGGCGAGACCATCCGCCGCAAGCTGCTGCACGAGTGCGATGTCCACACGCTGCTGCGCCTGCCTACGGGCATCTTCTACGCACAGGGCGTCAAGGCCAATGTGCTCTTTTTCGATCGCAAACCTGCCAACGAAACGCCGTGGACGCGCCATCTCTGGATTTACGATCTGCGCACCAACGTCAACCTGACCCTGCGCAAGAATCCGCTGACGGAGACGACGCTGGCCGACTTCATCGCCTGTTACAACCCAGAGAACCGGCATGAGCGCCTGCCCACCTGGAGCGAACAGACGCCGGAGGGCCGCTGGCGGCGCTACAGCTACGAAGAGCTGGTCGCCCGCGACAAGACCAATCTCGACATCTTCTGGCTGCGCGACGATGGCGTCGATGACGGCGATGCGCTGTTGGAGCCGGATGCGTTGGCCGCGGCCATTGTAGAGGATCTGGCGGCCGCTCTGGAGCAGTTCCGCGAGATTGTGGCGGATTTGGAAGAAGCGTAGGCCGCGTGCGTTACAATAGAGGCAGCGAATCCGGTGAACAGGAGCAACATCATGGGTCTGAACTTTCCGCACCATCCCGATATTGCGCTGGCAAAGCCGCCGCTGGCCGAAGTGATCTGCCAGGTGCGTTTTCCGCCGATCCTGCGCATCGCGCGTGAGGAACCAAGCGAATTCCAGGAGCGCATCCGGGAACGCTTTCCTTTGCTCGACATCGAGCAGGGTGTCGTCGTCAAGTTGCCGGCGCCGGCCAGTGGCATCGCGCCATCTGCCGAAATCCCGCCGCGCGTCTTTCGCTTTACCAGCGCCGATCACCAGACATCGGTGTCGCTGGCGATCGACTTTTATGCACTCTCGACGCAGCGCTACACGCATTGGTCTGACTTTGCCGCGAATCTCGCCCTGGTGCAGACAGCAGTGGAAAGCATCTATCGACCAGCGTATGCCTCACGCATTGGCCTCCGCTACATTAACCGGTTCACAACGCAGGGAACGCAATGCGCGACAATGAGTGAGGTGCTTGCGCTGCTCCGACCTGAGTTGACTGCGCTGTTCCAGACAGATGCCTGGAGTCAACCAGCGTCACTTGTGACGCAACTCAACTTGCCGGACGATCAGGCCATGTTGACGCTGCGCACGGCATACAGTGAGTCGGCCGACGAGCCTTTCTTTTTGTTGGATTTTGACTACTACGAAGAAGGTAGCCTTGGCTTTGACAAACTGGTCGAACGATGTGACCGCTATCACCGGGTGATTTATAATGCCTTCCGCTGGAGTTTGCGTGAGCCAAGCCTGATAAGGTTTGGCCCCGCGGTGTAGACAAGGGCACGAAACCATGACAGTCGCACTGTCTTCCCATGCTCCTTTGTCACTGATCGAAGTGATGCAGGAGTTGATTTCGAATTTGAGACCAACTTCTGGCGCCCTAACGCCCAGCTATCGTCGCGCCGTAGAATCGGACGATCCATGGGACGGAACCCGAGCAATCGAGGTTACCCATCAACGAATGTATCATCACGCGTCTACAGTCGACATCAATGGGTCTCGCTTCGGCGACTTTGTGCCAGCCATCGGCGAGTTGTCTGCTCAATCAACCGCAACCGACAACCCGGACTACGGCATGGCTGCACTGGCGCTCGCTGCCGATAACCACGACGAACAAGCATTCTTGGCAGCCAGGTGCGCAATCGACTGGCGTCGACGCGATGCAACTGACTTTCTACAAGCCATTCAATGGGCATTGGCAGCAGGCGCGCACCGGGCTGCGGGAGTACTGGCTTTACGCGGGGCTGAGTCGCATCCTGCCGCAGACAAATTGCTGACCGCAGCCCGTGTATTGGCGCCGCAGACAACGCCTGCCGCGTATCAATCTGCCGATTCTTCCGTTGCCCTGAATCGAAGCTGGCTCAAGGCGCATAGAGGACAATATCGCGGACGTTGGGTGGCGCTATCCAACGGAAGCTTGCTGGGCAGCGCCGCTACCCTGGAAGAACTGACGTCACGCTTTGGGGTCAATCCGCAGATATTATACACGCGGGTATTCTGATGCTACGGCAGTTGTCAACAGGGGAAGCCTTTGCGACGGGCGCCGTGTTGTACGCCTATATCCCCGCCTCCGAACGAGAAGAAACACCACGTGTCACAATCGATATCCGTATTGGAGACTTGCAGACTTCGGCATTTGTTGATACCGGCGGTATCTACCTCATTTGCCCGCCAGAGGTTGCAGCCGCGCTCAATTTCGACCCAGTCGAGGCCTTACAGAGTGAGCAAGTCTTGTTGCGCGGTGAAATAGTGCAAGGCGCACTCTATCGGGTTCCGCTCACACTGCTTGCTTCGGAAGGTAACACCATCACGATCGAAGCGACCGCGTTTGTACCCAACCCGGCAACGACGCGGTCCAATTTTCCTTGTATTCTTGGGATGTATCTGTGCCTTGAGCGCCTACGCTTCGCCATTGATCCGCTCAAGGAGGTCTTCTACTTTGGTGAAGCGGCATAGGCTTGCCTGGCTGCGGCGAATCTTGCCGAGGTGCTTATACAATAAAAAGCAGAATCACTCCTCGACTGAGG
>JADJVW010000035.1 GCA_016710365.1 Candidatus Caldilinea saccharophila | reverse complement strand
ATTGAGCATACTCATCGTCAAGACGACCAGCAACACCGTAATCACAACAAAAAGGATACCTTCAACGATTGCCCGCATCGCAGCATTGCGTGACTTCTGTTTGTCGTCGCGCGCCTTTTTCCCTTTGTCAGTAATTTCCTTGATCGTCTTGTCGTAGGAGCCGCGTAGATTTTTGCTGCTATTCCAGCGGTTGCTGATGATGAACCAGAACCAGGTCATCAACCAGCCGATCAAGATGCCGATAAAGAGAACGAGCAGGTAGTCCATTGACGCTACAAGCTACTCTACATAGTTCGCCCAACGTTGTTCGGCGCGCTGTGGGCGTGGGTTGTGCGCCATTTCGATCGCAAAATCGGCCATCGCCTTGACCGCCCACTCGAAATAATGAGGCGTAACGCTGTTGATATCCATATCCGGCGCCGGGTTCATAAAGTCGATGGCATAGGGCACGCCGTCGCGGATCGCAAACTCGATGCTGTTCATGTCGTAGCCCATCGCTTTGTTGATGCGCTGCGCATACTCTGTAATGCGATCGCCCAGTCCAGGCGTCAGATGCGCGTGCTCCACAATGTAGCGGCGATGCTTGGGATCATACTTGATGGGCATGATGTTGGTCTGGCCCACACAGATGCAACGCACGAATTGGTCAAACTCGATGAATTCTTGCAACACCATGCAGAGCGTGCCCGTCTCATCGTAGGCGCGAATCAACTCGTCGACATTGGTGACCTTGTAGACGTTCTTCCAGCCGCCGCCCCACGCATCTTTCAGGATGGCGGGCAACCCGGTGTAGCCCACGATCTCATCCCAATTGAGCGGATAGTTGAGGTTGCGCAGGCTTTCACTCACCACACCTTCTGGATATGCCTTCATCGGCAGGACCACGGTTTTGGGGGAAGGGATGCCCATGCGCGTGATGAGGCCGGCGCCAAAAAATTTGTCGTCAGCGCTCCACCAGAATGGATTATTGATGCAATACGCGCCCTGCAACATGGCGTTCTTCAAGTAGGCGCGATAATAGGGATCTCATGGCTGATGCGGTCGATCAGCACTGCGTACTCACACGGTTCGTTCATGCGGGTGCCGCCAAGCTTGACATATTCAGCAATCACACCGGCGTTGCGGCTGTTTACCTCTTCGATGAAGGCCGGTGGGAAGCTCCACTCGCGGCCGACAATCACCCCAATTTTCTTGACGCTCATGAGTCCTCCAGAGATGTGGTCGTAATAAGGTGGTAAGGGTAATGCGTGACTTGCAATGAGTAATGAGTGATACGTAATGCGTGACTCGTAATGAGTAATGCGTGATCCGCGATAACTTACGTATTACGCATCACGCATTACCTGCCCACGCCTCAGTCGTGCCCGCCGATGTACTGGCGCACCATCTCCATCCAGAAGGGCCAGTCGTGGCTCCAGCCGTCCCATTGGCGGAAGGCGTGAGGCACTCCTTCATCCACAGCGACTGGCTGAGCGCGCGGTTATTCTCGATGTTTGGATCATGCTGGCCGGCGACAAGAATGATATCCATATGGCGCAGCGCTTCCAATGGTGATGATCCTGCAACTGGGGGACATAGTGGCTGGGCGTGTTGTAGTAAATCGTGTCGTCGTAGTAGCCGCCAAAGAAGCTGCTCATATCATATTTGCCGCTCAACGCCAGCACGCGGCCAAAGAGATGCGGATGGCGGAACGCAATGTTGACGGCGTGGTACGCGCCAAAGCTACAACCGTGGCTGACCAAGAAGGGATTCTGATTCTTCGACCGACTCATCGGCAGCACTTCGTTGAGGATGTACTCCTCGTACTGGACGTGACGCCAGATTTTGCCGCCTGGAGGCGCCCAATGATTGTAGAAGCTCTCGGCGTCGATGCTGTCGATGCAATAAAGTTGCAGCCAGCCATTGTCGATCTGGTCGGCCAGGTTGCTCACCATCCCGCGGTCTTCATACTCGTAATAGCGTCCCATGCTGGTCGGAAAGATCAGGACGCGCGCGCCGGCGTGTCCAAATACCAGCAACTCCATATCCCGGTTGAGGCGCGGGCTATACCATTTGTGATGCTCACGATTCATACATCATCCTTGTTCAATCCAACGTGATCTGGCTGTGTTCATCTTGATACCCACTCTCGGCAACGGCTTGATTTTCAGGATCGCGCATCCAGTAGCCCTGCGGATGACGCGCGTCAGCGATCCAAAATCGATACGCATATACGCCAGGCGGCAGGCGCAGCACGCCGTGCCACCACCCGTTCGCCGCCTGACGCAAGGGAAGTTCATCAGGCCGCCAGCGATTGAAGGCGCCGATCACACTGACGGCGTGAGCGTGTGGCGCCCAGACCCCAAAGTACACCGCGCGTGCAGGGGCGGTGGACGCCTGCGCATCGACGCGCATGGGCGCCGACAATGTACCGTGAAGCACTCTTTTATGCAATTCGTTTTCGCTCAACACCGTCGCACTGGCTGGATAGGCGGCCAGGCGGCCGCCCGAAGCCCGCAGCGCGGCTGCCACAGCCCACGCCGGTTGCAGCAATCCCGCGCCCGTCTGGCGCGGCAAAACGTGCGGCAAGGGCAGCGCAGCGTCGAGCAGCAGACGCCGCACGTCGTCACCGGTAAGCGAAGGGTTTGCCTCGAACATCTGGGCAGCCACCGCCGAGACCTGCGTAACCGCAACGGAAGTGCCGTCCACATGCTGGTAATGAGGGTGCACCCATTTGTGAGCGTTCATGCGTTGCCGCAAGCCCTGCCAGACTTCGGGCATCCAAAGCTCGACGTCGACAATGACCTCATCCGGCGGCGTTTTATCCTCCTCAACCACCGCGGCGTGACGCAACACGTCCGCCGGCAGATCGCTGCCTTCCCCGCGCAGCACTCTGCGCACGTGGTCGATCGCAGTCATTTCATAAAACACATGACTCGGCGGCAGCACCGGCGCCGGCAGCCAGCGCCCCAACGCCAGAATCTCCGGTTTGCGCACGCGCGCGTGCCGATACATCACCGACCCTGTATTGTGGTGATAGAGTGAAAGGTGCTCGCCCGGACGCGCGCCAGACTGCCAGCGGCGATTCTGATCTTCGACGCCGCCGACCGTCATCACCGTGGGCGTTTGCGCGGGCGCCAGCAATTCGCTGGCGCCGCGATTGCCCGCGGCCGCGGCCACAAAAACGCCGCGCTGGGCAAGCGCGCTGGCGCGGCAGACAGGGTTTGCGCTCCATTCCTCCGGGAAATCACCACCGATGCTGATGTTGACTACGCGCACGTTATAACGCTGCCAGCGATCTTCGTCGAGCAGCCACTGCAGCCCGCGCAGGATGTCCTCCTCCGGGATGCGCCCGCCACCGCGCCCGATCTTGACCGCCAGCAGCGACGCCTGCGGTGCGTAGCCGCGATAGCGCCCCTGGCTCAAGTAGCCGTTGCCCGCGGCGACGCAGGTCGTCATCTGCCCGTGCCAACTGTCGCCGGCGCCGTCCCACAGGCTTGGCTGATCCAGCCCGACGCGTTCGCCGCCATCGGTCAGGTCGACGTACTCCACCAGGCGCAGCCCCACCTGTTCGAGCTGCGCCCGCCAGCGATGGCGTGGGATTGCGTGCCAGGCCAATCCACCACCTGCTGTCCAAGCACTATCGGTCGTGAGATCCGGGTGTGGATAATAGCCGCTATCCAGAAAGGCCAACGTGACGCCCGCGCCGGTCAGTGTGTGGTAATCCGGCAGGCGCTGCGGCTGACTCAGCAGGGTTTCTTCGTCGCGATGGTAATAGGGAAAGGTCGTGTGCGGCTCGGTGGAGGTATGCAGCGAAGTATGGCTGCGCTGCGCGGCCGCGTGGCTGGTGTAGGTGGTCGCGCAAAGGGGACAAAGTCCTTCCGGCGGCCGCCAGGCAGGCTCGGCGCGCCGCACTCGCTCGACTACCGCAGGGTGCAGCGCAGAGGCATACGTCAGGATACGGGAGTCGCAAACCTGACGGCAGATCGGGCAGCGCGCATCAGTCACGAGACGAAGCTTTCCGCGCCACTTCGTCCCAATCGACGCCAAAGCCAAAGCCAGGCTCGCCGGTGTTTGGATTGCGGAATTCTAATACCAGGTCGAAGGTGTAACGTTCGATCACTTTTTGTGCATCGCCCACGCCCTGCGTCATCTCCACAGCAACGCCATAGACGCCGCCAGGGATGGGTGCGTGCAGATGCAGCGTCGTCTCCGCGCGCGCTTCGGCGTGCGCCATCAGGAAAACGCTGCAATTCTCCGTGCCGTCCGGGTTGATGAGAATAACTTCGAGATTGGGCTTCTCTTCAGCTTGTGTGGGCGTCACCCAAAGCCGCGTCCAAATCCGCTTGAGATCGGGATAAGGATAAAGGATGCAACGCTCTACGCGCAGAGGGGCTTCATCTTCAAATAGTGAAATTTCCATAAGTGTGGTGTGTGATGAATGATTCGTGATGCGTGATGCGTGATGCGTGATGCATCTTTAATTGTTTATGCATTACGCATTACGCATCACATTCTTATGTAACGGGAAGGTGTGGGAGTCGAACCCACCGCAGCCGGCTCAGCGCCACCTGCCACCGGTTTTGAAGACCGGGGCATCCACCGGGACACATGCCTCCCCACCCGATATTGTAGCGATAAACCAGGTGTTCTACAAAAGCCTGCGCCGTTTTGCGCAATGTGCTTGCTTCTACTACAATTCGCGGCGAAGCTCCGCTCTATAAAGTTATACTCATTAAGGGCTTTATGAGGAAAGGAAATTCCTATTTTGATGACAGCCGATCGACGTATGCGCCCATCTGTCCGCTTTTCTGGCGTATTGGTAATGCTTGCCGGCATGATGTTCGTTGCGGCCTGTCAGCCGCTCACGCCGACGCCGGCTGCTTCTGCGCCCACTGCCACGGTTACGCGTGAAGAGGCCGCCGGGACCATCCCCGCAGTCAGTGCAGGACAGGCAGCGCAGTCAGCGACAGAGGCGGCGCCTCCCGTGAGCATCGCCATTCCAGAGCTCGATCTGACAATTCCTGTAAAGCCGATGGGGTGGGAGAGCGTGGGCAGCGAAGGCCAGCGCACCACACGCTGGGTCGTGCCTGAAGACGCCGCGGGCTGGGCGCTGAACAGCGCGGGCGCAGGCGCCGCTGGCAACCTGGTGCTGGCCGGCCATCAGACTCGCGGCGACGCCGTCTTTGCTGCGCTGGCACTGGGTGAGGTCGAGGTGGGTCAGGACATCCTGGTGACTGATGAAGCAGGCGTCGAATTCACCTACCGCGTCGTGGAGGCGTCCGCGCCGCTGGTTCTGCTCGGCGCCACCGCGGAAGAACGCGCGCAGGCCGCCGCCTATCTCGCCCCCACGGAGGATGCGCGCCTGACGATGGTTACCGGCTGGCCGGCTGACACGACGACGCATCGAATCTTTGTGGTGGCGGAACTGGCCTCCGGCGCGCAGTAGTCCTGCTTTGCTGCGCGCGTGAAATTGCCTATGCACGATCTCATGCCGTCTCAGGCGACCCTGCTCTGTTCGGTCGTCATTCCCGTATACAATGGAGCGACGGTGATTACGCGCTGTCTGGACGCGCTTGCCGACCAGACGTTGACGCCTGACCGCTACGAGCTCCTTGTGGTGGACGACGGCTCAACCGACGCCACGGCAGCGGTCGTTGAAAGATGGCGTCTGGCGCATCCCCGCATTTGTCTGGCGTTGCTCCAGCAGGCCAATGCCGGCCCGGCCGCCGCACGCAATCGTGGCGCCGAACATGCCAACGCGCCGCTGCTCTTCTTTACCGACGCCGACTGCGCCCCCACTTTTACCTGGCTGGAAGCAATGGCCGCGCCATTTATGGATCCCGACGTTGCAGGCGCGAAAGGCGCCTATGTGACGGAACAGCGCGCCGCCATTCCACGCTTCGTGCAGGCCGAATATGAGGATCGCTACGACCGGATGCGCGGCCAGCCGCAGATCGATTTCATCGACACCTATTCGGCGGCGTATCGGCGCAGCATCTTTCTCGAAAACAAGGGATTTGATCCGATCTTCACCACGGCGAGCGTCGAGGATCAGGAATTCAGCTTCCGCCTGGCGCAAAAGGGCTATCGCCTCGTGTTTGCGCCAGAGGCTAAAGTGTCTCACCTGCACGACGGCAACCTGGGCGACTATTTCCGCCGCAAGTACTACATCGGCTTCTGGAAAGCGCTGATGATCCGCTGGCACCCTGAGCGGATGGTGCAGGACAGCCATACGCCGCAGGTGCTCAAGGTGCAGATCGTGTTGCTGGCCGCGATCGTTGGGCTGGCCGCGCTGGCGTTGCTGGGCGCGGTATGGGCGCCGCTGACGTGGGCGTGGGCGGGTGTGGCCGCCGCCATCCTGGTGTTTCTAGCCACGGCATTGCCTTTCACGCTCAAGCTGGTGCGGCGTTCGCCGGCGTTGGCGATGGTGGGGCTGGGCATGGTGCTGGTGCGGGCGCTCGCCCTGGGCAGCGGCTATCTGAACGGCGCCATCCATTTTGCGGGGACGCTGCCCGGCGTGCATCAGCCGGTCATCACCGGCTGGCAACGCCTGGTCAAGCGCAGCATGGATATACTGGGCGCGCTGGTTGGGCTGGCAATTTCGATCCCGCTGGTGGCGATTGCCGCGCTTGCCATCAAGCTTGACTCGCCCGGCGGTCTTTTTGGGCAAGTGCGGGTGGGGAGAATGGACGCGCGTTTCGGATCATCAAATTACGTACGATGAGCGCCGACGCCGAGGAGAAACTGGGCAGTCTGGTGGATGTAACCCATCTGGAGGAGCCGGTTTTCAAGCTCAAGCAGGATCCGCGCGTGACGCGGGTGGGACAGCTCTTGCGCCGGACTTCGCTTGACGAAACGCCACAGTTTTACAATGTGTTGTGCGGCGACATGAGCCTGGTCGGGCCGCGGCCTGAAGAGGAACGCATCGTGCAGCTTTACCAGGACCACCATCGCCGTCGTCTGGCCGTCAAGCCGGGGATGACCGGGCCGATGCAGGTCAGCGGCCGCGGCAACCTGGGCTTTGCCGAACGGTTGCAACTCGAGCTCGACTATATCGAGCATTACAGCCTACGGCGCGACCTGGAGATTTTGTTGCGCACATTTCCGGCGATCTTTCACGGCGACGGCGCACATTGAGAGGCATTCAAACCACAAGGAACGACTCATGAACAATCTGAACCATCGCTTTGCCCACAAACGTTGGCTGCTCAAATCTGCATTGCTCACTTTGCTCGTGAGCGTCGCCACGCTGCTGTGGGTGGGGACGGCGCAGGTGTGGGCAGCCGAACATCCCGCCGATGTGAAGCAAAACTCGACAGTGCCACCGCGGCCGCCGACGGAAACGCCGGCGCCCCCGGCTCCGACAGAGCGCCCACGCGACGACGATAAACGTGATGAACCAGCGCAGCCCACGCCGACGCCCACCGCCGCGGCGAATCAACCGGCCCCTGCACCGGACGCACCAGGGGACGCCCTCACAGGCGTGATCAGTGCGGCGACGCTCAATATGCGACAAGGGCCGGGCGCCACGTTCCCCGTGATCGGCCGGCTGACCAGCGGCGCTCTTGTGACGGTGCTGGCGCGCAATAGCGCCAACACGTGGCTCAACATCTGTTGCCTGCCAAGCTCGCAAACGCAGGGCTGGGTCAGCGCCCAGTTTGTGACGCCCAACTACACAGCCGAGCAATTGGCCGGCTTGCCTGTAGGAGATGGCGCGACGTTGGTGGCAGGGGAGACAGCGCTGCCGCCAGTTACAGCGCCCCCAGTCACAACGCCGGCAGTGACGGCCCCTGTAGCTGACCTCCCGCCCGGCGCGCCGGTGGGCAAGGTTGCGGTCGTGGCGCTCAACGTGCGGGAAGAACCTTCCACCTCCGCCCCGATTCTGGGTAAACTGGGCAGCGGCGCCACGGTGACGCTGTTAGGACGCAACGCCGCCGGCGACTGGTGGCTTGTCTGCTGTGTGCCCGGTGGGATTGGCAACGGATGGGTGTCGGCGCAATTCGTCACGACCGATACAGCAGCGGCGACGCTTGCCGCGCTGCCCGTGACGACCGGCCGCGATGCACCCGTCGTTGCGACCCCGGCGGCGGCAACGCCGACGTCGGCGCCGGAAACAGTGGAAAGCACCTCGCTGTTGCTCTCCAGTGCAATGGAACCCGCCGTCGCCATGCAGGGCGATCAGATCGTGTTGTCGTTTACATTGACCAACACAGGAACGGCGGCAGCCGCCAATCCAGAATTCTCATTTGAGCTGCCGGTGGGGTTGTCGTTTGTCAGCCTGTCCGCGACCGATGGCGGCGAAGCCACCCAAAAAGATGCTGACTCCGGTGCGCTCCTGATTGTCGTGACCTGGCCTGAACTGTCAGCCGGCGTCGCGACGACGGTCAAGCTCACGGCGGCTATTGACGAGGAATTGGCAGCCGGCGCGGTGCTTGACGGTTCGGCCGCGGCGCTGGCCGCTAACGCCGAGCCTGCCTTCACCGCCATCAGCGTGGGGATGCCGCCTGCCGAGCCGCCCGACTTCCAGTAATGGCGCGTCTGGCGGCAGGGTTCGCTGCGGGATCGTTGGCATTTGCCTTCTATGTTCTGTCGCTTGCGCCCGGGTTGACCTGGGCGCACCAGGGCGCTGACGGCGCGGAGTTGTTGACCGCCGCTATCGTCAACGGCGTGCCCCATCCGCCCGGATACCCGCTGTACACCCTTCTCCTACAAGGCTGGCTGGCGTTGCTCGGTATGGCAGCGCCAGCCAGCGATCTGGCGTGGCGCGGCAACCTCCTCAGCGCGTTGAGCGGCGCAGCCAGCGTCTTTCTCACGGTGATAGTTGCTCATCACCTGCTGCCGGTCGGCCCTCGGCGCTGGCTGTGGGCGCTGCTGGCAGGGCTGGCGTGGGCAGTTTCCCCGCTGTTGTGGAGCCAATCGATCATCACCGAGGTCTACAGTTTTCATGCGCTGCTGGTGGTGCTTCTGGCATGGGCAGTGTTGGTGCAACCCCAGCGGCTGTGGTATGTTGTCATCCCAGTGGCGCTGGGCGTCGCCCACCATTTGACGCTGATCCTGCTTCTGCCCGCGGCCTTCTATGCGCTGGCTACGGTGCGTACAGGATCGAAGCGCTGGCGCGAGCCGCTGGCTGTGTTGGGCGGTGGCGCTTTGCTGGGACTGCTCTTTTATGGCCGCATTCCGCTGGTGGCGTCGATGGGACCGCCGCCGGTCGATTGGGGATACGCCGACAACTGGGAGGGTTTCCAGTGGCTGGTCATCGGCGCCGCCTATCGCGGATATCTGCTCAATGGCGCGTCCGGTGCAGTGGTGAGCCGCCTGAGCGCGTGGGCATATACGCTTACCGACCAGTTCACCCCGTTGGGATTGGCGCTTGGGTTTGTCGGCCTGGCTGCATGGGATCGCACAGCCGGACATCTCCGTAACTTCAGCCTGTTGTGGATCACGCCGGTCAGCGTCTATGCGATGCTCTATTACACACGCGATAGCGAGATTTACCTGTTGCCGGTCGTGTGGCTGTTGAGCATCTGGATGGCCGTTGGGCTGGAAATCATTGCCGCATGGCTGGAACGTCGTTTCAAGGGAGCGAGACCACTCGTAGCAAGCATCACCGCGCTGCTCTTGCTGCTGCTTGTCGTGACGCGTTGGCCGTCACTGGCGCTGTCCAACGACAATGAGGCACGACGCTATCTCGACCAGGCGGCGGAAACGCTGGAACCTGACAGCCTGCTCATTACGTTGGGAGACCGAGAGACTTTTACAGCATGGTACGGGACTTGGGGCGACCGCACAATGGAGATCGCTGCGCCTGGTATCATTCCCGTCAACGAATCGCTCTATCAGTTTGCGTGGTACCAGCGTCTCCAGCACGATCTGTATCCCGACGTGCCGGCAATCGACGCCTCGGCAGAGGAAGTGGTGGCAGCCAATGTGGGGCGAAGGCCGATCTACTTTGCCGAGCAACCCGCCTGGATCGAGGCTGAACGGTTAGAGCCGGCCGGTCCATTGTGGCGTTTGAAGCCATAGACACATCCATTGCAGCAGGCAAAAAAGTCAGTGAAAGTATGATCGAGCAGCAAATTTCCCCTTCGAGAGCACCCGCGCATCCCACTCGCCATCCGTGGCGGATTGGATGCGCTTTCATCGCGTTGGCAGCGCTGTTCCTCATCGCTTACAAAGGCATCACACTTGCCTGGGCTGGTTGGAACACCTATCAGTCGGCGATGCAATTGCGTGCACTGGCTGCGACTGCACCCCTCGACAATCCAGTTGCACTGCAAAACACCCTGGATCGCCTGACAGAAAACTATGACGAATTCACGCAGGAGGTGGATCCACTCCTGCCGGCCGCCGAGTGGTTTGGATTTGTGCCCACCTATGGCGCGCTTGCTGCATCCGCACCGGAGCTAGTCGAAGCTGGCCGTCAGGCGCTCGATCTGACGCAGGCAGGCAGCGACCTGTTGGCGCCGACGCTGGCGGAGTTGCACGCGGCACAACCGGATGCATCAACACCTGAACTGCTTTTGCAGGCAGTGGCTCAGCAGTCGGCGGCGCTGCCCGAGTTTGCCCCGCGGCTGGAGGCGCTGCGTGCGACGCTGTCAACCGTCGACGGCGCGGCGTTGCCAGGTCGTCTTGCCGCGCCGCTGCAAGCTGCGCCCGATTTGCTGGCGTTGGCCGATGTGGCGACGCAACTTGGCCCGCAATTGCCGGCCTTGCTGGGGATGGATCGCCCCAAGACCTATCTGCTCTTGGTGCAAAACAATCATGAGCTGCGTGCAACCGGCGGCTTCATCGCTGCGATTGGCCGGCTTACGCTGGATCAAGGCAAGCTGACCGAACTGGACTTTGCAGACAGTTACGAAGTCTATCGCGCCGATGGCATGTATCCACCGGCGCCGGCTGCGATGCAGCACTACATGAACATTCCGGTGCTTGTCATGCGCGACGCCAACTGGTCGCCGGATCTGCCCACCACAGCACAAGTGGCGGCGGCGCTGTATAAAAGCGACATGGGCGTCGAGGTGGACGGCATCGCCACGGTTGACCTGCACGCAGTCCGGCGCATCTTTTCCGCGCTGGGAGAGCTTCAGGTCGCCGGGTTTGACGATCCGATCGGTGGCGAGAACATCGAGGATCAAATCGTAAAGCTTTGGGAGCGACCCGCCGAAAGCGATACGGCGGTGGGCGGTGACACGCCAGAGACGCTGGGCGCGTGGTGGTCGCAACGCAAAGAGTTTATCCCGCGGTTGGCGGACGCTGCGCTCACAAAGGTGCAAAACGGAGATGCGGATCTGCTGGCCCTGACTTCAGCGCTTGTCGGCGCATTGCGTGAGCGCTCCATCCAGGTGTGGCTGGACAACGAAGAAGCTGACGCGGTCCTGCACGCACAAGGCTGGGATGGCGCGCTGCGTCCCGCCACGGGAAGCGATTTTCTGGCCGTCGTCGATACCAACATGGGCTACAACAAGGCTGACGCCGCGATTGAGCGGGCGCTCGATTATCGCGTAGACTGGCCCCAGGGAGCGGATCAGCCGGCGCAGGCTACGCTCACCTTGACCTACACGCATCCCATCGAGGCTGATGATCCTGGCTGCGATCTGACGCCCCGCTATGGAGACAGCTATGCCGCGCTGGTGGCGCGCTGCTACTTTGACTACGTGCGCGTCTATGCGCCGGCGGGCAGCAAGCTGCTCGAGGTGACCGGCGTCGAACCCGCAAGCGTCACCACGCAGCGCGGCGAGCAACGCACGCAAGTGTTTACGGGGTATTTCATTTTGCCGCCGCACCATACCAACACCGTGACTTTCACCTACACCTTGCCGCCTGACTTCACGCCCGACCAGTATCGGCTCGTTTTGCAGCGACAGTCGGGGACGAAAGCATTGCCTGCAACCGTTCACATCCATGGCGTCACGCAATCCACTCTCGTGGACGATGCCGTGTGGGAATGGCCCACGTCGCCTTAATATTGGAACGCCGCTCTCAAGCTGTGCGATCTTTACGCAATTGACTCCCTACTTCAGCAACCAACCGCGGCAACGCCTCGCCGCCCGGGGCGCGCAAGGTGACGTCCGCCACGTCCGACAGCGCCGATATCTCTGGGTTGATCTCGATGACGTGCGCGCCGTGACGCTTGGCGATTAGCGGCAATTGCGCCGCGGGATAGACAACGCCGCTCGTGCCGATCACCAAGAAAACCTCACACTGTTCGGCAGCGCGCCACGCCTGATTTAACGCCTGCTCTGGCAAGATCTCTCCAAACCACACGACGCTGGGGCGCACGTAGTCCAGACACAACATACATTGCGGCGGGGTAGGCGAGGCGTAATCGTCAGGTTGGAGCGCGTATGGCGTCTGGCAGCCATTGCAATGGAAACGCCCAATATGGCCGTGCAGATGCAACACACGCTGGTTGCCCGCGCGCTCATGCAGATCGTCCACGTTCTGGGTAATCAAGGTAAGGGATGGCGTCAGCCGTTCCAGGTCGGCGAGCGCTTGATGGCCCGGATTGGGCGTCGCCTGTTCGACCCTAGCGAGCCGATGCATGTACCAACGCCAGACCAGTCCAGGATCAGCGGCGAACCCGGCTTGGCTCGCCAGTTGTTGAGGATCAAAATGCGACCACAACCCTGTCTGAGCATCGCGGAAGGTGTCAATACCCGACTCGGCGCTGACGCCGGCGCCGGTGAACACGACAAGGGAACACGCGCTTGCCACCACCTCGGCCGCCAACGCAATGGACTTTCCCAATTCACCGTTCATGAGTTCCATGCCTCCTGGATTCATATGGGGGTGGAGCAGGGGAAGAACAGAGTTTTCCCATCAAGGCGGACGGGGAAACAAAAAGGCCAAGGATCTTTGCGATCCCCGGCCTCATTTACCATAAGTAATGCAATTAACCAGCCAGCGAAATCAACCAGCCAGCGAAATCTCGGTCTTCGGGTCGAAGATGTGAGCGTTCGCCATGTTCACGGCAAGCTGAATCTCGTCGCCGACCTGGGCGCGTACGCGCGGGTCGACGCGGCCGATGAACTGCTTGTTGTCACGGCTCATGAGATAGAGGAAGATCTCGTTGCCCATCATTTCCACGACATCGACCGTGGCGGCCAATTCAGCTTCAAGAATGCTGGGCGGTACGAACGGCTTGGCATGAATATCTTCAGGGCGAATGCCGAAAATCACCTGCTTGCCCTTATGCACGCGCCATTCATCGGCCTTTGGGTGTGGCACAGGCAGGCGGAAGCCGCCGCTGTTGATTTCGAGTTTGCCGTCGCTTTCAACCAAGGTGGCGTCGAAGAAGTTCATGCTGGGGCTGCCGATAAAGCCGGCAACAAATACATTGTTCGGATGATCGTACAGCGCCTGCGGCGTGTCGATCTGCTGCAACAGGCCATCCTTCATCACGGCGATGCGGCTTGCCATCGTCATCGCTTCCACCTGGTCATGCGTGACGTAGATGAACGTAGTGGCCAAACGCTGGTGCAATTTGGTCAATTGGGCGCGCGTCTGCACGCGCAGCTTGGCATCAAGATTGGAGAGTGGCTCATCAAAAAGGAAAACAGACGGTTCACGTACAATGGCGCGACCAACGGCCACACGCTGGCGCTGACCACCGGAGAGTTGCTTGGGTTTGCGGTCAAGCAGGTGGCCGATATCCAGAATGTCAGCCGCTTCTTTGACGCGGCGGTCGATTTCCGACTTGGGCGTCTTGCGCAACTTCAGGCCAAAGGCCATGTTGTCGTAGACGCTCATGTGGGGATAGAGCGCGTAGCTCTGGAACACCATTGCGATGTCCCGGTCCTTGGGGGGCACGTCGTTGACGACCCGGTCGCCGATCAGGATGTTGCCTTCGCTGATCTCTTCCAGGCCAGCCAACATGCGGAGGCTCGTCGTCTTGCCGCAACCTGAAGGCCCCACGAAGACGAGAAATTCCTTGTCCTCGATATGGATGTTCAAGTCGTTGACAGCCGTTACCTCGCCATACCGCTTGTAGACGTGGTCAAACGTTACACTTGCCATTATGATTTTTTCTCCTTGGCGTCAAACACAATTGTTTGAAACAAAAAAATGGAGGTAAGCAGGGAGCATCCTGTTGGCAAGAGTATATCACAATCACAATTTATGGTGCAAGTGCGATTTTCATGCTTACTTATCAAACCCAAAGCAGCATTTATTCCGTTTGACATTGGACAATGAATATGTTACGCTTTGCTTACATGAACGGTAAGCCACTTTCCGGCTACAGTCCGAGATGCAGTCGTAAATTCCGCCAAAATCAGTGGATCACCCATGTGGAAAGTTTGCATGCCAACCCAGAATGACTCTGCCGTCACATCTTCAAGAGATAGCACGCTTGGCAGTAAAGGATTGCTTGCATCCGAACTCAATGTCTTGATTGCTGAAGACGAACTGGTCATGCGCCGGTTACTCAAGCAATCCATGGAGCGTCTGGGGTTTATCGTCACTGAGGCGGTGGACGGCGATGATGCACTGCTGAAGTTTGGCGCGCAACGCTTTCATCTGGTAATGCTGGATGTGCTCATGCCGAAGCGCACTGGGTTTGAGGTCTGCCAGGAAATCCGACGCCAATCCAACGTCCCGATCGTGATGATCACTGCGCTGAACCGCCCAGAAGATATTATTCAGGGGCTGAAATTTGGCGCCGACAACTACATTACCAAGCCCTTCAATTTCAAAGAATTGGAGGCTCGCATTCATGCTGTCATCCGCCGATCGATGCATCTCAACCATCACCATTCCTTTGAGGTGGCCGAGATCGGCGATCTCAAACTTTTCAACGCGACCCAGGAAATCGAGATAAAGCGGCAGCGCGTCACGCTTACACCAATTGAGTTTGCCCTGTTACGCCATCTTGTCAGTCAGATCGATCGTCCTGTTTCTAAGGAGGAACTGCTTCAAGAGGTGTGGGGCTACCTGGATACGGACAACCTCAATCTGGTTGAACTTGCCATACGCCGGCTGCGTACGAAGATCGAGTCCGACGCCTCCAATCCAACACGCGTCGTTACAATGCGCGGCGTTGGGTATAAATACTGTGTGGCGTCGCCTGATTAGGTTGACCAAACCTGTTTTATCCAGCGCGCACGCGCACAACAATCTCCGGCAGCTTGTGGATCACAAAGTCAATATCTTCGACTGTAGTGTCTCGCCCTAGACTGAAGCGAATCGCACCCGCGGCCTGCTCAGGCGACGCGCCAATTGCCTCCAATACATGGCTGGGACGGTTGCCGCCCGATGCACAGGCGCTGCCGCTGCTCGCCGCGATGCCGGCTAAGTCGAGCGCGATCAGCATCCCTTCAGCGTCGGCGTCCTCGACGATAAAGCTGGCGTGATTGTCCAGTCGCCGCACCTGAGGGCCTGTCAAATGGACGTTGTCGACTGCTTCCAGCAGGCCACCGATCAGCCGGTCGCGTAGGGCGCGCAGACGAGCGCCTTCGCTTGCTCGCTCCGTCTCTGCCAGTTCCAGCGCCTTGACCATGCCGGCGATCAGCGGCGTGTTTTCCGTGCCAGCGCGGCGACCGCCTTCCTGACTGCCGCCAGTCACCACAGGCCAGAAGGGCGCGCCGCTGCGTAAATAAAGCAGGCCGACGCCTTTTGGCCCATAAAATTTGTGGGCGCCCAGGCTCATCGCATCGACCTGCAGGGTGTTCACGTCGAGCGGGAGTTTTCCGCCCGCCTGGACCGCATCAGTGTGAAAAGGAATGCGCTGTTCCCGGCAATAAGCCCCGATCTCCGCCACCGGCTCGACCGCGCCGATTTCATTGTTGGCGTACATCACACTGACGAGCGCCACGTCGCCAGCATCGCCAAGCGCCGCGGCTACAGATGCCAGGCTCACCACTCCATCGCGATCCACCGGCAGCACAGTGAGCGAAAATCCAAAATGATCGCGCAGATCCTCAGCAGTTTGCAACACCGCCTTGTGCTCGACGGCGGTCGTAATCAGCCGATTGGCGCCGGTGGCCGCGCGGCGCGCCAAAGCGATGCCGCGCACCGCGGCGTTGTCGCTTTCCGTGCCGCCGCTCGTGAAGATGATCTCACTTGGCCGTGCGTTGAGCAGAGCGGCCAGCGTCTGACGCGCACTTTGCAGAACTACGCTTGCCCGACGCCCGGCGCGATGAAGGCTGGAGGGGTTGCCATAGCTTTCGCTAAGGTGTGTTTGCATCACCTCCAGCACTTCGGTGCGCACCGGTGTGGTGGCGGCGTGGTCAAGATAGATAAAGCGTGACGACATGGGTCTCCTCCCCGCTTGCTTCACTCTCTTCGTCTCCGCTCACTATTGTAACATGACAGATGCAGGATATAGTTGAACACCTGACCATTTGGCGAAACACTACCCACAAATTACAATACACAGACTCTCAATTTGTCCTTTGCAACCAAGAATTCAGACAATTCATTGGTTGCCGGAACCTAGGACTACAGCGACTTGTCGACAGCATAATCGAGATAGACGAACCCGACCGGGTCACGGCTGGGCGGGTTCGCCGAAGTTACGGATGTATTCATTCATCAATGGGGATGAAAATTAATATCTTACAGCCCAAATTATTTCAATTTGAAGGAGGATTGCCTTGTTATCAGCAAATGTTTCTGTTGTCATTGCTTTGGTGCTTAGTTTGGTTGGCATCGGGTTTGTCATCTATCAGATGCGCCGGGTGCTTGCCGAAGACCAGGGCAACCAGACGATGCGGGAGATTTCGTACGCCATTCAGGTAGGGGCGGCGGCGTTTTTGCGCCGCGAATATACTTATATCGCCGTCTTTGTGGTGGTGGTGGCGCTGATTGTAGGCGCCTTCATCAACTGGCAGACCGCGCTCAACTTCGTTGTCGGCGCGCTCATCTCGGCGTCGGCGGGCTACTTGGGCATGTATGTGGCGGTGCGCGCCAACGTGCGCACCGCGGCGGCGGCCGCGCGCAGCCTGAATGATGGTTTGCGCGTCGCCTTTGGCAGCGGCTCGGTGATGGGCATGGCGGTCGTGAGCTTTGGCCTGTTGGGGCTAAGCACCATGTTCCTCATCTTCACCGGCTCCGACCTTGTCTCCGAGATCAGCTTCCTGGCCGGCTTTGGCTTTGGCGCCAGCAGCATTGCGCTCTTTGCGCGTGTAGGCGGCGGCATTTACACCAAAGCGGCGGATGTCGGCGCCGACCTGGTGGGCAAAGTTGAGGCAGGCATCCCCGAGGACGACGCGCGCAATCCCGCTGTGATCGCCGATAACGTAGGCGACAATGTCGGCGACGTGGCAGGCATGGGCGCCGACCTCTTCGAGAGCTATGTCGGCTCCATCATCGCAGCGTCCGCCCTCGGCGTCACGATGAAGATCATGGGTGGCAATACGGAAGGCTTTGTCGGTCTGCCCTTCCTGATTGCAGGCGGCGGCATCATCGCTTCGCTGATAGGCACCTTCCTGGTCAAGACCGAAGAAAACGCCACACAGGAGCAACTGCTGGCTACGTTGCGCCGTTCGGTATGGGGCGCTTCGGGCATTGTGCTCGTGATTTCGGCGCTGGCCGTCCTGCTGTCAGGCGTAAACTTCAACTTCTTCATGGCGATCCTGACCGGTCTGATCGCTGGCAACGCCATTGCCTTCTTCACCGAATACTACACCTCTTACACCAACAAACCGACCCGTTCGATTGCAGAAGCAACGGAAACCGGGCCGGCGACGACGATCATCCAGGGCATTGCGGTCGGTATGAACAGCACCGCGGCGCCCGTGTTGATCATCGCGGTGGCGATGCTGGCAGCGTTGTGGTTCGGCTGGCAGGCGACGCCCGCCGAAGTATTGCTGACCAACCCGAATGCGGCCGTGACCGCAGGTCTGTACGCTGTGGCCCTGGCCGGCGTCGGCATGTTGAGCACGCTGGGCGTGACGCTGGCGACGGACGCTTACGGCCCCGTCGCAGACAACGCAGGCGGCATCGCCGAAATGAGTCACCTGCCGCCGGAAGTGCGCGAGCGCACCGATGCCTTGGACAGCCTGGGCAACACAACCGCTGCCACCGGCAAGGGCTTTGCCATCGGTTCAGCCGTGCTGACCGCGTTGGCGCTGCTCGCGGCGTACATGGACACGGCCGTCATCGAGTCGCTCAACGTTTTGACGCCGACCGTGCTGCCCGGCCTGCTGATCGGCGCAATGCTGCCCTTCCTGTTTACGGCGCTGACAATGACTGCCGTTGGGAAGGCTGCAAAAGAAATCGTGTTGGAGGTGCGCCGCGAATGCAAAGAGATCCCCGGCATCATGGAAGGCGAGTCCAAGCCTGACTATGCACGTGCGGTCGATATCAGCACCCGCAGCGCGCTGCGCGAAATGATCATCCCTGGCGTGCTCGCCGTGGCGACGCCGGTGGTCGCCGGTTTCTTGCTGGGCAAAGAAGGGCTGGCGGGTCTGCTCGTTGGCTCGATTGCCTCTGGCTTCCTGCTGGCTGTGATGATGGCGAACGCCGGCGGCGCATGGGACAACGCCAAGAAATGGATCGAGACGGGTGAAATGGGCGGCAAAGGCTCGGCCGCGCACAAGGCAGCCGTTGTGGGCGACACCGTCGGCGATCCCTTCAAGGACACCAGCGGCCCTTCGCTCAACATCTTGATCAAGTTGATGTCGATCGTCAGCCTGGTCTTTGCGTCGGCCTTTGGCGCGGGCTTGCTCGGGTTCTAAAACTGCCCTGAAAGCACTTTGACGCAGAGGCGTGGAGAGGCAGAGGTGCGCAGAGGAAAACAATTTTCACTCCCAGTAACCTGAAATTGCTTTAGCGCTGTAGACATTTCGCTGGTATTCACAACGTAGGATTTCAACAAAACAAGCCCGGACTTGGTTAGAGTCCGGGCTTGTTTTGTTAGGAAACGAGGCTTGACACCTTCCAACGCCGCCGATATACTTCTCTATCTATACGAAACTCAATCATTATAGCAACCTGTGCGAGCTGATTATGTCGGAATTACCCGTGTCATCCCATGACGAACCTGAAGTGGACCTGCCGCAGGAAACCTTGATTCCTGACCGCGAAGGCGCCACGGTTGAACCGCCGCCCGACCTGACGCCGCCCTTGCGCGCCAACAGCAGCGTCGTGGAGGCGGTCAACGCCTTCCATGAATATATGGTGCGCAAGGGGTTCAGCGAGAACACCATCAAAGCGTTCCAGAACGATCTCAAATTTCTAACCGACTATCTGGGGCGCGAAACCAGGCTCTACCATGTCTCGACGCAAAATCTGGATGAGTTTCTGCCCTGGCTGGCAGAGACGCGGGGGATGGAGTTTAGCGCCAAAACCCAGGCGCGACGCATCACGACCATGAAGGTTTTCTTTGGCTGGCTGCACGGCGTCGGCGTCATCAGCACCGACCCAGCCGAGCCGCTCGTGCAGATTCAGGCCCGCACACCATTGGCGACGATTCTGCGCGACAGTGATGTGCGCACGCTGCTGCTCAAGGCGCAGGACATCAGCCGCGACCGGCAGAATCCCGACGCGCGCCCCTACCTGCTGGTCAGTTTGCTGGTGCAGACTGGCATCAAGAAAGCCGAATGTGCGCGCCTCTTGATCGACGATATTGACATCGCGCAACCCTCCTCGCCGGTGTTGATGGTGCGCTATCGTGAAGAGCGTTATGCCCACAAGAACCGCTCCCTGGGGCTGACGGCGACCATCGTGCCTGCACTGCAACAATATTTGGCGCAGTACAATCCGCAAGACTTGCTCTTCGATTGCACCCCACGCAACCTGGAATACGTGCTGGAAGACCTCGGCGAACTGGCCGGCATTCGCTATGTCCAGGTGGGCTTCGAGGCGCTGCGCTGGACGTGCGCCGTGCGTGACTTCCGCAACGGCATGCCTGAAGAGCAGTTGCGTCAGAAGATGGGGCTAAGCAAAATCTCCTGGCGCGAAACCAGCGAGAAGGTGCGTTTGCTGGCCGGACGCTGACCTGTTGACGGAATATCTCGCCATGAAACATGATCTGCAAGGGAAATGCGCCATTATCACCGGCGGTGGGCGCGGTATCGGCCGCGGCATCGTGCTGGCGTTGGCCGCGCGTGGCTGCCATGTCGCCATCAACTATTTCCGCCACCGTACGGAGGCGGAGCAGACGGCCGCCGACGCCGCACAGTTTGGCGTCAAAGCGATCGTCGTTAAAGCGCACGTAGGGCGCGAGGAAGAGATACAGGCGTTAGTGAGGGAAAGCGCCACCGTGCTGGGCAGCGTCGATATTTTTGTTGGCAACGCGGCCAGCGGCATACTCAAGCCGATCACCGCAATCGATTTGAAAGCCTGGGAGTGGACGGTCAATATCAATGCGCGCAGCATCCTGGTGGGCGTGCAAGCCGCTTTGCCTTATATGCGCCAGCAGGGATGGGGGCGCATCCTGACGGTGACCAGCATCGGCAGCCGCCGCGTCTTCCCGGAATATGGCGTGGTGGGCGTCAGCAAAGCGGCCATCGAGTCAATGACGCGCTATCTGGCCGTCGAACTGGCGCCGGAAAATATTATCGCCAACTGCATCAGCCCCGGCGTGGTCATCACCGGCGCACTGGATTTCTTTCCACGCAAAGAGGAGATGATCGCCTATGCCGAGGCAAACACGCCGGCCGGCCGCCTGGTTACGCCGGCGGATGTGGGCGAAGTCGCGGCCTGGCTCTGCAGCGACGCCGCCCGCATGATCGTCGGCCAGACGATCGAGGTGGATGGCGGATATAGCCTGTTGGCATTTTGAGCGGGCGAGCCAGTCTTTACACATGACATCCGCATCTACCCTCGCATATCATGCCCAAGCGATGCCTTACCATCCACTATATAGGCTTTTCCTGCATGTCCTTCCAGCCGCACGCTGAAACGCCCCTGGGCATCGACGCCGCCGGCCGCTTCGTCACGCAGCAGTTCGCGCACCGGCTGTGACGCGATGCCGGCCAGTGTGATGGTTTCTTCCAGCGGCTCGACGCCAAAGTTGAGCGCGGTGATCTCTGTCCCCAAGCCGTCCGGCAATTCATGCACCAGGATCAACAGCCCCGGCGCCTTCACCGCTGGCACGGCAAGCTGGCGGCTCTCAAAGAGGCGGTAGCGGCGGCGCACGTCGAGCAAGTGGCGCAACTGGCTGGCAAAGGAGACGGGGTTGCGCAACTGGTCGGGCAGCGACCCGTACAGTGCGTGCGTGCGCGGCAGCCCGGCCTGCGAATGCGTCGCCGCCGGTGCAACGCCCATCAGATCGTAGGCGCCGCGGTTGATCCAGCGCGTGTCGCCATCCCGCATCAGGTCGGCCACCGCTGTGGCAGGCAGCGTCAGCGCGCCGACGAGATCCCAGCCGGAGAGAGCAAAGACGCCCGGTTGCAGCGCGTTGTACATCGCCAGCAGCAGATGCGCACGCTGAATCGCCGCAATCTGCGCGGCGTCGAGATGTTCGATGTCGTGAATGCCCAGCGCCGCGGCCACCATCGACGCCGTGGTGCAGGCCACCCCGTTGGTGACAAAGCGCAGGTTGTAAGGCGCATTTGGCCCGGCCAGCCGTGCATACATTGCGGCTCGAATCTGTTCGCGCAGGTCGGCGCCACTCATCTCGCGCCCGCCCAGTGTATAGCGGTCATCCTTGTGCAGCGTCCAGAAGTGGACAAGCTCCAGCGTCAGTTCGTCGTGATTCTGCAGCGCATGCACCAGCGACGCGGGGTCGATGCCAGCCTTGCGCATTTCGCCCAGCATCAGGCGCAGAAATTCCGTGTCGCCCAGCGCCAGCGCCACATGATAGGCCGGCCGCGTGATGAAGTCGTAGGAGTTAGAAGATTATATTGTAAAAGGGGAGGTCTACCGCACCTTGCGCGTGGCGACGCCGTCCGACGTGCAACAGGTGCAGATGTCGGGCGGCGACCTGCTCACGCGCATCTTTCGTCTGGAGGGTGGGCAGGATCGCCTGACGATAGAGCAACAGTCGCGCGCCAAAGACCTGGCGCTGCAGGCGCGCACCGTGGCCTACAGCCTGCGCACGCGCTTTCACGACCTGCTGGCACGCGAGGTCAAGGCGCGCATCGATAGCCTGAACTGGTTCCTCGACGACGTGATGGGCGATCCCAAACGGGCGCGCGCCGAGTATCCTTAACCCAAGTTGCTACCTTGAGGGTGAGTTGAAAATGCCATGGAGTTCCGTTACTGTTACAGGTCGACAAACCAAAACAGAGAACGGAGAACTCCATGGACACCAACATTGTACTCGTATACTGCTTGTGCGACGACTTGCTGAAATGGCAACATCATCGAGATGATCCACAATGTGTGCTGAGCGACGCCGAAATCATGACGATAGCAATGGTGGCTGCCATGTACTTTGGCGGCAATCAGGCAATGGCGTGCGTGCTGCTGTACGAACAGGGCTATCTCAAGAGAACAATCAGCCGCAGTCGCCTCTGTCGTCGTCTCAAGCGAGTGAAGCACCAGTTTATGACGCTTTTCCGGCTGGTGGGCGACGTTGCCAAAGAGCGCAATGACGACAATATCTACATCATTGACAGTCTACCGGTTACAGTCTGTGACAATTACCGGATTCGCCGCTGCAAGCTTTATCGGGACGAAGCCTATCGAGGCTATCAAGCCAGCAAGAAACGCTACTTTATGGACTCAAGATTCATCTGGTCGTCACCAAAGAGGGACTCCCTGTCGAGTTCCTGCTCGCCCGGTGCGTTCAGCGATACGTCCGCACTCGACCAGTTCGATTTTGACCTTCCACCGCAGGCTTGATCATCGGCGACAAAGCCTATAACGTCTACCACATCGAAGATGTCATGGCTGACTGTGACCGATTACTCTTGCCGATTCGCAAAGCCAACTCCAAACGACCGCATGAGCCATGGATGACTTACCTGCTCGCCCACTATCGCAAACAAGTCGAAACCGCAGGCAGCCAGATCGAACGCCTCCTGCCCAAACATATTCACGCTGTCACGGCCGATGGCTTCTGGAACTCAAGACCATCCTCTTCGTCCTGGCTTCCTCCATCTTCTATCTTCCGCCCTTAGGTGGCAACTTGGGTTATCCTTATGAGATTCGCAACCGCCAACGCATTGCCGTGATGGTCGACGAACTGGCTGAGGATTTCACGCCTGATCTGAAGAGCCAACTCCAGCGCGTCGATGAGCGCATCCGCCTGCTCGTCCAAACGACGGCGTTTGTGTGGGACAGCCAACTGGAGCATTCTATCTGGCGATCCCTACGATGTTGATTGCCACCCTTTTCGATCTCACCACAAGCTTCGAGAGCATCACAGGCAGCGATTGGGTGCTCCTGGCGGCCGGCGCCATCACCGCCGCCATCACCGCCTGGATCGCAATAGCGTGGCTGCTTCGCTCTACTTGGTGACCCACACCCTGGCCCTGTTCGGCTTCTATCGCATCGCAGTCGGGTTGTTGATCCTGGGGTTGCTTGCGCTGGGCATTGGCTGAGTCCTCCTCCAGAAATTGGCTACTGCATCTTGTGACTACCTCTGCACGATAAACACTTCGGCGAAATTTCTGGAACCACGGCAGGCATCATACACTCACCGAGTTTCTGCCCGAAACTCGGTGAGTGGCTTCCATTAGAACCCCGCCGGCAGTGGCGTTCCTGGATTGCGCCGCAACAGCGCTTTTACTTGCACCTTCACCTGTCTTGCCGCGCGGTTCAACTTGGTGAATTCGATATTGCGGGCAACCGTGGCGTGCCGCGCCTTGCATTCCATATCGCAGCGCACCCCATACGCCGTCTCCACCGCAGCGACCTCGGCCAGCATTTCTTGCAGGCGCTCCGTGTGGTAAGCCGCTGCGACGAGGGCAGCCGCATAGGGCGGCTGCTGCGCCACCGCCAGCAGCCGCCGCGCCTCATTGACAAAGAGCGCTGGGGATCGCGGCATCTCTTCGTTCAACCCGAGCGCCGTGACCGCGGCGCTGTCGGTCAACACAGTCCGCGCCACCTGGCGCAACGCCATCACCGCACAGTGTGAGCGGTCGAGCAAAGTGTTGACATCGAACACTGCCTGTTTCTCCGCCGCGATCGCCTGCTGGCGCGCTTCCCTTGCCGCCAGCGCCGCGTCACGCTGCGCTCCACAGCTTGCAATATACGTGGCCGTGATGCCGTCGCCATCTAACAACGTGCGCAGCGGGTCGCTTGCCATCTGCAGACCGGTCAACATCGCACCGACCGCTGCCAGCGCCTCTGCCTGATTCACCGGCTGCGTGTGTTTTGTACGCATTGCCGCCGGCAATTCGACAGCAGGCGCATCCTCGAACATCAGCGCGCCCTGCGACGTCGCTCCATTCAAACCAACCACCGGCGCCGCCTCTACCATTGTTTTCATACGTATGCTCCCTTTCTGATTTCAATGAAGACATAACGAACCTGTCACGATGCGATGGGGGAAGGCGGATCGTTGACCGGTGAGGGGCTTTGTTCATCAATCTCCCGGCAACGATGACGCACCCGCACGCGCATCATGTTGCTGCTAACAATAACGAGGAGTGCCATAACCCTGCACGCAGAATTCGTTGTAATTCTCTACGTCATTTGTGAGAAGAAATGGCAATTGTCATCGACAGTAATCGTCAAACTCACGAACCTACTGGTTAAGCTGTCCATAACTAGTGGTTGTCAACCAAGAAGCTTTGGTAGAGCGACAGCAAGTGAACACAAATAGGCAAAGCTCACATTGGGATAAACGCAGATAAGAGCAAAGCACAAGCATCTGCGTCTATCTGAGGGTATCAGCGTCTATCTGTGTTCACTTCCAATGAGCCGCGCCAAGGGTTTATGCTTGACAGCCTACCAGTAGGCCGGACTATCAGCCCCGTAGTCGTATTTCTCCACATCCGTTCGCCTCGCACCCGCAGCACGAAAAAAAGCCGCCCATTTTGAGCGGCTTACTCCTTTCTTGAATGTTGCAACACGCCCTGACGAGGATCATTGTGGTTCTTCCCGAGACCTGCGGAGATCCTGTAGTTATCACATACACTACCAGTCACAGTCCCCTGACGAGGATCATTGTGGTTCTTCCAAGTCCGCCAAACCCTGGCAAGAGGGGGAGGTGGCACGTCACAGTCCCCTGACGAGGATCATTGTGGTTCTTCCGAGAGGGCCACCAGGCGAAAGCCTGTGACGATAATGGGTCACAGTCCCCTGACGAGGATCATTGTGGTTCTTCCAGTCGGAGCCGGAGAAGCCTGTTGTCGAGAAATCAAGTGGTCACAGTCCCCTGACGAGGATCATTGTGGTTCTTCCCGACCGGCACAGCGAATTACCTCAGGGTCGCCAATTTGGGGTCACAGTCCCCTGACGAGGATCATTGTGGTTCTTCCCGACCGGCACAGCGAATTACCTCAGGGTCGCCAATTTGGGGTCACAGTCCCCTGACGAGGATCATTGTGGTTCTTCCGCCTGGACCCCGAGGAATACGCCCTGTGGAACGGCATGGTCACAGTCCCCTGACGAGGATCATTGTGGTTCTTCCTGTAAGGGGACTTGTCGGTCCCCCCACGTGATCTTCGTCACAGTCCCCTGACGAGGATCATTGTGGTTCTTCCGGATGTCGGACAGAGTGAGGATGGCTACATTCCATCGTCACAGTCCCCTGACGAGGATCATTGTGGTTCTTCCTCAAGACGGTTGGGCAGTTTGCTGAGATTTGCAATGATCGTGTCACAGTCCCCTGACGAGGATCATTGTGGTTCTTCCCCATCCCGCAACTGAATGTCGTTCGCCCGTGGATTGAGAAGTCACAGTCCCCTGACGAGGATCATTGTGGTTCTTCCATGGACCACGACCATCTACCGTGGAATGAGCAAGTTGGTCACAGTCCCCTGACGAGGATCATTGTGGTTCTTCCTCGAGTTTCCTGGACATCACGAACTCACTGTTTGAGAAATGTCACAGTCCCCTGACGAGGATCATTGTGGTTCTTCCCTGTTTTGCCTCCGCGCTCCTGAATCATTGCGATTCGTCACAGTCCCCTGACGAGGATCATTGTGGTTCTTCCGCAGCTACCGACATTGCGGATGTGATCCGGACGGCGATGTCACAGTCCCCTGACGAGGATCATTGTGGTTCTTCCCCGTCGCAGCGACGGCAGCTTTGAATCGTTGTTTTGGGTCACAGTCCCCTGACGAGGATCATTGTGGTTCTTCCTATGTTTGGCAGATGGGCATAGGGGACGGGTTCCCGTGTCACAGTCCCCTGACGAGGATCATTGTGGTTCTTCCGATCAGCATATCAAGAGTAAGGCAGACCCAAATGGAAAGTCACAGTCCCCTGACGAGGATCATTGTGGTTCTTCCTACTTGAACGTGGGGACCAAGAGAAAATGGCAAAAAAGTCACAGTCCCCTGACGAGGATCATTGTGGTTCTTCACGATCCAGTACTTGGTGTTGGAGAGGAACCCAAGGGTCACAGTCCCCTGACGAGGATCATTGTGGTTCTTCCGATTCAGATCAAAAATTTCTCGAAGTTCGCTGTCGAGTCACAGTCCCCTGACGAGGATCATTGTGGTTCTTCCTTATTTTGGCAATTCGGATAATGGAGCCCAGATCAGAGTCACAGTCCCCTGACGAGGATCATTGTGGTTCTTCCCCAAGGCAATCCTGGCTCGTGAAACGACCACTACTGAGGTCACAGTCCCCTGACGAGGATCATTGTGGTTCTTCCCTTTACGGCCCGCACAGTCCGTCGACGTCCGCTCAGTTGTCACAGTCCCCTGACGAGGATCATTGTGGTTCTTCCTGCCTGCGAAGGCAATCGATGTGAATGGCGTCTACTCGTCACAGTCCCCTGACGAGGATCATTGTGGTTCTTCCCAAGGACCTGACCTGTGGCAATCCCACAGGCACGGTTGGTCACAGTCCCCTGACGAGGATCATTGTGGTTCTTCCCTTCAGTATGCGATATGCGCATTTTTGGTCTTTTGGTCACAGTCCCCTGACGAGGATCATTGTGGTTCTTCCTTCTTGCTTCTAACTTTTCGGTTTTAACCAGATTTTTTGTCACAGTCCCCTGACGAGGATCATTGTGGTTCTTCCCCAGCTTGTTCCTCGCATGGGTGTCTCTTGGACGGATTTGTCACAGTCCCCTGACGAGGCTCATTGTGGTTCTTCCAAAGATTGAGAGTGCTGGCCCTGCAACTACGGACAGTCACAGCCCCCTGACGAGGATCAGTGTGGTTCTTCCGTAGGGACGGTGTTTACCCATGTGTTTCTCTCGAGAAAAGTCACAGTCCCCTGACGAGGATCATTGTGGTTCTTCCACCCGCAGTTCATCAATGTGGGAGGCTTGTCTGGTTTTTGTCACAGTCCCCTGACGAGGATCATTGTGGTTCTTCCTCAGGGGCTGCTGCAACAATCTGGTTGGCCAAAGTCACAGTCCCCTGACGAGGATCATTGTGGTTCTTCCCACATAAGGGAGACAATAGGGAGACAATGATTTCATGATAAGTCACAGTCCCCTGACGAGGATCATTGTGGTTCTTCCGATAGAGACGCCCAACGGTGTCGAGAGCGGACCGAATCGTCACAGTCCCCTGACGAGGATCATTGTGGTTCTTCCGTGAGCGAAAGAAACCTCAAATTTGCAAGCGATATCAGTCACAGTCCCCTGACGAGGATCATTGTGGTTCTTCCTTGTTGTCTGAAGGGAATTGTGTGGGCGCATTGGCGTTGTCACAGTCCCCTGACGAGGATCATTGTGGTTCTTCCACGTACGACATCGTCGTTATGGTACTCGGCAAGGACGGGAAGTCACAGTCCCCTGACGAGGATCATTGTGGTTCTTCCCGAAGAGCCAGAGCCATTCAATCCGACCAAATTCCTTTAGTCACAGTCCCCTGACGAGGATCATTGTGGTTCTTCCCCTTGTATAGTCGTCCGTGGGTCTGGGGATCCATACATGTCACAGTCCCCTGACGAGGATCATTGTGGTTCTTCCAAGCTTTCGGCTATACGAAGGGTCAACAGGAGCTGACTGTCACAGTCCCCTGACGAGGATCATTGTGGTTCTTCCCAACGTTACCGGCATCACGGCCCGCTGCGACTAGGTTTGTCGTCACAGTCCCCTGACGAGGATCATTGTGGTTCTTCCTGCCTGGGCGTGGAACACGTACAAGAACGGCGACGGGAGTCACAGTCCCCTGACGAGGATCATTGTGGTTCTTCCCCAAGGCGATGAACGTTGTTCGTATTGTAACGGTGATAAGTCACAGTCCCCTGACGAGGATCATTGTGGTTCTTCCGGTAGGTTCAATCTAACTGAGACGAAGAAATGGAGAAGTCACAGTCCCCTGACGAGGATCATTGTGGTTCTTCCCTTACAGGGATTGTTAGTGGGTGGTTCTCCATCGTAGGTCACAGTCCCCTGACGAGGATCATTGTGGTTCTTCCAGAGAGTAATCTCGAAAGATAAAGTTTGTTGCATCGCGTCACAGTCCCCTGACGAGGATCATTGTGGTTCTTCCTGCGCAGCTTGACAATGAAGTCAAAGTTGGCAGTTCAGTCACAGTCCCCTGACGAGGATCATTGTGGTTCTTCCTTGTCTGGTTGTATCCGCGAAGGTGTGAACGGCGAGGTCACAGTCCCCTGACGAGGATCATTGTGGTTCTTCCTGAACTGATGTGGGCCAATGCTAGTGAGCCAGTCAAAGTCACAGTCCCCTGACGAGGATCATTGTGGTTCTTCCTCATCGACTTAGGAAGAGGGGGACTCTGACCTGGCGTCACAGTCCCCTGACGAGGATCATTGTGGTTCTTCCGCTGAGGAAACATCAATCAATGCACGTTTAGAAATAGGTCACAGTCCCCTGACGAGGATCATTGTGGTTCTTCCTCACTTGGCGGAACAAACTTCGGCAATGGCCGTATCCGTCACAGTCCCCTGACGAGGATCATTGTGGTTCTTCCGTCTGGTACCGTGGTGGGGCAAGGTACAGATCCATTTGTCACAGTCCCCTGACGAGGATCATTGTGGTTCTTCCTTTTCTCTGTTGGATGACGAGAAAAGAGACGTTGCGAGTCACAGTCCCCTGACGAGGATCATTGTGGTTCTTCCTTTGTCCCTCAACGATTTTCCGGGTACTAAGATCCATGTCACAGTCCCCTGACGAGGATCATTGTGGTTCTTCCAATTATTCGGGCCTGGGGACGAATATCTCCAGCTGTGCGTCACAGTCCCCTGACGAGGATCATTGTGGTTCTTCCGACTCCGCCGGCAAAGAGGGTGGAGACCCCACTCAAGTCACAGTCCCCTGACGAGGATCATTGTGGTTCTTCCAAGGCAGCAATGCTGGCTGAAAACCCCGCAAGGAGGTCACAGTCCCCTGACGAGGATCATTGTGGTTCTTCCTGCGTGGATGTTGCATGGCGGTGGGTCGACGGGCAAGTCACAGTCCCCTGACGAGGATCATTGTGGTTCTTCCCATGTATAACGTCATGCGCTGTGCGCTGACGACTGATGGTCACAGTCCCCTGACGAGGATCATTGTGGTTCTTCCCCCAGTGCTAGCAAAGCCGGTGAGTGGAGTATCACTAGTCACAGTCCCCTGACGAGGATCATTGTGGTTCTTCCACGGACTGTGGACTTCTGTGCCACCGCCGAGGAACAGGGTCACAGTCCCCTGACGAGGATCATTGTGGTTCTTCCGGCTCAGCCCCAGGCATAGGACCTGAGGCGAGCACTGGTCACAGTCCCCTGACGAGGATCATTGTGGTTCTTCCGCCAATTCCCCATCATCGAAACTCGACCACACTTGGCTGGTCACAGTCCCCTGACGAGGATCATTGTGGTTCTTCCACTTTGTGGGGGATGAGCTACCCACATATTACACAAAAGTCACAGTCCCCTGACGAGGATCATTGTGGTTCTTCCCAAACATGAAACAGTTCATTCGTTTTATCGCCGTTGTTGTCACAGTCCCCTGACGAGGATCATTGTGGTTCTTCCCTCCTGTCCTCGGCGTACTGCCTGAGAACTGGGAAGTAAGTCACAGTCCCCTGACGAGGATCATTGTGGTTCTTCCATTGGGGCTGCCATCCTCTGGCTAAATAATAACAATGGGTCACAGTCCCCTGACGAGGATCATTGTGGTTCTTCCCTGGGCATGTGCTGATTGGTGAGCTCCGAACGGTGACGTCACAGTCCCCTGACGAGGATCATTGTGGTTCTTCCCTCATTTCATTAGCACCACCTAAGTAGCAGAACGAAAAGTCACAGTCCCCTGACGAGGATCATTGTGGTTCTTCCTCTGAAATGATTGCATGCCCGACTGTGCCCGAGCCGGTCACAGTCCCCTGACGAGGATCATTGTGGTTCTTCCGATGTCTCTACTTGCCGGGCAACATGCCGGCACTAGGTCACAGTCCCCTGACGAGGATCATTGTGGTTCTTCCATGTGGCACTATATTGTGCTCATGCTCTCAGCCGGCAGGTCACAGTCCCCTGACGAGGATCATTGTGGTTCTTCCCTGTTTCCGTGTCATGGCCTTGGCGAAAGGAGCCAAAAGTCCCAGTCCCCTGACGAGGATCATTTGCGTTCTTCCATTTACTTATGCAGCCTTTGGGCTGGACCAAAATCGTCACAGTCCCCTGACGAGGATCATTGTGGTTCTTCCTTTTATGAGCTCATTTCATTAGCACCACCTAAGTAGTCACAGTCCCCTGACGAGGATCATTGTGGTTCTTCCCTAGCACCTCTCCAGAAGTTGCTTTATCAAGGCTATATTTAGTCACAGTCCCCTGACGAGGATCATTGTGGTTCTTCCCATTTGTCCTCTGGGTAGTGTTCGCTACCCCGATCCTGGTCACAGTCCCCTGACGAGGATCATTGTGGTTCTTCCCTCGAACTGATGGTCACCGATCTCAAGGCCAGCTTCATGTCACAGTCCCCTGACGAGGATCATTGTGGTTCTTCCATGATGCGCCTGCACAGTAGGTGGTTTTTTGTCATTACGTCACAGTCCCCTGACGAGGATCATTGTGGTTCTTCCAAAACGTCGACTGGGCGAATGTCCAACCCGATGTCAACAGTCACAGTCCCCTGACGAGGATCATTGTGGTTCTTCCGGGCCGGCTGTCGCACCTGCACCAATGGTCATCACCTGTCACAGTCCCCTGACGAGGATCATTGTGGTTCTTCCAATTCGCCGTTTCCGTCGATCAGGTCGCCGAAATTCTGTCACAGTCCCCTGACGAGGATCATTGTGGTTCTTCCTTTGGTACCATGCCAACTTCGGATTCGAGGAGAATCCGTCACAGTCCCCTGACGAGGATCATTGTGGTTCTTCCTTACGAGTGATCAGGTCAAGCCTGTAGCAGAATATCTGGTCACAGTCCCCTGACGAGGATCATTGTGGTTCTTCCCCCACAGCTCAGCCGACCGCGACGCAGACCGTCACCTGTCACAGTCCCCTGACGAGGATCATTGTGGTTCTTCCCGACGGAGATAGTGCCCGGCAAACCATCGTTTGGTACCATGTCACAGTCCCCTGACGAGGATCATTGTGGTTCTTCCGAAACGAGGGGACCAGAGAGTGGACCATCAGCTCTCGTCACAGTCCCCTGACGAGGATCATTGTGGTTCTTCCGGCTGCGGCCGACGCTGACTATGTCTGCTTGGATAAGGTCACAGTCCCCTGACGAGGATCATTGTGGTTCTTCCGCTATCAGGGCTACCGGGGGTCCGAGTTGACCCCATATGAGTCACAGTCCCCTGACGAGGATCATTGTGGTTCTTCCAAGTCATTCCTCGGGCAGCCTGTGACGGCGACGGTCGGGTCACAGTCCCCTGACGAGGATCATTGTGGTTCTTCCAGCGTTCTTATGTTACTTGCGTTCCTTCCGCTGCCATGGTCACAGTCCCCTGACGAGGATCATTGTGGTTCTTCCCTATGTCCTCCGGGCAGCGACGACTTGGGCTGTTCGTCACAGTCCCCTGACGAGGATCATTGTGGTTCTTCCACCCCGCAAACGGAGAACCCGTCGACACTCTCGACGCGTCACAGTCCCCTGACGAGGATCATTGTGGTTCTTCCTTGAGGTTGTGGAAGAGTTGAGGCTCGTGCCTGGTCAAGTCACAGTCCCCTGACGAGGATCATTGTGGTTCTTCCGTTCCGGCTGAGGATCTTGCCGGGACCAAGGGAGACAGTCACAGTCCCCTGACGAGGATCATTGTGGTTCTTCCTTCCAATGGCACCCGCCATTGCGACTCCTGTTTCCTCGTCACAGTCCCCTGACGAGGATCATTGTGGTTCTTCCACGGGCTGGTTGTATGCCGGTGTGGCGGCCTGTTGGGTCACAGTCCCCTGACGAGGATCATTGTGGTTCTTCCTTCACACCGTGGAAGAGATTCCGCCCGTCGGCTCCAAGTCACAGTCCCCTGACGAGGATCATTGTGGTTCTTCCTTAAGATCACTACACGAAGGGAACGAATCATGAAAAGTCACAGTCCCCTGACGAGGATCATTGTGGTTCTTCCTCGCGACTTCCGTGAGCTTGTTGGGCGTCTGCACGACGGTCACAGTCCCCTGACGAGGATCATTGTGGTTCTTCCGAAGGCGCAATCACCGTTCCCGTGGCCGGTTGGACGTCACAGTCCCCTGACGAGGATCATTGTGGTTCTTCCCCGTGGCCGGTTGGACAGATCCGATTTTGGACAACAAGTCACAGTCCCCTGACGAGGATCATTGTGGTTCTTCCCACGCAGGCCCCCGTTGCGACCGCGTCCGCGATCGTAGTCACAGTCCCCTGACGAGGATCATTGTGGTTCTTCCCAGCCGACCGCAACGATCACCGCGAACGCGATCACCTTGTCTGCAGTCCCTGACGAGGATCATTGTGGTTCTTCCCTGGGATGGTTTCCACGGGCATCGTCCTATCGCTAGTCACAGTCCCCTGACGAGGATCATTGTGGTTCTTCCGATCACTGGCACGATCGCAGTTGAGGTTTCGAAAATTGGTCACAGTCCCCTGACGAGGATCATTGTGGTTCTTCCTCAGTACGACGACGTCAAGATGCTGGCTGAGCAAATGGTCACAGTCCCCGACGAGGATCATTGTGGTTCTTCCGCAAGGTATACCCCCATACAGTCACTGTGACACAGTGGGTCACAGTCCCCTGACGAGGATCATTGTGGTTCTTCCCCAGGAGTTCACGGGACCTTTGTCTCTGTGGTACGAGTCACAGTCCCCTGACGAGGATCATTGTGGTTCTTCCCCCAGAGGAAACGCCGACACCCGAAGTGACGGAAACCGTCACAGTCCCCTGACGAGGATCATTGTGGTTCTTCCGGTGTTTCCCACTGTGACCCCTGGCCCTGCGCAGAGCGTCACAGTCCCCTGACGAGGATCATTGTGGTTCTTCCGTATTATGGAAGTTGGGAGCCCTGTCCATGCTGTGGTCACAGTCCCCTGACGAGGATCATTGTGGTTCTTCCGTATTATGGAAGTTGGGGCCCTGTCCATGCTGTGGTCACAGTCCCCTGACGAGGATCATTGTGGTTCTTCCTCATAGCTACCGAACCGCCACCGCCTCCCGTCTACATCTGGTCACAGTCCCCTGACGAGGATCATTGTGGTTCTTCCACGCAGACCGAGACTGTCAGCTGGACGCTGGGCATGCTCGTCACAGTCCCCTGACGAGGATCATTGTGGTTCTTCCGCGTAGTTTTCTACCATCAGGCGCCAGCAGGTGGTGATGTCACAGTCCCCTGACGAGGATCATTGTGGTTCTTCCGGGAAATCCTCGTAGGTAATGCCTATTCGGTGCATGTCACAGTCCCCTGACGAGGATCATTGTGGTTCTTCCTTGCCGGTATTCTGATCATTCTTGTCAGCAGCTATGGAGTGTCACAGTCCCCTGACGAGGATCATTGTGGTTCTTCCGGTATCGGCCTTCAGACCATGCTTGTTCGTGTTTAAGTCACAGTCCCCTGACGAGGATCATTGTGGTTCTTCCTCGCTTTAGCATTATCAGCAGCAAACGACGGTTTATAGTCACAGTCCCCTGACGAGGATCATTGTGGTTCTTCCAGCGTCGTTGCTCTCCCGCACCTGTGAGGTTAGTCACAGTCCCATGACGAGGATCATTGTGGTTCTTCCGCAGATCTCTGGGAAGGATCCCTTCTCACATACGGGGAGCTTGTCACAGTCCCCTGACGAGGATCATTGTGGTTCTTCCGAATGCGAGTTTTTGTGCTGGTGGCGTAGCCTGGGAGTCACAGTCCCCTGACGAGGATCATTGTGGTTCTTCCGATTGGTGCGGGTATCGGCCTTCAGACCATGCTTGTTGTCACAGTCCCCTGACGAGGATCATTGTGGTTCTTCCATGAATCGCTATGGCGATCTCGGCAGTTGTGGATTAGGTCACAGTCCCCTGACGAGGATCATTGTGGTTCTTCCAGGCAGCTACCGGAGATCCTTTGGGAATCTGAGTCAAGTCACAGTCCCCTGACGAGGATCATTGTGGTTCTTCCAATCCTGGCCATTGCGGACTTTCCAACGGATGTGCTACTAGTCACAGTCCCCTGACGAGGATCATTGTGGTTCTTCCACTGAGTACTGGACCGTCGGCAAGGACCACACCGTCGTGTCACCGTCCCCTGACGAGGATCATTGTGGTTCTTCCCACCGGGTACACCATTCGGTCTTGTGCGCACAGTGCGCGTCACAGTCCCCTGACGAGGATCATTGTGGTTCTTCCGGCAGAATTATGCCACTGAGTACTGGACCGTCAGCAAGTCACAGTCCCCTGACGAGGATCATTGTGGTTCTTCCATGCTGGCCTTCACCGGCCAGGCAAACGCGGAGGCGACAGGTCACAGTCCCCTGACGAGGATCATTGTGGTTCTTCCTACAAATCGTAGGTAAGACGTTAGCATTCCTTGCGCAAGTCACAGTCCCCTGACGAGGATCATTGTGGTTCTTCCTACATGGAGACGCCAATTCCTCCTCGAGGATCATTGTGGTTCTTCCAGTTGGAGAATGAGTTCGCCACAAAGCAGTCCGCTTTCGTCACAGTCCCCTGACGAGGATCATTGTGGTTCTTCCCAGAAAGCGGTCAAGGCTGGAGACTAGATGTGGTTCGTGTCACAGTCCCCTGACGAGGATCATTGTGGTTCTTCCGACAGCAGGTCGTAGTATACGACGTCGTCGTAACCTGTCACAGTCCCCTGACGAGGATCATTGTGGTTCTTCCGCATTACCGGCGAAGCTTGGAGCGGCGCGAACACACTTGTCACAGTCCCCTGACGAGGATCATTGTGGTTCTTCCGGGGCAGGCTGTCATTGAGTACAACAAGCGCCGTGCGTCACAGTCCCCTGACGAGGATCATTGTGGTTCTTCCCGCAACAGGAGGAAATAATGTTGCAAGTAACGCTGATGTCACAGTCCCCTGACGAGGATCATTGTGGTTCTTCCAACACGTGGTGGTGAAGCGAAAATGCCTAAAATGTGAGTCACAGTCCCCTGACGAGGATCATTGTGGTTCTTCCCCTCATTTGCCCCAAATCCCCATCCTGTACGGCGTCGCTGTGCTGCCTGCCAGAGACAACCTTGCGTTCGTCCGCCCCCACTCACTTTTTCGACCACTTGCACCTTATGCGCTCCAAATTGCACTTTCCCTTCCTTTTAAGTAGCAAAAATTGCTTGATACACGTATTATAATGACTTTGGTTCGCCAGGTCAATGGATAAAATTTGCCATGTCCCTACCCGCTTCACCATCCGCACTGTTCGCCGCACTGCCCTACGATGCGCTGCGCCGCATCGGCGCCTTCCTGAAGCTCCACCTGCGCGGCGCGCAACGGCACCAGAAAGAAGGTTGGGTTACGGCGCTGGCTGCCTACTGGAACGATCCGGCTGTGGCAACGCAGCGCGTCGCGCAACTCCCAGCCGACGCGCGCACCGCCTACGACCGTCTCCGCGTCGCGCCCGCGCTGCCTGCCCCTCTATTTTTCGCCCACTATGGCGCGCTACGCACCAGCTCCACGCTGCGTGCGCCATTTTCAGTGAGCGAAATTCTCTTCCTCAATGGCCTGCTCCATGCGTCCGGCGGCGGCGCGCCCCACACGGCGTCCCGTCTGTGCGCCCTTGTTGCACCTGCTCTGCCGCAGGCGGCGCGACTTCCTCCGCTTGCACCTTCTCCCGATCATGCACCGACCATCGCCGGCCCTCCAGAGATCGTACATGATCTTGTCCAGATGCTTATCTACCTCGTCCGCCATCCTGCGTTGCGCCTGCAGCACGCCCGCTGGCTTCCCCGCACCGCGCTGCGCGCCATCAACCAGCAGTTGCGCACGCCAGCGCCGTTGACGCCCCACACCACCCACAAACAGGCCATTCCCTTGCGCACCCTCTGGTTTCTCGCCGCGCAGAGCCGCCTGCTGTACGGGGCAAAGCTCACCAGCCTTGCCTGGGCGTGGGCCGCCCTGCCCCCTGTTGAACAGCTTGCCGTGCTCTGGCAGGCATGGCTTGGCGCCGGTGAGGCCGCCATCCTCCGCCACGCCTATCACCAGCCCGATGCGGCCTGGGGTGAGGCCGCCCGCCAGCGCTGCGCCGCGTTTCTCGCCAGGCGCACGACGCCCTTCATGACCTCGGAGCTGGCGAACGCTCTGTTGGTGGATGAAACGCTGCCGGTCGCCTTTTTCACCGCTCACTTTTCGACATTGGCGGACGTGGACGCCGCCATGGCCTGTCTGCTCGATACTCTCTTTACGCCGCTGCATCTCGTCGCCGCGCTGGACGATACACACCATGTTGTCACGCCGCTTGGCCGCCACCTGAACACTACAGGCGAAGCTTCCCCCACATTGCCTGCTTGGAAGACGGGTGCAACCTGTCAGGCGCAGTGGGTGGGTTCTCAGCCAGACGGCGCCGAACACGCGGCCGCACTCTGTCTCTCTCTGCCGTGGGACGCGTCCCCCATTATTCCATTGACGCTGGCCCGCTACAGCGACGCGGAGGCGCCCCCCGCGGCTTTTGACCCCACTGCCTTTCCCAAAGACGAGACGCCTGTTCCCCCCTCCCAGCACGGCTTCTGCTTCACCCCTGCCAGCCTGGCGCGCGCCGCGGCCCACGGTGATGGCGTGGCCGCGCTCTTTCAGGCCCTGGCCGCGCTGGATCTGCCGCTGCATGACGCCTACGCCACGCGCCTCCGCGCCTGGTGGGAGGCGGGCGACCAGGTGACGGTTTCCTGGCTGCCCATCCTGCGCACGCGTCAGCCCGCACAGCTTGCCCACCTCGCGCAACACCCTGCCCTGCAGCCTTTCCTGGCCGAAGTCATTTCGCCGACCACCGCCATCTGGACAGGTGACCTGGCGAGCCTGCGCGCTGCCTGCGCGAGGCCGGCCTGCCCGCCGCTGTCGATCAGACGCCGGCCCCACAGCCCTTGGCTCCACAGCCCACCGACGTCGCGCTCTTCTGGCTGGCTGGAGAGCTTTATCAATATCTGGGGCGCTATCTGCCCCTGCCAGCGCCGCTGGACACAGCCGCGTTACAGACGCTGCTGGCCGGCCAGAGCGACTTGCAGCAAGCGCTGCTCCAGGCCCAGTTGGCCCGGCTTGTCGAACATATCACCGATCTGCTCGACGCGCTGCCCTTTATGCCGCCGCCGCACCCGACCGACCCCGCGCAGTGGCGCGACGTCATCGAAACGGCCATCACCCAGCGACATTCGCTCCAGATCACCTACTTCAGCGCCGGCCGCAATCTCACGACGCGGCGCCGCGTCGACCCCTACTGGGTGGAAGATCATCGCGGCGCGCGCTTCCTGCGCGCCTATTGCCACAGCGCCGGCCGCGTCCTTACCTTTCGCCTCGACCGCATCCAGGCGTTGGAAACACTGAAGTAGCCTTTCTCTGCTCGCTTCTGCGTCAAGGCTATTTATAGACAGCGCAAATGGAAACTGATGATCGCAGGTGCGGTGTTAACTTGCGTTTTCCATAAGTCAGATCACCACGTAGGCGCGCGACATATGGCGCTGCGCCAGCCCCAGCATCTCCACCTTGGCGGCGCACGCGTCACAGAAACCGTAGATGCGCACGTCATCCTGTTTGTCGTCGATCAGACGCTGCAAGGCGCTGCGCAGCTTTTCGACATCCGCCGACCGCAGCTCGCATTCAAAAGACGCTGTACTGCACACGCTGTCCAAAGCCAGCCAGCGTCTTCATCACCTTGGTGCGCCGCTTGTCATTGGGAATATCATAGCTGACGACGAGCCAGCGCCGGCGGTTGCGTACACTCAACTCCTCCTCTGGATTCACCGCACCGCGCGGCTTTCCGCTCTTCTGCCCTGCTTTTTGCTTGGTCATGGCTCACTCCACTCGATCGCTCCTGCGTTCGGCGCGTCCGTTGCCACGCGCTCCTTTTAATACACGACGGCGTAAATAAGCCAGTAGCAAGCAACCGAGTTTTTTGAAAAAACTCGGTTGCTCCGCCAGTCATGGCTCACTCCTGTTGATCTTTCCTGCGCCCGGCGCGTCCTTTACCGCGCGCCCTTCCTCCAGATAGGCTCGCACCGCCTCCCACGGCAGACCGGCCTGCCGCGCCAGTGCATCCGCCAGCACGTTCCACGCCCGCGGCGCCAGGCGATACTTGACCGCCGGCAGCGCCGCAATGCGCTGTGTGGCGCGCCGATGCCATGGGCGCAGCGCGGCGCTATGCACCAGAAAGCGCCCGGTCATCTGGCCGACGACGACCTCGCTGTCCAGCACGAAGATAGTCAAGTCGGCGCGGTGGCGCAGCGCCAGCGCGGCGCCCAACCACAAACCGGCATATTCTGCCTCGTTGTTGGTCATTGGCGTCAGGGCGCGCCACGCCCAGTCGATGATGGCGCCGTCCTCGCGGCGCACCACCGCGCCACAACCGGCGCCCATGCGCACCGCAAGTGGCTGTGGCGCCGCCGGGTTCGTTTCGGGCAGCGCGCCGAGTCCGCCGTCACAGAAAACCCAGATGCGCGGCAGGCGTGCGTCGGTGAGTCGCCATCTCATGCCAGCACCCCTGCAAACTCTGGCTGGTCGCCGGCAATTACGCGCGCATAGGCGCGCACCTGCAGTTCGTAACAGGCCCGCAGCCGCTGTTGCGTTGCGCTGGATTTATGCGCCACCACATCCTCGGTGCGTGCTGCATACGCTTCCACCACACGTGGCAGCAGCCGCTCGCCGATCTCGACCGGGCGCTCGCTGCGCCCGGTAAAGGTGAACTCCGGCGCGGTGAGCTTGCCGCCCAGCACCAGATCGAGCATGGCGTAATCGACGACAAGCGGACGGAATTCCTCCATCAGGTCGAGCACCAGCGACGGCCGGGCGGGTTCCAGTGCGTGCAGACAGCCCACATAGGGGTCCAGCCCCACCCGCTGCACGGTGCTTTCAATATCCTTCTGCAGCAGCGCATAGCCAAAGCTCAACAGCGCGTTGAATGGATCGGGCGGCGGATAGTACTTGCGTCCTTCAAAGCCCCATGCCGGCGCCAGCAGTATCCGCAAGGCGCCAAAGTAGAACGCGCTGCCCTTGCCTTCAAAACCGCGCGCCGCGTCGAGCGTGTTGGCGCCGCTGACCGCCTGCCGCATCTGTTCCACGCCTTGGGCCGCGGCCGCGCACGTCTTCGCCGCTTTAACTTCCACATGCCGTTCCAGCAGGCGCAGGAGCAGGCGCTGATGGTGGAGCTTTGCTTGCACGATCCAGATTGCCAGCCGCAGCGACGCGCGTACGTCGCCGGTGGTCAACAACTGCTTGTGGCGCAACTGCGCCAGCCGCGACCCGTCCTTTTGCAGACGGCGCGATAGCCGCCGCTCTGGCTCAAAAAGATGACGTCGATCTGATGCTGAAGCAGCAGTGCGGCCGCCTGCGTGGTCAATTGCACGTTGCCAAAGAGCACAACTTGTTCGATTTCCCGGATCGGCAGTGCGCTCAGCACTTGCGCACGGCGCGTCTTGGGGTCGGTGCGGGTAACTTCCACCCGCTCGGCGTCGCGACGCACCACCGCGCCTGGTTCGCGTACATAAAGGATCGTCATAGGGTCTACCTCGCTTACCCCCCCCTCAAAATAATCTTGTTGAACTCATGCTCTGCTCTCTCTTTCCTGGAAGCTTGGAGCTTCCAGGAAGGCCGCAATCGAAAAATTGCGGTTAGACGAACGCTTACCCTCTCGTCAGCCGGTGACACTCGCGCCGGATAAAGAAATAGCCGAGCCAGGCGAAGCCTTGGTCGAAATGTACAATCTGCGTCTTCTGCGCATGCAACTCCAGCCCCAGGCTCGCCAGCGTCGTCTTTGTCTGCGTCAGGGCATCCTGTGCATCGGCGCGCCGCTTGCAGCAGATCACAAAATCGTCGGCGTAGCGCACCAGCGCCAGCCCCTGCGCGGTCAGCGCCCGATCCATTTGATCCAGATAGAGATTCGCCAATAGCGGCGAGAGGACGTTGCCCTGGCTGGCCCCTGCCTGCCGCGGCTTGCCGTCCAGGCTGCTCAACAACCGCGCGTGCAGCCATTGCTCGACGTAGCGCAGCACCAGCCGATCGCGCACTTGCCGGCGCACCAGGCCAAGCAGCCGCCGGCTGTCGATCGTGTCGAAACAGCGCACGATGTCGGCATCCACCACCCAACGCAGGTTTGCCTCGCGGTGGGCGATCACCTGCTGCACGGCCTGCGCCGTCCCTAACCCTGCCCGGAAGCCAAAGCTGCAGGGCATAAAACGCGCCTCAAAAACAGGCGCCAGCAGATCGTAGACCACCCGTTGCGCCACGCGGTCGCGCAGCGCCCAGATCGCCAGCTCGCGCATCCCCTCGCCTGCCTTGGGCACGAGCACTTGGCGCAGCGGGCGCGGTTGATAGCGCCCTGCCATCAATTCCGCCTGCAACATAGCCAGCTCTTCCTCCAGATTGCTCTCGAATCGCGCGATCGTTATGCCATCGACGCCCGGCCCGCCCTTGGCTTGCTTGACGGAGAGCCACGCCTGCTGTAGTGCATAGGAGGTGAACAGGCGCTCTGGCGGCTGTGAACGGCGGACGGATGACGTCGCTACGCTGGTATGGGCGGGCGCGGCGTCCAGCAACTCGGCGCGTTGCGCTGCTTTGTCTGGTGCATACTGCACCAGGTGCGACGCTGCATCGGCGCCTGTTTTCGTGCGCAGCCATCCCCATATCCGGTTCAACGTTCACCTCCTGGTGCGCCGTCGCGATCTGGATGGGAACTGAGAGCCTCTGCTGTGCGATCGGGTGCGGCAGCGCTTTTCTTCCAGAAGGAGCGTAGGATTTTGGAAGGCTTCATGCTGCGCAAGCGCCGTCGGCACGCAGCCAGCATCTGCTCGACGACAACGCCAGAAGGCGCTCTCTGGCTGTAATGCAGCACCAGCGTGCGGCCAAGCAGCCAGGTGCTCACCCCACTCAACGCTCCGCTCAACAGCCAGCCGATGCCGGGCGCCAGCCGCACGAGTTGCTGGGTCACATAGCGCACGGTCAGCCCTGCCGTCAGCAGCCCCACGCCTTCGCCACTGACCAGCCCGGGTGGTGGCTGGCCGTAGATCGCTGCAATGGTGTGCGCCATGCGCCGTTGCAGCAGTAGTTGTACGGGGAGATCTACTATCGGCAGCGGCTCCAGCCCAACGCAGGCCGCCAACCAGACGGTCGTGCGGATCCTATCGGCGGCCACCTGCCGGCGCAGATGAGGCGCTTCGCACCCTAACGCACCCGCCAGCGCCGGCGCATAGGCCAGCAGGCGGCGCAGCAGCGTTGCATAGCTGTCGCTTACGCCAGCGGGCGCATCCTCTGCGTCGTCGCTCTGCGCCGGCGTCATTACCGTCAGGGGCGCCACTCCAGCGCGGCTCAACCGCTGCACAAGGGCGGTGGTCGTTGTCGCCGCCAACTCCGTCGCCGTGCCGCAGGTTACGACTGGAAGCAGCGGGGGACCTAGCGAGCGCAGCCGCGCAAACGCCTGTGCGTCCGCTGCGTCCCACCCACCAGCCGCCGGCGCCAGATAGAGCGCGCACGCCGCCTCCTGCCAGAAGGGTCGCAGATGCGCGTCGGGATCGCACTCACTCCAATCCTCCGCAGGGGGGTCATTCCATGTCGAAGAATCATTCCAGGGCGGATCTTCACACCAACCGGCGCCGTTGTCACACCCCAAATCGCAGCCTGGGGCCACCGCCGGGGCGGCGGCAGCCATCCATCCTGGCGGTGGCCTCAGCCACACCAGCGTAAACAGCCCTTCATGGCGAATCGCCGCGCTGGCCGGCGCCAGCAACGGCTGACCGCGCAGGGCAGCCAGAAAGCGGCGCAGCAGGCGTTCGTCCTGGCTGCACACGATCAGATGCACCGCCGGCTCGTGTGCTTCGTCAAATCCAGACCCCATCTCGCCCAGCGATGACATCCCGCGCCCCATTGTGGTGTGGCCGTTAACTGCCCACCCCATCTCACCGGCCACCGCTTCGACCATGCCGCGCACGGCGCCCGCAACTCTATCAGCCATTGCCGTCGGACCCATTTCCATTGCGTTTCCCTGCCTCTCATCCTTTACATGAATGAAATGCGCACCTCTGCCTCTCAGCGTCAAAGCTATTTGCCTCAGAACCAGCCTGCCAGCCCTTGCCAGACGCCCCACAGCAGCGCGCCCGCGAGCAGCAGCATGGCGATCACAACCAGCGTCAAGCATGTGAACAGTGGCCGCAGCAACTGCAGCAGGGCGCCCCGGCGCTGCGTCACAAAGAGCACGAGCGTCGCCACACGCGCCAGCGCCAAAAGCCATGCCAGCAGCACAGGCGTGCGCCGCAGCACTGCATCCTGTTTTGAAGAAAGCCTTGATTCCATACCCTCTCCCTTTTCCTAGTCCAGCATCAGACCACGTTCGCGGCGTCTATATCAGCATTCCGGGCGAGTGGCCTGCACATGCGGAGAAACCGAGTCTTGCCAAAAAATTCGGTTTCTGGCTGCTAGCATATTGCCGCCGCTGTGTACTAGCCCGACCTACGCATGGCTTTGCGCTCGCGCACATGTCTCTCTTCCTTTATCTCCCCAGCGGCGGCAACAGCAAGGGATCCCCATCTTCCAAGGCGGGCAACGGTGGCGCGTCCTCGATCATTGGGATGCTTTCCAGGCCAGACGAAGTCAATGCACCAGAGGCCTGAGCATCCAACTGGCGCAGTCGCCAATACCGTTGCATGGCTTCTCGATCGAGCGTTGTGCTCCGTTCCCACAGCCAATCAAACACCTGGCGTGCAGGTCTTTGCCAGAGGGTCGCCTGCCAAGGCTCTATCTCCGTCGTCGTGAGGATGGCAAAGCTCTGGCGCAGCGCCATCTGCTCGACCGTATGCAGGGTCGAGGCTGCGATGCCGGCGATGTACACCTGCCGCACCGCACTGGCCAGCACAATCAACACCAGCAGTCTGATTACCCAGCGTCGCATCCATTTCATTGGTCCGCTCCTTCTATCAGCTTGCCACCTTAGCTTTACTCTATTTTGCATTTGTTTTATCTCGCCTTTGTTCCATTGAAGCATGGAAGCATCGGGAATCGACGGCGCTTGTCGTCGTGTTGCCTCAATTGGCAAAACGGCCATTTTGCAAACACGGCGACAAATGGCGCGTCATCCGCCGCAACAGCGCGATGCTGATAGGCGTCAGGACAAGATTGATACGACCGGCCAAGACCGGCGGAAAGGACACTCGCTGTGGTCAAGCAACTTCTCAATGAAATGGTCGCCTTGTGGAACACCGGCGCCGACTGGGAGGAGGCGCGGAAAGGCTGGCCGGAAGCCGCATTGGGCTGGGATCGGCGCACACACAGCACCCAGCAGAGACAGTCAGCCCACCGCGCAGATGATGCGACGCTGCGCTTATCAGCGCACGCCTGGCTTCGCATTCACCAGCGTGGGTTGTCGCCAGAGGACGTGGCGCTGGTGTTGCGTTATGGGCGCCGCTTCTTTGCCGCCGACGCTGAAATTTACTTTCTGGGCGATCGCGACCTGCCGTGCGCAGAAGAACGCAATGCAGGCCGCCTACGTGGTGTGGGCGTGATTCTGTCGCAGGCGCAGCCAAACGTCATTACCGTCTGGCGCAACCGGCGTCACGGCATGCGCACGATCAGACGCAAGCTGGCGGCCGGCCCGCCGCTGCGTAGTGGTTCGTCTGCGTAGGTCGCGCGACCTACGCCAAATATCGACCAAAATTGTCGGAATTTCAACGTTCAGAACGAGGACACACAACCCTATGGAAACACTATCCAGAACCCTACTCGCCTTGATGGTCGTGACGCTGCTGATCATGGTCGGCGTCGCGCTGATGCCGCCGGACGCCGTAGCGAAGTGGGCAGCCCGGGCAGGCGTCGTCGCCGTTGCTGTAGAGGATCGCATCGATGCATTGCTCGGCAAGGAGATGGTGCTCCGCCAGCAGGCGCTCGATGCAATTCGCATGGCGGAAAACGACATCGTGCGTCTGGAAGAACTGGCGGTCAGCAGTCGCGTCGATGCAAAGCTGCTGGACGAGAAGCTGAGCGCGCTGCAAGCCGTCGAAGCCCTGGCCCGGCAACAGTTGGGCCAGTTGGCGGAGATGGTCGATGCTGGCCAACCGCTCACGCTGAGCGGCAAGACCTGGCAGCCGGTCGATCTCAAGGCCTATGCCCAGGGCAAGATCACCGAGTACGCCGCGATTCAAGAGCGGCTGCGTGTGTTGGAGGAAAGCCGGCGCATCCAACTGGAGACGGCGGATCGCGCCGAAACCTCGCTGGGGCTAGCGCGGCAGAATGTCGCCAATATGCGTGCATCCCTTGACTTGCTTGACGCTAAGTTTGCCCTGTTGCGCTTGCTGCGCAGCCAGCCGGCCGCTATGCCGGGCCAGGGTGGGCGTGTTGACATCGTACTCAGCGATGCTGAGACCCTCGTGAGCAATCTGCTGGGCGAAGTCGAGCGCGAGATTCGCATTGCCGATGAGCGTAGTCAACTCCACGTACAGGCAGCATCTGGTCTTGACGAGCCGCTGCCCGAGATCAGCGACGCCGAACTGGTCAATCGCCTCTACGCTCTTTCTGGCGTCGAACGCGAGGCAGCCCAGTAAGCATCGCTCTTACCTTCCTGGAAGCTCGCAGCTTCCAGGAAGGTCTGTTCGCAGCCTATCTTAAAACCAGACCTCAAAGGAGGCGCCCACTATGGCCACTCGCGCATTGCATCTGACGTTTGTGTTGCTACGTCGAGTAATTTGGACAGGCGCGCTGATGGCCGCGCTCTACTTTGCCGTCCTGCTGGCTGTCGACGCGATCCCTGGCGTAGAGGTCGATCCCGCTCACTACTTTGTCGGTCGCATCGTGTTGCAAAAGCGGGCGGCTGGGCTGAAGCGGTCACCGTCCGCATCTGGGGCGATCAGACCGTGCTGCGCTGGCGCGCCGAGCAGACCATCGCCCAGCTAGAGCACGAGCTCGAGCAGCTACAGTGGCTCGAGGCGCAGGCCGCGACGTGGGCGGCGGCGTTAGAGACAAAGCTAGCTGGGCTGGAGCGAAACCTCGAAAGCACGCGCGCCGGCTTGACGCAGCTTGCCGCAATCATGGAGAGCCGGCCCGCCGCGCTGGTGGTCGACGGCGCCACCCTGCACGGCGCGCAGATCGAAACCTATGCGACGCAGAGGATGCTGGAGTTCTCGGTGCTTCAGGAGCAGTTGGCGCTCTATCAGCAGAGCCATCGCGCCTATGTGGATGCGGCGCTGCAGGCGCGCACGCTGTGGATGGAGGCGCGCCAGAATGTCAAGGTGTTGCATGCGCATCTGGCCTTGATCGACGCGACGTTGACGCTGGAGCGCACACGCGACCCTGACAGCGCCGCCAGCCAGAATGTGCGCCAACTCAATGCGCGGCTGTCAGTGGAACTGCTGCGCAATCAGCGCATTGCAGAGGCGCGCCAGCGTCTGGAGAACGGACTGAGCCTGGAACCAGTTGCGCCCGACGACCTGGGCGGTCTGCTCGACCGCAGCGTCGACCTTGCTCGCGACCTGCGCGCCGTTTCCTCCACCCCACCGCCGTAAGCAGGCTGGCAGCCTGACATTGCCGCGTCGCCCTTGCCCGCCACCTGCGCACCCTCCCGGTAAGTGCAGCGCTTTCTGGAAGGTGCGTAGGTGATCGACCCATTACTTCGACATCAACAGCCGAAAGACGCAGTGCAAATGCACGCGTGGCTCAGCACGCTCACACTTGACAATCACTTCGAAAGGACGAGCGTAGTCAAGCCAGGGATGCAGATCGTTTGCCCGCACTATATATCCAAATTCAACACCAAGACGCCCAGGCGCGCTTGCCGGCAGCAGCACAACGCGCGGTGCGCCGTGCACATCGCGTTGCCAGATCAGCACTTCGAGGGCAGCCACGCATGCCCGCACCTCATCCAGGGGAATATCGTCTTTGAAAATCGGCTGAATCAGCAGTTGCGTGGCGTTGATGCCATGCGCGTGTTTGACCGGCATCGCCAACGGCTTGCCGTCGATCGTGACTGTGGCGAGCGCCGTCTCTTGCAGCGGCAGCACAAATTCACCGCTTAACTGGCGTCCGGCATGGCGGCCCAGGTCGGCTTTATACGAATAGATCGCCTCGCGTACATGGGGCAGGCGGCCTGGGCGTGTGCTTAGCCGCACGCGCTTGCGCAATGCCCGCCGCTCCTGCTCCCCAAAGAAGTGACTCTTGGACGCGCTCCGCAAATCTTCCGCTGCCGGCCGCAGCGTGGTCACTGGCTCGCAGCAGGCATCCATTAGGTCACGCAGCAGCTCCACGAGTGGTGCGTCGCTGGGTTTTTCCATCTGGCAGGCCCGCGCCACCAAGGCCGCCGGCCAGGTTGGGCGCTGCTCCAGGTCGGCCAGGCGCAGGACGCAGTCATTGCCTTCCTGCTCAACAAGGCCAAGCATGGACAGTTCTCGCAGACCTTTGTTCACCTTGCCCTGCCGGTAGGCCAGATCGTGAAGATGCTCAAAATGGGTTTCCGCAAATTGATAGATCTCGCAGCGGCCGCGCCGGATGACCGCCGGCGGCGTCACCCGGTCGCACAGCCGCCCGCACAGCATCGGCGTCAGCAGCGCCAGCAGCACCAGGCGCGACCCCAGATCTCTGTCGCCCAGCCACGCCGGCCAGCGTTCGCGCAGGTAGGGCCGCGGCCGATGCAAAGCGTTTGCCGTGCGCTGCCAGCGCGTCCACCTATATTTGAACCCTTGCGCCAGCTCACGGCGCGCCTGCTGCGTTTTGCCCAGGCGCTGATCTTCCCGGCTAAATGGCCGCAACAACCCGCTGTCGATCAAATCAGTTTTGCTTTTCGAGTAATGCTGGCGACCAAACAGGGCGCGCAGGCGGCGGGTGTGGTCGTCCTGTTGCGGCCACCTTTCCTCATTAAGGTTGCCAAAGATCACGTCGCCGTCATAGCTGTGCAGCAACAGGACTTCCAATACATCCAGCGCGGTTGGGTTGCGAATGTGTGCCAGCCACGCCATGGGGATTGGATATGGTTCGCTTTGCTCAAAGGGGCTTGGCAGTGCGGTCATTGCCGCCTCCTGTTCTGTGTGGTATGCTTGATGTTGGTAGCCGGGCTTGGCGAGCACCGACCCCGGTGAGATGGCGTAGGCTCACCACAATACGCCAGAGAGGACAAGTCAATGCGTTCCATGCATTCACGCGTCTTCTTTCCACTTTGCTCGAATGAAGAGAAGGGTCACCTGGTGAGCGGCGACTCTTTTCTTCGCGTTTGCGCGATGCGCCGCACTTGCCCCATGCCGGTTGCCGTCTTCACCCCCACGCCGCTGTAGAGGGCAAAATCGGCCAGTAGATTCAAACAGGCCAGCCAGTAGCGGTCCCCACCCAATGCGCGATAGGTGACGGTTCCCAGGCCGCCGATCAATACGCTGCCTTGCTTGTGACGCACGGCGGCTGAGCGCAGATTGTACTGGCTGATGGCAACAGCCTCTTCAGCAAACGCGCGCAGATCGTCCGGCAATTGCACAGGACTAAGTGCGTTCCAGCGGTCCAACAGGCTGCCAAAGACCAGCCCCGGCAACGGCATGGGCATCTGCATCTCGCGCGATTTGAAGGCCGTGGGCGCGGCAAATTCCAGCGTCATGGTTGGGCTGGGCGTTGCGCCTGCCGCCAGATAGTGCGCCGCCAGCTCCTCACAGGTTGTGCTGCCACTCCATGCATTGCGCTGCGCGTCGCAGATCACAGCCGATAAGGCGAAAGGATGGTTGTGCAGATTCCACTGCGCCGGCGCCGCCTGCGTCAGATGCGCCTCGAGTTGGCTGCTCAACCGCGCGTCCAGACTGGTGATGCGTACGCTGACCACCTCGCCCGTGCGCAGCGCGAGACCATCGCCTGTCGGCGTCATCCCCAGCAGCGAGGAGCAGGTGAAGGGTTTGGCGCCGTCGTAGTCGTGCAACGCAGTCGCCAGGTCAGGCGCAAAGCCACCCCAGTCCAGAAAGACACTGTGATGGGCGCGCCCCAGGTGAGGCGGCAACACGGCCGCGCGTTGGGAGGTGAGTTCGAGAATAATAGAGAGCAGCATAGGTTACCCTTCATTTGATAGCTCAATGGCAATTGGCGGTAACGGCCCTTGGTGTCTGCCGGTGACGTCATAGGCAGTCGGAATATGCTGGATCGCCACACTATGTTCAATACTGGCCAGCATCAAGCCGACCGTCATTGGTTTTGTACCGCCGGTAATATCTGCCACAATCTTCTCAAGCTTGATATGCATCAACGCTGCTTTTTGTTGAAAAATGTTTTGGGCAATGTCAAAACACGCACGCGTATCATAGAGATCGTTCACCGGTTCGATAGAAAATTGAACTTCGGCATAGTGACTGGCCGCTTCGAGTGCGGCTGGTTGCATCTGTGGTGTAACAATCAGCCAGCAGTGCATCAATATTGGTTGATGGTATCGAATCGCCTCCCGCAGTGTGTCTTCTCGGCTAAATAAAAAGATCAGCCCCTTGTATTTGGGAGGGTGTGTGCGATCGGCTGGTGTACCCAGGCTACCATGTCGACGTCGCTTACCCACCCAATCATAGATGTAGACAAACAATACTGTTGCGATCGCAAGCATTCCCCACGTAGCAAAACCAAAGGCAATCCCAAACCAAGTCGTCAATGCCTCGGTAAGCATATTGACCAAGAGGGCCACCAGGAGAGCAGTCACGACCGGCCCAAACCAAACCACCTCAACCATTACACGCAAGACCGGACGATTTACCCATTCATCCCACCATTGTCGCATTTCTCACCTCTTTGCGGGCTACTTCACGAATACATTACCTTTGCACTTTTTGGCGCATATCAGAGGTGGCGGTCATTTTCAAAGCGCCCGTCACCTGAGTAAGTGCAAAAATAGTGACGAATATTCTGCTAATTCAGCATCTCTGCAATCTTATCTGGATAATATTTGCAATCCATCCGACGACATCCTGCAGAACTTGTGGTCAGTTCATTTCCCCTCCAAAAATATGAATGAGTCATTCCCGGCTGCGGCGCGCACTTTCTCGAATACTCTGCAAGTCCAGCATCTCTGCAACCTCATAGCGGCGCGGCCCGCTTCCTGCCGCCGGTCGTGTGCGCACCACCGGCGGGAAGTAACCCATACGCCCGTGCAACTCTGCCAGCAAGGCAGCCGCAATAAAGTTGAGCGAAGGCAGCACGACCAGGATCGGCTCGCCCTGCCACTGCGCCTGCCTCAGATCGATGCCGGCCATCAGTGCGTCAAGCTGTGCGCCGAAGGGCTGCTGCTCGTCAAAGTGAATGGAGTACTCGCGCAGATCGGCGACTGGCTCGCCGGCCAACGCCTCAATCTGTCCGCGCTGCGATTCGGTGATCGGGTGAGAAAAGTTGAGTAGAATCATGATGTAACGGTCTGGCGCATCCAGCTACGGTTTCTGCATAGTCAACTGGATATTCCCTTTCTTGTTAACCTTCAACACCCACAGATCCAAGACATTTCCAGCCGGGAATCGTTCATTCAACTCCTCTTGACCCGCCGTTGGCGGTATGACACGCGATTCAAGCAGTGTTCCGGAAAGCTTGGCGCTGCCAATCTCAAAGCGGATGGCGTCAGAGCGTACTTCCGTCACAGTTGCGCGTACCCGCATTCCCTCTTCCACGGCGTTGACAGAGGTTGGATCGCTGATAACGGGCGCCGCCTCGCTAGAGGGAGTCGGGGTTAGATTGGCAGGTGTACTGGACTGGTCGGTTGTCTGCTCGTTTGCAAATCTCGCCTTCAGGTCTGCCTCAAGTTGTCGACCCTGCGTCCCTGGTTCGATACTCTTAGCAGAAGGCGTGTCAAGTGGCTTGCGCCGTTCTAACGATAACGACTGCTGTGTACGCGCTGGCTGCTGATCACGGCGATCACGGCTGGGCGCCCGGTCGCCGTCACGTCTTGGCTGGTTCGTCTGTGGCCTGTTGGCGCCGTGGCGCTGATCACCGCCGGCATACGGCTGCAGAGGTGCGGTAATGTGGTCCGGTGTTGGCAACACAGGCCGTTCTTTGAACTTCTCCAGCGACAGGGTGCGCGTGAACTCCGCATCCGGCCCCGGCCACTTCAGCATGGTCAAGAGCAACTGGATGCGCGTATCCGTCATGAATACATCCAGATTGCGCGAGCCAACGGCGAACTCGGTAAATGCTTCAAGATAGGTCTTGCAGTCTGTTTGGCTCATTTTCTCTTCGGCGCGATGCCAATCGTTCCCAACGAACAATTGTTGGTAGCGACCTAGTTCTTCAGGATCGGTTGGTGTATCTTCAATCGAGCTTACTATGGAGCGTTTCGTCAGAAACAACTGTGTTGTAATCTCTACCGAACCCAGGCCCAACGCTTTTCCCATGCCAAGCTTGTGTCGATATTTCAGATCCGACGCACTCGGCAACGCCAATGCCCACCACAAGGCGCCCAGCTCAAAATCGCGCAGATTCTCGAAGTAAACGCGGAACTTGAAGGTGACGCCCTCTTTCACTGGGCGGATTTGGGTGTGCTGGGTGTCGTTCTCCCAGTTGACGCTGTCGCTTTCTTTGAAATCCGCTTCGGCGCCTTCTGCTGAGCGTTTATGCCAATACAGCTTATGGCCGCGCGCCACCGTTTCCGAGACGGGCGCCATGCCGTAGTGAGCCAGACGATCTTTTATGTCAGGGTCATGGCTGTGCTGGCGACTTTGCACAAGATAATGCTGAAATGCCGTCGGTTTTGGCGACCCAAGTATATTGGGCGTCGTTGGGTTGCTGCCTAACCACAGGCCATTCGTCGTCTTATCGAGACAGGCATCGCAGAAGTACACGCGTCCGGCGCGACTGCTCTTGCGCTCACCATTGGCGCCCTTTTCCGGCACATAGCCAAAGATCGCCTCAGCCAGATCGAACACCTCCTGGCCCTCTTTGTTCAGATGATTGCGCAACGGACGTGGAACCATGTCCAACGGACTATGATTGTACGGAAGACGGAACATCTGCGCACGACCCAAAAAGACTAGATTTCCCTTTTCAACGAGATAGAAAATAGGATCGCCTTCCTTGCCGAGAAAATCATCGCGGCGCAGCATCCCTGAGCGCGGGCGACTGTCCGGAAGCGGTTTCTCCACTGGAAACGCGTGCTCCTGCCAGTTCGTGATTTGGTGCTCGCTCTGCAACTGGTGGATCAACTCCTCCGGGACGACAATGGACGATGCACCCCGCACAGGGTCCAGAAAAACAAACTCCTTTTGTTTTTTGGGGATGTCCCCCGTGATGACAAGGCGTCCTGACTGGTAACCAGTTGTTTTGCTGAACTTGATCTCGTCAACCGCCCATCCATTTGCGGCGACTTTCACCCAGACCGGCGCATATTGGTAGGGTTTTCCTACGGAGTTTGTCCATTTGGGGTGTCTGTTCGGCGCACGGCCATCATATAGTTCCTGATAGTCGCCAAGCAGGTCACGCCGCACGCGCAGGACGGTGCATTCTTCGATGAAATAGTGGTCGTCATGATTGCGTAAAAGCCCACCTTTCACGTTGCCGGTCATTCGTCCGCCATACTCTTTGCCGATCGTCGAGTTGTCTACAGTGCGGTAAAAGAGTTTTTCATCACTCACCCAGACCATTTTGCCTGCACCGGCAATCTCGATGAGCGAACGAACCATGCCGCGCACTGTACTGCCGGGTATTACGGGCTTTTCGATATTCTCTACATGAAAGAACTGCGCATAGGTCGACCTTGCTTCGCTATTTCTCATCATTTCACGGATCGTATCCCCCCATTTCTCAAAGAATTCCGGGTCGAGCGCCGTCCGCGTGTAGAGCGGCGTGAGCGTCGTCAATGTGCAGTCAAAATAGCCGGTATGCCCCTCTCGAAAGGTGTCATGACCTGGAATCGGCTGCGCCACCAGACGCACAGTCTCTGGCAAAGGCACAAAGTTATAGGGCGCTGTCGAACCGAATTCCTCGCCACTTCGCGCCCGTCGTTTAATCTGTGGGTTGTCGTGTTTTGGCCACATGGTTCAGCCTCCTTTGCGCGTTTGAACATTTAAATTCACCAGCCGGCTTGCCTGCACAAAGACCTGTCCATCTTTGTCATAACCCAGGTAGTGATGGATGCGCAGCGCCATCCGTTCTTTTGCTGGATTAAAGTGCTCCTGTACAGCAGGTGGGACATGGCGCAGCCCTTCGGCGCCCTCGTTCAATAACAGAAAATTGTCTGGTAACTGCTTTGCTTCTGTACCCCATAGAAGATACAACTCCTCTTTGATCTCACCGTCTGATGCCTTCCCAAGCCAACGTCCCCGCCATCTTTCTCCAGCTCGCCAAAGCAGCAGTTCGCCTGCTTCACCAAACAACCGCACCTGTTGCAGGTGTTCGGGCACAAACGCCGGTGCAATCTCTGGCGCAACATCATGGGAGATCACCCATTTTGTTGCGCGCCGTTCTCCCCAGTTGACGCCATCGTCGGCGTGCAGCAACATCCAGCGCAGATTGCGTTCATCAGCCTGTTTCCCCAGCCATTCAAGGTCGATGCGCTCAGGTGTTTTTAATCCGTCTGTCTGAAATGCGCTGTCGTTCTTATGCGTGTTCATCTTGCACCTCATTTAAGAACGTATTTACAAACTTCTGTAATCTGGCAGCATCGTCAGGTAAATTGAGGCCGCCGGTTGATGAGCGACGGAAAACCCAACTCCATGAAGTAGGTGACGATTGATCAGCGCCTTCTGCGGCGATGTCAGCCATATTCTCTGCTTGACCGCTCTTTGGGCGCGTCAAGTGAAGTTCAGCATGTTTGCCGCACAACCGACCGCGTCCCACACTTGCTTCACCGCCGACTGCCAAATCGCCCGTCCACAAATCTTTCAGGAGGAGCAGGATGATCCCGATGTCGGCATCATTGGGATCTTCCACCCTAAGCTTGATGGTGGTTCGTGTTTCCTCCCCACTGTACAAAGGCTGTTGGCTGAACAACGCATTCGGATATGCGCCGCCGGTGAATCGATCGATCTTAAGACGCGTAACGACGCGTTCGATGGGATCATGAATTTCAGATTCTTCCACCCAGATGCGGCTGGCTGTCTCCAGTGCGCCGAACAAACAAGCTATCACTTTTTCGGCTTGCACCGGGTCCCCCACCGTCTTGGCAATGCGCAGCGCACGCGCACGCAGGGCGCCGGCTAAACTGGAGCCGCTGAGGACAGGGACGGCGCCTGAACCGCGCAAAGACTTCAGGTGAACCATGTCTGGCGCGTTCGGCTGATCGCCACCCGATCGAATGAGCAGCGAGCCCTCTAACTGAAAGGTCGCCGTCAATGTGCAGAACGCACGCTTATCGTCGAGATTTGGGTTAGCGGCGCCAGGTAGAAGATCGACAATTGATCTTTCGCTGTCCTGACTTTTGCTATCAAAAGTCGCCTTGCCATGACGGTCGCCGCTCAACCAGGCGAGCAGCGCGCCCGGCTGGCGCAGATCGTAGCGCTTGACCTGCCACGCGGCGACGCGACACTGGCCAAAGCCGCGGCGCTTGCGTGCGCCTAGCGCAATTTCGCCGCGCTCAAAGCCTTGCAGCGCCTGAGCAAAGGCGCGCACCATGCGCGCTGCCTGCTCGTCCGGCGCCTGCCTGCCGCCCGCAGCAGGGGCCGACTCACGGACGAGCAGTTCGATCCCGCAAATCAAAGACAGTTCCGGCTGCCAACAGTTCGATATTGAACTTCTTCTTGTCGTCAGCGGTGCGCGTCACCGGGTTGATCGCCACGTTGTCGCGCAACTCGATTGCGCGCGGGTGGCTGTAGGCATCTGCCGTCAACAGAGAGCTTTGTGATCCGTCGGTGTCCTGTTGATAGCCAAACAGCAGCGCCAGGTCATCCGTGCGTGTCTTGTTTCCCTTGCGTTCCGCCTGGGAATAGCCGTGCCGGCAGGTGCGCAGATAGCTGCGCAGCGCCCCCGCAATCGAAGCGCCGGGCAACAGCGCATCACCAGTCAGCGGGTCGCGCACCAGCGCCATATCGACAAAACCAAGCTGGTCGTCGCCGCCAAAATGAGCCGGCGTCTCCAGCAACAATTCGCCCGTGACGACGATCCGCTCGACAATCCGGCGGCTGCCGTCCGATAATCGGTCGCTCATGAGCTTGCCTCTCCTTTTTTTGTCGCCAACAGAATCACACCGTCGATCAGCCGCAAAACATACTCAATTTGCAGGCTGGCCGTCACGGTCGCAGTCTGCCGCCAATGGTGACCGAAATCTTATTCCCGCTCAGGCTCAGCGCCTGACTTCTCTGAGCTGGCTTGTCCACCAAATCCGCCAGCCAGCGCAGCAGTGGCTTTGCTCCACAAGACGCCTTCGAGAGCTGGTCGCGCGCCGGCTTTTTCAGATCCTTGAGGTGTTGAGCAAGCGCTGGCATGGAGGATTGGGCGGCTTGCGACATGCGATGCTCCTCCAGCGCACGCTGGATAACGACGCGCAGCCGCGAAAGTTGCGATTTGCTGATGCCACGCCCTTGCAGCTCATTGTTGTTGATCGCCGTCAGCAATTGTGTATCCAGCCGCGTGCGCAGGATGCGCTTCGCAATGGTCAGCGCCATCGCGACGTTCTCCCCAGCCAGCATCACATCTTCGTTGCGCCTGTCCTGCGGCTCTCGGTCGCGCCGCGTCAGTTCAGCCGAGTGTTGCCAATCGACGGCAATGCGGCCAAATCCTTCGGCGCGCCGTTCGCCGATCCCGTGCGCGGCCAGGTGGTTCAGATGGTCGACGAGCGTCTGTTCGCGCGGATAGACAAAAACGCTGCCCGCCCGGATCGCAGTGGCCTGCGGCAAAGGCAAGTTCCAGCGGCGGTTAAAGCCACCCACCACCGAGGTATTCACATAGGCGTCTATTGCCTGCACCGGCTCTTCAGGCGTTAGGCTGATCGCCGGAGCGATGTCACTCACCTCGGCGCCGGTCAGCGGATCTCGAATGATGGCGTGGCTCAACAATGTCACGACAATGGGCCAATCGTCCGGCGGCGCGGGGCTTGACGCCGGCCTGCACCACTCACACCACTCTTCGTGCAGGGGCCGTGGACGGCCATTTTCGTCAACAGGGTGGCTGATCTCAACCAGGCCATACCCCGCATTTTGCGATCGGCCCAAATGGAACTGTGCGCCGTTCGGCAGCAGGCATAAACATTCGTCCAGATCGTGTGCGTGCTCCGCCACGATTGCAAACGCAAAGGTCTGCCCTGCGGCGAGAGCATCGTAGCGAAAGACAGTGGCGTTGCTGGTCACTTTCTGCCGGTTCTCTCTGGCCGTATGGATGGCAATCGACTCTTCCGGGGACCATAACGCCACGTCACTGGCGTCAGGGGTGGCTTGGATCAGCGCAGCATACGCACCTTTTTTGGGCGCCTGCCAGACACGCTGGTGAACACCAGGCGCAGCCATCGGTTTCTCGAATACAAAATCGGTGAGGCTCGCCGGGTCGCCATCCTTTTCGGTGCGCCAGGAAGTAGGCGTTGGCAACATCCTCGCACCGGTTTCCGTCGCAGGATAGGCATTGAGGTAGCACACCGCGCCGTCGAGGAAAAGACGCCGGAAATCGGGATCTTGAGCGGCGTCGAAGTCGCTGTCCGCCTTGCGTGCGGCGAGCCAGCGACCGACCAGCGCGCCGCGCAGCGTGCTGCCGGGAATGTAGGCAAGCGTCACTTCGCTGTTAATATCCCCACCGCTCACATCTGTCACCAAAACGGGCGTGAGGGTGGTCAGCAACAATTCTATGGCTTTCATGATGGCAACATCTCCTTTGCAAATCGAGCCAGATATGCGGCGGTGCACTCGACCAGCTCTGTAGCCTGGCGCTCGATCAACGCCGCTTGGATCAGACCCCGCCCACGGTTGCGGCCAGTGCCTGCCCGCTGCCAGCCGCTGACAAGGGCCGCCAACAACATCAGCGCCTCCGCCAGCTTGACCTGATGCGCGCACAACCTCGCCTCGTTGATGTGCAAAGGCGCCCAAAAGACCGTACCCCGCAGGATTACACGCGCGGCGCGCAGTGTTTCATCCTGCGGCGCGCCCGTCTCCGGGTTGACTGCCGTTTGCTGCCGGATGGCGGTGAAGGCGTCGAGCACTTCATGGCGTTGGATCTGTCTGTGCTCGACCTGCCAGCCAATCGCATGACGCAATTCTTCAGGCAAGGCGGCATCGCCGACGATCAGCGCAGCGCGTTGCTGCTCACCGCTGCCCGGCGCACCAAGCAGGGCCTGTCCAACGCGCTGCCAGCGCTCCGCATGTGGCGTGTCGGCGCCCTCAAGCGCAAACAGTAGATTGGCGCATTCCTCGCGGATCATGCCCTTGACGGTGCGTCCAAAAACAAATGGACATCCCGTCGCGTCATGCTGCACCTCGGCGTCGACCAGACCGGCGACGCCGTCGCCGCGGCCAAAGGTTGTGTCACTGAGCAAGGTAATCTTGAGCATCAGATCAGCCATCACACACCTCCTGGCGCCGTGGCGCGTGCCAATGGCACATAGAAATCCAGCGCTTCCACCGCATCAAAAGAGGTGGAGCGGTCGCCGTCGATCCAACCAGTTTCGGCGGTGTCAGGCATTCCCGGCACTTCATACAAGCGTCTGCCTGGCGTCGCAACGCGCAGGAACTGCTCTGTAGCATCGGGGCCATCGCGTAGAGCCCGGCGCAGGCGTTTCAGCTTGCTGCGATTTTGCACCCATTCTCCATTTTCGTCGCAGAAGCCGTCGATAATCGCTTCGAATGTAGACCAGGTGCGCCATACGCCGGGCGCTTCTGCGCTGCCGGCCAGCAGCGGTCGCATGTGCAGAGCGCCGCTGGTGGGGTGTTGGTAATCACGTGCTCGTAAAGCGTTCAGACCCAGCACCAGCCCGTTCACGCCAAAGTGCCAATCCATCGCGGAATATCCATGCTCCTCAGAGACCGCCGGCTGTTCGCGAATAAACTGTTTTGCAGATCCCGCCAACTCCTCCGCCAGCTCGTAGGCGCGCGCAAAGGGATAGTGGCTTTTGACCACCGCCACGCCAGCCCGCGCATAAAGTTTTCCACCGTACCACAGCTCCTGCTCTAACATGCGGAGGTAAAATTCGGCCAACGTCAGCCCCAGACGCCCATCGCAAACAAACGTAATGTCGTCGCCGCCAAAGACAATTGGCCGGAAAGGTAGCCGATCGTCGTTGACAGGTACGACGCCTCCGATGCGTTCTTTACCATCGCCCCTTTTTTGATCATCACCGTCGCGTTCGATAGCGATTTGCAGCAGACGCACCGACTCCTGTAATGCTCTATCGGCAACGCTGTGAACAGAGGCCGCAAAGCTGCGCATCGCATGGATATAGGCATCATCGTCTTTGCCATACTCGCGGACCAGGCCTTCCACGCGCCGCCCCATCCCGTTGCCATCGATGTGGACGACAGCCATGTAGCTGGACTCGCCCTTGCTGCCCAACTGGTCAAAATCGTAGATGAAGTCCAGTTGGGCGCCGAGGAGCAGGGTTCCTACTGCGTCGCTCAGCCGCCGGTTGGCGTCGCCGATGACCTTTGCCTTGGCTTCGATCTCTGCGGAAAGCAGTCTGCCGTCATCTTCGGCGACAGCGGGCAGTCCCGTGTAGTTACAGGCCGCCGTGACGCCCAGCCCCAGCAGCGGGGTGGCGTGGCGACGGTTCAGCTTCTTCCTGGCCAGTTGTTTCAGCGCTTGCTGTACGGCAATCGCCAATGGTTCGCTGGCAAGTTCATAATGGACAAGCACCAGGTTCAATCCGGGCGCCTTGTCCAGCACCCTGCGCGTGAGCGTACGGGCGAATTGATGCGCCAGAGGACTGTCACGAAAGAGCATGGCGGCGTTGCCGCCGCCGGCATAGATGAGTTCGGAAGTGACGCCGTTGACGCCTACTTCTTTGGCAGCGTCAATAGGCGCCGTTATCCACATTGGTGGCGCTTCCTTCTTCAAGCTGGCGCAGGCTTTCATACACCGCGCCGTGGGTCGCCCAGTCCACCAGGTAGGAGGCGCCGATGCTGTGTTGTAATTTGTTGCTGTTGAAGATGTACTCCTGAATGCCCGTAGTGTCGACCACTGTCAACACAAGTGGGCGTGCTCGTTGGCCCATTTGTTTCCTCCTTTTGCATCATCTATCTGCATCATCTAGTCGTGAACCATGCCAGCAAATGCTTGGGCAGCGCAGGAGATGCTCCGCGCCAAAAATGCGAATCTTGCCCTCCACGCCAAGCTGTTCTGCCATTTCGCGCTCAATCAGCTTTGGATTGCTTTCCGCATCGTGGGGCGGAATCCGGCAGACCACCGCAACGCGCGCCTCATCGCCGCCCATCTGCCGCGACCGCACATACGCCTCCATCAACTTGAGTTTGGCTTTCCCCTTATCGCGGTTGTTGGCGCACGAAACGGCAAACAATTGATACCCGCGCATCGCCACTACATCAAACTCAAACTTGATGCCTTGCGGCATCACATTTTTGGCCGTCTCGACCAATTGCGCCTCGGCGGCAACTTCACGCATCGACCACAGGACATAGGATTCCAACCCGGCCTCACCAAACCATTTCGAGAGATCACTTACAGAGGCGCCCCACTGGTTTGCCAACTCACCCACTGTGGTGGCCGCGCCGAAGTAGGGTCGAATGGGATCGAAGGCCGCCTCGGTCGGCAACAAAATGTCGCCAGTCTTTCCAGACATGCCGCGGCTTGCCCTGCCCCACCATTCGCCCCATTGTTCGTAGGGTGCATCAGGCAGCGACCGGTAGACCTCTGGACAGATGAGCTCTTTTTCAATGCTCTGCACCTTGTGGCCGTGCAACGTAAGCAGATCCTGGAAGGTCAGTTGTAGCGCAAGGCTCACCGGCCAGTCTTGCGTGTTCTCCTCCCCTTGCTCGATGCGCAGACTCAGCGCATCTGCATCGAGGTAGCTCAAGGTCACGTGCGGGTTGGCCACCACCATGCCCTGAAACACATGTAATGCCATATGTTTGGTGCCGCCAGTGTAGTTCAGCCCGAGTGCAGGCTTGCCCTTGGCAAAACGGGAGACAGCCTGCCGCATCCCCCGCGCGTCGCCAGCCTTCACCAGAATCTTCGTGGCGTCCTTGCCGAGCACGAGGCCTGCAACCTGGCAGATTCTATCGGCAATCAAGGTAGTTTGTGGGGTATGCACCAAATACACATGCGCGCCGTCACGGCGCAACAGACGAATTGCCACATAATTGGGCAGCGGATTGCCGCCCACCAACACGAACAAATGTTGACTCTTCACCTCTGGCGGAATCATAATCATCTACTCTTTTTCGTCCTCCTTCAGATCGATGCCATTGGTAATACGTCAATGCTTCCAGCGTCGCACCAACGCGTTTGTATTCCTCAAGGAGCAGGCTGGCGAGACCATATGTTTGATCCGCCGCGTCACCTGCATAGAGGAAGTGCAGGTGACGCGGCGCTTCATTCCACTGTACCCGCATTCATAACCCCTGTCATGGGACTCAACTCCCAAACCCCACCCCCAACTCCCGTCGCAAAAACTCCCGCTTCCGCTCCCCACCATAGACGCCGCTCGCAGCGGCGTGTTTCTCGCCCACCAACAACGTCCGTTCGTCCATGAGACCGTGCGGCTGCGAGCCGCACCTACGCCAACCGACGACCGCCGATTCCTCCCGTAGACGCCGCTCGCAGCGGCGTGTCTCTCGCCCACCGACACCGTCCGTTCGTCCATGAGACCGTGCGGCTGCGAGCCGCACCCGCCAACCGACGACCGCCGATTCCTTCCGTAGACGCCGCTCGCAGCGGCGTGTTTCTCGCCCACCAACAACGTCCGTTCGTCCATGAGGCCGTGCGGCTGCGAGCCGCACCCGCCAACCGCCAACCGCCGATTCCTTCCGTAGGCGCCGCTCGCAGCGGCGTGTCTCTCGCCCACCGACAACGTCCGTTCCTGCATTGAGACCGTGCGGCTGCGAGCCGCACCTACGCCAACCGACAACCGCCGATCCCCGCCGTAGCCGTAGACGCCGCTCGCAGCGGCGTCGCCCACTGTAAGCTCGCCCACCGATAACGTCCGTTCGTCCATGAGACCGTGCGGCTGCGAGCTGCACCTACGCCAACCGCCAACCGCCGATCCCCGCCGTAGACGCCGCTCGCAGCGGCGTGGCTCTCGCCCACCGACACCGTCCGTTCGTCCATCGAGACCGTGCGGCTGCGAGCCGCATCTACACCAACCGCCAACCGCCGATCCCCGCCGTAGACGCCGCTCGCAGCGGCGTGCCTCTCGCCCACCGACAAAGCCTCTCGCCCACCGATAACGTCCGTTCGTCCATGAGACCGTGCGGCTGCGAGCCGCACCTACGCCAACCGACAACCGCCGATCCCCGCCGTAGGCGCCGCTCGCGCAGCGTCTCGCCCCCGACAAGCCTCGCCCACCGATACCGTCCGTTCGTCCATGAGACCGTGCGGCTGCGAGCCGCACCTACGCCAACCGCCAACCGCCGATCCTTAGACGCCGCTCGCAGCGGCGTGTCTCGCCCACCAACAACGTCCGTTCGTCCATGAGGCCGTGCGGCTGCGAGCCGCACCTACGCCAACCGCCAACCGCCGATTCCTTCCGTAGGCGCCGCTCGCAGCGGCGTGTCTCTCGCCCACCGACAACGTCCGTTTCTCCATGAGACCGTGCGGCTGCGAGCCGCACCTACGCCAACCGCCAACCGCCGATCCCCGCCGTAGCCGTAGACGCCGCTCGCAGCGGCGTGTCTCTCGCCCACCGACAACGGCCGTTTGTCCCATTTGGAGCCGTGCGGCTGCGAGCCGCACCTACGCCAACCGACGACCGCCGATTCCTTCCGTAGACGCCGCTCGCAGCGGCGTGCTTCTCGCCAAGCGATCAATCCCGATCGGTCTCCGCCTCATCCCATCCATGCTCATGGATGGATATCGGAAGTTGCCATCCCCATCGCTCGGCGTAGGCGCCCCGCGACTGCCATATCGCATAGCTGGAATAGGGCCAATCTTCTGGTCTCTGCACCAAGCCATGCCTGACAGGATTGTAGTGGATATAATCGAGGTGGCGCCGAAAGTCATCCTCGTCCCGAATCACATGATCCCAAAACCCTTTCTGCCAGAATTTCATTTTTCCAGAGATGCCAAGACAAGCTTTATAGTCCTTGGTGAAGTTTGGTTTCAAGGACTGCATGATGGCGCTGAAATTACTCTCACCGGTTGAACGAATCATCAGATGAAAGTGCTCTGGGAGGAAACAGTATCCGAGCATGACAAATGGATGGTGACGTTTCGTCTCATACAAGTTCTGACGCAGCAGTTCGACAAAATGTGGCTGCCCAAAAACTGGTATGCGCCGATACACCACCTGCGTGATAAAGACAACTGCACCTGGCACGTAGTAGCGGTGAATGCGGCTCATCGTTTGCCTACCACTGTACTCCTGAAACACCGCGCTTCAGTCTGTTCTTCGGCGGCTTCAGTATCACGTGCTGCCTGGTAGAACACATATCTACCACTTCCCAGCGTAAGATCAGCGTTGGCATGAATGCCCGGTTGCCTGGCAGCGTAGCGCGTCAGGGAGCAGCATGCAGCAACAGCTAGCCACGTTGTCATAAGATTCAACTCCCAAACCACACCCCCAACTCCCGTCGCAAAAACTCCCGCTTCGTCCCCACATCCGGCGTCAGCCCGAAATAGCTCTCCAGCTTGTCGTAGATCGTCGT
>JADJVW010000034.1 GCA_016710365.1 Candidatus Caldilinea saccharophila | reverse complement strand
GTGCGCTTTGTCCTCGCCACCAGCAGCCAGGGCATCTGCGAGTCCGGCGTAAGCTGCCAGCTCGGCAACATGGCGCTCGATGCGACGTCAACGACCACGGTCGTCGGCGTGGTGGCCAGCGATGTGGCGACGGGGACGACCCTGGCCAACCTGGCGCGTCGATGCCGCCAACCCGACACCAATCCGAGCAAGCTGACCTGGCCTTTGCCCTGGGAAGCACGTCGACGACCATCGCCGGCACAACTGCCCTCGTGACGGCGACCGTGAGCAACCATGGGCCAAGCGCGGCAGAGGGTGCGGTAGTGACCATCACCCTGCCGCCAGGAACCAGCTACACCAGCGAGAATCTGCCCGCGGGCTGGAGCGTGGCGTCCAGTGTCGGCGCCACCGTGGTGCTGACGACCAGCAACAGTCTGGCCTCCGGCTCGAGTGTGGACCTGGCGCTTACGGTAGCCATCGAGCCAACGGTGCAGCCGGGGACGAGTCTGCAATTCAGCGGTGTGGTGACGGCGCTCACCAACGACCCGAATCCAATCAACAACAGCGACAATGCCGATCTGAGTGTGATCGGGCTGGCCGATCTGGTGGTGAGCAAGACCGGTCCTGCCGCTGCGACTGCCGGCGCCATCGTCACCTACACGGTCGTCGTGACGAACCACGGTCCGACCGCGGCTTTCCTGCGCGACATCAAGGACACACTGCCGGGCGGCATCACGTTCCAGCATGCGACGCTCGCCCGCGCCGATGGGTCCATGACCGGCTGCGCCGCGGCCATCTGCCAGACGGCTGGCACGCTTGCTGTCAGCGAAGTGGTGACGATGACCGTTGTCGGCATTGTCGGCGCTGCGGTGGCAAATGCCACGGTGCTGACCAACACCGCTTCTGCCTTTACCGACGGGGTGACGCCAGACCCGAATCCGGCCAACAACCAGGCCTCCCTGCCGACGACCATTACGACAGCGGCGGCGTTGCGCGTGTCCAAGGTGGCGTTGAATAACCCGATCTATGCCGGCGACGTGGTCTTCTATCAGATCGTGGTCTCCAACGACGGGCCAAGCGATGCCCAGGCCGTGACGATCACCGACACGCTGCCGGTCAGCACGACCTATGCGGGTGGGGACGCGGCCTGCACGAACGCAGCGAGTGTTGTCACCTGTACGCTCGGTGCGTTGGCGGCAGGCAGGCAGCACACGCTTCAGATTCAGGCGCGCGTGGATGCAGCCGCGGCCAATAACTTGACCGTGACTAACCTTGTGACGGCCACCAGCCCGACAGCGGCAACGCCGGTCACGGCGACGGTGGATGTGACAGTGCGCCAGCCCGTCTTTGGTGCGGTCGATCTCGTGATCGAAAAAACCGGTCCCGCGCAAGCTGCGGCGGGACGGTTGCTGACCTACACGCTGGTCGTCACCAACCTGGGACCGGGTGTGGCCAGTGCAGTTCAGATCGTCGATGCGCTGCCCTACGAGGTCATCGGCCTCGGCGTGAGCAGTTCACAGGGGAGCTGCAACAATAGCGTCGTCTGTCAGCTTGGCGATATCAATGTCGGCGCCACGGCAACCGTGGTGATCAGCGGCTGGGTGCGCACCGAAACGATCAGCGGGACGACCGTCATCAACACTGCGCGGGTCAGCAGCAACAACATCGAACTCACACCGGAAGACAATGTGGATTCGCTGAGCACAGCGGTTGACGCCTTTGTCTTGCTAACGATCGAAAAGAGCGCGCAGCCAACGGTCGTTACACCGGGCGGTTCGCTGAGTTACCGGGTTCTGGTGCGCAATCTGGGACCGAGCCTGGCGCGCAGCGTAGTCGTGACCGACCTGCTGCCTGTTGAGCTAGAGTCGCCCCAGCTTTCCAGCACCCGCGGCTACTGCGACGGCAATACCTGCTTCCTGGGCGACGTGCCGCCGGGTGATATTACGACGATTCTGATCCTGGGCAATGCTTCACTGGCGGCGACGGTCAGTTTCACCAACACCGTCCTGCTGACGACGACGACGGAGGTCGACCCGGCCAGCATTCTGCAGGCGCAGGTGCGCACCGATGTTGGCGACAATGCCGATCTGATCATGTTCAAGTCCGCGCCGGCGACAGTCTCGGCGGGCGCCGTGATCAGCTACGTGCTCGTGCTGCGTAATGCCGGTCCTTCGACTGCGGTCAATGTCCAGGTGCAGGATGCACTGCCACCAAGCGTCATCGTCGCGGATGTTGGTGGCTGCTTGCAGACTGGCCTCACCTCAATTCTCTGTCCGCCCGCGGCGATCCCGACTGTGAGCGCAGGCGCCGAGCTTAGCTGGACGATCGTCATCTCCACCAACAGCGATCTGCCCGTCGGCACTACGTTGCAGAACCGGGCCACGGCCAGCAGCGATACGCCGGACCCGAACCCGGTCAACAACACGACGAGCGTCGAGACAAGCATTGTTGGCCGCTCTGATCTGGGCATTCGCAAATTGGCCTCGTCGCCCAGCGTGGCGGCCGGCAGCGAATTGACCTACACCATCATCCTGACCAATGCCGGGCCATCGGACGCCACCAGCGTGCGTCTTGTCGATATCCTGCCTGCAGAGGTGCGCCTCCTACATCCGATTGAGGCCGAACGGTCGATGGCGATCGGTGTTCCCATCATTTGTCTGGACACCGTCTGCGAGACGGGCATGGTCGAAAAGGGCGAAGCCGTCACTCTGACGCTGCACACGCTGGTGAATGCCGGTGTTGCCCATCAAACGGTCTTCACCAACACGGCGACCGTCTACAGCCCGTCGGATCCGGACTTCAGCAACAACGTAGCCCGGATGCCGGTGACTGCAGTGTGCGAATCAACGCTGGTGATTGCCAAGAGCGCCTCACCCGACCCGGCCATCACCGGCGCACCATTGACCTATCAGATCGTCGTGCGCAACCTCGGCCCCAGCAACGCTGACAACGTGTTGGTCGGGGAACTCTTGCCGAGCGGTTTCACACCCACCGGCGTGAGTAGCAGCCAGGGCGACTGTACGAACTTGCCGTGTGCATTGGGCAACTTGCCTGCCGGCGGGCAAGCCATCATCACGGTCGTAGGCATAGTCGACTCATTGCAAAGTCTGCCACTTGTCAACACCGCAGCGGTTACGGCAACGACGCCACTCACGAATACCGAGTTGGCCTGGGTGACGATCACAACCACGGTCAACGCGCTAGCGAACCTCAGCCTGCTGCTGGACAGCACACCAACCGCTATCGCTGGTTTGACCGCCACGGTCCAGGCTCAGGTGATCAACCTTGGTCCATCGTCAGCGGTGGGTGCGGTGGTCACGCTGACGCTGCCCGCGGGGGCGAGCTACAACGATGTCCAACTGCCGCCAAATTGGTATGCGGCGCCCAACCTCGACGGCTCCGTCACCATGACGACCACCGAAATCCTCCTGCCGGGTGCAAGCACGCCGCTCCTGGTGCATGTTGCCATCGATCCGTCTGCGCCGCCTGGCAGCAGTCTGGAGTTTGTCGGTGTGGTGACATCACAGACGCCCGACAGCGACCTGACGCAGAACAAGGCCACAGCCGACACCAGCATCATCGCACGCGCCGATCTTGCCATTTATAAGCAAGGCCCGCCGAGTCTGACGGCTGGAGCTCAGGCCACATACATTATCACTGCGGAAAATCGCGGGCCGTCAGCAGCCAGCGTGCGCGACCTCAAGGATACGCTGCCCGATGGCATTACGCTCCAGTCGGCGCTGATCGAGATCGGCGGCGACGGTGTGACCGCCTGCGCCAATGCGATCTGCCAGATCATGCGGCCCATCGCTGTTGGTGAAGTGCTCACAATGACGGTGGTCGGCGTGGTCGACCCTGCGCTGGCGGAGGGCGCAGTGCTTACCAACACCGCTACGATTTTCGCCGAGAACATCACGCCCGACCCCGACGAAAGCAACAATCAGGCGCAACACGGCGCGCCGGTCACGACGCTTGCCCAGATTGGCATCGACAAGTATGACCTCACCGACCCGATCGGGCCGGACGGCCTGCTCGTCTATGTGATGGTTGTCACCAATACAGGGCCGAGCCTTGCCCGCAATCTGGTCATCACCGACACGCTGCCGCCGCATGTGACCTATCACAGCACGACCGGCGCCTGTGTGGAGGCAGTGACCGGCACGGTTGCCTGCACGGTCGGCGACCTGGCCGCGGGTGCACGCACTACCTTCCTGATCGTCGTCAAGGTGCACGCGACGGCGCCGAACGGTGTCATGCTGCGCAACACGGCGGCCCTCACCAGCACGACGCCGCTCACCAACTCAACGCTCTTTGCCGACGAGACAACGCACGTGGTGTTGAGCGGCGGGCCACAAGCTGATCTGGAAGTGGTAAAAACAACTGACGCCCCGATCATCCGAGGGGGCGGCGCGGTGACGTTCACGATGACGATCACCAACCACGGCCCATCTCCAGTTCGCAATGCGCAATTGCTCGACTTGCTGCCCGACGGGCTGACGCTGGTGAGCGTCCGCACGAGCCAAGGGTTCTGCAATGCAGGCATCAATTGTCTGCTCGGCGCGCTGGATTTCGGCGTTGACGCCAATGGTGCACCAAACATTGTCGGCACGGCGACTGTCACCGTTGTGGCGCGGGCTGGCATCGACCTGACAGACGGCGTCGTCATTACCAACACGGCCTATGTCCAGTCGGAACTGACCGATCCGCGACCGGAAAATAACCTCGACGAGGCCAGTGTGAGCGTCAGCGCTCAGCACGCCGATGTTTACATTGTCAAGACCGGGGCGCTGCTTGCCACCGCGGGCGACATCATGACCTACACCCTGACGGTCGGCAATCGCGGGCCTGCTGTCGCTGAAAATGTGACCGTGCACGACCCGATGCCGGTCGGCGTTGGCTATGTCACCGCAATTCCGGCGCCCACCGGCGGCTCCACGGCTGAGCCGATGTGGCATATCGACCTGCTGCCGGTGGGAGCGATAGCTACGATCCAACTGGTTGTGCAAGTTGCCCCTCAAGCGCCGGCGGCGTTGATCATTATCAACACAGCCAGCGTCACCAGCACAACCCCGGACGCCAACCTGGCCAACAACCACTCCACCATCACGACGCAAAGTTACGGTGCGGCTGACCTGGAAGTAGTCAAGGTTGCCGACCGCAGCGTCGTCTTTGGTGGGGAGATCATCAATTACACCATCACGGTGAGCAATCTTGGCCCGTCGCTCTCAGATCGCGTCGATGTCAAAGAGTTGATCCCGCATGGCGCAGAGTTACTGGGACTGGGCGCTTCTCAGGGCGTCTGCGTCAGTTCAATCTGCCAGGTTGGCAACATCACGGTTGACGAGCCGGTGGTGATCACGGCCTCCGTGCGTGTCATCAGCCCGACGATGGCGCCCGGTGCGGTGTTGACCAACACGGCTGCGGTCTTCACCAATACGCCCGATCCGAACCCGGATAATAACCAGGACTCCGTCGGCGTCAAGATCGGACCCGTCGTGAATCTGTCAGCGCTCAAGACAACTCACGCGCAGACCGCCACCGTCGGCACGGTGATCTCGTTCACGCTGATTATCACAAACCACGGGCCGTCCGCGGCGCCCTCGATCGTGATCACCGACCACCTGCCCTATCGCTTCACCTATCTCTCGTCAACGGCGGCGAACGGTTGCACCATGCTCGACGAAGTGACGATGGTCTGTGATGCTGGGCCGTTGGACGCCGGTCATGCACTGAAGGTGGACGTCTACTTCTTCATCTCTTCCATCGGCTACGGCACGGTGACGAATACAATCTATGCCGGCGCTCCCGGCTCAGATCTGGAGTCTGGGCAGGCGGAATCGGATATCGAGCTACCCACCAATCCCGTGCCAACTGTCCTGCTGCTCGATAGCTATACACTCACCAAGACGGAAACCGCGTTGATTCTTATGTGGAAGACAAACAGTGAATTTAGAACGTCGGGTTTCCACTTATGGCGCGCCGAATCCCCGGACCGCAGCCAGGCGGTGCTGTTGACGCCGGATGGAATCCCGGCGCGCGGTGTGGGCAGTTTCTACACGTACGAGGACGACACTGTCCGCGGCGGCGTGACCTACTGGTATTGGTTGCAGGAACTGACGACCGACGGCGGCGGCTGGGAGTATCATGTCCTGTCCGGTCGCCTGGGCGCGAATGGGCCAGGCAATCTTTACCTGCCCATGCTGATGCGGGACTTTGATGCAGTCTATCTAAATCAGACGCTTCAGTCGTCAGACGTTGCGCCGACCGCAACTGCGGAACCGTCACCCGCAGCGACGCCTGTTCCGCTCGCGACGCCTTCCTACACGCCGGCGCCACCGCCGGCGCCATCACCAACGCTGCAATCTACATCGACGCCTACGCCCAGCATAAGTGACACGCCTGACGCTACGCCAACCCCCATTGCAGCGCCAGAATCGCCTACGTCTAGCATGAGTGACACGCCTGACGCTATGCCGACTCCTATCGTAACGCCAGAACCACCTACACCCAGCATAAGCGACACGCCTGACGCTACGCCGACCCCCGGCGTGGCGTCAGAGTTGCACACGCCGGAAAGTACGCCCACTCCTCAGTATGCACCGGCAGACGGCGACACGGATCCCGAACCTCCATCTGCCTTGCCTACGGAAAACGCAACATCAGTGGTGGAAACTACCGCCGAAACGCCGACGCCAATGTCAACTTACACCACGATAGAGGATGATGCAGTAAACGCCGCGCTGCGGGAAACACCACCAGCCTCGACACTGATTGAAGCTCCAACGCCCACTCCGTAATCATTCCTCAAGGCCAACTCCCGCACAGCATCGCCTGCGTAACTCCAGCGCTGCTACCAACCTGTGCTGCCGTTCCCACCCCGGCAACACAGGGCATCTTCGTCGATCCTGCTGTCAGCTTGGGCCGATCAGCCCGTACATCTTTGGCTCGAACTATGGCTCGTGGGTGGCGCTGCGCCCGGAGACGTTACCCCTGACCGAGCAATTGGGCATCACCCTGCCGGCGGAATCGATGACGCTGCTCGTAGCGAGATAACAGTCTAGTTTTGAAATTCCGGATAGATTGTTGTACGTTTCCTTGCTTGATGTTTGGCAAAACAATCTGACCCCAAGCTGTAGCGTCTTGCGGCAATTCTTACACCCAGGGTCGGTCAGTCAATTTGAAAAGGAGAACTGCAATGACGCTTCAGCTAGCCGGCTGGCTCTGCCTGACGATGGCGACGCTTGCTGCCTGCACAATGCCAGTCACGCCTGCGCCTAGCGCACCGGCGCAAACGGATGCTACTGCACCGGCCCCTGCCTCGCGCCGCGAGGTGACGATCTGGGCGCCGTATGCCGGTGAGCTCGAAATCGATACACTGGCCGCCAATGCCGACCTCATCCAAGAGGTCAACTTCTTCTGGTACGAACTTGTCGACGGGGGACGCATCACCGGCGGCGTAAACAGCAAAGCGGCGCTCGACAAGGCGCACGAACTGGGGTTGCGCATCGTTCCGTCCATTGTCAACCGGGGCTTCAGCCGCGAAGCTGTCTTGGCGGCGATCGGTGCGCCAGAAGCACGACAGGCGCATATTGCGGCCATCGTCGACCTGGTGGCGACCAACGGGTACGACGGCATCGACATCGACTACGAGAGTCTTGCTGCCGAGGATCGGGAAACGTTTACCCTCTTTATCGAAGAGCTGGCCGTTGCCCTGCACGCTATCGACAAGCAGCTTTCGATTGCCGTTCACGCCAAGAGCGACGACGCCGGCGCGTGGAATGGCCCCGCCGCACAGGACTGGCCACGGTTGGGCGCTGCTGTGGATCGCTTCAAGATCATGACGTACGACTATCATTATGGCACGAGTGAAGCCGGCCCGATCGCGCCGGTGGCATGGATCGACGATGTGCTGACCTATGCGGCCACGGTGGTGTCGCCCGCCAAGACCTACATGGGCGTGCATTTCTACGGCTACGAATGGGTGGGTGCGTCAGGCGTCGGCATCGAGTGGCGCCAGGCCGTCAAGCGCGCCGCGCAGAACGACGCCACGATCCAACGCGATGAGTCGAGTGAGGCGTGGTTCACCTACGGCGACGGTCGCTTCACGGTCTACTACGCCGACGTCGAAAATCTGCGCGTTAAATTAGCAGCGATCGCCGCCGCCCATCCCGACCTCGCCGGCATCGCCATCTGGCGGCTGGGCGGCGAAGACCCGGAGAATTGGGAGGCAATTCGCGCGTGGGCAGGGGAATAAGAGACTGGGAGACGGGGAGAGGGGAGACAAGAATGAATGGTCAGGGGTGAACCGTGAAGTCTCGCCCTCTCCTTGTCTCCCCTTCTCCCTGTCCCCTCTCTTTACAACGCGGCGACGGCGTCAAACGTCGGCTTGAGCGCAGGGTAGAGACCGCGGTAGCTCTGGTAGAAGCGGTCGTAGATCGTCACCGCTGCTGCATTTGGCGAAGTGCTGCCGGTCACGTGAATCGTGCGGCGAGCCGCGGCATCGACATCCGGCCAGGCGCCGGCGCCAACGCCCGCCAATAGCGCTGCGCCATACGCCGCGCCTTCGGTGGTGTTGACAGTGACCAATTCAGCGTTCAGAATGTCAGCCAGAATTTGCCGCCACAACGGACTCTTGGCGCCGCCGCCGGAGACGCGCACCTGCTGCACCTCCACCTTGCCCGCCGTCTTGATCAGCTCGAAGCTATCGCGCAGACCGAACGCCACGCCTTCCAGCACGGCGCGCGTCAGGTGCGGCAGGCCGTGGCGCACAGTCAACCCGACAAACGCCCCGCGCGCCAGCGGATCAGCATACGGCGTGCGCTCGCCGGTCAGATAAGGCAGATAGAGCAGCCCATCGCTACCCGCGGGGATGTCCACAGCCGGGGCCAGCAGATCGTCGAAACCGACGCCCGGGGCAAAGGCGTCGCGGTGCCAGCGCAGGCTGCCCGCAGCGGAGAGCATGACGCCCATAAAGTGCCAACGTCCCGGCACGGAATGGCAGAACGCGTGTAGACGACCTTCCGGTTCGACAAAGGGGCCGTCAGTCGTGGCAAAGACTACGCCGGAGGTGCCCAGCGCCAGCGAGACAATCCCGCTGCGCACCGCACCCACCCCGACCGCGCCCGCGGCCTGGTCGCCGCCGCCCGCCATCACCGGCAAGCCCATCGGCAGTCCGGTGGCGTGCGCCGCCTCCTGGGAAAGATAGCCTGTAATGGCCGGCCCCTCATGCGTCGTTGGCAGCATGGCGCTGGGAATATCGAGCGCCGCCAGCATCTCTGGCGACCAGGTGCGCGCCTTGAGGTCGAAGAGCAACATGCCGGCGCCATCCGCCACGTCGCAGGCGTAGCTGCTGGTCAGCTTATAGCGCACATAATCCTTGGGCAGCAAGATATGGCGCGCCCGCTGCCAGACTTCCGGCTCATGTTCCTGCACCCACAGAATCTTGGGAGCGGTGAAGCCGGTGAGGGCATCATTGCCGGTGATTTCGATCAGCCGCGCTTTGCCGAGCCGCCGGCGGATCTCGTCGCACTGGGCACCGGTGCGTTGGTCGTTCCATAGGATGGCGGGGCGCAACACCTGACCGTCCGCATCAAGCAGCACCAGCCCATGCATCTGGCCGGTCAGACCGAGGCCGGCCACGGCTTTTGGCTCGATGCCAGACTGCGCCAGCACGCCCCGGATACTCTGCACCGCGCCGTTCCACCACAGCGCCGGATCCTGTTCGCTCCACAGCGGGCGTGGGGTCTCGAAATCATATTCCGTGGCGGCGACCGCGACGACATCACCTTGTTCATCAATCAGCAACGCTTTGGTTGCCGTCGTCGACGAGTCAATCCCAATGAAATAATGCATGGTTAGCTCCCTGTTTCAAAGCCAGTTGGATAGGACGCCATCATTTTACAGCTTGCCTTCGGTTATGCCCTATTCAGGAGAGGAAAGCGGGGTTTCAGATTGCCTGGCCAGGCAATCTGAAACCCCGCTGCTGCACCAAAATTTTCTCACGTTAGCGTGATATATCTGTTGAATCTGTCGCCGCATCCGCTGACAAGGAGGTCTACCGGACGGCGTTTTCGGCGATCACCTGCTGGTACCAGAGCGCGCTGTCCTTGAGGGTGCGCGCTTGCGTCTCATAATCCACCCACACCGCACCAAAGCGCTCGGTATACCCCTTCGCCCATTCAAAGTTGTCCATGAGCGACCACACGAAATAGCCCGCCAACGGCGCGCCTGCCGCCATTGCCTCGTGCGCCTTGACAAAATGGGCGCGCAGATAATCAATGCGACGCGTGTCGTGCACCTTGCCATCGGCACCGGGTGCATCGGCATAACTTGCTCCATTTTCAGTCACATAGAGCTTGGGCGCCTGATACTCGAAGTGCAGCCGGCAGAGCAGGTCGTATAATCCCTGCGGATAGACCTCCCAGCCCATGTCGGTGCGTTCAAGCGTGGCATGTTCTGCATCGTCAGCCGGGAATAACTCACCGTCGGCGGCCGCCTTGAGCACAGATCGCGAGTAATAATTGACGCCCAGAAAATCAGTGTGCGCTGCGATGGCCTCAAGATCGCCGTCGACGACAAAGTCCAACCCGCTGGCCGGCAGAACGCCAGCCTTCTGGTAGGCGTCAACCATGTCGGCTGGATAACGCCGCCCGTAGATCGGGTCGAGGAACCAACGGTTGAAGTAGCCGTCAAAGACGCGCACCGCGGCGAGGTTTTCCGGTGCGCACTGCGGTGGTGGCGACGGTGAAGTTGAGCGTGATGCCGACCTCCGCATCGGGGCTGTTGCGGCGAATCACCGGAACCGCCCAGCCGTGGGAGAGCAGGATATGGTGCGACGCGGCCAGCCCGGCATACCAGTCGCGCCAGCCCGGCGCGTGCTCGCCGATCTGGTGACTCAACAACCCACTGCACCACGGCTCGTTGTGCGTGATCCAGTGCTTGACGCGATCGCCAAGCGCGCGGGTAATCACGTCGGTGTATTCAACAAAGGCTTCAGCCGCAAAGCGCTGAGGCCACCCGCCTCGCTCCTGGATCGCCTGCGGCAGATCCCAGTGATAGAGCGTAGCGAACGGCGTAATCCCTGCTTCGAGCAGTCCATCCACCAGGCGGCTGTAGAAGTCGATGCCCGCCTGATTGACGGCGCCGACGCCCTGCGGCAAGATGCGCGGCCAGGCGATCGAGAAGCGATAGGCGTGCAGCCCCAGCCCCTTCATCAGCGCAATGTCATCTTGCCAGCGGTGATAATGGTCGCAGGCGACATCGCCGTTTGAGCCGTCGATGACCTTGCCCGGCGTGTGGGCAAACCGATCCCAGATCGACTCGCCCTTGCTGTCTTCCTGCCAGGCGCCCTCAATCTGGTAAGATGAAGTCGCCGCCCCCCATAGAAATCCTTCTGGAAACTGTTGCGTTGCCATATTCTTAAATGCCCAGCAGCTCTTGGACCGCGGTTTTCTCTTCCACCAGTTCGTCGCCGGTGACCTTGATCATCTGCTTGTCGAAATCGCTCAACGCCAGCCCCTCAACGATGGTGTACTTGCCATCCTTGACAGTGACCGGATAGCTGAAAATGACGCCAGCCGGCGAACCGTAGGCGCCGGTGCTTGGAATCCCCATGCTGACCCAGTCGCCCGCGGGCGTGCCGTGATGCCAGGTTTGCACGTGGTTGATAGCGGCATTGGCCGCGCTGGCCGCGCTGCTCTGGCCGCGCGCCTCGATAATGGCTGCGCCAGCTTTTCTGCACGGTCGGGATAAAGGTCTCTTTGATCCAGCTATCGTCGCCGATGACGGCTGCCGCGGGCTTGCCGCTGATCTCGGCGTGGAAGGCGTCCGGGTATTGCGTGGCGCTGTGATTGCCCCAAATCGTCACGTGCTTGACTTCGGTCACTGGCACGCCGGCTTTGTTGGCAAGTTGACTCATGGCGCGGTTGTGGTCAAGGCGCGTCATGGCGGTAAAGCGTTCGACCGGAACATCCGGTGCGCTGCGCATGGCGATGAACGCATTGGTGTTGGCCGGGTTGCCTACCACCAGCACGCGAATATCCGTCGCGGCGTTGTCGTTGATGGCTTTGCCCTGCACGGTGAAAATCGCACCGTTGGCGCTCAGGAGATCCTTGCGTTCCATGCCTTTGGAGCGAGGGCGTGCGCCGACCAACAGCGCCCAGTTCGCGTCGGCAAAGGCCACGTTAGCGTCGTCAGTCAGCACCATGCCTGCCAGCAGCGGAAAGGCGCAGTCGTCCAGCTCCATGGCGACCCCTTCGAGCGCTTTCATGGCTGGTGTAATTTCGAGCATTTGCAGCACAACGGGCTGATCCGCGCCAAACAGATCGCCATTGGCAATACGAAACAAGAGGGCATAGCCAATATTGCCGGCGGCGCCGGTGACGGTAACGCGAAGCGGACTCTTCATTTTTCTTTCCTCCAAGTACAAGTCATACTCACAGTGAATAGAATTTTAGTCAGGAACATTTTTCTTGGGACACTCGTTGCTACCATGTAAAATAGCATGAAATAGCATACCGCCATTCGAGCATTTGGGCAATGTGCCGCTGCTGGCGTAAATGGCAACCTTGTTGCGTCCGATGTACCCCTGCTACTGTTTACCCTGCTGTTGCTTGCGACCTTGCCTGTTTCTGGCAAAGAGCGATTGGCAAAGAGATGGATGACTGCAAGCAATGCAAAGTTGGCTAGAAGGAGATTGTAGAAATGAAAAATGTCATGGTGCACAGGCGGTGGAAAGCGGCAGTCCTTTTGCTGCTGCTGTTTTCATTGATACCAACGGCGGGGGGAGCGCCTCAGCCAGCGCTTGCCGAAGATCAGGCGGTCGATGCGCCTGACGCGCCTAGCGCCGATGCCAGCAAGGAGCTCGTCTATGTGGACGGCAGCGGCTTCATCCGCGTGCTCGACTTGGCGTTTTCCGGCCAGCAGGTGCAATGGGCCAGCACTTCGGATGGGTGGCGCAGCATTGCGCTTGGCGATTTTGACAACGACGGCGACAAGGAAATTGTCGCGGTGCGCGGCGCGCCTGGCAAGACGCCCGGGCCGGAACTGGCAATCTTTGACCCTGTCGTCGCCAAGGGGGCCGTCGTGCCAGGGCAGGCCATCAACGGGATTCCCTGGAAGCTGCTCTACACCCTGCCCCTGCCCTCGCGCCCGCCCTGGTGTTTGCGGGCAACTTCGACCCCAACGTGCCGGGCGACGAGATCGGCATCGTCCGCGCAGTCGTTGCCGGCGACAACCCCGACTCAGGCGACCTCTCCACCGTCGTCATCTACAAGCAGACCAGCGCCACACCAGATGGCACGGCGTGGACCGTGCACCAACAGAAATCTTTCAGTGAGAACTGGGAACGCGTCGCGGTCGGCAACCTTGATCGGGCCGGGGGTGAAGACGTGGCCTTTGTCGATCAGGATCAAGGGAAATTTGGCGTCTTTCAACCCGACGCCAATTTCCGCCAGGTGGATGGTCCAGGCGGAAGCAGTTCACGCCCCTATAAAGATGTGACGTTTGGACAGTATCTGCGCGGCGGCAGTCAGGAACTATTGGCCGTGCGTGATGGCAACGGGCTGAATTCATTCCTGGTCTTTGAGTACAGCAGCAGCGGCGTCAGCCTGGATTCCAGCAAAGGCGACAAACTTGAGCCGGGGCCTCGCATGATCTTCGCCGGCGACATCACTGGCAGCAACGATGATGTCGAGGCAATCATGATCCGCAGTTGTAACGACAATTGCCGGCGTCTGATCGTGCGCAACGATGGCGATGACAAGGTCATCCAAGAGTTCGTCGATGGTCTGTCACTCGACACGGACAATGGCTGGCGCGCGGGCGTGGCGGCTGACGTTGACGGTGATGGGCGTGACGAGATCGTCATTATCCGCAGCGACAAGATCCGTTGGTATCCCGACGCTCATGTCTCAACTTCGAGCATTGACTACAGTTTAACCACCGACCGCCAAAACATCGTCGCCGGCGATCTCGATCGCAACGGCTTTGTCTCCGGGCCTGTGTTTGGGTCGACGCCAGGTCAGGTGCAAGAGATCGCTTATTTCGGTTTCAAGCGCAGCGGCGTGCTCAAGTTCCAAAATATCAGCACCAACGACATCATCCCCTTTACCGCGTCAACCAATGCTGCGTGGCTGACGGTCAGCCCCACTTCGGCAAACGCGCCAGGCGCCAACGGCGCCCCGCTCGACATCACCTATCAAATCGACGCCGCCACCTTGCAGCCCGGACAACGCTACACCGGCACGATCACTTTTGCCGGCGCCAATGTCGCGAATAGTCCTTTCAACATTCCCGTTTATGTCGATGTGAAGCTCCCGCCCTTTGGCGCGGAGCCGGCCGGCGTCGCTGCCTTCTACTACCCTTGTGAAGATCCCATGCCTTCGCAGACGCTTGAGATGCAAATTATCGGCTTTCCGGGCAACAATTTTTCCGCCCGGGTCTTGTCGCCGCTGGCAGCCGCGGCCGCCGAATCGCTGCACGGCAACTTCTTCCTGGGCGAGACCACCGAAAGCGGTTTGCTGCTGACAGACGCCACCGGCGCTCAGGTCGTGCTGCCCGGCACGGACGTGCAGGCCGCAGCAACCGACGCCGACTGGACGTCGGACACGCCGTGGGTGACGGCAGTCTCATCACTGAAAGACACACTGCCCACGGCGCTCACACTGACCATCAGTCCTACCTTGCGCACGACGGATTTTGCGCAAACGACGCTGTTGCTACAAAGCACCGACCCATTGAATCCGGCCCAACCAATTTTCAACACACACAGAGTCACGCTCGCTTGTTCATCGAATGCTGCGTGGATGCCGATCATCGGCCGTTGAGCGGCAACGAATGGTCTTAAGGAAAGATATGGAAGCAATTTAATGCAATTACAAACCTCGGTCAGTCCTGCTGCGCGTGCCGCGCGCGTGCTGCTATTGGCGTTAGCTGTAACTGGCCTGCTCTTTGGCATGTGGGCCGGATTAATCCGGATAGGATGGGGGTTGCCCACGCTGCGCCCGCTGCTGCCCGCGCTGCATGGGCCGCTCATGGCCGGCGGCTTTCTCGGCGTTCTGATCGGCCTGGAACGCGCGGTCGGCACGGGGCAACGCTGGGCATATGCCGGCCCGGCCTTGGTGGCGCTGGGCGTGGCCGCGGCGCTGGCCGGCTTGCCTGGCGGCATCGGGCCGCTGCTGATGACCGCGGGCAGCGTCGTCGTGACGCTGGTGCTGGTTGGGCTGGTGCGCTTACAACCGGCGCTCTTTACCGTGACGATGGCGCTGGGCGGTCTGGCCTGGGTGATCGGCAACGCACTCTGGTGGCTGGGACGGCCGCTGCCGGTGGCTGCGCTCTGGTGGATGGGCTTTCTCGTGCTCACGATCGCCGGCGAGCGGCTGGAGCTGAGCCGGATGCTCAAGTTGTCGGCTTGGAGCCAACGCAGCTTTGTGGGCGCAACCGGGCTGCTGGGCATAGGTCTGGTCGCCAGCGTGTTTGATTATGCCGTCGGCATGATGCTCAGCGGGCTGGCCTTGTTGCTGATTGCACTCTGGCTGCTGCGCTATGACATCGCCCGCCGGCGCATCAAAGCCGGCGGGCAGGCGCGCTTCACCGCGCTCGCGCTGCTGGCAGGCTATGGCTGGCTTGGCGTCGGCGGTGTGCTGATGATGCTTCATGCCGGCGTCACGGCCGGGCCCTACTATGATGCGGCGCTGCACAGCGTCTTTCTCGGCTTCACCTTCGCCATGATCTTTGCGCACGCGCCGATCGTCTTCCCGGCGGTGCTCAGCATCCCCATGCACTACACTGGACGCTTCTATATCCCCCTGGTTTTGCTCCAGGCGTCGTTGCTGCTGCGCGTGGGGGGCGATCTGCTTGGCTGGTGGGATGCTCGGCTGTGGGGCGGCATGCTCAACGTGGTGGTCATCCTGGCGTTCCTGGTAATTACCGTGACTTCACTGCGCCCGCGTGCGCGGCGAGCATCCGGCCTTTCCACCCAGCCCCTTCCGCGTTGACGCTATGCCGCATATCACGCGCTTGTTTATCAAAACAAGTCTCCTCTACCTTGTCGCCGCCCTGCTCGCCGGCTTGCTGCTGATGCTGCGTCCCTTGGTCGATCTGCCGGTGATCGTGGGCGGCCTTTCGCCCGTCTACTTTCACCTTTTCATGGTTGGCTGGGTGATGCAGCTCATCGTGGGCGTGGCGTATTGGATGTTCCCCAAATGGAGCAAGACGCGACCGCGCGGCTACGATGCGTTGGCGCTGGCGACCTTCTGGCTGCTCAATACCGGGTTGCTTTTGCGTGTGGTGGCGGAGCCGGCGCAGACGGTGAGCGCCTGGGCCGGGTGGGGTTGGCTGCTCGTGGCGGCGGCGACGCTGCAATGGCTGGCCGGGTTGGCTTTCGTCGCCAATACCTGGCCGCGCGTCAAGGAGAAGTAGGACGATGCCACGCCTGAGCGCCTGGTTTGTGCGCGCTGCGCTGAGCTATCTGACCCTCGGCTTTACTTTTGGCGCGTTGATGCTCGCCAACAAGGGCATCCCGCTGCATCCGCTGCTCTGGCGGCTGTTGCCCGCGCACATCGAGTTTTTGCTCTTTGGGTGGACCGTGCAGCTTGCGTTTGGCGTGGCCTTCTGGATCTTGCCGCGCTGGCAAACGCAGCGCGGCGATCTGCGACCGGCCTGGGCAGCGTTTATCCTGCTGAACGGTGGCATCTGGCTGGTGGTGTTGGGCGGGTGGAGCAATGGGCCCGCGTGGTGGCTGGCGGCGGGGCGTCTGCTGGAAGTGGCGGCGATGGCGGCGTTTGCCGTGCACGCCTGGCCGCGGGTCAAACCCTGGGTGGAAGAAACTAAATGACGGCTGAGTCAGAGCAAGCAAGCGCCTAAACAACTTGCTTGCTCTGACTCACGGATTCACCGATTTGGCACGCCAAACGCAGCCTTGGTGCCTGGCAGCAAGGCGTAGATCAAGATCAAGCCGTTGATGAGCAGCGACGGCAGCATCTCCTGCCAGGTGGTGGCGCCAAAGATCGAGAGAAAAGCCAGGATCAGGTTCAACACCGCAAGCACGGTGACAAACGTCCAGCCCTGCGGGTCCAAGTTCCACAACATGCGGAAGACCCAAAGGTAGATCAGCAGCATGATGCCCCACAAAATTGCCCCGAAGATGTCGAAGGTGAAAAATCTTACCGCCCCTCCGAACAAGCGAACCGGCAAGATATGCAGCATCTGCAACATATGATACCCGGCGACGAGACCCGCCAGCAACGCAAAAATCGCCAGCAACGTTACTCCGAGCGGTCGGCTTCTAGCCATGGAAATCTCTCCTATTTCTATACTGTTTTGTGGATGGAATGATCAACTACAAATAGAACAAGGCGCTGAGGTGGACGGAAGCAGCGGCTGTCTCCTTCCACCTATCAAATCATACCACACTTTGTGCGTTGCCAATCATGGAAATTTGCCGATTTTTGGGGACCTACCCGCCAGCCATCCCATAGTTGCCAGACGCGCCTGACGCCAGTACAATGGCGCCTGTGGATACAACATTCAGTGAAGCAACACAACTCTGGCTGCAAGTTCCCTTTCTGCAATTCGCGCCGTCCACTGCAATTGACGCCCTTGTCGAGGCCGCAACACTGAGCACGTATACGCGCGAGGAGTGCATTTTCCTGGAAGGCGAGCCAAGCGCCGGCCTCTTTCTCGTCGCTTCCGGCGTCGTGAAAATCTGCCGTTATTCCAAAGAGGGTCGCGAACATATTCTTCACTTTATCCAACCCGGCGACACCTTCAACGATGTCTCTGTGCTGGACGGCGGGTCAAACCCAGCGACCGCCATTGCGCACACCGACGTCACAACTTGGCATGTGTCGCGTGAAGACTTACGCGCCGTGGTGTTGCGCGACCCGACGCTGGCGTGGGCTATGATCGAAAATCTGGCGCGACGGGCGCGACGGTTAGTCTCTACGGTGCAGGATCTGGCTATGCGCAATGTGCGCGGCCGGCTGGCCAAGCTGTTGCTCGAACAGGCGGAAACCGTCGAGCGCGGCGAATTACCCACGCCGCTGACGCAGGAGGAGATTGCCCATCACCTGGGCACCGTGCGCGAGGTCATCGGTCGCACACTGCGTTCCCTGGCGGCAGATGGGCTGATTTCCATCCAGCGCCAGCAGATCGTGATCGTAGATCGCAAACGCCTGGAAGAAGAAGTCGAAATTTAAGCAACTGTCAGTAGTTCACGATTTTGCCTCACACAAAGACGCAAAGACACAAAGTTGAAGATGGCGCTCTTTGTGTTCTTTGTGACTTTGTGTAAGTTTCGCGAAGTACTGACTGTGCTGAAAACAGCTTTGACGCGGAGGTGCGGAGCGGCAGAGGTGCGCCGAAGAAAAGCAAAGCGCGTTCTGCCAGTAGTTTCTCTGCGTTTCCTCTGCATCCTTGCGTCTCCGCGTCAAAGCAATGGCTTTAAGCAGCCTCTACACGAATATCTGGGAGATATTATGCAGAATTTTGAGTTGAGCAAGCGCGCGCTCGAACAGCATGGCAGCGATATGCGCCAGTTTATCGACTGGCGCGCATCCGTGCTTGGCAATGGGATGCGGGTGTTGGAAGGTTACAACAGCAGTGGGCTGACGCTTACGCTGCTCCCCGACCGCGGGCTTGACATCTGGCTGGCCGCACACAACGGACGTCCGCTCACCTGGATCAGTCAGGGGTCGCCGCACGTGGCGGATTTTGGCGCGGGCTGGCTGCGGCTCTTCAACGGCGGGCTGCTGGTGACGTGCGGGCTGCGCCACGTCGGGCCGCCGGAAACAGACGAGCGCAGCGGCCAATTTCGCGACCTGCACGGCGATTTCAGCCTGGCGCGCGCCTATAATGTCGCGGTGCACAGCGCATGGCAGGATGAGCGCTATGTGACAGAAGTGACCGGCGAGGTCGCCGAGGCAGCACTTTTTGGCGAGCAACTTCACCTGACGCGCACGGTGCGTCTTGTGTTGGGCGAGCCGGCAGTCGAGATCGTGGATGTCGTAGAAAATCGCTACGATACACCGGCGCCGTTGATGCTGCTCCATCACTTCAACTTTGGCTACCCGTTGGTGCAAGAAGGCGTCACGTTTCAGGTGGCCGGCGCCGCGGTGACGCCGCGCGATCTCCAGGCAGCCTCGGCGCTGCACGACTGGCCGCACTATCATCGCGCCACGCCGCGGCATCTGGAGGAGGTCTTTTTCCATCAGGTGACGGCGGATACAGATAAGCAGTCGCGGGCCGTGCTGGCCTCGGAAGCCTTTGGCATCGCCTTGCAGTGGGATACGACGCACGAACCTTATCTGACGCAGTGGAAGAACTATCGCCAGGGCACCTACGTCTGCGGCGTGGAGCCGGGCAACTGCGTGCCGGAAGGGCAGAACCGCGCCCAGCGCGCGGGGCGATTGGTGCACCTGGCGCCAGGCGAACGCCATACGTTCCGCAACCGGCTCACAGTGCTGGATGGCGCCCCGGCCGTAGAGGATGCGCTGGCCCAGATCGCAGCGCTTGGCGCACAGGGCCGTCCGGTCGAGATTGCGCTGGATGATTACGCAACATAATTTCAGTAGTTGACGATTTTGCCTCACACAAAGCCACCAAGCGCACAAAATTGAAGATGGTGGCCGTTGTGTTCTTTGTGGCTTTGTGTGAGTTTCATGAAGTATTGAGTTTGTTAAGCCATTCGCCGCCGAAGGAGCCACACGACGCCATGCACTTTGCGATTCGTCCCTATCACCCCAGCGATCTCTACGCGCTCTACCAGATTTGCCTGAAGACGGCTGACAGCGGCCAGGATGCCACCGCGCTCTATCGCGACCCGGAATTGATGGGGCACCTCTACACCGCGCCCTATGCCGTCGCCGAACCCGACCTTTGCTTCGTGCTGACCACAGATGGCGCGCCCTGCGGCTATGTGCTGGGGACGCGCGATTCGGCTGCTTTCGCCAACTGGTGCGAGCGGGAATGGTTCTGGATGTTGCGCACGCGCTATCCGCTGCCCGCGCCGGAGGAGGACTCGCCCGACGCCAGGGCGATTCGTCACATTTATGCAGGACACGCCGCCGAGCCGGAGCTTGCCGCCTACCCCGCACACCTGCACATCGACCTGCTGCCCGTGGCGCAGGGCAAGGGCTGGGGACGCAAGATGATCGAGACGTTCACTAGCCGCCTTGCCTCGCTGGGCGCGCCCGCGGTTCACCTCGGCGTCGGCAAGCGCAACACGGGGGCGATCCAGTTTTACGAAAGAGTCGGCTTTCATCGCGTGGGCGAGGACGAAGGCGGAATCGTCTACGGCATGGAACTGCGCCATGAATCCATCACCGGGTGAATTTTTCGTAGATGGTCTACGCCTCGCCTACCGTGAACAGGGATGCGGGCCTTTGCTGTTGATCCTGCCCGGCAATACGGCATCGTCCGCCTGTCACAGCGGCGAACTCGATTACTTTGGTGCGTGCTTCCGCTGCGTGGCGCCGGATTTTCGCGGCATCGGGCGGTCTGAGCGTCTGCCCATCTGGCCGGATGAATGGTATCAGCATTGCGCTCATGACATGGCTGCTTTGCTGGCGCACCTGGGAGAGCAGCAGTGCATCGTCATGGGCACGAGCGGCGGCGCCATCGTGGCGTTGTGGATGGCGATTCTGTATCCGCAAAGCGTGTGCGCCGTCATTGCCGACAGTACGCTTGCAGCCTATCCGCCGGCGTGGCTGCACCGTGTCATGGGAATGCGCGCCGAGCGCTCGCCCGGCCAGATTCATTTTTGGCAGGGCGCCCACGGGGATGACTGGGCGCAGGTTGTCGAAGCGGATACGGCAATGCTGCGGTGGATTGCCGAACATGGCGGCCACATCTTTGATGATCGCCTCGGCGAAATCTGCTGTCCGGTGTTAGTAACCACCAGTCTGGGCGACACCATGCTGCCTGACATCCGTACGTCGCAACTTGACCTGATCGCTGCGATCCGCGACAGCCGGCTCTTTCTCGCCAAAGTGGGCGATCATCCGCTGATGTGGAGCAATCCGGAAGAATTTCGCCGCGCCGTCAATGCGTTTCTGGCAGGCGTGGCGGCAGGGTAAATGGCTGCCGGCGGTCTCGGCCATACGATAACAGTCAGTGGAAACTGTGGTTTTGGCTCGCTGGGTTTCTAATGGCCTTGCTGGCAGTGTTCGCAGCTTTCCACCGAACATAAGGCCACTGCTGACATTTCTTTGCATCCCGAAGCGCCAGCGCAGCAACTCACCGCTGCGCCCCCCCACACACACGAGACTGCTGCTCCATTCTCCTCCTGACCGCTCAAAATCGGGGGTCAACCGCCCAAAATCAGATAGGTTTTCGCTTGAAATCGCCCCCGCCGCTCTGCTACGATCAGGTTGCGATCGATCTTCTGTTCCAGAAAGGAGCATTCCCATGAACATCCGCATTCTACTGATTCTGGCGGCGGCGCTGGGCATCGGGCTTGGCTACAGCGGCGCTAGCCCGACCGAGCAGGCGGCCGCACGTGCAGCCACCATGCCTACTACGCCGCACATCGTCTACCTGAGCGCCCCCGACGCGGTGCACGGGCAAATGACGGCGCAGACGGCGCAGCGCCTCGGCGCCGAGCTGCAGCCAAGCTGGGCGGCGGTGCAGCAGGCCGCGCAGGCGCAGCCGCTGGATGCGCTGCTGGTGGCGCGCGACCAGTTCGCCGGGCTGAGCGACGCCGACCGCCTCTGGCTGCGGCGGCAGATCGAGGAGGGCGTGGTCATCGTGGGCATCGGCATCGACATCGAGCCTTTTTCGGCGGCGCTGGGGCTGCCCAGCCTGCGTGATCCTGGCGAGGCGCCTGTGCCGATCGGCGAGGATGGGTACTACCTCTTCCGCGCGCTGCTGCTCGGTGCGCCGGAGGATGTGCAGGCGATGCGTGACGCCAACTGGCTCGAGCGATCGATTCTCGAAGATAATGTGCAAATCGACACAAAGAAACCTTTAATGCGAGCCTGGGGTACAAGTAGAGGCAAGTTAACAAATGGGCAAGACATGCAAGCCTTCTACAACGACCTGTCTGGCTGGATCGAAGGCGCGTACAAGGATCGGGAGAGGTTCGCCACACCACCGGCAACGCCGTAAACGTAAGGAGTGCGTATCGAAGCAGCCGGACAAAATGGCACGCAGATGACGCGGATTGGGCGGATTCTTGCTGATCTGATCCGCAGATATCTGCCTGATCCGCGTCATCCGCGTTCGATTTTTACCCGATGATTCCCCTGGGCGGTGAAGATAGTGCTGCCGTTCATCTGCCTGATCCACACCATAGGAGAATTGGTTTCAATTCCACTGCGTCCATCCCCTCACGTGATTCCACTTTGAAAATAGCAGTTTCAGCGCTTCGCTCTACCAGGTTGCATACAGATCCACTACGCTCTCCACACCAGGTACAGCAGATGCGCGGCCAGCGCCAGCCCCAGCACCGCACCGAGCACGCCAAAAATGGAAACGCCCCACAGCGCCGGCGGCGCGGCCAGCGCCCACAAGAGCGACGAGCCGAGCAACAGCGCCGACACCAGGATGCCGTAGGTCAGGCGGCTGAGCGACGCCTGCAAACCGTGCTGCTGGACGTGAATCTGCAGCTCGCCGCGCTGCGTGCGTTCGAGCAGATTGACCGTCTCACGCGGCAGCGCCTTGAGCAGCCGGCTCCAGTCGCGGAAGGAGCGCACGACCTCCTTTTGAAGCTGCTGCGGGGAAAAGCGCCGTTTGAGCAGATCGGCGCCGTAACTTTGCAGCGTCGCCGTCAGGTCGAAAGCCGGATCAAGCTGGCGCGCTGTGCCTTCAATTTGGACGATAACGAGCAGCAGCAGGTTGATGCGCGGCGGCACGACCAGATGATGCCTGCGGATGATCCCGAACATCGCTTCAAAGGCCGCGCCCAGGTCGAGATTGCCATCCATCGATTCGCGAAACTCGCCGATAAATTCGGCCACATCCGCCCTGTAGGCCGCACGATTCAGGTCGATGGGAACCTCGCACAGCTCGATCAACTGGTCGGTGAGCGATTCGACGTCTCCGGTCAAAAAGGAGGCGACGATCCCGATGAAGTCGTCGCGCGTCTGCTCGTCGACGCGCCCCACCTTGCCGCAATCCAGCAAGCCAAACTTCTGACGCGGCAGCACAAACAGATTGCCCGGATGCGGGTCCGCGTGATAGAAGCCGTCACGGAAGATCATCTGCATCATGCAATCGGCGAACAGGCCAGCAAACGCCCCACGCTCGACGCCATCCGCCGCCATCTGCGCCGCGTTGGCGATGCTGTAGCCGTCCAGCTTTTCCATCGTCAGCACCCGTCGCGATGAGAGTTCGGGGTAAGCGACCGGGATATGCACGCGAGGATCATCGGCAAAATTCTGGGCAAAACGCAAAAGATTGGTTAACTCCGTGTGAAAGTTCAACTCGCGCAGGAGACTGCGGCTGAACTCCGTCACGGTGTCGGTGGGATGATAGTGCGCCAGTTCCTTGCTGTTGGTCTCGGCCAACTGCGCCACGGTGGCGAGCAGGTTGAGATCGCTGCGCACCTTGCTTTCGATGCCGGCGTGCTGCACCTTCACCACCACGTCGGCGCCGTCAGCAAGCCGCGCCAGGTGCACCTGCCCGACCGAGGCGGAAGCCAGCGCGTTCTCATCGAACCAGGCAAAAAGCTCTTCCGGCGGCGCGCCCAGCTCGCTGTAGATGGTGGCGCGCACGACCGCGGGCGGGTCTGCAGGCGTGTCAGCCTGGAGAGAGGCCAATTCTGCGGCCAGCTCCGGCCCCACCAGGTCGGCGCGCGTGCTCATCATCTGGCCGAGTTTGATGAAAGTCGTGCCCAGCTCGGTCAGCGCCAGACGAATGCGCACCTCGATGGGGTAGTCGCTGACCGCCACGCCTTCACCCGTCACAAAGCGACGCCGGATAAAGCCGGGCGTGTTGTCACCCACCCAGTCGGCCAACCCATATTTTGCCAGGACGCGGATGATTTCGTCGACGCGTCTGACATTGCCGCGGAAATTACTGACGCCGGAGATCATAGTTGCCTTCTCTGTTTGCGCGCTGAATATGCTATGCGCAACGCTACCCAACAAGCCGGGGTTCTGTCAATATCGGGCAAAGACGGATGGCTTGTGGAGCGGACGGCTTGTCGTGCGGACGTCCCGTCCGCGCTCCAGATCATCGGCGCGGAAAGCGCAGGTTGACGCGCCCCAGCCGCTGCACGGCCAACAGGGCGCTGGCGAGAATCAGGACGCCGCCGAACAGTTGCGCCGGCGCCAGGCGTTCGTGCAGAAACAATATCGACCAGGTGACGCTCAACAGCGTCTCCAGTGGGCCTAACAGCGAAACCTGCGCGCCGCCGATGCTGCCCATCGCCGCAAAATACGCGAGACGCGCCAGGAACGTGCTGACGACCGCGAGGACCAACACAGCGACCCAGCCGGAAAGATCTGGAGGCGTCCACGGCGCACCGCGCACCAGCCAATATCCCGCCACAAAGAGCGTCATCGAGGCGGTCACGTAAAAGGCAACGGTGCGCGTGGGATAGGCGACCAGCGTCCACTGGGTCAGCGCCGTCTGGAGCGAAAAGAAGAAGGTGGCAGTCAGCGCCAACGCCAGACCGACGACGTTCACCTGACCGCTTGGTCCGACCAGCAGATAGACGCCGATCATCGCCAGCCCCAGGCGCACCAGGTGACGCCGGGTCAGCCGCTCGCCGCGCAAAGCCAACAGGCTCAGCACAATGGGCGGGCTTAGCGCCAGGATCATGGAGCCAAGCGACGCTTCCAGGTAGCCGAGCGCCAGAAAAAAAAAGATCATGCCCGAAGCGTTGACGATGCCAACTAACGCCGACGCGGCAAGTCCAGGCAGCGGCAAGCGCAGCTTCTGACGGTCAGTGGCGGCCAAAGTGATGGAAAACATCGTCGTGGCGAGGAGCATACGCGCCAGCAACAGCGTGGTCGAATCGAAACCGCCGACGATGGCAAAGCGCACGATGGGCGGCGCAACGCTGAAAGCCACGGTGGCAAAGATTGCCAATAGCCAGCCAGTGTGGAGGCGAGAGTGAGTGTGCGTCCACGCACTGAATCTAGACCGAACTGCTGTATACGCGGGCCACATGGCTATTTACCTGACGAAGCGAGACGACGGTGCTGCACGTCGATCAGCCAGGCAAGGTAAATCAGCGGCGATGCATGATGGTGTGCACCAGAAACGCGGCGATCTGATCGATAGGAAGTATTGTACTACACGCGCCAAGTTCCGCCGCAGCCCTGGGCATCCCGTAAACAATCGAGGTTGCTTCGTCCTGCGCAATGGTAAGTCCGCCGGATTGATGAATCGCACGCAGACCGAGCGCGCCATCCTCGCCCATGCCCGTCAGCAGAATCCCGATGGCCCGTGCGCTGTAGACCCTGCCAATCGATTCAAATAGAACATTCGCGGAGGGACGCACGTGGTTGACGAGCGCATTCGTGTTCAATTGCAGTCGTCTGTCTTTGGCAACCAGGAGATGACAGGCGTCGGGAGCAATATACACAATGCCGGGTTGAATCCGCTCCGCTGCCCGAGCAACACGAATCGGCAGCCGACATCTATGCTGCAGCCAGGCGGCCAATCCAAGCGTAAAGCCGGCCGTGATATGTTGCACGATCAGGATGGGCGCTGGAAAATCGGCCGGCAATGCGCCCAGAATCGTGTTGAGCGCGGCTGGGCCGCCGGTGGATGCGCCAATGGCGACGACTTCGACCACTGACGGCAGTTTTTCCTGCACGGGCATTGGCAGCCGCGCCCCTGGGGCAACGTGTCAAAGCGGCGTTGCACCACCCGCACTTCACTCATCAACTTGATGGTGGTGACCAGCGCCGCACGCTCGGACACACTTTCGGGCGCAAAAGCGTTGGCAGGTTTGTCGATCACCCTGAACCGCGCCGGCCTGCAACGCATTGGAAACCGATCTCCAGTTCGGGATCGCTGAGGTGAGTCGTGACGACGACAATCGGGGTCGGACACTGGGTCATGATCAGGCGCGTGGCGTCGATGCCATCCATCTCTGGCATCAATACGTCCATCGTGATCAGGTCTGGGCGCAACTGCATTGCCCTGTCCAATGCCTCCCTGCCATTGCTCGCATACCCGACGATCTTAATTTGTGGGTCGCTCTCCAGGATTGTCTGCAATGTCAGACGGACAGTCGGCGAATCGTCTACAATGAGGACTCTGATCATGAGAACAGGCTCTCCGCCCATGCCTTCTTATCTGCTATACACTGTGGTAAAGCCATTTTCAAATCAGCCGCGCCACCGTGCTCAACAGAGCATCCTGGTCAAACGCGCTCTTGACCAGATACGCATCGGCGCCCGCCGCCAACCCGCGTTCCCGATCCTCGGGCGCCTCTTGCGCAGTGACCAAGATCACCGGCAGATTCGCAAACCGTTTGTCACCGCGAATGCGGCAGGTCAGATCAAAGCCGGTCATGTGCGGCATCAGGACATCGGAAACCACCAGGTCAACTGGCTGACTTTGCAGCAGCGTCCACGCTTCCAGACCGTCGGCGGCCACGCACACCTGATAACCGGCAGTCTCCAGAATATTGCGTTCGAGGGAGCGCGTGGTGAAAGAGTCATCTGCAACCAGGATGGCCGGGCCGGCAGCGGGCGCCGCGAGTGGCGTCTCCTCCTGCGGCGTGACGCTGCGCCATGCCCGCTGCCGCTCCGTGCGCTGATTGGTGGCGCGCGCCAGTTCCGCCACATTGAGCACCAAAGCGATTTCGCCGGCGCCCAGGGTGCTGGCGCCGGCGATGTGTTGCACATGCGCGATAGGCTGTGGCAGCGGTTTGACGATCAGCTCCTGCACCTCGCGCACTGCATCCACGGCAATCGCCACCCGCTGTTCGGCCACGCCCAGCAACAGCGCATAGAGGGCGCCATCGCGTGGCGCCCGGCGCGACGCGGCGGGCAAAGCCAGCAGGTCAGACAGGTCGTGCAAAGCGAACACGCGCTCCCCGATGTGCACGACCTCGCGCCCTTCAGCGTGACCGATTGCATCGGTCGGAACGCGCGTCACGCGCAACAGCCCGCTGGTTGGGACAGCGAAGATCTGTGTAGAGCTTTCGACGAGCAGGCAGAGCGTCGTCGCCACGCTCAGCGGCAAATGCAGCGAGAAACGCGCGCCCTGTCCGGGCGTGCTGGCGACGTCGATGTAGCCGCGCAGACGCTCCACCTGGTCGCGCACCACATCCAGACCGACGCCGCGCCCAGAGACGTCCGTCACCTAGGGACGCGTCGACATGCCGGAACGAAAGATCAGCCACAGCAAATCCTGCTCGCTCATACGCCCGGCTTCGACGGCGTCGATCACGCCGCGTTGGATGGCGCTGGCGCGCACCTGCTTGCAGTCAATGCCGGCGCCGTCATCCGCGATATCGATGACGATCGTGCTGCCGCGCTGCGCCACCCGCAGAGCAATGTTGCCTTCCGCCGGCTTGCCGCCCTGCGTACGCGCCGCCGGCGCTTCGATGCCGTGATCGACGGCATTGCGCAGCAAATGTGTGAGCGGCGCTTTGATCTGTTCGAGCACCGAGCGGTCGATCTCCGTCTCGTCTCCTTCGATGGTCAGATGCACCTGCTTATCGAGCGCGCGCGCCAGGTCGCGCACCATGCGCGGAAAGCTCTCCAGCACCGTGGCGACCGGCATCAGCCGCGCACAGGACGGCCTCTTCCAGCCCGTCGACCAATTGCGCTTCGTGACGATAATTCGCTTGCATTTCGCTCCACACGCGGCGCATGTCGGCGAGCAGAGCGTGCAACGGATGGCTGGTGAATGCCGCGAGTCCGTCGTTGTTCGACGCCTGAGAGAAACGGCTGTCGGTGGTGTGCTTGCGCCGTGCCGCGACATAATGCTCGGCCTCTTCGATCAGATGCTGCAAACGCCGCATGTAGAGCGCATCCGTCAGTTGCGCCACCTGCAATTCACCCACCTGCTCGATGATCGCATCCAATTTGCCGGTGGCGACGCGCACCGATTCGTCCGCACTGGAGATCGACGTAAGCGCCGGCGCAGGTGTAGGCGCAGATGGGGGCAGCGAAGACAAGGGGACAGTGGCGACAACCAGCGCGGCGCGGTGGGCGGCGCGCACCGATGTTTCCTCTATGTCAGGCGCTGCAACCGCCGCCGTGGGCTTGACGCGCACAGGGAGTGACGCTTCTCCAGCCGCGCCAGCCGCCATCGCCGTCAATTGGTCGATGAGATGCGCAACTTCAACGTCAGCAGCGACGCCAGTGAGCAGCGTGTTCACCAAAGCGCTGAGCGCATCCACTGTTTGATAGAGGAGATTATACTGCGCTGCGTCGGGGTGTAAATCGCCCGAACGGATGCGACCCATCACGCTTTCTAACGCGTGCGCCACATTTGCTATGTCTGTGGCGCCAACCGCGCGCGCCGCGCCCTTGAGACTGTGCGCGGCGCGGAACATCTCAGCGAGCAGCGCGGCGACGTCGCCATCGGCGCGCTGCTTCTCGAGCGCAAGCACCCCGTGACTGACGATGTGGAGGTATTCCTGCGCCTCGGCGGCGAAGGTCGTCAGCAATTGCTGCATAAATCCGTCCTGCGATGTGGTCATCGATCAGACCTGATACCGTTCTGCCGTTGCCTGTAATTGATGCGCCAGCGCGGTCAACCCTTCCGCCGCTGACTGGGACTGCCTGGCGCCGGTGACGAATTGCAACGTGGCCTGGTTGATCTCGCGCATGGCCTGGGCAATTTGATCCATCGCCAGATTCTGCTGGCGCGATGCTGCCGAAATTTGTTGAGCCGCCTGGGAAGCGTTGTAGATTGCCCCGGCAAGTTGGTTGATCACCGCACCCGCCCGCTGCGTCAAGGTGACGCCGGCCTCTACGCCGCGCGTGCCCTGCTCGGTGACAAGCACGGCCGTGTTGGTCGCCTTCTGAATATCGACCAGGATCGTGCGCACCTTGGCCGTCGCCTGTTTGGACTGTTCGGCCAGGTTGCGCACCTCACCCGCCACGACAGCAAAGCCTTTGCCCTGCTCGCCAGCCTTGGCCGCCTCGATGGCGGCATTGATGGCCAGAATGTTGGATTGGTCCGCAATATCGGACACGCTGGAAATGATGTCACCGATCTGCTGCGTCTGTTCGGAGAGGGAAAAAATGTTCTGGGCAATATTTTCGACCTGGCCGCGGATATTCTGCATCTCTTTCAAGATCGCATCGACCGACTCCGCGCCATCCTGCCCGACGCGCACCGTGTCCTGCGCCAATTGCGCCACATCTCCCGCCTTTGCCACCACCTGTTGCGCGGAAGCCTGCGCCTCACTCACCGTGGCCGTTACCTCGTTGATGGCCGCCGACTGCTGATTGGCGCTGGCCGTGTGTTCGCTGACTGTCGCGAGAATCTCAGTGGCGGCCGCGCCGATGCCTTGCGTCCCGGTGCGCAGGTCGAGAGATAACTCGGCCAGATGGATGACCATCTCGTTCAGTTGCTCCGCCAGTTGGGCCAGTTCGCCCTCGAACCGGCCGTCGATGCGCGCGGTGAGGTCGCCAGACGCCACGCGATCGGCGAATATACTGTAGGTGGCAACCGCGTGTTGCAGCGATGCGCTGTTGTTCTCCTCGGCCTCCACGCGCGCTTGTAGATTGTCGGCCATCGTGTTGAACGCATTGGCGAGCTCCTCAATCTCGTCGCCCGTGTGCACCTCCACGCGCTGTGAGAGGTCGCCGGCAGCCATCAGCGTCGCCGACCTGGTCACCTTGCCCAGATTGCTGGTAATACGCCATGCGGTGAGGAGACCAAGTCCGATGGCCAGAAAGACTGCAACGATGGCGACGACGACCAAGAGCGTGATCGTCCACCCGAGTTGCTTGTCCGAAGCTTCCTGGTGGCCATTGCATGTTGCATGGCATTGTCGAGCATGGCGGCGATTGCATTATCCAACGCCACCTCATGTTCTTTTAGCCCACTGCGTTCCAGCACCAACGCCGCTTCCGCAACGCCGTTGCTCGATGCCAATTGCAACAGAGCCTGCTCAAGCGCCGTCCGGTACATGCGCCAACCACGCTCTACCTCACGGAATAGCTGCGTCTGTTCGACATCAAGCGCCCCTGCCGCGTAGATCGCCAAATCATCGTCGATACGGGCGAAATTGGCCTCCATGTCCGCGGCAAGGCGAATGCGCTGCGTGGGATCGAGGGCATAGTCGTACAGCCATATGCCCAACTCATGCATTTCGCTGTTGGCCTTGCCCAGGGCATGGACAGGGATCAGGTCAGTTTCATATAAATTATTTACATAACTGTCGGTTACTTGAACGGCATAATAGGTGTAAGCCGCCAGGCCGATTATGGCAGCGGCCAGAATTAGAAAACTTGCCGCCAAGCGTGCACCCATCTTCATCTGTTTCATATCACCCGACCCTTTTGCAATTAAAATAGCGAATACATCTCTTCAACTCATGCTGGATTGCATTCCTGCCGGCACAAATTGAAAATAACTTCCAGATCAAGCAGGACAACCAAGTCCTCTGTGATGCCAAGCACCGGTCGCTGATCGCCCTGCTGAGACTCGGCGACGGGCGGGAGAATCTCGGCTGTTGCTAATTGCCGCACTGTCAACACCGCATCGACATAGAGCGCAAGCGTCAGACCCGCGGCCGTTGCCAGCACAAGTTGGCCTCCACGCTTTGGTGCGTCGTTGCTCCCATGCAAGTGAAGTTGCACCAGCATCTGCGCAAAGTCCAACGCGGCATAGAGATGACCGCGCAAGTTGACCAGCCCAAGCCAGCACTCCGTCGCACCAGGCATCGGCGTAATGCGCCCCACCGGATGCACCTCCATCACGCACTTGCTGTCAAGCGCAAAATATTCACCGCCGATGACAACCACCAACACCTGCTGGTCGCCGGCGCCTTGTGTCGTACTTTGGATGAGCTGCGCAAGCCGGCGTGCGCGTTCGGCAAAAATCTGCTGCAACTCAGGCGCCACCTCCTGCGCGCTTTCCTTGATCCTGGGCGCTGCTCGACCTGGCTCCTCTTTACAATCGATCAATGAATGCATAAGTCGCGCCTCATAAACGAAACGATTGATGGTCAGTAGAGCGCCGTTGGCGTCTGTTCCATCGACGCCAGAAGTTGCGCGGCCGTGGCGCCATCAGTGTCAGGGACGACCGCATCGCTCGCATACTGATGCAATAGGATGCACGCCGAGCGCTGCGCCGCGTCTGCACGCCGACCATCGCCACAACGCCGATAGAGCTGCGCCACTAGCAGATGGCCGGCGACATAGTTCGGGTCGGCGTAGATGCCACGGCGCGCGGCTGTGATCGCTGCCTCGATGCAGCCTGCCTCCAGCAACAGCAGAGCGTGGAGAGCATGCGCCTCTGCCAGCAGGGGCGTCTGCTCAAGCGCGCGTCCGACCCACTGTTCCGCTGCTGTCCACTGGCGGCGCTCGGCATACTCGCGCGCGACCGCATAGGCGGCGGTCCCGTCCCCCTGCCGGTAGGGAGTGAGCGCCAGCAATTGCTGGCGCTGCATCGGCTGCTCCGACCATTCCTGCTTTGGCGGCGCAGTTAACGGTGCAGTTGGCGGTGTTGCAGGCCGCCCGGCCAACGGTAAACACAGCGCATCATCCATTGGATACACCGACGCCTCTACAATTTTTTTGGCAGAAAGCTGCTGGCATGGCGCAGCCACCGCGCATTCCTCCTCGTGTGGGCGGCGATAAGCCACGGTGCCGGGCAGGTTGACGGTTGCGTAGCGGGCGAATATCTCCTGCGACGGTTCGGCGTGGCCGACGAGCAACCACCCACCGCGGCGCAACGCCAGGTGCAGACGCTCGACAACGCCGCGCGTCGTCGGCGGCGAAAAGTAGATCAATACGTTCCGGCACAGGATCAGATCCATGTGCGCCGTGTTGTTCAGCAACGATGGATAGGTGGCTTCTATGAGGTTGAGAGGGGCGAAAGTAACGCGGCGCCGGATAGTGGGTGCAAGTTCGTAGAAGCGTCCCTGTTGTGTAAAGTAGCGCGTGCGGAGCTCCTCGTCCACCTGGCGAAACGACCATGCCCCGTAGAGGCCATGCTGGGCGCGCTCCAATGCTTGATGGTCGATATCGGTTGCCAAGATGGAGATCTCCCACTCTGCGGGGGTGGGAAGTAGTCTATCCAGCAGAATGGCGATGGAGTAAGGCTCCTCGCCGGTGGCGCAGGCTGCACTCCAGATGCGCAGGCGACGTTGCGGCCGGCGCTGCTCGATGATCTCCGGCAGGATGGTGGCGGCAAGCGCCTCGAATTGTGGCTGGTTGCGGAAAAAATGGGTTTCGCCAATCGTGAGGTGAGAGATAAACGCACGTGTGACTGGATGGTCAGGCTGTGCGTCGATGAGTAGACGATACAGATCTTCACAGCGCGCCAAGCTGAACTGGACGAGCGTCTCGCGGACGGCGCGCGCCAGATCGGGCAGGCGGCACTCAGGAAATTCGAGACCGGTCATGGAGGTTGCCAACTGGGCCAGGCGCCCGAGTTCGGTTCTATCCAGCGCAGGTTTCAGGTGCGTATGCATAGAGAGAGTCATGGGCATGTCTCAGTGAATGACCGGGATCGACTCAGACAATGTAGACGGATTTAGCAACAGGATCACTCGATGATCGAGGTGGATCAACTGTTGGACGGCAAAGCGCGGCGTGGTCGGTGCAGTAATGGTTTCAATGCTGGCCGCAGGCAAGTCGAGCACTTCCACCAGGGCATCGACAATCATGCCAAAGCATTGAGCATCCGTTTGGACGATCAGGATCGACGTGTTGCGGTCAGGCGGCTGCACTGAAAGATGCAGCCGGCGGCGCAAGTCGATGACTGGGATGACATGGCCGCGCAGATTGACGACGCCTGCGATCCATTCCGGTGCGTCCGGCAACGGCGTCAGCGCGACCATCCGCACCACTTCAGAAACTGCGGTTACATTCAGCGCGTATTCGTCATGCTGAAGTCGAAAGATGACTGCTTGCATCGATTATGCCGCTACTGTTTCATAGGCAGGTGCGGCAACCGACGCTGCCTTTTGGATGGGGACGCGCAGCGTAAAAATCGAGCCTCTGCCGGAAATCCCTTCGGAATGCGCCGTGATCGAACCGCCGTGCGCCTCGACGATCTCTTTCACAACATAGAGACCAAGCCCGGTGCCGCGAATGGCGCGCACCGTACGGCTGGCGCCGCGGTGATACTTTTCAAAGAGTTCATTCATCTGTGCGGGGGAAATGCCGAAGCCGTTGTCCTTGACCTCAACCGTGATCCACTGGTTGTCGTGCGCAAGCGTTACGTCGATCTCGCCCCCCTCAGGCGTATACTTGATAGCGTTTGAGATCAGATTCTCGAAGACCTGCTTGAGACGTTCACCGTCGACCCAGCCATAGACCGGCGCGCCGGGCGTATGCACGGTCAGCCGTTGGTTGCGCGTCTGCGCCTGCACGCTGGAAAGGCGCATGGCATTTTCCAGGAGGACAACGATCTCGGTTTCCGCCGGTTCGATGCGCAGGAAGCCGGCGTCGATCTTGGCAAAGTCCAGATAATCGTTGATCAGGTTGTTGAGTTGCTGGGCTGCCTGCATTGCCAGCGAGAGCAATTCCTGTTGGGATGCAGTGAAGTTGGCGACCTCATCCCAGGTTAAAAGCTGGAGCGCCAGCAGCGTGCTGCCCGCCGGGTTGCGCAAATCATGCGTGATCATAGAGTAGAAATCAGTTTTGAATTGCTGAAGTTGGCGTTGCGCCACCAACCCCGCGCGATGCTCCATTGCCTGTTCGAGCGCGTAGAAGAACTCGGTGTGATCGCTGCCGATGGCAAGATCCTGCTTTTCCATATAACCGTCCGCCCCCTCACGCACCGCCGCGGTCGCCGACTTGATCCCGCCCATGCCGGTCAAGACCACGACGGTTGAGGTCTCATTCGTGGCGCGCAAGCGGCGGAGCACCTCGATCCCATCGAGGTCAGGTAGAATCAGGTCGAGCAGGATCAAGTGATAGGGAGGATCAGTGATCTGGAGCAAATGCATAGCCTCCTCGCCAAATTCCGCTTCCTGCACCATGGCGCCTTGCTGCGTCAAGACGGCGCGCAGGAACATGCGAATCGTGGACGAGTCATCCACCAAGAGGACATGTTTCGCTTTCAGCATTTTGACTCCTTCTCTCTCCATGTCCCGCAAAAACGGGAAAGGCGTTAATTCCCTGTCACTATTCCCTGTCACTATTCCCTGTCACTATTCCCTGTCACTATTCCCTGTCACTATGGACAGTGTATACTGACGCCAGAGAAAATAACGCGACATTTGATGGAAATGTTTGCTTGTTAATGCCTAAAGTAAAGTTTACATCTCAATCTTTATTCGTCAGGGAAGGTGTTCTTATGGCTATATCGCTCGACGCTCGCATCCACCGCATGCACACGCCCGGCCTGATCGATATGCACTTCGACCTGCCGCTGGATCTCTACGACCGGCGCGGCCAGCAGGGGCTGCTGCGCGATGAGTTTGCGCCCGAACTGCGCGTCGGCGGCGTCAGCCTGGTCGGGGCCGCGCTTTTGTTGAAGACAAAGATCTGCCTGAAATGGGGCTGCGCGTGGCGCTCGACCAGGTTGCCCGCCTCTACGAAGAAGTAGCGCTGACCGCGGACAGCGTGACGATCTGCCGCAGCTACGCCGACATCGAACAGGCGCGCGCGTCTGGCAAGATCGGCATCCTGATCACGATGGAAGGCGTCGAGCCGTTGGGGACGGATTTGCACCTGTTGCGGGTCTTCTACGAGCTGGGCGTCCGCAGCGTCGGGCTGACGCACGCACGGCGCAACGCAGCGGGGGATGGCGGCGTCTTTGCGCCGTCAGGCTCGTCGCCGGCCGGGCTGAGCCGCTTTGGCAAGGCGGTGGTGGCGGAATGCCAGCGCCTGGGCATCCTGCTTGATTTGGCGCATCTCAACGCTGCGGGCGTCGACGACGTGCTGGCGCTGACCGATGAGCCGCTGATCATCTCCCACACCAACCCGCGCCACTTCCATGACATCGAACGCAACAGCAGCGATGCTCATATCCGGGCCGTGGGCGAGCGTGGCGGCGTGGTCGGCATCAACGCCGTTCTGCTCAGCGCGCAGAAGGAGCTGGCGACGCTCGACCACTTCGTCGACCACATTGCCTACGTCGCGGACCTCGCCGGCATCGACGCCGTGGGCATTGGCTTCGATTTTATCGAATTTCTATTTCGCCACTGGACGGCGGAGCAACAGGCCGCTATTTCCGCCAACATGATCGAGGCGCACCACGCGCCCGGCCTCACCAACCACAGTCATGGCTTCAACTTGACGCGCCAGCTTATCGCCCGCGGTTTTCACGACGACGAAATCGAAAAGATTCTGTTTGCAAACTGGCTGCGCGTGCTGAGGCAGGTGATTGGGTAAGGCGTAACGATCACGCATCACTCGTTGCGTGTTAGCCTTACGCATCACAGATCAATATAAGCCGTTGCTTCGCCCTTCCACACACGAAATACATGCGGGATGCGGGTGGCATGTCCTGGATCGAGCGCGGCGGGCAGTTCCTCGACGCCAAACCAGCCGGATGCCAGCGTCCCGTGCGCGTGTGAGGCCGGGGACGCGGGCGGGACACGCAGCGGGCGACACAGGATCACGAAGTGGTAGAGATGATGGCGCGTCACACTGCCGCAAAGGCGCGAGTCCCAGACGCCGGCCAACGCCATGGGTTCGCTGGCGACGGCGCTTTCCTCCAGCGCCTCGCGCACTGCGCCCTCAGCCGCGGTCTCGCCCACTTCCAGCGCGCCGCCTGGCATGGCCCACAGCTCATTATCCGCGCGGCGGATCAACAGCAGCCGGCCCGCCGCGTCGATGATGGCGGCATCGGCGACGACAAAGGGCGTCACATGCGCAAAGAGCGTTGCGCGCAGCGGCTCCAGCGCAGCCGGCATTTCGTTGCCCGCGTAGGCCTGCATCTCCAGCGCCAGGCTCTGCAACGCGTGATAGCGTTCGGCGTCGTAAAGCGTCGGCGCAAAGCGCAACCCCGACGCAGCCATATCGCGCAGCGCGTCGGCCCAGTAGGCGAGTTGTTGGGCTGGCGAATAAGTCATGATTAGGCGTTGCCTCCGTTAAGCTTGCCGGTTTCCAGGAAGCTCCCGATGTCTCAAGATGCTCAGCATAAAGTGCTAATCCTCAAGCTTTTTATCCTGCCACCGCGCAATATCATGCTCAAATGGCGGTAAATCCAGCATCTTGCGCCAGATATAGCTGCCAAAAAGCGATCGTTGCAGGGACAGGGAGCGCCAGCACAGCGCCCAATGCGCCTTGCAAAAGACGCACATCAACACACCGAGGCAGGATCAACACCGGATGCAGCGCCAGCGTGCGGCCAGCGGGCGCGGCAGGATGACATTGCCCTGAATCTGCTGGATGCCAAAGATCACGCCTGCCACAATCAGCGTGTAGAGCCAGGGCTGCATACCCAGCGCCGGCTCCGGCTGAAAGAAGATCAACACCACGATGATCCCCATCGTCAGGTATTGCCCAAGCACCGGCACGATCTCCAACACGCCAGCCACAATCCCCAGCGCAACGGGGTTGTCAGCGCGCAGGATAAAAAGCGTGATGCTGACGAGCACGCCCATAATGGCTGCCAGCAGAACCTGACCACGGAAATAGGTGTTCCAGACGCTTTGAAAATCTTCAATCAGGAATGCGGCGTCGTCGCTGTACCCGACTTGCTGCGCCGCATGTTTCAGAAAGACAAAGATGCGCGGGCCATCCAGCAGCAGGTAGATCGACAGCACCACCATCACGATGCCGCGCGTCAGCGTGACGAGCGCCGTCTGCGCGACGCCGGTCACCAGCGTGCCGCCCTGTCCAATAAAGCCGCTGACCTGGCCGACCAGCGACTCATAAAATTGGGGCAATACCTCACTGCTCTGGATCGTCGGCATTTGCCACCGAAAGCGACCGAGTTGAAAGGAAGCATTGGCGAGGAGGTGATAAAACGCTCCGCCACAGCCGTGATGCCACGCCCTGTCTCCAAAATGTTGGCCATCAGACCACCGAGCTGGTTTTGCACAAGTGCACCGACCACCAGCCCCACCACGGCAAGCATAAGAGCAAAGAGCAGATAGGTGACAAACACGGCGACGCCGCGCGGCAGCCGTAGCCAACGCTGCAAGAAGGCCAGCGTCGGGCGCAGAATAAACGCCATCAGTGCTGCGAGCACAAAGAGCTGGACAAACTCCAGGAAACGCCAGAATGCCAACGCCGCCAGCACCATAAATGTGACGGCGGCGATGATTTTGATGGTGCGCGGCCACGGCGGCGACGGATGCCCAATCATTGGCGTTGTCCCTAAAAACTATAGCTTTTTCAGTCCTGCCAATGAAACCAGCAGCTTTTTGATGCCCACACCCGGAAAGGCGACGGTCACTTGCTCGTCGCCATCGCCCGTCGCCTCGCTCTCGATGACAGTGCCGATGCCAAAGCTCGGATGCTGGACGCTGTCGCGGCGTTTGAAGGCGAGCGGGCCGCTTGCCGCCGCCGGCTTGCGCGCGCTGGCTTCCTTGCCGCCGGCGCCTGGCGACCAATAGGCCGAGCCGGCGGCAGGCGATGAATGATCGGACGGTGACTTGCTGGAGGGCTGGTTCGACGGCTGACCAAACGGCGACGCCGCGGGCTGGGTGGATTTCGAGCGGCCGCTCCAGTATCCGCCGGTCTGGCTGCGGCTCTGCCCGCGCTCACTTTCGTCCGCATCCCAACTGGTGACGCGCTGGTAGCTCCCTTCGCGGCGCCGCTGGCGGTCGACCATGCCCGACAGCAAATCGGGGGGAATGTCGTCGAGAAAGCGGCTCGGCTGCTGCATCGAACTGTCGCCCCACAGACTGCGGCGGAAGCAGTGCACCAGGTAGAGGCGTTTCTTGGCGCGCACGCCGACATAGGTCAGGCGGCGCTCCTCGGCCATATCCTCTGCATCGCCGCTTTCCAGGCTGCGGCTGTGCGGCAGGATGCCTTCCTCCATGCCCACGATGAAGACAACGGGATATTCCAGCCCCTTGGCCGTGTGCAGCGTGAGCAGCGTCACCGCGCCGGCGCTGTCGTCAAGCTGGTCGCTGTCGCTCACCAGGCTCACTTCCTCCAGAAAGAGGCCAAGCGGGCTTTGCTCCGGCTCCAGCGCGGACATGCCCTGGGTGTACTGGGCAGCCACGCCGCGCAACTCCTGTAAGTTGGCGAAGCGATCTTCCCCTTCGTCGCTGCCGTCGCGCAACGTATCCACGTAGCCAGATTTCGCCAGCACCTGGTCGAGCAGGTCGGCGACGCTGTCGTAGTGACCGCGGCGCTCGGTTGCGATCCACTCGTCGAGCAGCGCGGCAAACTCGATCAGGGCGTTCTGGGCGCGGGCGCCAAAGGGCGGCGCCTTGTACGCTGCCGTGGAGAGCGTGCGCCCGCTTTGCAAAGCCACACGCTGCGGGCCGTGGTGAAGAATCTGCAAAGCCTCCGTCTGGCCGACGCCGATCTCGTTCGCCCAGTTGCGCAGCGCCTCCAGCGTCTTGGCGCCGATGCCGCGCGGCGGCGAATTGATGATGCGCTCAAGCGAGACGCTGTCCGCGGGGTTGTGGATCACGCGCAGATAGGCGAGCGCGTCCTTGACCTCCTTGCGCTCATAGAAGCGCGTGGCGCCGATCAGCTTGTACTTGATGTGGCGCATGACGAAGGCTTCTTCGAGTGCGCGGCTCTGGGCGTTGGTGCGGTAGGTGACGGCAAAGTCGCCGGCCTGAAACGCTTTCGTGGCGAGCATCTTTTCGATCTCGTCGGCCACGAACGCAGCCTCTTCGACCTCGTTGTACGCCTCGTAGACCATCGCGGGTGCGCCTTGACCGTTGTCGGTGTGCAGGCGCTTGGGCGTGCGGTTGCGGTTCTGGCTGATCAGCGCGTTGGCAACGTCGAGGATCGTCTGCGTGCTGCGGTAATTTTGTTCGAGCAAGATTTCGATGTGGTCGGGGTAATCCTTGCGAAAGAGCTGTACGTTGCGATAATCGGCGCCGCGGAAGCGATAGATCGACTGATCCTCGTCGCCCACGACAAAGAGATTGCGGTTATGCGCCGGCTCACCCACCAACAGCCGCAGCATCTCATATTGCGCCGAGTTAGTGTCCTGAAATTCATCGACGAGCAGATAAGGCCACTTGCGCTGATACTTGCTGCGCGCGTCGAGGTTATCGCGCAGCAGCAGCACGGTGCGCAGCAGCAGGTCGTCGAAATCCATTGCGTTGTTGGCAAGCAGCGACTCCTGGTAGCTGCGATAGACGCGGCCGGCGATCTCCTCGAAGTAAGAGGCGCCGCGATAGGTTTCTGGCGTGATCAGTTCGTTTTTGCGGTTGCTGATGTGGGCGTGAATTGCCTTCGGCGGGTAGCGCTTCTCGTCGAGATTGAGGTCGCGCATCACGGCGCGCACCAGCGCCACCTGGTCGGCGCTGTCGTAGATGATCCAGTTGGGCTGAAAGCCGGCCGCAGCCGTCTCCACGCGCAGGATGCGGGCGCAGATACTGTGGAACGTGCCGATCGTCAGCCCGCCCAGGCGCGATGACTGTCCCACCGGCGGCGCGCCGTAGATTTCCTGCAGGATCAGCGCCACCCGCTCGCGCATCTCGCCGGCCGCTTTGTTGGTGAAGGTGACGGCGGCAATGTTCCACGGCGCAATGCCTTGTTCCTCGATCATGTAGGCAATGCGCCGCGTCAGCACCCGCGTCTTGCCCGACCCTGGCCCAGCCAGCACCAGCACCGGCCCCTTGACGGTCTCGACAGCTTTTTTTTGTGGTTCGTTCAGGTTAGCAGTGATTTTGGACATGGTCAGGTGTGATTAGGAGATTAAGAGATTAAGAGATTAGGAGATTGGAGATTGTGGCAGTGGCATCATTGCGCTCTCCAATCTCCAATCTCCAATCTCTTACTCTCCATTCTCTATTCTTCCCCGCAGCAAGCGCAGATAACTTGCGTAACGTTCTTCGGCAATTTCGCCGTGTGCGACCGCGGCGCGCACCGCGCACTCCGGCTCGTGGTCGTGCGTACAGCCGGGATAGCGGCATTCGTGCAGATAGGCTGCCATTTCGCGGAAATAGAAGGGCAGATTGGCGGCGTCGATCTCGTAGAGACCCAACTCGCGGATGCCCGGGGTGTCGGCCACATAGGAGGCCTCGCCAAAGGGCATCCGATAGAGCTGCGCGGCGCGCGTGGTGTGACGTCCCCTTGTCCATAAAGTCGCGCGGGTCGCCTTCGCGCAGGTGCAAGGTTGGATGCACGACGTTGATCAGGCTGCTTTTGCCCACGCCGCTTGGCCCGGCCACCACGGTGATGCGATCCGTCAACATCGCGCGCAACGCGTCGATGCCGGTGTGCAGCTTGGCGCTGGTGTAGAGCACCGGATAGCCGATGCGCTCGTACATGCCAAAAATTGTGCGCGCCGCATCCTCATCCGTCAGTTCGATCTTGTTGACGCAGATCACCGCCGGCAGTTCGTTGGCCTCGGCAATGACGAGGAAGCGGTCAAGCATACGCAGATGCGGCTCCGGCTTGGCCGCGGCAAAGACCACCAGCGCCTGATCCGGATTAGCCAGAATGACATCCTCGGCGGGGCGCGATTCGCCCGGATGCTGCCGGCTGAGCACGCTGCGCCGCTCGTCCACACGCTCGATGAGACCCTTATTGTCGCCTTCCGGCAGCACCCACACGCGGTCGCCGACGGCCACCAGCGTGTCACGGCTGCGCTCCTGCAAGAGCCGGCCGCGCACTTCGCAGATGCGCACATGCTCTGCGCCATCCGCCTCACTGGCCGGGGTGGTCTCGACATCGTAGTGGTGGCCGCGCGCACGGATGACGATGCCGTGCGCTAGTTGCTGCGACGCGCGCTTGGGTCTGGACTTCTTATCGTTGCGCCGCGGGCGTGGGTCGTCTTCGAACTCGGCTTCGTATTCGTGGTAGTCTTCACGCTGCACTGCTGACAAATGCGCTTTCTCCTCAAAATGACAACACACTTTCTCTGACGCGAGTGTAACGCGCGCAACAGGCTGTGTCAATCTGTCGGAGCTTGAATACGGACGCTTTCAATCCATCCGGTCAAATCTACCAGCCGATGCGCCCAATAGAGCGTCAACCCTCGTTGCTGTGCATTCAGCAGATTGTGCAGCTTATAAACGCCACTGAGCACGGCAGCCGGCACGATGTTACGCACGCCAAAATCCTTGAGCCATTCTTCAGCTTTGGCGGCGGCGTCGTTATTGAGCCGGTTGACAGAGTTGAGCGAAGAATTCGAGACTTTGCACTCAATGGCCAGAATGCGCGTGTCCCAGAGACCGACGACGAAATCGGCCTTGCGCGTACCGAGTATTGCCTCACTGCAGAACTTACCGGGGCCCGGCGCTTGACTGAGGGTCTGAATGGCGTTGCCCGGAATGGCAACAATCTCCAGCCCATGATCCAACAGCGTTTGACGGACTAACGTTTCTTGGACTTGCTTGCCTTCGCTGCGTCTTCGCGTTGCCAAGCGTTGCGCCGCAATCAAGACGGTTGACGCCATCACTGCGGCTTGTCGCTCTTCGCGAGTTGCTTCTCGTCGTTCAGCATGCCAGGGGAATCGGCGTGGATCGATGACAGCCTGGATTGTCTGCACCAAACGCGCTGCAAGTGCTGGATCCGCAGTAAATGTACGTGGCGCCAGCGATGCACTATCCACCAATATTTTCAAATCATCTTCAGAGATCGGCGGCGCCGCCAAGTAGCGTAGGGCATCGAGTGAATCTGGCTGCTGAAACAACGCCAGCGCCGTAGCTTCCATGCTCATCAGATTGTCTGTGCTGCGCAACAATCCTTCGATGATTTCCTCTGCCTGGTCGTATGCCTCCAAATAGGCAGCCAGTGGTTCCTGTAGCCGCTCATCACGAAAATTCTGTATCGCAACGGCCAGGTCAGTCTCCAATTTCTCCGGCAACCAGCGTGTTGGTTCGACAAGCTTTGGCAGTCCCTTACTCATTGCAATAGTTCCTCAACAACCTGCGGGTCCACAAGAAGATCAGGGTGGGGGATCAACAAACGCTCCATTTCGCGCGGTTCAAATTTTGTCAGCCCGCCCGCGTACGTTCTGCCCTCATCGGTTGTGACGCTTTGGGTCAAAAATCGTGCGAGCGCCATGAGAATATCGACGCTCAACGGTTCGCGCGGATAGAGGCCATGAGCAATGTTGATATGACGGACTTTTGCCCGGTTATAGACAAAGACTGGTGTGCGCCGCGCCATATAGGTCGCCAGAATCGGCGCTGGCGCGTGGAGCTTTACTGACCACCACGGTGTTCGATGCCGCGCAATGTAGGTGGCATCGGCGTCTTTTGCAGCGGCAAATTTTAGATATTGTGCAATGCGCGCCTGATCATCGACAGAGAACGCATCAAGTTCTGCCGGCAGGTCGATCACCAGTTTCAGAGCTTCGATGTTATCTAGAATGCCAGTGGTGTGAAACAATTCTTGCGCACGCGTAATCGCAGGCCACAGAACTGCTGTAGGCAAATCAACTTGCCCCTTGCGTGCAACCCACACTTTGTTGGCGCCGGTTACTTGTCCTCGATGAACACGGCAGATTTCGCCTAGCTCAATGAACCCTGCACGTCGTTCCGTTCTCTTGCTGGTGAGCGCTGACCAGCGTTTGAGTGCAGCCAATTCCGCACGCAAGATCGAGACATCGGTGTGCAGCGACTTCAAGTCATCCAATTGTTCAACCCGACCGATTGCAACAAGCGGTGAATCAGTTGATACAGCGAACCCGGTAATGACGGCGGTGGTTGCTGTACCGGGAAAAGGCTGCAACCTTGGATTGATCACTTGAATGGTGAGCACTTTTAGGGGACCAGTGAGTAATCTGCGCAGAAGCTCGCCATAATTGACGTCAAGCCACTCGGACGATGTGATAAATACGCCAAGATCGCCTGGACGCACCAGCAGTGCAGTCGCCAAAAAGAAATGAGCGTGCAATCCTGCCAACTGGCTGGCCCGAATTCCTAGCATCTGTGCTGTGTCGGTAAGCCACGCTTTGTGTTCAGGAGCGATATCATGATGGCGAACATAGGGTGGGTTTCCGATGAAAAGTGTTGCACCGTCAATCTCTTCAAGAGTCACCTCTCGATAATCTACTAATGTCACCTTGGCACGGTTGACAAACCCGTTGACGGCCAAGTTAGCACGGGCAAGCATTGCTGCCACTGGGTCTGTCTCAATACCAATCAGCGTCGCCTCCTCGAAGCACTTTCCGGCGGCTACTAAAAACCGTCCAGAGCCACAACCGGGGGCCCACGACTCGTTTTGGCCTTACTTGGCTTACTGCCCATTGGGTCATAACGTGAACGAACTGCGCCGGCGTGTAGGTTGCGCCACTGGGACGCCGCTGCTGGCGAGAGAATCTGACAATACGGTTCGCCCAGAGGATCTTCGCCCGCTACAATTCGAGCTGCAATGGTGGCAACCGTTTCATCCAGGGTGCAGGGAAGCTGTGCAGTTAATTCCTCTTCTGCATCCGACCAGCCAACTACGGTTTTTGCCCCCAAGGCAACAGCAATTGCCAATAGATCGGTCAATGTGTTTATCGTTAGCATCACATCAGTCCAGTCCGGGAAAAGCACAAGCGTTCTGGCAGCAGGAACTGATTGTATCATTGGATTCGCCTTAATGCCTTTAGCGTGCATCGAAGTCGACGAAGAAGGCCCGTTGTGTGCTGGCGAAGCAGCAGGCAAATGAATTGTGGGCTGCGCAGACCTGAGCAGGGTCGTGCGGGATGACGACGCCGCGCGCAACCAGCAAGTCGCATAAATCGGCCAGCGGCAGCCCCATCACGCCGGCGTAGCAGCCATCCAGCGCGCACGCCGGGGCAAAGCCGGACGACTGGATGCCGTAGGCGCCGGCCTTGTCCAGCGGATCGCCCGTGGCGACATAGGCGGCGATCTCGGCGTCGGTGTAATCACGCATTGTCACGGCGGTGGTGTTGACGCGCGTCTCCAGCCAGCGGTCGGGCAGACGCAGCACCGCGACCGCGCTGATGACGCTGTGGGTGCGGTTACGCAGCGCGCGCAGCATGTGGGCGGCGTCTTCGTCATCGACGGGTTTGCCGTAAATCGTGTTTTCCAACGCAACGGTGGTGTCAGAAGCAATGATGATCTGCTCCTGCGCAGCGTCTTGCAGGCGCAAGGCCACCGCTTCCGCTTTGGCTTCGGCCAGCCGGCGCGTCATGGCGGCGGGATCTTCGTTGGGCAGCGGGGTCTCATCGATGTCCGCCACGTGCACGGTGTAGGCCAGCCCCCGGTCGCGCAGAAATTGTTGGCGCCGCTGGCTGGCCGGAAGCAGGATCAACTGTGGTTGTGATGTCATACGCTCTTTATACCTGAGCGGGAAAAAATCTAAAAAGTTGGCGCGGCGGCAAGCAGAAACTTGATAAGGGAAAAGCCTTCTACGCCATACCAACTTGATGCCATGCGTTGGACATAGACCCCGGCTTGTGGCACTATTGGGGAGTACTCTACCTTTACATTTTTTGGCCCAGAGATGACAGTCACTTTGCAAAGTGACTGTCATTTGAGTAGCCTTGCCGGACTGTGAAGCTTGCAACCATTTGCGTAGGGAGGGTTCGATGTCGTCTAAAAACTCAGTTCTACCGCAATCCCCATTGCGGATCGCGATCATCGGGTGCGGCGGCATGGCGCGGCATCATACGGTCGCCATGTTGCGCCATCAGGAGCTGGTGCAGATTCCGGTCGTCTGTGAACCTTCGGCCGAGACGTACGCGCGGTTTGCGGTGCTCTTCAAGGATGTCGGCCTGACGCCGCCGCCCAATGAGCCGAACCTGACCCTCTTGCTGCGTGAACACGCCGACGCGCTCGACGCCGTCTTTATTATCACGCCCCACGTGCTTCATCACGAACAGGCTGGCGCTTGCATGGAAGCGGGGCTGGATGTGCTGCTGGAGAAGCCGATGGTCATGAATACGGTGGAGGCGCGCAGCCTGATCGAAATCCGCAACCGGACGCGGCGGCGCCTGGTGGTGGCCTTCAACGGCAGCCTGTCGCCGCAGATTCGCACCGCCGTCACGCTGTTGCGGTCGGGAGAGTTGGGCGCTATCCTCAACATTCATGGCGTGGTGTGGCAAAGCTGGAACAGCCACACACAAAACACGTGGCGGCAAGCGCCGGAGATTGCCGGCGGCGGCTTCCTGTTCGACACGGGCGCGCATCTGCTTAATACGGTGGCCGACCTGGCAGGCGGCGAGCCGGTGATCGAAGCCGCGGCCTGGCTGGACAACCGCGGTGCGCCGCGCCGTCGACATTCTGGGGGCGGTGATGGCAAGGTTGGCGTCCGGCGTCTTGATCACGCTGAGCGGCTGTGGCGACACCATCGAATCCTGCGCGTCGGATGTGCGCGTCTTCTGCACCAACGGCATCTTGCGCACCGGCGTCTGGGGCGAGCGGCTAGAAGTGCAACGTGCGGGCGACGCCGACCTGACGCCGGTGGAAGTGCCGGCGTCGCACGGCGCGTGGGAGCAGTTTATGCATGTCTGCCGCGGGGAGATCGAAAACCCCAGCCCGCCGGAAGTAGGCTTGCGCATGGCGATCCTCTGGGATATGATCCGCGCCTCTGCACAGCAGGGCGGCGCGCCGGTAACGCAGCACGACGCCGAGCAACTCGTCATGCGCGAGGGAGCAGTCGCTAAAATCTGATTTCAGCAGTAACAAAATATTTTTATTTGAAAGAAATTGAGGAGATTTCCAATGGCAACACAGACGCGTGTGACAGTCTGGAACGAATTTCGTCACGAACGACAGGACCCGGAGATCGCCGCGGTCTATCCACAGGGGATTCACGGCGCCATCGCCGGCTATCTGCGCGGGCACGGCTGCATCGTGCACACCGCCACGCTGGATGAGCCAAGCCACGGCCTGACCGAGCACATCCTGAACAACACCGATGTCCTGGTCTGGTGGGGGCACATGGCGCACGGAGAAGTCAGCGACGAGATCGTGGCGCAGGTGCACGACCGCGTGCTGAAAGGCATGGGGCTGATCGTGCTTCACTCCGGTCATTTTTCCAAGATTTTCAAGCGGCTGATGGGCACAACTTGTGATCTCAAGTGGCGTGAAGCCGGCGAGCGCGAGCGCATCTGGGTGGTGGCGGCCGGCCATCCAATTGCAGACGGCATCGGCGAATATTTTGAGATTCCTCACGAAGAGATGTACGGCGAATACTTCGACATTCCGGAGCCGGAGACGCTGGTTTTCGTCAGTTGGTTCCAGGGCGGCGAGGTCTTCCGCAGCGGCTGCTGTTACCGCCGCGGGCAAGGACGCATCTTTTATTTCCGGCCCGGCCATGAGAGCTTTCCCACCTATCACCAGCCGGAAGTGCTGCGCGTGATCAGCAATGCCGTGCGTTGGGCCAGGCCGGTCGAACGTCCGATCACGACTTTCGGCCATCGTCCGGAGCCGATCGAAGCGTTGACGAAGTAGAGAAGCGATTTCAGTAGTTCACGATTTAGCCCCTGCACACGAAGATGCTACGGAAGACACGAAGTTGAAGATGGCGTTCTTT
>JADJVW010000033.1 GCA_016710365.1 Candidatus Caldilinea saccharophila | reverse complement strand
TCCGCCAGGCCGAAATTTGTCGGTGTGCTCGCCGGCGCGCCCAGCCGGAGCTGGCCAGGGAGTTCATCGACTTCATGCTCGGCGAACAATTCCAGTCGGACATTCCATTGCAGATGTTCGTCTACCCGGCCAATCCCAACGTCGCGCTGCCCGACCTGTTTACGCAGTTCGCCCAGGCGCCGTCCGATCCCGTCCTGTTCGACCCGGCGGCCATCGAAGCCAACCGCGAACGCTGGGTGCAAGCCTGGGCTGACGTAATGACGCGATAGCACGCGGATGACGCGGATCGGGCGGATTCTCGCGGATTTTCCTGAGGTTTGATCCGTGCTGATCCGCGTCATCCGCGTCATCCGCGTTCGATTATTTCTACGTGCGAATCGGAGCGACGATTTTGCGGCGTTTTCTGACGGTGGCGCTTTTTGCGCTGCCCATTCTATTCCTAGCGATCTTCTACGTCTACCCGCTGCTGGCGATCTTCCGCGTCAGCTTCAGCGGGCCGCTGTCTGCGGTGGGCGCGCAGGCGGCCGCCACGCTTGTCTCGCCCACCTTCTGGAGCCTGCTCTGGTTCACGACGTGGCAGGCGGCGCTCTCCACTGTGCTGACGGTGATCGCTGGCCTGCCGTTGGCCTACATTTTTGCGCGCTTCGACTTTCCCGGCAAGAGCATTTTGCACGCGCTGCTGACCATCCCGTTCGTCATGCCGACAGTCGTCGTCGCGGCCGCGTTTATGGCGCTGATCGGGCGCAACGGCGTGCTCAACACCGGGCTGCAGGCGCTCCTTGCCCTGGACGCGCCGCCCATCCAGCTTGAGCAGACGATCTGGCTCATCCTCATCGTCCACGTCTTTTACAACGTTGCCATTATCATTCGCACTGTCGGCGGCTTTTGGAGCAACCTCGGCCCTCAATTCAACGAGTCCGCAGCGATGTTGGGCGCGGCGCCGTGGCAGGTCTTTCGCACCGTGACGCTGCCGTTGCTGCTGCCAAGCATCACGGCCGCCGCTTTGCTTGTCTTTCTCTTCTGTTTCACCAGCTTTGGCGTCATCCTGATTCTGGGGGGGCTGCGCTTTGCCACCATCGAGGTCGAGATCTACCGGCAGGCCGTCAGCTATTTCAACCTGCCGCTGGCCGCCTTTCTGAGCATCGTGCAGCTGTTGCTGACCTTCACCGTCATGGTTATCTACACGCGGATGCAGGCGCGCCTCAGCCGCTCGCTGCGCCGGCGCACACGTGGCCTCAGCCGTGCGCCCGCCAACTGGCGGCAGTGGGTATTGGTGGTCGGTGCGCTGTTTGTCACCGGTATTGGTCTGTTGACGCCGCTCATGGCGTTGGTGGTGCGCAGCTTTACCCTGGGCGACCAGGGGCCGACATTGCTCTACTACCAGGCGCTGGGCGAGAATCCCCGGCAAAGCGCCTTCTTTGCGCCGCCGGTGACGGCCATTGCCAACTCGCTGCTTTACGCGCTGGCGACGCTGGCCATCAGCCTGCCGCTGGGCGTGATCGGCGCGTACATGCTGGCGCAGCCGCGCTCCCGGTGGGCCGCGGTCTTTGACCCGCTGCTGCTGCTGCCACTCGGCACGTCGGCGGTGACGCTGGGCTTCGGCTACATCGTGGCGATGGGGCCGCTGCGCGCCTCGCCCTGGCTCGTGCCGATTGTGCATTCGCTGATCGCGTTGCCTTTTGTCGTGCGCACCTTTCTGCCCGCGTTGCGTGCGCTGGATCGCCGACTGCGTGAGGCTGCGGCTACGCTCGGCGCCGGCCCGCTGCAAAGCTGGTGGACGGTCGATGCGCCGCTCTTGCTGCGCGCCGTGCTGATCAGCGCGGCCTTTGCCTTTGCCATCAGCCTCGGCGAGTTCGGCGCCACGCTGCTAATCGCACGCCCCGACCGCCCGACCATGCCGATGGTCATCTACCAGGCGCTCAGCCGCCCCGGCCTCATCAACTACGGCCAGGCGCTGGCGATGAGCACCATCCTGATGGTTGTCACCGCGGCCGCGCTGATCGCCATCGAGCGCTTTCGCCTGCCCGGCGAGGAGGAGTTCTGATGCTGGAAATGGTGGATATCCACAAACGCTTTACGCCTGGCAAAGCGGTGTTGCAAGGCGTGTCGCTGGCGCTGGCGCGCGAGGAGATCGTCTGTCTGTTGGGGCCGAGCGGCTGCGGCAAGAGCACACTGCTGCGCATCATCGCCGGGCTGGAGCGCGCCGACCGCGGCCAGGTGCGGCTGGAGGGCGTCGAGATCGGCGATCTGCCCGCGCATCGCCGCGGCATCGGGTTGATGTTTCAGGATTACGCACTCTTTCCGCATCTCGATGTCGCCGCTAACGTAGGGTACGGCTTGCGGATGCAGGGGATGCCCACGGCGCAGCGGCGCGCGCGCGTCGACGAAATGCTGGCGCTCGTCAACCTCACGGAGTACGCCGCCCGCGCCGTGGATGACCTGAGCGGCGGCGAGCAACAACGCGTGGCGCTGGCGCGCACGTTGGCGCCCAATCCCTTGCTGCTGCTGCTCGACGAGCCGGTCGCCAATCTGGATCGCTTGTTGCGTGAAGAACTGGTGTCGGAGCTACGTCGCATCTTGAAGGCGCTGCATGTGACTACGCTCTTCGTGACGCACGACCAGGAGGAAGCGTTTGCCCTGGCCGACCGCATCGCTGTGATGCGCGCCGGACGCATCGAGCAGGTGGACGCGCCGCCGCAGCTCTACCGGCGTCCCGTCAATACCTTTGTCGCGGAGTTTTTGGGTTTTCGCAATTTGTTGCCCATCACGGTTGATGCGCACGGAGGGCATACGGTGCGCACCGCGGCTGGCGTCTTTACATTGCCGGACGCCCGCCCTGCACAACTCGATCCCACTGTTCGGCTCTTGATCCTCCGGATGCTGCGGTGCTCGATGTTCAATCGCAGTAGGCTGACTTATGCACCCTTGACGGGTCGTGTGGTTGGCGCCACCTTCCGTGGCAGCGTCTTTCAACTGGAGGTTGAGCCGGTCGAGAGCGAAGCAATATCTCGCTTGAGTTTCGAGTTTCGCAATCGCGGCCGCGTTCGCTTGCCCCAAATCGGGGAGCGCGTAGCGCTTTGGCTCGATGTCACTCAGATGTCGGTGGTAGGCGGCGCGTGATTGAGGATAGGTGAGGCGGCGAAAAACTGCACAATTCACACTTCACAATCAGCAATTCATCATGCCGCATCGTTCCATCTCCCGCTTCACTCCACCGGCTCCAGCAGCGTCAACTGGCTGGTATTGGCAGGCGTCCAGCCGCGGATGCCATCCTCGGTTTCCACATACCACCAGACGATCGTGTCGGTGTCGCCTGGGAGCCAGGTAGGGCCGCCAAGAATCGTGGCTGTGGCGCCATCCTCCAGAAAGCCGACTTTGTCGCCGGCTTCCGGCCCTGGCTCGGAACGCACGAAGGAGCGCAGCCCCGCGCCGATCCTGGCCTTCATGCCGACGGCCAGCGCATCATTGGCGTTGAGGCTGACCGGCAGCCCATTGGTGGTGGCTTGAAGCGCATCCGGCGGCAGCGCGGCCAGCGCGCCGGCGGCGACAGGCGCTTCCGCGGCAGGCAGCGCGTCGCTTTGTGAGGTTAGCAGGGGGCAGCGTCAGCAATTTGATCCACGGTGACGGTGGGGCGGAACAGCGTCCGGTTGAGCAAACCAAGCAGCAGAAGCACCACAATTAAGGCAGCGTAGCCGGCGGCATAAGGCCAGATGCGCGTCCGCCGATCCGGTCGATAGAGCGGGTCGGGGTTGCTGTGCCGCACCGTCTCCTGCGCCATCGGCGTGCCATCGATAACAGCTAATTCTGAACTCAGCCCGTTGCCGAGATAGTTGTTTTCGACGATCTCGACGGCCTGGTCGAAGATCTCCTCTTGCACAGGCTCCAGCGCATGGTACCGCTCGTAGTAGCAAAGCTCCGCCCGCGTGGCGCGCTGCTGGCTGTCGAGCATGACCATCAGCCCCGCGCGCCGTTTACCCGCCCGATCCAGAATTTCGTAATAGTGGGCAGTGGTTGGCGTCTCCACGACCTGCACCGATGCCGGTGTATTCTCCAGGGAAGCGGTTGAAGCTGAATCGTTGCTCATAATGGATGGTTTCCCGCAGTGACTTTTAGAAGTGGTCGTACGTTGACGATTCCTGTTTTATGGTTCGCTCCTCGGAACTCGTCTCCCGCAACTTCTCTCAATAAGCGCCAAGCTCAACCAGACGCGCATCGCTGATCCCAAAGTGATGCGCGATTTCGTGTAGCACTGTCTTGCGAATTTGTGTGCGCACCGCGTCTTCATCGGGCGGGCAGATTTGCAAGATCGGCCCGCGAAAGATGGTGATCTTGTCGGGTGACGCCAGCCCGTAATAGGAGGTGCGTTTGGTGAGCGGGACGCCTTCGTATAGACCTAACAAGATATGACCTGCACCCAATCCGACGCTTTCCATCTGGCGACGGGTCGGCCATTCTTCGACCGTCACCACCAGGTTGTCGATCACATTCCACAGCGTTTCGGGAATCTCGTCCATCGCTTCAACCACGATCTCTTCGAAGCGGCGCCGCGAGATATAAAAGGGCTGTTCAGCCGGTGAGAACATAGGAGATGCCTGTCACTCTGCCGGACAGATGATCTTCTCGCCATCAACTCGGCTGTCGGTATGGACGATGTACTGCGTATCCGCCACTTGCAGGACAACTCGATAGCCGGGCGTAATCACCGCAGCGTAGACCGTATCGGGCTGCGGGCAACCGAGCGCAGCGTCGGGCCAGTCGACCGCTTCCACGGAAACCACGCTCAATGCCGCGGGCGATAGATCCTGAGCCGTCGCTACAAACGCGCTGCTTGCTTCCGCTATTGCCTGCTCCTCCGCGGCCAACGCGGGCGCTGCAGCCGGTGCGACGGGAAGCTCAGTCACAGGGCGCACCGGCTGGCAAGCGGCCAACCCTAGCGCAAACCAGGCAACTGCCACGATAAGCAAGGGCAGGGATAAGTGTTTGTTCTTCATCATTAAGCCGCCAGTGTGTGCAACATCTGCTGCAAAATCATCAGGGCAAAGAAAACCACAATGATGGAAATGTCGATCATCCCACCCAACGGTGGAATGAGGCGACGCACAGGTTCCAGCACAGGCTCCGTGAGCTGGTACAAAAACTGTACGATCGGATTGTAGGATCAGGTTCGGGATCAACTCATCCAGCGCGCGCCAACAAGACGTAGCTGTAGATCTGGAGCAACGTCGCCAGAATATCAAAGAGTGCGTTCATAAAGCTTCCTTTTTCTCACTGAGGGCGCCAAGCTCCTGGCTGCGGCGGTAAGCGGCAAAAATCGCATCGTTGATGATGGCGCGGATGCTCGCTTTTTCAAGCTCGTACAGCCCCGAGTTGCTCACCCATCGCGCCGAGAATGGCTTCGGTCTGCTTGATCTGTTTGGCGGCGACGTGCTCGGTCGCCGTCCAGACGGTCATGCCCTTGCCCAATTGACCGGGCGTGTTGGGCATGGCGCGCACGATGCGGTCGTGAAAGAGCTTGTTTTGCAGCGTGCTGATGCGCGTGCCGGCGATGATGCTCAACACCAGCGCTTCGGGTGAATTTTGCTGTGCAGATCCTTGCCGACTTTGAGCAGTGACTGCGGCTTGATGCTCAACACGACAATGCCCGCCTCACGCACAGCCGTAGCGTTGTCGGGCGTCACCTCGACGCTGTAGGTGGTGTGAATGTAGTCGAGGCGCTCCGTCCAGGGGTCGCTGGCGCTGAGGAAGGCGGCAGTGGTTAGCCCCTGCGTTAACAGCCCCTTGATCATGGCCTCGCCCATCACCCCGCTGCCGATAAAGGCGATTTTTGTCCCGTTAAGCATGCACTTTACCCGTTTCTTGGTCCGAAAATAGCCGACCCGATGCGCACAATGGTCGCACCTTCTTCGATGGCTACTTCAAAATCGTTGGTCATTCCCATCGATAACTCACGCCAACTGCCTTGTGGAAAGTGTGCGCGCAGTTGCTCCTGTAATGTACGCAGCGCCCGAAAGATCGGCCGCGTACGTTCTGGATCGTTGCCATAAGGCGCCATCGTCATCAGCCCACACACGCGGATGCCAGGCTGCGCCAGCAGATCCGCACCGGCCGCCAGCACTTCCTCCGCGGTGGAAGCCATGCTTGCTCGCCTCGCCGTTGACGTTGACTTCGAGCAGCACATCCAGTACGCAACCGGCAGCTTCGGCGTCGCGGCTGAGACGTTGCGCGATCTTGGCGCGATCCACCGAATGGATCAGGGCACAGGGGCCGACTGCCTCGCGCGTCTTGCGGCTCTGGATCGTGCCGATCATGTGCCAACAAATGGCGTCAAGTTGCTGGGTGCGCGCAGCTTCGACCTTGAGCCACAGTTCCTCCAACCGGTTCTCGCCAAAGTCGGTCTGTCCCGCGGCCAGCGCCGCGGCAATGTCCGCCAGCGGATAGGTTTTGCTGACCGCCACCAGCCGCACGTCCGACGGCCGGCGTCCGCTCCGTAGGGCCGCAGCCGCAATGCGTTGCCGCACATCGGCCAGGTTGGCGACGATTTCGGCTGTCCGTACTGACTCAAGCACCATAGCCCAAGATTCTACCAACGAATCGGACGCCGGGCAAGCTGTCAGCAGGTGCGCTGACTCTGGAGCAGGGGCAGAAAAAGTTGATCCGTCACCGTGAAGGGAATCCCAGGCGCCACCGGCGCCGCTGGCACAAAGATGTCGAGCGGCTCGCTCCACACGCCGGGATAGCGCTGGTTGGGCGAAGCGCCCTTGACGCCCTCCGGCTGTTCGGCGCGCGGCTGGACGCGAAAGCGATAGCTGCTGCCGGCGCAGGCCGCATGGAAAAGCGCTTCTCCCGCGTCGGCGTCGCTGAGGATGTCGCGCCAGCGTTGATTGGCGTCGTGCCAATATTGCAGGTCAAAGCGCAGTTCATGCCTGCCGCCCTCGATCAACGGGATGTCGGGGCCAAGCTCACCCGCCCACGTCAAGGTGATGACAGCGCCGCCGGTGGGTGGCGCCGTCTCGCCGAGCGGTGCAGTCGTGCTGAGCAGCGCCGTCGCAGTGAGCGTGGCGGTCGGGCCGCGCACCAGGCTCAGCGCGTCGATAAAGCCGTGGTTGCCATGCCACTGAAATGGGCTGGCGATGCGCGCAAAGACGGTCATTGTTATCGCTTGCGCGGTGGCGCCCAGCCGGAGGTTCTGCCAGCCAATGCGCGTCCTGCCATCCGGCTCGACAAAGTTGCGCCGGTTCTCCACCCACTGCACGGAGGGCGCATCGGGATCGACGCCGCCGGTCGGGTCGATGCCGAGCAGTTTCGCCATGTAGTATTCTTCCGGGCAATCGTTGCGGGGCACAGTGTTGCTGCCGCCGCACAGCGTCAGCATCCAGCCGCTGAGGCTGTAGGTCGCGCCGCTGACGACGTCTACCTGCTGGAGCAGCGTCACGTCAAAGGGCTTGCCCGGCTCCGGCGGCGTCTCGTGGTCGAGCGCGCGGATCAACACGCTGTCGCGTCCCTCGATCTTCTCGACGTGCGCCTCGCCGTCGCAACTTTTGGCGAAGCGGATGCGCGCGCTGGTGAGGATGGGAATCGTCGTGCTGCTGACGACCGTCCAGTGGTTCGGATAATAATTGGGCTTGGTATCGCCTGGTGGGATGTCGGCCGCCGTGTAACCTTCTTCTCCGCACTCGAAGTTGGCGTTGACGAGCAGATTGGGTGCGGCGTCGGGCATCGCAGCAGACTCGCCTTGCGCCAACGCGGCCTGCCCCAGCATTACCAGAAAAACAACGACAAGAAATGGTGCACAATAGCGACAACTTGCAAAGTTCATAGCTACCTTCCTATCGACCATGTGCTGGAACGCGAAGTCTCCTTTCAATCCGCGGGAATCCGCCAAATCCGCGTCATCCGCGTTCTATCTCTTCCAACCACGCCACCATGCTGAACAGCCCGCAGCGGCCGCGTTCGGCGCGGTGGCTGAAGAAGTCGGCGGTGTGCTGCGCGGCGTCGATGCCGCTGACCTCGATCTGTGCGACCGGCACGCCGGCCTGGGCGAGCAATTGAACGTTGGCCTGCCAGAGATCGAAGTATGGGTTGCGGTCGGCGCCGTTGGGGTAGGTGAAGAGCGCGGCCGGGTCGGGCAGACGTGCGGTTGCCAGCGCGACGACTTCTGCGCCAACTTCGTAACTTTGCGGGCCGATGCTGGGGCCAATGGCCACCTGCACCTGCGCCGGGTCGCTGTCGTAGGCGGCCTGCATGGCCCAGAGCAGCGCGGTGGCCGCGCCGTTGACCGTGCCGCGCCAACCCGCATGCATGACGCCAAGCGCATGGTGGACGGGGTCATAGATCAGCAGCGGCGCACAGTCGGCAAAGACCAGGCTGAGGGGCAGGGCCGACGGCGTCGGTGATCAGCCCGTCGCTGCCGTCCATCACCGCGCCGGCGTTTTCCCAGTCCACTTTGGCGATGCCGGTGCCGTGCACCTGCCGACAATGCACGAAATCGGCCGCGTGCACGCCGAGCGCCGTCGCCAACCGCCGGCGGTTTTCCAGCACGCGGTCGCGATCGTCTCCGCGCAAGATGCCGAAGTTGAGGCTGCGCCACGGGTCAGGGCTGACGCCGCCGTGCCGGGTGGCGATATGCGCGGCGACCGGAAAATCGGCCAGTGAGTCAAAAGTCAAGGTAATAACGCCATTGGCGTGGTGGATACGATTCATAAGAAGGTAAATTGTACACCATTGCCTGTTCAGATCGACGGCTTTTCCTAGGTGGAAGCATCAGATCAAGATACAGCAAATCAGAAATGGACTCGACGATTTTTTGTACTCGTCCAACAGGTCGATAGCCCTTGTCAGAAGCAGAAAAATTCTAACAAAGTGAGAGGAGGAAAACCCTGGGCCGCCCCCCCGAAGGAAGTGGAGCGAGAGTAGCTGTGGTGACCCAAGTTAACTTGCTTTCCTCCATATTGGGAATAAGCAGTACCCTAACGACAACCTATACAGTGCCGCAAAACCTCGCCGTTGATGCGGAGACAACGGAATCAATCGGTGATAGCGATCGGGACTCCGGTGATGACTCATCGATATTCGAGATATTGAATGTGGATGGGAAGGTCATCGAGTCGAATGATATTTGGTGGAAAATGGCTTGGGTATTAGAAATCAAGAATACCAGCAACTCAACCCTTGACCTGAACGCTAGAATCGAATTTCTTGATGAAGATGATTTCGTTATTGATGACGATTATGAATATGGAATCCGAATCAGACCGGGAGAGACGGTTAAGGTGAACGGTTATGATCTGGTTGATGCTGGAGTTGCACCGGAAGTCGTTAGCATTTCTGCCGAAGTCTTTGAGTAGCGACAGATTTACTACGCCCCAGCTATATAAGAAAGCCCTTCTATAGCATCGCTGTCAAATCGACAATGACGCGCTAAACGTTCTTGCCTTGAAGGGCACGCGAATTGGGCGGACTTTTCATGCAAGTCCACCCAATCCGCGTTTTATTGCTGCTTCGTTATTCTGGCGAGATCGGGAAGAGGAAGTTGTCGCCGGCTTCGACCGTCAGTTCGCCGTTGGTGGAATCCCACGGCGGTGGCGCGTCGAGCGTGTAGGTGTAGCGACCTGGGTTGAAGCATTTCTCGACTTCGCCGTTGCCCGGCACCTTGAAGGACTCGGCTTTGCCGGTGTCCTTTAAGGTGAAGGTGATCGTGAGTTCCGGGCCGATCTGGTTTTGGAAGAGATAGCAGCCCTGGCTGGCGCTGCCGCCGCTTGTCCGACCGCTGCCGGACTGCGACCCGCTTGAACTGCCGCCGCTCGATCCGCCCGAAGCCGGCGCGGTGGGCGCATTGACTTCCGGTATGTCGGCACAGCGGGCATCGAGCGTGACATACTGGCTGTTGCCCGACACCCAGCCTTCCACCCCATCCGGCGTCGTGATCTGAAGCCAGCCGCAGCTGTCCACCTGACCGGTGACGATCAGCGCGTCGCCCTGCGCCACGGCGCCGACGCGGTTGAAGTTCGTGCCGGGGCCACTGCGCACATTGAGGCGCTCGACCACCACAGTCGCCGATGGATTGCTGAGCACTTCTTCCTGCGCGGCGGCCTGGGCGGACTGGACGGCGCCGGCAATCGCCAGGGTATCGACGAGATCGCCAAAGACGCCGGCCTCCCCCGCAGTAGGCAGCAGCGTGTAGAGCAAAATCATCGGCGCGGCGGCGTCCAACGGTGTTGCAGCCAGCACCACGAACATACTGCCTGCAACGTCCCCGCAGTCATTCCACACGTCGTAGGCGCCGACTAGAGCCTCAGTCTCATAGGGTTGACGTTCACCGTAGTTGCAATTGTCGGCAAAGTCAAAGACATCGAGCAGCCCATCGACCGTGAACTCGCTTGCAACAGCTTCGGACACGCCAATGAAGACGCCGGGCGTTTCCCAGGTGTCGTTGAACGCCTGTACGTTGGGTGCGGCGCTCAACGCGGTGCCGATGGGGCTGCCGTCGATCTCCCAGTCTTCGCTGACGACGTCGCTCCATGTCTCCGGCACGCGCACGCTGATCGTGCTGGTGTCGTCGGTCACGCTGACAAAGACCGGCCCGGTTTCCTCGGTGGCGCCGCTGTCGGTCGTGTCGGTCGACGCCGCGAACCCGGTGGCGCTCTTGATGATGATGCCAGGGTGTTCCAGGCCGCGTTGAACTCATCGATGTCGGGCGCCGCGGTCAGAATGAAGCCGAGCGGCTCGCCGTCGCTGTTGGTCCACACCGCCGAAGTGATGTCACTGTACTCTGCCGGGATCAGCGCACTGATCGCCGGGTCTTCGATGGCGACATAGGTGTAGGCCAAATCGCTGGTGTCGACAAGGTCGAAAAGCGGGCTGTCGTCATTGGTGACGGGCGTTGGCGGCTCCTGCTGTTGGCTGCCGACCGGGGTGACGACTAGCGAGTTCAAAAGCGTGTCCCACGCGTTGAAATCGCGCGCTTCAGCGGCGTATAACTCGATCAGGACATAGTAGGCCGCCGTCTCGGTCGGCGCCAGCGCGACGATGGCGCTGGAGGTTGCGGTGCCGCCGCATTCATCCCAGATCTGGAAGGCGCCGGCAAGGTCGCCCAGTTCAAGCACATCGCGCTCGCCTTTGGTGCACGATTTGCCTAGCGTGTACTCATCCAGCAGATCCTCGACGGCCATCTGGTCGGGCATCGATTCGGAGTAGCGCAGGATCGCGCCGGGAATGCCCCAGTCGTCGTAGAAGTTGGTCAGGTCGGGTGAAATGTCCAAACGCAGGCCAACGACCTCATCGTTGAACTCCCAGTCGGCATCCTTGCTATCCACCCACGCGGCGGGTGTGTCAAAGGTCAGGACACCCTGTGCGTCGGAAATAGTAGCGAATTCGGCGTAGGTTTCGTCGTCGGCCGGCTCATCGCCGGGCTGTTGTGCGGCCCCTTCCTGGCCGGCCAATGAGACGCTTTGCTGCAACTGCCGCCCATTGATCTGACCTTCGAGGATTTCATCGGTATCGAGGCGCAGCACTTCGATCGCCATCACATCGTCGGCGGCGTGGCTGCGTAAAATTTCGCAGTAGGTGGACATGGTGCCGTCTTCAGCAACCGGCACGCTTTCCAGTGACAGGATAATATCACCCGGCTCCAGGCCAACGTCATCGGCGGGCGAGCCTGACGCCACGGAGGAGACCCAGATGCCGTAGGAGGAGCCGTCATCGCTCAAGATGGCGCGGCCATTGACGCCGATTGAGTCGACGTCGTTGCCTTCCAGCAGTTGTTCGACGATCTTCAAGGCGCCGTCGCTGCCGATGGCGTAGAACTGATTGGCGTCGCGGTCACCAGCGTAGTTGATGCCCGCGATCTGCCCGTTCGCCGTTACCAACGGGCCGCCGGAATTGCCGTGGTCGATGATGGCGTCGTGCTGGATCACACCATCCACCGAGGCCCAGTCGGTCTCGCCGTCGGCGCGCGCTTTGGCGACGATGCCGCGTGTCAGCGTGTATTCGGGGTCGCCAAGCGGGAACCCAGCCGCATAGACATCCAGACCCACTTTGAGCGGTTGGTCGTACCAGGCCAGGTAGGGATACCCCTTGCCCTGCAGGTCGATCACTGCCAGGTCCGCACATTCGGAGACGCCCAGCACGCGAGCATTGACTGGATTCTGCTTGCCATCCAGATAGACTTTATAGAACGCGGCGCCGGTGACCACGTGGTTGTTGGTGACGACATAACCTTCCGGGTCAATAATGAAACCGCTGCCGGAGCCTGCTTCCATCAACATCCCTTCTGCCGGGTCTTTGAAGACGCCGACAGCTTCGATCCGGACAACGGCTTGCTGTACATCTTCCAGATTGTCGATCGGGGCGGGTGTGGCGGCGGGGGTGGCGGTGGTGCGTTGTGATAAGGGGGGCGGCGCCGTCGCATTGGCGACAACTGGCAACAGCAGCGCGATGCATAAAGTTGACAAGACGAGCAGACCTCTAGGATACAAGCAATTGAGAGTGCGCATGATCGTTCCTTTACTGAGCTGTTCAGAGCAAGAAGTCGTTGGATAATTTATTAAGGACAATAGCTCTATCTTAGCGAATCGAGCGCGTTGTGGCAAGCGTTACTTTTTTCATTTTGCTTACAATCTCCACGGTTTTGCCGACGCCATCTTCGCGTCGCACGGCTTCGGCCAAATTTCGGACGCGGTGGTGCAAGGGTGCATCGTGCAGCGTGGTGGTGATCGCTGCCGCCAGCCGCGTCGCTTGCAGCCGACTGCGGGGCAGTGGCCGGGAACCGACGCCGCGTTGATAGATCATTTCCGCCCAGAGCGGTTGGTCGGCGCTGAAGGGCACGACGATCTGCGGGACGCCGGCGCGCAGCGCAGCCGCCACAGTGCCGACGCCGCCGTGATGCACCACCAACGCCATGCGTGGGAAAAGCCAGTCGTGGGGCGCGCCGTCAATGAGCAGGATATCGGCGGGAAGATGTTCGGCGCGCAGTCCCTCCCAGCCGGACGCTAAGATGCCGCGCTGCCCGCTGCGCTGCAGCGCCTCCACTGCGATGCGCGCGGCCTGCGCTGGATCGCGGTCGCTCATGCTGCCAAAACCAATGTAGACGGGCGGCGCGCCGGCGGCCAGAAACGCTTCCAGCGCAGTAGGCGGTTGCCACGTGGTCGCTTGCTCCAGAAACCAAAAACCGGTGATGGCGATGGCGTCGCCATAGTCCGCGGGGCGGGGCAGCAAATGCTCGCTAAAGCCGTAGAGAACGGGGCGATGCTGGGCAATCAAGTCTCCGAAAACGTCGGTGTAGTGCAGAGGCGGGAGGCCAGTCAATTCCCGGCGAAAGCGGTTGACAAGCCGCGCCGAGACCAACTGGAGGAGACGATAACTGGCGAGATGCGTCAGCCTGTTGTAGAGCGCCTTCCCCGGCAGGCGGCGCGGCGGGGCGAGCAGCGCGCTGGGAAAGGCTGTCGTCGGTGTAAAAGGTTGCAACCCCGCCAGGATCAAGGGGACATCATGCACTTGCGCCGCGGTCACGGCGTTCAGATAGCCGAGCGTCGAGCCTAGGATCAGGTCGGCGCCCGCGCTGGCGGTGATGATATCCGCCATCACTTCACGCAGGAGTGGGGCGGCGATGGCTTGCAACTGGCGCACCGCAGCCAATGGATTTTGTTGCGACAATAGGCGGCGTCCTGCATCGCTCGCCAGCAGTGCGCGGATGTCGCCTGCCAGTGGTGCAAAGCCGACCGCACGTGTTTCAATAAAGCCGCGAAAGGTCGGATGGGTGCAAATTGTTACTTTGTGGCCGGCGCTATGCAAGCCCTGAGCCAACGCAATATAAGGTTGTACGTCGCCGCGCGTCCCGATGGTGACGATAACAATGCGCATCAATCGCTACGCGTCAGGATGATTTCTGTCTTTGCATCACGCAACATGCCCTTAGAACAACATATCTTTCGACATCACATTCTGCGGTAAGCTGTCGGCCCAGATGCCACCCTGCGGGAGATTGTCGGCCCAGATGCCACCCTGCGGTAAGCTGTCGGCCCAGATGCCACCCTGCGGGAGATTGTCGGCCCAGATGCCACCCTGCGGTAAGCTGTCGGCCCAGATGCCACCCTGCGGGAGATTGTCGGCCCAGATGCCACCCTGCGGTAAGCTGTCGGCCCAGATGCCACCCTGTGGCAGGTTGTCCGCCCAGATGCCGCCCTGCGGTAAGCTGTCGGCCCAAATGCCACCCTGCGGGAGGTTGTCCGCCCAAATGCCACCCTGCGGCAGATTATCTGCCCAGATGCCACCCTGCGGTAAGCTGTCAGCCCCAGATGCCGCCCTTTGGGGAGGTTGTCCGCCCAAATGCCACCCTGCGGCAGATTATCTGCCCAGATGCCACCCTGCGGTAAGCTGTCGGCCCAGATGCCGCCCTTGGGGAGATTATCCGCCCAGATGCCGCCCTTCGGTAAGCTGTCCGCCCAAATGCCACCCTGCGGCAGATTATCTGCCCAGATGCCGCCCTGCGGTAAGCTGTCGGCCCAGATGCCGTCCTTGGGGAGATTATCCGCCCAGATGCCGCCCTGTGGCAGGTTGTCCGCCCAGATGCCACCCTTCGGCAGATTATCCGCCCAGATGCCACCCTTGGGGAGGTTGTCGGCCCAAATGCCGCCCTGCGGTAAGCTGTCGGCCCAGGTGCCGCCCTGCGGCAGGTTGTCGGCCCAGATGCCGCCCTTCGGTAAGCTGTCGGCCCAAATGCCACCCTGCTGGAGATTATCTGCCCAGATGCCGCCCCCTGCGGTAAGCTGTCGGCCCAAATGCCACCCTGCGGGAGGTTGTCCGCCCAAATGCCACCCTGCGGCAGATTATCTGCCCAGATGCCACCCTGCGGTAAGCTGTCGGCCCAGATGCCGCCCTTGGGGAGATTATCCGCCCAGATGCCACCCTTCGGCAGATTATCCGCCCAGATGCCACCCTTCGGCAGATTGTCGGCCCAGATGCCACCCTTCGGTAAGCTGTCGGCCCAAATGCCGCCCTTCGGTAAGCTGTCGGCCCAGATGCCGCCCTGCGGCAGATTGTCGGCCCAGATGCCACCCTGCGGCAGGTTGTCGGCCCAGATGCCACCCTTCGGTAAGCTGTCGGCCCAGATGCCACCCTTCGGCAAGCTGTCGGCCCAGATGCCACCCTCCGGTACGCTATCGGCCCAGATGCCGCCCTCCGGGAGAGTATCCGCCCAGATGCCACCCTTCGGTAAGCTGTCCGCCCAGATGCCACCCTGCGGGAGATTGTCCGCCCAGATGCCACCCTGCGGGAGATTGTCCGCCCAGATGCCGCCCTGCGGTAAGCTGTCGGCCCAGATGCCACCGGCATGAGCAGGCAGTGCACTGATCATCAAAACGACGCCAGAAAAGATCAACGCCACAACAAGTTGTCCGAAGCGTGTCAAGTGTTTCATTCTATATCTCCTTATAGATAGAACTTCGAAAATCTGTAGTTGCCTATATCTGATTGTTGAGGTTTTGATCCTCAACAGTATCAGGTTTGAACCTGCTGTGAGCATCGGTCATCTGTACACTTTAGTGGATAGAGGTGGATGACCGATATGGGGAACGCAAGCCCTAGCGTCAGAATCGACTAAAGTCACGAAAAACAATGACCTAAGGGTAAGCTACCTTGCGCGACAGTATTTCAATACGACAAATGAAGTATACCGCAAAATTAGCGTACTTACAATGACGTAATTGAAATCGATCTGCCCAATCGAGCCTGGCGGTGCGGGGCTCTGTCTTCTGATATTACAAATACAAAGAAACGAATACTGGAGTGGAAGGCAGCGGGTATAATTGGGTAGAGAGGGAATCACTGGGTCAAGAGGCGGTTGACAATGCTGAGCAATGGGCCACGCTGCTCGTATCCACCCTCGCTATAGTCGCTAGCGCCGAGAAAGACCTGTTGGCGCGCGCGAAGCAAGCCAAGCAACAGACGGCGCATGGTTTCCTGGCGCGTGATGTATTCGTCGCGATCTGTCCACGGCGCCGTGACCGGCCAGCGCGCTGTGAGCACAAAGGGATGTGTGAGCGGTTGATAGAGCCGCTCCCACCAGCCGGTGGAGCCGATATCGAGCCAAAATTGGACATCCACGGCATGGTTGCGCAGGAGGAAGGTGTAGGCCGGCGCCAGAAAGACTGCGTTCTCTGGCGTGCGCCAGCCGGGCAAGTAAAGCGCCCCCAACGCGCCGCTTTCGGCAAGCTGCACATAGGCGCGCCCGAATCGCATCCCTTGGGCGGCGTCCGCTTCTTTACCCTCCAACGCCCAGCGAAACTTGCGGGCTGACTCGACCAACTGGCTGGCGACGCGCGCGGCATCGCGATCTTCGTGAAAGCCAAATCCTGGCTGGCTAAGCACCTCGCCAAAAAGACGGGCAAAGAATTGGTCGAGCGACAGACTGTCGGATTCGGCGCGATAGGCGTAGAGCCATTCGCGCAGGCGGTCGAGCGCTCCCCAGCCGTGTAGGTAATGCGTTGGCGCGTCTCCTCATTGATGACGGCGAAGCGGCCTAGTTCGTTATCGCGCCGCCGCGGGGGATAGACGATAGATGACAGCAGCGTGGCGCGCACGGGATCCAGATCGCCGATCGCCACTGTCAACGCCAGGGTGACATCCGGCGCGGCAGGCGCCATGCCCCAAAAGGGATGGGCGAGGCGCGCCAGCGTCAACAGCGTGCGCGTGGCCCGCTCGTCTTGCAGCGCGGCTGGGGCGGTGCGTCGCCAGTGCAATGCCGTGACGCTCCAACGCGGTTTGCAGTGTGAAGCGCAGCGAGTCGCTGACAAAGGGGGCCAGCACCGCGATATTGCCTGGCGCGACTCCCTGCTCATCCACCAACGCGTGAATCTGGTCGGCGGCCCACGTGACCATCTGCGGATAGAAGCGGAAGCTCTCGGCGGGGGTGACGAGCGCAGGCGTGTCTGGCGACTGGGTCGCGCGTACAGAAGGCGCGCGGCTGGCGGCAGACGACTCAGGCGTTTCCGCACGGGGCGCGTGCGGTGACGAGTCCGTAGTCGAGGGGACATGACGCGAGTCGAAAATGGTTTCGATCTGTTGGGTCAGGCGAAAGATGGCTGGCGCCATGACGTGCGACCCATGCATGGTCTCTCGCTCGTCACAGCGCGCGGCGAGTTCGGCGACGCCGTCCGGGTCGGCGCCCAGAAAGGTGCGATAGCCGCCATCGTCGTCGGTGATGATCAGCGCGCTGTCCAACACCGGCAACCATTGACTGACCAGCCGATGCGCGCTGTAGGTGTCCTCTTCGGCATTGTCGTAGATCAAATGGCGGTGAGTACGCAAAAGATGCGTGCGACTCCACGCATTGGTGAGCACATGGACGTTAAAAAGCGTGATTTGCAGGCTGAAGTCGAGCAGCGTTTCGCGTAGACACAAGTCGCGGAATGCCTGGCTGATTTGGCGGGCGGAGCGCAGCGCATTGAGGCGCGCCGCACGTTCCTCGCCCAGCGGTGCGGCAAGTTCGAGCCGGGCATAAGCTTCATCGATGGTCAGACCTTGCAGCGCGGCTTTGTTGAGATTGTCGAGCACCTGGCTGACCACGCGCGCATGTTCCACGCGCACCCCATCAAATGCCCCCTGCTCAATGGCCTCCTCCACCAGCGGCGCCATGTGATATTGACTGGTCTCCAGCGTCAGAAATGTCGGCTCGCGGCCTGGGTCGGTGAAGCCCGCGGTGGGCGCCAGCAGCGGCCAATAGAGTTCGACCGCCTGTTGCGCCAGGCTGGCAAAGGTGGTCACGCGCACCGCGGGGCCGGGGGGCATCTGGGCGCCGCGCAGCGCTTCATGATAGGGCGCGGCCAGCGAGCGTTGCGGCAGCAGCACCAAGATGTCGTCGCCCCGCACGCGCTCCTGGCGCAGCAGTTGATGCAGATGCGTGATCGCGGCGGTGGTCTTGCCTGCGCCGAACGGCCCCGGACAACAAGCGTTTGCGGTTAATGGCAGCGGCGGTTGTGCTCATAGTCGGTTGCCCAGTTTCGTAGTAACATAGCGCCATCCGTTCAATATTTCTGTTGACAGCGCCCACTACAAGGAGCTGCCGCCGTCAACCGCATGTTATCGTGAATCAGGAGGGAAGCCAAGATGCAAAGTTATCAGATTCCGCTTGTGCCCGGCCCCGTGTCTGTGCCGGAAGCTGTGCGCGCCGCCTACACGTTTGATTATGCCAGCGCCGATCTCGAAGAGGAGTTCTTCGCCCTGTACGACCGCTGTGAAGACAAATTGCAAGCTGTGTTGGGCGCCAGCACGCAGGTGACGCTCCAGAGCGGCGAAGGGATGCTGGCGCTCTGGAGCGCGCTCAAAAGCGTGGTACGTCCGGGAGATCGCGTGTTGGCAGTGGGAACCGGCTTGTTTGGTTTTGGCATCGGCGACATGGCGCGGCAGATCGGCGCCGAGGTGGAGGTCGTCGGTTTTCCGTTCGACGGCATCGTGGACCCGCAGCCGGTGCGCGAGGCGGCGCGGCGCTTCCGCCCCAAACTGGTGACGGCTGTCCACTGTGAGACGCCAAGCGGTACGCTCAACCCGCTTGCAGAGCTTGGCCAAATTTGTAGGGAGGTTGATGCGCTCTTTTATGTGGATTTCGTCGCCAGCGGTGGCGGCGCGCCGGTCGAAGTGGATCGCTGTGCGATCGATCTGGGGCTGTTGGGCAGCCAGAAAGTCTTGAGCCTGCCGCCCGATCTGTCGATGGTGACTGTCAGCGAACGGGCATGGGCGGCAGTGGCGGCGACGGCGTATGTTGGCTATGACGCGCTGACGCCGTGGCGCACCGGCCCGGCGCAGAAATATCTGCCCTACACACACAACTGGAGCGCCCTGGCCGCGCTGGAGGTTTCCCTGGATTTGCTTTTGTCTGAAGGCATGGAGCAGGTCTATGTGCGTCACCAGACGGTGGCTGCGGCCTGTCGCCGCCAGTTAGAAGCGATGAATGTGCGGCTATTTGCGACGCGTGAGGCGTATCATGCTCCGACGGTGACCGCGGCCTATGTGCCGGAGGGCTGGACGTGGCCCGCGCTCGACCATGTGTTGCGCAGCCACGGCATGGCGGTCGGCGGCAATTATGGTGCGCTGGCGGGCAAAGTCTTTCGCATCGGGCACATGGGCAGCCAGGCGAACCTGACGCTTGTGATGGAGGGGATGGAAGTGTTGCGGCGTGTGTTGGGTTGACGCCGGCTGGTTGATGCAATTCGTCGGGCTGGTAGCCCGACCTACGGGATGACTAATATTTGTCCCGGCTGGAGCAGGCTTTGTTCGCTTAAGTTGTTGGCGCGGAGCATGGCTTGCCAGTCGACGCCGAGGCGGATGGCGACGGCAAAGACCGTGTCGCCCTCACGGATGGTGTATTTCTGCGTCTCTGCGGCGGCCTGCGTGACCTGGGCAGCGGCGGAAGGCGCCAGGTCTGCCTCCGCTGCGTTGCCTGCATCGCTGCTTTCTTCGGCGCCTGGCATAACAAGCGTCTGTCCGATTTGGAGGAAGTCATCTTCGCCGAGGTCGTTGGCGCGCAAGAGATCGTCAAGCGCAACGCTATGGCTCAACGCAATGGCAAGCGGCGTGTCGCCAGCACGCACCGTGTAGCGCTGCTTGTCAAATGGCTGGCCGGGCGCTGACTCGCCACTCAACCGGTCGCCGACAATCTCTACAGTGGCTGGGCTTGCCGACTTTGCTGATGCATCTTCTGAGCTGGCGGTGGCTTCTGAAATGGCGGTGATTTCCGAACTGGCGGTGGCTTCCTGTGCAGCTTCCGACGCGTTGTTCTCTTCATCCAGGCTTGCCGGCAGCGTGATTTCCTGCCCGATTTGAAGCAAATCGAACTCGCGCAACCCATTGACCGCGGCAATTTCTTCCCAGGCGAGGTCGTAGCGCAGGGCAATGGTGAACAGGGTGTCGCCGGCAACCACCATGTAGCGCTGTTTGCCGGCGACGACGTTCGTTGTATCCTCCACCGGCCCGCCGATGCCGCCAATCGAGGGCAGGCGCAGCGTCTCACCGATCTGGAGGAGATCTTCTTCGCCCATATTGTTGGCAATGGCGACGTCCTGCCAGTCCAACCCGTAGCCAATGGCGATGCCCAGCAGCGTGTCGCCCGGCTCGACCGTGTAGTCCATCCCACCTGTCGGCACACTCATCACCATCTGTGCGTCGCCAGCGTCGCCTTGCGGCGAGGAGGTGACATAAACAGGCGGGCCGCCATCCGGGTTGCCAAAGTCGGTGACAAAGATCCAGAAACCGTTGGAGGCAATCCCTGCACCCACACCGATCTCATCCCAGTGACCGCCCAGAATGTTGACACGATGAATCCAATCGTTCATCCACCAGACGATCGCCTGCTCTGGACTGGAAACCGCGACCCAGTTTTCGCTGACGGAGCTGCTGCCATAGCCGACGCGCGCCACGCGCATCTGCACGTTGCTGCCGTCACTGCCATAGTGTCCCCAGTTGCCATTGGCGATCACGTCGTCGACATGGCGTTGGGCGGCCTGCATCAGCGCGTCGTTGGCGGCCAGGGGGGGCAGCCCATAATCGCTGCGCGCCTGATTGACATCGGCCAGGATTTGCTGCACAACGGCGCTCTGATCGGCTGAGTTTGCGTCGTCCTGCGCCTGCACCGGGGCAGTGAAGGCAAATAGCGCCAACAGAACGAGTAGAGAAATGGTCTGCAACCGGACTGTGAATCCGCGTGCGATTAAACAGTTTTTCATGCTGCGCGCATCGTATCAGAAAGCATTGCGAAGCTGCAAACGGCGAATGACGGAAAAATCGGAAAATTACACAGCCTGCTGGTGTGGCGGCGGTCGGGCAATGGACGCATAGCCTACGCAACCTCGACGACTTGGCGCCGGTCTGTTTGGCAAGTATACTGTTTTTACCTCCCACTACGCGTTCCACCAGACATGATAGGCAGGTAATGGATTTACGAGGCGTTTTTCATCTTCAAGGCTGGCTTCTGATTTTCCTGGGTGGGGCCATGCTGATTCCCCTGCCTTTCTCATTCTATTACCAAGCGGGCGATTGGGCGGCGCTGAGTCTGTCCGCCGGCATCACGAGTGTGACCGGCCTGATAATGACGCGGCGCACCCGTTTGACCCGCGATGTGCGCGTGCGTGAGGGATTCGCCATCGTCACCTTTGGCTGGCTGATGGCATCGATGTTTGGCGCTGCCGTTTATGCTTTCCGGCGCTACGGCCTCCTACACTGACGCGTTCTTCGAGACCATCTCAGGGTTTACGACGACGGGCGCCACGATTTTCGCCGACGTTGAAGCGTTGCCGCGTGGGGTGCTTTTCTGGCGCAGTCTCACCCATTGGCTGGGCGGTATGGGCATTATCCTCTTGTCGCTCGCCATTTTGCCCTTTCTGGGCGTTGGCGGGATGCAGTTATACAAAGCGGAAGTTCCCGGCCCGATTGCCGACAAGTTGACCCCGCGCGTCACTGAGACGGCCAAGATTCTGTGGGCTGTCTACATTTTGCTGTCGGCGGCGGAGACGGTTTTGCTGATGATGGGCGGGTTGGACTTGTTTGACGCCTTGTGTCAGACCTTCGGCACGATGGCAACCGGTGGCTTTTCGACTAAAAACGCCAGTATCGCCGCGTTTCCCAGCCCATTTGTGCAGTGGGTGCTCATTGTCTTCATGGCCCTGGCCGGCGCCAATTTTTCGCTGCATTATCGCGTGGTGCAGCGCGGGTGGCGCGTCTATCGCGAGGATCGCGAGTTTCTCGTCTATGTAGCGATCCTGGCAGGCGCCTCCGTATTGATCTATCTGTTGACGGCGATGCCCACCGGACAGCACAGCGAACTCGCCGTGCGCAATGCTGTGTTTCAGGTGGTTTCGGTTCAGACGACTACAGGATTCATCACCGTCGACTACGAGTTGTGGCCTTTTGCCGGCCAATTGCTGCTCCTTCTGCTTATGTTTGTGGGTGGATCGGGTGGCTCCACCGCGGGCGGCATGAAGGTGTTGCGCCTCTATTTGCTGGGGAAGTTCGTTCTGGCCGAGTTGAACCGCTTGTTGCATCCTCATGCCATCATCCCGGTGCGCGTGCGCCAACATACCATCCCGCGCGAAGTCGTGACCAACGTCCTCGGTTTTTCTGTCCTATACATCGTGATCTTTGCGCTGGGCACGCTGGCGATCGCGATGATGGGGTATGACATGCCCACTTCCTTTGGCGCGGTGGCTGCGACGTTGGGCAATGTCGGCTGGGCTTGGGCGACGTAGGCGCGGTTGACAATTACGGCGCGTTCTCGGCAGCGGGGAAATGGTTGCTTGCCTTCTTCATGCTGTTGGGGCGCTTGGAGCTATACACGGTGCTGATTCTATTTATGCCGGCTTATTGGCGCAGATAAGAAAGAAACGAGTAGTAAGTGATACGTATTACGCATCACGCATTACTCGGTACGCATCACGCATCACACCTTATGCACCAGCGCCTGTTGGATTTTCGCCACCAACCCGGCCATGCTGACCGGCTTCTGCAGCCAGGCGACGATGCCGGCTTCCTGCGTTTCCCGTTGACCGGACCGCGCTGGGTAGCCGCTGAGAACGAGAGTCCGGAGCGCAGGGCGATGACGACGCAGCGCGTGGTGCAGGTCGATCCCGCTTATACAGGCGCCTATTGGCTGCGCAGCGAAAAAGCCCGATGGGAGCGTTGTCGAAAAGACGCTGACAACGCTGTTGGCTCACATCCAACGCTTGACGCTCGGCTTTGCGCTGCAAAAGCGTCGTCATGAGCAGAGGGAGGCGCAGATGAACAAGCGGCGTCTTGATCAGATACTCCTCGGCGCCGGCCTCCACTAGGGCCACGACGATGTGATCGCAACCGATGGGGATCAGAGCCAGGATCGGGGTCTCTGGAAAGCGACGGTGGAGAAGGCGCACCTGTTCGAGCGGATCGTTGCCGTCTGCGTGGTCAGCAATAATGAAGTCTGGCGTCGCGGCAAACAAAGGGATGTCAGCCCCGTGGCCGGTGATCAAATGCAAGGCTGGCTCTGAAAACTTAGCGCCAATCGCCTCCTCGAACAAGGGAAGTGAGCCAGGGTCGCTATCGACGAATAGGATGAGTAGGCGGTGAAGAGCCATAGTGCGTCTTTCTTAGTTTGAACTAAGCCGTGTTTGAACCGGACAGGGTTTGAACTAAGCTGTGTTTGAACTAAGCTGTGTTTGAACTAAGCTGTGTTTGAACCGGACGGGGTTTGAACCAAATCGTGTCATTTTATTAAACGCAATTGGTGTATCTTTCGCAAGTTGCTGTGCAGCAGGCGTAGGGTTTATCAGGTCTGCGAGGGGCCCACCATCCATAAACCGGGAGTACGCAAAACGCCTTGCCAGGTCACCTGGGCGTGGCTATACTTTTCAATATCCAAAAATTTTACTAGAATTTCTCGTTGCCTGGAAAGCAAACTGAATAAGTGGATATTTTTATGGGCGCGAAAATTCAAAAATCTACGAGGTAAGGGTGTGAAATGTCTGGAATTGAACAATTCAAAGATCAAAATTACCTGAACTTGCAAACATATCGCAAGAATGGGGAGGCAATCGCGACGCCGGTTTGGTTTGTGCAGGATGGTGACAAGTTCTATGTCCGCACAATTGCCGGGTCGGGTAAGGTGAAACGCATCCACAACAATGCCAAAGTCCAGATTATGCCATGTGGACAGAGAGGCGAGCCGCTGGGCGCATGGGTGGCGGCGCAGGCGTGTGAAGTAGTGGATGAAGTAACTTTTGCGCATGTCAACTCTTTGTTGATCACCAAATATGGTGAAACGGTTCAAACTTTGGCGTCCCAAGCTCAGGAACGCGGTGAAAAATACACGGTTCTAGCAATTTGGATTGAATAGGCTGGAACCCACTAACTCAATGAAGGATGAAAGGATTGTCCTGGCACGCGAGCACGCTGAGGAAACAATTATGCTGTGTACAAAAGAAATGCCTTGAAATTGTGAATGGCAATTGACAATTCACGCTCTTTTTGTGTCTTTGTTACTCTCCTCGGTCAGCGGCGGATGATCGGCAAATGGAGATAGCGCGCGCCCTCGAAGCCAGCCTCTACCTGCTGGTTGCCTACCATGATGACCGAACACGTGGGCGTAAGACCGGTGCAGTCTCCGCGCCAGCCCGTGAAGATCAGGGCCGCGGCGGGTTGCGCGCTCAACGTCAGCGCGGTGCGCGTGGGCAATTGCTCGCTGCAAGCGGCGCCACAGTCGATGCCGCCGCTGCTGCTCACGACAGCGCCACTGCCGCCGCCACTGAGCGTGACCGTGAGTGTGGAAGTCGGCGGCGCAAACACCGCAATCTCGCTGCGATCCATGTTCATATAGAGGCGACAGGGGATGTCGAGCGTGGGGCACGCGCCGCGCCAGCCCGCGAAGACAAAGCCTGGATCCGCCGACGGCGCCAGGAGCGCCGTCACACCACCCGTCACATCCAGCGCGCAGGGCGCGCCGCCGGTGCAACGGCTGCTGGTCGGCGTGATGTCAACCACGCCATTGCCCGCGGTCTGGACGTTGAGCTGGTAGAGCGGCTGGAAGGAAGCGCTCGTCTGCACCGTGGCATACGGCGCTTTGATCGTGATCGGCCCACTGACTGCGCCTGACGGCGCGGTCGCCAGGAGCTGCGTGTCGGACGAAATGGTGAAACTCGCCGACGTCCCCGCAAACTCAACGGCGGTCACGCTGTTGAAGCCGCTCCCTGTCAGCGTCACCTGCGTCCCAACACGCCCGCTTGCTGGAGAAAAACTATCCACTGCCACCGTGTTTACATACTGCCCAACCCAATCGGTGTAGCGCGAAACGCGCGTGTAAACGCCGTACAGCGCGGGCTGCGCACAGCCATAGCCAAAGCTCACGATGCCCGCCTGCTTCCACGCCCCGGCGCCGGCAGCTACAATCAGCGGGCCGCCGCTGTCGCCTTGACAGGAATCTTTGCCACCCTGTGGATAGCCGGCGCAGAGCATATTCTGGGTAATGGCTGGGCCGGGCAGCGCCTGATTGCACGTCGTATTCGCTACAATGGGCAGGGAAACCTTGCGCAAGGTTGGCGAAAGCTGCCCGCCTTCTCGGGTGACCCCCCAGCCGGCGACGGTGGCCAACAGGCCAGGGTTGACGAGCGCATCGTCGGCTGGACTCAGCAGGAGGGGGAATCACGCCGACGCGGCTGTTGAGCGTGGCGGGTGTGGTGAGTTCCAGCAGCGCCAGATCGCCGTCGCTGTTATTGGGGTTGTAATTGGGATAGGCAATCACGCGAGCGACGCGCTTGATCTGCTGCGTCGGCTCAGGGATGGTCATGTTGTGTTTGCCCAGATAGACCGTAACCTGCGACGGCAGCACAATTGCCGACGCCTCCGCCACTTCCAGGTCGACGCAATGCGCCGCAGTGAGCACCCACTGCGGTGCAATCAGCGAGCCGCCACACATGTAGTAGCCGATATTGTCGTCGCCGATCTCGACGAACGCCTGCCACGGATACTCGCCCGGTGTGGCTTCTTGCCCGCCAACAATAGCGGGCGCGACTCCGCCGTCATCGCTCTGCGCGTGGCTGATCGTCGCCGGCGCCAGCAGGAGCGCCGCCACTACCAAAATTATAGAGAGGCCAAACCGTGTATGCATGTAAGCTCCTCGATTTTCTAGAATCAGTTTTGAAGATTGAATCTCTTAATGTTTGCTTTTCTCCCGCCCCAACAGCCGCGCCGAATTGCCTAGGATTGCCAGATCCGGGATAGACTGCGCCGCCGCCGCCAGGATCGGTGGAAGTATACCGGCAGCAGCGAGCGAAAGTCCCACCACATTGTAGACCGCCGTCAGAAAAAGATTGGTCTTCACCACGCGCAGCGTGCGTCGGGCCAGCGCAAAGACCGCCGGAACCAGCAGCCAGTCGTCGCGCATCAAGGCAATGTGGGCAGCTTCCAGGGCAATGTCGGCGCCGGCCGCGCCCATCGCAATGCCCACGTCGGCCTGCGCGAGCGCGGGCGCATCATTGACGCCGTCGCCTACCATCACCACAATCTTGCCTTGCTGCTGGTAGTCGCGCACGACCGCGATTTTATCCTCCGGCAGCAGGTTGGCGCGGTGTGGATGCCGAGTTGGCCGGCGAGGGCCTCGGCGGTGGCGGCATTGTCGCCGGTCAATAATTCGATCGTCGCGATGCCCATTGCTCGCAATTGTTGCAAAGCAAGCGGCGTCTCGGGACGCAGGACGTCGGTGGCGGTCAGCGCGCCGATCACGGCGCCATCACACGTCACCCACAACACGCTTTTGCCTTGAACCTGGGCAATGTCAATGGGCGGGCCAGGCGCGGGGGCGTCTTCGAGACCGTTGTTGCCTTTGCCGTTGGGCGTGGCTTGGAAGTTCGGCGCGTCCGGTTGAAGGGCGGCCAGACGATGGCTGCCGACCGTGATCAGCTTTCCACTCACCTCGGCGATCACGCCTTTGCCCGGCACGGCGCGGAAGTGCGCAGGCGCGGTCAGCGCAAGCCCTTCCGCCCGCGCATGGCTGCGCACCGCCTCCGCCAGCGGATGCTCGGAGTCGCGCTCAGCCGACGCCGCCATTGCCAGCACCTCCATCGCCGACGCGCCATTGAGGGCGATGACTTCTTCGATGTGCGGCCGCCCCAAAGTGAGCGTGCCGGTCTTGTCGATCAGGAGGACATCGGCGCGCGCCAGCGTCTCAATATATTTCCCACCCTTGATCAGGATGCCTTCGCGCGCCGCGCGGCCGATGGACGCCAGCATGGCGATGGGGGTTGCCAGCGCAATCGAACACGAACACGCCACCACCAACACCGCCGCCATTGCCAGCGGGTCGCGACGCACCAGCAAGGTCAGGATGGCGATGCTCAGCACGACGGGCATATAATAGGCGGTAAATTTATCGGCGAAACGCTGGACATCGGCACGGTTGGCTTCGGCCTCCTCGACCAGCTTGATCACGCGGCCAAAGGTCGTGTCGGCGCCGGTGCGCTCGACCCGCACGCGCAGGCTGCCAAGCTGGGCAATCGTCGCGGCGTAGACATGCGCGCCAGGGCCGGCCTCCACCGGCAGCGACTCGCCGGTAATGGCTGCCTGATCGACCGTAGCGTGACCGTCCACCACGACGCCATCCACCGGGATCTGCTCGCCGGGGCGGACAACGACGATCTCGCCCGGCAGCACCTGAGCGATGGGTATTTCCACTTCGGCGTCGCCGCGCACGACGCGCGCCTGCTGCGGCGCCATCGCCGTGAGATTGCGCACTGCCTTGCGCGCGCCTTCGGCAGTAAAGCGTTCGACATAATCGCCAATGCGCATAAAAAAGACGACCACCGCCGCAGTCGCCCACTGCCCGATCGCCAGCGCCGCCAGCACGCCGATGGTCATCAAGGCGTGCGATGTGACCTGCCGCTTTCGGGCCGCACGCAGGACGTTGCGAAAGATCGGCCAACCGCTGAGCACGACGAGCGCCGCGCCGACGACAAAAGGCACACGCGCCGTGATCTGCTCGAACAGCCCCAGCCACTCGCCGAGCACGACGACAAAGAGCACTGCGCCAAAGACGAGCGCCATCACCGTCCAGACTTTGCGCGTGTAGGTGCGTTGCTGATCCATCTGCTGCGCCGCGGCCGATGTTGGCACACTGTAGCCCGCCTCGTCCACGGCCGCGCGCAGTTGATCCAGCGACGCCACTGCGGGGTCGAGACGCACGATGGCCTTTTCCGCCGACAGGAGCACCTGCACCGAGGTGACGCCGGGCACACTGGCCAGCGCGCGTTGCACGTGGCGCGTGCATTCGGCGCAGTCCATGCCGCTGACCGGTAACTCGATGGTTTTGCCATCCATTGGATACGCCGTTTCTTTTTGCATTAGCGAAGCTTCCACAAGATTTCGGCGATGCGCAGATCGTCCTGCCCGCTGGCTGGATTGCTGGCGTCGTAATCCCACCAGGCGGACAGGACGCACTGCGCCACGCTCCACAGCCGCATCCGTTCGCGATCAAGAGCAAGCAGGTCGGCCACCTGGTCGATGCGTCGTCGCAAAGCACACGCAACGTCGGGCTGGGTGAACGGCCAACCGAGCGGGTTGCGCAGCAGCGCGTAGACTTCAAACTCGCGCTCGCCGACGACGCCCTTGGGGTCGATCGCCAGCCAACGTCCACCCTGCGTTGAGAGGATGTTTTCGTGGTGCAGATCGCCGTGCAACACAACCGGCGGTCCGCTCGATGCCAGCAACTCGGCAAAGAGATGCTCGGCAATGTCGATTAGGTGGGAGGGATAGGGGCCGACGCCGCCGCCAAATGTGGCGCGCAGCTCGACCAGCTCCTTTGCCCACTCGCCTATCGTAAGCATGGCGTGCAACGCCGGCGCGGGCCGCCAGAGCGCACGCATGACTTCGGCGATGATGGCGGTTGCCTGTACGTCGTCCTCGAACGCCAGCGGTCGCAACAGTGCGCCGGGACGCAGCCGTGCCAGCAGCAGCGCGGCGCGGTCAGCATCGGCTTCCAACAAATGGACACAGCCAGACCCCGCGTAAAAGGCCAGCGCCTCGCGCTCGGAACGTGAATCACGGTGCGGCACGCCCAGCTTGAGCACGGCTTCGCTCCCGTCGCGGCGCACCGCTGGCGTAACATAGTTGTAGGAAAGATTGGTGAAGGCGGGGAGTAGCGTCAGCTCCCAGCGTTGAACGTACTCGTCCAGCAAGGTGGGCAAATTATGCAGAAACGCGTGGCCTTCTTCGCCGAATGCATTGCAGATCGTGGTGACAAAAGAGGGCGGCAAGTTCATGCCGTGATTGTACACCAGATTAAACTATTTTGTATTCGGTGTTTTCGTGCGGGCGTTCAGCCTGCGCCCGTCGAGCACATGGCGCACGGCCAGTACGGGATGTCTCCAGATCATGCGCGGCCCGGCGGTGCGCATCACGACGCGCACGCGCTCGCGCATGGCGGGCTTGTAACAGTGCACCGCGCAATCAACGCAGGTTGTCTTCTCTTCGCCAAAGGGACAGCGCTCCAGGCGTTGCATGGCATAGTCGTGCAACGTGCGGCACTCCGCACATAAGCCATCGGGGCTGTCGTGTTGCTCTTCGCAATAGAGTTCGATCATGGCGGCGACGGTGCGTTTTTCGCGCCGGATGCGCGGCCCATCGTTGGACATATTCACTTCCTTCACTTTACCTCGCTGATCGTCATTTTGTATCGTAGTTAGACAGCTAAAGCAGCAATAGACCACGGATGGTGCGGATTAGGCGGATTCGCACAGATTCCATCCGAACATCATCCGGATTTTTCGCTTAACCCGTGGCCTATGAACGAAGCTGAACAGTTACGTTTTATTCTATCAAGATGACATAGGTGCACAAATTTGGGAAATGACTTTTGTCCCATTGTTGCTTGAACGCATCCTTTCGGTAAAATAGAGGCTGGATTTGGCAAGCGGTCAATCGACCCCTAGCGGTGCAGAGGGGATGCGACGCATGATAAGAGTTTTTATTACCGGCATGGGCGCCATTACCCCGATCGGCAATGACGTTGCGACCTATTGGCAAAATTTGATCGCGGGCTGTTCGGGAGCCGCGCCTATCACCGCGTTCGAGCCGGGCGATATGCCTTTCAACATCGCCTGTGAGGTAAAAGGCTATACGCCGCCGGTCTCTACGAAGCAGGATATTGCGCATTGGCCGCGGGCGACGCAATTTGCCGTGTCGGTGGCGCAGCAAGCGCTGGCGGACGCACGGCTGGACATCGATATGCACAATAGCGAACGCATCGGCGTCTTTATGGCGACGGGCGGCGCCGGCCTGCCGATGGCCGAGCTGTTCGCGACGGCGATGGCGCGCGAAGGCTGGCGTTCCCTGGATGCGTTAAGCCTGGTGCACATGCTGCCCGGCGAAATCAGCAGCGCCGTCGCCACGGAGCTTGGCGTGCGCGGCCCGGTGATGACCCACGCGCTGGCGTGCGCCAGTGGACACTACTCCGTGCTGGAAGCTTATCATTTCTTACAGCGAGGGGAGGCGGATGTCTTGATCGCCGGCGGTGCGGAATCCTCCATTACGCCGCTGACGTTTGCCGCGTTCGGGCGGATGGGCGCGCTGGCAAGCCGCACGGCGGACCCGCCGCGTGCATGTCGCCCCTTTTCTGTAGATCGGGACGGGTTAGTCGCCGGCGAAGGCGCGGCCGCGGTTGTGCTCGAAACAGAGGCGCACGCCCGGGCGCGCGGGGCAACGCTCTACGCCGAAGTGCTGGGCGGCAAACTGACCGGCGATGCGTTTCACGTGACCGCACCCGACCCGGAGGCGGCGGGCGCAACCCGCGCCTTGCTCGGCGCGATCCAGCAGGCGCACGTGAGACCGGAGGCCATCGACGTGGTCTATGCGCACGGTACGGGGACGTCGCTCAATGACGGCGCCGAAGCGCTGGCGCTGCACCGCGCCTTTGGCGCTGCGGCCAGCCGGCTCTACGTCACCAGCATCAAAAGCATGATCGGCCACGGCTTTGGCGCGGCGGGTGCACAGTCGCTGGTCGCTGCCGTGCACACCCTGCGCGAGGGCGTCACCCCGCCGACGATCAACTACACGCCCGACCCGGCGATCTGCCTTCCCATCGTCGGCAATGTGGCCGCACGCGTGACCGCGCTATGACATCGTCAACGCGTTCGGCTTTGGTGGGCACAACGTCGTATTGGTGATTGGGCGGGTCGAGGCGTAAGAAACTGTCTGAAAAGCCCCACCACGAAGCCACAAGGGGCGCAAAGGGGCACGAAGAAGAAGAATTGCAGAGACGGCTTCCCGGTGCTTCTTTGCGCCCCTTTGCGTACTTCGCGTCTTCGTGGTTACTTTTCAAACAGTCTCTAAGGGATCGAGAAATACCCTTTGACGCGGAGGCGCAGGGATGGAGAGGTTCGCAGAGAAAAGTGATTTTCATGCCTCCTCGCTTGACATACGCCGTTTCTGCTTCAGCGTAGACCCGGTCGTTTCCCGCTGCGCTCGGCGTGCGTCGTGAGCAGGTCTTTGATATCTTCGATGGTCCTGCCGGCGGCATGTTCCAAGTCGCGCTGCACGCTCTCCTGGTCGGTCATGGCAAAGTCGCGCCCAGAGTGTTGTAGATCACGCCCAGCCAGGTGATGAACTGAAGATTTTCTTCCAGCGCCTGCAGCGGCCGCGTCAAGAAAAAAGTCAGAAAAGCGACGGCGCCGATGCCGCCAAACAGGATCGTGTATAACTCCTTGCCTGCCTCAAAGCTTAGCCGCGCCGCAACGAAGAACGCGCTGAGTCCAACGACGAAGAGCACGATATACATCCCCACCGTCACCCAGTAAGGATACATAAAGGCGTTGAGCGTGCGGTCGAACATGCGGTTGTTGTTTTCAAAGCCACGCACGATATGTTTGCGCCAGGCATCGTACAACTCGGGGTCCACTTCGGACAACGCGTGGCCATCCACATCGGGGGGCGTCACCGGCAAGGGCAAGGCGGCGGACGGGCCGCTTTCAAGCGTTTGGAGTGAATCTGGCATGGTATCCTCCTTGGTGATTTTTAGATGAATTTGCGGGAAGCCCCTTAATTCGCTCGATCCATGGTCGATTTTCGCTGCGGCTCGATTGCCGGCCTATTCCAGCGGCGTGATGCCATAGACCGCACGCAGCTCTCGCAACGACCAACGGCGAAACAGTTCGGGCTTGCCGGCCGCAGCTCTTTTCTCCCAAAAATCCGCTTTCTGCTGACCGATGGCGTGCGCCTCGTCAAACTCATTGGTGTCGATCATGGTGGTCTCCAAATAGCCCCACGCGCCGCTGTTTTGTGGCGTTTCCCAGCCCACAAAGGCATGTCCGGGGATGATTACAAGCGCGGGATTGATGGTGGCGGCTTCGAGCAGGCTGGCAAAGAGCAGCGCGCCATCCATGCAGTTGGCCTGCTGCTCTTCGAGGCACTCGCGCGGCAGCCGCACGCGCTGGCCGCGCGCGCTCTCCTCGGGGTTAAAAGCAATCAGCGAGTTGACATAGGTGATCTTGGCGTCCTGCTTGAGCGCATCAAAGATCGCCTGCACCTGGAGCAGCACATCGCTCTGATAGCCGGTCAGCCGGCCTTCGGGATGACGGCGTGCGGCCTGCCGCAGGAAAAGCATGATTTCGCGCCGGTTGGGCGTGACGAACGCCCCGAAGTAGCGGCTCAGGTCGACCCAGCCGCCGCTGGTGGGGTCGCGCACGGCTAGCGGCGCGGCGTTGCGCGCCAGCAGCCAGACCGGCAGGCTTTCGTGTGTTTCGATCTGGCCACCGATCTCCTCCACCAGCACAGTGACGCTGGCGCGCGTCAATTCGTGCACCGCGCGCACGCGTTCGGGAAAAAGCGTGGGCAGTTGCGTGACTGTGCGCGTGGCATTGGGCTTGCCGCGCGCCTCCAGCTCGATGGTGTCAATGGCGTCGGCGCTGTAGCCTTCCAAGCGCGAGGAGATGCGCAGGCGGCGAGGCTTCAGCGCGCTGTTTTCCAAGCTGATCTCAATCAGAGGATTTTCTGCTTCATTCAGCAGATGGTAGGTCGCGGTGGGGACATGCGCCATGCGCAGCCGTACAGTGGCTTCCAGTTGTGTGGTCGCCATGCTGCGCGTGACGACATGGCGGCGCTTGTCGTCGATTTTTGGCTGCGCCGCGGCAAGGACTGCTTCGGCGGTTTGCAGGGTTGCCTCGGCTTCAGCCAGCATTGCTTCGGCTTTGCCTGCCGCGTCGAGCAAGTGCGCCAACTGGGCCGGGTCGGTCGTCTGGCTGGCTTCCTGTTGCAACGCGTGGGCGCGCAGCCGCCAGTCATACGCAGTTTTGCGCAGTGTGGTGATGTCTGCGGAATCAGCCATGGGAATCGATCTCCTTTCTCAGCCCGAGAACGGATACATTTTACCGATAAATTCCTTATCGAGCGCCGACAGTTCGCTGTTGCTCCACGGGATCTCAAAGTCCCCTTTAGTCAGTTCTTTCGGCACCGGATAGAGCATGATCGAGTGTGGGTCGAAAGGCGTGAAGGCGTCGGCGCGTGACCTGGCCAGGACGTTGGAGCGAATGTAATTCTCGTCCCAGCCGTTGGTGCGCTTGTAATACGCGAACACCTTCTGTTCGTCCCAGGGAATCTCCGCGGTCGGCGACAGGTGTTCGTGCACCAATCCCAGCGCATGGCCGAATTCGTGCAGCACAACGCGGCGATACTCGACTTCCGGCGTGGCCGGCGTCAGCCAGCCGAGATTCATCGTGGGGCGATCGGCCAACTGCGGCAGGCTGCAATCGGTGCCCATGTACGACCACGACCCCAAATTGGGCTTGAACGCAATGCGGATCTCCGCTTCCGGCCCCGCGCCAAAGACGAATTTGAGGTTGGCGTATTGGCCCCACTCCCCAGCAATCTCTTCCACCTTGCGCTGGACCGCACGGTCGCCTTCGAGAAAATGGACGCGCAGCGTCATGTCATTGGGCCAGCGGCGCCGCGTCTCCATGGCCGCGGAGATGGTCTGCGGATCGGCAGGTTGATCGAGGCCGTTGCCTTCTAACTCCAGCGGGTAATTTTCGCTGTTGAGTTCGATGGCATGTTGGAAGGCAAACTCCTTCAAGCTGGCTTCCGGCAGCACGATGGTGCAAAGTCCTTTGAGCGCTTCCATGCTGATCTCCTTTCTGGGTTCACAAGAATCTTCGACGATAGCTCTTTTCTCATTGCTGCGGTGAATTGCGCCCGAACGGTCGAGGCGTCCTGTCGCGATCAACACGCTGCGCCCTCGCGTTCTCGCTGCGTCTGTTCTCAGCATAACTTAGCAGCGTTTATTAGACGTTGATGCCAGCGCTAATGCGATCTCGACATAAAGTTTACGCCTTATAGGGTGAAAATGTCAACATGTTTTTTTGCTGATTTGCCTGGAATTTGTAGGAGTTTTGCAGGATTTACAATCTCAGGATCAATTCATCTCCAGGGTGCGGTCAGCATACGCCAGAGCGCGTTGACTGTGGTCAAGGATCAATACCATGCGCCCTGCCATGTAACGCTCCAATGCATCCCACACCCGCGTCGCCGTCACAGCGTCAAGGTGGGTGGTCGCCTCATCCAGGATGAGAATCGAGGCGGGCTTGAGCAGGGCGCGGGCGATCGCCAGCCGCTGACGCTCGCCGCCGCTCAGCGTCAGCCCATTGTCGCCGATCAAAGTGTCGTACCCAGCAGGCAGCGCCGCGATGAATTCGTAAAGCTGCGCACTGCGACAGGCTGCGTCCAGCTCCGCGTCGCTGGCGCCCAGGGTGGCGACGAGCAAGTTGTCGCGGAGGTGGCGTGGAACAGGTAGGGCGCTTGGGGCACGACGGCGATCTGCGTGCGCACGTCGTCGGCCGCATAGGCTCGCAGGTCATGGCCGTCGAGGAGTATAGCGCCCGGCGTGACGTCCCAGAAACGCAGCAGCAGCGCCGCCAACGTCGATTTGCCAACGCCGCTCGGCCCGGTGATCGCCAGCCGTTCGCCCGCGCGCAGCTCGAAGCTGAGGCCGTCGAACAGGGGGGGCGTCTCCTCCGCACCGGGGTAGCGAAAATGAAGATCGCGCACGCTCAGCATCGAACCCGCGGGTGCGGGCAGCGGCTGCGGCGGATCGCTCACCGCCGGCTCTGTATCGATGAGCGCAAACAAACGCCCCGCCGCGGTGCGACTTGACGCCAGCATCTGCCACGCCTGACCCAGCGGCTGCACGGCCTCGAACGCGGCGATGGCGGTGAGCGGCAGCAAGGCAAGATAGACCCCCTCAATTTTGCCGGCGCCGACCAGCGGGATTGCCAGCAACAGCACCGCCAGCCCGGGCCTGCCCGGTCAAGAGCGCGGCCAGCGCACCGGCCGCCCCGCGGATGCGCGGCAGCTCTTCCTGAGCTTGATGGAGCGCCGCGCTCTGTGTCAACACCTGGGCCTGCTGCGCACTCGTCTGCCCGAAGGCAGTCAGGTCTGCCATTCCCTGGATGCTGTCGACCAGACTGCGGTTGAGTTCGCTGCGGCGCGCCACGGCCTCCGCCGCGGCTTGCAAACTGAGCCGCTGGCTGGCCCAGGGCAGCGCTACGCCGGTCAGCGCCAGAAAGAGCGCGAGCGCCAACGCCAATCGCCAGTCGAAATAGCCGAGCATGGCGCACGCCAGCACCGTCACCAGCGCGGCGGTCAGCGGCGGTGCGACCACGCGCACGTAGAAATTCTCCAGCGTCTCGATATCGACGCCAATGCGCGCCAGCAAATCGCCGCTGTGCACGTGTAGCAAGCGCGCGGGCGCCAGCGGCTCGATAGAGCGATAAAACCAGACGCGCAGGCTGGTCAGGATGCGGAAGGTGGCGAGATGCGTGACATAGCGCTCGCCGTAGCGGAAAGCCGCGCGCGTCAGTGCAAAGAGGCGCACGCCTGCAATTGCCAGGGAAAGCTGGGTCACGTCGGTGGCAATCGCCGCCTTGGAGATGAGCTAGGCCGAGACCGCCATCAACCCTACGCTGGAGCCGATGGTGGCAAAGCTGAGCAGCACACCGGCGGCGATCCACCAGGCAAAGGGGCGTATGAGCGCCAACAGACGGCGCATGACGCCGCGCGTCTGTTGGGATGAAGCCGCCGCTGATGTGCTCATCGGCTGGCCTCGTAGGTGGCGACGAGGTCGCGGTAGGGGCCGTCATGGGCCAGCAACGCATGAGGGTCGCCCTGCTGCACCACTTGGCCGTGATCCAGGAGGACGATCTGATCGGCGCTGTAGGCCAGTTCCAGGCGATGGGCGATGATCAGCGCGGTGCGGCCTTGCATCAGGTGCGCCAGCGCAGCGCGAATTTGGCGCTCATTGGCCGCGTCGAGATGCGCGGTGGCCTCGTCGAGGATCAGCAGCGGCGCGTCTCTGAGCAGCGCGCGCGCGATGGCCAGCCGCTGGCGCTGCCCGCCGCTGAGCCGCACGCCCTGCTCGCCGATCCGCGTTGCATAGCCATCCGGCAGTGCAACGATAAAGTCGTGGGCATTGGCAGCCTGCGCGGCCGCGATGATCTCGCCTGCGTCGCGCCCGGCCGCGCCAGGCGCAGGTTGTCGAGCACCGAGCCTTGCAAGAGATGAGGATGCTGTCCCACCCAGGCTACCTGCGTCCGCCACCGATCCGGATCGATGGCGGCCAGCGGTGTATCGCCGCTGTAGATCGCGCCGGCCTGTGGCTCGATGAAACGCAGCAGCAGGCTGGCGATCGTGCTTTTGCCCGCGCCGGTCGCACCGACCAGTGCGGTGCGTTGCCCCGGCGTCAGCGTAAAGGAACAGCCACGCAATGCAGCCCGATTGCCATAGCTGTAGGCGACATTGTCAAAGCGAATGAGGGGCAGAGGGGCGAGGGGCGAGGGGCGAGGGGCGAAATGAGCTTTGCTTGCCTGCACTGCCGTGCTATCGTGATTGCCCGTTTTTCTCCTTGCGGCCTCTCTCTCTCTTCCTGGCCCCTCGCCCCTTGCCCCTTCTCTTCGTTTTTCTGCCTCTCTGCGCCTCTGCGTCAGATCGTCTTGCCCTTCTCCTAAAATTGCGTCGATGCGTTTGAGCGCGGCCTTGCCTGCCGCGCCGGCATGATAGCGCAGCGCCAGCGTGCGCAGCGGCAGGAAAAATTCGGGCGTCAGCAGCAGCACGGCCAACGCGGGCGCAAAGGGCAACGCACCGCCCATGAGCCGGTAGCTCACCTCCAGCGCCACCAGCGCGGTGGCCGCGGTGGCCGCCCATTCCATGACCAGTGAGGTCTGGAAGGCAGTAGCCAATACTTCCATCGTGGTCTTGCCGTACTGCCGGCTGATCGCCTCGATCGTGGCAGCCTGTTCCTTGCTGCGTCCAAAGAGCTTGAGCGTAGTCAGCCCTTGCAGCATGTCGAGAAAGAAGGCGCTCATCCAACTCAGTTCGAGAAAGCGGCGTTCGGTGAGCGTCTTGGCGCGCCACCGATCAGCGCCAGCATCAGGATCAGCATGGGCGCAGCAAAGAGCAGCACCAGCGTCGTCCACGGGTCGAGGATCAGCACGGCAAGCAGGATAAAAACGGGCAGCAGCACAGCGAGGGAGCGCGCGGGCAGATATTGCGTGATGTAGGCTTCGAGCGTCTCCACGCCTTCGGTGACGGTGTTGACCAACTCGCCAGTGCGTTCTGCGCGCAGACGAACCGGGCCAAGCTCGATCAGCCGGCCGGTGAGCGCGTGGCGCAGCGCCTGCTTGGTGTGGCTGGCCGCGCGTTGGCCGAGTACGGTCTCGGCGTAGAGGGCGCCGCCGCGTACGAACAGACAGGCCAACATCGCGCCCAGCAGGGGCATGACCTCTGCCAGCGTTTGCCCGCGTAGAAAAACGCCATCAACCACCAGGCTGAGCAGCCACGCCTGCGCCACCAGCATCGCACCCGCGACAAAGCCAGCGCCGGTCGTCGCATAGAATAGCCGGCCCCTGACCAGCTTCTGGCTCGCCTGACTCGCTGCTTCACCAAATATGCGCTCTATCGCCTTCGTCAATAGCTGCTCGGTCCGATTTGCACGCGCCCGCGGAAGATATAGTAGACGCTGGCCGTGTAGAGCAATACAAAGGGCATGCCGATCAGCGCCATGACCAGCATCACGGTCAGCGTGTTGGGCTGCGACGCGGCGTTGAAGATCGTGAGATTGTATGACGGGTTGAGCGTCGAAAGCAGCAGATTGGGATAGAGGCCGACCGCAGCCGACATCAACAAGCCGCCGATCATCACCGCTGAAAAGAGGAAAGCAATAATGTAGTGCTCGCGGCGCACCATCAGCCACGCGATCACGACCGAAGCCAGGGCCGCGGCCGGCAGGAGCACCAGCCAGGGCTGCTGCCAGTAGCGCTCCGCCACGTTTCCGTGCAGCACGATGGTCATTCCGACCAGCAGAGTGTTACACACAAAAAAGATGAACATCAGCCGCGGCACCCAGCGTTTGACGCGTACGAGCAGCGCGCCGCTGGCCTTCATGCTCAGGTAGATAGCGCCGTGTGTGGCCAGCATGAAGATGGTCGTTGTCCCGACGAGCAGCGCATAGGGTGTGAGCAAGTCGAAGAGATCGGCGCGGATATAACCATCAGCCGCGATGGGCAGGCCGTCGAGAATGTTGCCAAAGGTCACGCCCAGCAGCAGCGCAATGCCAAAGGAGGCCGTAAAGAAGACCCAATCCCAGAAGCTGCGCCACGCCGGCGACGGGCGTTTGCTGCGAAACTCGATGGCGACTGTGCGCAGGATCAGCACGAGCAGCACAAGCATCATCGCAATGTAGAGGCCGGAAAAGAGCGAGGCGTAGACCAGCGGAAACGCGGCAAAGAGGGCGCCGCCGCCCAGCACCAGCCATACCTCGTTGCCGTCCCACACGGGGCCGATGCTGTTGAGAGAAATGCGGCGCTCTTCGTCGTTCCTGGCCAGGAATGGATGCAGGATGCCGACGCCCAGATCGAAGCCGTCCATGACCAGATAGCCGGCAATGATGGCGACAAAGAGACCAAACCAGAGAGTGTTAAGCCATGAGTTGTCGAGCGTCATATCTATCTCCTGGACGTAAGACGTAATATCGGACATTAGCTAGATGTAGTGAGCGTCAAGCGTCAATTTTTGGGTAAGCGTCTCTTTGATCGTCCGCTTTGCGCTCCTCTGCGCCCCTTGTGACTTTGTGGTGGGGCTTTTCAAACAGCTTCTAGGCGCGCGGTTCATGGCGGCGGAAGATTTCGCGAAAAGTGTCGGGCAACGCGCCCACAGGATGCTCCTCCACCTTTTCTAACGGGTCAGGCCCGTGCTGAATTTTCTCGTTCAGCAGATAAGTGAAGAGCACAAACAAAATCGAATAAAGCACGACGAACATGCCGTTGGAAAGCAACACTTGATATGCTGCCAAGACCGGCGAACCCGCGTCCACCGTGCGCAGCAGGTTCCACACGATCCACGGCTGGCGACCAAACTCTGCCGTCCACCAGCCGACGATGGTGGCGATCTCGGTCAGGAAAACGGTGAGCACCAGCAGCCACAACACAAATCTGTTCGTCCACAGCCGTCGGTCCCAGAAAAAGAAGAGCGCGGCCAGCACCCCGATGCCGATAAAGAGCACGCCCAGGTTGATCATCAGATGATAAGACTGGAAAGTCAGGTTGAGCGGCGGCCATACATCCGCCGGGAAAGAATTCAGCCCCTGCACCGTGGCGTTGATGTCGCCGTAGGCCAGAAAGCTCAACATGCAGGGGATTTTGATCCCATAGGTGCTCTGATTTTCCACATCCACCCAGCCCACCAGCGTCATCGGCGCACAGGCTTCATCCTCCCAGATGCCTTCCATCGCCGCCAGTTTGACCGGCTGATTGTGGGTGACTGATTTGGCCTGTTCGGCGCCAAAGAGCGGCACCTGCAGGATGCTGAAGATGACAAAGACGGGCAACGCCACGCGGATGGTCGCTTTGCCCAGGTCAACGTGTTTGCGCCGCAGCAGGAACCAGGCGCCTACGCTCAACATCAGCGCGGCGCCGGTCATCCACGACGCCACGAGTGTGTGCAAGATGCGCGGGATAAACGAGGGCGTCAACATCGTCGTCAGAAAGTCGGTCATGAAAGCCTGCGTGCCCATCGGCGTCTGTTGGATGACATAGCCGGCCGGCGTCTGCATCCACGAGTTGGCCATCACGATCCAGAGCGCGCTGAAATGTGCGCCAAACGCGACCAGAAAAGTCGCCAGCAGCCACAGACGCGGCCCCAGGCGATTGCCGCCAAAGAGCATCAGCCCCAGAAAGCCGCCTTCCAGAAAGAAGGCGAAGACCCCTTCCGCGGCCAGCAGGCTGCCAAAGATATTGCCCACGAAGCGCGAATACTCCGGCCAGTTGGTGCCAAATTCAAACTCCTGCACGATGCCTGTGGCGACGCCGATGGCAAAGACCAGGCCGTAAACCTTGACCCAGAAGAAAGAAAGTTGGCGCCATTTGGGGTCGCGTGTGCGCAGGTAGTTGATGCCGATGATGACGAGCAGCAATCCCAGCCCCATCGACAGCGGCGGATAAATGAAATGGTAACTGATGGTAAGACCGAATTGGATGCGGGAAAGCAGGAGTTGATCCATAACAATCTTCCTTATGGTGAGCCGCTTCCATGATATGTGACAAGATGTGGCGGCTGTCTGATTATTAAGCCCATACCTGTCCCTGTCAAGAATCGCGCAGTTGACTCCCCTCGGAATAGTTGCGGGAGAGCATCCACGGTGATCCTGCGCTGTTGCCGGCAGAGAACCGCAAGCGCGTGAGTCAAGTGGGGAGACATAAGGCGTCAACTAATTTTCTGGGCTCAACCGGAATTGATGTGGTGGGGTCTTACGTGCCGGGGACGGGCTGATCGTTGTCTGCTCGACCGAAGCACCGCAAGCCCGTCCCCGGCACGTAACCACACGAGACCCGCTTGAACCATTTTCTGGAGCAGAGTGAGCGAATCGATTGACGCTTTGCCACCAACGTGCAGCCACAGCCTGCGTTTACACCTCTGGCCGCACGAGTTGGATGACTTCGCGGCCCCCCAGGATCCAATAGACGCTCGTGTAGACAACTGCACCAGTGACGATGCTTGCAACGACAAAAAGCGTCGGCGCCAGGTCGAGCGTTGCCATCCAGCGCACCGAGAAAGCCATCACGACCGTCGCGGCCAGCGTCCGGCCAAGCGTTGACGCCAGGTCGCGACGAATGATGCCGTGGAAGCGCCGCCCCACCAGCAGGAACAAGCCCACGGCCAGCCCCAGCGACGCCAGGGATGAGGCCCACGCCAGCCCGTAAATACCCAGCGGCCCTACCAACCAGTAGCTGAGGAGAATAGTGGCGAACATCCACAACAGGCCGGCAATCATGGGCAACTGCGTGTTGTGGCGCGCATAGAAAGCCAGGGAGAGGATGTCATTCGTCGCATCGCTCACGAGGCGCACGCCCAGAATCGCAGTCAAACCAAAGACCATCCCCAGCGCAGCGCCGTTCAGCTCCTCGCCAGGGAAGAGAAAGCGCATCCCAGGCAACCCCAGCGCAATGATGCCGACCGCAGCCGGAATCACCAGCGAGAGCGTGGCGCGCAGACCTCCCGTCAGCGTCGCGCGCAGGCCAGGCAGGTCGCCGCCGTTGTACTGCCGCGCCATCGTCGGGAAGATCACCGTGGCGATGGCCTGAGCAAAGAGGCCACGCGGCATGTAGGCCATGATCAGCACGGCGTAGAAATAGGCGGACATGCTCCCCGGCGCCAGCCCAGAGGCCAGCCGCACGACGAAGAGATCGACCGCCTGCGCCGCACCCATCGTCACCAGGCGCGGCCAGAAGAGTCGCGCCAGTTCGGGCATGCCGTCGGTGCGCAACGCCAATGCCGGTCGGGTCTTCAGTCCCAGCCGGCGTAGAAAAGGCGCCTGCACCGCCAGGATCATGAGCGCGCCGTCGGCTAATCCCCAGGCCGCACCGGCAATGCCAAGCTGGGCGGCAAGGAAAACTATGCCTGCAATCTGACCGATATCGATGAGAATGCCGCCCAGCGCGGGGGCGAAGAAGTGGTCGTGCGCCTGCAGAATGCTGGCATAGATGCTGCCCACGGCAAAGAAGAAGGTCGCAGCCATCAAAATTTGCACCAGCCGGGCAGTGAGCGCCTGTTGGTCGGGGGGGAAGCCCGGTGTGAGCAAGTGCGTCGTGAGCCACGGTGCATTGACAATGACGACAAGACTCAGCGCGCCCATCGCCATCACGGTCAAGGTCACCACTGTGTTGGCAAAGCGCGCGGCAAGCGTCCCCTGCTCGGCCGTCAGTTGCGCGGTGTAAACCGGGATAAACGCTGCCGCCACTGCGCCGCCCGCGAGCATGGCAAAGAGCAATTCCGGCAACTGATTGGCCGCCGCATACGCATCCGCGTCACCGCCGATGCCAAAGAGGCGCGTCATCAGCAGCAGCTTGACAAAGCCTGTCAGCCGGCTCGCGCCAAACAGGGACATGACCATAACGGAGGAGCGAAAGAGGAAGCGAGTGCGCGGCAAAGGAAATATCCAGAAAAATCTCCTAATCACACAATCGCTTACTCTCCTTGAGGATGATAGTCTAAGCGATTAGGAGATTAAGAGATTGGAGATTATCTGCGTGCGATGAAGCGGCCGTCGCCGGGCTGACCGATATATTGCTCGTCCTCGACGATGACTTTGCCGCGCAAGAGCACAGTGCGCGGCCAGCCGGTGACTTCCATGCCGTCGTAGGGCGTCCAACCGGCGGCTTCGTGCAGCGCGTCCGGCGCGAGGCGTTTCACGCGTTCGGGATCGAAGATCACGATGTCGGCGTCGCATCCAGGCGCCAGACGGCCCTTGCGCTCTAGTCCCATCCAACGTGCAGCATTAGTGGCACAAACCTGCACCCACCGTTCCAGCGACAATGCGCCTTGATTGACGCCGAAATGGTGCACCAGCGCCAGCCGCGCCTCGATGCTGGGCACGCCGCCGGGGATGACCGTGAAATCGGCCTGCTGCTTCTCCTCGGCTGTCCATGGACAGTGGTCGGTGCTCACCACCTGAAGTTCATCCTGCGCCAATGCCTGCCACAGCGCGTGATTGTCCTCGATCGAACGCAGCGGCGGCGCACAGACATACAACGCGCCGTTGAGACCGCCCAGATGTTGTTCGGCGTTGAGCAGCAGATATTGCGGGCACGTCTCGCCCCAGATGTCGATGCCGCGCGCGCGCGCCTGGAGGATCTCCCAGACGCTTTCCTGACAGCCCACGTGAAAAATGTAAAGCGGACAGCAGGCCAGATCGGCAAGTTCGGCCGCGCGATGCACCGCGCTGGCCTCGAGCGCGGCCGGCCGCGTGTACGCGTGCCAGATCGGCTCGACATGGCCTTCCGCCAACGCTTCGGCGCGCAGCAAGTCGAGCACAGGGCCGGTTTCGCTGTGGAGCACAGTGCGTCCCCCTGCTTCGCCCACGGCCATCAACGCGCGCAGCAGCGCCACATCGTCGAGGATCATGCCCTGATACGCCTGGTACATCTTGAAGCTGAGACAACCGGCATTGACCGCGGCGGGAACCTCGTCCAGAGCGTGCGGCGCGGTGGCGTGCCAGGTGGGAATGGTCATGTGCAGGCCAAAGTCGATGGCGACCTGCTCGGCTGCTTCGCCGCGGCGCAACGCCAACGCTTCGAGCATCGACTGGCCGGGTTGCGGCTCGACAAAGTCGATGACCGTCGTCGTCCCGCCACAGGCCGCGGCCAGCGCGCCGCTGGTAAAGCTGTCCGAACTCACCCGGCCCGCCAGCGGCATTTGCAAATGCACATGCGGGTCAATGGCGCCGGGCAGCACATAGCAACCCGCGGCGTCGAGGCTGCGTCTGCCTTCCAGTTGCAACCCATCGCGACAATTTGCTCTCCTTGCACGGCAAGGTCGGCGTTCACAACGCCATCACTGTTGATGATCAGCCCGTTGCGGATAATCAGGTCGTACACGGCAGCCTCGTTTGAAGTGGCGAGGGGCGAGTTGTGAGTTCAGAACTTGCGCCTCAAATTGTGGGTGATGAATTGTGAATGGTGAATTGTGAATCGTGAACTGGCGTATTCGCCCCTCGCCCCTCGCCCCTTGCAACTCGCAACTCAAAACCAGATCGTCGGCGGAGCGGGGCGTGGGCCAGAAGGCGCGGACCCGGTTTGGCTGGGTGGCTCCTCTTCCTCCCACGGCACGTCGTCGTCCCAGGCTCTGTCATTGGCTGCATCGCCTTCCCAGCGGCCGCCTTCCTCGATAAAGCCGTTGCTTGCGGACGCATCGTCGACCGCGTCGTCGTCCCAGACGCGGCTGGAAAGATCAGCTTCAGCGCTGGTTTGCGGCGCGACCGCGCCTTCGCCAAGATACTCGCGCCCACGCCCCGCACCCAGATCCGGCCCCAGGATGCCGGCCTCATACAGTTGCTCGACGAGACGGGCGGCGCGCTGTAGCCGACGCGCAGCTTGCGTTGCAGCAGGTTGACCGAACCGCGGCCATGCTCGCGCACGATGGTGAGCGCGGCGCCAAAGAGTTCATCGCGTGCGTCCACCGCGCGCATCTGCTCGATCTGTTCGAACAAGGGCGGTTGGCTCATCGGCGTTTCGCCGTAGGCTGCCGGCTGGGACAGATTTGGCTGTGACAGATTCGGCGGTGGCAGGCTAGGGGCCGGTCGCTGCGGCGCTGCTGGCGAGGCAACGAGCGCGGCCCCGGGCAGGTCAAGCGCAGAGGGCGCGACGCTTGTTTTGCCGCTGTCGAGCGTGCGGAAGCCGCGCCAGTAGCGCACCAACTTGCCAATTTCATCGTCGGTGACCAGCGTGCCCTGGATGCGCTCCAGCTTGGACGAATCGGGCGCCATGAAGAGCATGTCGCCGCGCCCCAGCAACCGTTCGGCGCCGGGAATGTCGAGGATCACACGGCTGTCGATCTGGCTGGTCACGGCAAAGGCGATGCGACGGGAAGTTAGCCTTGATCAGCCCGGTGATGACGTCGACCGAGGGACGCTGGGTTGCAACGATCAGGTGAATGCCGACCGCGCGCGCCATCTGCGCCAGCCGGCAGATATACTTCTCCACCTCTTCCGGCGCGGCCATCATCAGATCGGCCATTTCATCGACGATGACGACGATGGTGGGCAGCGGCTTTTCACCGTTCTTTTCGAGATGAACGTTGTAGCGCGGCAGGTCGCGCGCGTTAGCTTTGGAAAAGAGCGTGTAGCGGCGCTCCATCTCCTTGACCGCCCAAAAGAGCACGCCCGCGGCTTTGTCCACTTCGGTGACGACCGGGCTGAGCAGGTGCGGCACGCCGTTGTAGACGCTCAACTCGACCATCTTAGGGTCGATCATCAGCAGACGCAGGCTGTCCGGGCTGTGCGTCAGCAGCAAACAGGCGATGATCGAATTGATACAGACCGACTTGCCCGACCCGGTGGCGCCAGCGATCAGCAAGTGGGGCATCCGCGCCAAATCGGAGACGATCGGCTGTCCCTTGACGTCTTCGCCCAATGCGATGGGCAGTGCGCGTTTCTTTTCAGAGAACGCCTCGCTCTCCATCAACTCCTTGAGGCCGACAATGTTGCCCGCCTGATTGGGCACTTCCACGCCGACATAGTTCGTGCCGGGGATCGGCGCCTCGATGCGCACGCTGGACGCGGCCAACGCCAGCGCCAGGTCGTTGGCAAGCGCCGCGATCTTGGCCACCTTCACCTTGACGCGCTGCGCTTCAGCGCCGACCTTGCGTTCGACGTAGCCAGGTTTGATCAGATATTGCGTCACCGACGGGCCTTTGTACGCGCCCTCGAAGTCGGCCGGCACGCCAAAGAGCGCCAGCGTCTCCTGGATCAAACGACCTTGCAGGCGAATGTGGTTGTCGTCGTCGGCCACGCGGTCGTAGTCGGTGAGGATAAAGTCGAGCGCCGGCAGCTTCCAATCCTGCGCGCCGCCGACGATGCGCGGGGGCGGCAAATCGCCCTCGCCGATCGGCCTGGTCAGGGGCAGTTGCGGCCCCAACCGCGCCGGCGTCGCCTCGCGCCCCATGTCCGGCGCCGCGCTGCTTTGCCTGGCCTTGCCGCCACTGCCTTCTCCCAGCGGTGAAGGTTCAGGACGGACAAGATTGGCGCCGGGCAGCGGCGTGAAAACTGTCTCCTCAGGCGGACGCGCGGGCGAAAGCAGCCGCTTCCACCACGGCAGTTGGCCGCTGGGCAGCGGCGGCTGTGGCTTGACCGGCAGCGTCGCGGTCGGCGCGGCTTGATGCGCGTTCCAATCCAGCAGCGCGTACCAGCCCTCGATCAAAAAGCGGTCGAAGACGAGCACGATCCCGGAAAAAAGCAGAAAGGTCACAAAAGCCCAGGCGCCGGGCGTGCTGAGCGTCTGCTCCAACGCGTTGGCCAGGAATTGGCCAACCGCGCCGCCCGCGTCGCCCTCCGCAGTCATGCGCGCACGCAGCGCCGGGTCGAGCAGCAGTGCGAGCGCCGTGATCGCGCTCATAAAAATAATCGAAAGACCTGCCGGTCGCTGCCAGGGCAGATTAGGCATCTGATCCACGGCGCGGATCACCATCCACAGCCCGAGTCCCCCCAGCACCAGCGGCACGCCCCACACGCCAATGCCAAAAAGCGCGCGCAGCAAATCGATCCAACCGCCGGTGAGTTGGCCGCGGCTGGCCGTCAGCAGGCTCAGCAGCGTGAAGATCGCCAGCAGCACGAGCAGCACGCCGCCAACCTCGGGGCGGAAGATGGCGCGGCTGATCTGCTGCAAGTCATTGTTGCTGCTGCTTGATTTGCGCCGGGGCGCAGGCTTTTTGGCCGGTTTCTTGCGTCTGGTTGCCTTGGTTGCCATGATCAGGTTGCCAAATAAAATCCGAACAAACGTTCCGCGCCATTATAGCACACGCCTGGCATGGGCGAAAAGGCATTGGCAAAAGCGCGGTGCGCACTTCAAGCGTGACGATTCCACATCCAAGTTCTGGAAAATGCAGCGCTTGTGCCTGAAACCAAGTACAATGCCATTCGGCTGATGGGCAGCCACGCTTTGCGGCGACACCGTGGTTTGTGATATGACGTCTCTACTCGAACAACTTGGCCTCACACCCGTCCAGGCGGCGGAACTGCCGAACGACGCCCAGCAACGCGTCGTGCAATTTTTGCTGCGCTGGGAAGCCTTTGCCGATGCACTGGCCTGTCTGGAGCAGACGCCGCGCCTGGACGCCCACGCCGCCATCCTGCACGCCAGGGCGTTGCACGGCATCGGACGCACCGCGGACGCGCAGCATCTGCTCGCAGCCCATTTGCAGCAGCACAACGACCCGGCTGCACATTTGACGCTTGCCGAGATCGCGCTTGAGAGCGGCGCGGTGGAGCTGGCGGTGACGCAACTTCGCCCGGCGCTGGAGCAGATGCGCTACCTGAGCCGCGGCCAGTGGGTTGCGGTCCGCGTCCAGTTGGCCGCAGGGGATGAGGCCGCGGCCCAGCAAGTGCTCCAGCAGTTGAACGCGTCGGCGCCGTCCAGCCCCTACGCCAGCCTGAGCATGATGGCTCTGCTGCGCACACAAGGCGATCGCGTCACCGCGACCGCGTATGCCGTGCGCGCGCTGGAACAAGATCAGCGGGACAATTTGCTGACCATCGACGCGCTGGTTGAGCTGCGTGCGTTTTTCAGCGCCACCGGCGATCGCATCCATCTGCGCGCGGTGGAGGATCGCCTGGTGCAGCGCTTCCATGATGACCAGAAAACGCTGCTGGCTGATCTGCAACGCGCGCCGTCCCACCGCGCCGCCCAATCCACCGCCGCCCATCCTACTGCCGCCCATCCCACTGCCACGCGGCCTGCTGCACCTTCCGCCGCCCTCTCTGCGCCCAAACCTGCGTCTCCGCGTCGCGTGACGGTGACGGACGCCGAGCGCCAGGCGCTGCTCAAGGAAGTCAAGACGCATTTTGGATTTGGCGCGCTCTTGCCGGGACAGGCCGAGATTCTTGCCTGCGTGCGTCGCGGCGAGCATGTGCTGGCGATCCTGCCGACGGGCGCGGCAAGTCGCTCTGCTATCAACTCCCCGCTTTTCTCGACCGCGGCGTGACGCTGGTCGTCTCGCCGCTGATCGCGCTCATGAAGGATCAGGTCGATGGCCTGCCGCCGGTGTTGCGTAGCCAGGCGCTTGCCCTCAACAGCACGTTGGATGGCGACAAACTGCGCAGTGCGTTGCAGCGCGTGGCGAGCGGTCAGGTGAAGCTGCTCTACGCCGCGCCGGAGCGTCTGCGCCAGGTGAGCTTTGTGGAGATGCTGGCGCGCGTCGGCGTGGCGCGGCTGGTGGTGGACGAAGCGCATTGCGTCTCGGTCTGGGGACACGACTTTCGCCCCGACTATCTCCATTTGCGTCAGGTGCATCGCGACCTGGGCGCGCCGCCCCTGCTGGCGATGACGGCCACCGCGCCGCCGGTCGTGCGCGACGATATCCAGCGCCAGTTGCTCGGCGGCCTCGGCGCGATGCGCGTCCTGGTCGGCGACGCGTTTCGGCCCAATCTGCAGCTCGGCGCGTTCCGCGTGCGCGACGACGATGAGCGCGTCGCGCTGCTCCTGCGGCTGCTGGGCGCCCTGCAGGGCAGCGGGATCGTCTACGCCCGCTCGCGGCGTCGCTGCGAGGAAGTGGCCGCCATGCTGCGCCAGCAAGGCTGCGCGGCCGCGCATTATCACGCGGGCATCGACAACCGCGCCGAGGTGCAGGATCGCTTTATGCGCAACGAACTGCAGGTGATCGTGGCGACCGTTGCGTTTGGCATGGGCATCGACAAGGCGGACATCCGCTTCATCGTGCACGATGGGCTGCCCGCGTCGCTGGAAGGCTATTACCAGGAGATCGGCCGCGCCGGGCGCGACGGCAAGCGCGCGCATTGCCTGCTGGTCTACGCCGACCACGACGAGACCGTGTTGCTGCGGCTGGCCAACCGTTCGTCCATCACGATCGAGGTGTTACGCACGCTCTATCAGCAGGTGCGCCAGCATCTCGGCGAGCGCACCGCAGGCCCTATGCCGCCCGCGCTCCTGAAGGCGGCTGCGGGCGACGACATCACCGCGCGCGTTGCCTTGAGCCTGCTGGCGGAAGCCGGGCTGCTGCGTCGCAGCTATGACAGCCCGCGCGAGGTCACGTTGCAGCGCCCGCGGCAGATGCGCGGCCAGGACGACGACAATTTCATGGCGTTTGCGCGGCAATGCGCTCTGGATCGCCAGCAAGTTGTGCGTGCGCCCTTTGTTGCGCTCGCCGAAACTCTACATTTGTCGCCCGCCGCGTTGGAGCAGTGGCTGCTGGTGTGGCAAGCGGCGCGCTATGTGCATGTCCACTATGATGGCCGCGACCCCTATCTCGAACTGCTGCCACCGCCCGCGCAGGTTGCCGACAAGCTCGAACAGATGTTGCGCAACCGCGCCGCTCTGGATCAGCAGCGGGCCGGCGACATCGCTCGCTATGCCCGCACCGCGGCGTGCCGGCACGGTTTCCTGGCCGACTATCTCGGTGGAGAGCGGCGCGCGCGCTGCGGCGTGTGCGACAATTGCGGCGCGACGTTCCAGCTTGCGCCGGATCCTGCTGCACTCGACCCCGCCGCGTTCGACCCTGAGGCGCATCTGCTGGTGCTATTGCAGGCATTGCAGGAACAGACCTGGGGGCGGCGCAACCTCGTGCGCCTCTTGCGCGGCGACCCGACGGCCAGCGCGCGCGCGCAACAGTCCACTTTTTACGCCGCGTTGCGCACGCGCAGCGAACGGGGGCTGGAGCAATTGCTGGACAGCGTGCTCGCGGAGGGTCTGGTGCAGACGCGCGAGCTGGAGCACGGCGGCGTCGTGCTGGAGTTGACCCGCCGCGGCGTCAAAACCATCCGCGACCTGTCCCACTCGAAACGGAGACGCTGATGCAGTTGACCGTGCGTGGGTTGCTGGTGGTGTTGGTCGCCGCGCCGCTGATCGCGGTGGCCGCGTGGCTGCCGGTCGCGTTGTGGGTAGCGGGTGGTTGGCTGCTGTTCGTCGCGGCGTTCTTGATCGCCGACGCATGGCTCATGCCTGCGACGCACGCGTGGCAGCTCGTCCGGCGTCACGATGCGCGGCTGTCGCTGGCCGCCCAAAACCTGATCACCGTGCAGGTCGAGCTTTTCACGCGCGCGGGGCGCAGCGGGCGACCTGTCGCTATCTGGCTGCGCGATACGCCGCCGCCCACCTTTCATCTCGACCGCGCCGAACCGTTGCTGACCGGCGTCGCGTCGCCAGGGTCAAGTTGCGCCCTGACCTACCATGTCTGGCCGCCGCGCCGCGGCGATTACGCCTTTGGCGACCTGTATCCTGCGCTGGGCGTCGCCGCTGGTTTTGCGGCGGCAGGCGCCTGCGTTACGCCCGGCTGGCGTCATCCCAACCTGATCGAGGTGCGCAAGTACGATCTGCTGTTGCGCCGCAACCGGCTCTGGGAGCTTGGCCTGCGTTCGACGCGCCTGCTCGGCGCGGGCAACGAATTCGAGCGGCTGCGCGACTACACGCCGGACGACGAATACCGGCGCATCAACTGGATGGCGACCGCGCGCCGCGGCAAGCCGATCAGCGTGGAATATGAGACTGAGCGCAGCCAGAACATCTACGTTCTGCTCGACGTCGGGCGTATGATGCGCAGCCCGGTCGGCGATGTGGCGAAGATGGATTACGCGATCAACGCGGTGCTGTTGTTGGCGTATGTCGCCGCGCAAAAGGGCGATCGGATCGCGCTGCTGACTTTTGCCGACCGTGTGCTGACCTACGTGGCGCCGCGCAGCGGCAAAATCCAGTTTCACCGCCTGTTGGAGCAACTCTATGCGGTGCACGGCGAGGGCGTTGAGCCGGATTACGGGGTGGCGTTCAGCGAGTTTGCCGCGCGCCAACACAAGCGGGGACTGGCGCTGGTCTTTACGGATCTCACCGGCAGCGTCACCACCGAGGCGCTGGTGACGCAGATGGCGCGGCTGCGGCGGCAGCATCTGCCCCTGCTCGTCACCGTGGCCGACCCGACGGTCAACCGCCTTGCCACCGCGCCGATCACTGACGGCGACTCCCTCTACACGCGCACCGTCGCCGAACGGATGCTGGCCGAGCGCCGCCTGACGCTCGACCAGTTGCGGCGCCAGGGCGTGCAGACGCTCGACGTCCCCGCCGACGAGTTGAGCGTCGCCGTGATCAACAGATACCTGGCCATGAAGGAGAGATTGCTGATTTGATCGAAAAGCCGAGTTTCTCCAAGAAACTCGGCTTTTTACGGTCGGTGCACGATCAAGCTTGCGCTATCCCTTCAATTGATTCACCAGATCAACATACGCCTGCATCGCCTGTTCGTTGCTTTGTCCCTTCAGTTTCTCCCAGGCGTCCCACTTGGCGCGACCCACAAAATCGGTCATGCCGGGGCGCTTGGTGTTGACGTCGCCGGCAGTGGCCTGCTTGTAGAGCGCGTAGATCTGCAGCAGCGTCTGGTTGTCGGGGCGCGAAGGAAGTTCGGTCGATTCGCGTGCGGCCTGCTCGAATTGAGCCTTGAGATCGGACATGGTTTGCTCCTTGATGGATTCATTCAGGCAAGAGAAAAGATGGAACGCGGATGACGCGGATTGGGCGGATCGGCGCGGGTAAAAGCCAATAATTTGCGGATAAAATCCGTGAGCATCCGCCGAATCCGTCTTATCCATGGTCTATTTTTATGGAACGCGGATTGGGCGGATCGGCGCGGGTCAAAGCCGGAAAAATTGGCGTAGACCTGCTTCCGCATCATGCATTATGCCCGCGACCAGCGGATTTCGACGCCTTCTTGCGCGCCGACCGCTTTGCGCAACAGCGCGATCACCGCGGCGTCGGCGCCGTTGGTTTCCAGATAATCGACCGTGGCTGCCATGATATAGTAGTCGCGATCTTCGGCGGATTCTTCTTCGAGCAGGCTGGTCAGCGAGCTGAGTTCGGCCTCCGTGATTTCACCGAGCACTTCGCCGTTGTCGTTGTTGTAGAGTCGATAGGCCATGGCTGGCTCCTTGTCGGATGGGGGCGCGCCGCCTGGTGCGAGTGGTTTAGCGCCCGGGTTGGTTAGCCTGAGAAACTTGTCGTCATGCTAGCATGACTCACAGGGCTGTGCAAGCAGACGCGCGCCCACGCATCCACCTATTGCGCCCACCGCTGCACCAGTTCGATCAGCACCTTCACCGACGTCTCCATGTCCTGGACGCTGACCCATTCCAACGGACCGTGGATATTTTGCATCCCGGTGAAGAGATTCGGCGTCGGCACGCCCAACTCGGTGAGTTGCGAGCCGTCGGTGCCACCGCGGATGGGCGGGCTGAGCGGCGCGATCCCCATGGCCTTGAGCACGTCGACCGCATGGGTGACGGGGCGCATGTCCTGTTGGAGCCGATCGCGCATGTTGCGATATTGCGGTGTGATCTTCCAGGCAATGCGCGCTGCTCGCCTGCTTGCACGCCGACGCAGACCGACTCCAGCAGTCGCCCATACTCAGCCAACTTCGCTTCCTCGAAGTCGCGCAGGAGGAAGTGCATGGTGCACGCGGCGGCCGTGCCCTCCGCAGCTTGTAGAGATGGAGAAACCCCTGGCGCGCGTCGGTCGTCTCCGGCGTGAGGTGAGCGTGCGGCAGCGCCGTCATGATGCGCCCGGCAAGCTGGAGCGCATTGACCAGCTTGGCCTTGGCGCGGCCGGGATGGGTGGAGACCCCGCTGATCGAGACGGTGGCTTTATCCGCAGAGAAGGTCTCGTAGACAATCTCGCCGACCTCGCCGCCGTCCAGCGTGTAGGCGAAATCCGCGGCGAGCCGCGACAGGTCGATATGCCGGATGCCCGCGCCGATCTCCTCGTCGGGCGTGAAGCAGAGGCGCAACTCGCCGTGCGCCAGCTCCCGGTGCGCCAGCAGATGACGCGCCAGCGTCATCAGAATGGCGACGCCAGCCTTGTCGTCGGCGCCGAGCAGCGTGCCGCCGCTGGCGGTGATGATGTCGTGGCCGAACTTCTCGCCCAGGTAGGGGTTGATCTCCGGCATCAAGACCAGCAGCTCATCGTCGGGAAAGACGATGGGCGCGCCGTCATAGTGGCGATGCACGCGCGGCTTGACCGGGCCTTCCCCGACGCCGGCCACGGTGTCCACGTGCGCCAGCAACGCCACGCGCGGGACAGCCTTTGTCGTGGTGGCGGGCAGGGTGGCGTAGAGAAAGCCGTTTTCGGCCAGCAGCACGTCCTGCGCGCCCATCTCACGCAATTCATGTTCCAGCACGCGCTGGAGGTCAAGCTGCGCCGCGGTGCTGGGCACGGTGGACGACGCTTCATCGCTGGTCGTTTCGACCTGCACATAGCGGACGAGACGTGCTTCGAGTTCGGCGCAAAACGAATGGTTCACGAAATTGACTCCTGATGAGTGGTGGATCTGGCAAGATGCAGCGCCAGGTTGTGGAATCCCAGCGCAAAATAGAGGCGTTGCGCCGCGGTGTTGCGAAAACCAGTGTTCAATTTGAGCGCTGACGCGCCTTCTAGACGCGCCACTTCGATGGCGGCTTCGAGCAACGCGCGACCAATGCCGCGCCGCCGATACGCTTCTTCGACGAAGAGTTCCACCACCTCGGCGTAAGGATCGGGGGCGCAGATGATCGGAAACAGCCATAGCGCGAGGAACCCGACGGCCAGCCCGTCGATCTCGGCCAGGAAGATGCGCTCGGTGGCTGTGCAACGCGCGATCCGCGCCGCCATCTCCGCGGCGTCGGTCTGGACATCGTTGAAATCGGCGTTCAAGCGTGCAACGGCCGCGGCGTCAGCCGGTGTGGCCAGACGAATGAGCAGAGACATAGCCATATTGTAGCACACGGGTAAACCTGGCATAGACCCTATCCAAATGGCTAGTTGACAACTGCTTACAAGTGATCTATATTGTTGTTGACTGACCGTCAGTCAACCATAAGTCAGTTGGGAGTCAGGATGGCGCGCACTGTCAAAGAGTATGATGAACGTTATAACGAATTCTTGCATGTAGGACAACGGTTGTTCTACCAAAAGGGCTATGCACAGACCTCGGTGCAGGACATTATCGGCGAGATGGGGGTGGCAAAGGGACTTTTCTACTATTATTTCCCCTCCAAAACCGATTTGTTGGATGCTATTCTTGAGCGTATCGGCGGCCAGGTTTTGGCGGCGCTGGAACCCATGATCGAAGATGCGACTTTGGATGCGCCCATCAAGCTCGACCCATTTTTTACGCAGACGCAAAACTGGAAGCTGGCGAATCGAGAATTTCTGCTCGATGATGGGCGTGATCTACCGCGATGAAAACACGGTGCTGCGCATGAAAATTACAGAGGCAATGATGCCAATCGTCGTGCCACAATTGGCTAGCATCGTGCGCCAAGGCGTGGCAGAAGGTGTGTACAGCGTCGAGTACCCGGAGGAATGCGCTGAGATCGTACTGGAGATGACGCAGGGTCTGGCTTCGCCGATTGCAAAGCTGTTGCTTCATCCCCCTGGCAACGGCGAAACGATGGAGGCTGCTTTGCAGACGTTGGAGCGCCGCTTGCGGGCTTGTGAGCGCAGCATAGAACGCGTGCTTGGTGCGGCTGAAGGGTCGATTTCACTGTTGCCATCCGAGCAATTGCGCATTTGGTTCGCATAGCCATGAATAGTCTGTAAACGGTTCCGCCCAGGTCATTTACACCGTTAGGAGGATCGACAAAATGAGTCAAATCGTAAAACTGGCGTGGCGCAACATGTGGCGCAACTGGCGCCGCACCGCGATTGCGCTGGTCGCCATTGTGCTGGGATTGATCCTGCTCTTGCTTTTCGACAGCCTCATCAAGGGTTCAGATCAGGCGATCTTTGGCAACGCGATCAAGGTTTATGGCGGGGCGGTGCAAGTGCACGCACCCGGCTATCGCGAGCGCGCCAACCGTATGCCGCTGCTCCCGCTGGCAGACGCCAATGCTGTGGTCGAGGCGGCGCTGGCCAATCCCACCGTGGTGGCCGCGGCGCAGCGCATCCAAACGGGCGGCCTCATCGTCAATGGCGACGAGACGCGCACCGTGGGGATCACCGCGGTGCAGCCGAGCGCCGAGGCGCCGGTCAGCATCCAGGCCGCCAACGTCGTCGACGGGCGCTATCTGCTGGACGGCGAAGGGGATGTCATCTTTATTGGCCAGGCGTTGGCCGACCTGCTCGGCGCCGGCGTGGGCGACCGCGTGACGCTGCTCGGCCACGGCAAGCACGAGAGTATGCGCCAACGCACGGTGACGATCGTAGGCATCTATTCGCTGGGATCGCCAGACCTGGAAAAAGGCACGGTCTTTATCACGCTCGATGAAGCGCAGAGTCTCTTTAATCTCAACGACCAGGCGACCGAAGTTGCCGTCTCCTTGAGCGATGTCAGCCATCAATCCACGGTGATTCCGTTGTTGCAGGCTGCCTTGCCTGGCTACGAAGTCGACTCCTGGCAGACGCTCAAACCGGAAATCTCCGAGACCATGGCCACCAAGCAGGTCTTTACCAGCATCCTAGGTCTGATCGTGATCATGATCGCCAGCATCGGCATCCTCAACCTGCAACTGATGGCGGTTTTTGAGCGCACGCGCGAGATGGGTGTGCTGGCCGCGCTGGGCATGAAGGGGCGTCAGATCATGAGCCTCTTCCTGGTGGAAGGGACGCTGATCGGCGTGGTTGGCGCCGTGATCGGTTGTCTGGCCGGCGTCGGCATTATCATGTTGATCCGGCAGGCGGGCGGCATCGATTTCTCCTTTGCCTCGGGCATGGGCGAGGTCACCGCGCTGATGGGCAGCCGGCTTTATCCCTCGCTGACGACGGCTGATGTCGTCCTGCGCGGGGTGATTGTCGCCGTCATTGCGGCCATTGCTTCGCTCTATCCGGCCTGGCAGGCGTCGCGCAAGGAGCCGGCGGCGGCTTTGCATCACATTTAGCAATGCCAGGTCCAGGCAAGCATAGAACGCGGATAACGCGGATTCCCGCTGATCTGATCCGTAGCGATCCGTCCAATCCGCGTCATCCGCGTTCTATTCCCATCTGGATGCGCGGTATCGTTTACTCTTTGCAGCTCTACTCTCACTGCGCTCTACGCAGAACGTACAGTGAATTGTCGAAAGGAGTTCCACCATGGCGTGGACAAAGCTATGGGTCATCGCCTATCGTGACCTGATTCGCAACCGGCGGCGCACCTTCTTTACATTGTTGGCGGTGGCGCTCGGATTGGCGTTGTTGATCGTCGTCAACGGCTTTATTGCCGGCGTCGTCGAAGATTCGCTGCAGAACGGCATTCGGCTGCAGACCGGCCACGTGCAACTGCGCGCCGAGTCCTATACCGATGGCAAGCACAGCTTGCAGTGGGCGGATCTGCTCGACCAGCCCGAGGCGCACAGCGCAGGCTGCGGCGCTGCCAGAGGTGACTGCGGCCGGGCCTCTGCTGTGGGCGGACGCCATTATGAACACGCGCGAGGATTCGGTCGGGCTGCTGCTCTACGGGATCGACCCGGCATCGTCACTCCATACCCCGATCCGTGATGCGTTGGTGGCGGGCGCCTTTATCGAAGCCAACGATCGCAGCGGCATCGTCATGGGCAAAACGTTGGCCGACAACCTGGGCTTGAAGGTGGGCGAAAATGTCAACCTGACCGTGATCAATGCCAGCGGCCAACCGGAGGAAGCCCTCTTTGTCATCCGCGGGCTTTTTGCCTCGGGCGTGCCGATTTATGACCAGAGCGCGATCTTCATGCCGCTGGCCAAGGCGCAGGCATTTACGCAGGCCGGCGACCGTGCCAGCGCCATCATGATCATGCTCACCGATCAGGAGGACGCCGACGCGGTGGCCGCCGCGCTCAGCAGCCCCGGCGTGCAGACGTTGACGTGGCGCGATCTCAACGCGTACCTGTTGGAAACGATGGGGACGGCGATGAGCTTCTATGTGATCATTGACGCCATCATCATGCTGATCGTCGCTGTGATTGTGGCCAACACGCTGCTCATGGCGGTCTTCGAGCGCATCCGCGAGATGGGCATCCTGGCCGCGCTGGGCATGAAACGACGCCAGATCACCCAGATGATGATCTTCGAAGCGGCGATCATTGCTCTGGCCGGGGTTGTCGTAGGCGGCTTGCTCGGCTCGCTCGCCGTGCTGTATCTGACGCAGAATGGCTTCTTCTATGGCGACAACGCCGCGGTGGTGGGCAACATGGCGGTGAGCGCAGTGCTCTACGCTCGCTTTGAGCCGGTCACCTTTACCTGGCTTGCGGTGTGGACGCTTATTATCGCGCTGCTGGCCTCACTCTATCCGGCCTGGTTTGCGGCTCGCCTGGAGCCGGTCGATGCGCTGCACTCGTCATAGAGATGGTTTGAACAGAAAAATCGAATCAAGAATGAGGGTTTCCAATGTCGATTATTGAACTACGTGACGCAAGCAAGAATTATCATATTGGTGAGATCGAAACTCGCGCACTGGACGGCGTTTCGCTCACGGTTGAGGCGGGTGAATTCACCGCGCTGGTGGGGCCGTCCGGTTCGGGCAAGACCACCATGCTGCCTGCAGAGATCATCGGCTGTCTGGACAAGCCGGATCGCGGTTTGGTGCTGATCAACGGCCAGGACGTGACGCGTCTGAACGCCAACCGTCGCGCGGATCTGCGCCGCGAGGTCATCGGCTTTATTTTCCAGTTCTTTGCGCTGGTGCCGGTGCTTGACGCGTATGAAAATGTGGAGCTGCCGCTGCTGCTCAACGGCGTCAACGCTAAGGAACGCCGGACGCGCGCGCTGGAGATGCTCGATGCGGTGGGGCTGTCCGACCGTGTGCATCACCGGCCTGACCAGCTCAGCGGCGGGCAGCAGCAGCGTGTGGCAATTGCGCGTGCGCTGGCCCCGCGTCCGCTGATGGTGCTGGCCGACGAACCGACTGCGAACCTCGACACGGCCAACGGCGAGCAGGCCATGGAGATCATGAAGCGGCTCAACGAACAGACCGGCACCGCGTTCATCTTTGCCACGCACGACCCGCGCGTGATGAGCTTTGCGCGGCGCACGGTCAAGATGCTTGACGGCCGTATTGTAGAGAATAGTGTAGAGAACGGTGCAGGTCACTAACGCATGAAGAAGCTTGTCGGATCCCGCTCCCTGCGACAGTTTGTTTTGCTACTGTTGATCATATTGGCAGCAGGCTGCACACCACCCACGCCCACGCCGACGCCCCCACCCGCGGCCACGCCCCTCCCGCCGATCGCGCTGGTGCGCACCGAGGGGGGCAGCGCCACCGCGTCGGCGAGGGTGGCGCCTGCGCAGAGCGCCGCCCTCGCCCTGCCCACTTCGGGACGTGTGACTGAAGTCGCCGTCCAGGTTGGCGAGAACGCCCCCGCCGACGCGCTGCTCATCAGGCTCGATGATGCGGCCGCACGGTTGGCGCTCACGCAGGCGCGCGCAGCCTACTTCCGCGCGCAGGCGCAGCTTGCCGAGGCGCAGGCCGCACCCGCCACCGCGGAGATCGCGGCCGCGCAGGCGCAGCTTGACGCCGCACGCGCCCGGTTCGCGCAGCTTGCCGACCCGGCCAGGCCCACAGAGGTGTCGGCAGCCGAAGCTGATCTGGCCGCCGCGCAGTCTGCGTATCAGGCTTTGTTTAACGGCCCGGATGAATCGGCGCGCATCGAGGCGTTGGCGGCTTTGTCCAATGCGCGCGCCGCGGCAGCAGGCGCAGTCGGCCTTCAACGAGGTGAAATGGCGCAACGACTCCGGCGCACTGCCGCAGAGCCGCCAGCTTCAGGAGGCGACCAATAATTTGGAAGCCGCGCAGGCGCGCTACGACGCACTCTTTATCGAGCCGACAGCCGCAACGGTGTCTGCGGCCAGCGCGCGCATCGCTCAGGCCAAGGCCGCGCTGGATCGGTTGCAGGCGCCGGCCACCGCCGCGCAATTGGACGAAGCGCAGGCGCAGGTGGATGTCGCGCAGGCGCAATTGGACGCCTTGACCGACGGCGTGCGCAGCGAAACGATCGCGGTGGTGGCCGGCGCGGTCGCCGAGGCGCGCGCGGCGGTGCAGCGCGCCGAGCAGGATCTCGCCAACCTGGAACTGCGCGCACCGTTTACAGGCACAGTCACAGCGGTGGATGTGGCCGCCGGAGAGTTTGCGGCAGCCGGGGCGCCGGTGGTGACGCTCGCGGATCTGGACGCGCTCCAGATTGAGACAATCGATTTGAGCGAGCGCGATGTGGCGTTTATTGCAGTTGGGCAGCCGGCCAGCGTGTTGATCGAGCCGCTTGAAGTTACACAAAGCGGCCGCGTGGTCCGCATCTCCCCTCAGGCCAGCACGATCGGCGGCGACGTGGTGTATACGGTGTGGATCGATCTCGACGCACAGCCGGCCGGTTTGCGCTGGGGCATGAGCGCTGAAGTCACCATCGGAGAATAATAAAGGGAAGAAAGTTTTCCCTCCAACACAGACGGCCTGGCAGTACTGACCAGGCCGTCTGTGTTGTAAGATGGCTGCGTCAAAGGCTGTTTCTGAAGCAGTGCAAGAGGCGCGTATTTTCTACTCGCCTGGCGCGATGGCGCTGCGCAGCCAGTGGAGCAGACGCTGGGGCAGCTCCTGGCCTGTGGAGGCGGGTCGCTCCGCGGTGCGAGCCTCTTCGAGCGCGGCTGTCAGGTCCGCACCACTTTGATAGCGGGCGGCCGGGTTCTTCTCCAACGTGCGCAGGATCACCGCTTCGAGCGCCGGCGATACGTAGGAGAATTGTGAAGGACGGGGCGGCCGTGCGGTGAGGTGCGCCTCCAGCAATTCGCCGCGTGTGCCATAAAACGGCTTGCGCCCGGCAACCATCCGATAGAGAGTGACGCCCAAGGCATAGATGTCGGCGCGCCCGTCGATGGCGCCGTCGCCGCGCGCCTGTTCCGGGGCAAGAAAAGCAGGGGTGCCATAGACTTGCCCCTGAATTGGTTGTTCGATGCTCAGATCGATAGCAGCGCCGAAATCGAAGAGAATGGCGCGGCTGCGCTGGTTGAGCAGAATGTTGCTGGGCTTGATGTCCCGATGCACGATCTGCTGGCGCTGCAGATAGTCAAGCGCAGCGGCGACCTGGCTGGCGATGTCGATGGCGGGCGCCTCACCGAGTTTTTTCTGCCTGGTCAACAATGCTTCGACAGTCTGACCTTCGACCAGCGCCAGCGTCATATAATAATGCCCGTCGATCTGACCTGCATCCATCGCCTGCACAATGCTCGGATGATTGAGCTTGAGCAGAATCTTTGCCTCGCGTTGGAAAGTTTCGCGAAGGCGTGCATCGCTGCTCGCCGCACGATGCAGGACCTTCAATGCGACAGTGACGCCATCAGGACGCCGCGTTTGGTAGACGACTGCCGCCGCGCCCTGGCCGAGCACGCGCTCAATCTGATAGGGGCCTAACTGCTTCAGCGGTTGTTCGGGGGGCTGTCCCCGGCGCCCCTGCGGTAGTGTCGTCAGCGGACTATCGTTCATGGCGTCGTCTGGTGTGTAAACCGGCAAGGGCGATCAGGCTGCACTGCATATGGCAGCATCCTGCCCCCCTCTATGTCGTATAGTACCGGAAGCAACACGCTTTGTAAACAGTCGCCGCCATGGAATGCGTATGTGTGAACGCAATGGGAAAGGTGTGACGGGCGAGGATAGAAAAGGCGGAACGTAGCGGTGCAGCGAGCCTGCGGTAACTGCCCACTCCACCGCCATGATGTGCACTGTGATTACGTCATTACGTATTACGCCATTACGTTATTACGAAGCAACTTAGTCGCCGCTTAGCACGCCCAGCCCCGTGAGCGAGTAAGCTTCGGCGCCGTGCTCGGTCAGGTCAAGCCCTATTTCCTCTTCTTCCGGCGAAACGCGCAATTGACCCATCGCTTTCAGAAGCGAGAAGAGTGCAAAACAGGTAACGAACGCCCATGCCGCGATGCTGACGGAGCCAATGATCTGCGTGGTCAACGCGTAGCCGCCAAAGATGGCAGTTGCAAGCCCACCCCATAGCCCGCCGACGCCATGCACCGGCCATGCACCGACGGGGTCGTCGATCTTAGCTTTCTCCAAAAGTATGGTGGCCAGCACGACAAGCAGACCGCCCACCACGCCGATGATCATGGACTCGGTGTTTGTCACCGCATCGCAGTTGGCCGTGATCGACACCAGACCGGCCAGCGCACCGTTGAGCGCTGAGCCGAGGTCGGGGCGCTTGAGCAGAAACCATGACAGAGATAGCGCCGCCACCGCGCCGGCGCCTGCGGCCAGCGTCGTGTTGACGGCGACCAGCATCATCGCGTCGATATTGGTAGCCCCGACAAAGGCAAGTTGGCTGCCAGGATTAAAGCCATACCAACCGATCCACAGGATGAATACGCCGAGACCGGCAAAGGCGTAGTTGTGGGGGGCAAAGACATGCTTGGGCGCATCTTTGGCAAAGCGGCCAATGCGGGGGCCGAGCACAATCGCACCGGCCAAACCAGCAAACCCGCCCACCGCGTGCACGACCAATGAGCCGGCGAAGTCGTGGAAGCCCATCTGATACAGCCAGCCGCCCCCCCACTGCCAAAAGCCGCTAATAGGGTAAACTATTGCACTGATAAATACGGTGTAAATGAGATACGCACTGAATTTGATACGCCCGGCGACGGCGCCCGATACGATGGTGGCGGCAGTTGCCGCAAACGCAACCTGGAAGAGAAAGTTCGCCTGCGGATTCAACCCTTCCAGGCCAGTTCCCACTTCACTCACGCCAAAACCACCCCAGCTCAGAAAACCCGGAATGATTTGCGAAGCGCCATACATCAAGCCAAAACCGACAAACCAATAAATCATTACACCCAACGCCATGTCGATAAAATTCTTGAACATGATGTTGACGACATTCTTCGACGAGTTGAAACCAAGCTCCACCAGGGCAAAGCCTGCCTGCATGAACAGCACCAACACGGCGCAGATAAACAAAGTAATGTTATTGACGGCATAGGTCAGTTCCCCTATCGCCACAGCGCCTTCCTGGGCGAAGGCGCTGGTGGCGAGCAGGCTAAATAAGAGCGCAAGCGGCAGTGCGCGCAAAAGACGTTTCGTCATAGTCTCGATCCTTCCTAAAGTTGGATAAAATGAATTATTGAATTGTG
>JADJVW010000032.1 GCA_016710365.1 Candidatus Caldilinea saccharophila | reverse complement strand
TTCAATGCTTCGACCAATGTCAGAATCAGACAGCGACACGTCAGTTGGGACGAATCATCGCCGCGATGTTGGCAACTGACCGGTCGTGTGACGATGTTGGGTATTCTGCGCTGGACGAGAGGGGTGGCAGCTACCGGACAGTGCAGCGTTGGTTCAACACGGTGCTGCCCGTGGGCGCAGATGAGTTGGCTGTTCTCCCGCACCCACCTGTTCCAACCTGATGAGGTGTATCTGGTTGTGCTGGCGACGAGAGTGTGGTCAGCAAAGCCGAAAGAAGACACACGGTTGGGCCGTTTTTTCTCGTCGATCTACAACAAGCCCATCGCTGGGGTCAGCTTCTTCACCCTTTCTCTGGTCAGTGTGAGTGATGCTGTTTCCCATCCGCTGTTGACGGAGCAAGTGGTTAAGCACCGCAGAGACGGACGCTCCAGCGAAAGCGAAGCAGCGTGCGACCAAGAAAGCGCAGCGAAGAAGAATCCAAAGGGAGGCAAGCGCAAGGCGGGACGTCCCAAAGGCAGCAAGAATAAAGACAAACGTCACGTTGAATGGAACGGCGAACTGAGAATGATGGATGACTGGTCAAGAAGTTGTTGGAACTGATTGGTGGACTCTTCCCCTCACCTATCTGGTGCTGGATGGTCATTTCGGCAACAACAACGTTTGTCAGATGGTGCAGCAAAGTCTGGGGTTGCACTGATCTCAGAAACTGCGTCACGATTCGGCGCTCTACTTCGAGTACAAGGGTGAACAGAAGAAGTCTGGCCCTCCGTCGTCGCTCTGGCGACAAGCTCAATTATCAGGCCATTCCAGAGCGTTATCAGATGGCGACCGGTCCGGACAAGGGGATTCGCACTGATGTTTACCAAGCCACGATGTTGCACGAGTGCTTTGCCGACCCACTCAATGTCGTATCCGAATATTATTGCTGCCATCCTTCACTATGTTGCCAGCATGGGCGCAATTCACTCGACTCAAGCTCTTATCACTCAACCATAGACTGGCGAAGGTATTGTGATAGAAGACGCTGTTGCTGTACGCATTCGACCCATGGGGCTGTTCAATTTGGACGCCTGTCTGCCAGTTACGCAGTTGAGTCAGTATCGCCATAATTTCGGCCTCGGTAGCTTCCCAGGTCGGACCCCATGCTTGACCAAGATCATAGGCAGCCAGCCAGGAAAGTGCTAACAACCCGATTTCTGCCGTGTTGGCGTAATCTCCACCCTGGAGTTGTTCGGAGCGCCACCTCCAGGGTAGGTGGTTCGACCGCGCCCAGTCGGAACCAAGGTCCTTCCCTGTACGTCCAGCAACATCACCGATAAAGGGATCGGCAAACTCACCTCGAAACCCAGGGTCAGCTACAATCGGATAGGGGAACACCTGTCCTGGTTGCCATGCGCCATTTGTTCCAACCGCCGACGAAGGCGCCGTACAAGCGTTCAGAACAACGGCCATACTTAGCAAGATTGCGGCAAATCGATGTGTTGCTGTCACTTAATGACCTCACTGGATGAAGCGAACATTATCAAGCAAAAGCGTGCCGCCTGAGTTTTCAACCACAAAGACAAGCTCTGCAACAGAGGAAAGGGAAGAAAACTGAGGGGCAAAGTCTGAGAACGGGATCGTCATAGTCTGCCAATCCTGAGATGGATTATCAATGTAGTACAGCGAAGGGCTTCCGCCGGGAGATTGCTTCAGCTCAACCTTCAGACGAGAGGCTTGCTGTGCCTTCTCGAACGCCATGTCAAACTGTAGTTTGGAAAACCCTGACAAATCTGCCGGGCCAAGTCTGAACCAATGAGCCTCCGACCGTTGTCAATGATACTTATCCCGAAGTCAACGGACGAGGCTGCGTGCTGAAAGCGCAGTTCGATACCAACACCTGGGGCGCTCATATGCGGCCCCACTGTCCTTTGTCCTGCACGAATCGAAGTTGGAGACGAGCAGTTGCACTGGCGGTTCCTCGGTGATAGGTGTCGGGGTCTCAGTCGCCGTAGGTACAACCGTCGATGTGGGAGATTCCTTCTCAGGAACCACTGTTGCAGTTAGCGTAGGCTCTTCTGGCGGCGGAGTAGCCTTACCGGGCCTTGCTTCGGTTATCTCCGTACGACCTGGAGATCGTCCAGACACGCGTTCAAATTGAACGTTATCCAGATAGACGGCGCCTGATTCCCCTGACAGGTCTGGCGAGAACACAAATAACAGATGATCGAGGCTTGCCCAGAATTTTTCGTGACTTGCCTCGCCCACAAATTCTTGAACTGGGAGTTCGTACTTCCGCCATTCTGTACCTTCAAGCAAGACCTTACTGGTCAGTGCGGATTCATCAACTGGCACATCAGACGTAAGTAGGTCAGTGTTGTAGGCAGACACTTCAAACCCAAGTTTCTGACCTTCAACGCTCTCGCTGTCAGCTCTGGCATAGAAAGTCAGCGCGTCAAACTCGCTCATATCGGCGCCATCCAACTCGATGGTGAACTCTGCCTTGTCGGACGGCGTCGTGTATTCGAGCATAGCGATCATCGAACTGCTGACGGTGTCCGGAACGATGGTCATGGCAACGCTGTTCTCATCACTCTCCGTTGTCCCCAGCAGATACTCAGGTTCAAAGTGCGCCAGCACTTTGGGAGGAACAGGCGATTTCGGCGCAATTTTCGCCTCCAACATAATGTTATCTAAAGTAAAGATACTTTCAGAATCATAGTTTTGCGATACATGGACAGGTCTGGTAAAACCCTTCTCATGCGGGTGTATTGATACAGAGAGACAAGAGGAGGGCAAGATGGTGCGACCAGACCTGGCAAAATGGGAGCAGACGCTGGCGGACTTGCGCCGGTTATCCGTGGCGGCGGAGCATCCACGGACGCGTGAACGATTCCTGGCGTTGTACGAGATTGGTGCGGGCCACACGAATGCCACGCAGTGGGCGGCTGCCATGAAGCATGACGACAACACCGTGCTGAAGTGGGTGCACACGTACAACTCCTTGGGGCCAGAAGCCGTGACCTATCAGCGTAGTGGCGGGCGCCCCCCCCTTTTGCGCCCGAACAAGTCAAGCAAATCGTTGCCACGGTGAAAGAGAGTGCGCCCATTGAGCATGGCCTGCCTGGTTACAACTGGACGCTGAAGAAGCTGCGGCGCTGGATCAAGCAGGTCTTCGCCTGTGAGGTCGGGCGACGTACGTTGAGCAAAGTGTTGAACACGCATGATTTGAGCTGGAAGAAGTGCCAGAAAGTGCTCAAGCGTGCGAATCCCGCTAAGCGTGCGGCTTTCATGACCGCCTTCCAGAAACTCTATACGCAGGTGTGCCAGGGCGCGATGCGGCTGATCTACATTGATGAGGCGCATCTTCATCAGGACATGGATCTGGGCTATACCTGGGCACAGAAGGGTGAACCAGCCTGGCGATTGAGTCATTGCCCCCGCTTGCAGGACAGGATCGACTGGTATGGCGCCTATGACTTCACCAACGGGAAGTGCTTCATCTGGAACGAAGGCGGCTGCAACGGCGACAATACGATCAAGTTCCTGCACCATCTGGCTGCCTGGCTGGGACCGCTCACCGCGCCGACTGTGATCATCTGGGATGGTGCATCGTGTCACACCGCCAAAGCTGTTCAGGCGGAGGCCGCAAGGTTGGGCTTCACCCTCGTGCCCTTGCCGGGGTATAGCCCTGATCTCAACCCGATTGAGGGTCTTTGGAAATGGATGCGTGAAGACGTGACTCGCAATCATTGCTATGCCTCCACGTGAGCTGTTTGATGCCTGCAAAGCCTTCGTCGATCGCATCAACACCGAACCGTTCGCCATCATCAAGCGCCTATGGCCCAAATTGGAACTGGACCCTGACTTCGAGAAACTCTTGGTTTCAAAGTAGCTTTACTTTAGAAGGATCGTTCCACCGGAAGAAAATTTGGATTCGATGACAAACAGCAGTTGGTCGACATCATCCCATTCTTCCAACAGCGGTTCTTCCGGTAGAGCTATGAGATTATCTCATAGCTCTGCCTGGGTAGACGGGAGTGAGGGCAACATCTCTGACAGAAAGAATACGATTGGCTAGCGCAAGAATCATGGCAGGTGTCCGTTGCTGGAACTTTTTTTGCCCACAGGTTCCGCCATTTGCTGGCGGAGAGAACGATGCGGTCGACACCAGTTATAGACGGTGACGCCCCACCAGCCGAGGGCTGCTTTGGTGTCTGCTCGCCGAGAGAAAGCCAGAGACCTGCGCACCTGGTGGGCATTCATGCGACGGGCCGTACCGTTGCATCGCTCGATAGCCGAGGTGTTCGGTGTTGCGTATCCGAGTTTGTCGAGCGCTTCATTGACCCGTTTCCGACTGCCGTGACTGTAGCGGAGTTCGATGTTGACGACACGCATACCCTGTCTGTGCTTGATGACCTGTACGTGGGCCAGGCGGCGTGGAATCCGGAAGCGCACATTGGGGAATCGCCCCCGATCGCCGTTTCGGCTGGGACGGTAAGGCTGTCCAAAGATCGCCGGGAATAAGGTAGCGTAGCTGGCATCTCCGTCAGTCAACAGCACCAGATCGTGACGGTCAGCCAGGCGACTGGCACCATCTGTGAGCAGGCGCCGGATCATTTCTTCATTGCGCCTGCCCTGCACATGGGAGAGAACGAATTTGCTGACTGGATCGATCAACTCGGCTTCCCAGGCCGGTACTTCTTTGTTTCCGGCATACCCGTGGCGTTCATCCGCTTCCAGAGCTTCTATCTGAATACCCTGGACCCGTTCATCATGAAAGGCTTCGCCATGCGCACCCAGTCGTTGGTTCAGTCGTCGCACCGTGCTCGGATCCACCTGCGCCAGACGGGCCGCGCCCTTCAACGAACAGCCTTCCGCCAGATGCTCGCCCACCGAGATCGCTTTAGTCTCAGGCACTTTTGTGTTCCACAATGCCGTGTTCTTGCGCTCGCTGAACTCCGCCCGACAGACCCGGCATCGCAGATACCGAATCCGGTCCGCACCATACACCTTGCGCACAATCAGATTGCCCTGTCCCGCTTGCCCGTATCGTTCGCACCGTTCGTTCACACATGCTAAACTGTCCAAGGGAGATCGCGTGAGAGTAGTTTTGTTTGTGTTCATACTACAACTCTACCAGTTTCACTGCGATCTCCCTTCTTCAGTCGGTTGGTGATAATCTCACTGCACTATCTATTGCTGCCCGGAGGTGAATCATGCAAACGCTCCGAATGTCGAAAAGTGTGTTCTTCCTGGCAAGCAAATTGATGCTTGTCATCGCTCTGCTGCTGAGCGCCGCCTCGCCGGCTGCGGCCACGCCGCCCGCCCAGACCTTTGGCGGCGACCCATTGAATGCCTTCCCATTGTTATTTCCCGAATTATTGACTATGCCCGCGCCGGCTTGGGTGCGCGAAGGTCAGCGCATCTCCTATTATGTACAAAGCGCCACGATTGCCCAGCAAGAGGGTGAAGAGGGCGCGAGCGGCGCCGGTTACCTGCAACACGACATTGTCGCGCTCGATGGCGCGTTCGCCGTGGTGGCATCGAGCCTTTACCTCAACACGGGGGCCGGCGTGACGCCCGCCGGCGTCTTTGGCGCCAGTTTCTTGCCTGGCGTCAGCGATTTCTGGCTCAATCCAGCCGTACTGAAACATGCGGAAGACGTCGCCAATGATGAGTTGGTTGTCGTCCACATGCCCACAACAATCGCCGAGCAGGAGTATGACGCCGTGCGCTTTGAATATCACACCGAGGACGGCGTCACGATTTCGATGTTCGACACGGAAACCGGTCTGCTGGTCTACTTCCGGCATACGGTCGGCGCCGACGCGGCGGCCACGCGGCAGTCGTCGGAGATTTACCTCCTGGGGCGCCGTCAACTGCGAATACCCTGGCGCGGAACAAAGGCGCCAACATGGGTGAAGCAGGGCGCCATGCTGGAGTACGAAGGCACGCGATCAGTTTTCGTTGCAGGCTCACCGTCGGGTCAGTTTGCCGAAAGCGCCAGCGCCAGCATCAAGCTTGCACAAGGGCGCTGGTCAGCATTTCGGTTGACAAGTTTCCTGGGCGGTGCGGTGACAGGCGCCAGCGACCGCGTCACGGGCGCCAACCAGGTAGCGGACGCGCTTTGGCTGCCGGTCGAAGCGTTGAAAAACAGCGTGCGGGCGGGCACGCTCGATCGCGACCCGGTGACAGGCGTCACAATTGCCTACGTGCGCAACGCCGACCGCTCCATCACGATTCGGGGGGAGGGCAGCCTCTTCCGTATCGATAACACCTATGACCGGCGCACAGGCAAACTCATCACCGCACGCGTCGAAGTGCAGACGGGTCTGGCCGTACAGGTGACCGAGCTTTACCTCGTCAATTAACCGGAGCGGCGCCCCACCAATTGCGGGCGAGCACGGCGGCCGAACGCAACATTCGCCACATACTGATAATGCAGGCGATCGTTGTCGAACCGGCACGTGATGCGCGGGCAGAAGGGCGTGGCGTTGTAGGCAAGCTGGATCGTGAAGGTATCGACGTCTGTCCAGGCGCCGCTGACGGCGACGCGCTGCAGTTCACCCGACTCCAGCCTGGTTGCGCCGCGACGCCATTCGCCATAACCACACACGATGCGATGTTCGCCAAAGCGGTCGGTGATGACGAGCTCGCAGCCGTTCTCTACAAAAGTCAACGACATTTCTTTGATCTGTTGCTGATTCGGTCGGAAGGAATAGCGCCGGCCCGACACCTGCATGGCAGCCGGCGATGCCTGCGCGCCGGAGACAGGCGGCAGGACAAGCGACGCAAGGCGCTGCTTGAGCGTCGCCGCGGCGACGGCGTCTTCCGCCAACGGCGCCGAATGCATGGCGGGCAACAAATGCGCCCACACCAGGTTGAGCATCCGTTGCATATCTTGCTCACCCGCGGTCATCGCCACGACCGCGCCCTGGTCAGGTATGACCAGGCAGAACTGGCCGAACGCCCCGTCGCCCCGATAGGCATGGTGACGACAGCGCCAAAACTGATAGCCGTACCCCTGCGCCCAGTCGCTGCGCGGGTCGGCGCCGTTGCTCACCTGCCAGGCGGTAGCCTCCTGCACCCAAGCCGTCGGGATCAACTGCCTACCTTGCCATTCGCCTTGCTGAAGATAGAGTTGGCCGAAGCAAGCGATGTCCTCGGTGCGTAGGTTCAGCCCCCACCCGCCTACATTGACCCCACGCGGGCAACTTTGCCAGGTGGCGCCTTCGATGCCAAGCGGTTTCAATAAACGCGGGCCGAGATAGGCCAGCACCGTCTCACCCGTCAGCCGCTGAACGATGGCGGAGAGCATATACGTGGCGGCGCTATTGTAGGCAAAGTGGGTTCCGGGTTGATGCTGGACGGGCTGGGCAAGAAATGCTTTGACCCAGTTGCCGTCCGGCGCCGCGGTCGTCCCTTGGGTGACATCGGCGTCATGCCCGGTGCTCATCGTGAGCAGATGGCGCACACGCATCGCGGCCAGGGCATCGCTTACGACGGGCGGCGCCTCTTCGGGAAAGAGGCGCAACACCGGGTCGTCTACCGATAGTCTTCCCTCGGTCACAGCCAATCCGATCGCAGTGGACACGAAGCTCTTGCTCAGTGAGAAGAGCATGTGTAGCAGTTCCGGCGCATAGGGCGCCCACCAACCATCAGCGATCACGTGACCGTGGCGCACAAGCATCAGGCTGTGCAGACCGACGCCGTCGCGCGCAACCGCGTCGAGAAAGGCGAGAATGGCCGCGGAAGCCACGCCCTGTGCTTCGGGCGTACAGTGTGGTAAGCGAGGATCGTGGTGCATAAATAGACCTTTAGTGGGTGATGCGTGATGTGTAATACGCCGTTGGGTAAGGTAAATATTTCAGAATAGCAGCGTACTCCCCATTGACAGAGGATGCAAACAGGACGATGCGACGTTCCGGCGCAGTCTTGGGCGTTCTCACTAACATTCTGGGACATACCTGCGCCAGACAGCGGCTTCCGGGAAGTAGCCAGCAGTAGGGTATACTTGAAGAAAAATCGACATACACCTCTTCTGTCCGGATGAACGAAACGACTTGGCGAAATGAATCTCCTCACCATCGACAACATCTCCAAACAATACAGCGAGCGGCTGCTCTTCGACGGCGCCAGCCTGCTGATCAACGAAGGCGACCGCCTCGGACTGATCGGCGTCAACGGCAGCGGCAAGAGCACGCTGCTCAAGATCACGGCGGGTCTCGAAGCGCCTGATGCGGGCAGCGTGAGCGCGCCGGGCGGCGTGCGCATCGAGTATCTGCCGCAGGAGCCGCCGCTGCAGGACGCGTTGACCGTGCTGGAGACGATCTTTCGCAGCGACTCGCCGCAGATGCGGCTGCTGCGCACGTACGAACAGGCCACGGCCCGTCTCGAGCAGCAGCCGGACGACGCCAAAGCGCAGGAAGCATTGCACACGCTCAACGCTGAGATGGATCGCAGATGGCTGGGTGGCGGAAGCCAATGCCAAAGCCATCCTGACGCGGTTGGGCGTCACCAACTTCGACGACCAGGTCGGGACGCTGAGCGGCGGCCAGCGCAAGCGCGTGGCGCTGGCGCGCGCGCTGATCGACCGCGCCGATCTGCTTATCCTCGACGAACCGACCAACCACATCGACGCGGCCACGGTTGCCTGGCTGGAAGAGTATCTGGCGACGACGCCGGGCGCCTTGCTGATGGTCACGCACGATCGGTACTTTCTCGACCGCGTCGTCAACCGCATCGTGGAGCTGGATCGCCGCCAACTGGTGAGCTATCCAGGGAACTACACGCAGTTTCTGGAGGCGCGGGCGCAGCGGCACGAGCGTCTGGCCGAAGCAGAGGACAAACGCCACAACCTGCTGCGCCGCGAGCTGGAGTGGCTGCGCCGTCAGCCGATGGCGCGCGGGACAAAGCAGAAGGCGCGCAAGCAGCGCGTCGAGGAGTTGATGGAAATCGAGCACGACAGCGGCGCCGGCCGGGTGGCGATTGCGCTGGCGTCGCGGCGGTTAGGCGGCAACGTGCTCACCGCACAGAAGCTTGTCAAGCGCTTTGGCGACACAGCGGTGCTGAGCGGCATCGATCTCCACCTCGAACCGGGCGACCGCATCGGCGTCATCGGGCCAAACGGCGCGGGCAAGAGCACCTTGCTCGACATCCTGGCCGGCGTTCTTCCTCCCGATAGCGGCGCCGTGCGCTGGGGCGATACGGTGCAGATCGGCTATTACGACCAGCGCAGCATCGAGCTCAAAGACGGGTTGCGCCTGATCGAGTTTATCGAAAACGAAGCGCCCCTCATCCGCACCAAGGATGGCGACCACGTCGAGGCCGCCCAGATGCTGGAATGGTTTCTCTTCCCCCGGTCGATGCAATATGCACGCATTGGCAGTCTCAGCGGCGGCGAACGACGGCGGCTCTATTTGCTGCGCACCCTGATCCACCAGCCCAATGTGCTGCTGCTCGATGAACCCACCAACGACCTCGACATCGAAACCCTGGCCGTGCTGGAAGAGTTCCTCGACCACTTTGCCGGCGCGCTGATCGCCGTCAGCCATGACCGCTATTTTCTGGATCGCACGGTCGATTTTCTGGTCAGCATGGAGGACGGGCGACTTGGGCCGCGCTATCCCTCGCCGTACACGCTTTTTGCGCGGCTGCAGGAAGAGGCGCGCGCCGACGCCACGCCTGCCGCCCATGTCGCGCCGACGCCCACGCCGGAGCGTCGTAAAACTCAGCCTGCGCGCCTCACGTGGAAGGAGCAGCGCGAGGTGGAAAGCCTGGAAACCGAAATTGCGGCGTTAGAAACACGCAAATTATGGCTATTGGACGAAATCAACCAGATCGGTGATAATTATCAGCGTCTCCAGGATCTCTCGATCCAAGTGACTGCACTTGACCAGACGCTGGAAACAGCTATGGAACGTTGGTTTGAGCTTTCCGCAAAAGCAGAAAGCTGACTGACGCAGGTGCATGAGGGCCTCGTTGGGTACGGACAACATCGATCCAGTAAAAAACATAAGGTCCCATCATGCTTGCAGTTACCTGTTTTCAATGCGGCCATGCCGTGGAAATCAGCCCCGACGCCGATCGCTGCGGCGCGTGTGGCGCCAACCTGCGCCGACTGATCAGCGCGGAGCAGGCGTCGCGTTATTTTTACATGCGCGCGGCGGAAATGGCGGCGCACGGTGATGTAGCCGCGGCGTTGGCCGAGGTGCGGCGCGGGCTGGCCTACCAACCCTCCTCCGAGCTGCACCTGCTCGGCGCCATCTTGTGTAAACGCCTGGGCAAGCCGGAAGACATGCGCCATCACGTGGCGGCCATTCCGGTGGATGACGTGCTGCGCGGCGAAGCGGAGTGGCTGCTGCGCTCCAGCCAGGCGCGGCAACGCGTACCTGCCGACGGTCGCCGCATCCAGGAAGATGCACCTTTGTCCGACGCTGAGTTGCTGCCAGTCAGCATGGAGGAAGTGCGTCCTTCACCCGCGGCGCGGCGCTCTGCCATGCCGGGGGCAATCACCGCGCTGGGCATGGTGATCTTGCTGGCGCTGGGCGGCTGGTGGCTGTGGTCGAATCCGCCGGTCTGGCTGACGGCCATGCTGCCGGTTACCCCAAGCGCCGCACCGGTCACGGTCGAAGATGCGCCAGCCGTAAAGGCGCCGGCCAGCGCACCCGCTCGCACCGGGGAGATCACCACGGAAAATGCAACGTCTGGTGAAGGCGAGCCCGCGCCTACGCCGACATCACAGCCGACGCCCGCGGTCGCGCCCGACCTTGCCCAACAGAGCGAACCGTTGGCCGCGGCCAGCCCACAGGCGATCATCGTGGCGCCGCCGTTCGACCTGAAGACCGTGCTCATCGAGGCGCAACGCCCGGAACTGGCCGAAACGGTCAATGGCCGGCGCGAGGGGACTCGGCTTGTGTTGGAAGGGACGGCGCCAAGCGTCGAGGCGCGCGACGACCTGGCCGCGCTGCTGGTGCGTCTGCCCGGCATCGAAGAGGTGTCGGTCGTTAATGTTCTGGTGCGCCCGCCGTCAACTTACACAGTGGTTGAGGGAGATACATTATGGGGTATCTCCATGAAACTCTACGGCAATCCGGACCGCATCCAGGCGCTGTTTGAAGCCAATCAGGATGCCCTGCCTTCGTCGGATGCCCTGCGAGTCGGGATGGAGTTACAGGTTCCACCGGCGGAATAGAAGCCGGCGTCTATGTCTAACAACAAAATGGCCGCTCTGCATAGAGCGGCCATTTTGTTTAAGCGGCTGAAAATGTCTATTACACACGGGCTAAAATACCGCATTGGTTGCCTGGTAGGGGCGCACCCCTGTGTGCGCCTGGAAGCCGGACAGGCACGGAAGCCGGACAGGCACGGAAGCCGGACAGGCACGGAAGCCGGACAGGCACGGGGGCCTGTCCGTACTAGCGCGTGGGATGCATCGGCATGACGACGTGCAGGAACTCCTTATCGCCCATCCCGACCGGCCGGATCGTGCCGGGGCGTGTGGGTTGGGTCGTCTCGATCACCACCTGCGGCTCGTCGATCTGGCTGAGCACATCGATCAGATATTTAGCATTAAAGGAAATCTCAAGGTCGTCGCCTTCGATCATGGCTTCGAGCTCGTTCACGCTGTCGCCAATTTCGGTGCTGGTGGCGGCCAGGCTCACATAACCGGCCACATCGCCGTTGGCCGGCTGAATCTTGAGCCGGACGATATTGGCATTGTCACGCGCAAAAAGAAAGGCCACCCGCACCGCCTTGAGCAGGGCGGCGGTGTCCACCACAGTGCGTGTGGTATGCGTTTTTGGGATGATCGCACGGTAGTCCGGAAAATTGGCGTCGATCAACTGGCTTGCCATTTCGACGCGATGGAAGGCGCCGCCTTTGGTTTCACCACTTCTGCCCCAAATCTGGAAGAGAATTTGGTTGCGCTCCTGGGTGACGAGCACCTGCACGGCGCGCGCCTCGTCCGCGTCCGCGCTCACGCGCGCCAGCTCGCCCAGGCTGCGCGCCGGGACGATCACCGTGGTCGGCGCGTCGGGCAGGCTGCCGTCCACTTCGGCGCTGCGCACGCTGAGACGATAGCCGTCAGTGGCCGCCATCGTGACGCGCCCTTCCTTGAAGGTCACTTCGACGCCCGTCAGCGTGGGACGACTCTCATCGGTCGAAGCGGCAAAGACGACCTGATCCACCATCTTGCGCAGCCCTGTGGAGGGCAGCTCGATGTGGAGGGTCGTGGCGCCGTTGTTTTCGCCGCCGCCGGTGACGCCATCGATCGTGGGAATGATGGGAAAACTGGCGGCGTCGATCCCCTTCATGTTGGCGTCGAAGGAGGCGCAGCGCAGCTTGAGCGTCTGCGTGCGCACCGTCAACTCCATGTCGATGCGTTCGGGCGGCAGGCTGTTCACGAACTCGGTGAGCAGACGCGCCGGCACGGTGATCGAGCCGGGGTCTTCCACTTTGGCGCCGATCCAGCAGGTCACGCCGATCTCAAGATTGGTGGCGGCCAAGCGCAGTTGATTGTCGCTCGCCTCAATGAGAATATTAGCCAGCACCGGCATCGTCGAGCGCGACGAAACCGCGCGGCCGACAATGGCAAGTCCTTTGGCCAGGTTTTCTTGAAGACAACTTACCCGCACGGCGCCCTCCATATTTCATTGGCTGATTTCATTTGCTGAAGTAAAAACTCATCAATTTTGTCTGGCTCAGTCGAGGAGCAAGCGAGTAAATCCCAAAATTTACCGCTCGGTGCAATTGTGAGAGTATACCATATCCTGTGCGAATGGCGAATCGGTATCAGGCGAAGGATACGATCCGATCTGCAACCTGGCAGTGCTTCCTTGGCTGAAAACGAAGACCATGACGCTTGGTTGTTGACGTTGAATGATGAATTTGGAGATCGAGCAATCCCGTGAAATGATCAAAGGCATACCAATCTACATGAACCCAAAAGGAAGGTTGTATGCCTCGAATGCATCGGGAAGAGCATCGCACCGAACGCATCGGATGGTTGCGCGCTGCTGTCCTAGGCGCCAATGATGGAATTGTCTCCACAGCCAGTCTCGTCGTTGGTGTGGCGGCGGCCAGCACCGGACGCAGCGAAGTGCTGGTGGCCGGCGTGGCGGGTCTCGTTGCCGGAGCCATGTCGATGGCGGCCGGTGAGTATGTGTCGGTCAGTTCGCAGGCCGACACCGAGCAGGCGGACCTGACCCGCGAACGCAGCGAACTGGCGACAATATCGGAAAGCGAGCTAGACGAGTTGACTTCCATCTACGAAGGTCGAGGACTCGATCCTGCGCTGGCGCGACAGGTTGCCGAGCAACTGACGGCGAAGGATGCGCTCGCCGCTCATGCGCGATGAACTGGGCATCTCGGAAATTACCACCGCACGGCCGGTGCAGGCGGCGCTGGCATCCGCAGCCACCTTTGCCACGGGCGCCGCCCTACCTCTCCTGGTTGTGCTCCTGACGCCGGACGCGCTCCTCGTGTACGCTGTCTCGATCACTTCGCTGATCTTTCTGGCGCTTTTGGGCATCCTGGCAGCTCGCGCCGGCGGGGCGCCCGTCCTCAAAGCAGCGCTGCGTGTGACTTTCTGGGGAGCACTGGCGATGGCGTTGACGGCAGCCGTCGGCGCGCTGTTTGGCACGGTGGTGTAGCAAATCCTCTACCAGACCGCAGCCAATGTCCACGCCGACAGGCGCCTGACATCGACCGGCGCACCGGCGGTGAACAGGACGACGCCGAGGCTGTCGGCCCGTTGTGGATAGATGCGCGTCGTGAGGCAAAGCCCGTCGCCGGTGAAGATTTCCAGCACCGACCCATCGACGAACACGCGCAGTTGCAACGGCTGGTCGGGCGACAGCGTCAGCGGGGCGCGTGCGGTCGGCAGCGTCAGGGCGGGATCGGCGCCAACGTGCTCGACGCACAGCTCGCCACGCTCCGGCCGCACAATGATGCGCGTCTGTTCGGCGCCGTCGGGCGCGCAGCACACAGCCAGGCCATAATCATCGACGGTATCCGCCTCGAATTCCACGATCAATTCCAGCGCGTTGCCGGCCACCTCCAGGCGATGCTCTGTGTGCGGGGCAAGTGGCAGATCGCTCACCGTCCACGCCTGGCGACGCAGCGTTTCCAGTTCCTGCGCCGGCGTCAAGCGCAGCGACCCATCTGCCGCCATCGTAACAATCAACGGCAGCGACATGCAACCGTTCCACCCGGCGGACTTGGCGGCCTCCAGCGGTCGCGTCTCGCGCAGCCAGCCAAACATTACGATGCGACCGTCGTCTAGCCGCGTGGCCTGCGGCGCGTAGAAGGCATGGCCGTGCACCAGCACGCCACCTGTATCCGGTGCGAAGTGGTGGTCGCGATAAGGACCGGCAAAGTAGGCGGCGTGGTGCAGCCGGTGCGTCGCATCCTGCGCCGCGATCATCAGGGCGCGTCGCTCACCAAAGTCGAGCAGATTGGGGCACTCGAACATGGCGCCTTCGTAGAAGCGCGTGTTGCCCGCCTCGTCACCGGACAGCAGCACGCGCACAAACTCCCACTGTTTCAGGTCAGCCGAGCGATAGAGCAACACCAGCCCGCCCACGCCCGCGCGCCGCGTGCCGATCACCATCCACCAGCCGTCCTCCTCGCGCCAGACGTAGGGGTCGCGGAAGTCGTCGCCACAATGCGCGGCGATCTCTGCCGGCGGCGCAGCGATGACGGGGTTGCCGGCGTACTGCTGCCACGTTTCCAGCCCATCGTGGCTCATCGCCAGACAGACCGTCTGCGGCTGCACGCCGGTGTAGATAAAGGTGGGCGCGCCGTTGTCGTTCACGGCGCAGCCCGACCAGCAGCCATCGGCATCCGCGCCACCGGGTTGCGGCGCCAACGCCACCGGATGGTCGCGCCAGTGCACCAGGTCTTCGCTCGACGCGTGTCCCCAGTGGATCGTGCCGTGAAAAGGGCCGTTGGGGTTGTATTGGTAGAAAAGATGGAACACACCATCCCAGTGGATCATGCCATTCGGGTCGTTCATCCAGTTGGCCGGCGGCAGAAAGTGATAGTGAGGGCGGTGCGGGTCCGCAGCCAGGCGCGCGATCAGGTAAAGCCAAGGAACCCTTAATCTGTGAAGCGGTTTGCATAACCATTCCTATCTGTTTTCAGGGCGCCAATCAGCCCTTGACGCCGCCCATCATAATGCCTTCGATCAGATAGCGCTGTCCAAAAATGTAAACGATGACCACGGGGATTAGCGACATCGTCACGCCGGCCAGCACGACCGAGATGCTGCCGGTTGCCATGTACCCTTTGAGATCGTTCAATCCCAGCGGGATAGTAAACAATAGTGGGTCATTAATGAAAATCAAAGGCCGGAAAAAGTCATTCCACATACCGTTGAAGACAAGCATCGCCAGCACCGCCAGCGCCGGCGTTACCAGGGGCAGGTAAACGCGCGCAAAGACGGAGAACTGATTGGCGCCGTCGATCACCGCGGCTTCCTCAAAATCCTTGGGCACGCCCAGGAAATATTGGCGCATCAGAAAGGTGCCGAAGGCGGTCGGCAGCGCCGGAATGATCAGCGACCAGAGCGTATTGGCCAGCCCCATGCGGCTGATGATCACAAAAACGGGGATGATCGTCGCCTGCAAGGGGATCATCATGGTTGCCATGATCAGCCAGAAGAGCAGATTGCGGCCGGGAAATTCCAGCCGGGCAAAGGCATAGCCGGCCAGCGAAGCCGTAAACAACTGCCCCACTACCACCGCCAACGTCACGACAAAGCTGTTGAGAATCTGTCGGAAAAAGGGGATTTCCTCAAAGACGCGCGCGTAGTTCGACCAATCCGGGTTGAGGACAATCCACTGCGGTGGCACGCTGAACGATTCCATCGGTGTGCGCATCGAGGTGGAGACCGTCCAGGCAAAGGGCGCCACGACGATGATCGCAAAGACGGTCGTGACCAGCAGCAGCAGCCACATTCCCAGCCGATAGCGCAGAAAATCGCCTGCCGCGGCCGCACTGGAACGGCGAGGAGCAGTTGGCATCATGGTTGATTGCATCTCTCTACCTCGTTATTGATAAAAGACCCAGCGCTTACTGAGTCCAAATTGGCCAGCGGTCACGGCAAGAATGACCAGGAAGAGCACGACGGCAATCGTCGAGCCATACCCGATCTCCATGTTTTTGAAAGCTGACTCGTACATCACCATCACCGCGGTGCGCGTCGAGTCGCCAGGGCCGCCGCGCGTCATGATGTAGGGCAGGTCGAAGACCTGCAGCCCGCCGATCACACCGGTCACTGCAGCGAAGAGCAAGGTCGGGCTGACCAGCGGCAGTGTAATGTTCCAGAAACGCGTCAACCCGCGTGCGCCGTCGACGTCGGCAGCGTCGAGAATCTCGTTTGAGATGTTGGTCAGCCCACCGATAAAGAGGATCATCGCAAAACCGGTCGAGAGCCACAGATAGGACATGATCACGCTGACCATGGCCCAGGTGGGCTGCGTCAGCCACGGGATGGGCGGAATGCCGATGCGGCCGAGGTAGTAGTTGACCGCGCCGAATTCCTTGTGCAGCATATAGCCCAACACGATCGCCGTCGCCGCACCCGACATCAACATCGGTAGCAGAAAGGTCGTGCGATAAGTGTAGCGCAGCCAGGTTGCCATGTGCGATTGCAGAATCATCGCCAGCACCAACCCCAGCAGCACCTGCAAGCTCACTGCAAAGACGACAAAAATGAAGGAGTTCCAGAAGCCAGTCAAGGCTCGACTGTCGGTCACCATCCGCTGATAGCTGACAAAGCCAATCCATTCGGGCGGTGAAAAGACATTCCAGCGGAAGAGGCTCAGCACGAACGAAAAGAGCACCGGACCGGCGGTGAAGACCAGAATTCCCAAAATGGTGGGGAAAAGGAACAGATACCCCATCAACGCCTTGCGCCGCGCCATTCCGCTGAGCGTGTTTTCGGTCATCAACCGGTAAGGGTTGCGTGAACGCGATTTGCTTTGCCCGACGTGTTTGTTCGTCGAAGCTACAGACGACATAGACCTCCTCCTTTCTATCCTATCAGATCAGCTTCAGGTGACAGTCGCTTCCTTAAGCGGCTGTCACCTGAGCGGTAGGCCGCTAACTCGCTTTTGTATACATGTCAGGATTGCGTGCGTACAGGTCTTCGAGTTCTTTTTGCATCCCATCCAGCGCAGCTTGCGGCGTCAACTCACCGTTCATGGCGCGTGAGGTGTAGCCGACAAACAACGCCGTCATCGGGTTCGAGATCGGCGGCGCCGGGATCGGCGCGGTGTCGGGGTGATCGTCCAGCGTGGCGTAGAATACCTGCCAGTTGGCCGGGCCAGTGTCGGCAAAGCGTTCGGCGGTCAGCATCGAACGGCGCGTCGGCGTAGTCAGCGTCACCGGGTTGAACATGCCGTTCGCCATCATGGCATCCTTGGAGATGCGGAACTTCATGTAGTCCCACGCAGCTTCCTTGTTCTTACCATCAGCAAAGATCCATTGACCCGCGGTGCCGAACTGGTGGCGCTGATTCTTCCACTTGGGCATCAACTGCACATCAAAGGAGTCATTCGCCATGCCCGCGTTCTTGAGGCTGCCTGCCCAGAAACCGCCGGCTGGCGTCATCGCCAGCTTGCCGGTCGTGAAAAAGCCCTGCAACGTGTCGCCGCCGCCCAGCTCGATGGCCGGGGTGATGCCTTCCTGGTAAATCTGGTACAGAAAGTCCAGCGCCTCCACGTTGGCGGGATCGTTGGCTTTGGGCGCAGTCCAGCGCCAGCCGCCGCCGCGCCCCTGCACAGCGGGATCGTCGGCATAGAAACCGCTCCACAACCACTCGCCGCCGGACGCTTCTTCTTCTTGCAGCAAGTTGCTGCCGTTGACAAAAATCCACGGCATCCAGCCGCCCCACAGCCGGTTCGTCCACGCGTAGCCGTAGGTCTGTGCGGCGCCACTGGCATCCTTCTTGGTAGTGGCTTTAGCAATGTTGTAGAAGTCGTCCTTAGTCCAGTCGGTCTTGGGCGCCTCAACGCCAGCCTCTTGCAGCACGCCTGTGTTGTAATACATGTTTGCGGCGTTGAAGTCGATTGGGAGCTGGTAGAGGCTGCCTTCCCACATCATGGCCTGGATCAGCGAGGGATGCACGTCGGTGAAATACTCTTTCAATTCCTCTGCATCGCGCTGCACCCATTCGTCAATCGGCGCGGCCAATTCTGCCCAGCGTAAAGCTGCGTGGCCTTCAGTGGCGGCGTAGCCTGAGATCCAGCGCCTGTCCAGACGCGACCATCGTCAAAATCTTGGCGGCGATCTCTTCATGGTCGATGCCCGTGACGCTGACAAATTCAAAGTCCACGATTGGGGTTGTTTTGCCGGAACATGTCGACGACGGGCTGTTCCTGTTTGGGATCGACCTGCATGCGCAGCACAGTCGTGGCGGCAGCGGTGGCGCGGCCCGCATCACCGGCGCCTGCCTGTGGCGCCGGGCTGGCCGGTGCGCAAGCCGCGACGGCCAGCGCCGCAGCGGTCACGCCGCTCCAGCGCAGAAAATCGCGTCGGCTGAGTCCCTGACCATTAGTAGTGTTCATAGATTCTCCTCGTAGAAATCACAGAAATTTGCGAAAGACGAAGACACAACAACAAAAAGATCACAGTACAGTCGAAAAGATAGCGCGCACTCTCCTTGCGACGTGCCCTGGAACTTACACCTCAAGAAAAAAGCTATTGAATTTATGTGAACTAAATCTTCGTGCGCCAGCCTTTACACAGAATCACGCAGGACCAGCGAGCAAGCCAACTTGACCTGTAGGGGAGCTCGTTCCGCCGAATCGCCCTTCTCGCTCGTGGCCGGCAACTCTGCAAGCAAATGTTCGACCGCCCACACGCCCATCTCATAGTGCGGCAATTGCATGGTTGTCAGGCCAGGCCAAAGATTCGCCGCAATCAACTCCTGGTTGTCGTAGCCAATGACAGCGATGTCCTGCGGGATGCGTAGACCTTGCTGGCGGATCGCCTCATAGGCGCCCATCGCCATACGGTCGTTGAAGCAGAAGACTGCTGTCGGTCGCTGCGGATGGTGCAGCAGCGTCTTCATCGCATCATAGCCGCCGCGCGGCTCTGACCAGGCTTCACTCGTTAATGTGGCGTCGAAAGGAATGTCGTGGTCAGCAAGCGCTGCCTGATACCCTTGAACACGCAGCCGCTGCGCCGGAATCGGCTCGACATGGTTGAGAAAGGCAATACGCCGGTGACCGCGGTCGATCAACACTTTGGTCGCCTGATAACCGCCGCTAAATTCGTCCGGCACTACCGACGGCAATGAAGCATCCTCCACATAACAATCAAGCAGAACGGTGGGCACTGCATAAATATTACTTGGCACTGTCGCACTACGATGAAACATGGTGGCATAGATCAAACCATCCACCTGGCGGTCGATCATTACATCGACCGCGGAGCGTTCCAACTCCGGATCCCCTTCTGTGTTTACCAGAAACAGAACCTTGCCACTGTGCCACGCCGTCTCTTGCGCTCCACGGATGATCTGCCCCGCATGGGGCGTGGTGGCGATCATGTCTGTGATGAAGCCCAAAACGTTGGAACGCCGGCTGCGCAAGGTCTGCGCGGCGGCCATTGGCCGATACTCCAGTTGCGCAATCGATTGGCGCACCGTCGCTTCCGTTTCCGCACTGACACTAGGATGGCCGTTCAGCACACGCGAAACCGTGCCCACGCCAACCCCGGCATGGCGGGCAATATCTTGAATGGTGACCTTTGCTTTGCGAGTCATTTTCCGTCAGCAGAAGCGACAGGGAGCGATGGAATCGGTTCCAATTGGAACCGATTCCATGATAGCAGAAGAATGTTTGGGCGTCAATAGGGGAATTTGGCTCAACCGGAATTCATGTGGTCGGGCCTTACGTGCCGGGGACGGGCTTGCGGCATTTCGGTCGAGCAGACAACGATCAGCCCGTCCCCGGCACGTAACCACACGAGATCCGCTTGACCCGGAAATTTTTCTCGGTAGCTGTTTTTCTCTTTACAAAATCAGCATCGCGTCGCCGAAGGAGAAGAATCGATACCCTGCGCGCTTCGCTGTTTCATAGGTTGCAAGCAGCATACGCCGGCCTGCATCCACATCCGCCGGGTGCGCCTGGGCGATAAACGCGCTGACCAGCATCAGCAGGCTCGACCGCGGCAGATGGAAGTTGGTGATCAGCGCGTCGAGCGCGCGGAAGCGATAACCTGGATAGATAAAAAGGTTGACGTCGCCCCCAAACGCGGCGACGCGCTGCCGGAGATGCGCGTGGTGGGGATCAAGACCCTGCGCCGGTCGCAGCCCATTCCAGCGTGCGCGGTGGTCGTCCCGACCGCGACGACGCGACCGTGCGCCAGGGTCGCGTCGTTGATGCGCCGCGCGGTCGCGCTGCTCAGCTCCGCCCATTCGGTGTGGATGGGATGATCCTGCACCCGTTCGCTCTCGACCGGCTTGAAGGTGTCGAGTCCCACGTGGAGCGTCACGGCGTCGAAGGCTACGCCTTGCCGGCGCAACTCGATCAGCAACTCCGGCGTGAAGTGCAGGCCAGCGGTCGGCGCGGCGACGCTGCCTTCGGGCCGGCTATAAATCGTCTGGTAGCGTTCGCGGTCGCCGGTGTACGCGGTGATATAGGGCGGCAGCGGCGTCTCGCCCAGTTCGTCAAGATAGGGACGCACCGGTTCGTTGAACTCAATCATGCGCGTGCCGGTCGCCGTCACCGTCCTGATGAGAGCCTGCAGTACATCACCCACCGTCACCGTCGCGCCCGCGTGCAGCCCGCGCCCGCGCACGAGGCATTCCCACTCCTTGCCTTCATCATCCCGTTGGCGCAGCAGAAAGATCTCCACCTCGCCGCCGGTGGGTTTGCGCCCGTGCAGCCGCGCTGGAATCACGCGGCTGTCGTTGGCGACCAGCAGATCGCCGGCGCGCAGGTACGCGTCGATCTCCCCAAAGACGCGATGCTCAATGCGGCCATCGGCGCGTTGCAACACCAGCAAGCGGCTGCTGTCGCGCGGCTCGGCCGGCTGTTGGGCAATCAATTCCGGGGGCAGGTCATAATCAAAGAGTGAGGTTTTCATAAGCGCCTTAAAGCATAGACCACGGATTTGGCGGATTCGACGGATTTTCGCAGATAAGAAAAATCCGTGAAAATCCGCGTTCTATTCTTCCTCTTCTCTCAAAACCGTCTCTATATCCGCGGCCCACGCCAGCAGCAGTTCGTCGTCGCTGTAGCGCGCAACGATCTGCAAACCCAGCGGCAAACCATGCACCGCGCCGGCCGGTACGGTCAACGCAGGGAAACCGACAGTCGTCCAGGGCAGGTTCATAGCGGGGTCGCCGGTCGAGTGCAGGCCAGCGGGCGCGGGGCCGGGCGCGGCGGGCGCCACCCACAGGTCGATGCCTGCCTGCTGCATCTGTTTCTCCAGTTGGTCGCGCAGCAACACACAGGCGCCGCGCAGGTCGCCCAGTTCGGCGTCGCTCACCTGCTTGCCCTGCTCGATAATGGCAGCCGTGCGCGGGCGATAGAGGGGAGCAAATTCGGCGTAGAGCGTCGCATGTTCGCGCGCAAACTCGGCAAAGACCAGGCGCCGGTGCCACTGATTGATGGCCTCGATGTCGAGCAGGGTGGGTGTATGCCAGATCGTATAGCCCTCGGCCTCGAGTCGCTGCAATTGACGCCGAAATGCCGCCAGCGCCTCCGGTGACGCCTGTTGCAGATAAGGCCCGGCCGGCACGCCGATGACGGGGATATCGTCCTCGCTCAGCGTGACCTCTTCCCAATCGTCACACAGCGCCGACGCGGCCAGCGCCATCCCGGCCACATCCTGCGTGAACAAGCCTACCTGATCCACCGTGCGCGAAAAGTAGACCAGCCCTGGCGACGGAATGCGATGCCGCGTCGGTTTGAAGCCGGCCACGCCGCAGAAAGCCGCCGGCCGGATCACCGAGCCGATGGTCTGCGTGCCGAACGCCAGCGGACACAGCCCGGCTGCAACCGCCGCGGCCGACCCGCTGCTCGATCCTCCCGGCGTGTGCGCCAGGTTGTGCGGGTTGCGCGTCGGCCCCGGTTCGAAATAGGCGAACTCGGTCGTCACCGTCTTGCCCGCCACCAGTCCGCCTGCGGTGCGCAGCCGCTGCACGCTGATCGCTTCCTCGCCGGCCAAGCGCGCGGCAGGCACGGCCGCGCCGGCTTGGGTGGGAAATCCTTGCACGTGGAAAATATCCTTCACGCCCGCCGCAATGCCGAAGAGCGCGGGCCGCTCGGCCGGGACGGGAAAGGCTGCCAGCAACTCGTCCGCTACCACGTGCAGCCGGTCACGGCGGTTGGCTTCGGGCAAAAATGCCTGCACCTGGGCATCGACCGCTTCGATGTGATCGCAGAGCGTATCGAGGTAGGTATGAAGATCGAGTTCGCCGCTACGTAAAGCGGTGGCGGTTTCCAGCAGCGGGGCAGGCGTAAGCACCATAGAGCAGGCATCCTTCTTATGTAATTAGAGGTGACCCATGCATCCACACGAAGGATCACGAAGCAAACCAAACCTCTGCCATCTTAACGGCGCAGCACCCGTATCCTACCACAGAAAGAATACAAAAGCAGGGTGTTCGTCAGACCGGGCGCCCTCCCAAAATGCCTTGCCAGGTCAGCGGGACATGGCTATACTGAAGCAAACATCTTAGCCACAAAGGCAGTGCACTGAAAAAGTCCGCGCCTGAATTAGGTGAGAAATTTCGATCTCACCAAAGCGGTGCTGGATGGCCTGCCGCAGGTCGAGAGCAATCCACACTACCCACGCTCGACGCCACTCAGGATGAAGGCAATAGCTATCGCCCAGCCTGATTTCACTTCATTGCAGTTTGGCAAGGAACTCCAGCACTCTCTGCAACAGGAGAGCGGATGCCGCCGCGTCGTACGAAGGAAGCGAGCTGTCCGCAAAGTAGTGCTGGTCGCCGGGATAGAGAAAAAGCTCCCCATCCTCAGTTGTTTGGATCAGAGCACGCGCAGCATCAATGTCCCCTTCACCCACAAAGTACGGATCAGCATCCATGCCATGCACCTGAACAGGCACGCCCTGCGGCCAGGTCTGTCCAAACTCCGCAACCGGGATACAGGAATAAAAGAGAAGCGCCCCACGCGCTCCGGGCCGAGTTTGGGCCAGCTTCTGAGCCGGGACCACGCCTAACGAGAAGCCTAGACTAACGCCGAGGGGAGCTGCGCAATCGCTTGTTCTCCACGAGCCATCACCTCGCTAAACCCAAGTTCATTGACGAAGCTCATGCCCGTCTCAATGTCGTCGAATGTCCGGCCATCAAAAAGATCGGGCGTATGGACGGAGTGCCCGGCGCGGCGCAACTCATCGGCAAATTCGACAACGCCAGGGGTGAGTCCTTGGGCATGGTGAAACAATAAGACTTCCGCCACTGTCAATCTCCTTTTTTCAATTGCTCAAATCACTTGCACGAATTTGAATCCATTGTCATCGGCAATGACGCCGACGCGCTACCGTGCTTGCGCAAGTATAGCCACGCTCAGGTGACCCGGCAAGGCATTTTTGTGTGCGCCTGCTCTGGCAAAGAGATTGTGGGCCTCCGCTCAAGTCTTGGGCAGGAGGTCTGCGCGCTGATTTGCCGGTTTCTCATCGACTGCTAACGGCGCTAGGATCGCGCCCAGCGCGTGAATGCACTCGATCAGGTTGCGCTGCGAAATGCCCGTGCTCTGCGTAACGCTCAGCGTGTTGCTGAGGATCGGGTCGCCGGCCGGGTCGCGTGCGGAGATCACGATCACGGGAATGCCGGCAATCGCGGGGTCGCGCGCTTTTTCGGCAAGCACCTGAAAGCCATTCATGCCCGGCATGTTCAGATCGAGCAGCATGACATCGGGCTGGCGGCTGCGCAACATGCTCAACGCACGCTGGCCGGAGGTGACGCGCAGGATGGAGTATTGGTGCGCGCCGGCCTCGATCATGCGCGCAAAGAGGTGCAGCTCGTCCTCCTCGTCGTCGACGATCAGCAAAGTCTTGACCGGACGATCCAGATTGGCCAGGGCGTTGAGAAGCTTCTCGGTCGCCAGCGGCTTGACGAGATACTCCACGACGCCCAACTGCCTGGCCGCGTCATGCTCGCCAGGCAGCCAGCAGGTAATGGCGGGCGTGCCGAAGGGAAGCTCACCCAACGTTAGGGCGGGCAGTGCTTGCAGCGGCGAATCGTTGACAACCAATGCCTGCGCCGGCGAGCGATGCAGCGCTGCCATCGCCTGGGCGATGTCGGGAGCGGCTTCCACTTCGACGCCGGGCAGATAGCGGCTCAGCAGGCGCTGGAGGGTCTGCTCCGGGTCGACAATGACGAGGCGTTCGTTGACGGCGGTCGTCGGTGCACGGGAAGGTCGCGTGCGCAGGTGATAGCCAATTTCGTCGTCGACCACGATCGCGCGGCGGATGCTGTGCGCATTGCCCGCGTCCCACGGCGAGGGCGGTTCCAAAGGCAGGCTGAAGCTGATGGTGGCGCCCACCGTGGGTTCACGCTCCAACCACATGGCGCCGCCGTGCATCTCCACAAACTGCTTGCTGATCGTCAACCCCAGCCCGCTGCCGCCCTGGCGCCGCCGCGTCGAGACATCGGCCTGCTGGAAGGGTTCGAAGATGCGCTGCTGATCCTTGATCGCGATGCCTGGGCCGGTGTCTGCAACGCTGACCACGACGTTACGCTCTGACTGCCGGCAGTGCAGAGCGACCCCGCCCTGCTCCGTAAAGCGGCCGGCGTTGCCCAACAGGTTGATGACCACCTGACGCACGCGCGTCTCATCGCAATAGACGCGCGGAAGGTTTGGCTCAAGCTCTGTCGTGAGGTACAGCCCCGCGAGGCGTACAGCGGCTGGACGACGCCGAGCGCTTCCTCCAGCAAAGGCGCCAGTTCCACCCAGTCGCGGCTGAGCGCCATCCGTCCGGCTTCCACCTGGCTGAGGTCAAGCACGTCGTTGACCAGCGTGGCCAGGTGTTCGGCGTTGCGCCGGATCGCCGCGATGTCGGTCAGCAGCGACGCCGGCAGCCGGCCGCCGTAGACGTGGGGGGAGCGGGAAATCATGTCGGAAAAGCCGATGATCATGTTAAGGGGCGTGCGCAGTTCGTGGCTGACATTGGCGACGAATTCGGTCTTGGCCTGGCGCGCCTCTTCGGCGACGCGCTCCAGCACCTTCAGGCGATCCGAGAGACGCGTCAGTTCCCGATTGGCGTGGACCAGATCCTCGCGCGACTGTTCGAGTTCCAGACGCTGCTCACGCATCTCGTGTAGATTGACGCGCGCCGCGTCAAAGCTCGACATCGACCAATCGGCCAGCACCAGCAACTCGCTGCGCGCGGTCCAGCCCAGCAATCCGCTAAACACGCCGGCGGCAATGACGATCAGCGCGGTGCTTCCGGCCAGCGGCGCGCCATAGATAGTCTGGCTTACGCCCCAGACCAGCCCGACCACGATCAGTTGCACGGCAATCCCTGCCCAGCTACTAATGGTGATCACGGCAACGAGCGGCAATACTGCGGTGAGCAACATAACGTAGGGATTCTGCAAGAGCACACTGCCCCACAGGATCGCCAGCAACGTGCCGCTAAGCCACAGCAATAAGGCGACGAGATAATGGCGTGCGATGAGGCGATGCGCCCCGACAAAAACCGCAGCGACCACAGCCACGCAGATGAGCAGGCCGACGATGCGCTCGCCGCTCCAATTGGCCGTCAGGATGACGGCGCACACCAGCCAGAAAACGCCGCTGACGATTACGAGATTGCCGGCAGTCGCCTGCAACAGCTCGCGCATAGTCGCCGCATGTTCGATCTGGCTGTGCGCTGTCTTGCGTTCAAAGTGCCACATAATCGGTTCCTGTGAAAAGTTATTTGACCAGGGGAATTTTTGACGCAGAGGCGCGAAGATGCAGAGAAAGCGCAGAGAAATACCTGCAGATTATTTCTTGCTTTTTCTCTGCGAACCTCTGCTGCTCTGCGCCTTTGCGTCAAAGTGGTGCATCTTTGCGCTAAACATTGTTTTCATATCAATCCAGCAGCCGGCTTTGCTGACCCAGGCAGTGCAGAAACTGCTGTTGCGAGACCGGTTTTTGCAGGAAGGCGCTGGCGCCGAGCGACAATGCCATCTCTTCGAGCGGCAGGATCGTGCAGACGATGACGGGAATGGGCGCGGTGGTCGGCTCCTGTTGCAGTTCGCCCAAGACCTGCCAGCCATCCACGTTGTGCATCATCACATCGAGCAGGATGAGCGCCGGCTGGAGCGTTTCGGCCAGCTCCGCCGCGGTGACCGGATCGTTGGCGCCGACAATTTGATAGCGCGAGCCGCTGCTGTAGCGATCTACCAACTCCAGCCAATCTGCGTTGTCATCGATCACGAGCACCGTAAGCGGCGCCGGCGCCGCCAGCGTCAGCAGGAACACCATGCCAGAGCCTTGCGGGGATGCGAACGCCAACGTAGCGTCGTAGAAGGCGGCCAATTCCTGCGCCGTGCCGAGCGCATCTTGCTCTTTTACCGAGAACGGCGCCTGTTGGTCGGCTTGAGCGGCGCTTGAGATGCTGAGCCGGATCGTGGCATCCTGACGCGCCACCGTCATCGTAACCGGTGCATTGCCCGCGCGCGGATGGCAACCGTCAGCAAGGTGAGCAAAATGCTGCGCAGCGCCAACGGTGAGACTGACAGATCGGCCAACTCGTCGGGCAGTTCGTCGTATAACGAGACATGCCACTGCCGGGCCAGCGGCTGCGCCAACGTGAGAACATCTTCGAGTGCTGCGCGCAGGGGGACGCGTTCTTCCGCTGCCGGCGTCCGCAACCAACTCAGCTCCTTGGTAAGCGTCTGCGTGGGGTCGGGCGGCGGATTTGTAGCGACTTGTCTGTCTGCTGGTCTGTCCTCGCCGGCCTGGTCCGACGGCGCAGCAGGGCGCCACAACTGCTGAGCAAGCGCTTCGATGGCCAGCCGTTGTTCGCGTCGCATCTGTCGCTCGCTGATGCCAAGCTGCGTCGCGACCACGTCGCGTGCGAGTTGGCGTACATATTGCAGATGCAGGGTATCATAGATGCGCCACGCCCGCGATTGAGGGGGTTCAGCGTCTGGTGGTTTGAGCTCGCGGATCGTCGCCACCAATCGCTGTTGGAGCGCAGCCGCCTGGTCGAATTCGCCGCTGAGGCCGAGCAACGCGACCAGCGGGCTGCGGCGCAGATGCACCGGATCGAAGAGATAATGCAGCGCGCTGCGCAATAAGGCCACGAACTGGTCGTAGGTTAGTTCATCCATCATACCTGTGGTCTCACAAGGGAGTTGGTCAAAATTTGGCCGGAATTTGGCCGAAGTACAATACCATTTCTGCAAGTATCCTGCTATAGTAGTCTACAAGTTTCCACCTAAAAAAATGAAAAAGATCGTAACAGCGCTGGCGTTCCCTTCATCACGCCCGCTAAGCGTGCAGCGATCTGCGAAGAGGCGTTGTTGCTTCCCGTTGGCGGCGCAACATCTGCACCCGTTCCCCCAATTGCTGCTGTGGACGCCATGAACGTTGCCTGCTGCTGTGCAAATAACCACAGGAGAGACGCCTGGATTCCCATGTCTCAAGAGTAAGATCATGCAGAGCACGACCACCATCGACTCGGGCGCGGCCCATTCTGAAACTGGAAATGTGAATCGCACTGCCACATGGCGCGTGGCGCAGCGCAGCTTGCGCCGACACTGGCAACTGTACCTGATCATGCTGCCGGGATTGCTCTATTTCGTCGTGTTCAAGTATGTCCCCATGGCCAATGCCGTGATTGCGTTCAAGGACTACAACGTGGTCGCGGGCATTTGGGGCAGTCCGTGGGCAGCTTCAAATACTTCGAGTTGTTCTTCAACAATCCTGTCTTCTGGACGCTGCTCAAAAACACATTGACCCTCAGCCTCTATGCCCTGCTGGTCGGCTTTCCGCTGCCGATCCTGTTGGCGGTGGCGCTGAACGAGGTGCGCGACGGCCTCTTCAAACGGTCGGTGCAGATGGTCACCTACGCACCTTACTTTATCTCGACGGTGGTGATGGTCTCGATGATCATGCTGCTCTTTGCGCCACGTCTGGGGGTTGTCAACGTCGGCCTGCAATCGATTGGGATGAACCCACCTAATTTTCTGGGCAGCCCGGATTGGTTCCCCTCCATCTATGTCTGGTCCGGGGTCTGGCAGAACAGCGGCTATGCGGCGATTGTCTACCTGGCCGCGCTCTCCGGCATCGATCCAACGCTCTATGAGGCGGCCAAAGTCGACGGCGCCTCGCGCCTGCAGAAGATCATCAATATCGACCTGCCCGGCATCATGCCGGTGGCGGTGATCATCCTGATTCTGACGGTCGGCAGCATGTTGGCGATCGGCTTCGAGAAGGTCTATCTGCTCCAGAATCCGCTCAATCTCGGCTCGTCTGAGATCATCCCCACCTATGTGTACAAGGTTGGCTTGCTGAATGCCAATTTTAGCTTCGCCACCGCGGTAGGCCTGTTCAATTCTGTGATCAACATGGTGTTGTTGGTGCTGGTGAATTCGTGGGCCAAACGGGTCTCGGATTTCAGCCTCTGGTAGTGCGACATGGAGAAGCCGAGTTTTTTGAAAAAACTCGGCCCCTGGCTGCGACTCTAGCTGTCTTCGTGGGCTGGCTTTTCAAATGTAAAGGTGCAGAACTTATGGCGGCGACCACCACTTCAGTGAAACGAACGATCCGCATTCGGGAATCGCTGGGTGACCGGATATTTCTCACCGGCGTCTATCTGTTCCTGATGATTGTGCTGCTGATCGTGCTCTACCCGCTCGTCTACGTCGTGAGTTCCTCCTTTAGCAGCGCGGCGGCCGTCTCTTCCGGGAAGGTGTGGCTGTGGCCGGTCGATTTTTCGTTGCGCGGCTATCAGGTGGCGCTCAGCAATCCGCAGATCATCACCGGCTATGCCAATTCGCTCTATTACACCGTGTTCGGGACGTTGATCAGCGTTGTCCTGACGGTGCTGGTTGCCTACCCCTTGTCGCGACGCACACTCTTTGGGCGCAACGCGACCATGATGTTCATCGTCTTTACGATGATTTTTTACGGCGGGTTGATTCCAACCTACCTGGTGGTGAAGGATTTGGGGATGCTCAACACCCGCTGGGCTTTATTGATTCCGCAGGCGATGGCCGCCTGGCAGGTGATCATTGCCCGCACCTTCTTCCAGGTCAGCATTCCCGAAGAACTGGCCGAAGCCGCCGAGTTGGATGGCTGCAGCGATCTACGCTTCTTGTGGTCGGTGGTCATTCCGCTCTCCAAGCCGATTCTGGCCGTGCTGGTGCTGATGTATGCCGTGGGGCAGTGGAACGCCTATTTTGATGCGCTCCTCTATCTGAAATCAGCCGAACTGCATCCGTTGCAACTTGTGCTGCGCAGCATCCTGATTCTCAACACGACGACCAGCGGCTCGATGGAAGCGTCGGTGATGGTTGAGCGCCAGCAGATGGCCGACCTGCTCAAGTATTCCCTCATCGTAGTCGGCAGCCTGCCCGTTTTGCTGATTTATCCGTTCGCCCAGCGCTACTTTGTGCGCGGCATGTTGATCGGCTCGGTGAAGGGTTAGGCCGTAGGTCGAGCTGATAGCCCGACGTGTCTACCAGCCCGACATATCCCGACCGTCTTACGGCAACGACCATCGTCACACTGGTAGCGTGACCTACGCGAGAAGTGTTATCGACAATGAAGGGGGTGATGGCGCACGCGTGAACCAGAAGGTCAGATAGTCGCAAGCGATGACAATTTTACATCCAGCTACAGGAAAAAGGAGTCCTAGACCTATGAAAGCATCTCGATGGTTGTTGGTTGGCTTGCTCATCATCATGAGCTTGCTGGTCGTCAGTTGTGCGGCGCCGGCACAGGCGCCCGGCGCGGCGCCCGCGGCTGATACAGGGGCAGCGGGCGGCCCCGTCAAGATCACGGTCTTCTCCCCGCAAGGCCCCGATACGGATCTAGCCACCAACTCCTTCTCCCAGGAAGCGGCGGAGATGTTCAACATCCAGTTTGAATGGCAGACGACGACCATGGATGGCAATTCCGCCAAGGAACAGCGCCAAATCGCGCTCGCCTCCGGTGACTATCCGGATCTTTATCTGCTCATTCCCTGGGTCGATCAGTTCACCCAACTCGATCTGCTCAAGTATGGACAGCAGGGAGTGCTTCTACCCTTGAACGATCTGATCGCAGAGTACGCTCCCAATGTCCAGGCCGCGCTGGATAACTACCCATGGTTCAAAGCCATGACGGTGGCGCCGGACGGCAACATCTACGGCGTGCCGCAGTTGATCGAGTGCTACCACTGCTCCTACGCCAACAAGATGTGGGTCAACACCAAGTGGCGCGAAGCATTGGGGATCGAAGTGCCCACGACCACCGAAGAGTTTGCCGCGATGCTGGAAGCCTTCAAGACGCAGGACCCGAACGGCAACGGCCAGGCCGACGAAGTGCCGCTGAGTGGCTCCATCGAAGACTATGGCGTGCGCCCCCTCCCGTTCCTGATGAATGGCTTTGTCTATAACGATGACCGCACCTTCCTGATTTTGAACGACGGCAAGGTTGACACCGTCGCCAACAAGGCGGAGTGGAAGGCAGGGCTGGCTTATGCCAAGAGCCTGTATGATGCCGGCCTGATCGATCCGGGCGCGTTCACGCAGAATGCCGAAGCCTACAAGAAAATCGGCGACAACGCCGATGCGC
>JADJVW010000031.1 GCA_016710365.1 Candidatus Caldilinea saccharophila | reverse complement strand
CCGGTCAACGCAAGCTCCCGCACCAGAGAGCCTATTGGATAAATAAGGGAAATTGGTAGAATTCCAGATTGACACGCGCATTGTAATCGATTACAATCTGATGCGCCCAAGGTTCCTATGTCAAAGCATCGAAACGGTGATAACGCTTTGTTTACCGTGTGGAAACATGTATAATTCAAGGATAGCCATGTGAATTTCATTCCCATGTTGCTATGCGTTGGTCTTCTCCTCGCGCTCTAAGAGCTTGCGACAAGCACTGCCGCAGCCTTATCAAATGAAATATGCAGGGCAGGCCGGCGCGAGACTTCTGTATCAACAACTCCACCAGGAGTTGCATTCCATTCCATGTTTCAAAGGGAGAATATCCATGAAGAACAGTCGAGTTATCATGTTGTTGCTTGGTTTGCTGCTGATTGCGGCCATGGTTGGTGCGTGTACTGCGCCTGCCGCTGCACCAGCCGCGCCGGCTGGCGGTGAAGAATCTGCCGCCACCGAAGCCGCGCCGGCCGAAGGGGATGCTGCCAAGCCCTACATCCCGGTCATTTCCAAGGGTTTCCAGCATCAATTCTGGCAGGCGGTGAAGGCCGGCTCCGAGCAGGCTGCTGCCGACCTGAACGTCGACATCACCTTTGAAGGCCCGGCGTCTGAGTCCGAGGTCGACAAGCAGATCGAGATGTTGCAGGCGGCTCTGGCCAAGAATCCGGCTGCCATCTGCCTGGCTGCGTTGGACACCAAAGCTGTTATCCCGCTGTTGGAAGAAGCCCAGTCCAAGGGAATTCCGATTGTCGGTTTTGACTCTGGCGTGGACAGCGACATCCCGGTTGCGACCGCCACCACCGACAACATCGCCGCCGCCGCCCTTGCCGCCGACAAGATGGCCGAACTGATCGGCGATGAGGGCAAGGTGGCGGTGTTGGTGCATGACCAGACCAGCCGCACCGGCATCGACCGCCGCGATGGGTTTGTCAATCGCATCGCTGAAGCCTATCCCGACATCGAGATCGTCAACATTGACTACGGCGCGGGCGACCACCTGAAGTCCACCGACCTGGCCAAGGCGATCATCCAGGCCAACCCGAATCTGAAGGGCTTCTTTGGCGCCAACGAAGGTTCGATCATCGGCGTGCTGAATGCCGTGACCGAACTGGGCATGGAAGGCAAGCTCGTCGTGATCGGCTATGACGCCGGCAAGCAGCAGAAGGACGCGATCCGCAGCGGCACCTGGCGGGCGCGATCACCCAGAACCCGGTTGGCATTGGCTACAAGTGCGTCGAAGCCGCGGTCATGGCCCTCAGGGGTGAAGCAGTGCCCAAGATCATTGACACCGGCTTCTTCTGGTACGATGCCACCAACATCGACTCTGATGAGATCAAGCCCCTGCTGTACGAGTAGACTGCGGCAGGCATGGCTCTCAGGCGGATTATCCCGCCTGGAAGCCCCCATTGTGGCTTTGTGCCACGCTTCCACAATGTTCCACGGTCATTACACAGATTTCACATCTGAGCTTGTTTAGAAAAAAGGACTTTTCATGGGTGATGTTTTGCTGAGCATGGAAGGGATCGATAAATCCTTTCCCGGCGTCCATGCCCTGGATCAGGCTCGTTTTGAACTGCGGGCAGGCGAGGTGCACGCCCTGGTGGGCGAAAACGGCGCCGGCAAGTCCACCATGATGAAGATCCTCGCCGGCATTTATGCCAAGGATGCGGGTGTATTGCTCTATCGAGGGCAGGATGTGGAGATTCCGAACCCACGCGCCGCGCAACACCTTGGGGATCAGCATGATCCATCAGGAACTGAATTTGATGCCGCATCTGACGCTGGCGCAAAATGTCTTCGTGGGGCGCGAACCGCGACGTGGCTTTGGCTTGATGCTGGATGAGTCCAAAATCAACGCTCAGGCGCAAGGATTGTTCGACTCCATGCGCTTGCGGCTCGACCCGCGCACCAAGGCCGCCGATTTGACCGTCGCCAAGCAGCAGATGGTGGAGATTGCCAAGGCGCTTTCCTTCAACTCGCAAGTCCTGATCATGGATGAGCCGACGGCTGCGCTGACTGACGCGGAGATCGAGGAGCTCTTTCGCATCATCCGCCAACTGCGCGAAAAAGGCGTGGGCATCGTCTACATTTCGCACCGTCTCGAAGAATTGAAACGAATCTCAGACCGCATCACCGTGATGCGCGACGGCCGCTATGTAGATACGGTGGACGCCGCGACCGTCACAATCGATCGCATCATCAGCATGATGGTGGGGCGCACGATCTATGAATCTGCGCCAGAGGTTCCCGAACAGCCAAGCCAGGAAGTCGTGCTTGAGGCGCGCCACTTGCATCGCGGCGCAGCCATCAAGGATGTCAGCTTCAAACTCAACGAGGGCGAGATTCTGGGGTTTGCCGGGTTGATGGGCGCAGGGCGCACCGAAGTCGCCCGTGCGGTTTTTGGTGCGGATGCATTGGACTCAGGCGAAATCTTTATCAAGGGTCAGCCTGTCGCCATCAACAGCCCGGCGATGCAGTCGAGCACGGCATCGGTTATCTGTCCGAGGATCGCAAGCGCTATGGGCTGGCAGTGGGCTTGGATGTGGAATCCAATATTGCGCTGGCCTCTTTTACCCAATTTATTGGGATGTTGGGCATGGTGAACGGTGACAAAATCCGTGCGACGGCAGACCACTACGTGAGTGCGCTTGCGATCAAGACGCCGAGCATTCAACAGCGCGTGCGCAATCTGTCGGGCGGCAATCAGCAAAAGGTCGTGATTGGCAAATGGTTGACAGCCGACACCGAAATTTTGATCTTCGACGAGCCGACGCGCGGCATCGATGTAGGCGCCAAGAGCGAAATCTATCGTTTGCTCAACGACCTGGCGGGGCAGGGCAAATCGATCATCATGATCTCCTCCGAATTGCCTGAGATTCTGCGTATGAGCCATCGCATTGTGGTGATGTGTGAGGGGCGCATCACCGGTGAGTTGACCGCGAGTGAGGCCACCCAGGAGGGCATCATGCGCCTGGCCACTCAACGCAGTGTCATCGTGGCCAATAACGGTTCGCCAGCCAACCAAATAGAAGCGAAGTAGGTGTCATGATGGCAACAGCAGAAACCACACTTAAACCTAAGCAGTCCATCTTACAGTCCAGCGCCGCGCAGAAGCTACTTGCTTTTGCTGCGTTGATCGTCATCTTTATCGTCTTTTCCCTGCTTTCGCCCTTTTTTGCCACCCCCGAAAACATCGTCGGCATTTTATTGGCGACGGCGGTCAACGGCGTCCTGGCCCTGGGCGTGACTTTTATCATCATCACGGCCGGCATCGATCTGTCGGTGGGTACGGTGATGACCCTCTCCGCCGTGATGACTGGGCTAGCAGTGACGATTGCGGGGCTACCCGTGCCGGTAGGGATTGTGGTTGGCATTCTGACGGGGGCAGCAGTAGGGCTGTTCAACGGCGTCATCATCTCGCGCATGAGGATCCCGCCCTTTATCGCCACGTTGGGCACCATGATGATCGCGCGCGGGCTGGCGCTGGTGCTGGCCACCATTGAAACGGGAACCATCAAGCCGATTTATTTCAACGACACCCCGATCTTTCGCCAGATCACGATGAGCTCGATCCTCGCCCCGTTGATAGAACCCATCATTCCGGGCTTTAACTTTCCGAATGCTGTGCTGATTCTGTTTATCGCCGCGCTGATTGCTGCCTTCATCCTGGCGAAAACGGTGCTCGGTCGCTATGCCATTGCAATGGGCAGCAACGAAGAAGCGACGCGTCTCTCCGGCGTCAACGTCGCCAACTGGAAGACCGCCGTCTATGCGTTGGGCGGCACCTTTAGCGGGCTGGCCGGCGTCATGATCGCCTCACGTCTGAACTCGGCGCAACCGGCGTTGGGGGTCGGCTATGAGCTGGAAGCCATCGCCGCGGTGGTTATCGGCGGCACCTCGCTCAGCGGCGGTGAAGGCACCATCCTGGGCACGATCATCGGCGCCTTTATTATCAGCACGCTGACCAACGGCCTGCGCATCATGAACGTGCCGCAGGAATGGCAGTTTGTCGTGACCGGCCTGATCGTGATCCTGGCCGTCTATCTTGACATTTTGCGGCGCCGGCGTCTGTAACCAATCAGATCGATCCCTGTACAACCTGTTTTCAGTTGACCACAGATCTGGCGGATTCTAATACTTGGAATCCGCCAGATCCGTTTCCTCCGCGGCCTGTCTTTACACCGTGTTTCCCTTCACTTGCCATTCCAGCCTTGGCCAGCCGTTTGCCGAGCCTGGCTTCAGCCTCGGCTTACCCAACTCACGTCAATTGCGGCGTTGGCTGAGCCGTTCAGCCAGTTCGCCGATATGTAGCTGAAGATGGCGAATGTTATAGAGTTGCACTTCTAGTTTGTTCATATGCAGCCAGTGAAAGCCCGAGGGCGCACTGAAGTCGAGCGCCGCCACCTGCTCTGTTGCATGAACTTCACACTCGTCAAGAAAGCCAAGCAGCTCAGCCTTTGTGTAGAGTGCGCTGGTCGTCGCGCCCATCAACTCGACCTTTTCGCGGTGGTTGGCCCAGGGGACGAACACATCATGCGATGGGTGAAGGTAAAGATGCGCGTAAAAGAGCGCGTGATAGGCGACTTGCCAGAAGCGGTTCTTATCCGCGGATCGTCCCATAACGACGGCTGACACTGTTAGATCGGCGGCCTCAACATGGCAAAGGTAGCCATGAACTGCGCACGCACTGCCTCGCGCATCCTATTCTCTTGCATCGTGAGTCTCCATTTCGATTGTCTGTCCTGGTTTATTGTTGTGCATAACTGTAACAAACATCACGCGAACATTGGATATGCTGTGTTATCCTCTTTTCAAGAGTTATAGCTAAAATTTTTCAAGCTGAATCGATCTTTCCTGCTTTGCTCCACCATCATGCTTGCAGGCGACAAAGAGGAGCTTTTGAGGAGAACAAGCATGTGGGGACTACCCTTTTTTTCTAAAAACAACAACACGGCGGCCAAAAATAACAGTGGTGCAGACGGCGTTACTTTGATCGCACTGCGCAATGTCACTAAAAGTTATGCCACGCCCGCTGGCGAATTTCAGGCGCTCAAAGGGATAGGCCTGGAAATCGCGTCGGGCGAGTTTGTGGCCGTCATTGGAAAGTCGGGCAGCGGCAAGTCAACGCTCAGCAATATGATCACCGGCATCGACCGCCCGACCGCCGGTGAAGTCATGGTCGCAGCAACGCCGGTGCATAAGCTTAGCGAAGGGCGCACTGCTGAATGGCGTGGGCGCAACGTGGGGGTCGTGTTCCAGTTCTTCCAACTGCTGCCCACCCTCACGGTGCTCGAAAACATTCTGCTGCCCATGGACTTTTGCAACATGTATTCTACACGGGAACGCAAGGTACGCGCTTATCATCTGCTTGAGCAAGTGGAAATGACTGATCATGCCGACAAGCTGCCCACGGCGCTTTCGGGTGGTCAGCAACAACGCGTTGCGATTGCCGACACCGGCAGCCTGCAACTCGCAACGGCGCGGCGTCCTCACGCTCAGCAGAGCGGCGCGCTGCATCTGCCGCCCGTTGCACGCGTCGGCGGCGCTTGCCAGTGTAGACTGGCTAGGTGAGGGCGCCCATGCCTAGCACACGCTGGCGCAAGGTCGTGCGTGAGCTTTGGCTCAACCGTTCGCGCACGTTGCTCGTCGTCTCCTCGATCGCCGTAGGCATCTTTGCCGTAGGGACGGTGCAGTTGCTGCGCTCGGTGATTCTGACGGAGCTGCAGGCGATCTACATTGCAAGCAATGCCACCCAGGCATCGCTTTTTGTCGATGGCGCGGATGAAGCTACGTTGGATTCTGTGCGGCGCATTCCTGAAGTGGCCGAGGCGGAGGGACGCAGCACGCTTGCCGTCAAGGTCGAAGTCGCACCAGATGAATGGAAAACCTTGACGGTTACGGCGATCGATGATTTTGAGGACGTTCGTATCAATCTTCTGCAGCCCGTCTATGCGGTGGCGGGTGCATCTGGTTTTGGCGCCGAACGCCTGACATGGCCGGAAAAGAATGAGATCGTCCTGGAGCGCAGCGCGCTCGGCGCCGACAATGTGCTCCCAGTCGGCGTGCAAGTGGGCGACGACCTGCGTCTGCGCACCCGCGATGACAAGGAGCGCATCCTTCGCATCACCGGCGCCGTGTACGACCCAAACGGCTTTTCGGCGAGTTTCACCGGCTCAGCCAGCGGCTATGTCGATTATGACACCTTTGAGCGGCTGGGCGGCGCCCGCACCTACGATCAGATTTTGCTGCGTGTTGCCGGTGCGCCGGCGCAGCAGCTTGACAAAGAGTACATTACGGCGGTTGCCAATACGACGGCGGATAAGATCGAAAAGGCGGGCTTTACCGTGCGTCGCGTCCAGGTGCCGGATCCGGGCCGGCTGGCGTTGCAGGATCTTTTTGATGCGCTGGCGCTGCTCTTGACCCCGCTCGGGTTGCTGGCGCTGCTGTTGAGCGGCTTTCTGGTCATCAACACGATCTCAGCGCTGATGACGCAGCAGGTGCGGCAGATCGGCGTCATGAAGGCGATCGGCGGTCGCCGCGACCAGATCATCGTTATGTATCTGGGCGCGGTGCTGGTGTACAGTGTGGCGTCGCTTGCCATTGCTGTGCCGCTGACGGTAGTGGTGGCAGGAGGATTGGCTGCATTCCTGGGTGGCTTTATCAATGTTGAGTTTCCGCGTTGGTCGCTGCCGCTCAATGTCGTGCTCATTCAACTGGCAGTGGGGATCCTGGCGCCACTACTAGCTGCGCTCATTCCAGTCTGGCGCGGCGCGGGCGTCACCGTGCGCGAGGCGGTGACGGATTACGGCGTAGGCGCGCAGAAGAGCGCCGAGGGCTGGTTTACGCGGTTGCTCAAGTCGATCAAAGGGGTGTCGCGCCGATGCAGCTTTCGTTGCGCAACACCTTGCGTCGCAAGGGACGTCTTGCGCTGACTCTGATTACGCTTGTGTTGGGCGGCATGATCTTCATGACGGTCGGCAGCGTACGGTCGTCGTTGGACGGACTGATCAACACCAGCCTCAGCTACTATCAATTCGACGTACAGGTGCAGCTTGGTCAGCCTTATCGCATTACACGCATCGAGCAGGTGGCGCGTACGATTCCGGCTTTCACGACCGTCGAGGGCTGGCTTGGCGCTCAGGCGCTGCGTATCCGTGACGATGGCGCCAAAAGTGATCCACTCAGCGTGACGGCATTGAATGCCAATAGTGAGATGGTCAGCCCCACGCTGTCGCAGGGGCGCTGGCTGCTGCCGGAGGACCAGAACGCCATCGTCCTGAGCCAGAATGTCCTGTCCGCCGAACCCGATATTCAGGTGGGAGACCCCATCACGCTGGAGATCGGCGACAAAGAATCGACGTGGGTGGTGGTCGGCATTGCCCAGGTGCTTGGCGGTCCGCCCAACGTTATCCCCGTCTATGTGAATTACCCCTACTTCAGTTGGCTGACTGCCGATATGAATCGTGCGACCAGCGCACAGCTCAAGCTCGACCCGGCTGCTGGCCTCACGCAGGATGAAGCCGCCGAGCTGCTCAACGACCGGCTCGAAGCGGCGGGGTACGAGGTGATCTCCGTTTTCACCATCGACACATTGCGCCGCTTCACCGGCGCCTTTTTTGACATCATTATTTACTTGCTGCTGGCGATGGGCGTCCTGATCGCCTCGGTGGGTGCGCTGGGGTTGGCCGGCGCCATGAGCACCAATGTGCTGGAGCGCACGCGAGAGATCGGCGTGATGCGCGCCATCGGCGCGTCGGATGGTGCAGTGCTGCGCATTGTGATTGTCGAGGGCCTCATCATCGGGTTGATCAGTTGGTTGTTTGGGGCGTTGCTGGCCTATCCGGTTGGCGCCTTGCTGGCGCAGACGGTGGGTGTTGTGCTCTTCCAGGAAGCGCTGCCCTATGTCTTCTCGGCGAGTGGGTTGATCACGTGGCTGGCTGTGGTCATTGTGCTGGCCACGCTGGCGCGAGCTTTGCGCCGGCGTGGCGGGCGTCGCGGTTGACAGTGCGTGAAGTGCTTGCCTATCAATAAGGACGTTTGCTTGATCAATGCTGATAAAGTAACCACACCGGTATATCATCTCCAAATTACTTTAGACGGGTTCAGGTTTGGCTATTCCGCACTTTTGCCTGAAAATCAGAACCCCAGGCTGGCGCACGCCGCCTCGATACGTTGGAGCAACTAGGTGTGAAGTACAAACTAGCAATTTTTGATTTTGATGGGACATTAGCCGATTCGTTTCCCTGGGCCGCAAGCGTTGTCAATCAATACGCCGAACGCTACGGGTTCAAACGCATTGAACCGGCCGATCATGCGGCGCTGCGTAATTACGATGCACGCAAACTGATGCAGCATCTCGGCGTGCGGATGTGGAAGGTGCCCCAGATGGCAAGCGATGTGCGCAAGCGCATGGCGCAGGAGATCGACCAGATTCCGCTCTTCCCTGGCGTCAGTGAGATGCTGCAGGCGTTGGTGGATCAAGGGCTGCAGCTGGCGGCCGTCAGTTCAAATTCTGAAGCCAATGTGCGCGCCGTGCTTGGCCCGCAGAACACGGCGCATTTCACCCTCTTTAATTGTGGGGCGTCTGTCTTTGGCAAGGCGCCAAAATTGAAATCGGTGATGAAGAAGTGTCGTGTGTCGCCGGAGACAGTGATCCTGATTGGCGACGAAATCCGCGACGCCCACGCCGCGCATAAAGTCGGCATCGACTTCGGCGCGGTCACGTGGGGATACACAAATCCAGAGGCGCTGCTTGCGCTTCACCCGCACGAAATTTTCGAGTCAGTAGAAGAAATTGCCACCAAACTTGTCGGCAATCAGCCGCGCCAGAGCGATGGACGCTAGAAAAGCCGAGTTTCTTCAAGAAACTCGGCTTTTTTAACTCCTTACTCGATCTCCGTCATTTCCGTATAATGCACTTCGCTCATCTGGCGCAGCCGATCGGCGGCCTGTTCGGCCGTGATATCGCGCTGCGGCATGCCCAGCATTTCATAGCCGACCATAAATTTCTTGACCGTGGCGGAGCGCAGCAGCGGCGGGTAGAAATGAGCATGAAGCTGCCAGTGCGGATGGCGTTGGCCATCGGTTGGCTGGCCGTGCCACCCCATGCTGTAGGGGAAACTTGTCTCGAACAGGTTGTCGTAGCGCGTCGTCAGCCGCTTGAGAATATCGGCGAGGGCATCGCGTTCGTCGCTGGTGAGGTCGGGCAGGCTCAAGGTGTGGCGCCGCGGCAGCAGGAGCACTTCAAAGGGCCACACGGCCCAATAGGGCACGAGCACCACCCAATGTCGATTCTGGACGACCACCCGTTCGCCAATCTCAAGCTCCTGCGCCAGATAATCGAGGAGCAGCGGGCGATCGTGACGCTCAAAATAGGCGCGCTGTTGCTGATCTTCCTTGGCCGGCTCCACCGGTATGGTGTGGTTCGACCAGATCTGACCATGCGGATGTGGGTTGGACGACCCCATGACAGCACCCTTGTTCTCGAAAATCTGAACGTAGTTGATGTCGGGGCGCGCGCCAATCTCCTCGATCTGTTGCGCCCACACGTCGACGACGCGCCGCAGATCGCCAAGCTCCATCACAGGCAGCGTCAAATCATGGCGCGGGCTGAAACAGATCACACGGCAGACGCCCGTCTCGGCTTGCGCCTGGAGCAGTGCGCTGCTGCCGACCTCGCCGCGCGGCCCGTCCGGGAGCAACGCCGCAAAGTCATTGTCGAAAACGAAGGTGCTGACAAATTGCGGGTTGCGCTTGCCGCCTACGCGCATATTGCCAGGGCAAAGATAGCACTCCGGGTCATAGGGCGGGCGCATCTCGGGCGTGCTCTTTTCCACCTGACCCTGCCAGGGTCGCTTGGTGCGGTGTGGTGAAACCAGCACCCAGTCCCCGTTCAAGGCATTGCGTCGGCGGTGAGGATGTTCGAGCGGGTCAAATTGCAGCGTCATTTTGGGTTCCTTCTTCATTCCCCTGCCGCATCCATCGCCAGCGCAATCGCGCCCAATACTCCGGCGTGATTGCCCAACCCGGGCGGCACAATATAATCGTCGATCTGTTGTTGGATTTCCGCTTTTTGCACATAACCGTTGAGCAGCTTCTGCACTTCCTTGCGCACCATCGGAAAGATCTGCTGCTGATCCATGACGCCGCCGCCCATAATAATGCGCTGGGGCGACAAGGTGACGATGATATTGGCGACGCCAAGCGCAAGATAGTGCGCCTCCAAAGCCCAGGCTGGATGATCCGGCGTCAGGTCGCGGCCCTTCATCTGCCAGCGCGCCTCAATCGCCGGCCCGCAGGCTAAGCCTTCCCAGCAGTCGCCGTGATAGGAGCACCAGCCCGGATAGGGGTCGCGGGCAAGGTCGTGCGGGATGCGCATGTGTCCCATCTCGGCGTGCATCATGCCGTGCAACAGGCGACCGTTGACCATGGCGCCGCCGCCTAGCCCCGTCCCGATCGTCAGGTAGACGAAAGTGTCCAGCCCTTGCGCCGCGCCCCAACGGTGTTCGCCCAGCGCCGCGCCGTTGACATCTGTATCGAAGCCGACGGGCGCGTGCAAAGCAGCCTGTAGGCGTCCGACGACATCGGCGTGCGCCCAGTGCGGTTTGGGCGTCGTCGTCACGTAGCCAAAGGTTGGTGAAGCCGGGTTTGGGTCGATCGGGCCGAAACACGCCACGCCGATTGCCTGCAACGGCTCGTCCATCTGGTGCGATTTGAAGAAGTCGATGGCTTGCGCCAGCGTTTCATCGGGTGTGGTCGTCGGGAAGCGAATTTCGTCGCGCAAATCGTCGGGGCCGCCGGCGATGGCGCAGACAAATTTCGTGCCGCCCGCCTCGATCCCACCGTAGAGTGCCATTTTGCTGTGCTCCTTGCTGTGCGCCGTGATGGTTGATCTGCGCCTCTTGGCACGGGTGAGGAATCCGCATGTGAAATGATGAGGCGTAGCTTTGCTTTGATGCAAGTTTACTCTGAAGGCGCAATTTCAACCAATGCCTGACCATTGGTTAATTCAGCCAGCGCGGTGCGAAAGGCGTCGATCCGGCTGAGCGGCAGCTTGACGCGATAACTTGCATCGAGGCCAAACTCCTGGTGGACGAGAACCGCCTCGAAATCTGGCGCCAGGCGCTGAAACGGGGTGATGGCGGCGTAGTCGATCACGACATCCAGCAGCGCGGTGGGTACGCGCTCCACCGTCGGCAGCGTGGCGAGCGCCAGTTGCACGCCACCGCTGTAGGCTCTGACCAGCCCGCCTACGCCCAGCAGCGTCCCGCCAAAATAACGGGTGACCACCGCCACAATGTCGCCGACGCCGGCATGAAGGAGTACAGTCAACATAGGGCGGCCGGCGGAACCGTGCGGCTCGCCGTCGTCACTCATGCCAATTTGACTGGTGCTGCCGGGAGGTCCAACCACATACGCCCAGCAATTGTGCGAGGCCGTGGGGAATTCGTCGCGCACGCCGGCAATGCAGGCGCGCGCCGCTTCCAGCGTGGGCGCGTGGGCAAGCGTTGTGACAAAGCGGCTGCGTTTGATCTCTTCCTCGACGCGCTGCATCGCTGCCGGTGTAAGATAGCGATCCGAAGACATAGGCTCGATCTATCCTTGGCCTGAAGAGCTCCCCACACCAGACCTCTGTCCGAAGTCAGGTGTGGGAGCTAACGGCGTTGTCCTGCGCGGTCAAATGATTTCATCATCTTCGTCGAGGTCGTCGAGAGTTTCTTCGTCTTCAAAATCGTCATCGTCGAGATCGTCGGGGAGGGCATTTCTAGGGCCTTCGAGCCGTGTAAAGTCTTCCAGTTCATCTTCGTCCTCATCATCAAGCCCGTACCCGGCAAGATCGTCCCATTCCTCGCTCTCGTCGTAGGCAATATCGACCTCGATCGGATAGGTGCTGATTACCTCCAGTTGCACACCGCAATTGGGGCAGATGATGTGTTGACCAAGCCGCACGCGACTCCCGATGTTCAATTCGGCGTCGCATTCGACGCACAAGGCTGACATATCCAAATCCTTTCGTTTGAATGAACCTATATGCAACGTAATAGCACGAAATCAGGGGCGGCGCAAGAGCCAATCGCCGCCTGAATGCCATTTTCCTGCGATTCACGTTGACATTGCCTGGGCGTCGCGCTACAATCTATGCACAAAGCCTTCCATTTAAAGCGTAAATTTTGCTCATGTCAATTCATGTTTCCTATCTAGCCGAAGAAATTGACGGCGTTGCTCCCGGCGTGCGCATTATTGTGCCAATGGAGGGGACGCCGCAGGCGCAACGCGGCAGTTTTTGTGCGCTGGTCGATCTGCAGGGCGTGCCGAGTGCAGAGGCGCTGGTTGAGCGGGTGTTAAGCGCCATGCAGCGCACCTATTATTCAGAGCGCGGGACGCAGTCACAAGTCATCACAGAGACGGTGCGCAAAGCACAATTGATGCTGTCGGTTGAGACGCAGCGTTTGACCGCACCCTGGAAAGCCGGTGTGATCTGCATCGGCGTGATGGCAGATCGGATGGCGTTGGCCGGCCTGGGCAGCGCCTTTGCATTGTTGACCGCCGAAGACAATTCGGTCGGCGTCTTTCCTGCCGATCGTCTGGCGTCGCATAGCGCCGGCAAAAACGCAAAGCTCGAACTTTGGCCGCTGCATCGCCAGAAAATCATTGGGGCGACCTCCATGATCGCCGGCAGCGGAGATTGGCTGGACCTGGTGTCGGTGCGTACATTGGCTGCCACGACTGCCTATGTCGATGCCGGCAGTTGCACGGATGCGGCTGAAGGGCTGCGCGAACAGGCGGGCAGGCAAGATGCGCCGGGCGTCGTTCTGGTGATTGAACCCGGCGCCTTGCCCCCATCTGCACCACCGCCTACACCACCTCCTTCCGCTGGCGGCGACGAACCGCCCGCCCCACCACCGGCGGCAGCACCAGCGCCGATGGCAAAACCAGCGTCGACGAGCGGTTTGCCCACCGCGGTCAACGCGTCGCCGCCGGTCGTGAGTGCACCGAACCCGGCGGCGGCAGGCGACGGCGATGAAGCCGCGCCGCCTCTTCAGTTCGCTGCCAACTCCACGGCGATCCCTCCAGAATTGCCCGCACCGGCGGCAATGCACGCTGAGGCGCTCCCACCGTCGAAAACATCATCAGCAAGATTGGCCGCGGGAGCCGTGGCGGGCGTCGGCCGTGCTCGATCTTTTCTGGCGAGCATGTTGCCGGATCGCACCGCGGTTGCCCCGGCGCCTCTGATGGCGGAGGCGGCGATGGTCAGTGCACCGGCGTACACGTCAATGCCGCCCCCACCTCCTAGGGTGCGCCCTGCCGCTGCGCCGTTTACACCTCCGGGGCCGGCAACTGGCAGCCGTGCGCGTATGCTCATTGCTGGCGCGGTGATCCTGTTGTTGTTGGCGCCTGCCATCGTGGCTACGCTCTACTGGCGACAAGGCGCCGAAGGGCGCGCCGAGGCAGACACCATGCTCAATCTCGCTGAAGCCCGCTATACAAGTGCGGCCGAGGCGCTCGATCAGGCGGATATGACGGTGGCGCGTGCGATGCTGACTGAGGCGGAGACATTTGCCCGTCGCGCCGAGGAAATGAATGGCCGCACTGCGCGTAGTGATGGATTGCTCACCTTGATCCAGCAGGATCGCAAGACGGTCGAACGTGTCTCGCCGCTTTACGGTCTCACGCTGCCGCTCATCACATTTGATGCTGACGTTGCGCCGCGGCAGGTGCTCGTGATGGGGCAGGATATCTATCTGCTCGATGCCGGGCGTAATCAGATTGTCACGTATCGATTGGCGTCAGATGGCGAAAGCCTTGCCGAGGCGGCCGGACAGGTCGTAATGCAGATGGGTGATACAGTGGACGGCGTTACGGTCGGCGCACCTATCGATCTTGCCTGGCAGCCGCCTGTCCCCGGGGTGGATGATAAGTCCAGTCTGCTTGTGCTAGATAATCGCAACCACATCTTCCGCTACAATCAACAGGTGGATGGGGCGTCTGCCGTCGATTTTGGCGACGATGCAGGGTGGGTGCGCGCTTCACAGATCGAGACCTTTCTGGGATGGCTTTACGTCGTTGATGAAGGGGGAAATCAGATCTATCGTTACGATATCGGTCGCTACGATCTGGCCGAGCCGTGGTTCCAGCCGACGACGCAGGTGAACCTTGCCAGCCTGCAAGCAGTGCACATTGATGGCGATATCTGGCTTTTGTACACTGACGGCAAAGTCGTGCGCTACCGCCAGGGCGAACAACTCCCCTACAGCCTGGACAGCAGCGTCGCTTTGCCCGCGGATGCCGCTGATCTGTGGGTGGGGCAAGACGGGGACGATGCGATTTATCTGGCTGACCGGTTGGCGGAGCGTATTCTTGTTTTCGACAAGGAGAGCGGCGCCTATCTCGAACAATTCCAGGCCGCGGAAGGTTCTCCTCTACGCGACCTCCGTAGCCTTTTCGTCGATCGCGTGCACAGCACCCAATATCTCCTGACCGACAGCAGCCTCTATCAAGAACGGCTGCCGCGCTGGGACGCGCTGCATAATGCGTAATGCGTAATGTGGGTGATGAGCGGTGTGTGACAATTACGCATCACGCATCATTTAAGCTCCAATCAACCTCTATCTAAATTGTTGTCGCTTGTGGGCTTTGATATACTCAGTGCGTATGTCAGAGCAATTTCGCTTACACTCATCATCTCCGCGCGATCCGCATCGCTTCGGTGCACGCCGCTTGGCGATCATCGTTACAGCGGTGTACGCGGCCGCCATTCTGGTTTTCGCTTTGGTGCTCGGCGTCCGCGTGCATGATTGGGCAAGACAACGCATCGTTCAGACGTCGATTCTCGCCGAAATTGTTGATGCCCCGCTGATCGCTTCCAGCGCTGTCAGCGCCGAACCGGTGCAGCCTGTCGTCGAACAATCACCGGAAAATCGCGAACCCGTGCAGGCCGTGGCGGCCATTGCCGAAGCAGAACCCGCGCAGATGCTGAGTATTTTGCTGTTGGGTACGGACGAGCGCCCCGATGAATATGGCCCCTCGCGCACCGACACGATGATTCTGCTTTCGGTCAACCTGGATACAGGCGACATGGGCATGCTCTCGCTGCCGCGCGACCTGTGGGTGCCCATCCCTGGCATGGGCGTGACGACCAAGATCAACACGGCTTACATGTTGGGGGAGTTGCAAGCGTATGCCGGCGGCGGCGCGCAACTCGCCAAAGACACGGTGAGCAGCTTCGTAGGGCGCCCCGTCGATTACTTTGTACGTGTCAACTTCGACGGTTTTCGTGAAATCATCGACCTGATCGGTGGCGTCACCGTCACCGTGCCCAATACGATCCACGATGAGGAATATCCGACGCCCGATTACGGCGTGGAGACGTTCCACCTTGACGCCGGTACACACCTTCTGGATGGCGAAACCGCGCTGAAATATGCCCGCACCCGGCACAACGACGGCGATTACAGCCGCGCACGCCGCCAACAGGACATCATTCGCGCCGTGGCGCAACAGGTGATGAACGCCGGCATGATTCCACAACTCCTTGGCAAGGCGCCACAACTTCTGGCGACAATGCAGAGCAGCATTGAAACCGACCTTCCCGTGCCGCTTGGCATTGACCTCGCCCAGCGTTTTCAGAACCGCGCGTCCGGCCAGGTGCAACAACTCGTGCTCGACAATCGTTACGGCGAAGAGACCTTCAGCAGTGAGGGGGCATGGATTTTGCTCCCGGATCGCGCACGCGTTCGCACCGCACTCAACGCATTCTTCACCACCATCGAATCGCCCGTCGCTGCGCAGCAAGTGGCAATCGCCGATCCGGCGACAGTGCGCATTGAAATCCTCAACGGCACAACTTTGCCGGGGGCAGCGGCGCGTACGGCCCAACTCCTGCAACAACAAGGGTGGCAAGTCGCCTCGATTGGCGACGCTGACCGCAGCGATTATTCGCAGACGATCGTCATCAATTATGGCGTGGCGGACTCGGTTGCGGCTATGGTCTCCACTGATTTAAGCCTCAAACCTGCGCAAGCACAGATTAATGGGCTGGCTGTTTCCGCGCCTGTCGATATTCGCATCGTCGTCGGGCGCGACATTCTCGCCCTTCTGCAATGATCTTTATCTGACCTGCCTTTCTGACAATCGAAATTGCCAATTTACTTCTTGATGCACTGTAAAATGAGCGTTGCATAATTTTCAATGCTCGAGTAGGATTTCCACAATTCTAAGAAGCGTTAGCCACTCTGTGGCAGCGTCGTACACGACGGCCAAGGATAACGCTAGTGGCCTGTCAATTGTCGTGCTTTGACCAGCCGCTGGTTATTTTTACTAGTTGAGTCACAACAAGGAGCATAACCCAATGAAACGTCTGTGGACTTTGATGTCGATGGTGTTGCTGATGAGCCTCGTGCTGTCGGCTTGTGCGACGCCCGTGGCAGCGCCGGCCGCCCCGGCAGGTGAAACCGCCGGGGGAGAAGCAAGCGTCAGCGCTGGCGAAGTGAAGGACTTCACCACCTGGTACCAGTATGACGAAAACAACGAAGATCCGGCCAGCGACGAACGCGTCGGCAATCAGTATCTACGCGATACGATTCCGGCTTTCAACGAGGCTTTTACTGGCCAGTGGAACTGGGTCAACCAGCCCAAGGCGTGGGATCGCATGGCCGCCGAACTGGTTGCCGCGGTGCAGGCGGGTGGCGATGTGCCCGATCTCTTCGAAATGGGCAGTGGCCAGGTTACACAGTTCTACCGCAACGGCACGATGCAGGATTTGAACGAATGGGCGAGCGCCCAGCCGTGGTTCGCTGATTTGGACCCCAGCTCGATCGCAGCCTGCACCGGCCCCGACGGTGGTCTCTACTGCGTTCCAGTGGCCGAGCGCCCCCACCTGGTCTATGTGTGGAAAGATCGCTTCCCGGAGGGTTTCCCCACGACCCCAGATGAAATGCTGGCAGACGGCGAGCGGCTGAAGGGCGAAGGTCTCTACGCGATGACCTTCTTTGGCTCGACCGACTTTGACGGTGAGGGCTCCACACGCGGCGTCTGGATGACGATCTCCTCCTTTGGCGGCACGTACGATGACGGCGCGGGCAATATGCTGCTCAACACGCCGGAGAACGTGGCGGCCGTCGAATTCCTGCGCACGATGGTGCAGAGCGGCTATGTGCCGGAAATCGCCTTTGCCGGCGGCTTCCAGGAAGAAAACGCCTTCAAGGATGCGTCGGCTGGCGCCTTCCCGCCCGGTCTGTTTGGCTATCGCTATGTCAATCCGCTCACCGCACCCAATGGCAATGAATATACCAAGGGCAATGAGGAAGACATGCTCGACGCAATTGACGCCGGCGATGTGATCCTTTCGACCTTTGTGGCGCCGGAAGGGCAGACGCCTGGCTGTGAAGTGGCTGGGTCGGCTTCGGCGTTCCAGTCGGGGCGACCAACCCAGAAGCTGCCTTCGATTACATCAACTGGATCATGAGCCCAGAGCAGAATGTGACCTGGGTGTTGACCGCGGGCGGCGGCTATCCGGCGCTGTTGACTACGCGCGAGATGGAAGCTTTCCAGACGCCCTTCTATCAGCAGGCAGGCAAGGTGCTTAGCGCCAGCGCGTGCCGGCCGTGGGCTGGCTCGCTGGAGCGCTCGCAGGAAGCGCAGAAGCTGATTATGGGCGCTGTCTACAAGCTCATCAAGGAAGATCCGGCCGCCGACATCGCGACGATGCTGCAGGCGGCGCAGGACGAGTACAACGCCGGCAACTAACGGCTAACTGCTCTTCACAGATTGCGCAGATTTCACAGCTGATAGGTCTGCTTGCTGCCTTGAAATCAATAGAATCTGCGCAATCTGTGAATGATTTTCTTGCTATCCGACATTTGCTCCACCATCCATTGCTGCTGATCTCCGCGCAGCATTCCGCTTAGGCAACGCACTTCGATGCAACAAACCACAGCCCGAAAACGATCAAGACGTTGGTTCCGGAATACGCTTCCTTTCTGGCTGATTCTGCCTACCGTCGCCGTCCTGCTTACCATTCAGGTCTATCCGGCTCTCTACACCGTGTGGCTCAGCCTCCAAACCAGAGAGCCGCAAGGCTGGCGCTTCGTCGGCATGGACAATTTTCGCCGGCTTTTTGGGATGGGAGTGTTCGGCGAGAGTATCGGACATACGGTCGTATTTCTAGTTGGTTATGTTTCGCTGACGTTGGTGATCGGCTTCTTCATTGCGCTGCTCTTGAACCGCAAGCTGCGTTTTTCTGGGCTGTACGTCACCTTATTGTTTATCCCCTGGATCATCGCCGACATCATTGTCGGGATCGTGTTTCGCCTGCTCGTCATGCCCGACTATGGGTTGCTTTCCGGGATATTGCAAAACCCGGCCCTTTTTCCTCCCAATGGGCTTTCCGTCCTGACCGCGGTGCCGCCGGCGTCCTGGGTTGGTAATTTTCCCTTTCCGCCCGCACCGGCGATGGTGTATCTGATCATGGCGGCGTCGTGGCGCGCGCTGCCGTTTATCACGCTGCTGCTGCTGGCGGCCATGCAAACGGTGCCGGTCGAAGTGGTCGAAAGCAGCCGCATCGATGGCGCCAATGGCTGGCAGATCGTGCGCCGCATTATGATCCCGTTGATGCTGCCGACCTTGGTGGTGGCGATCTTCAGCCTCACCTTAAGTGGAATGAACGGAGTCGGCATGGTTTTCAGCCTGACCGGCGGCGGCCCTGGTTCGTCCACGGAGGTGTTGAGCTACATGTTGTACAGCCTGGGCTGGCGTCAGCTTGAGTTTGGGCGGGCCGCGGCGCTGGCATTGCTGATCGCCGCGGTCAACTGGATCTTGATCTTTGCCACATTGCGGGTCACGCGTGTCGAGGAAAGGAATAACTGAGATGCCTTCCATATCACGCAAACGGTGGAATTCGTGGTTGGTCAACGGCGTTGATCCTGATTTGTCTGATGGCATTGCTGCCGGTGGCGACGACCGTCCTGATCTCCTTCAAAGGCGAGCGCGACATTATCCGCAAGCCGCCGAATTTCTTCCCGTGCGACACACCCACCCGCGCGTTTGACCCGACCGCTTGCCGCTGGGCGGTCGAAGGGTATCAACGTGTGCTCGCTCCTAAACCGACCGACGGCGGACTGCTGCCCTTTGCGCTGACCGGCAACATCGTGCGTGTATACATTCCCAATTCGCTGTTGTATGCGACGACGACGGCGTTGCTGGTGGTTTTTCTGGCGGGGATGTCCGGCTATGCGTTCTCACGCTACCGCTTTCGTGGCCGCAATCTGCTGCTGGTCGGCATTCTTGCCATCACAGGCGTGCCGCTCCTCACCAATCTGCTGGCGCTTTATCAGATGGGCGTCGTGCTGCGCAAGGCGCAGATCCCCTTCTACGACGACCGCATGTTCCTGGTCTCGGTCTACATGGGCTTCTTCCTGCCGCTGAGTGTGTGGATTGCCAAAGGCTTTTTTGATGCCATTCCGCGCGAACTTGAAGAGGCCGCGCTGATCGACGGGTGCAGCCCGTTTGGCTCGCTCCTTCGCATCAGCATGCCGCTGGCGTTGCCAGGGTTGATGGCCGTCTTTCTGCTGACTTTCGTCAACGTCTGGAATGAATTCATCGCCGGCTATCTGCTGGTCGCCAAGAACGAGTTCAAACCGGCGATGTTCGGCATCTACGAATTTTTAGGACAGAATATCATCAATCTGCAGGTAGTCGCCGCGGCCTGCATCTTGATCGCACTCCCGATCGTGGTGATCTTTGTTTTTGCGCGGCGCAGCTTCTTCAGCGCCATGATCGAGGGCGCAGTCAAAGGCTAGCAGTCAAAGGCGAATCGAAGGATCTATGATGGAACAAGGCATGATGCGCGCCGGCGTCGAGTCGGCGCGCTTTGCGGGACAGGTCGTCGTCATCACCGGCGCGGGCGGCGGGATCGGCGGGGCGTGCGCGCTGCGCTTTGCCCAGGAGCAGGCGCGCATCGCCTGTCTCGACATCGATGCGGCCGGCAACGCGCAGACGGCGGAACGCTGCCGCACGCTGGGCGTCGAAGCAATCGCCCTCCCTTGCGATGTGACGGACGCCGCCGCCGTGGAAGCGACATTCGCCGCGGTCGCCGCACGCTGGGGCGGGATCGATATGCTGGTGGCGTCGGCGGGCATCTACACTGGTGCGCCGCTGGAGGAGCTTTCTACGGCTCAGTGGCTGACCACCCTGCACGTCAACCTGACCGGCGCCTTTTACAGCAACCGTGCGGTGGCGTCCTACCTGCGCGAGCGCGGCGGGGGCAGCATCATCAACATTTCGTCGATGGCCGGCAAGACAAGCTGGCCCGCTTCCGCCGAGTACTCCGCCTCCAAAAGCGGTCTGATCGGCCTCACGCGTTCGGTGGCGATGGAGCTTGCGCCCTACGGCGTGACGGTCAACGCCATCTGTCCCGGCAACACGCTCACCAACATGGTGGTTGGCGTGGCCGCGAGGGTCGGCGCGCGCGAGGGTCTGTCCGCGGACGCGTGGTTGCAGCAGCGCGCCAAAGATTGCCCGCTGGGCCGGCTCGCCCATCCTTGGGAAATGGCCGGCGTCGTCGCGTTCCTCGCCTCGCAGGATGCGCGCTATCTGACCGGACAGGCGCTCGAGGTCGATGGCGGCATGGTGATGTCGTAGGAGTTGCGAGTTGCGAGGGGCGAGTTAGGAGGGCGGCGTTCCTGGGAACGCGGGCGTCTCGCCCGCCGCGGCTGACGCCTGTGGCAAAGCATGATAATTCAGACAGTTTTTGAGAGTGCGAGCTCATGTTTTATACGGGATATCTTGACTTCTGGTTCACCGACCGGCCGCTGGTCGAGCGTGTGCAACCGTTTGTGGCGCTGGGTGTGCGCGATTTTTGTGTCTTTGCCTGGCGCCAGGCCCCCATTGCCGAGTTGACGGCGACGTGTGCGCAGCATAACGCACGCCTTTTCTCCACCTTTGACGGCGCCATGGGCGCGTTGGCCGACCCTGCGGACAACGAACGCACGCTGCGCACCTGGGCCGAATCGCTGGAAATGGCCGAACAGCATCGCATCGCCTGCCTCTACATCTTTTCCAACCAGATCGACCATATCGATGGCCGCGAACGCGTGCGCGCTCTCTGGGAATTTCAGCCACGCGGAGCAATACGCCAATCTGCTGGCGCAGACCGAACGCATCCTGCGCCTGGTCGAGCAGACCTCGATCGAAGTGCGCGTCGAGTGTCTCAGCCGCAACCATTTTATCGGCGCCATGGCGGTGCATACGCCGCAGGTGGCTGTGGACTGGGTGCGGCGGATGCACCATCCGCAATTTCGCTTTACCTTTGACTCCTATCATCAGCAGCGCGGCGCCGGCGATCTACTGACCACGCTGACGACCAGTTTCGACGTGATCTCCGGCGTGCACATTGGCGATGCGCCGACGCGCCAGGAGCCGGGCACAGGTGAGATCAACTTTACCAACCTTGCCATCTCGCTGCGCGAGCTTGGCTACGACGGCGAGATCGGGTTAGAATTTATGCCCTCACAGGATGAAGCCAGCGCGCTGGCCGCTGTGCATCGCCTCTTCCCACTCACTGAAGATTAAAAAATTTTTCAAAAACTTTCTGGAAGGAATTACCTATGCCTGCACGCCGTAATCGTAAACCAAATATCGTTCTCCTGGGCATCGACTCGTTGCGCCGCGACCACATGAGCTGCTACGGTTATTCGCGGCTCACGACGCCCCACATCGACCGGTTTGCGCAGGAGAGCGCCCTCTTCGAGCAGACTTTCAGCGCCTATATCCCGACCACGAGCGCCTACGCATCGATGCTCACCGGGCAAGATGTCTTCACCACGCAGGTCGTCGCGCTGCGCCACAAGGGGCCGCTGCGGCCGGAGGTGAAGACGCTGCCCGAACTGCTGCGCGAGGAAGGCTACGCCACGACCTGCGTTGGCTTCACCGGCAATCCCAGTTCGCGCGGCTTCGACAAGTATATCGACTATCCAAGCTGGGGTAGTTGGAACGAAGGACGCAGCCCCAAGGCGCAAAGCCTGAACGAAGTGGCGCTGCCCGAACTGGATCGGCTGTTGCGCAAGCGCGACCCGTTCTTCCTGTTCTTGCGCCATATGGATCCGCACTCGCCCTATCTGCCGCCCGCACCCTACGAGCGCATGTTCTATCATAGCAACGAGTTCGACAAACGCAACAAATCGATGGAGCCGGTGATGGATTTCAAGCCCTTCCGCGACTTCTTCGCCAGTTGGATGCCGCCGGGCGTCACCGACAAAGACTATATCATCGCGCAATACGACGGTGCAGTCGCTTACATGGACGCCGCTATCCAAAGTATTTTCACGGCGCTGGAAGCGCGCTGCCTGGCTGAAGACACGATCGTCGTCGTCAACGGCGACCACGGCGAGACGCTCTACGACCACGAGTGCTACTTCGACCACCATGGACTCTACGAGCCGACGCTCGTCGTCCCGCTCATCATTCGCTATCCGGGCAAGGTCCCGGCCGGCGTGCGCGTCAAAGGCTACAACCAGCACAAGGATTTGGTTCCCACGTTGCTTGACTTGGCCGGCATCGAGCGCGAGGATGTAAGTTTCGACGGGCGCTCGCTGCTGCCCATGGTGCGCGGCGATGTGGCGTCCCACGCGAGCGAGTTCTACATCACCGAGTGCACGTGGATGCGCAAGCATGGCTGGCGCACGCCGAACTGGAAGCTGATCGTGGCGCTCGAGCCGGACTTCCACTTCAAGCCGCCGGTCGAACTCTACAATCTGATCGAGGATCCCGAAGAAGCCATCAACCTGGCCGAAGCGCAACCGGAGATCGTGGCTGAGTTGAAGCGACGCATGGATGCCTGGATCGCACAGCGCGAGGCGGAAACCGGCTTGCCCAACCCGATCTACAACCAGCCCGGCTGGCACGGCGATCCGAACATTGACTATTTCACCAGCTCCCAGCAAGCCTACGACACCCTGCACATCGGCGACCCGACGCAGGCTGCGCGCTTGCAATCGAGATCGAGAGAGTAACGAGTCATGCGTCATGCGTAATGAGTAATGCGTGTCAAGGAAGTCACGTATTACGCATCACGCATTACGCATCACGCATTCCAACAACCTGCACCAAGGAGAACCATTTCATGCTTTCCCAATCCCAGATTGATACCTTCAACGCCAATGGCTACGTCAACGGTGGCAAGGTGTTGAGCGACGACGCAGTTGAAGTCCTGCGCAGCGAGATCATGCGCACCATCGAGGAGCGCGACCGCGCCGACGTTCCCCAGCCGGTCATGGTGCACAATTTCTCCAAGGACGAGGGGGCGCCGGTTTGGCAGATCGTCGACATCTGGATGTCCAGCCCACCCTTCCGCGCCCTGATCAGCCATCCCAAGATCACCGAAGGGCTGGCGCAACTGACCGGCGCCAGCGAGCTGCGCATCTGGCACGACCAGATCCAATACAAGCCCGCGCAGGTCGGCGGCGTCAACATGTGGCATCAGGACGCGCCCTACTGGCCGATCATCGCGCCGATGACTGAAGTGACCGGCTGGGTGGCGCTCGACGACGCCGACGAGGACAACGGCTGCATGAGCATGGTGCCTGGCTCGCACTTGTGGGGCAACAACATTGACTTTCTGCACACCTTCAAGAGCTACGAGGATATGCCCGCCGAGTTCGACGGCCACGAAATCAAGGTGATCCGCTGTCCGGTCAAAAAGGGCGAGGTGCACTATCACCACGCGCTTACCTGGCACGGCAGCCACGCCAACAAGAGCGGCCGGCCGCGCCGCGCCGTTGCGCTGCATTACATGACCGGCGATACGCGCTACGTCGCCAGCGGCAACCACGTTATGAAACAGTATGTCGAAGTGGCCGACGGCGAATTGATGCAAGGCAAATACTTCCCGAAGGTCTACCCGACCGCGGAGTAACGGTTGCAGCCAGCCAACATTTTGCTGATCCACGTCGATCAGCATCGTTATGACTGCGTGGGCGTCAATGGTCATCCCGCGGCGCACACGCCCAACCTCGACCGCCTGGCGGCAGAAGGCGTGAACTTTACGCACGCCTTCTGCCCCATCGCCGTCTGTATGCCGGCGCGCACGTCGCTGATGACCGGCCTCTACGCCACACAGCACGGCTGTCTCGTCAACGACGGCGTCGAAGGCTACTGCCCGGCGCGCGGCGATCTGCCTACGTTCAGTCGATCCCTCAAAGCCGCGGGGTATCGGCTCGCGCACGTCGGCAAGTGGGGAATCGGCCTGGGCGATGAACCCGCCGCGCTAGGCTTCGATGATTACGTGCCTGCCTCCGCCTACCGCGCCTGGCGCGCGGCGCAAGGGTTGCCACCTCCGCCACGCGCCAACACCTGGTTCGGTGAGGTCGATCCCGCAATCACGCCGGCGCAGAGCGCGCTGGGCTGGGGCGCCGCCCAAGTGATCGCGCGGCTCGAAAAAGCTGCGGTCAGTGATCGGCCATTCTTTATCCGCTGGGATCCGGAAGATCCGCACCTGCCGTCGATCGCGCCCGAACCCTTTGCTTCGCTGGTGAAGCCGGGCGACGTCCCACCCTGGCCCAGTTTCCCCGATGCGTTGACCGGCAAACCCTTCATCCAGCGCCAGCAGTTGCGTTCCTGGGGACTCGATGGCTGGTCGTGGGCGCAGTGGGCGCCGGTGGTGGCGCGCTATCTAGGCGTCGTGGCGCTGATCGACCACCAAGTGGGCCGCATTCTGGCCGCACTCGATGCGCTGGGGCTGACAGAGCAGACGCTCGTCGTCTACACCAGCGACCACGGCGATCTGTGCGGCGGCCACGGTATGATCGACAAACACTATGTGATGTATGATGATGTGATGCGCGTTCCGCTGATCCTGCGCTGGCCGGGATGCTTGCCCGCCGGACGCGTCGAGGATGCCTTCGTCACAGCGGCGCTCGACCTGGCGACGACTTTTTGCGCCGCCGCCGGGGTCGAAGCGCCAGCCACCTTTCAGGGCCACGATTTGGTTGCGCTGGCAAGCGGCGCCGCCCGCCCGCAGCGGGACAAAGTCTTTGGCAGCTATCACGGCGCGCAGTTCGGCGCTTACAGCCAGCGCATGGTGCGCACGCACGAGTGGAAGTACATCTGGAACGCAACCGCCGAGGACGAACTCTATCATCTGGCGGTCGATGCTGGCGAGCGGCATAACTGCGCGGCCGATCTGGCGTGCGCCACGATCCTACAAACATTGCGCGCCGAACTGGCCGTGTGGATGCGCGACATCGACGACCCGTTATACAATGAGTGGACGCGCCGCCAATGGTTGCAAGGACAGAAGGTTTAGTGGCCCGTCAAACCTCAAAGTTCAGGTAGAGCAATCGTAAGGGAATGCAGATAGTCGCAGATGAAATCGAATAAGCGCAGATAAGAGCAAAGCAGCGCTGCGGCAAAGCATCTGCGTCTATCTGAGGCTATCGGCGCTTATCTGTGTTCCTTTTCAATGCGCCAGGCCAAAGCTTCTTGGTTGACAGACTACCAGTGCAGCATCCTGTTTTGAAAAGGACGAAACAAAATCATTACCATCTGGCAGCCGGCGGGTCGCCCCTCGCAATTCGCCCCTCGCCCCAAAATGATTGGGAGGAAATCAAATGATTCGCGCATGTGTGATCGGTCTGGGGCCGATCGGCAACCGGCACGCCGGCCTGCTCGTGGCCGACCCGCTGGCGGAGCTGGTGGGCGTCTGCGACCTGATTCAGGAACGCGCGGATGCCGCAGCCGCGCGATTTGGCGCGCCGGCTTTCTACGATGTCGAGCAGATGTTGCGTTCGCTGGCGCCGGACGTTTGCATCGTGGCCACCGGCGGCGAGGAGTACGGCAGCGACCACTACCTGCCCACGATGCAGGCGCTGGAGGCCGGCTGCCACGTGCTGGGCGAGAAGCCGATCTCCAACCGCATCGACCAGGCCGAGGCAATGGTCGCCAAGGCGCGCGAGAAAGGCGTCTGCTACGGCATCAACCTCAACCACCGCTTTACGCCGGCCGCGCAGCTCGCCAAGCGCTGGCAGAACGAGGGGCGGCTTGGCCACCTGCTCTTTGTCAACATGAGCATGTGGATCATGAACCCGCGCGAAAGCTCGCCCTACTTCCAGATCAAGGCGCTCCACCCGCACACGGTCGACGTCATGCGCCACTTCTGCGGCGATGTCGAGGCGGTGCAGTGCTTTGCGACGACCGCGCCCGGTCGCAAGATCTGGTCCACCGCTACCTTCAACATGCGCTTTAAGAACGGCGTCGTCGGCACGCTCACCGGGAGCTACGACATCGAGCGCGGCCACCCGATGGAGCGCTGCGAGGTGGCGGGCACGAAGGGGCGCTTCGTGATTGAGGACATGTACCGCGAGGCCACGCTCTACCCGGCGGGCGATCTGGAGAAGCGCGTCTACTCGAACCCGGTCTTTGGCGGGATGCGCGACTTCGAGGAGACCTTTCTCAACCGACAGCACCGCTTTCTGGAACAGTTGACCGAAGGGGTAAAACCGGAGGAGATCGAAGGCTCCGGCGCCGAGGGCCTGGCCGCGCAAAAAGTGCTGGCCGCGGCCATCGAGTCGCTGGAGAATGAAACCGTGGTCTATGTGAGGTAGGCCAAACCGGAGATAAAGCGCAGAAAAAAGAGGCTCAACCGGAATTGATGGGGTCGGGTCTTACGTGCCGGGGACGGGCTGATCGTTGTCTGCTCGACCGAAGCACCGCAAGCCCGTCCCCGACACGTAACCACAAGAGATCCGGTTGACCCAGAAAAAAAACGGGTCAGACAACTACTTTTTGGATGAAATCCGTGCCCATCCGCCTAATCCGTCTAATCCGTGGTCGATTGAATAGCTAAGTCCTGACACTTTTTCTTGGAAAGACGAGGAACCATCAATGAAACTCGGTGCAAATTCTGTTCTCTTTGGCGGCTATCCACTGGAAACCGCTTTCCGCTATCTGGCGATGGCCGGTTATGACGGCATCGAACTCTCCGCTATCGACGGCATGAGCGAACATTTAGTGCTGGAGCGCTGGCGCGAGCTGGCGCCCGACATCAAGCAGCTCGCCAAGAGCTACGGGCTGGCGCTGCTGGCGATCAAGCAGCCCTCGCGCGACGCCGCCAAAATGGAGCAGGCCCATGCAGGCTGCGGCTGAGCTGGACGCGCCGCTCATCAACTGCAGGCCGGGCGGCAAGTCGGACGACGAGGCCAGCTTTGTGCAGGCGATGGACGAGTTGAAGCGCTGGCGACATGGCGCAGCGCTATGGCGTCACGCTCTGCGTCAAGGCGCACGTGGGGCAGGCCGTCTATAACACGCCGACGACCTTGCGCATGATGGAGGCGATCACCTCGCCGACGCTGGCGTGGACATGGATCCGTCGCACATCCACCGCGCCAATGAAATCGGTGGAAGCAATTGCGGCGGTGATCGGTGCGTCAAACATGTGCGCATCCGCGATTGCAAGGGGGCGTCAACAGGCCGGGCAAGCCGGAGGATCAGGCCAACGGTCGCGGCGACATCGATCTGGTCGGTTATATTCGCGTGCTGCATGAGCGTGGCTACACCGGCCCGCTCGACCTGGAGATCATCGGCGCGAAGGAGTACAGCGTCGAGCAGTGCTGCGTGATCGCCGCCGAATCGCGCGGCCACATGCAGGCATCGCTGCAGGCGTGCGGCGCGCGATAGCACGCGGATAACATAGTCCGGGCGGATTTTCACGGATTTCATCCGCTTATAGTGCAGAATCTCACATTGAATTATGTCGAAGTGCGCGGCTGATAAGCGACTAATCATGTAGCGATTCTTGTGAAGGTGGCGTATACTTTCGGGCAGAAAAGGCGCCAGTTTTGCAGTGCCTGGGTACGATCGAGGTATCGACAATTACAATGGAATCAGTGGCCAGGCTGCCTCTCCCTTTAAGCAGCTTCATTGGTCGGCAGACGGAAATCGAGAGCGTGCACCAGTTGCTCTGCTCCGGCGTACGCCTGGTCACCCTCACGGGACCAGGTGGAGTAGGAAAGACGCGGCTGGCTCTCGAATTCACTGCCCAGAACGCCAACGCATTCGTCGATGGCGTGTTCTTTGTGTCTCTCCAGGCTCTGACCGAACCCGAACAGGTGCTGGAAGAGGTGGCCAGCGTGCTGCGGGTGCGTGAAAGCGGGACACGTTCGTTGCTCGAAGACTTGTGTGGCGCGCTGGCCGACAAACACGCACTGCTCTGCATTGATAACTGGGAACATGTCTTGGACGCCGCCCCGCAGTTGGCCGATCTGCTGGCGGCGTGCCGGTGGCTGCACGTGATAGCAACCAGCCGGGAGGCGCTGCGGCTGCAAGGGGAACACGAATATCCGGTGGACGCACTCAGCGTCCCTGTCCGAGATGAACAGCATCCCCTCGACGCTGCCCAGGCGGAGGCCGTAAAGCTATTCAGTGCGCGCGCCAGTGCTGTCAAGCTTGGCTTCGAAGTAAACGAGAGCAACGCCCTCGTCATCGGCGAGATCTGCACCTTACTGGATGGTCTGCCGCTGGCCATCGAATTGGTTGCCGCATTGCTGCGCTTGTTCTCGCCTCAGGCGTTGCTTGCCCGCTTACAGAACAGCTCAGGCTTTGTCGGACGCTCACCAGTCATGCAACTGCTGGTCGGCGGGTCGCGCGATCTCCCGGTCCGCCAGCAGACGTTGCGCGCCGCCATCGCGTGGAGCTACAACCTATTGGACACCAAAGAGCAGCGGCTGTTCCGCTTGCTGGCCATCTTTGCGGGGGGCTGCGAGCTGGAAGCGGTCGAGGCGGTTTGCGGAGACTTGGACACAGCGTCGCGACCCATTCTTGATCTGCTGATCGCGCTCGTCGACCAAAATCTACTGCGCGCCAGGGAAGTAGACGGCGAGCCGCGTTTCGCGATGCTGCGCACGATTCAAGAGTATGCCGCTGAACAACTGGTTGGCAGCGGCGAACTGCACGATGTCCAGCAGCGGCACGCGCAGCATTACCTGGACCTGGTGGAGCGCGGCGACGCGGCCGGACACGGCCCACACCAGGCTCCCTGGCAGGCACGCATGGAGCGCAACCATGACAATCTCCGCGCTCTCCTAACGTGGTCGTTGGCACAACCCGAGCGGGCCAGCATCGCCTACCGGCTGGGTGAGGCATTATGGCGTTTCTGGTCACACCGCGGTCACTGGGCTGAGGCGCGTCAGTGGCTGACCCGCATCCTTGCGCTGGAAGGAAGTGTCCCTTCAGTTTTGAAGGCCAAGGTTCTGAGAAACGCTGGCATATTTGCTACTCAGCAAGGGGACTTCGACCTCGCCGAGCAGTATTTCGTTCGTTCCCTCTCGGTGGCGAGGAGCGTCGAGGATAAGATCGCGACGCGTAACGCGCTCAATGCCTTGGGCACGAATGCTTACCTCAAGCACGACCCTGCGACCGCCATTGCGCATTTTCAAGCGAGTCTCGTTCTGGATCGTGAACTGGGGGATCAGTGGGGCATTGCCAAGCGGTTGAACGGCATTGGCAACGTTCTCTTGAAACAGAGGGATTTCGACAGCGCATTGGCGCATGTGCAACAGAGCCTGGCCAAGATGCGTGAGCTTGGGGATGCGATGGAGATTGCCGAATGCCTCTTGACGCTCGGTGAAATCGCACTCGGCAAAGACGATGACGGCGAGGCCCATCCCTATCTCACAGAGTGCCGAACTCTTTTCAATGACCTGCAGGATCCTTGGGGCGTAGCGGCCGCCAATCACGGCCTGGGCCTGATCGCCCTGCGCCGCGGCAAACTCGCACAAGCGCAAACCCTCTTCGCAGACAGCCTGCAGGGGCGCAAGGCGTTGGGCGACAAGCTAGGCATCGCCGAGAGTCTGGAGGCTATGGCGTGCCTGGCTGCAGCGCACTCGTCGCTGGAACGCGCCGCGCGCTTGTGGGGGGCCGCTACGGCGCTGCGCAGCGCCATTAGCGCGTCCTTGATGGATAGCGAGCGCTTCGGCTTTGACCCCTACGTCAAAGCCGTACGCACCCGCTTGCGCGAAAGGCAATTCGACGCGGCTGCAAACGCCGGCGCAGCGATGAGCCTGGATCAAGCCCTCCGCTTCGCCGCCGAACCGCCAGACGCAGCCGAACAAAGCGCCGGACGCAAACCACCGCGCCGGGCATATCCGGCCGGTCTTTCGGTGCGCGAGGTGGAGGTGCTGGCCCTGGTGGCGCAAGGCCTGACCGACGGTGAAGTGGCGGAGCGGCTGGTGCTCAGCATACGGACGGTCAACGCACACCTCACATCGATCTACAACAAGTTGGGAGTGAACTCGCGGGTCGCAGCCACGCGCTTTGCGATAGACGAAAAGCTGGTCTAGGGTCTCCATAAAGTCGTCATAAACAGATTGCAACCTGCACACATTAGGTAATCTTACGGATGTGTGGAAGGACAGATGGCGCGATAGTGACGCAATCTACGTCACATACTGGAGGACTAGACAATGTCAGAGATACTCGCCGACGTTACCACATTCCTTTTGGTCATCTGCTCTCTCAGCTTGATAGCGGGCGCGGTCGTAGCGGTCTTCTTCTTGTTGCTCAAGAGCCAGTTTGGACAAGCAAAAGCACTTGCTGTAACCGAGAAAGCTGATGCGCGCCCCGGAATTCCCTTCTATGTCAAGAAGGGCCGTCTGATCCAGGAAACCAGCTACCTGGAAACGCTGGCCACCTGCACGCTAACCGCCAAAAAGGTGACGCATGGCGCAGATGGCAAGCCTGCACAGGTTGAGATCGAATACGCCCATGCCAAGACGATTTCGCTGTCGCCGGAGAACATCAGCAGCTTGGCAGCCATCCGGACGAAATTGGCTGATGTCCAGCGCGCTGGCGAGTTAGGGCCACGTTGGGAAAAGCTCAAGGCCGACTTCGACGCTCTGGCAGTCTTCATTGGGCAGTTGCCGGCTCACACGTTGCCGCTAGAAAGCAACGTAATCCACGAAACGAACTTTGTGGACTATGACACTCCGTTCTACCTCAACAAGTTGCAGCCCATCAGCGGCTCCGCCGAGCTGAGTCTGGAGTTGGCTGCTGACGGCACCTTGACCAAGGCCGCGGTTAAGGCGGAGGAGAAGGCCTTTGAGCAGGTTCTGGACTTGCTGCCCACGGATAAATTACTTGAGCAGGCGAAAGCTGGCGCGGCGACCGAGCAAGCGGCCAAGACAGCCGATGCTGTGACCGGAGTTGTCAGCTACGAGTTCAACCTGGTCGTGGAGCAGCGGTATGTGCGTCACATTCGCTTCGCTGACGTTGCTGATCGCAGTTTTCGACTTGGACTACCGTTGAGTGACGACCGACATTGGTATCGACGCGAAATAGTCGCTGATCTTTCCCCGGCTGGCAAACCCGCTGAAGCTGCCCCAGCAGCTTCTGACAGGCCGAAGCAGGGATAGGCAACTGCTCAATCAACTTTGGCTGCCGTTGCTGACGACAGCCCCGTGACAAATGCGGGATGGAAACTATGAATGCTCTCGTCCTGATCCTGGCGCTTTTCGCTGTCTTTCTTCCAACCGGCCGCCCGGCCGGCGGCGATGCATCACCGGTGTTTCCTGTACCGGCTGATCTTCAACCAGCCCTGGCAAATGCAGTGACCGAAGACTACCGGGTCTTCCTACCCTTGGTAATCTCGCAACTGCCAACGATCGTCCCAGAGTCAACCAACATCCTGACTGACGAGTCGAACCAATTCCTTGTCTCGATTTCGGCGGACAGCGCCCAGTTTGTCTTTAGTCAGACTACACCGGAGCTTAACAGAGTCGCCCCTGGCGACATCATTGTAAGCGACATAGCTGCGAAAGCGCCGAACGGCTATCTCCGCAAGGTGCTGACAAAGCAATTTGTTGATGGGCAGGTGATCCTCACTACTGCAGCTGCCTCGCTGGAAGAAGCCATCGAACAGACGAGTGTTTCCCTCAACCACCAGTTTTCGCCGGATGATATCGTGGCAGCCAGCGCCCTGCCAGGTGTCACCCTGGTCAACCAGAAGACAGACACTCCGAACTTCGATGTGATCAGCCTGCAGTTCGCGAAGGTCATGCTCGGAGGCAACCTCGAAGTCAACGGCAGCTTTACCCTGAACCTGTCCATGGATTTCGACGTCGCGATCAGGCGTTTCTCGCTGGAAAGCCTGCGCATGGTGCTGCAAGCCACAGAAACCACCTCCCTGCAGCTTCTTTCTACCTACGAATCAGGTGGGGACGAAGAATACGAGATTGCCCGCTACCGCTTACGCCCCCTGACGATCATGGCGGGCGGATTTCCCATCGTTGTCCAGCCGACGATCATTCTGGTGATGGGTGCGGATGGCGCCGTGAGCGCATCGCTGACAACCGGTTTGACACAAAATGCCACACTGGCCGGCGGCGTTCAGTATGTGGATGGCAACCTGAGTCCGGTCCAGGAGTTCACTAACGACTTTCTGCCCCAGCCACCGACCCCCAGTGCAGAAATGAAAATTGAAGCCTATGTCGGCGCTGGCCTTGAGCTGGCTTTCTACACCACGTCGCCGCTGGTGCCTGAACTGGCGATGGTGGTCCGCGCCGGACCCAGGTTGCAGGCGGATGAGACCCTGTGCTGGGTGCTAAAAGGTTTCCTGGAAGTGGACCTGGTGGCAAGACTCAAGCTTTTCCGCTGGGACCTGGAGGAGATGGATACCACAATCGTCAGCGCTGAGGCCTCGATCCTGCAAGCCAGGCAATGCACGGTGCTTGGCGTATCGACACTCTATCAGTTACAGACAGTGGCGAATGTATCTACTATGAATTATTTTGACTACAATGGTACCCCATACGTTGATGATGGGCAGCTAGACCAGAAGTGGTCACCCTCACAAGTAGTCGGGGATATGAGCCTGGCATCGGCAGCTAGCGCCGACGCGGCCGGCAGCATAGCGCATGCTACCTCGTCCGGCTTGGTGGCTTATGAGACCATGACGAACTCGCTAGGCGTCCCCTCCATCGTCGGCGCGACCGTTACTCTAGACACCGGATGGAGTTACAATCCAAACGGACTTACTGGTTCCTCTCAATCACTGTATGTCTATAACGATTACATCGTTGATCTTTATACCCATGTTGCCGGGGATTTTGTCTTCACTATCAGCAGTGACGTATACAGCAGCAACGAATACGACGCAGGCAACCTTGAAGAGGTAGCTTTATCTATTGGGTACCCAGGCCATGGATACAACATCCCACCCAACGGAAGCCTGGTCATCACCGAAAGCGTATCGGCTGGCTCTACTTTCCCTATACGTTTTCTTGGGCCGGGAATCTATAATTGGTACTTTTTTAATACCCCAGTATCGGGTTTGGGTACAGCCCTCACGACGCTCGAGTGGAAGTTTTTCCCGGGAGGAGTCGCCTCCGTCACCCCGACACGGCAGATACCGGCATTATCAGCCATCTACAGCGAGGATTAACAGTATAAACGGCTTACGAGTTCAACTTGATCGTGGAGCAACCATATGTGCGTCACATTTGCTTCGCTGACGTCGCTGATCGCAGTTTTCGACCTGGACTGTCGTTGGGTGATGACAGCCATTGGTATTGGCGCGAAGTTGTCACCGCCCCTTCCTCGAACGGCAAGAGTGCAGGCGCCATTCCAGCCGCTTTGGGTGAACCAGAGTGCTGGTCGCGCGCTAAACCTGGATTTCGCCATTGAGATCGGAATATGTGGCGGACATCAACCCGATTGTCGAGAAGTAGTTTGAGATGAATGCATGAGCAAAGGAGAACCAAGATGAAACGAGAGAACCTGCTGATTGCCTGCGTTTTGTGGGTAGCCGTGGTGCTGGCTGGCTGCAAGCCGCTTGCGCCAGCCGGGGGCAAAGTGCCGGAAACCGCAGTTGCGACGCCAATCACTTTGCACATGAGCGTCCCCGGGGAACCGTTGACCCTCGACCCTGGACTCGCCTATGACTTTGATTCAATCGCTGTCATTAACCCGCTCTTTCTCGGTCTGACGGAGTTGGATCCGGAGACCCAGGAGCCGCTGCCAGCATTGGCGACTGATTGGGCCGTCAGTGAAGATAGCAAAACCTGGACCTTTACCCTGCGGCAGGATGTGCCCTGGGTGCGCTACGACCAGGCGGCGGAGAAGGTCGCGGAAGTCATGGACGAGAACGGTAATGTGCGCATGGTCACCGCGCATGACGTTGTGTATGGCATCCAGCGGGCTTGTGACGCACGCAGCGCTTCGCCCTATGCGTACGTCCTTTACATCATCGCCGGCTGTGAAGCAGTAAACACGGCCGATGTGACGGCGCCAGATTATTACGAACTGCTGGAGGGCGTGGGGGCGCAAGCGATCGACGATTTCACGGTGCAGTTCGATCTGAACTACGGCGCCAGCTATTTTGGTCAGATTGCCAGTGTGTGGACGGCGCGCCCGGTGCCGGCGGCGTTGGTGGCCGAAAACGCAGAAGGCTGGACGGCGCCAGACGTCATCCAGAGCAGCGGTCCCTATGCGCTGAAGCAGTGGGTCGCAGGCGAGGAGGTCGAACTAGTCAAGAATCCGTTCTGGTATGGCTGGCGCGAACAGGCCGGTGTTGCTGGCAACATCGACCTGGTCAATATGATTGTCTTCGATAACCCGGCGGCTGCCCTTGCCATGTACCAGGACAATACGCTGGACTCGACAATCGTACCGTTGGCCCAGATTGAAGCCATCGCAGATCCGCAGAGCAGCTTTGCCGCTGAATACAGGGCGGTGCCAGACAACTCCACCTCCTACGCCAGGTTCATCACTCAAAAACCAGCGGTCAGCGATGCGCGTGTGCGGCGCGCACTTGCCATGGCGATCGACCGTGAAGCGCTCGTCCGCGACATCCTCAAGGGTGGGCAGATTCCGGCGAATGCCTTCACAAACCCCCTCAACTTTGGCTCTGCCGCTGGCGATCCAGCCGTTGCTCCCTGGGCCTTGAGCGCAGAAGCCGGCGGCACTGGTTACCGCGCTGCCGTGGAAATGGCCCGTCAACTCATGACAGAGGCAGGCTATACTGACGGCGCAGATCTGCGGTTGGTCTTCGCCTTTGACGACAGCGAAGAAACGGAGAAAATCACGCATGCAGTCACCGCGATGTGGCAGACGGCCTTCCCAGAAATCGAGGTAGCCCTCCAGTCACAGGAGTGGGAGGTCTTTCTGGATATGCTGAACAACCCCGAGATCGCGCTGGAGGACAAACCGGATGTGTACCAACTTGGCTGGTTTGCGGACTATCCCCATGCCAATAACTGGGTGCACGAGGTTTTCAGTCCTTCCCAAAGCATGAACGAGTCGATGCTTAGCCCGGATGACCCTGGGTGAGCGTCCTGGTGGCTGAGCTCGATGCGACAACGATTGCCGCCCAGACCGCCCGGTGAGGCCAGAACAGATCGAACTATACAAGCGGGCAGAACAGCTCCTAGTGGACGAGATTGCAGCCGTCAGCCCATTGTACTATGACGTCACCAACCACCTGACCAAGCCCTGGCTGGTGCGTGAATATAGTGTGCTGCCATACTTCCAGCGCTGGACAATCGATACCCAAGCCAAGGCTGCGGCGCAGCAGTAACACAGCGCGGCAGTGGATCGCCTTGAACCTGCGCGTGGCGAGCATGGCCGATCGGCAACATCCCCGCTAGTCGCCCGTCAAGTATCAAGATAGCGCTAAGACATTCCCGGATTCTGCCAGAATCCGGGAATGTCAAACCAAAGAACTATATTTGATGGGCTGCTATCGTTTTCACGCCGTCAATTCCGCGCGGATACTGGCTGCCCACGCCCTGACCTGATCGGCGCCGCCGGCGGGCTGTCCCGGAGTGTACACGTCGCATTGAGGTGCGCGATGAAAAGCGAGCGTAAGCCGTCGATAGCTGCAGCAGTGAACTGCGCCGGGTGTTGCAGATTGTAGGTGGTTACCGTCAATCCGCGAGAATCCGCCTCATCCGTCAAATCCGCGGTCTATTCTTTTCGCACATGGACGGTTCGGCGCGCCTTGCGTTATATTGTCGCAACACATCTGCTCGCAAGCACAGAAGGAGTTGCGTCATGTCACGCTGGCAAGCTCTACTACACACCGCAAACCATCAACGAGGCGCTGCAGGCGCTCGTCCACCACGGAAGGTCGCGCCCAGATCATCGCCGGGTTGAACGAAATTTGGGAGGCGGAGGGCTGGGTCTATCTGAGCGCCGCCACGACCCACACCCAAATCGAGAGCAACGACCTGGTGCGCAAGCACGGCACAGCCCTGACCGAGATCTGCGGCGTGGTGGGCGGGCCACAGGTGCGCAACGTCGGCACGCTGGACGGTAATGTCGCCACGCGCTCCCTGCCGCCGACGGCACGATTGGACTGCTGGCGCTGGGCGCGCAGGTGCAGGTCTGTACGCTGACCGCCGATGGGCTGGTCTGTGACTGGCAGCCGCTGCTGACGATCTTTGCCGGAAGAGGCGGTGCTCGTCAAGGGTACGGTCATGGGCGCCGACAATGGCAACGTCACTGTGTTGTAGTTCGCTCATGCGGTTTCTTCTCCGTTGTGGCGGCGCACGGTGAGGGGCACGTCCAGCCTTGCGTTAATCCAGAGGATGCGGCGCAGGTTACGTAGGTCTTTGGCAGCCGGATAGCCGCGCCGCTTACGGATTGGTGTTGATTACCGGCTGCGGGCATCCCGGCCTGGAACGGCTGGTGACGCGCGCTAAGTTCCTATACGGTAAGCAGGTTGTCGGTATGGTCGGCGGCCTGCACCACACCAACGCAGCGACCGATGAACTGGCTGCTCTAACGATCCGACTGGTCGGTCGCGAAGACCACTTTACAGTTGACGATCTCACCTCCATCCGACCCGGCGCAAGCGATCTCCTCACATCATCTCGCTACCCATCGCCAGCCCCGACAACGCCGCGCCTTCGACACGCGATGCACCAAAGGCGTCGCCGCCGAGCAGCAGCGGTGCGTGCGCCTCGATGCGTAGGAGCCGTTCCGGGTGCAGCACGGTTGGCGCCGCGTAGCGCCAACGCTTGATCTGCTCCTCGGCGATCCACGCATCCGCCGCCAGCCAGGGACGCAGCGCCCGCTCGAACGCGGCGTTCAATTCGGCGTCCGGAGCGTCGTAGTGCGCTGCGCTCCACTCGCTGCTGGCGTGCACGGTGATGACCGTCGCATCAGGTGAGATGCCCTTGCGCCGGTTGTCGGCGATCCAGGCAAAGTCGGCGGCGGGACGCTGCACTGCGCCGGGCGCGGGCAACTGCACCTCACCCTCCACCACGTATAGCCCGCAAAGCGACGGCGCGTAGCAGATGCGCGCCAGGCTGGCGCGGTCGTTCGCCGTGAGCGGCGTCGCACCGGCGTCGAGCAGCGCCAGCGTCTGCGGCGCCGGCGCGGTCATCACCACGGCGGCGACAGTAAACCGGCGCCCGTCGTGGCTGGTGAGCAGCCAGCCGTCACCCTGCGGCGCCACTGCGGTGACGCGCACGTCCGTGAGGATTTCGGCGCCCTGCTCGGCGACTTGTGCGGCCAGGTGCTTTGCCAGCGCATTCATGCCACCGCGCACGGCGTAACGCGGGTGACCATCGGGAGTGGTGGCCGCGAGGCTGCCGTCGCTCCACCCTGTCGCCCACGGGTAGACAATGCCTGACGCCCGCCAGCGCTCCACCCATGCGCCAAAGATCGGGGAGCGCACAGTGAAAAACTGTGCGCCATGGTCGGCGCATCCTGCACCAATGCGCCGCGTGGCCAGCCGCCCGCCGACGCTCCGCCCCTTGTCGAGCAACACCACGCGCAGACCGCGCTCCGCCAGCACGGCGCCCGCCATCAGTCCACAGAGTCCCGCCCCCACGATCACCACATCAACAGGCTGGGTTTGCGTCATAAATACTCCCCTTTCACGGCCGTGCCGCGCGCCGCAGGTGGTGCAGATCATGCGCGGGCTGCCGGCAGCGCGTTGAATTCATCACAGGATATCCTCTACTTTACCACCCAGTTCGAGACCGGCATGGCGGCCGCGCCCGTAAAAAGCGCGCTTTCTCGCCCCGCGCCATCGATATGCAGCGACACATCGACCGTCGCCGTCAGGCTTTCGAGCACGCGCTGGAGCATGGCCGTGCGCGCGGGCGCGTGCAGCAGATCGACGGCTTCTTCGTCGCGGTGTGCGACAAGGCAAAGACGGGCGCGACGCCTTTGCCCCGCGTGCATCACTGGGCCGCTCACTTCCCAGACCACTTTGTCTGCGGTGACGTGCAGATGATCGATGGTCGCGCCGGTGTAGGAAGCAAAGCGATAGAGCTCTCCGTCACAGAGTAGACCGACGATGAAGCCACGAAAGGCGGAGCCGAGCCATGGGATGCGGGCGACCGATGCGATGAGGCTAATGCCTTGTCGTTCAAAGTGGTTGGTTTGCATCCAGATCCAGGCGCGCGGGAAGGCCTGTCCCCAATCCTTTTCTGTAGCCGCGCCCGCCATGAAAGTCGACCGCTGCGCCGTCCACGATCAATTGGCCGCGCACCGCGTGATCCAGACTCAGGACGCCGTGATAGCATTCCATAAACGGCATGAAGCTGTACCAGTCCATGATGCCGGGCGCACGCCAGGTGACGGGCCAGGGGGTGACGCCATCGAACGCCAGGCGGCCGATCAGTTGCTGGGTCGCGTTGTCGATGTTGAGTTCGAGCGCGTGGGGTGTAAATCGATTTGGGCCGACGCGGATGTCAAAGATTGCTGGCGTCGCTGCAAACGCCTCCAGCGGATAGCGGTGATAGCCCGTCGCACCCGTCGCGCCGTCAAGCGTTTGCACGAAACAATGTGAATCAGCGCCATTCTCGCCGAGAAATATGCCGGGGATAATGGCGTGCCGCCGCTGCTGCGAGCGATCGACGACCTTGAAGTACCATCCCTCAAAATAGCCGCGTTTGTGACCGTAGCCATGATACGCCGCAGGACGCCAGATTGTTTTGAAGCGGGTGACAGCACTTTGAAAATCCTCCACTACCGGCCTCCGCAGTGGTGCGCCGTCGCGGTTGGTTCGGGTGGAATTGTCTCAGGTGGCGCGGTACAGGCGTCCAGTAAGCGCGCAGCTTGAATGGGAAGGCGAAGTCGCCGCCGGGCGCTTCGCGGTCGCCCACGACCAATGTGTAGCGTCCGATGCTGCGGTCGTCCGCCCACACCGCCACGCGATATTCGCCATCCACTGGAAGGGTGACGCGCCCTCTTGTCGCTCCCAGTAACGCGTGCCGCTGAAGGGTTCAAAAATTCCGTGGCTGGCCGGGGTCGGGCGCCAGAATCAGCGCGCCGCTGCCGGCCGGCGCTGCAATGCGCTTTGGCAGCGCCGCGGGTTGGAAGTTCTGGCGATCAGCGCTATCGTCGGTGCAAAGTTTTCCTGCCCGGCAATCTGGGGAATCGTGACGCCTAGCAAAATACGCTGGCCGCCTCTGCCGGTGAAGGTCACATAATCGACGTCGGTGTGGCTCTCCAATGTAGCATAAAGCGCGGTCGAGATGGTCGGGTCTGTCACACGATAGGCGCTATCGGCGCTCCAATCCTCATCCTCGAAGTAGGGTTGATGCGCCTCAGCCGATCGCGGCGCCGCGAGGAAGCACAAGGCTGCTAACAAAAATGGCGTCACCAGGCGTGCAATCTTCATGCTTTTCCCCTTCCATGCAAATGAACCCGGCTACCGGGTTTCAACTAGCGGCCGTCTACAGGTCAAGCACACCCTCTACGCCTGCATGATATGCGTCGACGATGCGTTGTGCAAGCGCGTCCGGCGTCGTAGCGGTGCGCGGCAGGCGCAGCGGCATTTTTTCCCACAGCGGGGTGTCAACCGCGCCCGGGCGCACCACGGTGACGCGCAGCTTGCGTTGCTCTTTGGCGAGCGTGGCGGCAAAAGCTTCCAGCCCGGCTTTGGCCACGGCATAAGCCGCCAGGCCGGGCAACCGCAATTTTTCGCTGTACGCGCCGATGTAGATCAAATGAGCGCGTTCAGCCAGCAGAGGCAGGCTGTGGTGGGTGGCAAGATACGCGCCCGTCAGGTTGGCGTCGAGAATGCGCGCCCACACGTCTGGCGTCATTGCGGCGACAGGGCTGGCGAGGATGTCGCCGGCTGCGTAGATCCAGAGATCCACCGCCGGCAGTTCCTGGGCCGCGTTGTAGACGGCTTGCTGCACCGCAAAGGCGTTCGCCGCGTCTGCGGTGTAGCGGAATTCCGTCAGGGCGGCCAGATCGTCGGGATGACGGCTGACCGCACCGACGGTCCATTCATCGTGGCGTAATTGCTGGGTCAGCGCCCGGCCCGATGCCGCCGCTGGCGCCCAGATCAGTGCTGTTGGCATGTGCATTTTCCCTTAGCGATGAATCATCGTGGCAAATATCTGTGGGTCGACCTCTGGCGTAAAGCCACCTTGCACGCCTTTGACGAGGGCGCTCACCGCGTCGTGGCTGTGCAGCGATTCCTGATGCGAGGCGATGATCTTGAAGTCCTTGATGCGTGGCTCCGGATCGAGCTGTTCGTGCAGCAGACGCACGGCATCCTCGACAAACTTGAGATGCGCGGCATTCAATTCGGCAAAGGCCTGTTCATCCTCGCGCTTGACCATTACTTGCGTCTCGGTGTGCAGCGCGCCAGGCATAGATCGCGTACTTCTTCCAGCCAGAGAAAACCATTTAACTCGACGCTGACCCGCGCCACTGAACGCTGGCTGTGAGGGACAGCGGCGACGCCGCGCTCCTGGATGGCGTGCTGCGACAATTCGTAGCTGCAAGGACAAGTGGACGAATAGACAAAATCAAAGTGGACAAACTTGCGCACTACACCGGCGCGATCCATGCGCGCCTCCAGCGCAACCTGGTAATATTGATAGCCGGCGAGACCGGATCGTAGTGACTCATTCACCATCGGATAATTGAAACGCAGGATCAGGTAGGCGTCCAGGCTGCCGAGCGACGTGCGGTAGTCCAGCAGGAGTGTTTCCAGCAGGTCAAGATCGAAGGTCGCGTCCTTGTGCTCGTAAAAGGTGCGCATCACGCGCGACATGTTGATGCCTTTTTTGTGCGCCTCCAGCGAAACTGTTCCCGTCACCGACGTTTCCAGCAGCAGCGGCTCGCCTGTGCGGCTGGCATAGCGCAGCGGCAGCCGGAAATTGTGGATGCCGACTTGCTGGATCGCCACCGGGCTGCCCTGGATGAGAGAAGCAGGCCCGTTTGCAGGTCAGGCAGCGAATCCCGATACGCATCGGTGACGACAAAGTCGGGGTCGTAATAGCGCTCCGGCTGTGAACGCGTTGCGGTCAGCAGCGGCGACGCAAGCTTGATCACACCAGCGCCGTTCGTATATTTTCCATTGACATGCTTGCTGTTGAACAAGGCGCTGCCATTGCCGTTATATGTCGCATCATTGAACTTCATTGTATTTTCTCCATCTTTTCAATTGAATAACAGGCCGCAATTTCGGCCAGCGTCTGGCCGGTCTGCGGATAAACCCAGCCGCCGGCAACATCGGCGAGTGGTGTGGCGACGTGAGCAAAGCGCAGCACATCGCCATCGGGAATTGTTTTGCCGGCCACTTCCGTCATTTCTTCGCCGTAAAAGGCGATGTCCAGGTCGATAGGCCGCGGGGCAAATTTGTCGGACGTGCGCACCCGCCCCATGGCGGCTTCGAGTGTGCGCAGCGCGTCGCGCAATGCTGTCGGATCAAGGCCGGTTTCCGCACGGATGGCTGCATTGGAGAAAGCTGCCTGCGCAGTTCGTTCTCCATCCGGCCCGACCGCCGGCGTCACATAGACCGGACTGACGGCTAGAATCCGCAACGCGGAAGATTGCTCCAGTTGTGCAATCGCCTCGTCGATGTTCTGTTCGCGGTCAATGTTGCTGCCCAATGTGATCAGCACTTGCATGGATGATGGTTGCCTTTTTATCTGCGCATGATTTTACTTGTGCATCACTTCTGCGCGCGTGCGGTGGATCGCTAGCCCGACCGAACGCGAGAAGCGCACTGCACCCGGCTTTTCGACCGACAATTCGACGGCCTCGATACGCGGGTCGGACTCGAAGCAGAGGTGCACCAGGTCAGCCGCTAATTTCTCGACAAGTTGCGGCGCGGCCGACTCGATATGCGCGATCATTGCTTTGGCCGCCGTGCGATAATTGATCGTGTCCTCAATGGCGTCGCTGGCGCCCGGCCCGCGCGTATCCGCCCAAAAGGTGGCGTTGACAAGGATGTCCTGCCGGTTGGCGCGCTCCTCTGGCTTGATGCCGACAATCCCGCGCACGAGCAGATCTTTGATAAAGATGCGGTCGAGCGGCTTTGGTTGGTTCATGGTAAAGTTTTCCTTTATTTCTTAAGCGATCCGCAGGCTCGACAAAAGCTGGCAGGCGCGCAGTCAGGTAGACGCGCCTGCGTCACTAGCCCACTTCTCAGAGTTCTGGACAGGATCTGATTACGTATTTGACTTACGTATTTGACGCTGGCAGGAGTGACGCAGCTTCTCTACGCGTCACTCCTACTGTATGGGGAGCATTATGCAGTGCAGTAAACAATTATGCAGTACGCGCGGTTACAAAGTTGGATATAGTCTGTGCAAAACATGAACAATCCATAGTCAGGAGCCACCATCTACCTGCGCCAGCACTTCCACCGTGCCATCAACAGTCAACTTTTGCTGCTCGGCGCGGCTGATGGTGGCGGGGTTGTCACCGGATTGGTCGCCGTACCACCCAAACTGGGCATGATTGCCGCCCTCAATGGGGATGAAGCGCGCCGAGGATGGCAACAAAGGCTTGGCCGCCAGCACCTTGTCCGGTGTGGCCAGTCCGTCATTGGTGCCGTAGATGGAATAGGCGATCAAATCCGTCTGGCCGGCGAGCGAATCGTTGCCGGCCGGAAACGCTGCCCAGAAAACGAGGCCATCGACAGCGCCGGGGTGATTGCTGACATAAGTAGCGGACATGGCGCCGCCCAGCGAATGCCCGCCGATCACCCACTGCTCGATCTCGGGGAATGCAGCGATCACCTCATCGGCGCGGTTGGCGCCAAAAACGGCAAGGTTGAGCGGCATCGGCACGATCACCACCGGGTAACCTTTTTCCGCGATCGCTTTGGCCTGTGGCGCGTAGGCGCGCGCATCGACAAGCCCGCCTGGGTAGAAGATGAAACCCGTGGTCTTGGCGTCGGCCAGCGGCTGAAAGACGATCCACTTGCCCTCAATCACGCCGACGCGGTCGTCGCCTTGCAGCGCGACCAGCGCCTGCGCCATCGGTTGTGCGGGGTTGCTCGCCCACATCACAAAGCCGGTGGCAAACACAATCAACGCCACCAGCACGCCGATCAGCAGCCACAACCACCAGCGACGCCGGCGTGACGAAAGGGTGGGCGAAGAAACAGGCGATGGTGAGGGGAGTGCATGGTCGGCCTGAGGTGTGTTTTGCATAGTTCCTCTTTTGTGCTCAGTTATATCTGGTGTGTTGCGTCGCGCATGGCCTGACGCAGCAGCGTGCTTTGCATAGCCGCCAGCTTCGTTCGGCCGCAACGTTTCCCGACCATGTTACCACAAGTGCACGTCGCCAGGATGCGTCGCACTGCCGGTAAACATGAGGATTCAGCACATTGTTCGTCTTATGCGCCTAAACCAAATCAAAATCAAGAAATCATCCACAGATGACGCAGATGACACAGATACTGAGGAAGGTGGCGCGATGAACTGTCTCCAAGTCAAGACACAATGAGACAATGAAAACCGCTTTTCTCTGCCAGCCTCCACCTCTCGCGACTCTGCGTCAAAGCTATCTTCAAGGCAACGCACCATCTTGACATCTGTGAAATCTACGCAATCTGTGGATAAATTTTTCTTTGCTCTTCTCTTAATCTGTTGTAGAAATTTGTGCGGCGAAAGTGCGCATTACCGTCGCGATGGCCGGCCAATCCGGCGCGGCGCCGCGTACGAGGTCATGCTCGCCGTCGACTTCGACGTAACCGGCCAGGTTGGGCAGACGCTGCGCCAACCGTCGCGTGAGATGCGGACGCACCAGCGGGTCGCGGCGTCCCTGGAAGATCAACACGGGTGCGGTCACGGCGCCGGCGGCCGCGTAGCCAAGCTGGCCCGCGCGCCGCACCTGACCGAGCGCGCGCGTCGGCCATTCCCACTGGCGGATGCTGGCCTGCACCGTGGGATCGGCGAAATCTTCGTCCGGCAAGAAGTGGCGCAGCTCGGCCTGCAGGCTCGGATCGGCGAAATCGGCGCGCAGAAAGGGCTGCACGCGCGGGAAGACGCGCTCGGCCAGTGGCAGCAGACGCTCGATCCAACTATCGAGACGCCAAAAAGGTGCAAACAACACCACGCCGTCGATCTCCTGGTGCGCGGCAGCGCGCAACGCCAGCGCGCCGCCAAACCGAATGCCATGGCAATCGCAACACTCTGGTAGCGCGTATGCAGATCGACCAGGGCGGCGTCTACGGCCGCGTCCCAATCGTCGTGGCGCTTGTGGCCGAGGAGAGGAAAATCAGCGCCAAAGCCCGGCAGCAACAGCCCGCGTACGCTCCAACCGGCAGCCGCAAAAACGCTGCCCACTTCACGCATTTCCGCGGGCGTCCCCGGAAAGCCGTGGATCAATAGCACCACATTGGGGCCATGGCGCCACTCAAACGAGCGATGTTCCGGCGCTTGATAAGCCTTCAAGCGCGCACCCTGCGTTCTGTTCATTGTCATGTTGTACAATTGTCCATATTTTGCCGAGACTTTCCGTGATGCTTTCTCCGATTGGGGTAGGTTTCCTGCCCCTGACCATGCGCGTTATAATTCCTGTTAGATAAACCATAAACACAAAAGGGGTCTTTCATGAGCGAATCTGCTGCAAACGTTACTATCCGAGCCTACGCCGATCTCTTGATCCGCACAGGGGTCAATCTGCAACCGCAACAAAGTCTGTTGGTGCGCGCCGAGTTGGGCCATGCGCCGCTCGTGCGCCAGGTCGTAGCGTCCGCCTACGCGGCAGGCGCAGCGTATGTACAGGTGGAATGGATGGACACGCCCACCTTGGCCGCGACGCTCAACTACGCCGATGTGGAGCAAATTGACTATCCTGCGTTTGAAATTGCTCGCTTCCGCCAGCTTGTCGATGAGAAGTGGGCGCGGCTTAGCCTGGTCGGCGACGAATTTCCCGAAGCACTGGCGGAGGTTGCCCCGGCAGCCCTGCGCGCATGGACGATCAAACGGGCGCGCGCCATCAAGTTCTACACCCAGGCCATGATGTCGAACCAGATGCAATGGTGCGTGGCCGGCGCACCCACCCCGGCGTGGGCGCGTCAGGTCTTCCCGGACAAGCCGGCCACAGAGGCGACGGACGCGCTGTGGGCAACGATCCTGCGCATGGTGCGCGCGGACCAGCCCAACCCGGCCGCGGCCTGGGACGCCCTGAATCGCCAATTGACAGGTGTGGCCACCTTTCTGCAGCAGAATCAGGTGCACACGCTGCACTTTGTCGACCCGACGCCCGGCCCTGACGGCAAGCCAGCCACCGACCTGAAGATCGGCTGGCGGAACGGGCGCGCTGGGTGGGAGGCGCTTCGTCGACGCCCGCGGGCGTCCGGTTCCAGCCCAACATGCCGACCGAAGAAGTTTTCACCATGCCGCACAACCAGCGCACCAATGGGTACGTGCGCACCTCGCGCCCGACCTTTCCCATGCAGCGTGAGGTGCGTGATGCGTGGTTCCGCTTCGAAGACGGCGAGATGGTCGAATTCACAGCCGCGGTCGGCGAAGCGGTGCTGGCGCAATTTTTTGAGATCGACGGCGCGCGGCGGCTGGGCGAGGTTTCCCTCGTCGATGCCGGTTCGCCCATCTTCCAAAGCGGGCTGCTCTTCTACGAAATTCTGTTCGACGAGAATGCGGCCTGCCACATCGCCTTTGGCGAAGCCTACCCCGAATGCGTCGAAGGCGCCGCCGCGCTGAGCCGCGACGAGTTGGCTGCGCTTGGAGCCAATTTCAGCGACACTCACGTCGACTTTATGATCGGCACTGCGACGATGAACGTCACCGGCCTGTGCGCCGACGGTCGTGAAGTCCCGATCATGCGTGCAGGGCGTTTTGCCCCAGCGGTGCTGGCATGACCGACCTGCCCGACGTCGATGTGCACATGATCCGCCCGACGCTGGACGCGCTGCCCGACTGGCCTTTGCCGGACGGGTATAACCTGCGCGCTTATCAGGAAGGCGATAGGCAACGCTGGGTGGACTTGCATCTCGACGCCGAACCATTCTTTCAGGTAAACGCCGAGCACTTTATGGAGTCCTTTGGCGATCACCTGGCGTTGCTGCCCGATCGCATGTTCTTTGTGCAGAGTAGCGCCGGCGAGGATGTCGGCTCCATCACGGCATGGTGGCAAGATGACTGGCGCGGCCGCGGCGCCTGGGGCCAGATCCATTGGGTGGTCGTAGCGAAAGCGCATCAACGTCGCGGCCTGTCCAAGCCGATGACGGCGTATGCCTTGCGCCGCATCGCTCGCGACCACCCGCGCGCGATGTTGGACACGAATACACGTCGCGCCTGGGCGATCAAGAGCTATCTGGACTGTGGCTTTCTGCCCGACCCAGCCGAGTGCACCAGCGAGGAATATCTACAAGGCTGGCGGTCGGTTCAATCTCTGCTGCACCATCCTGCCCTCGAACGTTGGTTGACCGCCTGAAAGTGCGACTATCTAATCGCGCCGCTATGGAAACAGCCTCGACCACGGTGATTACCACAGAGAATCTGACGCGCACCTTTGGCGCCAATGTCGCCGTCAATGCGTTGACGGTGACGATCCAGGCCGGCGAGGTGTTTGGCTTTCTCGGTCACAACGGCGCAGGCAAGACCACCACGGTGCGGCTGCTCAACGGCGTCATCGCGCCGACCGCCGGCGCCGCGCGCATCTTTGGGCTGGACCCGACGACGCACGGCCATCGCATTCGCGCGCACCGGCGTGCTCACGGAGACGCCCGCGCTCGATAACCGCATGACCGCGCGCGACACGCTGCGCTATTTTGCCGAAGTGTATGGCGTGCCAGCCGGTGAACGCACCCGTCGCATCGACGAACTCCTGGGCGTTTTTGAATTAGGCAAGCGCGCGGGCAGCAAAGTGGGCGGCTTTAGCAAGGGAATGCGCCAACGGCTGGCGCTGGCGCGCACCTTGATACACGATCCTGATATTATTTTTTTGGATGAGCCGACCTCCGGGTTGGACCCGGTGGCGATCCGCGAGGTTCATCAAATGATCGAACAGTTGAGCCATCGCGGGCGCACTGTGTTTCTATGTACGCACAACCTGGCGGAAGCGGAGCGGCTGTGTGACCGGGTGGCGGTGCTGGCGCAGGGGCGCGTGCTTGCCATCGGCGCCACGCAGGAGCTGGGCAGCCAATTAAATCGCGGCCATCGCGTCAGCGTCGAGGTCAATGCCGACGATGTGGCGCGCGCGGTGAACCTCTTTACCCAGACGCCGCCGGTGAGTCTGGCGGAGCCTGTTTTAGATCGAGCGGCAGCGCGTCAGGGCAGCGCCTTCATTACGCTCCACGGTGCGGGCCGCGCCGATGTCCCGCAACTCATCCGCGCGGCGGTGCAACAGGGACTCGAGCTTTATCGCATCCAACCCGAAGCGCCGACGCTGGAGGATGTTTACTTTGCCTTGCAGGAGTTATAGCCGATGAACTGGGGTGCGGTTTGGGCCATTGCGCGAAAAGATGCATTTATTGCGCTGCGCACGCGAGCTGTCGTGTTGCCACTCATCATTGTGCCGCTGGTGTTGATGGTGGGCGTGCCGGTGCTGGTGGGTTTGATCTCCGGCATGGCCGCGCAACTGGACGTAGCCTCCACGGACATGGAGGAGATCGCACGCGCGCTGCCGCCTGGTTTTGGCGAGCAGTACGCCGGTCTGAGCGAAGTGCAGGCTGGGTACATTTATTTTATTGTCTACCTTTTTGCGCCGATGTATCTGGTGCTGCCGTTGATGGCATCGGCCGTCGTCGCCGCGGACAGCTTTGCCGGCGAAAAGGAGCGCAAGACGCTGGAGGCGCTCGTCTATTCGCCAACTACCGACCGTGAATTGCTCTTTGCCAAGATCCTCGGCGCCTGGATTCCCGGCGTGTTGGTCGGGCTGGGTGGCTTTGCTGCCTACGTCGTCGTGGCCAACACCATGACCTACTATGTGGCGAGCCGCATCGTCCTGCCCAATCCGCTTTGGCTGCTGCTGGCGTTCTGGGTGGGGCCGGCCGCCGCGGCGTTTGGCTTGGGCATTACGGTGATCGCCTCTGCGCGAGTCAACACCTTTCAAGAGGCTTATCAGATCGGCAGCCTGGTGGTGCTGCCTGTCGTGCTGCTGGTGATTGGCCAGGCTGCCGGCGTGTTTATCCTGTCCAATTGGCTGGTAGTGCTGGTAGGATTCCTGATCTGGCTGCTTGTCGCCCTTGTGTTTGTGATCGCCGCCGCTTCGTTCCGCAGGACGACGCTGCTGGCGCGCTTATAAGGAGAGGTGAGTCATGCATCATCCCTTTGCCCCATTTCTTGAGACAAAAGGCATCGTCATTATCGACGGGGCGCTGGCAACCGAGTTGGAGCGCCGTGGCGCCGACTTGGGCGACGCGCTCTGGTCGGCGCGGCTACTGGTCGATGCGCCGGAGCTGATCCGCGCTGTGCATCTCGATTATCTGCGCGCGGGCGCCGACGTGCTGATCACGGCCAGCTACCAGGCGAGCGTGGCAGGCTTCCGGCGGCGCGGTCTCGACGAAGCACAGGTCGCTGACCTCTTTCGTCTCAGCGTCCGACTTGCCGCTGAAGCCGTCGAGGAATACTTAGCGGCTTTTCCATCCGAGGAGAGACCGCTACGCCCGCTGATTGCCGGCTCGATCGGGCCTTACGGCGCCTACCTGGCTGATGGTTCCGAGTATCGCGGCGATTATGGGCTGAGCGTCGACGCGTTGGTGGCCTGGCACCGGCCACGCATGGCCGCGCTCGCCCAGACCGAGGCCGATCTATTGGCGTGTGAAACGATTCCCTGTCTGGCCGAAGCCGAGGCGTTGGTGCAGGCGTTGGCTGAATTTCCCACCATGCCGGCCTGGCTCTCCTACAGTTGCCGCGATGGCGCGACGCTCGCATCGGGCGAATCCTTGCAGGCGGCAGTGCGCCTGGCCGAAGCGTCGGAGCAGATCGTGGCGGTCGGCGTCAACTGCACCGCGCCGCGCTATGTCGAGTCACTCTTGATCGCCGCGCAGAGCGTCACGCACAAGCTGCTGCTGTGCTACCCCAACCGCGGCGAGACGTGGGACGCGGTTGCGCGTGGTTGGGTCGAAGACACAGGCGTCATCGAGTTGGCGGCGCCGGCTCAACGCTGGTACGCGGCCGGCGCGCGGCTGATCGGTGGCTGCTGCCGCACCACACCCGCCGACATCGCCGCCATCGCCCAGGCGTTCGCTTAGAAACTGTCTAAAAAGCCCCACCACGAAGCCACAAAGGCCCACCTCACGCTATACTTCAGTCGATTCAGTGCTTGACAAATCGATAATCGTCGATATATAGTGTGAAATTTGCAGACTACCGGCTGCACACAGCTCGTCTCGTTTGTATTGATGTTTATCGATGCGGATCAACCGACAGGAGAGAATCATGACCCAATTGACCGAAATTCATGGAGTCGTTCAGGATCACTATGGCGCCATTGCGGAGAGCCGCAGCAGTTGTTGTGGCGCCAATGGCTGTTGCGACGACGCATCCAATGCCACGCTGTTGTATAATGCCGAACTGCTTGACGGCTTGCCCGCCGACGTGACCGGCCTCTCGCTTGGCTGCGGCGACCCGGTGACGATTGCCGGCCTGCAACCCGGCGAACGCGTGCTCGACCTGGGCAGCGGCGGCGGCATCGACTGCTTTCTTGCCGCGCGTCAGGTCGGGGCGGCAGGCTCCGTGATCGGCGTCGATATGACGCCGGCCATGCTGGCGCAAGCGCACGCCAACCAACAGCGGATGGGCGTGACCAACGTCGAGTTCCGCCAGGGTCAGATCGAGGCGCTGCCGGTGGCCGACAACAGTATCGATGTCGTGATGTCCAACTGTGTGATCAACCTGGCGCCGGACAAGCTGGCGGTCTTCCGCGAAGCATTCCGCGCATTGCGGCCAGGCGGTCGCGTCGCCGTGAGTGACATTGTGACCGAAGGCGAATTCAGCGACGAGCTGCGCGCCGACCTCTCGCAATGGGCGGGTTGCGTCACCGGTGCGATCGACGCCGCGGACTATATGGCGCAGATGCACGCGGCCGGCTTTACCGATATTGCGGTGACGGACAAACGCTCAGCCGCAGAAATTGTGCCGATACAGCCAGGAATGCCGCGTGTCTACAGCGCGCGGGTCACGGCGCTCAAGCCAACAGCCTGAGCTTTAGCGATTCAGGAGTTTGCCTCACACAAAGTCACAAAGAACACAAAGGAAAGCGAAGAAGGGGAATTTCCTTCGTGCTTTGTGCGTCTTCGTGTAAGATTCTTGAACTACTGAAATTGGAAAATTCAGAAGGGAAGTTTGAAGATTTGGACGAAGGTCACTTATGTCCCAGAAAATCTTAGTCGCCGACGATGAGCAAGCGATCCTGACACGGTGAGCGCCTATCTGCGCCAGGAATCTTATCAGGTCGTGACGGCTGCCAATGGCCGTGACGCCCTCTTTCTCTTTCGCCACGAACAGCCCGACCTGGTGGTGCTTGACGTAATGATGCCGGAACTGGACGGTTGGTCGGTGGCGCGCGCTATCCGCAAGGAAAGTGACGCGCCGCTGATCTTTCTCACCGCGCGCATCGACGACATCGATCAGGTGACAGGGTTGGAGATCGGCGCCGACGAGTATGTGACAAAGCCCTTCAGCCCGCGCGTGTTGGTGGCGCGGGTGCGCGCCTTGTTGCGTCGCACCCACGGGGAATTGGGGCATGAACCAAGCCGCTGGCGTGTGCACGAGTTGGAAGTCGACGCCGAAACACGGGTCGTGACAGTGCGCGGTGCGACAGTTGAACTGACGCCCAGTGAATTTGGCGTGCTGCAAATATTGGTCGCACGTCCCGGCCGCGTCTTCACGCGTATGGAACTGCTTGACCAATTGCAGGGAGAAGCCTACGCTGCCTACGAACGCACCATTGACGTGCACGTCAAGAATCTGCGCGCCAAAATCGAACTCGATCCGCGCACGCCCGAATATGTCGAGACTGTCTACGGTGTTGGCTATCGCATGCGGCCCGAGGCGGCGTGAGGCCAACGTGAACAGATTGTGGGTGCGCCTTAGCCTGGGCTTTCTGCTCTTGTCCTGGGTGGTGCTCGGCATCGTGGCGCTGGTGGTCGACAACTCAGTGCAGACAAGCTTCCGTGAATATGTGAACGAGCGTGATGCTGCGATCTTTGGCCGGTCGTTGATCGAAGATCTGGTCAATTACTATCGTACGACGGGTTCGTGGGAAGGTGTGGCTGCCCTGTTGGGTCAGCCCGGCCGGGGGCGCGGCGTCGGTGGACGTGGTCCGCAAACCTATATCGCCGATGCACAGGGCGCGATTGTAGCCGCCACAGACGAAAGCTGGGTAGGCAAATCGCTGGAGGAGATCGGGGCCAGCCGCATGACGCCGTTGCTGCTTGATGGCCGCCAGATCGGCATGTTAGGGCAACAGACCCCGGGCGAACAGGCGCTGGACGCCGCAGAGCGTCGCTTTCTCGCACAGGTCAACCTTGGCCTGATCCTGGCAGGGACGGCGACCACCGTCATGGCGTTGGCGCTCGGCATCCTGTTGGCCTTGAGTCTGACGCGCCCGCTGCGCTTGCTGGCAACGCGCCTGTCGCACTGGACCGTGGCGACTATCGGCGAGCAGGTCCCGGTGGAGGGCAGTGAGGAAGTGCGTCAGCTCGCCGGTGAATTCAACGCCATGTCGCAACGCCTGGCCGATGCCGAAGCGCAACGCCGGCAGATGGCCGCCGACGTTGCGCACGAGCTTCGCACACCAGTCACAGTCTTGCGCGGCCACCTGGAAGCGATGATGGATGGCGTCTACCCGCTTGATGTCGAGCACGTGGCGGTTGCTTATGAGCAGACGCTGCATCTCAGCCGGCTCGTCGAAGATCTGCGGCTGTTGACCCAGGCGGAGGCAGGACGGCTGCCGCTCAAGTTGGAGTTGCTGGCGCCGGCTGATTTGGTAAAGCGTGCCATAGCGCGCTTTGCACCGCTGGCGCAGGACGCCGACATCACACTCTCCAGCGAAGTCGGCGCGGCGCTGCCAGCGATCCACGGCGATCAGGGACGGCTCTTGCAGGTCTTCGACAACCTGCTGACGAATGCGCTGCGCCACACAAAGTCAGGTGGTCGCATCCGGCTGCGCGTGACCCACGCGGCGGACGCCGTGCGTTTGGTCATCGCCAACACGGGTGAGATCGATGCTGAGACCGCTTCCCATCTCTTCGACCGCTTTTGGCGCGCCGACGAGGCGCGCAGCCGGGATGCCGGGGGCAGTGGGCTGGGGCTTGCCATTACACGCCAGATTGTCCGGCTTCATCACGGCGAAATTCACGTCGAACCTGCCGTCGGCGAAACGTGGTTTGTCATCGACCTGCCTGCCGGGATCGATTGAGGCAAGATGCGAAGATTGCCGGCGCGTGCTATACTCTGGCTTGTGTAGAGCCAGTGGCAACCTGCCCCATTGTGGAGTAAGCCAGCCAAACAACGCGTGAAATTTGCACCCATTGGCAGCATGATTTTGCTCAGCCGCGCGCTTATGATGGTGCTTACTGGGATTGGCGGCCTGTTGCGCTGCGCGGGATTACCGGAAGGGGGACGATTGTCCGAAGAACAGATCGAATCAAACGCAAATGGCAAACCATTCTCGGTGCTGGCGCGTGCGGCCCATCTAGCGATTGGGTCGGCGCTGACGGCGGTGATCTGTTGGAAGAAGGCGTGTCCACGGCGTTGGCGGTCAATCGTCGCGTCCTCGACACGGTGGAGCGTGTGGCCGAACCGTTCATGGCGCCGCTCGACGCCATCGGCGTGACGAAAGCTGTGCGCCAGCAGGTGGAGACGATTACTGCCACCGTGGACTCCGTCGTCGGCGGCCTTGAAGACAAGGGACGCACCGGCTTGCTCGCCGGAGATGGCGCGGCGCCCAACGTGCTTGGCGGCGTGATCGACAACGTGCTTGCGTTCCTGCGCCAGAGCCCGGAAGTCAATCAATTGATCGACGCCCAGCTCGAACGCATCTTACCTGCGCTGGGCGCGCACCCGGCGGTGCAGCAATTGGTGCGAGCGCAGATCGTCGCCATCTTGCCCGAATTGATGCACGATCCCGCGGTGCAGGCGTTGATCCGCGCGCAGGCAGGTGAGTACATCGCCTATCTCCAGACTAGCCCCGACCAGGTGCAGCCGCTGATTCGCCAGCAAGGTGACATTTATATTGACTATCTCAACGACCATCCGGCGCCGGTGCAGACCTTGGTGCAGGGTCAGAGCCTCAGCCTGGCCGGGCAGTTGCGCGACGAAGTGCGCGAGCGCACCGTGACGGGCGACTCGCTGGTCGATTCGATCGTGCGGAGCCTCCTGCGTCTCAAGCCGCGCGAAGAATTGCCGCCGCCGCCCGAGCTGGTGCAGCGGCGCGCCGAATCGGGCCGGCTCACATCGGATTTTGTCAAGGGGCGCGACAATGGGGCAGCGTAATGTGGGACTGATGGGTCAGTACGCGGGCTTTATCACGCGCGCGGTCGCCATCATCATCGACATCTTAATCGTCATCGTTTCGGTGTTGGTCATCACGGCCTCGATCACCTTGCCACTCGATTTCTTTCTTGGCATCAACACGCAGTCGTGCACGATTACTGGCGGCGGCCCGTCATTGCTGCGCGACTGGGAAGGGATGCGCGAGCTGTTGTGCGGCGTGGTCAATTTTACTTCGCTGTTGATTGCCATCCTGACTGGCCCGATCTATTTTATCTTTTTGGCGACCGCCGGCGGCCAGACCGTAGGCAAGTATATTATGGGGGTACGCGTCGTGCGGCTTGACGGCAAGCCGATGAGCTACCTGGGCAGCACGTTGCGTTGGTTTGGCTATCTGGCGTCGCTGCTGCCGCTGGGGCTGGGCTTCTTCTGGGTCGTGATCGACGACCAGCGGCGCGGGTTTCATGACAAACTGACCGGCACGTGCGTCGTCTATGCGTGGCGCGCCCAGCAAAGCGAGTTTCTGGTGGCGCGCATTCAACGCTTTTTTGGCCGCGCCGAAGCGAGGCCGCGTCGCCTTAATGCGTGTCCTGGCCACCCACCATACCGAGCTGGTCATGCTCGCGGTGCCGGGCTTCAATGAGTTGAATAGTGTGTTGCGCATCGTGCAAGCGGGCATTCAGAACGGGGATTTTGAAGTTCTGGGCTTTCAGGAATACGCCAAGAGCAGCGACGGCATCGTCAATAACATGGATATCGATCCCATGCTGGACGGCATCGCCAACGTTGTGGACTTCTCCGAATATGCCGGCTTTACTGCGGCCAGGATCCTCCAGATCCGCGATGAACTGCCCAACGATCATTTTGCGTTGGCTGTGCTGGTCGACGAGAAGAATGCAGACCAACTTGTCAAAATGGTGGCGCGGCGCACTTCCGCCCAGATTCGTCGCTACGATTCGCGCGACTCTGGGCGCAGCGCCGCCCATTACATCGATAAGAGAGTGCAGGCAAATGCAATACCTGCCTTGGCGCCCGTTTTGGCCGACGGAGCGGTGGAAGCAACGCCGGATTCCTACGCGGTTGTCGCGCTTGACCAGATTGCCCACGCCGCGCCTGCGCATAGACAGGCTGAAACCGCTTCTCCCGACCCGTTGGCCGTGATCAACGAACTCAAACAGCAGCAAGCAGCTTTGCAGGAAGAACTGGCGGCAAAAGACAAGGCGCTGCTCAGGCTGGATCAGCAAGCTCAGGCCAGCGACGCCCATGGGATCGATGCCTCATCGTCGAACATTTATTCCTGAATTTCGAGATTGCCCAGTTGGAGAGCGTCGACCAACTCCCCGGTTGGTTGGCGGATCGGAAGCCGCTCGCCGTTTGTTTCCCGATAAAGGCTGACGAAGAGCGGATAGACGCCGGGCGGGGCGTCGGCGGCGACAGTCACATCATGGACATCGACCACTAATTCGCCGACGTCCCACGTCGTGGTCGGCTCCCGATCACACACCGGCAGCGCATCCTTCTGCGCCACCATCACGCCATCGCCGTAATAGGATTGCACCGAAACCTTGTGCGAACCCGTAGACGGAGCAACCGCGCGCCAGTAGAGCTTCAGGCGGAAGGATTGATTGGGCCGCAGCGGCCCAGCCGGGATCAGATCGTAGCCTTCAACTTGATTTCATCGCCAAATATGACATCCAAGCGATGTTGGGGACGTTCCTGGATCACAGGATAAGCCAACGGCAGGCTGGACGTGGCCGCGGCGTCGAAGGCCGGGGCGAAATCTTCCAGCGCAAAACGACGCACCTCGTCAGCCGGGCCACCCTGCGCGTTGCGGTAGATCGTCATGCGGTCGTCGCCGTTGACGGTGACGACGCCCCACGGTGAAAACCCCTGTTCCACCAGACGGGCGGCAATCTGCGTCTGATCTTCCATCCACGGCTCCAGGCTATTGACGGCAAAATACCACTCAGCGGTCGAGCCGCAGCGATACTGGCCGCGCGTGTACCAATCCGGTATCCACATATAGCGCTGATTTGTCTCGTAGTCGCCAGAGATTTCATGCTGTGCATAAAGCGCGCCGATGACCTTCCAGCCGTTGGTGAAGGGAAAGCCGAAGCGCCCATCCACATTTTCGATCTCGCCAGGATTCCAAAAACCGGTCGGCGCATGTGCAGGCCAGGTGCGCAGCACCTCGACATCGTGGCGGACATAGAGTTGATAGACATACGCACCGAGCACCACCGCCATCACCGTCACGCCGGCTGCCGCTGACCATGCTTTGGCGGTGTTGGAAAGAGGCTTACTAACTGCCAGCCACATTGTGACCAACACATCGCCGACGATCAGCGCCCAGGGTGCGAAAAAAACGTGGACGTGGGTGCGCGGTTGGTCAGTGAAGAAGATATAGGCCAGAAAAGTTGTGGCAAACCACACCCAGACGGCGCGTCGCTCCGTGTCAAGCCGCGGCGCGCAACACGCCAGGAGCAACAACAACCCAACAGGGACAACAGTCATATCGCGCCCGCTCAACGTCCAAACACCGCCATTGAGCACAAGCATCCCACTCGCAAACAGCGCGACGCCTGACAATAGCAAGCCCCAACGCCGTCCATAGCCGCGCCAGAAGACAGCGATCATGCTAACCAGCGACAAGCCGGCCAACAATGCCATCAGATAAGCGGAGTTGTAGACCGCACCGCGCAAAAAGAGATCGCCAAGATTGTTGTAGGGTGGTGCGCTGCCGATGCGCTCGCCGACCCGATAGTCGAGGGTGGCGCGAAAGGCCGGGTTCAGGAGAAAGGGGACATAGTACAACGCCAGGATGAGTACGCCGGCCGTTCCAGCGAGTAATGCGCTCATGACAAGGATGCGACGGCGCGCCAGCGTATGTACGCGGCGATCAACAATACGGCCAACGGCGGAGCGGCTGCGAGTGCATCATAATGCGCCAACAGGCCGGTGGCAAGCAGCAGCGCCGCCAGCAGAAGACGCCGCGTGGGCGCGCGGCGCTCCTGGAAGAGCGCGGCCACCGCCAGCAACGCGGCCGCGGTCGTCAGGATAACGACGCTCTGATACTGAAGAAAACGCGAGAAGGCCACGTAATAGCCCGTGACCGCCAACAGCAGCGCGGCGAGCCAGCCAGCCGCAGGGGAGAGCAGACGCCAGCCAATCGACCAGACGGCAAACAGTCCGGCCAGTCCGGCCAGCGTAAAAGGCAGGCGCGCGTTGGCTTCATCAAGCTGACCGGTGAGCGCAAAGAGCGCGGCCGGCGCCAGAATCTCGACCGGGCCTTTGCGATGGAGGAAAAGGACGTCCTCCTCACCCTGGATGACGGCGCTGGCGCGCAAGACAGCGCGCGCCTCATCGCCATGAAACTCGGCGTAGCCCAGGCCAGGCAGGCGGACGCCAGCGCCCAGCAGCAACAAAATAAATGCTCCTGCCAAAAGCCAACGGCGTGAGGAGCGAGAAGCAAGGGGCGCAGGCGAACTGTTTAATTGTGAATGGTGAATTGTGAATGGTGGATTGTGAATGGTGGATTGTGAATGATGAAGATGGCGCGCCAAGTCATCTTCTTGTCCCCCGCTCCCCTGTCTCCTATCTCCCCCTCTCCTTGTCCCCTCTTTCCCCTGCCCACCCACAACCCGCCGCCCATCCCCATCATCGCCAGATCGTAGACAAACAATACCTGCCAGCGGGCAACGCCGCCGGGAAGATAACTGAGCAGCAGCATCCCCAGGGTCAGTGTGGTAAAGGCAAGCGCGGCGACAAAGACCACCCGCTCCAGCATGGCCTGGTCGCTGCCGTTATCGCGTGGCGTCAGCCAGGCCGACAGCAATAGCGCCGGCCCGATGCCGACGATAGTCAGCGCGGCCAGGGTGCGGAGCATCAGCGGCAGCTCGGAGAAGAGAATCGCGTGGGCGCCCGCGACGACGCCCACGAAGATGAGAACCCAAGTGCGGACGGTTACGGTTCTGACAGTCACGATGAAACAGTCACGATGAAACAGTCACGATGAAACAGTCACGATGAAACAGTCACGATGAAACAGTCACGATGGAAACAGTCACGATGAAACAGTCACGATAAAACAGTCATTGTTGCAAAATGCCGGTCAATATTCATGCCCCTATGGGACGCCAATGAGCAATAAAGATAGCTTTTCTCTGCGCACCTCTGCATCTCAGCGTCAAAGCTATTTTCAGGCTAGTCGTCATCTTCATCCTGCCAGGCCGATGCTTTGCTGAGGGTCGCCACCTGCTCGGCGGACAGGTTCAACCCGCTGGCGGCCAGGCTGGCCTGCAACTGGTCGACCGTGTTGGCGCCGATGATGGGGGCGGTCATGCCAGGTTGCGCCAACAGCCAGGCGAGCGCAATCGCCGTGGGCGTGCTGCCGGTCTCGTTGGCGACGACCTTCACCGCGTCCAATGTGCGCCAGCCGGCCCCGTTGAAATAGCGGCGCTTGATGCCTTCGGCGCGGGCGCTGTTGGTGTCGGTCTCCTTGGCATATTTGCCGGTCAGGAAGCCGCCAGCCAGCGGACTGTACGGGATCACGCCGATGCCGTAGGTCACGCAGACATCCGCCAACTCGCGCTCGAATTCAGCGCGATTCACCAGATTGTAGTGCGGCTGGATCGAGTCGTACCGCACGAGTGAGCGCTTGTCGCTTGCCCACAGCGCCGCCATCAGCCGCCACGCCGGATAGTTGCTGCAACCCACGTAGCGCACTTTGCCTTGACGCACCAACGTATCAAGCGCCTCCATCGTCTCCTCGATGGGTGTGTCTGCATCATACCAGTGCGTCTGGTAAAGGTCGATGTAATCGGTTTGCAGGCGGCGCAAGCTATCTTCACACGCTTTGAGGATGTGGACGCGGCTCAGCCCCTCGCCGTTTGGCCCTTCCCACATGCGGCCGCGCACCTTGGTCGCCACCACGATCTGGCCGCGCTGGCCGCGATCTTTCATCCAGCGGCCGATCACCTCCTCGCTGACGCCGCCCGGATTGTTGGGCGCCCAACTGCTGTAGACATCCGCCGTGTCGATAAAGTTGCCGCCCGCATCGACAAAGGCGTCCATGACCGCGTTGCTTGCTGCTTCATCCGCGGTCCAGCCCCACTGCATCGTCCCCAGGCAAATCTCCGAGACTTTCAGGCCGGTGCGACCCAGATTTCGATAGTTCATGTTTGCTCCTTGTTGGTGTGGATGGTGACTCTCTCCTTGCAGTCTCCATGCTCATACTGATACGCGCTGCGGCGCAGACTGTGCTTGTCAGCATACCGTATTCCTCCCTTCACACCAATGACGCGAAGTCATGACGTTACATGCTCCTTATCAGGAATGATTTCAAGGTTTGGTAATAAGAAACATACGTGCTAATCGTGGGTTAGCTATAGCAAGATTTTGGCAATTCTTGTATTGAGCAAAGGATCATATTTCTTGCCAAACATTCCACAACCTATTCCATATCAGGGAAGCAAGCGCGCCATAGCAGACAAAATCTTGGAATTTGTCCCGCCTCAACTGGACAGAATTGTTGAACCTTTTGCTGGTTCGGCTGCTCTCTCTATTGCCGCTGCTCAATGTGGATTGGTAAGGCGGTTTCTGCTGAATGATTTGAATTCACCACTCATGGGGCTAATGGATCGATCATCAACCATCCGACCGAAATCAGCGACCGCTATACGGCGATTTGGCACGCACAAATTGGACGGGAAAAACAATACTATCAGGAAGTGCGGGACGAGTTTAATCGTACACAGATCCTGGGCTGTTGCTCTATCTCTTAGCGCGCTGTGTGAAAGCAGCAGTTCGCTACAATGCAGACGGTGCTTTTAATCAAGGCCCAGACAATCGAAGGCTTGGGCGACGTCCGTCTAGCATGAAACAAGAAATCTTCGCAGTTTCTCGTCTTATGAAAGGGAAGACTGAGATAACCAGTCTTGACTACCGCGCTTTGATTGATACCATCCGTCCCGCCACCGATTTCGTCTATATGGATCCGCCCTATCAAGGCACATCCACGAATAGAGACCCCCGGTATTTCAGCAGCCTCAACGTTCACGACCTCATTACGTTTTTAGAGTGACTTAATCAGCAAAACGTCATGTATATACTTAGCTATGATGGGCATAAAGCTGGTAAAACGTATGGAATTGCTCTGCCAGCCAAGCTGGGGTTATCACGGATTGAAATAAATGCAGGGCGCTCGTCGCAATCCACACTTTTAGGGCGAAACCAAACCACGTATGAATCACTATACTTATCTCCGGCGCTCGCCAATACACTCGTCGTCATAAATTCTGTCGAAATGCCGATTGTCCAGCTATTCCAGCACGCACTATTCTAGATCATGGCTAAAGATGATTATCCTACAGAGTTCTTGCAGCGTCTTGAGCAAGTGACAAATAGGCGCGCAAGATTTGTGATAGACCATATCCTCCAACATGGTCATGTAACAACCGAAGAATTGACTACTCTTTACGGTTACCAGCACACACCACGTGCAGCTAAGGACGTGAAAGACGAAGGCATACCCCTGATTTCGTTTCGGGTGAAATCAAGCGATGGTAGAAGAATCGCTGCCTACAAGTTTGGTGATCCAACACAGCTTCGCGCCGGACGCGGCGGCGGAAGAACGAATTTCCCCAAATGGTTCAAGCGGGCGCTTTTTGCCCAGTCGGAAGGGCGCTGTGCGGTATGTAATGGGGGAGTTCGAGGGGCGGGAATTGCAGATTGACCATAGAGTGATATAACATCTGATTAGTTTTTTCCAAATACCCTATTTTACCTAACATAACTTTCTCTATTTCACCGGATCTCGATTGTCATCAGGGTCGCTTCCGTGCCGATCGTAGCGCCGTCGGCCGTTTGCATCTCCAGGCGCGCCCCCGTCGCTGGATTGTACATGCCGCTGATCAGCGTGTACGTGCCTGGCGCGGCGTCGGGCGCGATCGGGATCGTATACGGGTCGGCAATGACGTCGCCGGCAAACCATTGTCCGGTGGGGTTGCGGTCGCATACCGGCATCCCGTCGACTTGACCGGCTTTGGCCGTGGTGGCGAGATCGATAATCTGATTAAAGACGGTGTAGGCGTTCTGCATCGGACGCAGCGCGCGCCAGTAGAGCGTCAGCGCCACCACGTCGCCGGGCGCTGCGGCTATCCTGTCGAGATCGTAGCCCAGCAGCTCGATCTCGTCGCCAAGCCGATAGCCGAGCCGGTGCTGAATCGCCGGAGCGACGACGCGGCCGCGACGGTTGATCAGGGCTGGGCCAGTCAGCTCCTGGTCAAAACGACGGATAAACTGCGCCAGGTCGAATCTCTCCACCTCATATTCGCCCGGCTGATCGAAAAGATGCAGCTTGGGTTCGTTCATTACTTCGACAACCTGCCGCAAAGCGAACTCATTGGCGACCTTGTCCACCAATTCGCGGGCGGCGAGGTCGGCCTGCGGTTCGGTGCGGCTGGCGACGATGTACAGGTTATCCCCGCGTGGACAAACGCCGGCGCCGCGCGTGTACCAATCCACCACTTCGGGCTTCTCGTTGGTGAGGAAATTCCCCTCTAGCTCGCCGTCGGCATACTGCACGCCGATGGCCTTCCAGCCACTGGTGTGCGGAAAGCCGAAGATCGCTACCTCCGGCGGGTTGTCAAAGGGCATCCAGTAGCCAATGGGGCGCTGCTCCGGCCACAGCCGCAACACCTCGACGCCGGTGTAGACGAAAAGCCGGTGGAGATAGAAGCCAAACAGCAGCATCAACGTCCCACCCACGAGGAGACCGGCGCCGCGCGCCGCGCGCGGCGAAAAGCGTTGCGCGGCCCAACCGGCCGCGCGTTCCAGCACCATGCCGCCCAGCAACACCCACGGGATAAAGAATGTGTACACGTGCGAGTTGGGACGTTGCACGACGAAGAGCGAGAACATCGCCAGCGAACCGAACCACCACCAGAGAAGACGCTCAGCGGGCGAGACCTTCGGTGCGAACAGCGGGGTGCTCATCACGAGCGCAAAGAACAACCACGTGTGGTCAACGCCGCCGATCAGCAGCCACGACGGCTGGACGAACGTGAACGCCAGCCCGCCGCCCGCCAGCAGGGTCAACGTCCAGGCCAGCCACACAGGCAGATTGCGACGGTAGACGCCCACTAAGGCGATGAACGCCAGGGCGGTCATCCACAAAATATAGTAGGCTATGTTATAGAGCGACGCACGCTGGAAAAAATCGACCAGGTTGTTGTACGGGAAACCGCCCGCGTCGACGCGATAGCCGACCGCATAGGCGTAGGCCGCCGCGAAGGTCGGATCCTGCGTAAAGGGGATCGCAAAGAGCAGCACCGGCCCGGCAAAGAGCAGCAGCGGCAATGGCAAGGCGCGCGCAATTATGGTAAGTTTCACCCCGCTGCGCCACAGCCGCCACAGGATGAACAGCACGGGCGCCAGGATGCCAATCGCTTCATAGTGCGCCAGCACGCCCAGGGCCATCAGCAGCGCGGCGACGGCAAGATAGCGTCCCAGCGCACGCTGTGCGTCGAGCATCCGCCACAGCACCAGGATCGTCAGCACGACGGCCAGCAACACCAGGCTTTGATACTGAACGATGCGCGCAAACGCCACGAAGTAGCCGGTCAACGCGGCCAGCAGCCCCGCGCTGACGCCCGCCACCGCACCAAAGAGCCGTGCGCCCAGCAGCAACACGCCGACGAGCGCCGCCAATCCAGCCACGGTAAAGGGCAGTCGCGCCGCGGCCTCGTTCATGCGCCGCGTGACCGCGTAGGTCGCGGTTTCGACCAGGATCTCGCCGGGCATCTTTTGATGCGCGAAAAGGGCGTTTTCGTAACCTTCGATTACCTCACTGGCGCGCAGCATCACCCGCGCTTCGTCGCCTTGAAATTCGCTGTAGTCGAGATTGGGCGCGCGCAGCAGCGCGCCGGCCACCAGCACGAGCACCACGCCGACGCCGAAGGTGCGTCGATCCGGCCAGGAGGCGCTGCGATTTGCTTGGTCATCACTTTGCGAGGCAGGTTGCAAAGCCCGCTGACGGCGAGCGCGCCGCCACAGCGTCCCAGCCGCCACGAACAACACAACATCCACCGGCAGCAGGATCTGCCACGCCGCCACGCCCCCGGGCAGATAACTCACCGCCAGCGCGGTCGTGATCAGCAGCAGATAGCCGATGCCCAGGCCGTAGAGCATTTTTTCAACGCGGGAAGCATCGTCATCGCCGTAATGGTCGCCCAGCAGCCATTCGACCACCAACATGCCCGGCGCAAAGCTGAGCACGAGCAGCAGCGCCACGCGTAAGACAAGCGGCAGCGCGTCGATCCAGGCCAGCATCTGAGCGGCAAAGCTGGCCGCGATTGCGACCAGCACCAGCCGGCGCGTGTTGACGGCGCTCACTGCGTCACCTCCACCGCGCCGATGATGGCATAGTCGCGCGTCGCATCTCCCTGGGCAGTGACCAACCGTTGCCAATCCTGCGGCGAATAAACGCCCACCAGCAGGTCATAGGATTTGGGTGCGGCGCCTTCGGCAATGTCCATCTCAACGTGCTGTACGATCACATCGCCCGGCTCCAACCCGCGCAGCGCGGCGTCCCAACTGTCAAACTCCGCCACCTTGCGCGCGGGGTCGCCATCGACGGCATGCACGAACACAGAGAGCGGCGCGCCGCGCGTCGGCGCGGGCTGTGGCATCGGCTCTTCGCCAACTTGCCAGTACAAGGTCAATGCCAGGGTCTCGCCAGGCTTTATCGACTCTGTATTCTTCGTATAGCCAAGCAAAGTCAGGACATCGGCAAAATTGGCGCCCACTGGCTGAAAATTTTCATCGCGACCCGCCGTGAAACCCACACCTTGCGGGTAGACGGTCGAAGTGGGCGTCTCCAGCCACTTGACCGCAGCGCGTCTGCCCGGCGCAATATCCAGCGTGGCGGGCGGCAGCGTCCAGAGCGGCGCGCCGGTCACGATGGGGCGCGCCACCGTTGTCGTCGGCGGATACGCGAGGTGGTAGAGATAGATGGAGAAGCCGGCGCGCGCCTCCGGCGCCAGGTCGCGAAAGACCTTGTAAAGGTCGACGGTTTCTGGGGTCATCGTGCCGGTGCGCAGGGCGGTGGCGCTGATGGCGTACCAGCCCGGCATGGGCGTGTACGGATTGTACGCGTAAATCTCGCGCCCCTCCATGAAGCGCAAATAGGAGGGCAGCGGCTGATAGCGCACGCCGTAAGCTTCCGGCGCGGCCTTGCCAAAATAGGCCAGATTCACGCTTTCGATGCCATTGGCGTCCATGACCTGCCGCAGCTCGATCAAATCCTGGCCCCAGTCCAGGTTGGAATCGACGAGGAGATTGCTCCAGTTCTGCCACGGCCCAGCCAGTTGGTTGAAATAGGACTCGTAGTGCGGCGCAATGCGTGCGATGTCGAGTACGAGCCAGAGCACCAGCAGACCAGTAGCGATCGCAGTGCGCAGCGGACGCGCCGTGAGCCAGGGCGCGCGTTCGGACACGCTGGCGCTAAGCAGCAGCAGAAACGGGATCGCCGGCAACATGTGGCGAAAGCCGATGTTGAGCACCTGCGTCGCGCCCAGCAACAGCAAGAGCGCGGGCGGCAGCCACAGCACGCACAGGCGGCGCACGCTGCGATCTCTCACCAGCAGCACGAACCCGGTTAGCGCCAACAGGAGTTCCAGCAGCGGGAGCTTGACGCCGGCTGCAACAAAGAAATAGTTCCACCAGGAACGGCTGGACGCTTCGCCCAGGAAGAAGTCCACGCGTGCGCCCTGCAGATCGATGATGCGCACCACTGTGTTCCAAAACCATTGCCAGTAGTGGGGCGCCGGCAGCGGCAGCCACGCGGGGAGGAAGGTCACCGGCCCGAGGCTGAAGCGAAAGAGCGTCCAGACCACGGCGACCGCGGCCAGTGCGGCTACGATCAGGCCGGTCAGCCGCTGCTTCCAGCTCGCCCCTGCCGGCGTCATGGGGTGGATGCACGCGGCCAGCGCCAGAATCGCCCAGACCAGCGCGCCGTTGTACTTCGTGCCCATCGCCAGCCCGGCAAATAGACCGGCCAGGATCGCATGGCGCCAGCGCGCGTGCACGAGCCAGCGCCACCATCCCCAGGCCGCCAGAAAGATGAAGAGGGTCAGCGGCAGGTCAGTGGTGACAAAGCGGCTGTGCGCAATCAGGTTTGGCTCAAAGATCGTCAGCAGCAGCGCCAGCCAGCCCGCGCGCACACCGAGCATCTGCCGCGCGGCAAAGAAGATGCCGGCGACCAACAGCACGCCGAGCGCCGTCACCATCCAGCGGGCGCGCAGCAACATAGATTGCGCATCGTTGCCGCTTTCCCATAGAAAGATGTCTGAGAAGAGAAAACGGTCACCCTCTTGCCAGGAAGGATGGTCGGTGGGCAACATGATCGCGCCGTCGCCAAGCAGCGGCAGCGCCGCCAGCAACCCGGCCAGGGGCGGATGGTTGGTGGCCAGCCGGAAGTCGCCGGTGCGTAGATAGCTGTAGCCGGCGGCCAGATGATATTGCTCGTCAAAGGCAGCGGACTTGCGCGTCGAACTCCAGCCAGCCTGCGCGGCAAAGATGAGCAGCGCGACGCCGAACAACAACCATTGCCACCAGGTCAGCCTTGACACGGTGTTGCTGGACACGGTGTTGCTGGACACGGTGTTGCCTGACACGGTGTTGCCTGACACGGTGTTAACGGCGGTGCTCACGGATAGCTCCGCACTTCCACGGCGTTGTCGGTGACGGGCAGCGTCGTCGCGGCGAGGGGTAGACGCTCTCCAGTCACCGGATCATACAGGCCAACCAGCACGCGAACCGGGTTTTGCGCGCCCGCACGGTCGAGGTCGATGCGATAATCATCCACAACGATCCGCCCTGGCGTCCAGCCTGACGTGGGCGCGGCGCCGGCCGCGGGGGTCTGATCCCACTGCCCGATCATGCGCCCACGGCTGTCCACCACGTGAACAAAGACCGTGTAATCGGCGTCGATGGGCGCGTTCGCATGCCAGAAGAGCGTCAGGTAAAAGGGATCGCTGAGCTGGTCGGGCAGGCGCGCGGCGACAAGGTCGATCCCGCCGTCAAAGCTGGCCGCGGGTTGCGCCGCGGCCTCGTTGCAATGCCAGATCTGCACGTCGCCGACATCCTCGCGGCGCGTGCAGGCCCCGCTGGCGTCCAGTGCGGCGACTACATCCTCGGCGTCGCCAGGGCTGCGCACATAGACGAATGGCTGTCCGCCGGCAAGCAACTCCGGCAGCGGTGCGAGCCGCGCCGGACGCCCGCCGGCCAGGATCAGTCGGTCAGGCGCGTCCAGCAGCGGACGCAGCTCGCGCCCCACGGTCTGGTTGGAAGCAACCACCGGCATTGACTCATTTAGCAGATTTAGATAAAGGATCGCCGGGCGCAGTGGCGTCGTCGCCAGACGGCGGCCGCGTAGGTCTGTAGAAAGTCGGGCGCAAACCACAGCAGCACCGGGATCGCCGCCAGCGCGGCCAGCACCGGCGCCAGCCGTCGTGCGGTAGGGCGGAAGATCATCCAGCCCAGATCGACGGCAATGGCGGCAAGCACGAGCGTACGCAGGCCGACGATGACCCACAGCAGCCGCGTGTGGTCAAGTCCCAAAATCAATTGGGTGGCGGGCGGATAGTTCGGCCCGATCAGGTTGAAATAAACGGGATGTTCCAGCAACACCAGCCCGCTCAGCAGCAGCGCATAGGTCAGCCCGCGCGCGCTGGGCCACAGCAGCACCAGAAAGGGCAGCAGATAGAGCGCATATTGTGGGTTCCAGGCAGGATAGGCAAGCAGCAGGATGGCGTAGGTGAACGCTGCAAAGCTCACGACGCGCCACGCTTCCTGCGGCGGCGGTTGGCGGCGGCGGGCAAACCATAACGTCGCCGCGCCCAGCGTCATCCAGCCGAGCCAGATCAGCCGCTGCGGAAGCTGCGGGACATACTGGCCGACCTCGGAGACAGGATCAAAGGGATCGCCGACGACTTTGCCCAGCCGTGTAAAACCGTCGGCCAGCGCGTAGAAGGTGCTCCAGCCGGTGCGGTCGACCAGCGATCGCAGCGAAGCGAGCGTCATCGTCGGCCCGGTAGCGTAGGCGAGCGCATAGACGCCGACCAAGACGAGCAGGGCGGCCAGGATGGAGATCACCACGCCGCGCCAGCGTTTGGTCACTAACGGCGTCATGGCCAGGATCGCCAGCGGCGCAAGTTTAAGCGCGCCGCCAATCCCGGCCACCAGTCCGGCCAGCGCCATGCCCCAGGTCGAGCGCACGGTGAGCAGCAGGGTAAGCGCCAGGATGACTGTCATCACCGGCAGCGCATCGTACCAGCCGTTGAGCATGTAGACCGGGAGGAAAAGTCCTGCGTAGAGCCATGCCACCCGCAAGGGACGCCGCTCGCCACTCCCAGCCGCGACCGTTGCGTCTGTGTGGTGCAGCCGGCGCGCCAGCAAATAGAGGCAGATAAACGTCACCGTTTCGGCCGCCACCATCGCCGCGCCGAAAAAGGCGGCGTACCAGAAACGCTCATCTTCCCAGGCTGGAAAAAGGCGCGTCAGGCTGTCGATCCAGATGCTGAGCCAGGCAAAGAGTGGCGGATATTCCGACCAATAGTCCCGATAGGGCAATAAACCGAAATCCTGCCAGCTTGCCCGTGACCGATAGAAGATCAGGTCGGAGTAGTCGCGGATATAACCGCCCGGTCGCATGAACCAGACGGAGGTCAGCCGGAAGCTGATAAAGGTTGCCAGCAGCAGGAGAAAGTCATCGTGCGTCTGTAGACGCTGCCGCCAGCGTGCGCCGCGTGTGGGCGGCGGGGGCGAATCCAAATGAGCCACAGTTCCTCGTGACAGATCTTTCGTGAGAAATTTCAGTGCAGGAGATCAATTGCCTGCGCCTGCACGCAATGGTACTATCGTCTTCGGGATCGCGGACGTCGCGTCCGCCTCCTGCTGCGTTGCCAGCGCGGACGCGACGTCCGCGATCCAGTGCGCACCAGTGTGCGATCCAGCCCGCGCTCCTGGCGTTCGCTGAAGGTGTACTGTAGCGCAGGCGCAAAGGATCGGCCAAACCTGTTGATGGAGCGAATGAACACAGTCACGGAACATGAGACAGACGCTGCACGTCAGCAAAATCCAGACGCCACGCGCCAGCAAATACAAGAAAATCGGCCGCTTGCTTTGCCGGTTGTGCTCGTTGGGCTGGCCGGCGCCGCCTTGTTGATCTCGGCCGGCGGCCAGACTTTTGGTCTGACCAGGTGGTGGGCGTTTGCGTTCTTGGACTACACGCCCCTGGGATTGCGCTGGGCGGCCGGTGCGGCGATCGTGCTGGCGGCGACGCCGCCGGTTTACGACTGGTGGCTGCGTTACGCTGCCGCTATTGAGCAGGGATTGCGCCGGCTGGCGCTGCCGATGTGGCTGGCGCTGCTGTTGGCGCTCGTGGGGTTTTGGCTCTTACGCGAGAACACCTGGCACGGCGACGCGCTTTACAAGGTTGCACTGCTGGAGAGCACCCCGTTGCGCGACAATCCCTACATCTGGAAAGAGCCGCTGGACAGCCTGCTGGAATATGGCATGACCGCCGCGGTGCGCCCGTTTGGGCTTGGGCCGGACCGCGCGATTGCTTTCATGAGCGTCCTCGCGGGCGGCGTTTTTGTGGCCGCGACGTGGGCCGCGGCGCGCTGGTTGACAACGCACCTGCTGCGACGCGTCGTCATCGCGGTGGCGCTGCTGGCGAGCGGCGCGAGTCTGCTCTGGTTTGGCCACGTCGAGAACTATAGCTGGGCGACGGCGCTGGCATTTGCGACGGTCGTGTTGGCGGTCGGCGCGCTGCAGAACCGTGCGCCGTTGTGGATAGTCGGCGTAACCGGCGGTGCGGCGGTGAGTTTCCATCCACAGGCTGCGTTTGTCCTGCCGGCGCTGCTGGTGCTGCTGCGTTGTGATCGCTGGCCGCGGCAGGTGACGGCGCTGACGCTCAGCGGCCTGGTCGCACCGGTCGCGACCGTGCTGATGCTGCGCTCGCTCGGCGCGCCGCTGCCCACCATGAACGGTGGCTTTGCCGGCGATCCGCAGCTTTTCTGGACGCCATTGCAGGCGTTGGCCCCCGCACAGCTTGCGGACGGCCTGCAAAACCTGTGGCTGATTGCGCCGCTCTGGCCGTTTTGGATCGCGGGTGGGGCGGTGGGGATGGTGAGATTGTGGGGCGCGGGGCGAGGCGCGAGGGGCGAGGATGGGCGCACCTTTCTCCTGCTGAGCGTGGCCGCGGTCGGGATGCTATGCTACTTCTTTGCCTTTCAAAATGATCTGCCCCGCCCGCGCGATTGGGATCTCTTTGCCATCGTGGGGCCGCCGCTGACGCTTTGGGGCGTTTATGCCTGGCTGCATCTGATCGATCAGACGCCTGCGCCGCGGGTTGCGGCTACGCTGCGACAGATGCTGGTCGTCGGCCTGATCTTTGCAAGCTGTTACACCATCGGCTGGATCGGCGTCAATCATGTGTACACGCTGCTGCGTCCTGACGCGGCCGAACGTGAGCGATGGGCGCGCTATCGTCTGCTTGATCTGACCGAACTGCTGCCTCAGGCCACGGTAACGCCCGACGCACCGATCTGCGATGAGCCAGCGGGTTGTGAGCGGGTGGCGTTGACCGAATTCACCATGCCGCAGAGCGGCGACGCGCGCCCAGTAATTTTTGCGCACGCGCCCGCCGAGATTGCCATCCCGCTGACCGCGCCCGCGGAACGCTCTTTTTTGTGGCTTAGCCCGGCGCTTGACCCACAGGCATGGGAATGGGGCGGCGACGGCGTAACCTTTGCCGTCAAGGTGCGCGACGCGACGGGCGAACGCACGCTGTGGGAGCGTCACATCACATCGGCAGACCCCGCCGACCGCGACTGGCAAGAAGTGTTCGTGCCGCTTGACGCTTATCGCGGGCAGCCGGTGACGGTGCTGTTGGTGACCGATCCTGGGCCGGCTGGAAATGACGCCGGAGACCGCGCTGGGTGGGGGATGCCGTGGTTGATGCGCGGGACGGTTGCGCAAGATGAGTGAAAATGCGTCTGCTCACGTTCAAAGGACGTTCAAAAAGGTATTTGAACGATTGCTGGTTCAATGTTACGATCTGCACGATGACTATTATTGCACTCTATAGCAACAAAGGCGGCGTGGGGAAAACCGCGGCTGCCGTCAATCTTGCTTACCTGGCCGCGGAGAGCGGCGCCAGCACGCTGCTTTGCGACCTGGACGCGCAGGGGTCGTCTACGTTTTACTTCCGCGTCCAGCCCGGCATCAAGCGCAAGGCGCGTGGGCTGGTGAAGGAGAATAAAAAGGTGTTCGACAGCATCAAGGCGACCGACTACCCGTCGCTGGATCTGCTGCCCGCCGACTTTTCGCATCGCCGGCTTGACATCGAATATGCCGAGCGCAAGAAGCCGACCGAGCGACTGGCCAAGGCATTGGAGCCGCTGCGCTCCGCCTACGACTATCTGATCCTCGACTGCCCGCCGACCATCAATCTGCTGGCCGAAAATATTTTCACCACTACGGACGTGCTGTTGGCGCCGATCATTCCGACCCCGCTTTCGCTGCTGGCGCATCGTCAGTTGCTCGATTTTCTGGATGAGCATGGCTATCATGCGGCGCGCGTCTATGCCTTTTTTTCCATGGTGGATGGCGGCAGACGGCTGCATCGCGACCTGATCGCCGAGGCGCGCCACGCCTACCGGCATGTTTTGCAGACATCGATCTCCTATCTGACGCATGTGGAGCAGATGGGCGTGCACCGCGCGCCGGTGGGGGTTTTTGCCGGCGCCTCACCCGCCGCCGCGGCGTATCGAGCGTTGTGGGCCGAAGTCAGACGCCTGCCCAATTCTCCTACCCTTGCAGGGTGAAGACCGTAATCTCCGGCGGACAATTGAAGCGAAACGGAATGGGCCAGGTTCCCAGCCCGCAGTTGGTGTAGATGCTGCGACCGTGCACCGTGCGCAGCCCGATCGGATAACGCTCGCCAAAGTCGGGCACGATAGGCGCATAGGTGTAGAGTCCATCGGGGCCGGGGTGAGACGCGGCAATCGTACTTGCCCGCCGTGGGTATGACCGCTGAACTGCACGGCCACGGGCGCATTGCGTTGCAAGACATTGTCGAAATAGTTGGGGGCATGGGCCATCAGCAGGGTCGTGGCGTGGGCAGGGACATCGCGCAGCGCCGCGGGCAGGTCAGGACGGCCGCCCCAGATATCGTCGACGCCGGCCAACCACAATCCGCCTCCCACCGGTGCGGCAGCGTTGCGCAACAGTGTGACCCCAGCTTCCTGCAGCATGGACGCCACCGGCTCAAGGCTGCCCCAGTGATCGTGGTTGCCGGTCACTGCGTACATCGGCATGGTCGCCTGGCGCAACGGTTCGATCAGCGACTGCAATGCCTGCTTGCGCAGCAGCGCGCGCTTTGTTCGATCCCGCTCGCGTACGGTGGCAAAATCACCTGTCAGCATCAAGAAATCGACGTCAAGCCGGTTGACGCGGGCGATAGCGTCTGCTGCCTGCTCTGGGGTGAAATAGGCGCCGACGTGAATATCGGAGATCTGCGCGATGCGCTTCCCGGCCAACGCTGCGGGCAGGTTGGGGATGGAAAGGGTAATCGGGTCGATCTGCACCAGGTGCGGCTCGGCAAAGTGGGCGTAGCCTGTGCCCGCGACCGCGGTGCTGAGTGCGCCAGCCACCGCCCACAACAGGCCGCGCCGGGAAATAAGATGTCTTTGCGGCAGTGCTTCCATCTCCTGCTCGTAGGCAAGCCCTCGACGCTCGTCAAGGGTAGCCTGCTCTGTCTGCGCAAGATCATTTTCAACGGACTGGGAAAGTAATGCTGGATTTTTTGGCATAGGACCGTCCTTTTTACTCCGCAGAACGTTTCTGCCCCACGTAGACGTTCCATTCCGCGGCATCGTAGAGCGGCAGACCATTCCAACCGGCGTAGACTTGCGTTGCGTCGAAGCCAACGCTTTGCAGGATCGCCGTTAATTCAGGGACGGCGTAAGTTTGGTCGCACAGCAGCACTTCGTCCAGCGCGGCGCTTGCAAGGTGCAGCGTATAGAACCGCTCCATCGACAGGGCCGCGGTCGCATCCCAAAAACGCTCGCCGAAGTTGAGAAAAGGCGCGTCGCCCCAAAGTCCGCTGTCGCCGGTAAACCACCACGTGCTGTGGCTTTTGTCTACCTTCTCCTGGTCAAGCAGTTCGATGCAGAGGCGTCCGCCTGGACGCAGGCTATCCGCGGCAAGTTGCAACAGGGCCGCGGCTTCCTGGCGCGTAAAAACGGCGAGCTGACCGTAGAGCAGGAGCACCGCATCGTACTCATGCGCCGCCACGGTGACGGTGCGCACATCGTGCTCGATAAAGGTGCAGTGATCCGCTACGCCCGTGCGTTCGGCAAGCTCACGGGCGTAACGGATCGAAGCCGGCGAAAAATCGATGCCTGTCACGCGGCAGCCGCGGGACGCCAAAGCCACGGCATACAAGCCCGGCCCGCATGTCAGATCGAGCACGCGGCTGCTGGCCGCCAGCTCCAGGCGCGACCATAGCCACGCGATCTGCGCGGCTCGCTCCGCAGCCGTGCGCGACGCGGCGCTGTGCGATTCGTCGAGATGTTCGCGCAACATACGCTCGGAAAAGGCTGGGTCGTTCCAGGGCAGGTTGCCGCCCGCTTGCCACGCTGCCGGTGTGTCTGGCCGTCGATAGATTCGCCACAGGGCATCGGCCAGTTGCTCTGCGCCAGCGGGCCGTGGCCATGAAGTTATTTGATTCATCAAGTACGCCTCAACTCGGAATTCTCTGCCTGTCTCTCCTGCCTGCCATTTTATTGTAGCGGTTGTGCGCTGAGACAGGAAGAATGAGCCCGACAGAGAGGAGCGCCAGATGCATCACTTCTGAGCGACCCTGTGTTCCGGCGCAAGCGCCGCACTGCTGTAAACAGGCGCCGGCCGTCGTGGAAAAGCGTGGGTCGGCGTCCAGTAAGGATTGGTGGACGCGACAAGCATATCATTGGCAATTCCGACTGAGATCGTTTGGGGAGTGACGGCAGTTTCGTCCAGATTGAGGCTCTGTCTGGTGGATTTTGCCATCAAGGCTAATAGAAGCAGAGCACTTAGAATCAACAATAATTCGCGGTCAACTGTGCGGAGTTGGCTGAGCATCTTTGGTTTTCTCCCGTTCTCGTATTGCGCTGACATCGTCTGGATCGATTCCTGCCAGGCCAGGTGTGTGTGTCCAGAGGATACCGCCTGCCGCGTTGATCGCGCGTTGACGTCCGCGCCACCTGCATCGCCGGGCGCTTTGGCAAGACTATGCAGTCGCCTCAATCCCAGATACATTCATATCTCCGATGAAGATTTGGTGGATTCTTTGAGTCGGGGTAGTTTGATGTGAGGTGCAAGCAATACGAATCGTTCCTCAAAGCAGGAGTGCAAAATGGCGCGTATCGTGATCTTTTATTCGCCTTTTGGGTCGGGACACTTGAACGCGTCGAAGTCGCTGGCCGCGGCCTTTCGTAGCCGCGATATGGCGCATGTCGTCATTGTCGAGGATATCTTCGAGCATGTTGGCTCCACGCTGCGCGGCGCCGTGTCGAGTATTTACGAGCGACTCAGTGAGCGTGCGCCTTTCCTCTACGAGGTTTACTACGAATCGACCGACGGCGATGAACTCTCCTTCGCCACTTCTTCTAATCTGCTGACCGACGCGCTCTACACACCCTTTCTACATGGGTTGCTGAAATTTATCGAACGCACCGACCCGGATGTGATCGTGTGTACACAACAGTTCCCTTTATCGGCGGTCAGCTTCCTCAAACAGCAAGGGCGTCTGCACAAACCACTCTATGTGGTGATCACCGACTTTATGGTGCACGCTTCGTGGATCGCACCGGGCGTCGATGGCTATTTTGTCGCCCATCCGCAGACTGGCTATGTCTTGCAACGGCGTGGCGTTCCCGCCAAACATATCTACGCTACCGGCATTCCGGTCAAGCTGGAAATTATGAAGCCGAAAGCGCGGGAAGACGCGCACCGCCCACGACCTGCCGCTTGATCGTCCGGTGATCAGCATCTTTGGCGGCGGCATCGAGCCAAAGCGGATGCGTTTGCTGGTCGAGCGTATGCTTGAAGCAGCGGAGGAGCCAGCGTTGGCCGTCACAGTGGCAGGTCGCAATCATGAATTGGCGGAGGCGTTGCACGATGTGCGCGGCGGCGCGCACATGAAGCTGCGCAAGGAAGGCTCGATCGATTACGTCGACGATCTGATCGTGGCAAGTGATGTCGTCATCTCGAAATCGGGGGGGCTGATCGTCAGTGAAGTGATGGCTCGAGGCACGCCGATGGTGATTATCGACCCAATCCCAGGCCAGGAAGAATGGAACGCTGATTTTGTGGCCGGTTCGGGCGCCGGCATCCAACTGCGCATGCCGGAAATGGCGCCCGCTGCCACGCTTGCCCTGCTGGCCGAGCCGGAGCGCCTGGCGCAAATGGCGACCCAGGCCGAACGCATGGGGCGGCCGCGCGCCGCGCTGGACATTGCCGATACGATTCTGGCGCAAATCTCGCCTATGCCGCGCGGAGAGTCCTCCCGGAGCAACTCGCTAAGCGCAGCTCCCTAAAAGGTCTTTTCTGGCGCAGAGTCGCAAAGAAACAGAGGGGACGCAGGAGAATGTTCTGCAATCATCTCCCTGCGTCCCCCCTGTCTCCCTGTCTCCCTATTTCCTCTTAGCCGGCGTCTTATTCGCCTGCTTAGCCGGAGATTTGGCAGCCCCGGCCGTCGCCAGCGCCGGCGCGACGAGTTCAGTCTGCACCTCGCGCTTGCTCTTCCAAACCGCCCAGATGACAAGTGCAAGCAGCACGACTGCCGCTACGACGACGCCCAGGTTGATGGTGGCAAAGGTGACGACGATGGGCGCAATGATCACTGAGACGAGGTTGACCACCTTGATCATTGGATTGAGCGCCGGGCCGGCCGTGTCCTTGAGCGGGTCGCCAACCGTGTCGCCGACGACGGCTGCCTTGTGCCGGTCGGAATTCTTCCCGAGGTTCCTGGCCGGGTCGCGCGGCTCATCCTCGATCACCTTCTTGGCGTTGTCCCATGCCCCGCCGGCATTGGCCATGTAGACGGCCAGCAACTGCCCGGAGACGATCAGACCGGCCAGGAAGCCGCCCAGCGCCTCTGCGCCCAGCAGCAACCCCACCAGAATGGGCGGCACGATGGCGAGAATCGCCAGCGAAAGCAGCTCGTTCTGCGCGGCCGCAGTCGAGATGAGGACGCACTGGCGATAGTCGGGCGGAACTTTGCCTTCGAGCACGCCCAGGCGGAACTGGCGTCGCACTTCGTTCACCATCAGGCGCGCGGCGCGGTTCACGGCGTTGATCGCCAGGCCGGAGAAGATCCACGGCAGCGCCGCACCGAGCAACATCCCGACGAAAACCTGCGGCATCGAGACACGGATGCCGGTGTCAAGAAAAGTCTGCAAGAAGGGCAGCGTCTGCCCTGCGCTGGTGGCGGCCGCGTTGGCAGCAAGCTGCACTTTGCTGACATCGGTCAGGAACGATCCAAAGAGCGCCACCGCCGCGATCACGGCGGAGCCAATCGCAATGCCTTTGGTGATGGCCTTGGTCGTGTTACCGACGGCGTCGAGGTCGGCCATGATCTGGCGCGCCTGCTTGTCCAGGCCGGCCATTTCGCCGATGCCATTGGCGTTATCGCAGATTGGGCCAAAAGAGTCCATCGAGACGTTGTTGCCGGTCAGCGTCAACATGCCAATACCGGTGAGCGCCACGCCATAGAGGATGTAGGCCGTAGTTTCCACCACAGTTGCACCGACGCCCGAAAAGATGACAATCGACGCAAAAATCGTGCCGGCGATGATCAACGTCGACGCGACCGCGCTTTCGTAGCCCTGGACAATGCCGGAGAGAATCGTCGTGGCCGGGCCGCCACTGGTCGAACGGACGATGTCCTTGACCGGCGCGCCGTGCGTACCCGTGAAATACTCGGTCACACGGTCGATCAGAATGGCCAGCAGGACGCCGACGGTGACGGCGAGCACCGGACGCCACCAACCACCCGGCACATTTTGCAGATAGAAGAAACCGACGCCGGCAAAAAGCACGACGGAAATCGCCGCGGACGAGAGGAAGCCGCGGAAGATGGCCGCCATGGCGTCGCCGGAGCCTTCACCCTTCGGCGCACGCACCAGATAGGTGCCGACGATCGACGACAACACGCCGATGCCGCGCACGATCAGCGGGAAGACGATCCACTCGTAGTGGCCGGTCAAGGCCACCAGCGCAAGACCGAGGATCAACGCCGACACGATGGTGACTTCGTAGGACTCGAAGATGTCGGCGGCCATGCCGGCGCAGTCACCCACGTTGTCACCCACTAGGTCGGCAATGACTGCGGCGTTGCGTGGGTCGTCTTCTTCCAACCCTTCCTCGACTTTACCCACCAGGTCGGCGCCAACATCGGCTGCTTTGGTGTAGATGCCACCGCCCACGCGCATAAAGAGCGCCAGCAGCGTGCCTCCGAACCCGAAGCCAAGCAACGCATCAGGCGAGGCAGGACCGAGAAAGATAAAGATGATCGTGCCGCCGAACAGACCCAACCCATCGGTCAACATGCCCGTGATGGTGCCGGAGCGATAGGCGATGCGCAGCGCGTCGGAGAAGCTTGTGCGCGCCGCGGCGGCCGTGCGCACATTGCCTTCAACCGCCATGCGCATCCCAATCTGGCCGACGGTCAGGGAGAAAACCGCGCCCATGATGAACGCAAACGCACGCCATAGACCGATGTAGAGCCGCACCTGGTCGGGAGTGGCGCCGCTGTAGTGCGCCATGGCCTCAGCAGAGGGGGGGACGATGTAAACGGAGAAAAAGAGCGCAATGGTGAGCACCGCGATGAACGGCAGGATCGAACGCAACTGGCGGCTCAAATAGGCGTTGGCGCCATCTTTGATCCACCCCCAAATTTCCTGCATCTTCGGGGTGCCTTTGTCTTCGCGCAGAATCTGACCGCGCAGCAGAAACGCATAGGCCAGCCCCAGGATGGAAATACCTAAGACGCTCCAAATCGCAATCTGTTCAAACGTAGTTAATTCTGACATACGGACAACGTATCCTTTCTAAGAAAATCTTTGAATGGTCTACAAAAATTTGCATGGTTTATAAGAATCGGTCGTCGTCGTGAGTGGCATACCGGCGCAGTTCAAATAAGCAACCGGTTGCTTATTTGAACTGCGCCCTGTTGGGCAGCATCGATTTTGCTGGATTGTGACCGGTTGCGGGTCAACGAGCAATTGCGTGAGGCGGATGGTCGCTACTGAAATTGCTGGATACAGCGATTCCACGCGCAAACGCCATCACACACGGAGTATGATTTTGCGTAGAGACGAATCCTGAAAATAGCGCCGAGGAGCGGGGAAAGCTGCGAGAAGGTGAGAGCAATGCATGTGCATAAAACTCACTCCGATTATCGAGCAACAATGGCGTGCGCCGTTGATAAACGCGTGTCTGGCAGCATGATCTATCCACTTTCAGAGCACACATTGATTGTCGCGCCAAGCCAAAAATCTTACAAGACGGCGTTATACCCGATCTGGAGGGGACGATTGTCCCTTTGCCCGGCGTGGCGCCGGCGGCGTGCTGACTAAAGCGACTGGGTGAGTCCCCCGCGCTGAGATTTTCCCGCGGGCTGGGGGCCGGAGGTCAGGGCAATGGCGCGCTCCCAGACGTCGCGTTCCGCGCCGAATTTCTCCCCGCGAAATTGATGGTCGTTCTTGCGGATAAACTCCGCCAATTCGGCGTTCAATGCTGCCCAGACCTCAAGCTGAACTGCCAGCAGCGCGTCGCGTTGCGCGGGCCGGCGCACATGGCTGAGCAAGGTGCGAAAGTGATGCAGACATAATCCGGGTGATGCTTGATAATGTTGCAGCACATCGTCTGACTTTGCCAGCGCGGCCAACACCGTTTCGCTCAGATGGGCGTCGATTTCGTCGGCGTTGACGCAGACAGGACACGGCTGTTGTGGCGCCAGCGCAGCGACCAGAGCATCTTTACTGCGCGCGCCGCCAAACCGCGCCCGCACACGCTGCCAGAACGATCCTTCCGCCGCGGGCGGATTCTGCACGATGCGCGCCGCGCTCTGCACGACATCTTTGTAGATGATGGCGGAACTCAACGCGCCGCCGGGGCGCACCAACAGCCAGGCATGGTGGTTGCAAAACCCGCGCGCCGCACTTATCTCGCGGCGGATGCGCGGGTCGTTGACGCTTTCCCACAAGAGCGCGTCGATGTAGCGTTCCGCCGCGCGCAGTTGCAGCGTGCAGAACGCGCAGCCAGCTCCGGCCATCGCCTCGATGATATCGTCGTAATAGGGGATGTACTTGTTGAGTCTAGGCATGTTGGCGCCGATAAATAGGCGGGGCGAGTCGATGGGGTGTGGCGCCGAGGGTGGAAGGGGCAGAGAGTTCTCTTTACTCCACCACCCTATGCCCCCACCACCCCGCATCCTTTACATTTCAATCACGAGCGGCAGCACCATCGGGCGCCGGCCGATTTCGCGGGAGGCAAAATTGCCCAAGGCATCCTTGATCTTATTCTCCAGAATCGAGGCGGGCATCTTTTTCTTGATGACCTTCGAGACTGCCTCCTGCGCACGGCGGATCAGATCCTCCTGTTCGCGCATATAGACAAAGCCGCGGCTGATGATCTCCGGCCCATAGATGATCTCGCCGTCGTATTCGTCCACGGCGACGATGCACACGATGAAGCCTTCCTGGCTCAACTGACGCCGGTCGCGCAGCACTACATTGCCGATATCGCCGACGCCCAGCCCGTCCACATAGACATGTCCGGCCTCGATCTTTTCGCCGTTGCGCGCTTCGACCTCATCCTTGCCGGAGAAACGGCCAAACTCCACGGTCTCACCGTCTTCGAGAATAAAAACGTGATCCTGGGGAATCCCCCAGCGTTGCGCCAGGCGGGCGTGCAAAACCAGGTGTCGATACTCGCCGTGCACCGGGATGAAATACTGCGGTCGCGTCAGGTCGAACATGCGCAGGTAATCTTCCTGCCCGCCGTGACCGCTGACGTGGACCTTGCCCAGCTCGTGATAGAGCACATTGGCGCCCTGGCGGAAGAGGTTGTCCACCGTGCGGTTGAACAGTTCTTCGTTGCCGGGAATGGGCGTGGCGCTCAGTACGACCGTGTCGCCCTCACGCAGCACCAATTGGCGATGGTCGCCCATGCTCATGCGCACCATCGCGCTGGTCGGCTCGCCCTGGCTGCCCGTGGCGATGATGACGACCTCGTGGCCGGGCAGCGATTCCATCTCGCCCGCGGTCAGCAGCTCATCTTCCTTGATGTCCAGGTAGCCAAGCTTGATCGCAATGCGCACGTTGTTGACCATGCTGCGCCCCACCATGCCGACGCGGCGACCATGCCGGCGCGCCACGTTGATCACTTGCTGGACGCGCCCCAGATTGGAGGCGAAAGTAGCCAACAACACGCGCCCGGGCGCCTCCCCCATCACCGCCTCCAGCGTGGTTTCGAGCGTGGCTTCGCTGGCCGTGCTGCCCATGTGTTCGGCGTTGGTGCTGTCGGCCAGCAGCAGCAGCACACCGGCGTCACCCCATTTGCGCAGCTTGTCCTCTTCGGTCGGCCGGCCATCCACCGGCGTCGGGTCGAAGCGATAGTCGCTTGTATGGACGATGCGCCCGGCCGGCGTCATGATGCAGACGCCCACGCTGTCCGGGAAGCTGTGCGTCGTGTGAAAGAACTCGATGTTGAAGGGAGAAAGCTCCACCACGTCGTCGGCGGTTATCGTGCGCAATTCAGCCTCGGCGAGCAGCTTCTGCTCGCGCAGTTTGACCTCGAGTAGCCCTTGCGTCAACGCCGTCGCATAGATGGGCGCGCGCAAACCCTGCTCGACAAAGTAGGAAAGCGCGCCGATATGATCTTCGTGGCCGTGCGTCAGGACGACTCCACGCACCTTATCCACCCGGTCGATGACATAAGCGGCGTCGGGGATCACGATGTCAATGCCGTGCATTTCGCTGGTGGGAAACATCAATCCGGCGTCGACGATCAACAGATTGTCGCCCGCCTCCAGCACGAGCATATTCTTGCCGATCTCGCCCAGCCCGCCCAGCGGGATGATGCGCAGCAAAGGCGCGGCCGTACTATTCGGTTTTTTTTCTTGTTTTGCCATGTGTCGCATACTCCTTATAAAAAACAAATCAACTATTAAAAGTGCGAAACAGGCGCGCGTCGCAGCGCACCTGTGTGCGTCATAAAAATGGAATCTCAGACGTTATAATCGGCGTCGCCTGGGTGGGGCGCTCCCGGCGGGAGACCCTCGCCGCGCGCCGCAGCTTCATTGGCGCGCCGTGCACGCTCGATCAAGCCGGGCAAGGCAGCCATATCCTGCTCGAAAGCGCTTTGCCACGTTGGATTGCGCAGCGCCGCCGCAGGGTGGAACATCGCCATCGCAATCCGGCCGTGGCCAATGTTGCGCACCTGGCCGTGAATCTTTGTGATCGCCCATCTGGGAACCAGCGTTGCATACTGAAACGCCCCAATGTCACGATGATGCGCGGATTGATGATCTCAACCTGGCGCGTCAGATAGTCGGAGCACGCTGCCAACTCTTCCGGCCGTGGATCTCGATTCTGCGGCGGGCGGCACTTCACGACGTTCGTGATGTAAACATCGCCGCGATGCCGAGGTTGGCAAGCGTATCGGTCAGATATTGGCCGCTGCGCCCGACGAAGGGTCGTCCCTTCTTATCTTCCTCATAGCCAGGGCCTTCGCCCACGAACATGGCGAGGGCGTTGAGGTTGCCTTCACCCGGCACGGCGTGCGTGCGACTTGCCGCCAGCGGGCAGTGCGTACACACCAGCACCTCTGCTTCGACGCGCCGGATCGCCTGCAAACGCAGCTCATCATCAGGTGAGGGATTTGGCGGCAATTCTGCACGCATGGTCGCTTCCCATTTCAATGCTCAACAAAACGATGCAGGCGAGTTGCCAACACACCTGCGCGTGTTCTGGTCGTTTTGGCGACAGGGCAGGACAGCCAACCTTGTGTTGACCCTGCCGTGATCGTCCTTGCGATTATAGCATTAAACCACGCTGAGAAGAATCATAGAGCTACATGAGCAGCAGTTCTCAAACCCTGGCGCACCTGCATTTCGCGTTGATAAGCCGGAAACGAGGGCGATTGCGTGAAAAACACGCCAAAGGCACTCAGGCAGGCATCCTTCACCGTGTACAGTTGGTGATTGCCACCCCTGCGCACGTCAGGAAACTGTTGCGCACACTCCCGCAGCCTGGTCATAAACCGTTTGAACATGGCCTACCTCCCACCTCCGATCCTGGATCAAGGCTGTGGTGCACCCGTTTTCACACCCGCCAACTATTGAACCAATTTCAAATTGAGGGCTGCTGCAGAATATCAAACCCTATTGACGCTCCTACCCGTATTTGCTACAATACCCGCAACCGGTTGCGCAACCGATTCTGCAACCTGCTGCAGCAGAACAAGCTTTGGATCACAGGCAAAATGCGGGCGATGGGCGGATCTGCGCCCGCCTGAACGTTGGCCAAATCTGCTACCCTGAATGGAGAGAGAAGACAGCCGGATGCTAGCTTATATCTTCAAGCGCTTTATCATGATGCTCGTCACAATGTTCATCATCATCACTGCCACTTTCTTCCTGATGCGCGCCATCCCTGGCGGGCCCTTCTCCTTTGACCGCGTGCTTCCTCCCAGCGTGGAGGAAGCGCTCAAAGCGAAGTACAACCTCGATAAGCCGCTGCACGAGCAGTATTTTGATTACCTGAATGGCATTCTGCACTTCGATTTCGGCCCCTCCTACGTTTATTTTGGCCAGAATGTCAATCAAATGATCGCCGATGGCTGGCCCGCATCCGCCAGGCTGGGGCTGTACAGCACAATCCTGATCCTGATCTTTGGTGTGCCCATGGGCATTCTTGCGGCGCTCAACCGTAACCGCATGGCTGACCGCGTCACCATGGTGATCTCCACCGTTGGCATCGTCGTACCTTCCTTTGTGTTGGCAACGGTGTTGTTGTACCTGTTTTCGGTCAGGTTAGAATGGCTGCCGACCTTTGGCGTTGAAACGTGGCAGGGATATATCCTCCCGTCAATCTGTCTGGCGGTCGGCGCCATCTGTGGCATTGCCCGGCTTGCGCGCTCCAGCATGTTGGATACGCTCCACCAGGATTACATGCGCACGGCCGAGTCGAAAGGGCTCTCGCCCTCGCGCATCATCTTTGCGCATGGGCTGCGCAATTCGCTCATCCCGGTCGTCACCTCCTTGGGAATGACCTTCGCCGCACTGCTCACCGGCACCTTTGTCATCGAGAAAATCTTCGCCGTCCCTGGATTGGGACGCTACTTTGTCTACTCCATTACCAACCGTGACTATACTGCCGTGATGGCGCTGACCATTGTTTCATCCGCTGTCATGCTCATTGCAGTGTTCATTATTGACATCATCTATGTGTTGATTGACCCACGCATCAAGTTTAGGTGACCAATAACGCAAAGCAGGACGCATGAGCCAGATCGACGGTCAATTTCAGACGGGCGCCATTTCGAAAGATTGGACCCTGCTGGCTATGGAAGAAAAGGACGCCGAGACCGCCAGCGGCGTCACGCTCACCTACTGGCAGGATGTAGGCCGCCGCCTGTGGCAGAACAAGCTGGCGATTGTCTCGATCTTTGTCATTCTCTTCATCCTGTTAGCGTCTGTCTTTGGCCCCCTCTTGACTGGCAAGAGCTATGATGCCCAGCAACTCTCTCTGCGTAATATGCCCCCGCGTATCGAGATTCAGACCGCCGAGGACGGAACGCACTTCTACGTTCATCAAGACCTCAAGGTCTTCCTTGCAGATACAAGCGGCTTCGTCGGCGAGGAATTGGCCCCCGTGTCAGCTCAATTGAAGGACAAGGTTTTCGTCTTCGTACACAACGGCAAGACCTACTATCTTAGCTTCAGTGACGGGGTCAAATTCGAGGACGAGAATCATCAGCCCCTGCCGCACAAGAAGACCATCTGGAACCAGAACTACCTGCTTGGCACTGACTCGATCGGGCGAGACATGCTCACCCGGCTGCTCTACGGCGGGCGCATTTCGCTGCTGGTGGCCTTTGTCGTCACGCTTTGCACGCTGCTGATTGGCGTGATCTACGGTGGCGCCGCTGGCTACTATGGCCGCAACACCGATATTGTCATGATGCGCGTGGTCGAAATCCTGATGTCCATCCCCGCCACCATCTATATCATTCTGCTGATGGTCTATTTTGGGCAGGGGATTTCCAATATATTGGTCGCCATGGCCCTCACCTGCTGGCTGGGCATGGCGCAGTTGGTCCGGGGACAGGTGTTGTCGCTCAAGGAGCAAGAATTTGTGCTGGCAGCCAGAACGGCGGGCGTATCCCCGTTCAAAATCATCCTCAGCCACTTGCTGCCAAACAGCATTGGCCCCATCATCGTCCTCGCCACGCTCAGCATTCCCTTCGCCATTGCCACCGAAGCCTTTATGAGCTTCATCGGGTTGGGCGTCAAGCCGCCCATGCCCTCCTGGGGCATTTTGAGCAACGAGGGCATCGGCGCCATCCGCTCATCGCCCTACCAGATCTTGCTGCCCAGTATTGCCATCAGCTTGACCATGTTTGCTTTCAACTTTCTGGGCGATGGCCTGCGCGACGCGCTCGATCCGCGTCTGAGAGAATAAGCGATCAAGATGCCTGTTAACCCACTCCTGGAAGTCAACCATCTGCGCACTTCGTTCTTTTCTTTTTCCGGCGAAGTTCAGGCAGTCAGGGATGTTTCCCTGCGCGTGCAGCGCGGAGAGATCGTCGGCGTTGTGGGCGAGAGCGGCTCCGGCAAGTCGGTGACGTTCCTCTCCGTCACCCGCCTGCTGGGTGAATCAGGCAAGATCGTTGGCGGCGATGTGCGCTTTGATGGGGAAAATGTGCTGGCAATGTCCCACACACAATTGCGCAAGATGCGCAACCAGGGCATCGGTATGGTTTTCCAGGAGCCGATGACCAGCCTCAACCCTACCATCAAGGTAGGCACGCAGATTGCTGAGCGTATGCGCGCCTTCAACAAGGGTATCAGCACTCAGCAAGCGCGCGCTGAGTCCGAGCGGTTGCTTGCATTGGTGCGTATCACCGGCGCGAAAAATATCCTGAACGCTTACCCTTTCGAATTGTCGGGTGGCATGCGCCAACGGGTGATGTTCGCTATCGCGATCGCTACCGGCCCCAAACTGCTCATTGCCGATGAACCCACCACTGCGTTGGATGTCACCATCCAAAACCAGATCCTGAAGCTGATTCGCAGCCTGCGCGATGACACCAATGCTTGCATTATCCTGATCACGCATGACCTTGGCGTCGTGGCGGAAACGTGCGAGCGGGTGATCGTGATGTACGGCGGCATGATCATGGAAGAGGGGCTGGTGGATGAGATATTCTACGAAACCGCCCACCCGTACACCATCGGATTGAGGAAATCTATCCCGGATGTCAATGATTTGAGCGGCGACCGTCTGTTTTCCATCCCCGGGTCGCCGCCCAATATATCAACCGCCGCAGGGCTGCCTTTTATGTTCGCTGCGACAAAGCAATGCGCATCTGTAAACAACACTGCCCGCCCCTACTTCGAGGTCAGCCCTACCCATCGCAGCATGTGCTGGTTGTTGGATCCGGACTACCTCCGTCACGGAGGCAGTCAATGAGCACAGCCAACTTTGTCGAGGTGAAAGAGCTGAAGAAGTATTTTGGCGGCGGCGGGATCATCCGGAAGAAACCGGTGGTGCGGGCAGTGGATGGCATCTCTTTTTCCATCAACCGCGGCGAAACGTTCGGCCTGGTCGGCGAATCCGGCTGCGGTAAATCCACCGCAGCGCGCACCATCATCCGTCTCTACACACCGACCACCGGCTCAATTACATTCGACGGCGTAGATATCGCCCATCTGAATGAAAAGGAACTGCGCCCGTACCGGCGTCGCATCCAGATGATTTTTCAAGACCCCTACGCCTCGCTCGACCCGCGTATGACCGTCGCCCGCATCATTGCAGAGCCGTTGACTGCCACAACTTCGTTGCCGCGTGCGGAAACCGAGGCGCGCGTGGCTCAGTCCCTCAAAATGGTGGGCCTGGACCCAGCGCACATGAGTAAATATCCGCACGAATTCTCTGGCGGGCAGCGGCAGCGCATCGGCATTGCCCGCGCGCTGATCACCCAGCCAGACTTCATCATCTGCGATGAGCCAATCTCCGCGCTGGATGTCTCCATCCAGGCCCAAGTGGTCAACATGCTGCAGGAGATTCAAGAGCAGTTAGGGCTCACGTACCTGTTTATTGCCCACGACCTGGCCATGGTCAAATACATTTCCAGGCGCATGGGCGTGATGTATATGGGGCAGTTGGTGGAAGTGGCGCCCAGTCACTCCCTGTACCGCACTCCGCAGCACCCGTATACCATCGGGTTGATGCAGGCCATTCCGATCGCCGACCCGCGCGCCGCGCGTGAAAAAGATGAGGTGTCCATCGAGGGCGAGATTCCCAGCCCGTTCAACCACCATCGGGTTGCCGCTTCCACACCCGCTGCCCTTTCGCCATGGAAACGTGTAAGGAGGTAAGCCCAGAGCTGAAAGAGATCTCGCCCGGCCACTTTGCTGCCTGCCATCTATTCTAGCGGGGGATCTGCAGGCTCTCTCATCGTCGTCAGGCAGCGCGGATCAACCATCCGCTGCACCAGAAAGGAGGCAAACCAAGGGGGAGTGCCCTCACCCCGCTAAGAACTGAGCAGAAGCGAGATGACTCACAGCAAAGAAACGATCTTGTTCCAGGCGGTACAATCTTTCCAAAGGAGATCTTCCAATGAAAAAGTCGTTCATGTTTGTCGTGGTCTGCGCGATGGCGCTGATCCTGGTTGCCGGTTGTGCGGCGCAGCCCCCGGCTGCAGACGGGCAGGTCCAGCCGCCCTCGGCGCAAGCAGAATCCACCACGGCGCCTGAGGCAGAGTCTGCTGCGCCAGGCGCCTTCCATTATGCCTTTCTGGATGAGCCACCGGGCATCGACCCGACCGTCTCCCAGGGCAACACCCAGTCCACCATTTATGCAACGTTGTATGAGGGCCTGGTCACGGTGGATGAAGCCGGCAACATCATCCCTGGCGCTGCCGCAAGTTGGGATGTCAGCCCGGACGGCGCCGAGTACACCTTCTATTTACGCGATGGTTTGAAATGGTCCGATGGCAAAGAGCTGACCGCCAAGGATTTCGAGTACGCCTGGCTGCGCGCGCTCCAGCCCGAAACCGCCTCCACCTACAGTTGGTTCGTGGAAATGTTCATCCACAACGGCTCGGCATACGCCAAGGGCGAGGTCGGAGCCGATGAAGTGGGCGTCAAAGCGATCGATGACAAGACGCTGAATGTCAAACTGAACATGCCTGCCGCCTACTTCCTGCAGGCGCTGCTTGCCGGCGTCTGGCTGCCGGTGCGTCAGGATATCGTCGAAGCCGATCCGGAGACGTGGCCCTTCAACGCAGAAACCGCCATCTCCAATGGCCCCTTCAAGCTGACGGAGTACAAGATCGGCTCGTATATCACCGCCGAAAAGAATCCCTACTACTGGGATGCTGACAACGTTGCCATCGATCAGGTCAGGTTCTCGTTTATCACCGATGCCAACACGGCCTACTCCGCCTTCATCGCTGGTGACGTCGACGGCATTGCCGGGGTGCCCACCACTGAACTGGTCAACATCCTCGCCACGGACGACCGCCTCCACACTTACGATCAACTGCGCTTCTCCTTCCTGCGGTTGAACACCCGGTCGGAAGGCCTGTCCAATCCCCTGGTGCGTCGGGCGATCAGCCTGGCTTTCGACCGCAAGGGCTACCTGGATGGCCTGGGCAATATCACCGCCCAGCCTGCCCTCGGTTCTGTCCCCAGCGGCCTGATCTTGGATGGCAAGGATTTCCGTGAAGTTTCCGGTGATAATGGCCTGGCGCCCACTGCCCAGCTCGAAGAGGCGCGTGCGCTGCTCGCTGAAGCCGGTTATCCTGACGGCGCCGGGCTGCCAGTTTACCATCTGCACGTCGCCGACAACATGACCAAGAATGCCGAAATCCTCCAGCAGATGCTGCTGACCAACCTGGGCATCCAGACCGAAATCAGGCCGGTGGACACCAAGCTCAACTTCCCCATGATGGTTGAAGGCAAGTACGACATCGCCTTTGGCGGCTGGGGCGGCGACTATACCCACCCCATGACCTTTCTGGAGCTCTTCACCTCCACCGCCTATGACAACGCCACCGGCTGGGCAAATCCCGAGTATGATGATCTGATCGCCAAAGCGCGCGTGGCGACTGACGAAGCCGAAGCATTGGAGCTGATGGTGGATGCTGAACACATTCTCATCGAAGAAAGCCCGATTGTGCCGGTCTCCGTACCCTCTGGCGCGTTGATGATGCAGGATTACGTCAAAAACTGGTTCATCTCTACTGCCGATACGCTGTACATCGCCAGGGCGGAGATTACCCAGTAAGATTCTCAAAGGGTGCTTGCGGCCGCACAGGAAACAGATTGTGCGGCCGCAAGCACGCTTTGGAAACCTTGGCAGGGAGCATGTTGTTGCAAGCGAAACTGTTCATCCCCAGGAGAATCGCGTTTTGAAACAAGCAACCATCAAGGATGTGGCTGAACGGGCCGGCGTCTCCAAGACCACCGTGTCGCATGTGATCAACACGTCCCGCTTCGTCGAAGAAACCACGCGCCAGAAAGTGCTGGATGCTATCCGCGTACTGAATTACCGGCCCAGCGCTGCTGCACGCAGCCTGACCACCAGGCGCACCGGCGCCATCGGCATTGTCATCTCCGATTCCTCCAACCCCTTCTTCGGCGAACTGCTACTCAGCATCGAAGAGGTTTTGCGCCCCGAAAACTACGCCCTGATCATCTGTAACACGAATGAGACGCTCGAATATGAGGCTCACTACCTCGACTTGCTGCTAAACCAGCGTGTAGATGGCATCATTGCCGCTGCGACCAGCCAGCCGTGGGTCGAGCTTTCCAAAGCGGAAACCCAACTCACGCCCGTCGTGTTTGTGGACCGCGCCTTTGAGAACTTCCACGGCTATTACGTCAGCGCTGATAACTTCGCTGGGGCGTATGCCGGCACCCGCCACTTGATCGAGTGCGGCTACACCAGGATTGGGATCCTGGCGGGGCTTGAACGCCTCTCCACCATGAACGAACGGCTAGATGGTTACTGCCAGGCGCTACAGGATGCCGGCTTGCCGCTGATCCCTGAGTGGATCATCCGTTCACAATTGAGTGTTGAAAGTGGGCGTAAAGCAATGCGCACCCTCCTCAGCCTGCCACAGCGCCCAGAGGCTGTCTTTATCAACAACAACCTTCTGACGCTGGGGGCGCTGCTGGAAATGAATGCACAAGCTGTGAGCAGCCCGCATGATCTGGGCATCGTGGCTTTTGATGAGCATCCCTGGGCAGCAGTCTCCTGCCCACCGATAAGTGTTGTGCGCCAGCCAACCCGCCAGATCGGCCAGGTGGCAGCAGAGATGATCCTCTCTTTGATTGACGGTCGTCCGGTGCCCGAAAAGCGGGTGATACTGCCCTGCGAGCTGGTCGTACGCCAATCATGCCGGGAAAAAAAGTGACCTTCTTGGATGCGAAAATGAATAAAGATTTCTACGTAGAAAACCGACGCAAGCTGGCAGTGAACCTGGAAGATGGCGACCTGATGTTGTTCTTCAGCGGTGAAAGCGTGCGCAAATCCGCCGATGAGAACTATCCCTTCTTCACAAACCGCAACTTCCTGTATCTGACCGGCGTCCAGCAAGAACGAACCGCACTGTTGCTGCAGCGTCGTTCCGGTGACCTGTCAGCAAGCCTCTTTGCGCTCGCGCCCGATCCGGCCCGCGAGGTGTGGACGGGCAGGCGTTTCACCTGGGATGAATTAGCTGAATTGAGCGGCGTCACGCAAATCGAGGACATTGAGACGCTCGAACGGGTGTTGGATGGGCTGCTGGCGGCGCGTCCGGCAGTGACGCTCTGGCTGTGCTTTGACGCCCTGATGCCGGAGCGCGCTTGCGACCTGGAACGCCAGTTCGCCGCGCGCATTGCTGCTCGTCATCCGCACGTTGCCATCCGCAACAGCTACCCATTGGTGTGCGGCTTGCGAAAAATCAAGACGCCTGGCGAGATCGAAGCCATCCGCCAGGGCATGGCAATCACCGCCGCTGGCATCGCCCGCCTGATGAACTCGGCGCAACCTGGCAAGATGGAGTATGAGCTGGAAGCTGAATTTCAGAGCGAGCTGGCTGCCCATGGCCAGCGCCGCACAGCCTTTCCATCCATCATTGCCTCCGGCGAGCGCATCTTCTACCTGCACTACTCCTCGCTCATGGGTCAGGTGGCGGAGGGCGAGCTGATTCTCACCGACGTTGGCGCGCCCTATGACGAATATAGCACCGATATCTCGCGCGTCTTTCCGGCCAGTGGTCGTTTCAGCCAGCGCCAGGCGGACCTCTACCGCGTGGCGTACGAAGCCAACCGCGCCGTCATGGCGCAGGTGCGCCCCGGCGTTCCCTTCAGCATGCCGAACCGCGTCTGCCGTGAAGTTTCGTTTGCTGGCTTGAAGGCTCTCGGTCTTCTGGATGATTTCGCTGACATCGGCAACTATGTCTGGCATGGTGTGGCCCATCACATCGGGCTGGATACGCACGATGTAGGCGGCTATGACGAGCCGATGGCTGAGAACATGGTCTTTACGGTGGATGCTG
>JADJVW010000030.1 GCA_016710365.1 Candidatus Caldilinea saccharophila | reverse complement strand
GCGACTCGCGCCGCGTGCGCCTAAAAATTGCGTACGCAGCGCAAGTCACCATCCACAATGCGGATCTTTAGCCGATCGAGCCTTCCATCTGAAGCTGGATGAGGCGATTCATCTCTACTGCATACTCCATCGGCAACTCTTTGACGAGCGGCTCGATAAAGCCGCCGACGATCATGGCCGCTGCTTCATCTTCGCCAATGCCGCGGCTCATGAGATAGAAGAGCTGCTCCTCGCCGATCTTGCTGACTGAAGCTTCGTGGCCCACGCTCACCTGCTCCTCTTCGATCTCGATGTACGGATAGGTGTCGGAGCGGCTGGCCTCGTCCAGCAGGAGCGCATCGCAGACCACGTTGCTCTTGCTGTGATGCGCGCCCTTGGCCACCTTGAGCAGCCCGCGGTATGACGCACGGCCGCCATCCTTGCTGATCGACTTGGAGACGATCTTGAGGAGGTGTACGGTGCGCCGTGGACGACCTTGCCGCCGGCATCCTGGTGCTGGCCTTTGCCGGCGAACGCGATTGAGAGAATCTCGCCGTGCGCTTTCGGCCCCATCATGTACACTGCCGGGTATTTCATCGTGACCTTGGAGCCGAGGTTGCCGTCGATCCACTCCATGGTGGCGCCTTCATAGGCGACGGAGCGCTTGGTGACGAGGTTGTAAACGTCGGTGCTCCAATTCTGAATCGTCGTGTAGCGACAGCGTGCGCCCTTCTTGACGATAATCTCAACAACTGCGCTGTGCAGGCTGTTGCTCGAATAGATCGGCGCGGTGCAGCCTTCGACGTAGTGCATGCTGGCGCCTTCTTCGACGATGATCAGCGTGCGCTCGAACTGGCCCATGTTCTCGGCGTTGATGCGGAAGTACGCCTGCAGCGGAATATCGACGTGCACGCCCTTTGGCACATAGACGAAGCTGCCGCCGCTCCACACCGCGCTGTTGAGCGCCGCAAACTTGTTGTCGGCAGCCGGGATGATGGTCGCGAAGTACTCGCGCACGAGATCTTCGTGCTCGCGCAGGCCGCTGTCCATGTCGAGGAAGATCACGCCGATCTTCTCCCACTCCTCGCGCAGGCTGTGGTAGATGACCTCGGAGTCGTACTGGGCGCCGACGCCGGCCAGGAACTTGCGCTCGGCTTCGGGAATGCCCAGCCGGTCAAAGGTGCGCTTGATGTCCTCCGGCACATCGTCCCAACTCTTGCCGCTGCCGCTGCTGGGCTTCAGGTAGTAGAAAATCTCGTCAAAGTTGATCCCGCTGAGGTCAGCGCCCCAGCTCGGCATGGGCTTGGAGAAAAGATGTCCAGCGCCTGGTGGCGGAAGTCGCGCATCCATTGCGGCTCGTTCTTGTGATCCGAAATCTGGTCGATCGTAGCATGCGTCAGCCCACGTTCGGCCTTGAAAACTGGTTTCTCTTCATCGTGGAAACCATACTCATACTCTTCTTTGACGCCCTTGAGCGCCTTCATATCAGCCTGTGTTGCCATTGGAAATCTCCTTTACAGTACGTCGAACTGTGGTCGTAGAGAGTGCTATGCTGCGACAGCTTCGGCGCCAAACTCACGTTCGACCCAACCGTAACCCTTTTCTTCCAACGTGTGCGCCACTTCCGGCCCGCCGGTCATCACCACGCGGCCGTCGAAGAAGATGCTCACATAGTGCGGCTTGACGTAGTTGAGCAGCCGCTGGTAGTGGGTGATCACCAGGAAGCCGCGTTCTGTGGTCGCCAGTTTGTTGATGCCGTCGGAGACCACGCGCAGCGCATCAATGTCAAGCCCGGAGTCCGATTCGTCCATGATGGCAAACTTCGGTTCGAGCATCGCCATTTGCAGCACTTCGGTGCGTTTCTTCTCGCCGCCCGAAAAGCCGTCGTTGAGATAGCGCCGCGCAAAGCTGGGATCGACGTTGAACTCTTTCATTTTGTCGGTCAGCTCTTTGCGGAACTCGCGCATCGGCATCAGGTTGCTGCCGATCACGCCGCCGCGCCCGCTCACCGCCGGCGTCTGGGCCGTGTAGCCGCGGACATTGCTGACCGCGGTGCGCAGGAAGTTCGCCACGCTCACGCCAGGCACCGCCACCGGATATTGGAACGCCAGGAAGACGCCAGCCTTGGTGCGATCATCCGCCTCCATCGCCAAGATGCTTTCGCCGTCGATCAGAATGTCGCCTTCCGTGATGGTGTAGTGCGGATGGCCGGCGATCACGTACGCCAGGGTTGATTTGCCCGAGCCGTTCGGCCCCATCAACGCATGAATCTCACCGCTGCGCAGGGTAAGGTTGACGCCTTTCAGGATTTCACTGTCTTCGACCGAGGCGTGAAGGTTGCGGATTTCAAGAACACTCATTGTTGTGACTCCTCTGTTGCAATAACCTTTATATGCTGTCTGCAAAAATTCAAGTTTGAAAATTACTTTTGATTAGCGTAGGGGTGAAACCGATAAGCTGCTGCGTTGCATCATCCAATTTGCGGCCATTGCCCTGGACAATTTCTGCGCCCCTAAACCGTAGCGCCGCGCCCGTTGCCGGCAACTGCATCCACTTGCGCGGTGCGCTGCACGGTGAAAGTGCAGCCGGCGTGCCCCTCCAACATGCACTGGCTCAGGCTGACATCCGAACCAAGCACCTTTTGCAACATGCTGCGATCCATCTCGCAGATCTCGCGGTGCTCCTGCGCCAGTTCGTGAAACGGACAATTGTAGGTGTGCAGCGCAATCACCTCGCCGTCGCCGAGATGGGCGTCAGCGAGGATGCCGTTGCCGTTGAGCGCCCGCGCCAGCTCATCGACCCGGTCGTGCAGCAGGGAAGATCGCACGGACGGCGCATATTTCCGCGCCAGCCGCGTGCCCACCCGGTCCAGCAGTTCGACGGTGCGCGCTTCCCCTTCGAGATAAAAAACCTCTTGCAACAGGGTCAACGCCAGGTCGTCGCATTGACAGGCGAGCAACTCTTGCACCTTGGGCGTCGTGAAGTAGGCGTGATGCGGGCGGCCCACTCCGGCGTGCACCACGCGGCGCTCGATATATCCTTCGGCCTGCAAAGTATTCAGGTGTTGGCGCACCGCCGTCGTGGTGATGCCGAGCAGATCTTCCAGCTCCTTAATCGTAGCCGAGCCAGTGCGCTGGAGATGTTCGATGATCTGCCAAAGCGGCGATTCGCGTTTGCCAAGTATGCTCAACGTCATTGATTTTGTCGTCCCAACTTCAGGGCTATTCCGCCGGCTGCTTCATGCTGCCGGCTGCTTCACCCTACCGGTTGTTTTACCGTCGATCTTGCTGATCGCAACGGCGTCACGCATGAACAATACTATGACAAAACAATTTTGTCAAATGAATTTGTTTTAATTATCAAAATAAAATTGGGATAAATGAACCTGGGGCAAAAACCATCCACAGATTGCAGAGATTTCACAGATGGCAAGTCTGAATGCGCCGCCTTGAAATTGAAAGAAGTCATAAAGTCAGACGCTTTTCAAAATCTGTGCCATCTGCGCCATCTGTGGATAGTTTTTTACTCAATCAGCCGCGGCGGACGAGGAGGCAGTCGGCGGTGGCATGATGGCTGGGTGGGGTTTGCGGCTGGAAGGCAGCGCAAACCCCACCAACCCGGCAAAAAACGGGAAAAACGCAACGACCGATAAGACCGCCAGCAGCCCGACCTGTTCGGCTGCGATCGACTGGAGCCACGCCATGAAGGAGCCGCTGGCGAAGATAAAGCCCAGCACCAGCCCCCCCGCCAGCCCGCGCCGATTGGGCGCAAGTTCCTGACTCATCACCATCAGCAGGCTGTGCGGCATGCTGAGCAGGATGCCCGCCAACACGGCGACGACAATATAACTGGCGCCGCTCGCGTACAACATGGCGTAGGCAAAGGGAACGCTGGCAATCGACGCCACGATCATGATGGTGCGACGGTTGAAGCGGTCGCCCAGATAGCCGCCGATCAGTGTGCCCATGGCGCCGGCCAGGTTGAACAGACCGAGCATCAGCCCGAACTGCGCGGCGCTGTAGCCGGCTGACTCGTAGAACTTGGGCAGCAGCGTGGCGTAGCCCTGGGCGGTGCTGGAGCGCAGAAGGATGAAGAGCACAAAAGCCGTAATCAAAATAGCCGTGGCGGCGTGCGTGCGGCTGGCGTTGCCTTGATTATCAGATTTGACGACCTTAGGCGCAACCGGCAGCGCGTCGTTCATGTGCATAAACATCAGCACGCTCGCCGGTACAGCAAGCAGCGCCATCAACGGCATACCAGCCAGCCCCATGCCGCCAATGACAAAGCCGGCGAGGATCGGGCCTAGCGCCAGTCCTGTCTGGCCGCCAAGGAAGAAGTAAGATGTGGCCGTTGCGGCCTTGTCGCCGCCGGACGCCGACGCATTCACCATACCGGCCGCATGAAACGCGCCGCTGCCCAGCCCGCCGATCATCAGCAGCGTGATGAAGAGCGGATAGGTTGGCATCCACGAAGCCGCCGCATAGAAAAGCGCGGTCCACAACACGCCGACCGCGCCGATCCAGCGGCCGTTGAGCTTGTCCGTCAGGCCGCCGAAAAGCGGCTGGCTCATGGCGGCGAACATCTGGTACATCATCGCGCCGAAGCCGATCTGCGCAATGGTCAGGTTGAACTGGACAGCAGCCAGCGTCAGGATAATCGCCACCGAGGAGTTCAAAATGTCGATAGAAAAATGGCCGTAAGCAGCCGCAGTCAGACGTTTCTTGTTCATAATCCGAAAAATCCTCTTTGCCAAACAGACGATTTCGCCATGATAGCATAGGTAAATCAATCGTGCTCGATCAGCACGATCTGCGAACCGTAAAGTGCGTTCCGGCAGATTTAACGATTTACGGTAAGCCAGCCTAAGATTGTCCCGACCGAGGGCGAAATGTCCCAAATTCCACGGGACATTCATCATGTTTATTTGGCCGCGCTCTCTGCTACATTTGTAGCACGTAGTGTAATCGACCCGATGGCATGAGCCCCTGACATCGCTCACCCTGTAAAATTTCCGCTCTGCCCATCGACCCCCGATCACGCTGCCAGGCACGCTCGGCAAGGACGCTTGCCGGTGTTCCACCGCTGCATCGATCCGATCCATTTTTTTCATGACTGTGAGGAAAGCCCCATGTCTGACACTTCTACGCGTTCCTATCGTTTGTGTCTGCGCTCTGTCATCCTGCTCCTGAGTGTTTCATTCGCAACCTTTTTCTTCTTTGCCGGCGCCCAGGCCGCCGATCTGACAGTCAATCCGGCCGCCGGCTGTGGTCCAACTGGCCCGTACTGCACAATCCAAGCCGCTATCGACGCGGCGGGGTCCGGAGATGTTATCAACATTGTCAATGGAACCTATCCTGAGAAGCTCACCATTTATAAGTCGCTGACGCTGCAAGGTGAAAGTCGCGCGGGCGTGATCATCAACGCCAGCACTTTCACGGGCTACGCCATCGACGCACAAGGCGATTACGCCTTCGTCTTCAAAAACTTTACGCTGGATGGCCCGGATACCGATGCCTCCGGCAACTACGGCCTGAAAGTTTCCGGAGAGAACGCCACCGTCACGATCGAGGATGTCAGCGTGATCGGAACCGGTCGGAGCGGCATCGATCTCAACGGTCTCAGCGGAGGCGCGCTGAAGAATATCTCTTCCGTGGGCGCGCTGAAGGGCGTCGGCATCGGTCTGACCGACTGCTCCAACGTCACGCTGGAAAACATCACCACCAGCGGCAATGCGTGGGGCGGCGTCGCTATCTACACCTGGGGACTTTTCCACACCGGAGGGTCGGACAACATCAGCCTGACCGGCGTCAACTCGTTCAGTGAGGCGAACCAGTTCTACATCGAGGCGGGCAACTACAGTACCCCAGCCAGCCCTTTGCCGGTAACCAATTTTACGCAGACCATGTTCCCTTACCTGGTCACCAACAGCGTAATTCCTGGTACTACCGTCTACACTTTCTACCAGACAACAGCCGCCGGTGCAGCCGCGTTTGCCAATACGCTGCCCGCGCCATGGGCGGCGCCGCAGCCTGACAAGTCCATCGTGACCGTGCTGCCGACAGGCAGCATCCAGGCCGCCATCGACGCGGCGGACCCCGGCGACACGATCCAGGTAGCGGCCGGCGTCTACGTCGAGCAGCCGCTCATCACCAAGAACCTGACGCTGGCTGGCGCAGGCAGCACCACGATCATCAAGGCGCCGGCGACGCTGGTTGCTCGCTTCACGACGGTGGGCTCAGATAATATTACCTACTCTCAGTATCCTGTCTTGACTGTGAGTGGAGCGAACGCCACCATACGCGATTTGGTTATAGACGGCGCAGGTCGTGGCAACAGCGCCTACAAATTCAGCGGCATCGCCTACTACAACGCCGGCGGCGCCATCGTCAACACTGAGATCAAGGGCGTGCGTGATACATCGTTCAGCGGCGCGCAGCACGGCGTTGCGTTGTACGCCTATCTGGTGGACGGCAGCACGCGCAACCTCGCCATCCGCAACAACTATATCCACGACTTCCAGAAGAACGCCATGGCGGTCAATTCGGGCGGTTCGTCGGTGTTGACCACGCAGATCGTCGGCAACCGCATCGAAGGCGCAGGGCCTACCGCCGTGACCGCGCAGAACGGCATTCAGGTCTACCGCGCCTCCGGCACGCTGGATGGCTACATCGACAGTAACTTCGTGACCGGTATTGCCTATACTGGAGGTGACTGGGTAGCCACTACAATTTTGAATTACTATGCCGACGTCGATGTCACCAACAATGTTGTGACGAACGGTCATGTGGGCGTCTACAATATCGACGCCCAAGGCGCCATTGCCAACAACAAGATTGACGTGATTAAGGCGGGTGGGTACGCTTGGGGAATTATCGCCACCGACCCGCCGGAGGCTGTGCCGTCACCCTACGAAGTGCCAATGGCTGAGGCTGCCGCCACTAGTGAAGACAACATCGTTGGCGTTGCCTCTGCCACCGAAATGCCGGTCAATGTTTCCGGCAATGTCGTGACCTTGGTTAGCTCTAGCTCTGGCAATGCTGGCACCTACGGCATCGAAGCGGATGCAGGCTACGGCCCACGTAGCATCAACATCACCGCAAACCGCAATGTGGTCACCGGTTTTAAGGTAGGCTTGGAATTCTATCAGTGTGTTTCTGTGCCAACAGCCACACCACCCTATGTTTGCCCATCTACTGCTCCTTTCACAGCCATTTCAGCCAACTACAACAATCTGGCTGGCAACACAATCGGTATGCGCTCCAACGCCAGCTATCTCACGGCGGATGGCACGAACAACTGGTGGGGCGATGCGAGTGGCCCATCTGGTGAGGGCCCGGGCAGTGGCGCAGAAGTCAGCCCGTACATCACCTACAACCCGTGGCTGAACGCGGCGCCGACCACCGCAGTTCTCTCCGTCCCCGCCGATCCCATCATCCTGCAACGCACCGACGACCCCAAGGTCATCAACGTGCCGGTCATCCTCACCCCGGAGGCTGGCGACCAGATCGCCTCGGTTGCCTTCTCCGTAGACTACGACCAGAACTGCCTGGTCACCGACGCCTCCAAAGTGACCGGGATGCCCGCCGGCTTCATGAAAAGCGTCGCCTTCGACGCAGCCGACACCGATGGCGAGATCGACGTCGCCATTTGGAGCGAAGTATCGAACCCGCTCGTGCTGGCCCCGGGCAATCTGCTCTCCATCGAGTTTACTGTGAAGGACGCTTGCTGGGGCGCCGACCGCTTCGTCGATGTGCTCTTCTCCAACCAGCCGGCGTCTTCCTTTGGCAACCCGGGCGGGCAGACGCTCTTCCGCACGTCGGCCGGCGCCAGCATTCCGCTGGACTTCAACGACGCGCCCACTGGCATCAACCTTTCTGGCAGCAACAGCGTTGCCGAGAACGCCGTCATTGGAACGCCTGTGGGTACGTTCTCGCCAGTAGGTGACACCGATACGGATCCCTTCGTCTACACGCTGGTGAACTATCCTACCTACCCCGACAATGCAGCTTTCACCATCGAAAGCGGTGTGCTGAAGACTGCTGCCATTTTCGACTTCGAGACAAAGTTCTCCTATACCATCCTTGTCAAGCTCGACGACGGCAAGGGTGGCGTGGTCACTAAGGAATTCACGATCACCATCACCAATGTCAATGAGGCGCCGACCGACATCATGCTCTCGAACGACAAGGTCTTCGAAGCGGTGCCCGTTGGCACAGAGATTGGCACATTCACAACCAGCGATCCAGAAGGTGGAGCATTTACCTACGAACTGGTTACCGGCTTTGGTGACAACACTGCATTTGTCATCTCTTCTGTTGACAAGCTGCTCATCAACGAAGTGCCTGACTACAGCAAACCTACCTACTCCATCAAGGTGCGCAGCATCGATAGTAGCGGCCTGTTCTACGAGAAGCAATTCACCATCCACGTCATCGACCGCTCCGAGCTGAGCCTGCCCGTTGAGACCGACCTGCTCTGGGTCGCCTACAGCGGCAACCTGCAGGTGCCGGTCAAGTTCCTGGCCAAGGGCAACGCCGTGCGCAGCGCCGGCTTCTCGATTGATTACGAAGAAGCCTGCCTCACCTTCACCGGGCTGAGTGGCTTCCAGAGCGGCTGGAGCGGTTCGGCAGGCACGCCGAATGCCAGCGGCATTGTTGGCATTGCCCTAAACGGTACGACTGACCTGACGGACGGCGCCGCGGTGGTGCTCAACTTCAGCGCCAGCGACGCCTGCTCCTCTGGCACGGTCTCGTCCATCACCTTCTCTGGCTCCACCGAGCTCAAGAATGTCAGCAATGCACCGCTGCCCGTCCTGACCCACGACGGCGCCGTGCACATCGTCGCCAACGACGCACGCGGCGACTGCAACAGCGACGACATCGTCAACGCCGCCGACTTCGTGGCCGAGGTGCTTGAATCCTTCGATGCGAATTCTGTGCCGGCTTCGTTCCCGGTCAACCACTGGCTCTATGTCCATACGGGCGGCTTCAACGGCAGCGCCATCGGCTGTGACGCCAACGCGTCCACGCTGGTTGACGTGGCCGACATCCTCTGCACGGTGCTTGTCGTCTTCGGCAACAACTCCTGCACGCTGCCCACGGTGACGACCGCCGCGACGCAGCCCGCCATTCTCGCGGTGCCCGCGGTGCAAGGTGCGACCGCCGGCGCCACGGTGGAGGTTCCAATCAGCCTGCGCGGCAACGGCGAAGCCATCGCCGGCGCGGCCTTCCGCGTCAGCTTCGATGCTCAGCAGGTCGCCATCGACCCGACCGACGCCAACCAGGACGGCATCCCCGACGCCATCCGCTTCAACGTGCCGGCCGACCTGATGCGCTCGGTGCAAGTCAGCGCCGACCGCGCCAGCGTCAGCATCGCGATGGCCGACCTCAGCCTGCCGCTCTTCGAGCTGCCGGAAGGTGTGCTGGTCACGGTGGCGGTGCAGGTCACGGCAAACGGCGCGGGCGCGCCCGTGCAGGTGAGCCTGACCAACGCCTCGCTCGGCAACACCGGCGGCGTCAACGTGCCGGTGGAAGTGGAGGTCGCCGGACAGGGCAGCGAAGGACGTGTGTACCTGCCGCTGCTGCGCCGGTAACGATCGAATAGTCTTCGTCGGCATCCATCTGGATCGCCGCAACCTGCCAGGAAGCTGCGAGGCTTCCTGGCAGGTGTATCTACTTATCCCGGGTGCAACACTCTCCCCTTGGCGCCCCGCTCGGGTGATGCAATAGGCAATCCTATGTTCATCCGAAAACTATCCCTCTCCAATCGATTACGCGCCATCATCAGCCTGCTGCTGGTCGGCCTGGTTGCGGCCAGCGCCGGCTATCGCACGCTCCATGCCCAGACCTCGGTTAAATTGACCCTGCCGCCCACGACTGCCGTGATCGCCACCACTGCGGTGAATCTGCCCGTGACGCTGGACGCGGCGGGCCAGCATGTTTCCGGCGTGCTCTTCTCGATCGACTATGACCAGCGCTGTCTGGCATTTGAAGGCGCCGACAACAACGGCGATGGCCTGCCCGATGGTTTCCAGCCGCTGACGCCGCCCCAGTTCAGCGTGTCAGCCTCCTTCGACGCCACAGATGATGTCGGCGAGTTCGACGTGATCATCCTCGATTTTAGCCTGCCTTTTGCCGCGCTGCCCGCCGGCCCGTTGGCGATCCTGCATTTCACCACCATCTGCACGCCGGACTACGCAGGCATCCTGCGCGCGCCGGTCGAATTTTCCAGCCGCCCGCAGCCAAGCTTTAGCAGCCCGCTGGGCAGGAATATCGACGGCGTGGCCATCGGCGGCATCGTCGAGATCGTGGATGGCGCGGCGCCGCCCACCGCCACCCCGACCTTCACCCCGACGCCCAGCCCCAGCCCGACGCCGACGGCCACTCATACGCCGACGGCCACGCCAGAGCACGCACCGACCTTTACGCCGACGCCGGTCACACCGACCGCGACGCCCACGCCCCTGGGCGGGCAGGTGAAGCCGCCGATTCCGCCCACGCCCACACCGACGGCCACGCCGACTGTAACGGCGACTCCCACCGCGACAGCGACGCCCACGCTCACCCCGCTTCCCTCTCCCCCACCCGCGAAGGCGCCGGGAGGCCAAAACGCCAGTGAATTGTTCCTGCCGCTCATCCAAAATCAGTAGTGCACGATTTGGCCTCACACGAAGACGCCAAGGGCGCAAAGTTGAAGATGGCGTCCTTGGTGCTCTGGGTGGCTTTATGTAAGTTCCGTGAAATACTGAAAGTGACTGCTTCTAACATCGGTGGCGCTGCCCTGCTGACAGACGTTGCGCAACAAGCCAGACCGAAGCAGCGTTAGTCTGTTTGCGGTTCTGGTATATGGCAGGGTGTAACCAGGAGATAAGGTATCATCTCCTGCATGAATCTTGACCATATTCGCAACTTTCGATTATCGCCCATATTGACCACGGCAAGAGCACGCTGGCCGACCGTCTGATCCAGATGACTGACACCGTCACCGAGCGCGAGATGCGAGCAACTGCTCGACTCCATGGAACTGGAGCGCGAGAAAGGCGTCACGATCAAAGCCAGCGCGGTGCGCATGATCTACAAATACCAGGGCGAGAAGTACGAGCTCAACCTGATCGACACGCCCGGTCACGTCGACTTCAACTACGAAGTGCATCGTGCGCTGCAAGCCTGCGAAGGCGCGGTGCTCGTCGTGGACGCGTCGCAGGGCATCCAGGCGCAGACGATGGCGCACCTCTTCGCCGCGCTCGAACAGAACCTGACCATCGTGCCGGTCATCAACAAGATCGACCTGATCGCGGCCATGCCCGACGAGGTGGCGCAGGAGATCGAGGATCTGCTCGGCGTGGCCGCGGAGGATATCCCGCATCAGCGCCAAGGCCGGGCTGAACGTGGAACAGGTGCTGCAACATGTTATCGCCGAGGTGCCGCCGCCGCAAGGCATCGACGACGCGCCGGTGCGCGCGCTGGTCTTCGACTGTCACTACGACACCTACAAAGGCGTGATCGCCTATGTGCGCATGGTGGACGGCGCCATCAAGGGAACGCCGCGCCTGCTGGCGATGAACACCGGCAAGGCCATGGAGCCGCTGGAGATCGGCGTGCTCGTGCCCGCCATGCTGCCGGTCGGCGAGTTGCACGCGGGTCAGGTCGGCTATGTCGCCACCGGCTTCAAAACCTTGCAGGACATCGACGTGGGCGACACGATCACGCTGGCAGCGCGGCCCGCGAGCGAAAAGCTGCCCGGCTATCAGCCGCTCAAGCCGATGGTCTTTGCCGGCTTGTACCCGAGCGACCCGGACGACTACAACGAATTGCGCGATGCGCTCGAAAAGCTGCAACTCAACGACGCCGCGCTCAGCTACGAACCGGAGACGAGCCAGGCGCTCGGCTTTGGCTATCGCCTCGGCTTTCTCGGCCTCTTTCACATGGAGATCGTCCAGGAACGGCTCGAGCGCGAGTACGACATGGACATCATCTTCACCGCGCCCTCGGTGGAATATCGCGTGCTGCGCACCGACGGCGAGGTGATCGCCATCGACAGCCCGGCCGCGCTGCCCGACCCGACCGAGATCGAGCACATCGAAGAACCGTGGTGCGAATTGCGTGTCTTCACACCCGCCGAATATATCGGCGCCGTGCTCGACCTGGTCACCAAGCGCCGCGGCGAACTCAAGACGCAAAATTGGCTCGACGCCAAGCGCGTCGAGATCGTCTGCCTGATTCCGCTCTCCGAGATCATCGTCGACTTCTACAACGATCTCAAGGCGCGCACCAAGGGCTACGCCAGCATGGATTACACCATCGACGAGTACCGGGCATCGGACATGGTCAAGCTCGACGTGCTGGTCAACTATCAGCCGGTGGACGCACTCAGCATCATCGTGCACCGCGACAACGCCTTCTACAAGGGGCAGCGGCTGGTCAGCAAGATGAAAGAGATCATTCCACGCCAGATGTTCGAGGTGCCGATCCAGGCCTCCATCGGCAACAAGGTCGTCAGCCGCGCCAACGTCAAGGCGATGCGCAAGGATGTGCTCTCCAAGTGCTACGGCGGCGACATCAGCCGCAAGCGCAAGCTGCTCGAGAAGCAGAAGGCCGGCAAGAAGCGCATGAAGACCGTCGGCTCGGTCGAAATCCCGCAGGAAGCCTTCATGTCGGTGCTCAGCCTCGACGAAGAATGACACAGATCATCGAGCCTACATTGATAGACCGCGGATTTGGCGGATTAGACGGATTTTCGCGGATAAAAATCCGTGTGTATCCGCCAAATCCGTCTAATCCGCGGTCTATTTTCTCCTCTCCCAGCGAGCCAATCCCATGAGCAGGCCGCCTGCCAAGAAGTCGCTCGGCCAGAATTTCCTGGCCGACCGCCGCTACCTCGCCCCGATCCTCGAAGCCGCCGAACTGACGGCCGCCGATGCGGTGCTGGAGATCGGCCCCGGCCAGGGTGTGTTGACGGCAGCGCTGGCCGAACAGGTGGCGTGTCTGGTCGCGGTCGAACTGGACGACCGGCTGATCGAGCCGCTGCGCCAGCAGTTCGCCGGGCAGCCCCACGTCCACATCATCCACGGCGACATCCTGGAGCGCGCACCCGAAGAGTTTGTCGCAGTTTGCGGGCGCGAGGGGGAGATTGGGAGAAGGGGAGAGGGAGAGACAATCTCCAATCTCCCAATCTCCCAATCTCCAATCTCCAATCTCTCAATCTCCAATCTCCAATCTCCAGTCTCCTACAAAGTCGTCGCCAATCTTCCCTACTACATCACCAACGCCGCGCTGCGCCATCTGCTCGAAGCGGCGCATCCTCCGTCGCTGGCCGTTTTGATGGTGCAATGGGAAGTCGCACAGCGCATCTGCGCCGCACCGGGCGACCTGTCGATCCTGGCGGTCAGCGTGCAATACTATGCGCAGCCGCACATCGTGCAGCGCGTGCCGGCGGAGGCATTCAAACCGCGCCCCAAAGTGGACAGTGCGATCTTACGCCTACAAATGCACGCGCAGCCGACCGTTGCCATTGCGCCGGAACTATTCTTCAAAGTGGTCCGCGCCGGCTTCAGCCAGAAACGCAAGCAACTACACAACAGCCTTGCGGCCGGGCTGAATCTCGACAAGGCGGCCGTGCACCAGTGGCTGAACGAGGCAGGCGTCACCCCGACGCGGCGCGCCGAGACGCTCAGCCTGGCGGAATGGGAAGCGTTGTGCCGGCTGGCGCCCTTCGTATAAGACCTGACTACGGCCCAATCACGAAGTCACGAGGCGCACAAAGAGGAGCGTAGAGAACCGGAGCAAAGCTCTTTTACACAGTTCTTTGCGCCGCTCTGTGTGCTTCGAGCCTTGTTACAGAGCGCTGCTAACTACCACAATTTCGCTTCGTGCTGAATTTCTGTAGAATGGAAGCATGACAGAACGCGATGGACTGCCAGCCGACAACCCGCTGAGCGAGCGCGAAATGGAAGTGGCGCGCTTGTTGGCAACCGGGGCCAGCAACGCCGAGATCGCCCGCGACCTGGTGATCAGCCCCCACACCGTCAAAGTGCATCTGCGCAACATCTTTGAGAAACTGCAAGTAAACAGCCGCACCGAAGCGTCGATGATGCTGGTGCAACATGGATGGATCGTTGTGCCTGGCGCGGTGGTGGCAGCCACCGAAGAAATGGGGCCGCCGCCGACTCCAGAACCCGCTCCCCTCAGCGATGCGCGGCCGCGCTTTGCCGCATGGCAGCGCTTCTACCTGGTGGGCGCGCTGGCGTGCTGTCTGCTGTTCCTGGCTGCGCCCTATGTCGGCGCCTTGATGACCGACGCCACCGATCTCCTCACCAATGCCGACCAGCCGGCAACCGCGCCGCCAGCCGCACAACTCGAACCGCGCTGGCAGATGCGCACGCCGCTGCGTCAACCGCTGGGTCGCCACGCGCTGGTGATATATGACGGGCGGCGCGTGCTTTTGGGGGGCGAGACCGGCGCGGGCGCCGCGCTGGACGACGTGATGTTCTTTGACCAGCCAAGCAGCAGTTGGCTCCCGCTGGAATCGCTGCCAATGCCTCTCGCCAATCTCGCCGCCACAACGCTGGGGCAGACGCTCTATGTTGCGGGCGGTAGCAGCAGACCATCCGCTGCTGCAGGCGACCCGGTAATTTCAGATCAATTATTGGGGTACGACGAGCTATTCAACCAGTGGAGAGTCGTCAATAAATTGCCCTACCCAATCGCCGGGGCGGGGCTGGTGGCAGACGACGACTCGCTTTATCTGATTGGCGGGTGGGATGGTCACAACATGCGCGATGAAATCTGGCGCTACACACCAGGCGCGCGCGCGGGTTGGGAACTGGTAGGACGCCTCGCAAAAGGACGCGCCTTTCTGGGCGCGTCGGCGGTGCGTGGGGATATTTACGTCGCCGGCGGCTATGATGGCGAGCGCGAACTGAAGTTGCTCGAACTTTTCTCACCTCTTACGGGCGAAACCCGCGAATTGACGCCGATGGCGGCGCCGCGCGGGGGGCTGGCGCTCGTCTACGATGGCGTGGCCTTGTATGCGCTTGGCGGCGGCTGGAAGCAATCCCTGGTCAACCTGGAGCGGTATGATCTTTCGACAAATTCATGGAGCAATTTTCCGTCGCCAATCCAGGGGGAATGGCGTAATCTTGCGGCGGTCGGCTTTGACGGTCAAATTTACATCACCGGTGGATGGGCGGGCGATTACATCGACAGCCATCTCGAATATCAGAGTTCGTTCCGCACGCTCCTGCCTGTGATCAGTAATGACTGAAGTCCGCATCACCTCTGGCTAGGACCGGGTGCGGTGCGTCAGCGCAGAGAAGCGATGGCCTGGCGCAACCACCAGCGCACGGTAGAGGAGCGTCTTGGTGGTCGTGGCGTTGCCCTCTTTCACCCGCAGCAACGCGGCAAAAACTACGCAGAGCAGCAACCACTGCATACCAAAGAAGATCGCGTACGCATTTAGCGTCATGCCCCCGATGACAAGCTGCACACTGCGAAGATTGTCAAGCATCCAGCCCCACATGATCGGCGATAAACCAGCCAACAGACTCACGATCACCGATTGCAGCGCGAAGTATTGCGTCGTGCCGGGCCGGTCGCCTACGGTGTTCATCAACAGGCGCGTCAGCGACAGCTCATAAATCGAGGCAAAAAAGCCGGCCATCATCATGAGCAATGGCGCCAGCAGGACCGCGCCCTCGATCAGGTTCGCCGCCAACATAAACCAGGCGAAATAGTAAAACGTCCACCACAGAAAAACGACGCCTAGAAAAGGGCGGCTCCCCAAGCCGTCGATCCGCCTGCGCAAGAGGCGCAGGCCAAAAATGCCGACCAGCGCGGCGCCGGCCGTGATCCACAGGATATAGCCATCCCGAATTTGCACTTCCTCGCGCACAAACACGGTGATAAACGTCCCCGTGGAAAGCACGCATAGCTGCACCATCGCGGCGAACGTCAACAATCGCACAAACGCGCCATCACGCAGCAGATCGCGCCAGCGCATCCGCACAAATGGTTGATCGCCAAGACTCCGGCCTTTGGGTTCGGGGATGCGGTTCAGAAAGTGCAGGCTGATGGCGCCGCCTAGAAAACTAAGTCCAAAAACGATGGTAAACGCCCCCATGTTGCCATAATCGAAAAGAAAAATCCCGGCCACGGCTAAGGCAGCAACGCTGGCAATCCCCACAAACGTGCGGTCGCGGCTGAGATATTCCCCACGCACCGCCCTGGGCACGATGGCTGTGATCCACGGCAGCCACGCACAGGTGGCAACCCCGCGCAAGGCCGTGAAGGCGAACATGATGAGAATCATCAGCACAATCACGGCGGTGGCCGGCAAGAAGGCCACTGACAGCGGCAGCAGCGTCAAGAATATCAACATGACCACCCGCGACGACCAGCCGCTCACCATCAACTTGCGGTAGCCGATGCGTTCGGCGTGAGGCGCCACGAGTAATTGCAGCGTGGAGGTCAACGGCGCCAGGCCGGCCAGCAGCCCCAGCACGACCGCCGGCGCGCCCAACTCGCGAGCAAACAGAATCAACGGGCTGCCCAAGCAGATCTGCCACGAAACGGCATTGAAAGCTTGAAAGAAATAGGCGTTATGAATGCGTGAAGGTAGAGTTTCGGAATCCATCCGATTATGATACTGCGACCGAGTTTTGCGATCAAATCTAGCGGGAGACGTGTGGGGGATGCTTTAATCAGGCTCGATCACTTCCGTCTGTTCGGCTTGCGTCTGCTCCGGTAACAACGGCAACCACTGCGTCAGCGCCAAAGCAATCAACAACAAAATGATGATGGGTGCGGAACTCATGACGCTTCTCTTTGGTATATACTCAGGTTAACAAACTGTACGATACGATATAGGTCGCTGCACTGACAAGCAAACACTATAGCGCCCATCTTCGATGGGATAATTGGCTGAGTTGCAGGGTTTATCGTAAAAGCAGTGAGTGTTCACGGCGGTGTTGTGCGACACAGTCAATAGGCAAAAAACCCCACACCTGTAGGGAAACCGACGAGGAGAACTGGAATGTCGAGTCAATCGACTGCTGAGGAATGGTTGCGTAAGGCGTTCAAATGGCTAAACAAGTACATGGTGCTGCACTGGCGGCTGGGTCTAGGCCCCGTAGCGAATCGCGCCGAGCTCACGGGCTGCATCATGGTGCTCGTGCACACGGGGCGCAAGAGTGGACGCCGCCGTCGCACGCCGGTCAACTATGCCTTGATCGATGGTGACGTGTACTGTGTGTCAGGCTTTGGCAGCCGCGCGGATTGGCGCCAAAATCTGCTCGTCAATCCAGCAGTGGAGGTGTGGCTGCCTTCCGGCTGGTATGCCGGCGTCGCCGATGACGTGACCGAACTGCCGTTCGCGCAGAAGGCGCCCATACTACGTCAGGTGCTGATCAACAGTGGCTTCGCCGCACGCGTCGCCGGCATCAACGCCGCCCACATGAGTGACGCCGCGTTGCTGGCCGCCACCGCCGACTATCGCCTCATCCGCATTCGCTGCACGGAGGCGCGCACAGGCGCGGATGGGCCGGGCGATCTGGCCTGGGTGTGGCCGCTGGCCACACTGATCTTGGCCGCGGCCCTTGTGCTGCGCCGCAGAACGGGATGCTCATCCTGCTAAATTTTGTGTCTCCATCTTGTGCAGCCAACGCACCAGCATGAAAGCCAGCACCATCAAGGCCGCCACCATGACCCAGTAAAGCGTCTGATAGGCGTCCGAACCAGATGAACCAATCGGGTCGAAGGGATGGCGGATGATCGTGGCGCCGCGAATCAGCGCCCAGGTGACGCCGGTTACGAGCACATTGACAGCCGCCGCGACGTAACGATTGCCCATCCACAATACGAGCAACAGGCAGGCAATGCTGAACCAGAGCACATGGATACTGGCGCGCACGCGCGGCTCCTCCCAAGCGATCCACTCGCCCCAACTGAGCCGCGTCGAGATGATGCTGGTCAATACATAGAGGATCCACAAGGTTACAGCACCCTTTTGCGTTGCCATGGCCCACGCAAAGAGCGCAACGCGACGTGACAGCAGAAATCCCAAACTAAGCACGCCCGCGGCGCCAAAGACCAGCAGCGCCACGCGCACCAACGCCCCGTGCAGGAAGATCACCTTGATGACGTTGCCCAGCGTTTGCTCCGGCGGGATCAACCACAGCGCCGCGGCCAACCCGGCGAAGCCAAGCGCGGTCAAGGCCAACGGCGCCCAGCGCGGACGATCTGGCGTCATGGATTGTGTGGACGGCTGCATAGCGGGCTTCCTTTCCTGATGTAAAAAACAGATGGCTCAACCGGAATTCATGTGGTCGGGTCTTACGTGCCGGGGGCGGGCTTGCGGTGCTTCGGTCGAGCAGACAGCGATCAGCCCGTCCCCGGCACGTAACCACACGAGAGCCGGTTGACCCAAACAGCTTTGACGCAGAGGCGCAGAGGTGCGCAGAGAAAAGCGATTCATAATCCTTTACGCAAGATTCTATCATTGCTTGCTGAAAACGGTCTGTTGACAGCGGTTGATTGCTGTGATGTACACACCTGCCAAATTTGTGGTCATCTCTCCCAGGTTTTTGGGGAGACTTGACGCCAAATCTTCCCAGACTGTATACTCACGCCGATTCACCAGACGGCAAATTCATCAATTTACGCCGCGGCGTCACTCTTATTCAAGGAGAATCTTCGCTTATGTCAACTTTTATGCCCCTTCGTTTTGTGCGCTGCACCGTCATCGCTGTGGACGCGGCTGTCTAGGCAGACGCGCCCATTCCCGAATGAAGTGTCAGTACTTCACGAAACTCACACAAAGCCGCAAAGAGCACAAAGGACGCTATCTTTAACTTTGTGACTTCGTGTGAGACCAAATCGTGAACTACTGACTGTCCATTACTAAGAGAGTGTTTGAAAAGTAACCACAAAGTTGCGAAGCACGCTAAGCGGCGCAAAGCAGCACGTGAAAGCGTCTATTTGGAGCGCGCACTTCGTGCCTCTTTGCGCCCTTTGTGGCTTTGTGGTAGGGCCTTTCAAACAGTTTCTACCTGATCGGCTGCAACGCCCAGACGCGCCAGAGGAGGCTACGCGCCTGCTCCATTTTGACGCGTCTGGCGTTGGGTTGTATCAACTCCATCACACCGCTGCCGCGGAGAACGATGATGGGAAATGGACAGGCTTTTGGTTGAACCGATGACGCGGGCATAGGCGGTTCGTTTCTGTTTATCTGTTCAACCAAGCGAGGTTCGTATGCACTTTCCACTGGCCGAGCACCAGCGTGTGCTTGGCATCTATCTGCGCCCACAATGGCGGCGCGTTCTGTTGTTGTCCGTCCTCATTCTGGTGGGGATCGGATTGCAACTGCTCAATCCTCAGATCATCCGCTATTTCATCGATGCAACGCAAAGCACAGGCGCCACGCCCTTGCTGATCGCGGCGGCGCTTCTCTATCTGCTAGTCGGCCTGGCGCAGCATGGACTGACGCTGGCCGCGGTCGCGTTGAGCCTGGATGTCGGCTGGCGTGCGACCAACTTGCTGCGCGCCGACCTGCTCCGTCACCTGCTGCGGCTGGATATGCCCTTTCACAAGGCGCACACGCCCGGCGCCCTCATCGAGCGCGTCGACGGGGATGTCAGCGCGCTGGGCGATTTTTTTGCGCAATTCCTCGTGCGCGTGGCGGCCAATGTGTTGCTCATCGGCGCTGTGCTGGTGCTGGTGCTGCGCATCAATCTGATGGCCGGCGCCGCCTTGATGATCTACGTTGCGGTGACCGGGCTTGTGCTGGTCTACGTGCAGCGCATCGGCGTCGTCCGCTGGAATGCGGCGCGCACCGCGTGGGGCGAGCAAATGGGCTTTATCGAGGAGCACTACGCGGGCGCCGAAGACCTGCGCGGGGTGGGCGCCGAGCCTTTCGTGCTCTATCGCCTCTATGCCTACATGCGCGCCCTGACCGAGAAGATGCGCGCGGGAGATATGGCGCAGGCGTTCGGCTACGCGGCGACGAATTTTCTCTACGTAGTGGGGTATGGGTTGGGGTTGGCGCTTGGCGCCTATCTCTACGTGCGGGGCGAACTGAGCATCGGCGCGGCGTTTGTGCTGGTTTATTACGTGGGGATGCTGGCCGAGCCGCTCGACGCGCTGCGCGACCAGGGGGAGGTGCTTCAGCACGCGACCGTCGGCGTGCGCCGCGTCAACGACTTACTGCGCTTGCAGCCACAAATTGCCAGCACGGGTCAACAGATATTGCCGCCCGGCGCGCTGGCCGTGGCTGTGGAAGCCATCAGCTTCACTTACGCGGATGTGGAAGACGAGAACCAAACGCGCAAAGAGGCTGTCCAATCTCCCCCTCTCCCAGTTTCCCAATCCCCTAATCCCCTTCCTCCCGCGCTGCGAGCACCGACATTACACAACATCACTTTCGACCTTCCGCCCGGTCGCATTCTGGGCGTGATCGGGCGCACCGGCAGCGGCAAGACAACGCTGACGCGGCTGCTCTATCGGCTGTACGATCCCAGCACGGGGCTGATTCGGCTTGGCGGCGCGGCTCTGCGCACGGTTCCGCTGCCCGATCTGCGCCGGCGCGTCGGCGTCGTGACGCAGGACGTCCAATTGTTTCAGGCCAGCCTGCGCGACAACATCACCCTCTTCGACGCCCAGATCTCAGATACGCGCATCGAGGCGGCGCTGGCCGAGTTGGGGTTGCACGACTGGGTGCGCGCCATGCCGGCCGGGCTGGACACAGTGCTGGCGACAGGTGGACGCGGCTTTTCCGCGGGGGAGGCGCAGTTGCTGGCGTTTACGCGCCTGCTCCTGCGCGACCCCGGCCTGGTCATCCTGGATGAGGCCGCGTCGCGGCTCGATCCCATCACCGAACAGCGGCTGGAGTCCGCCCTCGACCGCCTGTTGCGCAACCGCACCGCCGTGATCGTCGCCCATCGGCTGCACACGCTCCGCCGCGCCGACGACATCCTGATGCTAGAAAATGGTTGCGTGGTCGAATATGGGTCGCGCCGCGAGCTCGTCGCACAGCCAGACTCGCGGTTTGCGCGGCTGCTGCAGGGCGGTCTGGAGGAGGTGCTGGTATGAACGGCGAGTTACGCGTTGCCCAGCATCAGCAAAACGCCATGAACACCTGGTGGTTTGTGTGGCGGCTGATCCGCTATGCGCCGGGGCTTTTTCTGGTGCAATTGCTCCTGCAGATCTTCTTCCTCAGCATGCGCGTGGCGCCCGGCCTCATCGAAAAAGCCGTCTTCGACACGATCACCGGCGCGGCGCCCGCGGCAGTGGGCGTGCCGGCGCTGATCGCGCTTTATCTGTCGGTGGGGCTGGCGCGCATGGTCGCCGCTTATGGCGAGACCTGGATGGGGCGCACTTTTCGCTATCGCGTCGGCGCGCTGCTGCGACGCAATCTGCTGGCCGCGCATCTACGCCGGCCAGGCGCCGCGACGCCGCCGGTCGCGCCGGGTGAAGCGATCAATCGCTACCGCGACGACGTCGCCGAGGTCGCGGACTTCCCGCTCTGGCTGCCCGATGTCGCCGGCAATGTGCTGTCGTTCGTGGTGGCCGTGGCGATCATGGCGCGCATCAACCTGCCGATCACGCTGTTTGTGTTCCTGCCGCTGGTGGTGGCGTTTGTGGCAGGGCGCGCCGCGTGGGGGCGTTTTCTGCACTACAGCCACCGCGCCGGTCGCTCTGCCGACGCAGTGGTGGGTTTCCTGGACGAGATCCTGGGCGCGGTCCAGGCGGTGAAGCTTGCCGACGCGGCTGAGCCGGTGATCGCGCATTTCGACCAGCTTGGCGCGCAGCGTCGCCACGACGCGGTGCGGCTGGGCATGTTGGAGGCGTCGCTCAGCACGATCTGGCAGTCTGCGGTGACCTTTGGCGTGGGCGCCATGTTGCTCCTCGCGGGACAGTCGATGAGCGCAGGCGCCTTTACCGTGGGCGACTTTGCCCTCTTCGTCTACTTCCTCTGGTTCACGACCGACCTGCCCGGCTACCTGGGCGCCTTCCTCGGCGACGTGAGGCAGCAGGATGTCGCTATCGAGCGGCTCACCGCGCTGATCCCGGACGAGCCGCCGCAGGTGTTGGCGGCGCATCATCCGGTCTATCAAACAGGGCCGGCGCCATTATCGCCGGCGCCGCGCCGCGTAGCGGGAGATCGGCTTGAGGTGCTGGAAATCCGTGGGCTGACAACGGTTTTTGCGGCCAACGGGCGCGGCGTTCACGATGTAACGCTCCACTTGCCGCGCGGCTCGTTCACCGTAGTCACGGGTCAGATCGGCGCGGCAAGTCGACCCTGCTGCGCGCGCTGCTCGGCCTGTTGCCGCACGACGCCGGCGAGATCCGCTGGAACGGACAGCTTATCGACGATGCCGCGACGTGGTTTCAGCCGCCGCGCTGCGCGTACACGCCGCAGACGCCGCGGTTGTTCAGCACTACGCTGTGCGAGAACATCCTGTTGGGGCTGCCAGAAGGTGAAGTTGACCTGGCCGGTGCGCTGCAACGCGCGGTGCTCGCACCGGATGTCGCAACGCTCGCGCACGGGCTGGAGACGGTGGTCGGCCCACGCGGGGTGCGGCTGTCGGGCGGGCAGGTGCAGCGCACCGCGGCCGCGCGCATGTTGGTGCGTGCGCCGGAACTGCTGGTGTGTGACGATCTCTCTTCGGCGCTCGACGTGGAGACGGAGCGGCTGCTCTGGGCGCGCGTCGCCGGCGCGGCCCCGCGTGCGAACACCCTGCTGGTTGTGTCGCATCGCCGCCCTGTGCTGCGTCTGGCCGATCAGATCATCGTCCTCAGAGACGGGCGCATCGCTGCCCAGGGCAAGCTCGACGACCTGCTGGTCACGTCGGCGGAAATGCGCGGCCTGTGGCAAGGAGAAGCGGAGGCGAGATAACAGGACATTGGCTTCACGCACAGCAATTTCTACAACCTTGCGCGGCGCTCCGACATTTGCCACTTGAACGCATAGCGGGCTTCTGGTATGCTGCTCTGGCTGCTCGGAAGGAGTGAGCCGGCGAAGTCAAGGATGGCGTAATGTTGTCAGCGTGCATCCCAGGCAAACCCTTCTGAGTCTATCTTGAGCAACGGCGGGCGATTTCCGATGAAGCAAGGAGATCGCCCGCCGTGTTGTTAGGTGCCAACAAGGCAGAGGGCCGACGCGAGGGTCGGTCGTCCTGTGGATCGTCCGTCCCTACGCCCGTAGCACGCGCGCCAACAAGGCAGCGGGCCGACACGGTGGTCGGCCCCTACGGTGCAATCACTTTTTGCGGATTACGCATCACATAGCCAGTGTGATAGACTGATGCATCTTTTTTGTGAACCTGCGTCCCCCTGTGAATTCTAACGGAGAAGCACCGCGATGAATGTCCGTGTTTATGCTACGCTGCGCCCGATCGTCGGAGGGAAAGAAGCCAAATTGGCGACTGGCGTGGGAGACACGTTCCGCCAGATGCTCGACGAGATGCTGGTGCGCTGGCCAGCATTGGAGCGCGAACTGTTCAACGCCCAAGGCGAGCTGCGCACCAATATTCACATCTTCCTCAATGGGCGGGATGTGCGCTATCTGGGCGGGCTGGAAATGCCGATCCCGGAGAATGCCGACATCTGCGTCTTTCCGCCGGTCGGTGGAGGTCAGGCCCGGTGAGTGTGCGCGTCGAGCACGACTACTACGGCGTTCCGCTGTGGCTGATGAAGGACTACCTGGCGCAACTCGGCGGCCATGAGCTTGACGGGGATGCCATGGAAGGCGACGGCTGGCGCGCCGAGCTGCGCAAGGCCGAGCGCCGCCACATCGGCTCGCTGAGCGTAGGCGGCGCCACAGTCGTCTTTTTGGGGGAACAGACGACCCTTGACGCTCTGTTTGAGAGCCTTCACTGGAAGACGCTGCGCGGAGGCGGGTGATCCCCAAAGTCCGGTCTCACCCCGCCAGGGTTGAGGTCATGCGCGTGTGCTGCATCAGGTAATTTTGCACGCCGCCCGCTTCCAGCGCGCTGCTGCCCACCGACGGCTGGCGCTGCTGGTAGCGACCATCGGGCAGCATCTCCCATGCCTGCCGATAATCGTTCAGCGAATTCTGTAGGATCATCCACAGATATTCCTGCAGGCGCGGGTCCTCGATGGGTGCGGCCGCCTCGACACGGCTGCTCAAGTTGCGGCGCATCCAGTCGGCGCTGCCGATGTAGTAGAGCGGCGCGCCGTTGTTGGCAAAGTAGAAGATGCGCGAGTGCTCCAGATAGCGACCGATGATGCTGATCACGCGGATGTTCTCACTGATGGCGGGCAGGCCTGGCCGCAGCCGGCAGTTGCCCCGCACGATCAGATCGACGGTCACGCCGGCCTGGCTCGCCTCGTAAAGTTTGCGCACAATCGTCGCATCTTCCAGCCCGTTCATCTTGGCGACGATATGCCCGCCATACCCGGCCAGCGCGTGCTGAATCTCCTGGTCGATCAACTCCAGAAAGCGCTGGCGCATGTTGACCGGCGCGACCAACACCTTGCGATAGTCAATCTGATAGCTGTAGCCGGTCAGCGCGTTGAAGAGATCCATCAGGTCCTCGGCAATCTCGACGTTACAACTCAACAGGCCGAGATCGGTGTAGGTGCTGGAGGTCTTGGCGTTGTAGTTGCCGGTGCCGATATGGTAATAGACGCGCAGCCCGTCTTCCTCCTGGCGGATGGCGAGTGACATCTTACAATGCGTCTTCAACCCCACCAACCCATAGGCGACATGACAGCCGGCCTCCTCCAGTTTGCGCGCCCATTCCACATTCTTGGCCTCGTCGAAGCGCGCTTTGACTTCGACCAGCACGGCCACCTGCTTGCCGCGCCCCGCCGCATCGATCAGCGCCGCGATAATAGGCGAGTTGTCCGAGGTGCGATAGATCGTCTGCTTGATCGCCAGCACCTGGGGGTCGCGCGCGGCAACCTCGACGAAAAGTTGCGTCGTCGATTGAAAGCTGTGATAGGGGTGATGAATGAGCAGATCGCCCTGACGGATGGCGTTGAAAAGTTCGCTGGTGCGCCCGCGGCTGGTGATGCCCGCCAGGCGCGGAGGCGAGGTCGTGGTGTACGGCTCATACTTGAGGTGCGGCAGATTGATCTCGGCCAACGCAAAGAGATCGGCGCGGCGCAGCAAGCCATGGATCAGATAGACATCATCGTTTTCGAGATGCAACTGATTTTGCAGCAGCGTCAACACGTCCGCGGGCGCGTTGGCGTCCACCTCCAACCGCACGACGGGCGCAAAGCGGCGCTCCCGCAGCTCCTCGCTGATCATGTCGAGCAGGTCGTCGGCCTCCTCCTCGTTACGCGCCAGGTCCGCGTTGCGCGTGACGCGGAAGGGGAAGACCGCCACGATCTCCATGCCGCGGAAGAGGGTTTCCAGATACGCCGCGATCAGTTGTTCCAGCGGCAAAAAGTGCATCTGACGGGTCAACTGCACCCAGCGAGGGCGCGTCGGCGGCACCTTAACGCGGGCGAATTGGCGCTCCCCGGTGTTTGGATCGACCAGAATGATGCCCAGACTCAGCGTCAGGTTGCTGATAAAAGGAAACGGGTGACCCGGGTCAACCGCCAGCGGCGTGAGGATCGGATAGACCTCGCGCAGAAAATAGTCGCGCAGCCGCTCGCGCTCGGTGGCGTCGAGATCGGCGTAGTTGACCAGCCGGATGCCGTGTTCGGCGAGCTTGGGCAGAATATCCTCGTGCAGGCAGGCGCTTTCGATGGCGCCCATATCCGACACCGCGCGCGAGATCAGCGAGAGCTGCAAATCTGGCGCCCAGCCGTCGAGCGTCAGATTTGCCATCCCGGCCGCCTTCTGCCGTTTGAGGCCGCCAACGCGTTTGCTGAAATACTCGTCGAGGTTGCTGGCGGTGATCGCAATAAACTTGAGCCGCTCCAGCAGCGGCGTGCGCGTATCGATAGCCTCGTGCAGCACGCGCCAGTTAAAGTCGAGCCAACTCAACTCGCGATTGTACACCTCATCGGAGCTGCTGATGGCGTCCAGCGTAAGCGCGCCCAAGTCGAAGTCGGGAGCGTAGACCGGATGCTGCGGCAACGTGCGGCTGCGCTCCCACTCGCGCAGGAAGTCATGATAGAGGGTAGCCAACGCGCCGGGCGCGGGCACGTGCGGCGCGACGAGCAATTTCGACATGGGCGACGCAGGCTCCACTGCACCCAACTCGGATGTGGTCGCCTGCAGCGCATTGGCGCGGGCGCGGTTCGACCGCGGGGTGGTCGATGGCTTGCGCGGCTTTGCCTTGCGCGAGCGCACAGGCGCGCCCTTGTCATCGGCGCCGTTAGTTTCAAGCGACGCCCCAGATAATTCAGCATCGTGCGCAGCCCCGTTGGACGCTGCGGCCTCGACCTCGCCAGCCTGCGAAGATGGGGCGTCTTGCGCCGTCATAGACATCACTCCTTCCAGTGGAAAGTCAAAACAGACGCACAGTGTACCCTACTTTATGTAGCATGTCCAACGGATTGGAAATCAGATGCGCTCCCCCCCATTTGGCAACCCGCTTCGTAGGTCGGGCTACTAGCCCAACGCAGCCTCCATTATCTTGCAGCGCGTCGTCGCCCATCGGCCCGACCTGCTGCTGGTTAATGTCACCGGGAGCGTTGACGCAATACTGTCGGGCTGATAGCCCGCCCTACGGAGTGCGTCCCAAAATTTGGCAGCCCGCTTAGTAGGTCGGGCTATCAGCCCGACGTAGCCTCCATTATCTTGCAGCGCGTCGTCATGCCCCGTCGGCCCGACCTGCTGCTGGTTGATGTCACCGGGAGCGTTGACGCAATACTGTCGGGCTATCAGCCCGACCTACGGAGTGACGCAATACTCGACCTACGGCGTGAGCAACGCTGTCGGGCTGATAGCCCGACCTACGGTTACAGGGTGGGTTCTCAAAATTTGGCGCGCTCCTAAAAAGCAGCGTTGCGAAAGGCTTTCTTAAATCAGTTTGGGGGTATCTTGTCAAAGGCGGTAGACTACTTGAATCATTGGTCAACTACGGTTCAGAAAGGCGTTGCGCATGGTGGAGATTCTTGGGGTTATCCTGCAGTTCCTGCCGGTAATCGTCATCCTTTTCGTGGCCAATCTGGCGCAAAAGTTGCGTGCGCAAGGACAAGCATACATGCCGCTGGCCGTGTTGGCCTATCTGATGCTGATCCTGATCTATGCGGCCCTGGCCTTGTTTGGCGCGACTGCCTTGTTGGCGCCGCTCGGTCTGGCTGCGCAGCCGGAGCTGCAGGCGCAGCTTGACGCCGCCATGCCCATTCAATCCTGGGCGTGGTTAGGATGGGGCATCCTATTGCCTTCTCTTGCCGGACTCTTGCTGCTGCTCAAACCGATCCGCCGCTGGATCGCCGGCTTCTCGACGCTTGAGGCCGGCAACCCTTTGCACGCCGCCGGCTTGTCAATGACCATGTTCATCCCGATTTATCTGGCGCTCACCCTGGGCATCGGTCTGGATACGCTCTCGACGCAGCTTGCGGCGCGCGCCGAGGAGACGGGTCAGCCGCCGGTGACTGTCGGCTTTCTGTGGGTGCAGACCGCGATCTTTGTGTTCATTGCCTTGCTCGGCATTGGTTGGTTGACGCGTCGCTCCTGGGGCGCGGCGCTGCAACGCCTGGGCATTGTCCGGCCCACGCTGCGCCAGGTGTTGATTGCCGTCGGCTCGGCGCTGGTGATGGTGCCAGTCGTCATGCTGATCGAGGCCGCGGCAAGCGCGGCCGGCATTGGCATCGACGCCGATGTCGAGTCGCTGACCGAGCAACTGATCGGCCCGCTCTTCCAGAGTCCCTGGGGCATTCTGTCGATCGGGCTGGCGGCCGGCATCGGTGAAGAAGCGCTCTTTCGTGGCGCCATGCAGCCGCGCTTTGGCTTGCTGTTTACGGCCCTGCTCTTTGCGCTGGTGCACAGCAACTACGGCATCACCTTGTCGACGCTGGTCGTTTTTCTGCTGGGTCTCCTGTTAGGGTGGCTGCGCATCCGCTACAATACAACAACCTCCATGATCGCACACGCCGTTTACAACTCGACGCTCGGCCTGCTTGCGGTGCTGGCGGCCCAGGTTCTCAGCAATTCATAACAGCTTCTAAGCAAGCGTTTTCCTGAGGCAGCGATGCGACGGCGGAGCTTTTCCCTGGCCGGAAAGCGACAAAATCCGAGTGAAATCAGTTGGCGGCGCAATCTGGCTGTCCTTTCCGGCGTGCAGGTCATTTCGACGCTTGGATTTGGGCTGATCTTCCCCTTTTTGCCGCTCTATGTGCGCGACCTGGGCGTCAGCACAGGCGGCAGCCTGGCCTTCTGGGCTGGGCTTGCCTTTTCGGCGCAGGCTTTCACGATGGTGATCGCCTCGCCGATCTGGGGCGCGGTGGCGGACCGCAGCGGGCGCAAGCTGATGCTGGAGCGCGCCACGCTCGGCGGCGCCGTGATCGTGGCGGCGATGGGCTTTGTGCAGAACGCCGAGCAACTGGTGATCCTGCGTGCGCTGCAAGGCGCGACGACCGGGGTGATTGCGGCCAACAACGCGCTGGTGGCCGCGCAAACTCCCAAAGAACACAGCGGCTTTGCGCTCGGCGTCATCAACATGGCGCGCTGGGTTGGCGTGGCGGGCGGCCCGTTGGTCGGCGGCGTGATCGGCGAAATCTTCGGCTTTCGCGAGAGTTTCTGGATCACCGGGGCGCTGTTAGGGGTGGCCGGCATCGGCGTAGTGTTGTGGGTGGAGGAGGACTTTCACCCCGTCCAGGCTTCGGAACGGCCCGGCTTCTGGGCGGGCTATCGCAGGATATTCACCGCCCAAGGAATGCGCGGTCTCTACGGGCTGGCCTTTTTGCGCAGCCTGGGCGCCACCGTCATCGTGCCGATCCTGGCGCTCTTTGTGCTGGCGCTAAATCAAGGACACGAAGCCGGCTCGGTGGCCATGACCGGCGTCATCATTGGTGCATCGGCCGTGACGAGTGCGGTAAGCGCCATCTACCTGGGACGTCTCGGCGACCGCATCGGCCATGAGCGCATCTTGCTGGGGTCGGCTATGCTGGCGGCGCTGCTTTTTGTTCCACAGGCATTCGTGACCTCCGGCTGGCAGTTGGCTATATGGCAAGCCTTGAGCGGCATCGCGGTCGGCGGGCTGGTGCCTTCGGTGTCGGCGCTGATGAACCTCTACGCGCCGGCCGGCAACCAGGGCGCAACCTATGGCCTCGACAACAGCGTGCAGGCGTCGGCGCGCGTCGTAGCGCCGATGATCGCGGCCGCGCTGGCCGCGTGGATCGGCTACCGCGGCGTGTTTGTGGGCGCGGCGGCCATCTATGCCGTGGCCGCGGGGGTGGCGCTGCTGGTGACGCGGCGCACGCCGGTGCTCAGCCCCACCCCGCCTCAGCCGGGAACAGATTTGCGTACTTGACGCTCGTGCGCGGGACAGCCATCATCTCGGCCACCGCGTCGCGCCACGTTGCGTAGTGCGCGGTCTCCTTGTGGTGCACGGTGTCTTCCACGGTGCGGTAGACCTCGACGAGGACAAAATGCGCCGGGTCGGCTTGATCCTGGATCACATCGAAGCGGGCGATGCCCGGCTCCTGCACGCTGTTGCGTGCGTTTTCAAGCGTCGCCGCCTTGAACGCTTCAAGAAATTCCGGCTTAACATGAACATCGACATGGACGATCAGCATAAAGACTCCTCAACGATGATAGATAAACGTCAAATGCGACTACCCTCAAAATAGCGTTGACGCAGAGTCGCAGAGATGCAGAGGCTCGCAGAGAAAAGCAATTTCAGCACTTCACAAAACTGCACACAAAGTCACCAAGAGCACAAAGGGAGCCACTTTCAACTTTGTGGCTTTGCGGCTTTGTGTGCAGTTTTGCAGTTTTTTAGTTAAGGGCGACCTGACCCACGCGGCGTGGGCTTGAGCACCTGCCAATCAGCGCCGGTCAGGTCGTCGTCGGACAGGGCTGGCTGGGCGCGCTGAGGTTGGGCCGGGGCCGCCGCCTGCGCTGGCGGCCCGCCAGGGACAATCTTCACATCCTTGACCTCTCCCTCCTCATCGAGGCGCACCGTGGCGACGCCGGCCGCTCCGCTTCCTTCCAAATAGAGGCGCGTCATGTGTGGATCAAGCCCGTTGATCATCGAGAAAGCGTGCAGAAGAAAATCTTTCGACAATTCAGGGAATTGTTCCCGTATCAGCGCCAAGCTGCGCCCTTGACTGAAGCCGCGCATCATCTCCGATGGAACATTGATGCTCTTGATGGCAAGCACAGTGGATTGCTTCATATCGGGAAAGACGCCGATGGTCGGCAGCGTCTGCTGTAGCTGCGTCAGCACCAGGCTGAAAAGCTGGTCGCACGCAGGGATGCCCGGCAGGATCGGCAGCAAATTATCAAAGGACGATGGTTTCTTGGGCAATTTGATTTCATGCGCTTTTTCAATGATCGGCACAAATTTGAGAAAAGCTTCATGCAGCTTCTCATGAATCTGCTCCTCGCGCTCGTCGTCGGTATACTGCGCAATGCGCGCCAGCAGATCGCGATCGGCGCCGGCAGTTTCTTTGAGATCGACGCGACGCCAGAACGTGAGCACATAGCCGAACGGAATGCCATGCATAAAATAAGTGCCAACCGCATAGGTTTTCTGCTCGCTCCGCACGTTGATCTCGCGTTCGATGGTGTCGAGGTGGCGGTTGAGCAGAACAATTCCAGGGCCTGCCACTTTGCGAAAAATGCCGAGCCGATAGATGACCAGGCGCTTTTCCTGCTTGACGATCATCACCTTGAGCCAGAATGTGTGAATGGCAAGGCCGGTCAAGCCAATCACAATCAGCAGCAGCGAGGTAGATAGGCAGAGTGTTCGAAAGTCCATTATTCACCCCTCTTGTTCTTTTCTACGCAGAAACTCGCCCCACACCGGGCTGAACCATTCGGGGTTGCCGACGCCGGGAAGCAGACCGCGGCGCACCAGGTGATCGACGGCGCTGAGATCCGCGCTGCTCAACTCATCATGCGCAATGCGGAGTGCAGCCTCACGTTCTGGCCGGTGCAATCCGCCAAAAATGCGCTCACATTCCTGCTGAACATCGGCATTTTCGGCGAAATAGGCGACGACATTGGTCGAAGCAGGGGGCTGTTTGAGCCACGTCTCAAAGATTACCTTGAGCAAACGCGCATGGCCGCCGGCCAGATATTGCATCTGCGTCAGTTCGCCGCGTTCAAACGGCCCGCCCGCCTCGCGATTAAGATAACGCACCATATGCACCGCGTCACTGGCAACGTAGGGGCCAAGCGCAAAAATGTTCGTGCGAAAGAGGTCGTAAAATTTTGAGCGCCGTTCCAACTCGAATTTACGCCCAAGCACGGTGGGCAGTTGCTTGGTGATAATCAGATAGCTCAGACAGCCCTTGTTGCCGTCGCTGCGATAGGTGTTGAATTGCTCCAGCATGTGCAGCGGCCCAAGCAGAAAGGCGGCGTCGAAATCATCCAGCACGAACATCAGCTTATGCTTGAGATTCTGGCAGATGTGGTTGATCTGCGCCTGAATGCGCCGCCGATAGGTTTCTTCCTCCGTCAACGAGATGACCTTCGTATCGACGGTGGTCGCCGGCAGGTGAGTCGTGGCGACTTGCAAGCTTTCCAGCATCAGGCGCCACAAGCCGGTCGGGGTGCGATCCCAGATCGTGGCGTCGATGTCCGGGAAATGGAGCGTATCGGTCTCGTTGCCCAGATACTGGCGGCGAAACTCGCGCTCGCGATTCAGGATCTTGACGATGTTGGATTTGCCAATGCCGGCGATGCCCACATAACAGAGCGACTCGCCGCGACGCGCATGTTGGAAGATCGTCGTGAGTTCATCTTTGCGATAGGAAGGTGAGTACCGATCGGGCGGTTTCATGGACGGACAGCCTCCAGCTTTTGTGTGGCTTCGATGCAAGGGCACAGGATGGATGCGTACAGCCAGGCGCGCTCCTGTTGCGCGCCCTGTTCCTTCAGGTTGTGAAGCGAGGGACGCATGCCCACCACAAAGAGCGCATCGCACAGCAGCCCCCATTGATAAGCAGCCGCCTGCGCAGGATGCGTCGACGCGAACGCAAGTTCGCGCAAGCCGCGCACAAACTCCATCGCCTTGCGCGCTTCATCGGAGAGGGCCGCAGGCGCCGTGTTGGCGCTCACATCGGCCAACGCGGTCGCGAGCCGGACAAATTCCTCGACGGGAACGCTGGCCGGCAATAAACGCGTCAGGATGTCGATCTCCAACTCGCAAAAATCGGCGTAAATCGGGCCATAACCGGTGCGCTCGAAATCGACGAGCCAGGCGCGTTCGCCATCTGTAAACAGGTTGTCGGCGTGAAAGTCGCCGTGAATCACCTGACGCACCCCTGGCCGCGCCGCGTAGGCGTGGCCGCGTTCCTCCCACCACAGCAGCGGGTCGAGCAGGGCAAGTGCAGCCAGAACAGCCGGGCGCGGCGTCTCTCTGATTCGCTGCAAATTATTTTGTAGATCCAACAATTCTTCATACTGCTCGGCAATCGACAGATTTTTTCGATAGCCCTTCACCGCATGGGCGCGCCCCCAGATTTTTTGCCAGAAGCGAATCGGCGCCAACAGTCGCTGGACATCATGCTCCGCAGCATAGAAATTGCGCAAGGTGCGCAAACTGGTGATCTCATCGTCGTCCAGCAAAGTATAAACCTAAGCCCCCACGTCCCAGTATGTGCTTCTCGCTTCCACCCGTGTATGAAACTGGCCAGGCAATCGTTCGTGGATAAATTTCTGATAGTGCCTGGCTTCATTGCGCACACGTTTGGGGGTGGAGATCTTGACGATCTTCTTGGTTACGCTACCTTGCTGTTGCACCTTGATCACCAGGGAGCGTCCGCGCGAAACCGGGGGTGACGACGACTGTGTGCTCTCCTCGATTTCATGGATCCACACGCGCTTGCCATGCTCAAACAACTGCGCAATCACATCGTCGAGCAGCGAGGGCAGGAACTCCGCATCAAACACTTTGAGGACAGCGTCCGCCTTTTCCCATTCTTTCGGCCAAGTTACCGTAAACGGGCGACTGCTCGCGCAGGATTGGGCGGCCAGTTTGTCGACCGCCTCCTTCAACACGCGCGGCTCGTCGCTTTTTTCCACCCACTCGGCGGCAAGTTCGTTGATCTTACGATCGACGGTCGGCGTCAGATAAGCCGAATAGGCGATCATACCCAGCCCTTCGGATTTTTTGCGCAGCTTGCTTAACAGCATCAAGCCCGATGTGTCGCTCATGTCGCCATCGTCTTCCAGCCGTAGATCGACGATGGCGACGTGGGGACGAAAGTCACATGCCAGATCCATCGCATTTTTGTGAAGGCGCTCGCCTTCGCCCTCCACTACAATGACTTGATAGCCGCGACTTTCCAACCCACGTTTCAGGTCGCGGCGCACCTGTTCACGATTATCGATCACCAGGACACGCGCCATCGGGGGCGTTTCGAGCACGGGAAGGGGGACAGTAGACATATTTTTCTCCTCAATGATTATCGCAATGACGGTGAGTCAAATTCCTCCGGCGCCGGTGTTACGGTCGGTGCAACCGGCAGCGAAAAGGCAAAACAGGCGCCGTGGCCGACCTCACTGCCGACCAGCCAGGCGCGGCCGCCGTGCGCCTCGGCCACTAGCGACACCAGCAGCAAACCGCGGCCAGGCGGGCCATTCTCATGGACGATCTCCCAGTCGAAAAGCTGCGGGCGAATGTTCTCCCGCACGCCAGGCCCATTATCCTCGACATAGACAGTCATCATGGCATCGTCGACGCGCGTGCGCACCACAATATGCGGCTTGCGCGTGCTGGTCAGATGTTTCTGGGCATTCTTCAAATAATGCCGGATCAACCGGCGCAGCCATTCCTCGTGAATGCGCGCCTGGATGTCGTCGCACCTCTGGTCAAGCTCGACGTCGATGGCCGTGCGCTTACGGAAGAAGGCTACCTCGTCGGCAACGGTGCTGTCCACCCAGGTCAGAACAGGCGATGCCCCTGCCGCGCCCAGGGAGCGTTCAGTCGTAGACAGGTCGGGCACCCGCATCCGTGCGGCGGCCTCGTCGATTTCGCCCAGATCGCTGAGCGCGGCGGCGTCTAAATCATGGCGATCCCGCAGCCGATCGACGGCCCAGCGGATGGTGCTGATTTCCTGTTTGACATCGTGAATCACATCCGCGCCAAAGACGCCCATGACGGCGATAGTGTGCAGACGGCGACGCTCGACCGTCCTTTCTGCACTTTGCAGGGCGGCAATGGCAAGATTGGACAGGGAGATCAACTGGCGCCGATGGGTGTCATCCAATCCGCCGACCTCGCGGTGCTCGACATTGAGCACGCCAAGCACTTCGCCGGTGCTGGCAGCGCCGCGAATCAAAGCCACTGCCAGCTCGGAACGCGTCACGCCATTGGAGATGTCCAGATATTCACTTGTCTCACTCACATCGGCAATCAGTTGGGCGCGACGTTCGCGCACGGCACGCGCCATCACGCCAGGTGCGGTGAGCGGGATCTGGTTGTATAAGCCGCGCATCCGTTCCATTTCTCGCGCCGGCCATACGGCGCGCAAGACAAGCGACTCGCCTTCGATGCCGTAAATCACCCCTAGATGGCTGTCGGTCATCCGCACGGCCTGCTCCAGAATGATATTCAGCACATCCTCCAGCTCGTTACTAGCCGCGGCAATGGCCTGGCCCGCGCGCAGCAGCCCCACGTGCTGTTTGTCCAATTGCTGAAAAAGCCGCGCATTGTCGATGGTGATCGCGGCCTGGTTGGCGATGGTGAGAAAAAGCGGGATATGCGCTTCTGTGAACACATGCTCTGCGGTGGAGCTGCGCAGCGCCATCACCCCCATCAGCCGGTTACGCATCCGCATGGGCACGCCCAACCAGCAACACGCAGCTTCGGGCAGGTCGGTCACACCCTTATCTCGCCACGCTTCCACCTCACGGCGCGTGCGCGCCAGCACAGGCTGGTCGTTGCGCAAAATCCACTCGACCAGCCCGTTGCGCCTGTCGAGCGTGCGCGAGCGGTAAACGGGATGCGCGTTGCGCGTATCAGCATCTAAATGCACGCCGTGTTCATAACAAACCGGCACGCGTACCTGCTGGCGTTGCTCATCATATAGCGCAATATAGAAATCACCGGTGTATAGACCCAGGGAACGCAGCGCCTTGCGCACTCCCGCGCTGACATCCTCGATCTCTTCTTTTTCAGTTTGGCTCAACTTCGTAATGGCAGTCTGAAATTCACTCACAACCTCCCGCTCGCGGATGCGCTGATCGTAAAGCTGCGCGTTGCGCTGCACGACGGCAATGTGCGGCGCGGTCATCTCCAGCAGGATGCGATGGCGCTCATTGAAGCTTGCCGGCTGGGTATAGCTGCGGAAGCCCACCCAACCGGTCAATTGTCCCTCATGTTCCAACGTTTTGATCAGACAGCATTGCACATCGGCTTTGAAGTCGTCTTCGATCTCTTGTACATCCGGCCAGGCGGCAAAATCGGGGACATCCAACAGCGACGCTTTGTGGCTCAGCATATAGTCGAACAGACCGCGACGCTCGCCGTCATGGCGCGGACGATAGCGTGGGTGGTTGTCTAAATTTTGAACCAGTTCCCCGTGTTCGTAGACAATGCGCAGGCGAATCTCACGGGTGTCAGCATTGTAGCCCGCCACAAAGAAATCACTCTGCGCTGGGAAAAATTGCAGCAGGACATCGCGGATCTGCTCGGCCTGCTTCTCCTCTTGCAGCACGTCGGCAATCGCCTGTTGAATCCTGATCACATCCTCGTCGATCTGAAGCGCGCGGCGGTCACGATCTAGCAGCAGCGCGTTGTGCAGGGCGATGGCTACATGCGGCGCCAGCCGGTCGACGGCGTCGCGCTGATCAAGCGCGATGCCGTCCGGCTGCACACTTGCCACATAGAGCGTTCCCACCAGTTCCTGGCGGCTGACGAGCGGCGCGCAATAGGCGGCGCGCACGCCTGTCTCCGCGGCGGTGGCCAGGAACAGATCCGGGCTGGCTTCAACGTCCGGCAGGTAGCGTGGCGTCAACGTGCGGGCCACGGCGCCGTTGAGACTGGCGCTCTCGCGCGCCAGCGGTGCGCCGGCGCCGATGACGGCCATTTGCGCATTGTCCCAGATGCAGCGTGGCTCCAGTTGCTGGCGGTCGGCGTTGTAGGCATAGATGCCAACCACCTGCGCGCTGCTGACGTCGGCGACATTGCGCGCGATCATCTGCCAGATGCCGTCGCCGCTCGTCTGCGCCCCGCTGTCGACGATGCGCTCGCTGATCTCCTGGATGATCTGCAACTCGCGTTGACGGCGTTCGACGCTGCGCACGCCAAGCGCCAGCAGGCTGAGCAGATTCTCCAACACGCGGCGGTCGGCGGCCAGAAAGGGATATTTGTCCGCCTCCACCTTGTCGAGCAGACCTACCAGATAAACATAGTCCAGCGCACGGAAAGAGGCAAGCACGGCCGAGCGCGCCTCGAAGCCACGCAGCTCCGGGATCACGCCCGCGCGCTCGTGGGTGGAAAGAATGCGAGCGCCGCCGTCACCGACCATCTTTTCGAGCCGCGCCGACGTCATCACGCTATAGGCAGCCTGGTTTGCCGGTTCGACGGTGATGACGTCAAAAGCTCTGCCGCGCTGTCCCCTGGCGGATCGGCGCGCGACGAAACCGCGCTGCGCCTCGATGGCGGTGACGTAGTGTGGCAGCAGCCGCGCCAAAATATCGGCGATGGTGAACTGGGCGGCGCGTTCGATCTCGTGCGCAATTTCATTTGTGTGGCGTAAAGCGCGCAGCAAATTCTCATATTTACGTGCATTGCGTTCGAGATCGCTGAGAAAGGAGGGGCCGCGTGTGCTCATGAACCAAGTATCCTCGCGCCTTGTGCGCGCAATTTATCTTTACAACAGAGTCTCCAGCGCCGTGATGACCTCGTCCAAAGCGAACGGCTTTTCAAAGATGACCTGCGCATCGTAGGTTTCGTCGGGGTCGGCCGTGGCGGAAAGAATGATGGCGGGCGTCGTCCTGGCTGTGCCTTGGCCGTCAATGCCCTCATAGTCGCCGCGACGCAGACGGCGCAAGAACTCCAGCCCGGTTTCTTGCCAGCTTACGCCTGGATAGTGGACGTTGGCAATGACGCCTTCTCCTTCCAGCGCCGGCGTCTCGGGGTGGATCATAAAATCGACGCTGATCAGGTCGAACCGTTCGACGGTAAGTTGATCCAGAATTTCCTGCGCGGCCGTCAGCACGACCGTGTAGCCATAGTCCTCGATCGCCTCTTTCAACGGCTCCATGCTGAGATAATCGTCGTCAAAGAGCAGAATCCGATGACCCATCATTTACACTCCGTCCGCATCAACCGTTACGTGGCAAGGTTTTTCTGGCGCAGAGGAATCCGCACCGCAAAATTGACGCGATACGCGCGCCCCTGACGTAAATGAAAATTTGTCTCAGTGCACTTCACCTCAAGCGAGCCGCCGTGCGCCTCCACAATGGCGCGCGCCTCCCACAGCCCGTAGCCGGTGCCGGGGATCCTGCCCATTTTGACTTCGGCCAGCCCACGCTTGCCTCGCTCGAAAATGAGCGCCATCTTATCGGGCGGGATCGGGTCGCCCATATCTTGCACCAGGATGGTGGCATGATGACGATCCGTGGCATTGGGCGGCACGGCCAGCACCTGGATGCGCGTGGTGGGGAATGAATATTTGACGGCGTTGTCGAGCAGATTGCTGATGGCGATCGTCAGCCGCGCAATGTCGACCTCGGCGTAGGGCAACTGCTCAATGGTGGCTTCGATGCTCAGTTCCGCGCGCGCCTCGGCTTGTCTGACAAAGCCCTCCGCAGTTGGCGACCAGCACCGAAAGCGGATACATGGCAAACTTGAGGTCATCGCGCTCCACCATGACCACCGCGGACCGCGCAGTTTCGCGCGCGGCGCGCCCCAGTTGCAGGCTGAGGTCGTGCGCCGCCTTGATCTGCTCGACCACGGTGCGCAGTGAAGTGTCATAGTGGCGCTTTTCCAATTGCAGTTTCGCGCGCCCGATATGGGTTGCAATCGGCGTCAGTGCAGTCTTGAGCCGGTGCTGTAACAGCATAGTCGTGGCCTGTGCGCGCTCCCGCTCCTCACGCAGTCGCAACGCCTGCACCTGCGCATAGACGCCCCACCCAATAATGCGGCTCAGATTAAAGAGGAATTCGCTTTCTTTGCGCGGATCCGTTAGCTCCGCAAAAGGCCCGAAAAGCACCACCATGCGGTGTCCATTTCCCAGCATCAGCGCCAGCGCGCACGCGGCGCTATTCAGGCTGCTCGTATGATCGCCGCGCACCCCGCGCGCAAAGGCCGGTTCCTTGCGGTCGATGTACCAGTAGCCTTCGGCGTCATCGATTTTAGATAAACCAGACTTGGTCCAGTTGAAATGGGGAAGCTCAAGCGCTTCGGCGCCGGTTTCGATCTGGAAGCCGACCTGGGCAAGTGGGGTGAGCACCGTATCGCGCTCGCCAACACTGCAAAACAAAACGATGTACCGGATGCCGCAATGCTCCTGCACCATGCGCAGCAGCCGTTCAGCTTCACCGCTGATCTCCTGCAAGGTTGTGACATCGGCGAAACGCCGCGCTTTGCGCAATTTGTCCAGAAACTCATTTTCGTATTCGACCTTCTGGCGATGATAATGCGCGGCCGCCATCGTCTGTAGCCGTTCGGCCTCGCGGCTGAAGCGCGCCGCAAAGTCGGGGGATGGAGGGTCAATTTGGTCGACCCGCTGCAGGAGTTCGCCTTCCACCCCATCGTCAAGCAATTGAATTTCCGACCGCGCGCCCTTTGCAATTCGCTGCACAAGATGGCGCACTTCATCCTTTTTCTGAGGCGCGGCAAATTGACCTGCCAGCAGCACAGCAACCGGTAGCTCATCGACGCAGATCACTTGTGAGAAATCGGTCAACCCCATGTGACAGCGATAGCCGGCGGCAGCGCCACAAGCACGGTCGTCACCGTTGATGGCGACGCTGCGTGCACGTTCCTGATCGCACGCTTCGCAGGCAGCGTTGCCACCACGTACACGGGTTTCATTGCGGAGCAATTGGCAGAACGCTGCGAAGTTCTGCCAGGGCAGCAACGGGTCGATCCGGGCAATCGCCCCCGCGCCCTTGTCGTAATCGAGCACCGTGAGCGCGCGCCCCAAGCGCGCGCACGAGCCAGAAATGAGGACAGCCAGCGTCTCCGGGTCGATGAGGTCGCTCATCCTGGTCGGATGATGCGGCCATCGGATAGAAAGGGGCATCGATGATCCTCACCTGCTTACGCAGGTTACGTCGTTCAGTCGTCGGGTCTCCACCTATTTACTGGTCAGTTTCGTTTATTGTAAAACGAAATCGCACGGCGGTCAATCATTTTCTAACTTCAAGGCAGCTTCGATGCGCGTCAGCCCATCCGTTAATGTGCTGCGCGGGCAGCCAAAATTCACGCGTACAAAGCCTTCGCCGCCCTCACCAAACCAGGCGCCATCGTTGACGGCAAGCTTCGCCGTCTTGAGCAGGTGATCGGCCGGCTTTTCGCCAAGTCCGGTCGCACGGAGATCGAGCCACAACAGGTAGGTCGCCTCTGGGCTGGTCGTAGCGACGCCGGGCAGACGATCTTCCACGAATTGTACGGCGTAGTCGCGATTGGCTGTCAGATAGGCTTGCAGCGCCTGCAGCCAATCATCGCAATCGGCGTAGGCCGCCTCCGCCGCCACGACGCCCAGGATATTGACGTGCGGGACGATGCCGGCCATGCTCGCCTCCAACTGCTTGCGCAACGCCGCGTTCTGCACGATCGCAAAGCTGGCGCCCAGGCCAGGCACATTGAAGCTCTTGCTCGGCGCCATCAGGGTGATGGTGCGCTGTGCGATCTCCGGCGACAGACTGGCGATGGGGATGTGGCGCGTCCCGCCAAGCAGCAAATCGCAGTGAATCTCGTCCGAACAAATCACCAAGTCGTGATTTTCGCAAAAGGCGGCGATCTCGGTGAGTTCGCCGCGTGTGAAGGCGCGCCCCACCGGGTTATGTGGGTTGCAGAGCAGGAACAGCCGGGTCGTGGGCTGGATTGCTGCGGCCAACCCCGGCATGTTCAGCGTGTAGTGCAGGCGGCGGCCTTGTTTGGCGACTTCCAGCGGCGCCGATTGCAGCGAGCGCTGCTGGTTAACGGGCGCGGTCAAGAATGGGCCATAGACGGGCGTGTTAATCAGCACGCCGTCGCCCGGTTCACCCACCGCGCGGCTGACGATGTTGAGGCCGCTTACCAGCCCCGACAGCATCACAATGTCGTCGGGCTGGATCGTCCAGGCGTAGAGTCGCGCCATGCGCTCGACGATCGTCTGTTTGAGCGCGTTGGAATCCATGCCGTAGCCAAAGACGCCATGCTGCACGCGGCGCTGCAAGGCATCGATGATCGGCTGCGGCGAGGCAAAGTCCATGTCGGCGACCCACATAGGCAGCACATCCTCGCCAAACCAGCCCCACTTCCCGCTGTCCGTGCCCCTCCGCTCAACCGGAATATCAAAGTTAAAAGACCCAAAAGTGGAAGACTCAAGATTGGAAGACATAGGTAGGTTTGCTCCTGAAAACTCAGAGACCGAGTTTCGCATGGAAACCCGGTCTCTGAGCCGATGATAGACAAAATGATGGCTCAAGCAACTGTATTGGAGGTCAATGTAACAGTCAGGGCGGGTAACAGTCAAGACGGGTAACAGTCAAGACGGGTAACAGTCAAGACGGGTAACAGTCAAGACGGGTAACAGTCAAGACGGGTAACAGTCAAGACGGGTAATCGTCAAGGCAGCGTTGTCAGGATGGCGTCGCTGCCGTCAGCCGGCGGTGCACTGATAGTCTCTGCAATGGGCCCAGCCATTTCATCATGCCTGAGTTGCTTGCGCAGGGAAGGTTCGTTGTTATAGACCGCTCTTGCCAACGCCGTCGTCGAAATCGGCGCGGTCGCAAAGATCAGCGATCAACACGATCATGCGGTAAAAGAGGAATTCATCCAGAAAAAAGAAGCCGGCGCCCAGCAGCAGGCAACTGATGCCGACCGTCGATGCCTTGCCGGCCGCGTGCATACGCGAGAATACATCGGGAAGGCGCACAATGCCGATGGCGCTGATCAGCATAAAGCCGGCGCCCAACAAAATCAGCACGATAATCGCAATTTGCCCCGTGGTCATAGCCCGGCTACTCCTCGTCCGATTCCCAATCCTGCAGATTGGATTTCTCAATATAGCGTGCAAACATCATCGTGCCAACAAAGCCGAGCACAGCAGTGACGATGGCCGCGTCCAACAATTCCGGTGCGTCGTTGCGCATGGAGAGCAAGGCAAAGACGCCCACCGCATGAATGGCGATCGTGTCGAACGCAACCGCGCGGTTGGGCGGGTTGGGGCCAATATACAAACGAACAAAGCAGACCAACAAAGAAATCGCCAAGATGACGAGGGTGACGTCGATCCAGTTTTCCATGTTCATCCGGTCATGCCTCCTCGCGTCACGCGCAGAATGCGACGTTCAAAATCAATTTTGATAGAGTTGCGCACTGCATCAGCATCGCCCATGACCAGATTGTGCACGTAGAGCACGCGCTGGCCCGTCGAGGATCGTCCGACATCGACGCTCAAGGTGCCAGGCGTCAATGTGATCGAACTGGCGAGGATGGCAATCTCCAGGTCACTGCGCGCCTCCAAAGGGATCTCGATGATACCCTGATCGAGGCGCAGCGTGGGCGCCAGCACGTAACCAGCCACTTGAATGCTGCTGACGATAATGGCGCGGATGAGAAACAGAATAAACCCGGCCACGCCAACTACCGTAGCGCCATAGCCGCGGTGCGCAACCGACAACAACAGGAAGCCAAACAGAAAGCCAATGATGAACGTCGTGACGCTCAGGTCGGCGTGAAGCGCTGCCCACAGCACCGCCAATAACAGGTTCATCAAGAAGACATTGCGGGTATTCATTGTGTTAGCTCCCGGCGCTTTCAACGCTCCGCAGTGCATCCTGTGCAGGTTGCTCCAGGAGAATTTGTAGATCTTCCGCCGTCAACGTAGGATCGACCACCGTAATATAGCCAGCCCGATCGATGGCCTGGCTTGCCGCCACTTGCACCATTTCAAGCGCAGGTTGCGCGGCAATGCCGATGAGCAGACTCAAGGCTACCAAAATCGCCACCGGCGCCGTCGTCATCAGCGAGCCGTGCCGGGGCGCCTTCCGCTGAGGCGTCACGGGTGTGGCGTGGGGCTTCCCCCAAAATACATACTGCCACAGCCGCACCATACTCATCGTGGTGAGCACACTGACGATGACGCTGACGCCGGCGATCATCCATTGCCCAGACGAGAAGGTGACTTCAAGTAAGCCTAGTTTGCCGATAAAGCCGCTGCTGGGCGGGAAACCGGCCAGCGAAAAAGCAGCCACGAAGAAGAGCGTCGCCTGCACCGGCATCTTGCTGACCAGACCACCCAGCTCGCCAAGCTTGCCGGTGCCCATTTCCAGCTCCACCGCACCGCCGCCCAGCAGCAGCGCGGTCTTAACCAATTGATTGTGGATCAGAAACAGAATCGCCAGGGCCAGCCCGAAACCAATGCCAAAGGCGCTCGGCGTCATCGCCACGGCCAGCCCCATGATCATGTAGCCAATCTGGCTGATGATGTGAAAGCTCAACAGACGCCGGATCGTAGGCTGTGCAAACGCGCCCAACACCCCGATCACCATCGTCAGTCCGGCCACCGTCATCAAGAGCGGCTGCCAATCGTTCAACAGCCACGGAAAAAAGAGGGGGAAAATGCGGTACATAGAATACATGCCGACCTTCGTCAACACGCCGCTGAAGATCGCCGTCACCACAGGATGGGGCGTGTGGTAGCTGCTTGGCAACCAGAAGAAGACCGGAAAAGCGGCCGCCTTGGCGCCAAATGCGATCAGCAGCAGGCCAGCAATTACCGTCTGTACGAGATAGGGCGCGCCGGTCATGCGCACGGCAATATGCGCCATGTTGAGCGTGCCCAGCGTCCCATACGTGATGCCCGCGGCCAGCAGCAACATCATTGACCCCATGAGGTTCAACACTACGTAACGAATGCCGCCGTTGATCTGGCTGGGCGTGCCGCCCAGGGTCAACATTACAAAGCTCGACATCAGCAGCACTTCGTAAAAGACGTAGAGGTTAAAGAGGTCGCCGGTGATAAACGCGCCATTGGCGCCCATCAGCAGAAAGAGCATCATCGGGAAGAAGCCGAGCCGTGTGCGTTCGGCGTCCATCGTCGCCAGCGCAAAGGGGAAGATCACGGCGCTGAGCAACCCCACCATGGTCAACATGATGGCAGCAAGTGCATCCAGATAGACCGTGATGCCAAAAGGGGCCGGCCACAACCCCATTTGGAAGGCCAGACGCCCGCCGTTGAGGGTGAAAACCAGCAGCACCAACGCCAGCACCAGATTGGCGCCGATGCCGATGCCCGTCAGCGTCTGTTGAATCCGCACGCGGCGCACCGGGATTGCCGTCTGTGCGATCAGTCCGAGCGCGCCAAAGATGAGCGGCAGCGCCACCGGCAGCGCGAGGATGGTTGGATGAAGCGTCATTCGTGCGCTACCTCTGGGTTGGGACGGTTATAGACTTCGTCCAGTTCATATTGCAAAATGTCGTAATCATCGGCGGCTTCGGGCAGCGTAGCGCGCAGATCAAATGCAGCAAACGGATCGGAGGTGTTGATTACCATCGCCAGTTCACCAGGCGCCAGGTCGCTGCCTGTCAACGCGTCGCGACGATAGATCAACACGACGATAAACGCAGTCACGCCAAAGCTGATGACAATGGCGGTCAGGATCAGCGCCTGTGGCAGCGGGTCGGCAAACTGGCTCGCCATGGCAGCCGTCATCTCACCCTCATGCGGCAAGATCGGCGGCGCGCCGCGCGTCAGCCGTCCCGTGCCAAAGAGCGCCAGGTTGACCGCGTGGGTGATCAACCCAAGCCCCAGCACGAGCTTGATCTGCCCGCGCAGCATGACCATATACGCGCCACAAGCAAAGAGCACACCCACCAATAACGCCAGCATAAATGCCGTCATGCGCTGTCTCCATGTTGGTGAAAGGGGCGACCCATCTTCATGATTGTCCGCCTTCTTCACTCTGATTTTCGCGTATTGCTAGCTCAGCAGTCTCGCTCAGGCGCGACAGGTAGGTGATTGCCATGCCGATGACCACCAGCATGACGCCCAAGTCAAACAACTGCGGCGTGCCAAACTTCACTTTTTCCGCACCGAGATAGAACTCGATCCACATGCTGCGGAAAAAACCGCCGCCATAGATGCCAATCAGCCCCGCGGTGACGGCTGCGCTCAAACCGAGGCCGACCAGCGGCACCAGCCATGGCCCGTAGCGCGCGCGCGTCGCCTCGGCGCCGCGCGCCAGGATCGTCAACTCGATCGCCGACGCAAAGACCAAGCCAGCAATAAACCCACCGCCGGGCAAGTCGTGGCCGCGCAAGAAGAGCATGATGGCGATCAACATGATGATCGGCGTCAAAATCAGATCGACGAGCCGTAGATAAATCTCAGTCATGGCCTGGCCCCCCTATCTTCTGCTCTTGCGCCGGCTGCTGGCTGCGCCGCGCCGCGTTGATGCGCTGCCGCAGGGCGTGCAATTGTGGGCTGCGCAGCAGCGCATAGCCACCCAACGCCGCCACGCTCAGCACCGTGATTTCTCCCATCGTGTCATAGCCGCGTATGTCGACCAGAATCACATTCACCACATTGGCGCCTTTACCGATCGACAGTGAATTTTCGATAAAGTAGGGGCTGATGCTCTCGCCCACCTGACTCAGGTGGTTGACCATGACGACGGCAAAACCAAAGAACCCCATGGCAAACGCGACAAACAACCGAAAGGGCGTGCGCCCATCCGACGCGAGCTGAGGGTCGGGGCGCACCCTGAAAAAGACAAGCACCAGCAAAATCACCGTAAGCACTTCGATCAACAACTGGGTGAGCGCCAAATCGGGAGCGCCAAAGACGACGAAGAACAACGTCACCGTTACGCCCACCACACCCAGCGCAATGATGGCGCTCAGCCGCGAACGGGCGCGCACGGTGGTCAGCGCGCCAAAGATCGCCAGCACAAAGATCAACCATTCGGGGATGCTCGGAATTTCCAGCGAATCGAGCAGAACGCTGGTCTGGGCATTCGTGAAAAACAGGGCGTACACCATCACTGCCACCCCGGCCAGCAGCGTGACGCTCAACTGCGGCGCCATCGGGCTGCCCTGGATCAGCGTCGTCACCCGGTTGGCAAGCCGATAAACGCCGTTGATCGTAGCGTCATAGGCAACCAGCGAGCTGAGCCGCGGCGAGGTGCGGGCAAAGCCACGGCGCAACAGCCCGCGCCCCAGAAAGACGAGGAAGCCCAGCGCCAAAATCACCAAGCTGGTAATCAACACCGGTGTAAACCCATGCCACAGCTTAAACTCGAGTTCGACCGTCTCCCCAGAAATGGCGGCAATCGCGGGCGCAAACAATAGATTGGCGTAGGCGTCGGTAAACAATGCTCCCGTCGCGCCAATCACAGTCAGCAGGAGCGCCGGCGCCACGAACCCGAATGAGGGCGCGTGATGCAAATGCGCGCCCTCTTCATCGGGCCGGCGTCGGAAGAAGGCTTCCCACACCAGCGCCAGGATCGCGCCTACCATAAAGAGCGAGGCGACAGCCGCCGCAACATACCCTACACCGCCGGCGATCAAATCGCCGTGTTCGTACAGGTCGTAAAAATTCTCCAGCACCAACTCTTTGGCCAAAAAGCCCAGCGTCGGCGGCACGCCGGCCATCGCCAGCGCGGCCAGCACGACAGTGACCATGACCACCGGCAGGCTGCGCGCCAACCCGGCCAGCTTGCGCAAATCGCGCGTGCCCATGGCATGGTCGACGATGCCCGCGCTGAGGAAAAGCGGCGCCTTATAGAGCGCGTGCGCGGCCACCATCACGACAAACGCCTCGTACGCGTATTCCTCGCGAAAGGCCAGTAGCATGACCAACATGCCGAGGATGGCGACCGTGGCGTAGGCCAGCAGCGCCTTCATGTCGGTGTAGCGGATCGCGCTCACCCCGCCCAGCACCATCGTGACGCCGCCGACGAGGAAAAGCGTCCAGAACCACATCGGCAGCTCGCTGAAGGCTGGGTGCAGGCGTGCGAGCAAGAAGATGCCAGCTTTCACCATTGTCGCTGAGTGGAGATAAGCGCTGGCGGGAGTCGGTGCGGCCATGGCGCCTGGCAGCCAAAATTGAAAAGGAAATTGCGCCGACTTGGTGAATGCACCCAGGAAGATCAGCGCCAACGCGACCGGCGTCACAGCCGCGGAGGCAATGTTTGGCGTCGCAAGGATTGTGCTGATGTTGAACGAACCCACGTGCAGACCCAGCACGATCATGCCGGCCAGCATGGACAGCGCGCCAACGGACGTTACGATCAAGGCGCGACGTGCGCCTTCAGTGGCGGCCTTATTGTCGGTTTTGAACGCGATCAACAGATAGCTGGTGATGCTCGTCCCTTCCCAGAAGACGAACATGGTCAGCAGGTCATCCGACCAGACCAGCCCCAACATACTGCCCATAAACGCATAAAGCAGCAGGTAAAAGAAACCCTGGCGCGCATCCTTCTCGAAATAATAAGCGGTGTAAAAAGCGATACAGGCGCCAATGCCGGTGACGATGAGGCCAAAGAAGAGCGACAGGCCATCCAAGCGCAGGGCAATCTCCAACCCCAGGGTGGGCGCCCACACATAGCGTTCGGTCAAAGTGGCGCCGCTGGCGATGACAGGCAGTTGCAATGCCTGCCAGACCGTCACCGCGGCCGGCGGCAGCGCGGCCAGCCAGGCGAACGCCAATGTTCGATGGGGTTTGATCAACCAGAAAAATGGCGCTGAGACAAAGATGAGTGTCAGGCAAAGTACAAGAACAGGCACGGATTGCTCTCTCTATTGGCTGTCCACAAAGGAAGATAAGTCCCCAGTGACGTGGAGGATGCGGAGCGACCAGCATCAATGCGTGCCGCCATATACAACACGAGGGGCGTCTGGCATGAAGCATACATGACGCGCTGCATTTCCTGCAAACATATCCACCCGCCAAACCTGGTCGAACAAATTAACCCTGAACAAAGTAACAATGAAATGCACCCGTAGGTTAGTCGTTGGTTGACGCGCCGTGTTGCCCGCCACTATACTGGAGCCAATTCAAGTGAGGACGCTGTTGGTTATGTTTCCAGCACCGTTCAAAATGTTAACGGGAACTTGATCATGCGGCAACGCCAACAGCCGATGTTTCGTCCTGAAATCGACGCCTCGCAGTTCGGCGCCTCCACCGCTAAAAGCCATCTCCGTTTTCGCCGTCGCTTCTTCATCGCCTTGTTTATCGCCCTGCTCGGCCTGACCGGTTTCCTCGTTGTGCTGGCCGTAGCCATCCACGGATCGTGACTTATGCAGGCAATTCTCTTTGATATCGGCAATGTTCTGGTGTGGTACCACCATAGCCGGACTTTAGAGGCTGTCGCCCTATTGTACGGCGTCGATCCGGCCCGCGTCAGCGCCCTCTATGCGAAAATCAGTCAGGCGTTCGGGCTTGGCGAAATTACGCCAGAACAGGTGCGCGCCTTGCTGAATGAGCAGTTTGACGCCGACGTCTCCTTGGAACAATTCGAGCAGGCGTTCTCTGCCGGCATCACTCGCAACGAGGACGCGCTATCCTACGCCGCAGGGTTACAAGTGGATGGCGAGTTATTGATTGGCGCCATCAGCAACACCAATGCCAGTCATGTTGCCTGGCTGGACGTTCACATCCCCGAATTGAAGCAATTCGAGTTAGTGATTATGAGCAACGAAGTGGGGTTGCTCAAACCCAACCCGGACATTTTCGAGCTGGCGCTGGAGTTGCTCAATCTGTCTGCCGGCCAGGTGCTTTATATCGACGATTCCGCAGAAAACGTCGCAACAGCGCATCAATTAGGCATGAAAAGTTTCACCCACATCGATTGGGAGCAAACCCGCGCCCGCATTGCAGATTGGCGCACCACTTCCTCGGTTGCCGTTGCCGGATAACCTCAACCTGTCATCGCATGACAAGCCGATAGCCATTACATCCCTTTTTCGATAGAACCACTATAATAAGCTCCGACAGCAGCGTGGCCTGAAATTTTGCAGCTTCCTCGGCGTTGCTTATGAAGCAGTTGCTTGTAAAGCATCGGTCGAGCCAGGCGCCAGTACATATCGACTTACGTGAGCCAGCAGTCAGGAAGTTTTTCCGCGCCAGAGCCATCAATGGTCGCATTGCATTCTCCTGGACGCGCTGGCTTTTTGATTTGTGTGGGGAGGTTTTATGCGTTCTGTTTCGATCATCGGCATTGGTCAGACACCGGTGGGGGAACTTTGGGACTTGTCCGCCCGGCAGTTGGCTTATCAGGCAATTTCCAGCGCGCTGGCCGAGGCTGGCGTTGAGCAAGCCGATGCGCTGTTTGTCGGCAATATGCTCAGTGGCAATCTGCTTGACCAGGAGCATCTGGGCGCGCTCGTGGCCGATTTCTGCGGGCTGCACGGCATCGAGACGGCCAAGGTGGAGGCCGCCTGTGCGAGCGGTTCCGCCGCGCTGCGCGTTGGCGCCATGGCGGTCGCCAGCGGTTTCCACGACATTGTCATCGTCGCCGGCCTGGAAAAGATGACCGACACCGTGGGCAAGGACACCACGGCCGGCCTGGCCACAGCCGCCGACGCCGAATACGAAGCGTTGCATGGCGTCAGTTTTGTTGGCTTAAACGCCCTCATCATGCAGCGATATATGTACGAATATGACGTGCCACTGGACGCCTTTGCCGGTTTCAGCATCAACGCGCATCGCAACGGCGCCAACAACCCGAACGCCATGTTCCAGGATGCGATCACGCTCGATGACTATGTGCGGGCCCCGGTGATTGCGACGCCGATCAACATCATGGACAGCAGTCCGGTCTGCGATGGCGCCGCAGCCCTGATCCTGGCGCCGACGGAATGGGCGCATCGTTTCACCACCAGCCATCACCGCGGGGCGGTGCGCATCCTGGCCAGCGCCAGCGCCAACGACACCTTGGCCGTGCACGACCGCCGCGATCCTCTCTTTCTGAAAGCAGCGCAGATCAGCAGTCAGAAAGCCCTGCGACAGGCGGGCGTTGCCCTGGAGGATCTCGATCTTTTCGAGTTGCACGATGCTTTTACCATCATGACAGCGCTCAGCCTCGAATCGAATGGCTTTGCCCGCCGTGGCGAAGGCTGGCGCATGGCGCAAGAAAGCGAGATCGGTCTCGACGGCCGGCTGCCGATCAGCACGATGGGTGGGTTGAAGAGCCGCGGCCACCCGGTGGGTGCAACGGGCGTCTACCAAATTGTCGAATGCGTGCAGCAGTTGACCGGCACGGCAGGCGCCAATCAAATTGCCCAAGCGCGGCTGGCGATGGCGCAAAATATCGGCGGCAGCGGCGCCACGATCGTAACGCATATTTTGGGAAGCTGATCCAGCACGCGCCACGCTTTTGACGATCAGACCCTACCGTTTTGACGATCTTATCGCGGCGGACAGATGCTTCTTTTTCCGTCGCCGTCGTGCAAAGGCAATACAAAATCTCGGCAATTATTCTACAATATTGTTCATAATCGCTGTCAAAACCTATCAAACTGATGCTCAGAGCAGGCAGATAGGAATTGAGAGTCCCGAACTGCTATGCTGCGCCCCATATGCTAAAACAGTGCGATGCGTACGATGTGAGTCAACAACACACAGCAATGCACGGTAATGCACAGTTTGATGACGAAGCAATCAGAACAAGTTCGAGGTAGAATCAATATGGCAATTCCCAATATGTGGCGCACGAAGAAACAACGATACAGCCTGCAAGGTGAAGTTTGCAATCACTGCGAACGTGCGGTTTTCCCGCCGCGCCAGGTCTGTCCCCATTGTCACAAACCAATGCATGAGCATGGGGCAAAAGCCGCGCCGATCTTCGACTTTGGTGCGATGGCGGCGCCTCTTGCAACTCAGGTGGTCATGGCGGGAGATGACTGATGGTCGGCCATTTAGGTAACCAGCGGGGGAACGGGGGCTCTGTTTCCGCGCCGCTGAGCGGGCATGGAGAAGTTTTCAGCTTCACCACCATGTACAACGTACCGCAAGGCTATGAAGATCAGAAGCCTTATAGTGTTGCCTTAATCAAGTTGGATGAAGGCCCAATGGTGACAGCGCAGCTTACCGACGTCGATACGCAGGACATCAAAATCGGCATGCGCGTTGAGATGGTAACGCGTAAGCTGCGCGAAGAGGGTGATGAAGGACAGATTATCTACGGATATAAATTTCGTCCTCTGTTGCACGAGGCCATAGCAAGATAAGCGCAAAAATCGGTGTTTGCAACGCCAGTTGCAGACGATACTGCCCCAAATAACACTTCTCCCCCGATAAAAGTATCCTCTCGTTTGCAGCCTTATTGTTCAAACCTGCACCTGTGATAGGATAATCCACACTCCTGTCAGAGGAGACGATGGTCACATGCGCTTGAGATCACTGCAGCGCCAATCACCTGTAGGCAGAGGAAAGCCAAATTTATGTACGCAAACATTCAGCCCCACGCGCCATCGGGTGTGCAGGCCAATGGCGCCACCTTTTTTCTAGCCAACGTGACGCCGGACGGCGTCAGGCGGTTGATCGTGCGTGGGCGTCATGCAGGGTTCGCGGGCGAGCGCCGTGGCGACGACTTGCTCTGCCCGCTGACGGCGCAGAATGCCCGCGCCTTGCAAGAGCATCTGCCCTGGCTCAAGCCACAGCCGCTGGGCGCGCACCTCTCGATCGGCTTTGGCGACCGCATCGGCGTCGCCACGCCTGGGCATATCGACGCACTGCGCGCCGCCGACCCTACCGGCTGCTTTGCGCCGATTTTTGCCCAGCAGTCGGTGCGCGAAAATGAGCGTCTGCACCGGACGCCGGAAGAGGTGATGGCAGCCGCGATCTGGGGCGTCTTTGCGCTGGACTGGCGCGCGCCGTGGGGCGCTGACGCCGATCACGTCAAAGAAGTGGCGCACGTGGCGCCGTTTGTGGCCGCGGGTTACACCTTCTTCACCGTGGATCCGAGCGATCATGTCGACAACGCCGCCCAAACCGACGACCTGGCAACACTGCGCGCCAAGTGCGATGCGCTGCCCTGGGCTGGCTTGGAAACGAGTTACGCCGCGCTGCACGACGCCTATTGCGGGCGAGCGATTGAGCTTGACGGATTGGCGTTACATTTCGAAGAGGAAACGCTGCTGCGCGGGCTGGCAAAATACGGTCGCGCCATCGCCCACACCCTGGAGATCACAAATGCGCTGCGCGCTGCGTCAGCCGCCGCCTTCGACCTGGAAATGTCGGTGGATGAGACCGACGCGCCGACCTCGGTGCATGAGCACTATTTCATCGCCAACGAACTGCTGCGACGCGGCGCGCCTGTGGTCAGCCTGGCCCCGCGCTTTGTGGGCAAGTTCCAGAAGGGCGTAGATTATATGGGTGACCTGGGCGAATTCGAGACGGAGCTGGCGCGCCATGTGGCGGTGATGCGCCACTTTGATCGCTACAAACTAAGCGTCCACACCGGTTCCGACAAGTTCAGCATCTATCCCATCATCGCACGCCACGCGGGGATGCTTGTGCGTGTAAAAACGGCCGGCACCAGCTATTTGGAGGCGCTGCGCATTGCGGCCGTGCGCGACCCGGCGCTCTTCCGGCGTATGTTGGACACCGGGCGCGAACATTATGATCACGACAAAAAGACCTATTTTCTGGACTGCCGACCGGAGCATGTGCCGCTGGGCGCTGCCGTCGCCGATCAGGCGCTGCCGGCGCTGCTCGACCAGTTCGATGCGCGCCAATTGCTGCACGTCACCTTTGGCTCAATTCTGAACGAGCATGGGGTGGCGCTGCGGGAGATGCTGCGTGCGCATCCCGACGACTACCGCGGCGCGCTGCAACGTCCTTTTGCGCGCCATTTACAGCCATTCGTGGCAGGCCACCGATCAAATGCTTCTTGAGGATGAGAATCCAAGAAATCTATCAAAAATCTGATTATGTTTTGTCTCTGCCTTATGCCTTGTCGTCAAACCCGAAACGTGTGTCAGGGCCGGCCTGGATCACATAGTCAAAATTGTCCTCCCCAACCGTCCGTCGCAGCGTGGCGATGATCTGATCTGGATCGTCATAAGGGCCATTGATGTAAAGCGGTTTGCCTTCCGCCTCCGGTGGGGACAGGCGTAGGACAATGTTCCGGCTCAGCGCCGCTCAGCAGGAATTCAGCCTGTGTAAAGACAAAATCGGGCTTGAACCCAAGCTGTGACGCATAGTCGCGCGCGGTGTAGAGAATCTTGGCAACCAGATCCAGGTCAGCTTGCACCATAGGCGGCCCTGTCAAGACATGCGTACGGAATTCCTCATACTCAACAAGATCGGCAAAACGTTTGACCTGTACGCTCTTGATCCCAAGACAAGCAAGATCGGCCAGAAAGTACGCGACTGCCACTTTGCTGGCGTCAGGCGCCTGGCGTGCAACCAGGATTCTGGCTAGATTTGCCGTATCTTGCCAACCTGCATCCAACAGCACCTCGTAGAGAGGCCACTGTGCTACTATACTTGCCCCTGTTGGCCTGGCGGCTAGTTCAGCCTGTCTTTGCAGCTTCTTTTGTTTTTTATTGCGCTTACTCATAGTCGCTGCCTCCTGGCGTTTTATGGCTTGGCGGTTGGAGACTTTGTTTTGGCAGACGCCTTTTTGCTTGCCGCGGCGCTTTTTTGTCGTTTTTGTGGATTTAGCAGCCGGTTTTTCGTTGCTTCCACAGCTTTTGCGCCAGCGGATTTTGCCTTCTTTGTATTTCCCTTGCGCGCCGTCTTTGGCTTGCCCTGCTTCTCAGCCAGCCACGCCAAAGCCTGCGGCAAAGTCACATCCGCGGGCTGGGTGTCTTTGGGCACGGTGGCGTTGACCTTGTTCCAACTGACATAAGGGCCGTAGCGCCCCTCCAACACCTGGATCGCGCCCCCGTCCGGGTGATCGCCTAACTCTTTGATGACGACTTTCGACGCGCCGCGGCGGCCCGCGCCGCTTGCCTTGGCTGCCAGCAGTTCCAGCGCGCGGTCTAGCTCGATGTCGAGCACCCAATCCGGCGGACGCAGGTTGGCATAGACGCCGTCGTGCACCACAAAGGGGCCAAAGCGTCCGACGCCGGCCTGCACCGGCTTGCCGCTCTCCGGGTGGTCGCCGACCGTGCGCGGCAGGCTGAGCAACGCCAGCGCGGTTTCCATCGTCAGCTCGTCCGGCGCCATGCCTTTGAGCAGGCTGGCGCGCTTCGGTTTGACCTTGGTGTTCGGGTCATCCTCGCCAAGCTGCACATACGGGCCATACGGGCCGACTTTGAGCAGCACCGGCAGCTCGCTTTCGGGGTCGTTGCCGATAACTTGCGGGCCGTCGATCTTTTTACTGAACAACGCATCCGCCATCTCATCGGTCAGATCGGCGGCGGCAGCGTGGGCGGCAGATTCGTCGTGCGACGGTCGCCGTTCTCCTCGCGCGCCAGATAGGGACCATATTGGCCGATGCGCACTTCAGCGTTGAGATTGCCAAGCGTCACCGCGCTGGCCAGCCTGGGGTCGATGGCGGCCTCGCGCTTTTGACCTGGTTCTCCAGCCGCCTCCAGCCAAGATAGAACTCGCAGGTACGCCAGATGTTGGTCACGCCCGTCGAAATATCGTCGAGCCGCTGCTCCATGTTGGCGGTGAACTTCAGGTCAACCAGATCCTCGAAGTGCTGTTCCAGCAATTCGGTGACCGCGAAGGCAGTGAAGGTCGGCACCAATTCTTTGCGCTGTTTGAAAACATAGCCGCGCTGCTGGATCGTGTCGATGATGGTGGCGTAGGTGCTGGGCCGGCCAATGCCTTCGGCTTCGAGCGCCTTGACCAGCGTCGCTTCGGTGTAGCGCGCGGGCGGCTGGGTCTCATGCCCGACTGCCGCGAGCTCGCGGCAGTCGACTGCTTCGCCCACTGCCAGCGCGGCAGCGGCTGCTCCTGGCTTTCCAGGCGGCGTCGGGATCGTCCGATCCTTCGACGTAGGCGCGGAAAAAGCCGGGAAAGAGGATCGTGCGCCCGCTGGCGCGGAAGACGGCGTCCGCAACGTTGACTGTGACCGTGCGCAACTTGAGGCGTGCATTTGCCATCTGTGACGCCACCGTGCGCTTCCAGATCAGGTCGTAGAGCGCATGCTCGCGGCCAGCGAGCGGCAGGCTGTCGGCCGGGATCATCTGGTCGCCGGCAGGGCGGATCGCTTCATGAGCTTCCTGTGCGTTGGCGGTCTTGGTCTGATAGCGTCGCGGGGAAGGGCTGAGGTATTCCTCGCCGTACATTTCACGGATGCGCCGCCGCGCCGCGGTGATCGCTTCCTCGCTCAGATTGACCGAGTCTGTGCGCATGTAGGTGATGTAGCCGTTTTCGTACAGATGCTGGGCGACGCGCATCGTCTCGCGCGCGCTCATGCCCAGCTTGCGGTTGGCTTCCTGTTGCAGCGTGCTCGTCGTGAAAGGGGCGTAGGGCGCGCGCGTGGCGTCCTTCTCCTCTACATCGGCGATCAGCCATTGACTTTCCAACAGCCGCTGGCGCAGCGTCTCCGCTTCCTGCTGATTGAGCAGCAGCACATCCTTGCCCGCCGCAACCTGACCGGTGTGTTCGTCGAAGTCGCGACCCGAGGCGACGCGCTTGCCGCCCACTGAAACCAGCGTCGCATCAAAGCGATGGCTCGACTGGTCGGGACGCTTGTTGAGCAACGCCTTGAGATCCCAATATTGCCCGGTCACAAAGGCGCGGCGCTCGCGCTCGCGCAGGACAAGCAGACGCACAGCCACGCTCTGCACGCGCCCGGCCGACAGTTTGGGCGCGATTTTGCGCCAGAGCAGCGGCGACACTGTATAGCCGACCAACCGGTCGAGAATGCGCCGCGTCTCCTGTGCGTGCACCAGATCGAGGTCGATTTCGCGCGTTTCACGCAGCGCCTGCTCGATGGCCTCGCGCGTGATCTCGTGAAAGACCATGCGGCGCACCGGTTGTTTGGGCCTGAGCACCTCGCGCAGATGCCAGCCGATGCTTTCGCCCTCGCGATCTTCGTCCGTCGCCAGGATCAGTTCGTCGGCATCCTTGAGCGCGCTCTTGAGTTCGGCGATCAGCTTGCGCTTCTTGTCTGGGATCACGTAGAGCGGGTCGAAATCCTCCTCGACATTGACGCCCAGCCGCGACCACGCCTCCCCTTTGTGCTTCTCCGGGATTTCGGCGGCGAAGCCGGCAAGTCGTTATCACCATGCTTGCCTTGACCTGATAGTCGCGGGAGAAATTTGCTGATCGTTTTGGCTTTGGTGGGCGATTCTGACGATTACAAGTTTTTTGCTCATTTTATACCCGCTGCGGATTACAAAATCCGCCCTATGTTGATATGTTCAGGGAACGTCCTGTCCGGGATGCTAGTCTGCACTGCCGGTAGAATTGCAAATCGGCGGCAACGCCGCCGACTTCATAAACGGGGCAAGTGTAGCACAGCGTTCCTCCAATCAAAAAATCGACAAATATTCTTCAACGCATGAGATCACGCTTGCGATACAAAAAGAATAGCACGCGGATGGCGCGGATTAGGCGGATCAGAGCGGATCAAAACACGAAAAATCAGTCTTGACGCTCTATTCAGTCAGATCGGGTCGCCGCGTTGGAGTCGATCCAGCAGGTCGTTGATACGTGCGTTGCGTTCCTGTGCGTCCGCGGCCTGATCGAGCCAGACGAGCAAGCTACGCTGCTCGGGGCGCGCCAGTTGCTCAAAGCGCTGCCGCGCGGTCGCTTTGAAGATCATCGCCGCCACCAGGTCAGCCGGGACCGTGACCTCGCGCTCAATGCCACACGCGGCTTCATAGCGCACGGCAAGCGTGCTCGCCCAGCGCGTGTCCAGCCCGTAAACATCCCAGATGCCCGATCAATTGCGCGTGGCTGAACGCACGTGCGCCGCTGGCGTCGAGCAGGAGATGCCACGCGGCGGAGGGACGTCCCGTTTCAAATTGAATGACTTCGTCGGGAATCGACAATGGACCACGCGGCTGGTCGTGCACGTCAAGCCTCCTTCTCGATGCTGGCGCGTGTCGGCGTGTGCATCACCTTGCTTGCCAACTTTGCAGGACGCACCCCGCACGTCGCCAGTGAGTTGCGCGTGTGCACCGGCTATGGTAAACCCAATGAGTGTACTTGTTCGGAATCGATTGTGCAAAGCATTTGAGGCGCATGAATAGTAAGATTGGCTTGACTCACAAATTTTTTCGCGCCGTTTACGACAGACGCGCAGGCAAACTTGTCTTGGCGCTTCTGATCGTAGCCGCCGCCATCGTGGCGTTCTCTCACCAGATGTTCGCCCAGGATGAGCCGCACCAAACCCTGGGCGAGCAGGTCCCCGTGGCGGTCGAACGCACGCGGCTGTCTGCGCCTGACGTGTGCACCGACCGCTTTGTGACGCACACACTCGACCACGTCACGACGATCGCAAGCAATGTGGTGCAGATGTTCGAGGCCAATGGAGCGGCGTCGCCACCGGCGATCTCGACGGCGACGGCGACCTCGACCTGGTGCTCGGCAACCACGATGGCGACGATGCGATCTTCTGGAACGAGGGCGATCTGGTCTTTCGCAAGGCGCCACTCTCCACCGGCAAGACGCGCGATGTCAAGATCGTCGATGTCAATGCCGATGGCCGCCTCGACCTTATCCTCACGCGACACAGGCGCGCTCAACTATTTCGAGAATCAGGAGAAGGTCGCTTCCAACGCCGCGTCTTGCCCGGCGTGGCCGCGCCCGCCTATGTGACCAATTGGGCGATCTCGACGGCGATGGCGATCTCGACCTGGTGACCGGCAGCTACGACGCTGGCCTGCTCACCGAGCGTGGCAACGAGTATATCGTCGGCAACGCGCGACGCGGCATTTTCTTCTTTGAGAACGACTCTGCGCAAAGTGGCGCGCGCCACTTCCGCATGACTGCGCTCGCCGCGGAAGCGCAGACGTTGGCGATCCTCTTTCCCGACCTCGACGCCGACGGCCGGCCCGACATTCTGGCCGGCAATGACTTTAACATGCCGGATATGGCCTGGGTGCGCACCGATGCTGGCTGGAAGGAAGCCAGCGATCTGCTCGTCGCCATGACGCACAGCACCATGAGCTACGACCAGGCCGATGTCGACAATGACGGCTACTTCGAGATTTTCGCCGCAGATATGAAGCCCTATCCTGGCGAAATGATGGGCGGCTGGGCGCCCATCATGGATAGCATGATGGTGGGCATGGTGCAGGCGCACGTAGCCGCCGACCCGCAGATCATGGAAAACGTGCTGCTGGTGCGTGGGGACGATGGACGCTATTGGAATCAGGCGCCGGACTGGGGGATCGACGGCACCGGCTGGACATGGTCGAGCAAGTTTGGCGACCTCAACCTCGACGGTTATGTCGATCTCTATACCGTCAACGGCATGATTGAGGAGCGCCTCTTCGCGCACCTGCCCGATCACGAGCTGGTTGAGGAAAACCAGGCATTCCGTAACGAGGAAGGGCTGTCCTTCGAACCGATGCCCGGCTGGAAGCTCGATTCCGCCAACAGCGGCCGCGGCATGGTGATGGCCGATCTCGACGGCGACGGCGACATCGACATCGTCGTCAACAACCTGCGCGGGCCGGCGCGCCTCTTTGAAAACCAACTCTGTCGCGGCGGCAAACCGCTGCTGGTCGATCTGCGCTGGCCCGGCTCAGCCAATCCCTTTGCCATCGGTGCGCAACTGCGGCTGGTGACCGACCAAAGCGCACAGTTGCGCGACCTGCGCGTGGGCAGCGGCTACTTGAGCGGTGACGCGCCGCAGGCGCACTTTGCCATCCCCGCTGGCGCCACGGTGCAGACGCTGGAGATCACCTGGCCTGACGGCGCACGCAGCACGGTGGCTGCCCCCGCCGGCAACACACGGCTGACGATCACACGCGCGCAGTCGCCGGACGAATAGTTCAAACACGGACAGGCACGGGGGCCTGTCCCTCCAGTTATTTCAGGATCCACTCTGCTGGATCATCTTCTGGTTCCAGGGGCCGGGCGCACCGGGGTTCTCGATTTCGGTATTTCAGTATCCACTCTGCTGGATCGTCTTCTGGTTCCTTGGAAATCGCCCCCCGTGTCAATGCAGTTTATACTTGACCTCAATGTCAAGACCACGAAAGCGGCTCCGCAGAAATTTTTGAATAGACGCTAAATTGACAGGCTTCATCTGGTGATGGATAGTAGAACCTGTTGAAAATCGACCGCTGCGCGCGGCGCAGAAAGTCGCCGGTGAACCACAGGAGCTTCTATGCCAATGCTGAAATCTGGATGGCTGCTGTATGCGTTTCTGTCCGCCTTCTTTGCCGCACTGACCACCATCCTGGTCAAGTTGGGCGTGCAAGGCGTAAGCTCAAACCTGGCGACCGCGGTGCGCACGATCGTGATCCTGATCCTGGCCTGGGGGTGGGTCTTTGCCACGGGTGAGGTTAAAGGCTTGGGCATGATCCCATAGCGCACGCTGATCTTTCTGCTACTCTCCGGCGTGGCGACGGGGCTGTCGTGGCTCTTTTATTTCCGCGCGCTGCAGGAAGGCCAGACCGCGCTGGTGGCCGCCATCGACAAATCCAGCCTGCTGCTGGTCGTGGTTCTGGCGGCGATTTTCCTGTACGAACCGCTGACGTGGCGCTCGTCGATCGGCGCGCTGCTGATCGTCGGCGGTGTGCTCGTCATTTCACTCTAATCAGCGCCCTTCTCCCCCCAGGGCGTCACCAAACAATGAAAATCAGTACTTCACGAAACTCACACAAAGCCACCAAGATCACAAAGAACACTATCTTCAACTTTGTGCCTTTATGTCTCCGTGTGAGGCCAAATCGTGAACTACTGAAAACAACTTTTCTTTGCGAGCCTCTGCCTCTCTGCGCCTCTGCGTCAAAGCTCTTTTCAGGTCAGGAACTCCTATGTCTGAAATCATCCTTGTCAATGTCACCGGCAAAGACCGCACCGGACTGGTGGCGCGCGTCACTGGCGTGCTAGCCGAACATGGCGTCAATGTGCTCGACATCGGCCAGGGTGTCATCCACGACTATATCTCGTTGGGGCTGCTCGTCGAGATCCCAGATGCAAACCACGCATCGCCCGTGCTCAAGGATCTGCTCTTTGCGGGCCACGAACTGGGCGTGGAGGTGCGCTTCCGCCCGACGACGCTGGCCGACTACGAAACGTGGGTCGCGGAACAGGGCAAGCAACGTCACATCATCACCCTGCTCGGTCGCAAGCTCAGCGCGGCGCAGATTTCCAGCGTGGCCGCGGTCTGCGCCGCCCATCAGCTCAACATCGACGTGATCACCCGGCTGTCGGGGCGTCCGTCGCTCAGCCATCCCTCGCGCATTCCACGCGCCTGCGTGCAGATGACCGCCAGCGGCCGGCTTGCCGACGAGGCGGCTATGCGCGCCCGCCTGCTGCAAATCTCGACGGAGATGGGCGTCGATATTTCGTTTCACGTCGATGACATCTACCGGCGCAACCGGCGGCTGGTCGTCTTTGACATGGACTCGACGCTGATCCAGGCCGAGGTGATCGACGAATTGGCCAAGGAAGCGGGCGCGGGCGCGGAGGTGGCCGCGCTCACCGCGGCGGCTATGCGCGGCGAGCTGGACTTTCGCCAGAGCCTGACGCGGCGCGTGGCGCTGCTGGCCGGACTACCGGAGGAAACGCTGGCCACGGTTGCCGCGCGCATCCGCCTGACCGACGGCGCCGAGTTGGTGACGAGCACGCTCAAGCGCCTCGGCTACAAGATCGGCATCCTCTCCGGCGGTTTTGATTACTTCGGGAAGCGGCTGCAGGAGCAGCTTGGCTTCGACTACATGTACGCCAACCGGTTGGAGATCGTCGATGGACGACTCACCGGGCGCGTGCTGGGCGCGATCATCGACGGGCCGCGCAAGGCAGCGCTGCTGCGTGAGATCGCCGCGGCGGAAGGGCTGCGGCTGGAGCAAACGATCGCGGTCGGCGACGGCGCCAACGATTTGCCCATGCTCAGTGAGGCGGGGGCTGGGCGTCGCTTTTCATGCCAAGCCGCTTGTGCGGCGCCAGGCCAGCGGCGCGATCTCCGACATGGGGCTGGACGGGCTGCTCTACCTGATTGGCATCCGCGAGCGCGAGCTGGAGGGGAAAACAGATGAATGAATGCGGAAATTTGTGTAAAATTGGGGCTTGACAATATACACAAATCTGTGTTATCTTGTTTAGGTCATAATGAACTTGTGAAGGAAAATGGATTGTATGCTGTTCAATAGAGCCGAAGCGGAAAATCGCATCAACAACTTACGTCAGCCACACTGGCGCTCGACCAGTATGGTGAATGATCAACCTCAGTCTGTCAAAACAGGCCTGCCCGCGCACAGCTAACTGGCGCGCTGGTTCTCCTCGCAACGCAGGCTGACTGGCCTGCGTTTTTTGTTGTCAATTTTCACAAACTAAATACATAATTTTGTGCGGGAACGTAGCTCAATGGTAGAGCGTAGGTTGTCCGGCAACACCATCTTGTCTGCGCACGCGGGCCGAAGTTTGCTGGTTATCCATTCAGCACCGAAGGTTGCAGGTTCGATTCCTGCCGTTCCCACAATTGCCCGGTGCTCGCCAATCCTTTAGCGGGTCGGCGCACACAGGTTACCGTCACCAGCTTACCATCCGGGAAATGACCACCCGGCAACGGTGGTGGCTAACTCCCATCGCCGTTGCCTGTGTGCAATTTTTGTCCGTTGGATGCGCGCGGCGATCTAATGCCGACGTGTGGGCGTTAGACCGCCGCGCAATCGCTTGCATCGTTGTAGGGAGGTTCAAATGGTTTTGCAGAAGTATTTCGAATATTTCTCGCCACGCGTCACACCACAGACCCAGCCCATTCCCGGCGCCGGGCAGGTGCTCAATGATGCCGGTGGTTACACATGGGCGGTGGATCTCTGGATGCGCCTCGACCGCTTTTTGGTGCTTGGCACGGAGGGCGGCGCCTACTATAGCAGCGAACGCCAGCTCACCGTCGAGAACGCACAGGCGGTGGCTGCGTCTCTTCAGTCCGATGGGATGCGCGCGGTTGCACGCATCGTCGAGATCAGCGAGAGCGGACGTGCGCCGAAGAACGACCCTGCCCTCTTTGCGCTGGCAATGGCGGCTGCGCTTGGCGATGCGGCCACGCGCCAGGCTGCTCTGGCCGCGCTGCCGCAGGTGGCGCGCACCGGTACGCACCTCTTCCACTTCCTCGCCTATGTTGAGGCGTTTCGTGGGTGGGGGCGTGGGCTACGCCGGGCGGTGGCGACGTGGTACACGAACAAGCCGGCTGCGGCGTTGGCGTATCAGGCGGTCAAGTATCAGCAGCGCGACGGCTGGACGCATCGCGACGCGCTGCGTTTGGCGCATCCTAAGGCGCTGACCAACCAGCAGGAGATTCTCTTCCACTGGATGGTGAAAGGCTGGGAGACTGTCGGCGAGACGCCGCACCCGGAGGAAGCCGTGCGGCTGATCTGGGCCTTCGAGCGGGTCAGGCGCGTCGAGCGGCTTAACGACGTGATCGAGTTGATCGAACGCTACGACCTGCCGTGGGAATGCGTGCCGAGCCAGTGGCTGGGCAAAGCGGATGTGTGGCGGGCGTTGCTGCCGAAACTGCCGATAACTGCACTTCTGCGCAACCTGGCGCGCATGACGGCCGGCGGCGCCCTCTCCGCACTCAGTGCGGAAGTGGCGACCGTAACGCGCAAGCTGGGCGACCGCGATGTGCTGCGCAAAGCGCGCATCCACCCGATCGCCGTGCTGGCAGCGCTGACCACGTATGCAGCCGGGCGCGGCGGGCGCGGTTCCCTCCGCTGGGAGCCGATCCCGGCAGTGGTCGACGCGCTGGATCGGGCCTTCTACCTGGCCTTCGGCAACGTCGAGGCGACCGGCAAGCGCATCGTGCTGGCGCTGGATGTCTCGGGTTCGATGAGCGGCGGAAGCGTGGCCGGCGTACGTGGCTTGACCCCGCGCACGGCAGGCGCCGCGATGGCGCTGGTGACAGCTACCGCCGAGCCTACCGTGACCACGATCGGTTTCAGCCATGAGATGGTTCCGTTAGCGATCTCGCCTCGCCAGCGTCTCGACGACGTCATCCGGCTGACCGACAACCTGCCCTTCGGCCGGACGGATTGCGCCCAACCGATGTTGTGGGCGCTGGAGCGGGGCGTCAAGGCCGATGCGTTCGTGATCTACACCGACAGCGAAACGTGGTTCGGTCAGATCCACCCGGCGCAGGCGTTGCAGGCATACCGCCGCAAGACCGGCATCGCCGCCAAACTGGTCGTGGTGGCGATGACCTCCAACGGCTTCAGCATCGCCGACCCGGAGGATGCCGGTATGCTGGATGTAGTCGGCTTCGACGCCGCCGCACCGCAGGTGATCAGTGACTTTATCGTGAGTTGAAGCAGGTGACAGTCGTTGCCACAGCGGCTGTCACCTGCCGACAAGCAGGAGGAAATTACCATGAAACTTGCCGAAGCGCTCATCGAGCGCGCAAATCTTCAGCGCCGGTTGGATGCACTCAAGGCGCGCATGAACGCCAGCGCCCGTGTGCAGGCAGGCGATACGCCTGCCGAAGACGCCATGGCGCTCTTGAACGAGTACGAACGCATTGCCGCCGATTTACTCGACGTGATTCGCCGGATCAACGCCACGAACGCGGCGGCCGAGATCGAGACTGGCGTCAGCCTTGTCGATGCGATTGTCGTGCGCGACTTGCTGCGCAAACGGCAGCAGGCATATGCCGATCTTGCTGACGCCGCGATGGGTAAGACAGAGCGTTACTTCACCGCACCCGAACCACGCTATGCGCGGGTAGTGGATGTGGCAGTCCTGCGCAAGCAGGCGGACGAGCTTGGCCGCGAGGCACGCGAGTTGGACACGCGGCTCCAGGGCGCAAACTGGACGATCAATCTGATCTGAGCCGCAGGCAAGGCAGTGTTCATGCCTCCCCGAGAGGCAAAATGAGCGATGAAAATCGCTTTTCTCTGCGAGTCTCTGCCGCTCTGCGCCTCTGCGTCAAAGCTTTTAAGGTAGTTGGTAGCCGTCGCTGTGAAGGCGAACGCAACCCTATGGCTTCCTGGGTAAAGTCAGCCGCCGCCCTCTGTGCGAGCCGCAGAAACCCGTAATTGTGACAATACCTTCGCCAAAAAAGGGGAAAGATAGAGCGGTCGTGTAGGATAGGCTTATCACCGACAAAAGTGGAATTCCTATCAGACAGCACCGCTCATGATCGAGATTATCGCACTGCTTCAATGCTTGGGCCAATGTCAGAATCAGACAGCGACACGTCAGTTGGGACGAATCATCGCCGCGATGTTGGCAATGACCGGTCGTGTGACGATGTTGGGTATTTCGCGCTGGACGGAGAGGGGTGGCAGCTACCGGACAGTGCAGCGTTGGTTCAACACAGTGCTGCCGTGGGCGCAGATGAGTTGGCTGTTCTTCCGCACTCACCTGTTCCAACCTGATGAGGTGTATCTGGTTGTTGGCGACGAGAGCGTGGTCAGCAAAGCCGGAAAGAAGACACACAGGTTGGGCCCGTTTTTTTCTCGTCGATCTACAACAAGCCCATCGCTGGGGTCAGCTTCTTCACCCTTTCTCTGGTCAGTGTGAGTGATGCTGTTTCCCATCCGCTGCTGACGGAGCAAGTGGTTAAGCACGCAGAGACGGACGCTCCAGCGAAAGCGAAGCAGCGTGCGACCAAGAAAAGCGCAGCGAAGAAGAATCCAAAGGGAGGCAAGCGCAAGGCGGGACGTCCCTATAATGGACCCCAATATTAGGACAGTTCGTTAAGTAAGACCAACTGTACCGAATAGGGGGAAGAGGAATGACGCAGCGACGCAAACGGCATAGTGCCAAGTTCAAGTTCGACGTAGCTTTGGAAGCTGCCAAAGGGGTTGAGACAGTCAACCAGATTGCGGGCAGGTATGAAGTACACTTCCGGATTCAGGTAAGCCAGTGGAAGCGACAACTGCTGGACGAAGGAATCGGCGTATTCAGCAGTGCGCGCGAGCGAACGCAGCGGGAACAGGATGCGTTACAAACCGACCTATTCGAGCAGATTGGCCGCCTCAAGATGGAGCTTGAGTGGCTGAAAAAAAAGTTGCCTACGTCGACTGACGACAAACGAGCGCTGATCGAGCCGAATCATCCAGTGATCAGCCTGGCTCGCCAGTGTGAGCTGGTGGAGTTGAGTCGATCAGCCTGGTATTACACGCCGGCAACTGAGACAGCGGCGCATCTGCAACTGATGCGGCAGATCGATGAGTTGTATCTTGCGATGCCGTATCTGGGTAGCCGTCGCATCGCAGTCAAACTGAGCCAAACGGGACAGGCGGTCAATCGGAAGCGGGTCCAACGGTTGTTGCGCATCATGGGGTTGGAGGCGATCTATCCCAAACCACGCACGAGTCAGGCGGCGCCAGAGCACAAGATCTATCCCTATCGCCTGCGTAACGTCGCCGTTACTGTGCCAAATCAGGTCTGGTGTGCCGATATCACCTACATTCCGATGCCCACCGGCTTCATGTACCTGGTTGCGATCATGGATTGGTATAGCCGCTATGTACTCGGCTGGCGCCTCTCCAATACACTGGACGGACAATTCTGTCTGGACACTCTCCAGGAGCTTCTGGCACGGAACAAGCCGACAATGTTCAATACAGATCAAGGGGTTCAATTCACTGCACGCCAGTTCACTGCGACACTAGAAAACGCTGGCGTGATCATTAGCATGGACGGTCGTGGCCGCATGTTCGACAATATCTTCATTGAGCGACTCTGGCGTTCGCTCAAGTGGGAAGACATCTATATCAAGGAGTATGCGACGGTGCGTGCGCTGGAGGCCGTAGGGGCGGGGAAACTGTGGACAACTCCCAACCGCCGAGTTGACCACACTTCCCCCGCCCCTACGGCGACAGCCACGCACCGCCTCACAGGGTGGGCGAAGTCGATTGCCCGCATGGATGGCTTGGTTTGATGCTGAATAATCTTACGTATTTTCCGTGATCTGCTGTCTTGACAGCGGGGTCCACTATACACTCAACTATAGACTGGCGAAGGTATTGGCTGCTAGATTTACTCAAACAGGCTCAAATTCAGAGCAAAGATCAGATGATGTTAGCTCTACTGTTACTTCGCAAACTACAGAAACTGTAAGAGTTGAACCTACCGCTTCAGTTACTACTACTTTAGTGCCTCTCATGCCCAATAACACACCAACCATCTCTGTACCTACTGCTACACCTGTAAGTATTGATTTTAATCACCCAAATGTACAAATTGAATTGGTAACGGGTTCACCAGGGGTAGACATTAAAATTTTTGCTGGTGGTGAAGTTATTCCTGATATAGAAGTTGAAGTTAAGCCCGCTGTTCAAGATGCTATTGGTCAGTGGCGAACCGATAATCGGAACATTCCCTCTTTAGAATCCAATTCATCAACAGGTATAGTGTCTACTAATCTTGAACCAGGCACCTATGGAATCACGTATTTAACCCAAGTTGCCACCTAAGGGCGGAAGATAGAGAAGATGGAGGAAGCCAGGACGAAGAGGATGGTCTTGAGTTCGAAGCCATCGGCCGTGACAGCGTGAATGTGTTTGGGCAGGAGGCGTTCGATCTGGCTGCCTGCGGTTTCGACTTGTTTGCGATAGTGGGCGAGCAGGTAAGTCATCCATGGCTCATGCGGTCGTTTGGAGTTGGCTTTGCGAATCGGCAGAGTAATCGGTCGCAGTCAGCCATGACATCTTCGATGTGGTAGACGTTATAGGCTTTGTCGCCGATGATCCAAGCCTGCGGTGGAAGGTCAAAGTCAAACTGGTCGAGTGCAGACGTATCGCTGAACGCACCGGGCGAGAGCAGGAACTCGACAGGGAGTCCCTCTTTGGTGACGACCAGATGAATCTTGAGTCCATAAAAGTAGCGTTTCTTGCTGGCTTGATAGCCTCGATAGGCTTTGTCCCGATAGAGCTTGCAGCGGCGAATCCGGTAATTGTCACAGACTGCGACCGGTAGGCTGTCAATGATGTAGATGTTTCCGTCGTTGCGCTCTTTGGCAACGTCGTCCACCAGCCGGAAAAGCGTCATAAACTGGTGCTTCACTCGCTTGAGACGACGACAGAGGCGACTGCGGCTGATTGTGCTCTTGAGATAGCCCTGTTCGTACAGCAGCACGCACGCCATTGCCTGATTGCCGCCAAAGTACATGGCAGCCACCATGGCGATCGTCATGATTTCGGCGTCGCTCAGCACGCATTGTGGATCATCTCGATGATGTTGCCATTTCAGCAAGTCGTCGCACAAGCAGTATACGAGTACAATGTTGGTGTCCATGGAGTTCTCCGTTCTCTGTCTTGGTTTGTCGACCTGTAACAGTAACGGAACTCCATGGCATTTTCAACTCACCCTCAAGGTAGCAACTTGGGTTATTTACAACAACAATCAGTATCGACAAAGTATGCATCGATTTATGGGCGATGGGGAATACCTAATCCTGGAGTTACATATAATCCTCATCAAATTATTCCATTCCCAGTTAATGAAGGAATGCGAACCAAAATCACAGTATTTCTTGGGGTTCTGCGTATTGTAGTTTTCGATCCTGATGGCAGTATAAATATGGATGATAGTCTAGATTTAATATGCCAAGCCGAAGATGTTAATGGAAATTTGATTAAATCGCCTGATTGTCATGCACATGCAAATGATAGTTTTGGTTATCCACAAACCGATCGTGAAGTTTTATATAGCACTTCGCCCGAAGGTTATAGATATTTCTATGTTGGCTCTGGCCCTTATCTATTACATTACAGTACTTGCATTTTGGCTTCCGACATAACCGTCTCTCCTCAAGAAATAAAAGATATTCAGGTTCCCAGCTACGATGCAAAGTGTAGATAATTGAACTATCCCGAAGATTCAACAAGAAATAAGCCTGAATCGTTTGAATTAGATTAGCGTGTGGTTGCGGGTTGGGAAAAATTACCCCAAATCCGCATCGGGATGTGCCTAACAAAACTTCCAGCCGACCGCCTGACGTGCGGGTTTTTGACAGGTTTTGGTAACTACGGCGGCTGAAGCAGGCGTTAGACCGGAGCACACAGGCAGTACCGTCCTACGCACCACAAAGGCTCAACAGCTTGATGCCACATCTACCCCCCCGCTCCATCTCTGTACTTTTACTGGCACAGCACGGAAGACGGGCAGACGCGCTGTGGACTGGAATGCTCGACGACGGCATGGCATTGTCCACAGGAAAAGCCAAACTCCCATGTCAAAGTTCGACGCGTCAACATACCTGGACAGCATTCGCGAGGCATATCCCCAACTTGCCATCAAGTCCGCACGGCTGCATGACTTCACAGAGGGCCAGTTCAACTCGATCCTGTTTGTCAAAGAAGCTGGCGCAACCGAGACCATCGTCTTCCGGTTTCCTCGCGTTGAATCGGCGTTGAAAGATTTGCCAGATGAAGTACACTTGCTATCCGGTCTGCAAGGCCATACGACGTTACCGATCCCCAATCCAATTTTTGTTGGCCCCCAGATGGCTACTATGGGCAAGGCGTTTATGGGCTATCGGATGTTGCTGGGCAAACCGCTTTGGGAAGAAACTGTTCAAGCGATTAGCGATGACGCCAAGCTTGATCACCTGGCATGGCAGCTAGCCACGTTTTTGCGGGAATTGCATGGACTGGATACGCAAACAATCGGGTTGAAGCTCGAGATTGATGAGCCGCGGCGATCCTGGTCAACACTGTATGCAGACTTCAAGACAGAGATTTTTGCTTACATGCGGAAGGACGCTTGTGAGTGGGTTACGCACAATTTTGATGTGTTTTTGAACGATCAATCTAACTTTGACTACAAACCAGCCTTGACGCATACAGATTTTGGCGGCAGCAACATCCTGTTTGACGAGTCCCGCTACACAATCACCGGGGTGATCGATTGGGCAGGCAGCAAGTTGTGCGATCCCGCCGTGGATGTGGCGGCCATTCTGAACATGGGCGAAGCATTCTTTGCGCGAATGTTGGAAACGTATCCAGCCATGCAAGCAATGGTGAAGCGGACGCATTTTTTTCGAAGCACCTACATTTTGCAAGAGGCGCTCAACGCTTTGCGCGATGGTGATATGCCATTATTTGCCTCAGCGATTGTCATATACCAGTAGGCAGCCTCCAACCATTCTTCATAAGTTCGACAGGCAACACAGCGCATGGACAGCCCGTACCAGCAACTCCACATCGGTATTGACGAAGCGCAGGCATTTCTTGCCGACTTATCTGGGCGCCTGGCCGATCACCGAATTTGCGGGAGAAGCAATTTCTGATTGACAAACAAGGAAGAACCGGCTGGTAGTACAGGCTGAACCGGCTCAGACTCAGCAACTCCGCCGGCACACCCACTGGCTCCCATTTCACCAGCGCCAGGCGTTCGGCTCTACTCCGGCTGGAGGCCAGATTTCTTTCAGCCAGTTCACCTGTATTGTCAAGCGGCCAATTTCAGCGTAGAGTTCATTCACTTGTTGCTCGTGCATCCGGGACTCGTTGGCCGCCTGGTCATTGCGGCTGAATAGCTCCGGCATTTTCGCCAGCGCTGGCTTTTTCCATTCTTTATGGTCGCTCAGCGATTTGATACAAATAACGTTCTGGCTCGCTAAGTTTGCGTCCAGCGCGGTAGTCTGCCTCGGCCAATGCAGCTTCGACGCTTGGCCACACCTGCCACTGACGCACAAATCCATCATCGCCAGCTGTGGCCAACTCTGTGCCGTCGCTGCGCCACGCAACCGAATTGATGGCGCATGCTAAACACGCTTGGAATTCGAGCAATATTGCGCCGGTATTTGCATCCCAGAGACGCAAATGTCCATCGGCTGTAGCAGTAGCGAGCTGGGCGCCGTTAGGGCTGAAGCGGGCGACTTTGATGACCGAATTCGACTGATCCAGAGCAAAGACAAGTTGCCCACTCGTTGCGTCCCACACCTGCGACCGGCCGTCAGACCCGCCAGTGACAAACTGTCGACCATCAGGGCTAAAGCTAACGGCCAAGATTGGACCAACATGGGCATCAGTGATGAGCAATATTCGATAGCCGCTGACGGCATCCCACAGGTAAGCGGCGCCGTCGTCACCTACCGTTACAATCGTGCGGCTATCGGGACTGAACGCTATGGACGCGCCAACTTCGACCTGTATAATGGACCCCAATATTAGGACAGTTCGTTAAGTAAGACCAACTGTACCGAATAGGGGGAAGAGGAATGACGCAGCGACGCAAACGGCATAGTGCCAAGTTCAAGTTCGACGTAGCTTTGGAAGCTGCCAAAGGGGTTGAGACAGTCAACCAGATTGCGGGCAGGTATGAAGTACACTGGCCAGGTAAGCCAGTGGAAGCGACAACTGCTGGACGAAGGAATCGGCGTATTCAGCGTGCGCGAGCGAACGCAGCGGGAACAGGATGCGTTACAAACCGACCTATTCGAGCAGATTGGCCGCCTCAAGATGGAGCTTGGTGGCTGAAAAAAAAGTTGCCTACGTCGACTGACGACAAACGAGCGCTGATCGAGCCGAATCATCCAGTGATCAGCCTGGCTCGCCAGTGTGAGCTGGTGGAGTTGAGTCGATCAGCCTGGTATTACACGCCGGCAACTGAGACAGCGGCGCATCTGCAACTGATGCGGCAGATCGATGAGTTGTATCTTGCGATGCCGTATCTGGGTAGCCGTCGCATCGCAGTCAAACTGAGCCAAACGGGACAGGCGGTCAATCGGAAGCGGGTCCAACGGTTGTTGCGCATCATGGGGTTGGAGGCGATCTATCCCAAACCACGCACGAGTCAGGCGGCGCCAGAGCACAAGATCTATCCCTATCGCCTGCGTAACGTCGCCGTTACTGTGCCAAATCAGGTCTGGTGTGCCGATATCACCTACATTCCGATGCCCACCGGCTTCATGTACCTGGTTGCGATCATGGATTGGTATAGCCGCTATGTACTCGGCTGGCGCCTCTCCAATACACTGGACGGACAATTCTGTCTGGACACTCTCCAGGAGCTTCTGGCACGGAACAAGCCGACAATGTTCAATACGGACCAAGGGGTTCAATTCACTGCACGCCAGTTCACTGCGACACTAGAAAACGCTGGCGTGATCATTAGCATGGACGGTCGTGGCCGCATGTTCGACAATATCTTCATTGAGCGACTCTGGCGTTCGCTCAAGTGGGAAGACATCTATATCAAGGAGTATGCGACGGTGCGTGCGCTGGGGCGGCCTGGCGCACTACTTCCAGCAGTACAACTTTGAGCGGCCACACCAGTCACTTGCATACGCTACCCCGGCCATGTTCTATGCTGGTGGTACGCTACGGGGCGGGGAAACTGTGGACAACTCCCAACAGCCGAGTTGACCACACTTCCCCCACCCCTACGGCGACAGCCACGCACCGCCTCACAGGGTGGGCGAAGTCGATTGCCCGCATGGATGGCTTGGTTTGATGCTGAATAATCTTACGTATTTTCCGTGATCTGCTGTCTTGACAGCGGGGTCCACTATACTGCTGCGCCAAAAGGTACTCGCAGCGTAGGTTCTCATCTCCACCAAAAGTGCGGGAGAACCGCTTTCTGCTTGACAAAAACCCTAATCGCTTAATCTCTCCCTTTTCACACCGGCCCGCCGCCGCCCGTCATGTGAAACTCGTTGTCTTCGCTGGCGACCGCGGCGGCGGGCTTGGCGGCCAGCAGTTCGTCGAAGAGGGGCAGCGCACCGGTGCGCACCGCGTGTTCGGCATAGAGAAACATCGCCGCGGACCACGCCTGCTGCTCGTAGCCCATGGGGTGACCGCTGGCGCCGTGCAGCCACTCGTTGAAGGACCAGTCGTAGGTGTTGCCCTGACGGTTGGCCTCGGCCAGCGAGACGAGCATCTGTTCGGCCTGGTGCTGCCAGCCGTGGCGCACCAGCGCGGCCACGTGAAAGCCGCCGACCATAGGCCAGATGCCGCCGTTGTGGTACTGGTGGGGAATGTTCAGGTTGCGGCTGCGATAGTAGTCGCGCCAGTGATTTTCGCCGGGATAGATCGGCGGGTAGATCGCCTTGGTGGGATAGGGTTCTGCCATGCCGACTTGCAGCATGTAGCGCAGGATATGCTCGCGGCGGTGGCCGTCGGCGACGCCGGTGAGCACCGCCAGCAGGTTGCCCAGACTGTCGCACCAATCGCCATATTCGCGGAAGGCGACGAAAGGCAAGTAAAAGGGCCGGCTGGAGATCGTCCCCACGTTGTGGTAGAGCATGAACCATTCGAGGCGGATCGCCTTGAGTTTCTCCAGATGCTCGGCAAAATGCTCCGCCACCCAGCAGCGATCCACCCACATCAGCAGGTTGATGCGCTCGTGCACGCCCGCGGCATCGACATCACCGCGGTAGATTTCCACGTCCGGCGCCATCAACGCGGCCAGCTCCTGGTGCGCCAGCTTGGCCGCATAGTAGAGCACGTTGTCGTAGAGCACGTTGTAGCGCACCGCCAGCAGATCCATCCAGTCGCCCGCCTCCGGCACCTCCAGCAGGCCGCACTCGTTCATATCCTGGTAGTCGAGCCAGCACATCGCCTTGTTGATCACCGGCCAGTGCGTCTGCAAGAACGCCAGATCGTGCGAAGCGTGATAGTGCAGATAGTGGCTGAGGATGAACCAGAGGTTGGAATCGACCGCACCGGCGTTTTCCGTGCTGACGTAGCCGGTGTCCGGATTGACATTGAGCGGGATCAGCCCGCGGCCGGTCTGGTGCTTGCCCAGAATTTCCAGCGAAGCGCGCCCGGAGCGGATCAAGCCCGACTCGCCCGTGCAGACTGCGCCCAGAAAGGTCACCGCGGCATCGCGCGCCCACACCTGCGGATAGCCGGCGGCCAGCCCCGACGCCCGATAGCCGTAGTGGGTGGCGCACTCGTGCAGGATGTCGGTGGCCTTCAAATGAGCTTCTTGGATCAATTTGATGTGGATCATGAATAGATTGTACTACAGAAGCGGGCAGCGTTCACGCTGTCACGCATAGTGCGACCACATGCGCAGAATCTTGACCGTCCGCTCCTCTTCAAGGATTTGATAAACAAGGCGATGCTGAATAGTAATGCGTCTGGAATAAGCGCCGGTCAGATCACCAATCAGTTTTTCAAAGGGCGGAGGGGTCTGGTCAGGATTTGCGCGCAGAAGGTCAAGCAGTTCTTCCGCCTTCGCCCACAGCCCGGCGCTGGAGAGGCGTTTGGCATCTTTTTGCGCATGCTTGGTAAAAATCAACCGCCACATTACCACTTGACTGCATTCGTACACTGATCAATCGGCGTCTCCATTCCTTCACGGATCGATTCGCGCATCCCGGAGATGCTTAGCAGGTAAAGCGTTTCTGTGATCGCACGCCAGTCCTCTTCAGCCACCAGCACGGCGTTGTTGCGCCTGCCGGTAATCAGCACCGGCTCGTGAGTGGCCGCGACGTCATCCAGTAGCGTATAGAGTGCAGCACGCGCTTCTGTTGCGCTTATGGTCGTCATGGAATCCCCTTTATTCGTGAACTACTGCATCGTACGTAAAACCGTACGTGCTGTCAAGCAAGAATCCCCGCCAAATAGGAAGCAGACGACGCCACCCCATATAGAACCAGATATTCGGTGATTTCTCATCACGCGAACCGGCGTCACGCGGCAGGGGAGACGCGTGACGCCGGTTCGGTTATCCCCATTCCCACCCTCACCGTCGAATGAATCAACGCAAGTGGAAGTAACAATACGCTTTACTCTTTACGCCAGTCACAATCGGGAGCCTCACACAATACCTTCGCCAGTCTATGGTTGAGTGATAAGAGCTTGAGTCGAGTGAATTGCGCCCATGCTGGCAACATAGTGAAGGATGGCAGCAATAATATTCGGATTGGGTGGTTCGGGAAGCAATTCAATGGTTGCGTGGACATATCTACGACCACGGAAGAACGCTTTCAAATCCAAAACACCAGCGTCGGGATGTGACCTGCGAAAATCGGCAAGCTGGCGATGAGAAAGATTAACCATGAAGAGCGAAAGGTTGACTGCATTGGTGACGGGAGTCTCTTTGATGGTCATGAAGTCCTCCATGCCCCAGAATTGTTTAGCGTCGCGGAAGTTGAACTCGATTTGGAAGCGCAGGCGATAGTAGTGAATCAGGGTATCGTGTGTGAGTTTGAGATCACTGCTGAAAAGCACCGCATGTGCGGACGCCACTCTCCAGATTGGTTTTGACCAGGATCACGACATTGAGTGGGTCGGCAAAGCACTCGTGCAACATCGTGGCTTGGTAAACATCAGTGCGAATCCCCTTGTCCTGACCGGTCGCCATCTGATAACGCTCTGGAATGGCCTGATAATTGAGCTTGTCGCCAGAGCGACGACGGGGGCCAGACTTCTTCTGTTCACCCTTGTACTCGAAGTAGAGCGCCGAATCGTGACGCAGTTTCGAGATCAGGTGCAACCCCAGACTTTGCTGCACCATCTGACAAACGTTGTTGTTGCCGAAATGACCATCCAGCACCAGATAGGTGAGGGGGAAGAGTCCACCAATCAGTTCCAACAACTTCTTGACCAGTCGCTCCATCATTCTCAGTTCGCCGTTCCATTCAACGTGACGTTTGTCTTTATTCTTGCTGCCTTTGGGACGGCCCGCCTTGCGCTTGCCTCCCTTTGGATTCTTCTTCGCTGCGCTTTTCTTGGTCGCACGCTGCTTCGCTTTCGCTGGAGCGTCCGTCTCTGCGTGCTTAACCACTTGCTCCGTCAGCAGCGGATGGGAAACAGCATCACTCACACTGACCAGAGAAAGGGTGAAGAAGCTGACCCCAGCGATGGGCTTGTTGTAGATCGACGAGAAAAAACGGTCCAACCCGTGTGTCTTCTTTCCGGCTTTGCTGACCACGCTCTCGTCGCCAACAACCAGATACACCTCATCAGGTTGGAACAGGTGGGTGCGGAAGAACAGCCAACTCATCTGCGCCCACGGCAGCACTGTGTTGAACCAACGCTGCACTGTCCGGTAGCTGCCACCCCTCTCCGTCCAGCGCAAATACCCAACATCGTCACACGACCGGTCATTGCCAACATCGCGGCGATGATTCGTCCCAACTGACGTGTCGCTGTCTGATTCTGACATTGGTCCAAGCATTGAAGCAGTGCGATAATCTCGATCATGAGCGGTTCTGTCTGATAGGAATTCCACTTTTGTCGGTGATAAGCCTATCCTACACGACCGCTCTATCTTTCCCCTTTTTTGGCGAAGGTATTGTAGCAGCAACATAAGCTAAAATAAGGATTGCAATGACCAAAGCAATCAAGTGGCTAAACAATGATTGTATTTCTAGGAATTTTTCCAGTAACCGATCTACTAATACCCCTAGCATTGCAGCTGCAATAATGCCTATCATCAACTGAAAAATGGTCATAAAAAGAATATGCCTTCGCCTTTTTGAATCCCTATAGAGTCATGAGTAATCTGCCTAACTATCAATTATCGAGCAAATGAGTGCTCATTTTGCCTTCCCAGGATCATATCACGCTTTTGGAGAGATATGATCCGCTCCACGGTGGATTATCAGTCAAATTGGCAGAATAATCAACCATTTCCTCTGGGCGCAGGCATCCATCACCCGCAAATCTGGTGAGCGGCCATGTCCGAAAGCCGAAAAAGCGGCACGATTTCATGCACGATAGACCAATCACTATCCCGTCAGCGCCTGCCGCGCCAGCCACGCACAGCCGAGGATCGCGCTGTCTGTATAGAGTTCAGCTCTTTATTGCTGACCTTACTCACTCAACTTCGACTCAATTCGCTGATCCGGGATCAGCCACATCAACGCCACCAAGACATATAACCCCGCTGCAATCCACTGATTGACGAAAGCCAAAGGTATCGCCAACGTATAACCTATCAGCGAAAGCTTTCCCTTTTTATCCTTGCCTACTGCACGCGCAAGCGGTGCGTTTGCTCCCAGTTGCGCAACGATCAGAGATTGTAAAATCGTATATGCGACAGCCGCACACAGCAGCACCACACCATAAATGGCGGTCGGCAGCGGGGCAAGGTGGTTTTCTCCCATCCAGCCAGTGACAAATGGGATGAGCGACAGCCAGAACAGCAGATGCAGATTGGCCCAGAGGATCTTGCCGTTGATCTTTTCCGCCGCGTAGAGTAAATGATGATGATTGTTCCAATAAATACCCAGAAAGATAAAGCTGAGCACATACGTCAGCAACACCGGAACAAGCGGACGAAGCGCCTGCCAGTCGGTGTCGTGTGGAGTCTTTAGTTCTAGCACCATGATGGTGATCAGAATCGCAATGACACCGTCACTGAATGCCTCAAGACGACCTTTCTTCATTAATCTCTTCCATCTCCGTCAGCAAGACGGACTCGATACATCTTTCTATCATCTGATCCAACATAATTCCCTATCACTTTGTCTTCTCGCTTTTCTCTGTGAGCCTCTGCTTTTCTGCGACTCTACAGTAAAAGGCTATTTTCAGAACAGGCAACATGTCTGCAACACCGATAACGATGAAAACAGGCTATTTTCAGAACAGGCGCCATGCCTTTTCGGCGCCAATACCGATGAAAAGCGCTTTTCGCTGCGAGCCTCTGCCTCTCAGCGACTCTGCGTCGACGCTATTTTCAGACCAGACCAGACCAGACTATGCTGGAGCTAGTAGACCGTCAAGCATAAAACTTTGGGTAGAGCGACAGCAAGTGAACGCAGATAGGCGCAGATAAAATCGGATAAGCACAGATAAAAGCAAAGCAGTCACGCATCTGCGTCTATCTGGGTCTATCAGCGTTTATCTGTGTTCACTTTCCATCAGCCAAATCCAAGCTTCTTGGTTGACAGACCACTAGTTTCAGTACTTCACGAAACTCACACGAAGCCGCAAAGAGCACAAAAGACGCCATCTTCAACTTTGTGCCTTTGTGTCTCCGTGTGAGGCAAATCGTGAATTACTGAGTTTCAGTAAATGGAGGAAACCGTCATGCAAATTACCAATAGCTCAAAAGCAAAAGCCAGTTTATCCAAGCTTGTTGAACAAGTCTTGCATGGTGAGGAAGTGATTATCGGCAAAGCGGGCAAGCCGGTTGCAAAAACCAGCGTCATGCCCACAGGGTTGACCCAATCGCGCTCGGTTCGCGGGATTTCGCTGATGGACTGAATCCTTTCACGATCAGCCAAACCGCCAGAACCATTTCCTGCACGGCGATAGGAGCCGCCAGGGGGATGTAGCTGGTAATACGGTTACCGCTGAACAAGGCCAACACACAAGCCGCCATCATCAGGATGGTCGCGACGACACCAAAGCCCGATAGCCAGCGGGGAATGAGCCGTGATTGGAAGAACAGGGTGTAGTACATAAATGCGCCCAGGCAGAAGGCGAACACTCCCATCAGCGCGGCGTGGTCGCGTACGCTCACCAACAAATTGCCGATAGCCTGAAGCGACGTACGATCGGCGGCTCCCGCTGTTGTGAACTGCTGGCCGAGCGTCAACAGGGACAGCAGGCACACGACGCCGACCGTGTAGAAGATCGTTTCGATGGTCCTGAAGATGACGGAGCCAAGGGCCAGGCCCGCATCCCACTTCTTCAGAACCGGATACATTACGATGGCGATGCCGGCGCATGCGAAATGCCCGATGAGGTAGAGCAGCACGCCTGCGGATACCCGGTTCGCATGCGCGGAAAAGCTCGTGAGGTAGTCCGCACCAGTGGGGTCAGGTACGAGCGCATTCGCTAGAAGAGCGGCGACAGTCGCAATGATAAACATCACGCCTGCGGTGAGCGCAATCTTTCGAGTAGAATTCATTCTGGGTCTCCTCTTATTTTGAATACGGTGGTATTGTCCAGCCGCCGCAGGGAAGGGTTCTAGGGAGGGTTTTCAGCCCTCCCTCTCCCCGATATAGCGAATCTATGCCGCGCTCAACATCTCGTTCGTCGCTGTTTTCGCAGACCCATACCGCCAGAACCATATATTGAGCAGTAAAGCTATAGTGAACCGATTACGGTGTGTGCTCATCTACGTGCTCGATGAGTTTTTTCAATCTTCCAGAGGGGAAGACCTTTACATTGGCATAGTACTTTTCTCTGACACTTGGTATCCTGGTCAACAACATCAGGATAGGCGTCAACGCCCTGATTTTGTAGTCTTTCTGCGGAAAGTCGAATAGCCTGTGTTGCTTGAAATACCTGTAGTCTGCTTGCCAAAGAGGGCGAAGCCTTCCCCAAATGTTGTCTCTAAAAACCTTATGCCCTCCAACACCGAGAAAGTTTTGCGGTCTCACATACCCTTTTTCAGCAAAACTGACCAGACGCTGCGCAAAACTCTGTAACAAAGCGTCAATCTCTTCTGAGTTCTCGCCCTCATCGGTGATGATATCTACGTGATTGGCATATTGCCGCAGTGGAAGAAGCTTCGAGGATTTGAATGAGATTAGGGTTTTGTCTCAAAGGTCCCGCAATGATGTATCCCAATTGTTTTCCAGCAAGGGACGGCGTGTGGTTCCAAAAGTAAGCCCGATCATAGAACGTTTTCCACGTGGATGACAGATACCGACCCCTGACAGTTCCTGCGAAAACGATAATATCCGCAGATCTCACGCGTTGATTGTAGAAGTCTTAAAACCATCTTTATAGACGCAGGTGTAATCATATCCACAGCGCATGCAACCAAGGCAAGCGCCGCGTATGTCAATATCGTTCAGGTCAATCACCTCTATCTCATCTACAAAGGACTGCTTGAATCGCGCTATCATCTTTCCCAGGTTGGTATCGCTGTCGTACTCGTCGGTCAGGACCAGAATCTTTTTGCCTTTGGCATCAGTTCTGGTTTCCGGCCTGGTCGGCTGGTACGCAAAATGGCTGAAGGTGAGCGGCTTGAACAGCTTCGATGTGGCAGGCTGTTCTTGAATCGCCTTGAAGAAGCCATCGGCAAAAACTGTCATTTCCTGTCTTCTCTCTTCTTTCATCATGTCAATGATGTCCAAAGAAATAGCGTCGACGTATTTCATACCAAGATCTTCACATACGGCCCGCATGTAATTGTGGGCGGTGTGATCGTAGAAATGGATGGAAGTGGTCATCACCGCGGCATACTTGTTCTCAAATGCCTCTTCCACTCCCCTCTCAGAAATTAGTTCGATGAACCGCATATACTGAGCTGGGACACATAGAACCCAAAGTCCGAAAGACCACAAAACGCCATCGGCTGATCGAACCTCATCAATGATTTCCTGAAAGGCTTCCAGGTCTCTCTCGATCTTTTTTATGCGCTGGGATACGTGGACGATTCTGAAATCGTGTTGAGGGAAATGCTTTCGAATGTACGCGACGTACTGTAGGGTGATGCTGTCTTCGCCTTTAGGGCTTCCGTTTAGTACGATGATTTTCATTTTGGATGTTCCTTGTTTGATTTCTTGCTTGTGATGTGTCGCGTCCGCTTTTTATGGTCTATTCCACGAGCATTTGCCTGTAGCTGAGCGGAGAGAGGGAGGGTCTTCAGCCTTCCTTCTCCCCGCTATTGATGATCTACGCCGCGCTCGACAGCTCGTCCGTCGCCGTTTTCGCAGACTTCGACGCGACTGCCGGCGAATTGAACCCTTCACGATCAGCCCGCCCGCCATCACCATCTCCTGTACCAAAATCGGCGCGTTCGCCGCCACTTGGATCAGCGAGGATTCGTGAACGTTGGCCAGACCGGCCACGCCGGTCAACGCCAGATGCAGCACGACCGCGATCATCCCCCAGACCGACAGCCAGCGCGGGATCAGTTTTGACTGATACAACACCACGTAAAGCATCATGGCCCAATCGGAAAGACAACCCGGTGGCCCTCGCGCTGTTCTCGGCTGCTTTGCTGATGAGCACGCCTAAGGTTTGAAACTCCGGCCCCGTCGGGCTCCCGGCCGCGGCGGTGGCGACCGCGTATTCCTGGCCGAGCGTGACAAGCAAGAGCCAGCTTCCCACCACTCCAAGCGCTGTCACCGTCTCCAACCCGCCTCTGAACACGACATAGCCGACGGCCAGGGGTTCGTGGGTTCGCTTGAGGATCGGGAACAGGGCAGCGGAACCAAGGCCAGCGCCAGGCCCATAGCCAGCATACAGAACGCCCCCAGGATCATCGGCGCAGGGTTGGCGGCAATCCTGGCCAGGTAGCCGGGGCCGTCAAGCACCGGCGAGACAAAGACCACACTCAGCACGCCCATCACCGTGCCGATGATGAACAGCACGCCCACGAGGATCGCGGTCTTTCGGTTTGTTCCATGAGGACTTCCTTTGGTCGTATCCATTTCTATTTCTCCTTGTTTGATTTTGGTGTGTTCAAACTCGGTTGAGCGCCAGACCCTTCGGGTTTCTCATCGGTGACAATGTGTCGCCTTCACCGCACGAAGACCCGAAGGGTCTCTACCCGTTTTGGATACACCCGTTTTGTTTGCCCTGTTGGGCGAACTTACTCGGTTTTTACGCTGTCTTGACCGGATTGCTGCGCAGCAGCACAATCCCAAGCCAGACGAACCAGATGATTTGGCTCAAGCCAAAGACACCGACCAGCATCTCGGTCAACCCCGGGATAATGGAGAGGATGCCCACGGCGCCAACCAGCAAGCCGAGGATATTCAGTGCCTTGGGAAGCCCGCCAGCCCGCAGCCCGGCCAGGCTGACCAGCAGCGTCCAAAGACCGCCCAGAATTTCGCCATTGCCGTTGCCCAGCCCGCTTGCCACGGATTCAATTCCCTGCCAGGTCAACGCTGCCTGGACCGGGTTTTTGGCATAGAGCGCGACGGCAGGGGCGATCCCGGCATTCGAGACCATGCCGCTGGCGATCAGCGAGCCAGCCCAGATGATCCCGATCACGGTTGCCACCTGCATGATTGCCGGTGCGCCGGACTTCAGCCGCTCGTACAACGCCAGCGCCATGACGATCAGAACGACGCCAAAGAACACGTACATGAGCAGGTTGGTTGAGAAGACGATCATCTGTTTGTCGATCAGCAAGGCTACCTTTTGAGCTGGGTCGGTGATGCTGGGGTAGTCCAGAACGACGAGAAAGAGGGCCATGCCGATCAGGTAGGCGACTGCCAGGTACAGTGCGGCGAAACCGCCAAATTTTTGCAAGGTTTTCATGTTTATTTCCTTTTTTGAACGATTTTGGCGTAACCAAGACGCTTACGCTGATTTACGATTTGACATCTGACCGCTCACGTGTCTGCCTGGCCGGGTTCAACAGGACTGACCGAAATCAGTGGCATGCCCAGATTACGCACTTTTTTGAGCAAGCCATGCAGCGCGGCCTGATCAACCACCGGGCCGGTGAGAAGCGTATCGCCATCCTCCTCCAGCGTGATGGTCAAGCCGTCAAACCAGTCTGTCCACTCAGCACCCAAATGGCCCTTGAGCCTGATCTGATAGGCCACGGGTTGACTTGCAGTCGGTCTTGGTTCGAGTTCGTACGACATCACCTTGTACCTGATTGCGGCCGGTCATTGCAGCCCGTGCCACTTGCTCAATCTACAAAGATCATATCTCCAACACAATGTTAGCGAATAGACACTTTAGTGTTGGCTGGAGGTGTTGTTTTTGAATTGTTGAGGGGGAAGGGGAGGATCGTGGGGAGGACTTACACTTGCACTTACAACAAACCCAGTTCGCGGGCGCGAATGGTGGCTTCGGTGCGCCGCTGCACCTGTAGCTTTTCAAAGATACGGCGGTTGTGGCCCTTGACGGTATCCAGGGCCAGGAAAAGCCGTTGGCCGATTTCCTGATTCGAAAGACCCTGGGCGATCAAGCGCAGGACTTCCAACTCGCGTGGACTGAGCGGTTCGACCAAAGACGATCCACCAGGGGACGATGGGGGCGGGAACGAAGGATGTGGGTCGTTCATCGGTCCTCTCCCCTCGAAGGCGGCTAACAGCTTGGTGGCATACTCTGGCCTGATACCCTGAGCAACCGCTGCGGACAGGAGTTCCGCCATCGGAGCCCCTTCGTTCACAAAGATCCGAATGAAGCCGCCCGGCTCGGCCAGCGCCAGCGCTTCGCCCAGCAGTTGCAGGGCCTCATCCTTTTCGCCATGCGCATGCAGAGCGACTACCTGAAGAATCATCGCTTTAAAACGTTCGTCTGCCAAACCCTTTGCTTCCATTTGTTGACGCAATGGCCTCAGCACCGCCAACGCTGCGGACGGGTCTCCCCTGCGCCAGGAGTACCCTGGCGCGGCTGAGGGGAAGTTCGTGCTTCCCAGCCAGATCAACGGCTGCTGCCAAATTGCCCTGTTTTAGAAGCACCGTTACCTGGATAGCAGCGAGCTCAGGCATGCGGTGCACGAAGTCATTCTGGCGCACGGACTGCTCGGTCTCCGCCAACATGGCGGCCGCGCCGGCCACATCTCCCCGCAGCAGTTTCAGGCGGGCAAGAAATATCTCACGGATAACAAATCTATCAATACTTTTATCATACTGCCGCGCCAGTTGAAGGCTCTGCTGTCCGTGCTGCTCCGCGGCATCCAGATCGTTCCATTCGTAGAATATTTGGGCCATGCCAAAATACGCTTCGTTGGCACTCGGAGGTGGCTGATCACCAAGTAGTTGCAGATAGTGCCGGTAGGTCTCCAGGGCGCGACGCAACTGGGCGATGGTGGTTTCTATCTGGTAATCATAGATCGCCAACGTAGCCCTGTGGGCGGCAATTTGCCTGGTCAGGCCGTGGGTCTTTTCGTCCGGTTCGGCGCCTTGTAAAGCTGCCTCAGCCGCTTGTAGTTTCGCTTCGACGCCGGTCGTTTGGCCGCGAACCAGCAATGCTGAAGCATACTTCATCCACAAGGAAGGTCTGGCATCCAGAACACTTGTCGGCAGCGACGCCAGCCAATCCAGCATGGCAGCTACGCCAGGCAGGTGCTTGTGCAGACCTTTTGCATCTATCAGGTACTCGGCGCGCGCGACATCATTGGCCGCAGCCGCATGCTGAAAAGCTTCAATCTCCAATCCATGGTCTTCATACCACTGGCTGGCACGGCTGTGCAGTTCGGCTACGCCCCGTCCTTCGTCCTGTGCAGACGAGGCTATGCTCTGATGCAGTCTCTGGCGCAGCAGATCAGCAAAGAGATGGTGATAGCGGTGCCAGCGCCGCTCATTGTCCAGGGGGACGAGGAACAGGTTGGCGTGTTCGAGATATTCCAGGGTTGCCTGCCCCGAAGCCGATGGGTCGCGCAGAACGGCATCACATAGCGGGCCGCACAGGCGCTCCAGGATGGATGTCTGCAGCAGGAACCTCTGAACGCTTTCGGGCTGCTGGTTCAGAACTTCTTCCATCAGATAGTCCAGCACAAAATGGTGGCTGCCGGTGAAAGACTTGATGAAGCTGGATACGTCCTGGTGCCCCTGCATAGAAAGCGCAGCCAATTGCAGACCGGCAATCCAGCCTTCGGTGCGGGTCTCCAATGCCGCGATGTCTTCTGCCGAGAGGTTCAGCCCCATCACCTGGTTGAGAAATTCGGCGGCTTCGGCGGGCGTAAACCGCAGGTCGGCGGCGCGCAGTTCGGTCAATTGGCCACGGGCGCGTAACCGGGCCAGGGGTAGGTGTGGATCTTCCCGGGTGGCAATGACCAGGTGCATCTGCGCCGGCAAATGCTCAAGCAGAAAGGCGAGCGCGTTGTCAATCGGTTTGGAATCAATAACGTGGTAGTCGTCAAGGACGAGGATGAACTTGTCTGGGATGGCGACAATTTCATTGAGCAGGGTCGTCAAAATTGATTCAGTTGAGGGTGGCTGAGGCGATTGAAGCACATTCAGCACTCCCCCTCCGATATCCGTCGCAATGGTCTGTAAAGCAGCGACGAGGTAAGTCAGAAAGCGTGTGGGGTCGTTATCCCCTTTGTCCAGCGACAACCAGGCAACCGACTGTTTGCAACCAGCAATCCACTCACTGACCAGTGTGGTTTTACCAAAGCCGGCGGGGGCGGAGATCAGGGTCAATTTGCGGTGCAAGCCCTCGTTCAGTTGCTCGATCAGGTGGGTGCGGGGGACAACTTTAGGCCGGAGTGGGGGGATATATAGTTTAGTAACCAAAGTTGGCATAGACATAAATCGATTATAGATACACATCCCAGATTCAGAAAGCGGCAAAACTTAAACGAAAAACGGATAATGCGGCGCAGAGAAGGTGAGAGCGCGTTACCCACTGGAGGCTGGCCGCCCCATATTTGGGCGCAGCGCTCCGCGGCCACATCGTTATCGCCCCAGCGCCTGCCGCCAGCCACGCACAGCCCAGGATCGCCGCGTCCGTATCGAGTTGATTGCCCACGATGCGCACGCGTTCGCCCACCGAGCGGAAGGAATGGCGTGGCACGGCCTGCCGCGCCGGCGCAAAGAATAGCTCGCCGCAGTGCGCCACCGACCCGCCGATCACGTAGCACTCGATGTCGAGGATCATCGCCAGCGTGGCAATGGCCGTACCCAGCGCATCGCCCGCCTCGCTGAGGATGTGCAGCGCCAGCGGATCGCCCTGCCCAGCCAGCGCAGCGATCGCTTCTCCATCGATGCGCGCTTCCGTCTCCAGCGTCGGCGCCCCACCTTGCTGTGCCGCGGCATAGCGTCGCGCCAGCCACGGCCCGCTCATGAAGGTCTCCACGCAGCCGCGCGAGCCGCACGAACAGACCGCGCCGTAACGGTCGAGGGTGGTGTGCCCGAACTCACCGGCCGAGTTGTGTGCGCCGCGATAGATCTCCCCGTCGGCGATGATCGCTGCGCCGACGCCCGTGCCGACGATGATGTAGACCATGCTGCGCTCGCCGCGTCCGGCGCCGAAGTGATACTCGCCCAGCCCGGTTGCCTTGGCGTCATGCTCCAGCCGCGCGGGCACGCCGAGTCGTTCGCTCAGCAGCGCGGCCAGCGGCGCATGGTGCAGGCCAGGGATGTTGGGCGGGTCATGCAGCACGCCATTCAGGTGATCGACCGGCCCTGGCGTGCAGACGCCCACCGCCGCCACGCGCGCGCCGGCCTGCGCCTGCAACGCTTCGATGCACGCCGCAATCCGCTCCACCACCGACGCCGGCCCCCGGGCATCCTCGGTTGGAAAGCGCCGCCGCGCCACAATAGAGTTATCAGGCGCCACCAGCCCAATCTCGATCTTGGTGCCGCCCAGGTCGATGCCCGCCACCCACGGTGTCATAAAGCTTTTCCTTCTTCTGCAACTACGGCGAGCAGGCATGGCGACGCCTCTTCCCCACGCACTAAATCGACGAACATGTAGCTGTCAAGCCCGTTGACATCAGCGACAGCGCGCACATACGCCCGCTCGTCCATGCCCCAGGCAATCAGATCGACGTCCGACCGCTCGTGAAAGCGCGCCGGCTGCGCGGTTGAGCCAAACAGAATCACCTCTGTCGCGTGGTAGGTGGCGCGCAGCAAACTGGCGGCGGCGCCTGCCACCTCCTGCGCACGCGCCAGATGGCGCAGACGACGTTGCTCCGCCTGCTGCTGCCGCTGCACTGCGCCCACGCGGTATTCGGCTCGTTTGGCTGCACTTAGCTCGCTCATGGGCATCCGGTTCAATCGCGTTTTCTGGCCGTTCGGGCCGTCGGGCGTGAAAAGAGTATATCATGCGGTGTTAGGTGTTGGGGTTGTAGGATGCGCCGTGAGGAATACCCTACAACCTCAACAACACCCCAAACCCCTACTGCCCCATTTCCTCAAGCAGACGCGCGCCCAGCGCCGCCAGCACCATATCTTCTTCCTCTGGCAGGCCACTCACGCCGACGCCGCCTACCACCTGCCCGGCATGGAGGAGCGGCACGCCGCCGCCCCACGCCGTGTAGCGCAGATCGCCGAAGTTGGTCATCGGCCAGCGGTCGTCGCGCGCCGACTCGCCGATGGCGCGGCTGGGCTTCTGCTCGCGCGCGGCGGTGAAGGCCTTGTTGATCGCGATCTGGATCGACGGCAGCTTGCAGCCATCGGTGCGCAGGAAGGCGAGCAATTCGCCGTGCGCGTCGGCCACGGCAATCGCCGCGCCTTTGCCTTGCTGCTCCAGTTCAGCGCGGATCGCTTCGACCACACGTAGGGCGTCGCGGTGAGATAGATTATACTGTTGGTGCATGGCTGCTTTCTCCTCAATTTTTCCGATGTTGATTGCAAATCACATCAAACACTACAACGGATTCGGGGAAACAACGGATTGACCGTTCGCCCATGCACGCGCTCCTTACACTGGCGGCATTAAATCCGACTCTCCCCTAAATCCGTTGTAGTATTGTATCAAGCGTCAAGTGAGTGATATTCAGAAACTGAGTTTTTGACAAAAACTCAGTTTCTTAGCCGATCAAATCAGCCTTAACACGACAGTAGTGTGCTGTCCCATCCGCGTTCATCCGCCAAATCTGCGTCATCCGCGGTCTATTCTTCACCCGCCAACCCGCACCACGATTCCCGCCGATAACACCTGGTCAGCCATGAGTCCAGCCAGCCGCTGCATCTCATCCTCCGCCAGCCGCGGCTGATCCGCCCACGGATAGTCGCGGCCCAGCGACTGATATTTCGCCCGGCCCAGCGTGTGATAGGACAGCAGGTTGATCTCAAGCGGTGCGCGCTCCAGATTGAGCACGAAACTGGCAATCGCGGTCAGGCTGGCCGCGTCGGCATTGAAGCCCGGAATCACCGGCACGCGCACGACGATCGGCGGCGCCGGCAGGCGGGCGATGCGCCGCAAGTTGTCCAGGATCAGCGCGTTGCTCAGCCCGGTGTAGCGGCGATGAACGTCGCTGTCGATCTGCTTGACATCGTAGAGCAACAGGTCGAGGTGCGGCAGCAGCCGCTCAAAGACCGTCCACTGTGTGTGACCCGCCGTCTCCAGCGCGGTGTGGATGCCCTCGGCGCGCGCCAGGCGCAGCAGCGCCTCGGCAAAGGCCGGCTGCATCGTCGCCTCGCCGCCGGTGAGCGTCAGCCCGCCGTCGTTGCCGTAGAAAGGCGCATCGCGGCGCACCTCGGCCATCACCTCGCCCGCCAGGCGCCGCGCACCCACCCAGTGGATGGCGCCGGTCGGGCAGATCGCCGGTCGGTCGCCCAGTTCTTCGACGCGGATATTCACGTGATCCGCTGCTTCCCAGCAGACCGGGCAGGACGCTGCAAACTGGCCGCAGCTCATGCAGTTGTGCGCGGAGAGCATCAGCTCCGGCTGCATCTGCTGCGACTCCGGGTTGGCGCACCATGCGCAGCGCAGTGGGCAGCCCTTCAGAAAGACATTCGTGCGCAGCCCCGGCCCATCGTGCACCGAATAGCGCTGGATGTCGAAGACGATGCCTTCGACCTGCTCCAGTTCACGCTGTTCGGCAATGCTAATCGCCACGGATGAATCAATTGCTGTCAAGTCAATTACCTCAAAGAATAGACCGCGGATTAAGCGGATTTGGCGGATTGACACGGATAAAAACAGCTTGACGCAGAGACGCAGCGGAAGAGGAGGTTGCGCAGAGGATAAGAGAGACAAGAGACAAGAGTTTCATCACCATCACTTACCTTCCCTCTCTCCCGATCTCCTTGTCTCCCGATCTCCTCCGCGTCAAATCCCAATCTCCAATCTCTCAATCGCTTAATCTCCCAATCTTCTCCGCCACGCGCAGCGCCTGCGCTGCGATCGTCAGCGCCGGATTCATTGCCGCCGACGACGGGAAGAAGGACGAATCGACCACGTACAGGTTCTCGACATCGTGCGTGCGGCAGAAGGGATCGAGCACCGAGCTTGCCGGATCCGTCCCAAAGCGCGCGGCGCCGCATTGGTGCGAGTTGGTGTCGATGCCCATCGGCTGCACGAAGACGAACAGATAGCCCGCATCGCGCATCATCTGTCGCGCCGCCTCAACGAGTTTGCGATGCGCCACCCGGTTGTTCGGCGTCCAATGCACGATCACCTTGCCGTCACTGCGCAATTCGACGTAGTTGGCCGGGTCGGGCAGATCTTCGGACATCACCCACCAATCCACGCTGCGGTCGGCCATCCCTTGCAGAATCGGCTTGGGCACGAGCGGCTGCGCGGCGGTCAACATGCCCGCTTGCAGCTTGCCGAGCAACTGAATGTTGCCCATCGGGTAGGCAAAGTCCGGCCCGCTGAAATAGAAATCGTTAACCGCCATCGTCTTCTGAAAGACGGTCGGGTTGCGCCGCAGCGGATCGACCGCCATCAGCGCGGTGTTGTTGTGCACCATGTAGTTGCGCCCCAGCAGGCCGGACGAGTTCGCCAGCCCGGTGGGATGCTTGTCGTTCGCCGAGCGCATCAGCAGCAGCGCCGAGTTGACCGCGCCGCACGCCACCACAAAGCGGTCGGCGTTGACTGTGACCACCTCGCCGCCGCGCTCCAGTTCGACGCCAACTACGCGCTTGCCCGTGCTGTCGGTGATCAGCCGATGCGCCAGTGTGTTCGTCCACAGCGTGATGTTCGTGCTCTCCAGCGCCGGCCGCACACAGTTGACGTCGCTCTCGCTCTTCGCTAGCACCTGGCACGGGAAGCCGTCGCACGTCTTGCAGCGGATGCAGCGCCCGCCCTCGCGCAGGTCGATGCCCATTGGGTAGTGGAAGGGATGCAACCCCTGTTGGCGCAGCCGATCGCTCAGATCGTCGATGTACGCTTCGTGCGGCGCCGCCGGGTAAGGGAACGGCCCGGAGCGCGGCGGCTCGGTCGGGTCCTCGCCTGGCTCACCGTGCACGGCATAGATTTCCTCGGCGCGGACGTAGTACGGCTCCAGGTCGGCGTAGGTGATCGGCCACGCCGGCGACACACCGCCCTCGTGTTCGACCGCGCCGAAATCCTGCTCGCGCAGACGGGGCAGCGCCGCACCGTAGACCTTGGTGTTGCCGCCCACGAAGTAATGTACGCCGGGATGAAAAGGTTTGCCGTCGGCGCCATACCACACCTCGTCGGGCTTGTAGCGCCGTTGGTCGAAGACTGCGGCCGGCTGCCAGTTCTGCGCCTCCTGCGGCAGAAAGTCCCCGCGCTCGACCAGCAGGATGCGCAGCCCGCTGTCACGCAGCGCATAGGCCAGCGTCCCGCCGCCCGCCCCCGTGCCGATGATCACCAGATCGAATTGCTCAGTCATATTCTTTCCTCATCAGAAAGTGAAGAGAATAGGCCACGGATTTAACGGATTAGGCGGATTCACGCAGATTCTCCAAGTTTTCATCAGTGAAAATCCGTCAAATCCGTCTCATCCGTGGCCTATTATTTACCGGTTCCAGTAGTCCAATACCAGCACCTGCGCAAAGTGCGGCCCCGCCATCTCCACAAAGCGTTGATGCGCCGGGTGCGGCAGATAAATAGCGCGACCGGCCTCGTCGCGAAAGGTGACCAGAAAGCAGTGCGTGTAGCCGCGCGCGGCGCTCTCCACGCTGACATCCGTGCCCCACTCGAAGTCGATGATTTCGGGAATCTGCGCGGGTAGACCGGCAAAGGCTTCCTCGATGGCGTGCACCTGGTCGGGCGTCGTCTCCGGCGTGAAGCCGAAAAGGACAACGTGGCGCAGGACTTGCTCAGTTGACTGTGATCTATTCTGCACTGCCAAACTCCGTTCGTTGAATGATTTCATTTTGTAACGCTTGGTCGAGTTCTGTGAAATAGGCGCTGTACCCCGCCACGCGCACGACCAGCGAGCGGTGCTCCTCCGGGTTGGCCTGCGCCGCGCGCAATGTTTCCGCCGAGACGACGTTGAACTGCACGTGCGGGATGTGCAGCCGGCAGAAGCCGCGCAGCAGCAGCACGAACTTGTCCAGCGCCTGCTCGCCCGCAAAGAACGAGGGCAGGAACTTCATGTTGAGCAGCGTGCCGTTGGAGGCCAGCTTGAGGTCGAGCTTGCTGACCGACTGGAGCACGGCGGTGGCGCCGCGGCGGTCGCGGCCGGCCGTGGGCGAGAGACCGCCGTCGGCCAGCGGCGCGCCGGCGTGACGGCCATCGGGCGTGGCACCGACATGCGCGCCCATGGGCACGTGCGCGGAGACGGTGTAGAAGCCGGGCTGATAGACGCCGCCGCGAATCGTCGCATGTTGCGCCACCAGTTCGGCGTAGCGGTCGCCCCACTGGCTGGCATAGCGGTCGACGCGGGCGTCGTCGTTGCCGTACTTGGGTACGCGGTTGACCAGCCGCTGGCGCAGCACCTCGCCGCCGGCGTAGTCGCTGCGCAGCGTGGCGAGCAGTTCCGCGCCGGTGAGCCATTTTTCGGCAAAGATCGCCTGCTCGACCGCTGCCAGACTGTCGGCGACGTTGGCGATCTGCACGCCCTGCACGCCGGAGAAGTTGTAGTGCGCGCCGCCCGCGGTTACATCCAGCCCGCGCGCGATGCAGTCCTGGATCACCAGCGAGAGGAAGGGCGAGGGCAGCAGCTCGGCGTGAATCTGGTCGACAATGTTGCAGCCTTTGACCATCAGCGGGACAAAGTGGGCAAGCTGTGCGTCGTAGGCCGCTTCCAGCTCGGCGAGGCTCGCCATTTCGGCCAGCGTGGGCGTTGCCAGCCCGATCTGCTCGCCCGTCTGCGGGTCCTTGCCGCCGAAGAGCGTCAGTTCAAGGATGCGCGTCAGGTTGAACATGGAGGCGTCGCTCCAGCCCAGCGCCTTGCCCGGCGTCGAAAGCTCCACGCAGCCGACCACCGCGTAGTTGGCCGCATCTTCCGGCGTTACCCCGCGCGCCATTTGGCCGGGAATGATCACCGCGTCGTTGAAGACCTGCGGCATCCCGCTGCCCTTGCCTACCACGAACGAGGCCGCACGCAGGAAGGCGTCGGGGCTGTCCTCGTGGATGCGGATCGACAGGTTCGGCTGCGTCATGCCGAGGTCGGCCTGGGCGCGCAGGCGCATGAAGGAGAGCCGGTTGGTGGCGTCGCCGCCGTCGGCGCACTGCCCGCCCAGCGCGATGTTGAAGCCGATGGGGAAGCCGGCAAAGTAGCGCGCGCTGCTGCTGGAGCGCAGCAGCACGATCTCATTGAACTTGAGCCAGAGCGCTTCGAGCAGCTCCTGCGCCTCTGCCTGCGTCAGCTTGCCCGCGGCCAGGTCACGTTCCAGATAGGGCAGCATGTACTGGTCGAAGCGCCCCGGCGAAAGCTGCTGGCGTTCGACTCGATCTGCAAGAGCGCAAAGAGGAACCAGACCGCCTGCAATGCCTCGTGAAAATCGCGCCGGGTGCTCGGCCAGCCAGCGGCAGTTGGCGGCGATGTGTTCCAGTTCGCTCACCCGCGCCGCGTCATTGCTCTCGCCCGCTAGTTCCGTTGCTAAATCGGCGTAACGCAGCATAAATTCCTGCGCCGCCTGCAACGCAATCAGCGCAGCGTCATAGAAAATCTCTCGTTCAGCGATACTGTTTGACGCAGAGGCGCGGAGAGGCAGAGAAAACGCAGAAAAATGCTTTGGGGTTTCTCCCTTTTTTTCTCTCTGCGAACCTCCGCGCCTCTGCGTCTCTGCGTCAGAAGTTTCTGAACTACTCGACGCAGAGGCGCGGAGAGGCAGAGGCGGCGTAGAGAATTCCTCTTCGGTTTTTTCTCTGTTTTCCCTCTGCGAATCTCCGCGCCTCTGCGTCTCTGCGTCAAGATTGGTTTCTTGCTCGACACGTGCGCGGGCTGCCAGCACTTGATCGCGCAGCCCGCCGATGCCCAGCTTTAGCCACGCCGCCACGTCGGGCAGGATGTGGCCTTGCGCGTGGTCGGTCTGGTTGAGCGAGAAGGCGCGACCGCGTACGGCCACGCGCACGTCATCCGGCACGCGTTGGGCGACGGTCTCTTCCAGCGTGCGCCCGCGCCAGTAGGGGGAAATCTCCTCGCGCAGTTCGCGGATGACCTCCGGCGTGGTCTGGAAGCGATCCTGTGGCCGCGTGGGCAAAATGTCCAGCTCCTTGTCGATCCACGCCACCGCGCCTTCGGGCGCAACCACGCCCATGCGCGGCAGCAGCGAGCGGTTGCCGGCAATCAACTCGCCGGGCTGGATGGTGATGCGCTGGTTGCGCACCAGGTGCAGCAACATCTGGCCGCGGCGCAGCGCCATCGGCTGACCCTCGGTCGCGCGGTAGGCTTCGGTGGTGTAGCGCGCCCGTTCGACGTCGAGGGAACGCGGCTCGTCGAGCAGTCGCTGCTTGATGGCGGCGATGCGGGCAGTCGGGTGGGTGGTGATCCATTCGGCTTGTGGAAAACCGGCGAGCGGTGTTTCAAGCGCATTTTCGGTGATGGATAGTTGCATTTCGTCTCTCAATTTCGACTTTGCATCCTGCATCCAGGAATGTCATAATCGTCATGCTAGTACACACGGGCTGAAACACCTCATTGGTTGCCTGGTAGGAGCGCACCCCGGTGTGCGCCCGGAAGCCGGACAGGCACGGGGGTCGGACAGGCACGGGGGCCTGTCCCTACTACTGGCAGAATTACGCCCACCTGTACTAGTAGTCTGTCAAGCATAAAACTTTGGGTAGAGCGACAGCAAGCGCACGCAGACAGGCGCAAATGAAGTCGGATCAGCGCAGAGAAGCGCCAGGCAGCCAACCATCTGCGTCTATCTGGGTCTATCAGCGTTGATCTGTGTTCCCTTTCCATCAGCCAAACCCAAGCTTCTTGGTTGACAGACCACTAGGCGCTGAGCAAGTAGATCGTGGAAGAAAACATCGTCCGCATCCAGGCGACAAGGTATGCACACAAAATCAGAAGCAGTCGATAATACATCGCTTTGATATGAAATTCCTTCCCCTGCCAGCTTCTATACTTTCCCCTCTGAAGCGTTGATTCATACGGCGCGGCTTGACGATCAGTATATCCATTTAGATTTGACCGACGGCCGAATCCTGTCAATCCCGCTCGCCTGGATTCCGACCCTACACAACGCAGCGCCATCCGAGCGCAATCAGTTTACCATTAGCCGTGACCGCAAGGCGCTGCTCTGGGATCCGGATGTTTGCGCCATCAACGAAGAGATCTTCCTCGACGACTATCTCTCTGGTCGCGCCCGGTGATTCCAAAGAATCAAAAGCCTGACGTAGCTATTCAGCCGGGTATAAACAGCACGCGGATGACACGGATCAGGCAGATATCTGCGCATTAGATCAGCAAAAATCCGTCCAATCCGCGTCATCCGCGTGCCATTGA
>JADJVW010000029.1 GCA_016710365.1 Candidatus Caldilinea saccharophila | reverse complement strand
CGGTTTATTCACCTGCCGCTGATTCAGCGTTGAGTTACGTGGGGCTGCGTGTGTTGTGATACGTCGAGCAGTTGGGTGCGGAGTTCAGATGGGGCTGGTGGCATCAAGGCTATCCGCGTGTCCAGTTATTGATCGAACCCGATTGGCCGCGATCTCGCGGCACGGTGGTCGTCGTAGTAGCTTAGCGCGTCGAGCACCTACGCTAACTGCAAGTTTGGCAGTTTGCGGACAATGTCTAACTGGGTTTACTTCACGGTTGGGGTAGGCAACGTCCCCGACGCCGGTGCAGCAGATGACGGTAGCACCGAACGCTTGTGCACCGGCGCCGGGGACGTATGGAGCGCCTCCAAGTTGAATTACACCCTACCAGCCATCGCTGCTGTTCCGTTGTCCGATTGCCGAGAAAGATAAGAATCACTCATCCACCCACGCCGGCGATCTCGCTGATACGCACAATTGCGCGACTCCCTTTTGGATAGATCTGCCACGCTTCGGCCAGTGAGGCACGGGCCGCGTCCGTTTGCCTTAGCCGATGTTGTGCCAGGGCCATAAAGGCCAACCCGCCGGCCCGCAAACTGGCCTTCTGCTTTGGATGCAGCGCCAAATCCAGGTACTCCACAGCGAGTTCATAGCGACCCTGAAAGTAGACAGAGATGGCCCGGACCAACTCGACTTCGTCCATCCAAGGCAGGAGAAAGAACGCGGCGGCGGCCGAAGCATGGGCTGCCGCCATTTGCTCCTGGCTGATCCCTTCCGGTTCCAAGGCAAGAGAAAAGAGCGCGAAAGCTCGATTGCATAAAAATAGTGCTCGCGTGGCAGACGGATCTGGCACCGTCTTTTCAGCCAAGAATTGTTCAAAGAGCGCCAATCCGTCAGCATAGAGATCCTGTGCCAGATAGGACGCGGCAAGATTGTTCTTGAGCGATGGATTCTTGGAATAGAGGGCAAGCCCCGCCTCAGCAGCAGCCCGCATAGCTGGAAAATCCTCGTACTCGAATGCATAGTGACCCGCAAACACATAAAAAAGAAGCATGCAATTCGTCTAAGTAAAGCTACTTTGAAACCAAGAGTTTCTCGAAGTCAGGGTTCCCAGTTCCACCTAAATATAGGCGCTTGATGATGGCGAACGGTCTGGTGTTGATGCGACGACGAAGGCTTTGCAGGCATCAAACAGCTCACGTGGAGGCATAGCAATGATTGCGAGTCACGTCTTCACGCATCCATTTCCCAAAGACCCTCAATCGGGCTGAGATCAGGGGCTATACCCGGGCAAGGCACGAGGGGGAAGCCCAACCTTGCGGCCTCCGCCTGAACAGCTTTGGCGGTGTGACACGATGCACCATCCCAGATGATCACAGTCGGCACGGTGAGCGGCCCCAGCCAGGCAGCCAGATGGTGCAGGAACTTGATCGTATTGTCGCCGTTGCAGCCGCCTTCGTTCCAGATGAAGCACTTCCCGTTGGTGAAGTCACAGGCCATACCAGTCGATCCTGCCCTGCAAGCGGGGGGAATGACTCAATCGCCAGGCTGGTTCACCCTTCTGTGCCCAGGTATAGCCCAGATCCATGTCCTGATGAAGATGCGCCTCATCAATGCAGATCAGCCGCATCGCCCTGGCACACCTGCGTATAGAGTTTCTGGAAGGCGGTCAGAAAGCCGCACGCTTAGCGGGATTCGCACGCTTGAGCACTTTCTGGCACTTCCCCAGCTCAAATCATGCGTGTGCAACACTTTGCTCAACGTACGCCGCCTGACCTCACAGGCGAAGACCTGCTTGATCCAGCGCCGCAGCTTCAGCGTCCAGTTGTAACCAGGCAGGCCATGCTCAATGGGCGCACTCTTCACCGTGGCAACGATTTGCTTGACTGTTCGGGCGCAAAGGGGGGCGCCCCGCCACGCTGTGTGATAGGTCACGGTTTCTGGCCCCAAGGAGTTGTAAGCGTGTGACCCACTTCAGCACGGTGTTGTCGTCATGCTTCATGGCAGCCGCCCACTGCGTGGCATTCGTGTGGCCCGCACCAATCTCGTACAACGCCAGGAATCGTTCACGCCCGTGGATGTTCCGCCGCCACGGATAACCGGCGCAAGTCCGCCAGCGTCTGCTCCATTTTGCCAGGTCTGGTCGCAACATCTGCCCTCCTCTTTGTCTCTGTATCATGCACATCCGCATGAGAAGGGTTTTAACAGATCCGTCCATGTATCGCAAAACTATGATTCTGAAAGTATCTTTACTTTAGCCACTGTGTCCCACGCAGCAATTCCCATATCCAGTAACCATCTGTCGCACGCATACTTGCGTACTTGCGCGGCCAGAGATTGAGGGCGACTACACCGATATTGAGCAGTACCAGAGTTTCGACCACGGCCAGTTCGCTGCCGAGGCGCCTCCAGTCAAAACTGGGCAACAGCCACAGGATTAGCAGTACCTGGACTGTCAGTGGCGCCATGACATAGAGCAGCCAGCGCAGGCGGAGGTGTTGGCGCTGAGAAAAAGCCGCTACACAAAAGCCCATGTACGTGCCCTGGCGCTGGCGCCAGGCAAAGCGCGTTCCACGCAAACGGAAACTGTGCAACAGCTTTCCGCCACCCAGGGCTAGCTCGTAGACTCGCCCGCCTGCCAGCCTGGCTGTCAGCCCATGGATGGCCTCATGGGCACAGACGATTGGCCAGAGCAGGGCGAAAGCAAGCAGCAGATTCAAGGGCGGGATCAATAAGGAATAGCCCAGCAATTTTCCGGCAACCATGGCGGCCAATCCGCCCACCCCAAGCAGGGACATGTAAACATTGAACTCATTGCTTCTCCATTCCTGACCCTGGCAACGCGGACAGAGCATTCTTTTTGGTAATTTCTGAAAATACTCGGTCAGCGGCGATTCACAACCGCAGATCGAGCAGGTAACTGTCGCCGATTTCTCGGACGACGAAGGAACGCTGTTGCTGTCGATATCTGCTGAACCCACCCCGGTTTGTATTTCCATGTCTCACCTTGTGTGGCGGTAGCGCTGCATTTGACGCCATACGTCCTGAATATCCATTCAGAACAGGCCTAACTGCCCTTCCTCTTCCCGCGCGTCTCCCGTCGCTCGCGCCTTCCTCCCCTCCTTCTTCTCATGCAGCCCTGCCGCCGTCTCTGCATAGCGCGCGTGATTCAGCGGCAGCAGCCGGCTGAGCACCTGCCGCCGCACCGGCTCGTGGATCGTGCAGCGGATGCCCTGGCTGGTTTCGTGGAAGCTGTGCGCCAGGTCGAGATCGGTCCAGCCGTAGGCCGCGGCGACGGCGTTGTCCATGCCAAACCATGTCTCTCTCCAAGTTGGTTAAACGATGCTGGGAGCAAATACGCGTGGTTCAACCCCTCCGCAACTAGTCCCTGGGGCAGCGCACCGCGCGTGACATCGGCGACGACAAAATGCAGATTGCGGATTTGCACGATCTGGCCTGGTTCGGGCGGAGAGGACATCGTCGAGGGCGGCTTCCTTTCTAATCATTGGGCTTGCACCGTTGCTGAGCAATCAAATCGGCAAAGCGCTGCCAGCAACAGCACCATTGTAAAGGAAATCCAGGGGTTCGACAAGAGCTTCAGCGCTACTGCAAGGAGATTGTGAGGTGGATGCAATCCCTGATTTACCAATGATGAAACTAGAAAACGCACCCTGTTCACCTAAACCGTTTTTGAATGTGCTTATTGTTTCAGCCCGCGCACAACCCTGATGCGTACGGCAAGCTGTGGCCGCCGCACCGCCTGCTTCCTGCGCGCCATCGCAACATGTGTATGGGTAAGCAAGCTCACAGATGGGTCACGGCTATAAGTCTCACACTAATCTTAAAGCCATTGTCGGTGTCGCTCTGGGCTCCCAACAAACTGGGGTCACAATGGACAACGAAAATCAATAGGCGTTGAAGATGACTTTTCTCTGCGAGCCTCTGCCTCTCTGCGACTCTGCGTCAAAGTATTTTCAGGTTGAACAAACGGCTGTGCGAGAAATGAGGAAGGAAATGCATGATGCAATTATATGATGTAGCGATCATCGGCACCGGCATCGGCGGCTCGACGCTGGCGACGATCCTGGCGCGGCAGGGGCTGAAGGTGATCGTCTTCGAGGGCGGCGTGCACCCGCGCTTCACCATCGGCGAGTCGATGATCCTGGAGACCTCTGAGGTCATGCGCGCGCTGGCGGAGTACTACGATGTGCCGGAGCTGGCCTGGTTCAGTTCGGAGAATTACTACAACTTCATCGGCGCGTCGCATGGGGTGAAGCGCCATTTCAGCTTCCTGCACCACGCGCCAGGTCAGCCGCAAGCGCCTCATCATAGCCTGCAGGCGGTGATTCCCAAGCTGCCCTACGGCCATGAGATTCACATTCACCGCCAGGATTCCGACTATCTCCTGACCAACCTGGCTATTGCCTATGGCGCGCAGGTGTTGCAAGGCACGCGCGTCAATGACATCACGGTGGATGCTGACGGCGTCGAGATCGTCACAGATAAGGGGACGCACCGGGCGAGCTATATCGTCGATGCCGGCGGCATGAAGTCGCTGCTGGCGCAGAAATATGGCTGGCGTCATCAGAACCTGCGCACGCACTCGCGCACCATCTTTACCCACATGATCGATGTGCCCTGTTATCACGAAGTCGCGGCATCACGGCAGGAGTACGGCTTTCCCTTCCGCGTCTCCGAAGGCACGCTCCACCACGTTTTCGAAGGCGGCTGGCTGTGGGTGATCCCCTTCAACAATCACCCGCGCGCCACCAATCCGCTGTGCAGCGTTGGCTTGCAACTTGACCCGCGCATGCATTCCCCGCGCGAAGATCTCAGCCCGGAGGAGGAGTTCTACAGCTTCATCGAGCGCTTCCCGGACATCCACGCACAATTGCGCGACGCCAAGCCGATCCGCGCCTGGATGCGTACGGGCCGCCTGCAATATTCGACGCAGCATGTCGTCGGCGACCGCTTTGCCTTGCTTGCGCACGCGGCCGGCTTTATCGATCCACTCTACTCCAAGGGGCTCTACGTCACCCACATGACGATCATGAAGGTGGCCGACCTGATCCTGCACGCACGACGGACGGGCGACTACTCGGCCGCGGCCTTTGCTTCGCTGGAGGAAATGACGCTGGGCTACATCGACATGCACGACCGGCTGGTGGCCAATTCCTACAAGTCGTGGGGCAACTACAAGCTGTGGGCAGTCTATGAAGTGCTCTGGCTGCTTGGCGCGTATCTGGAATATCTCAAGCTGACGGTGACGCGGCTGACCGCAACCGATCGCGCCGATTACCTGGCGCGGCTGAGTGAGAACCGGCTGGCCGGCGGCGGCTTTGCCCCGTTTTTCCAGTTACAGGAGCACATCGACGCGCTGATGGAGCAGGTCGACCCGCACAACGAGGCCGACGTCGACAGCACCGTCGCGCAGATTAAGCTGATTTTCGACGCGTTTCCGTGGATGTCTTCGGCCTTCCGCGACTTGCTGGCGGGTAAGAACCATCTGCCCAACAACAAGCTGCGCGTGAATCTCTTCAACCAGACCGACGGCTTTCTGGGCGACGGCGTCTATCGGGAGCACTTCTTCGGTGATGCGACGATGGCGGACCTGCTTGCCAAGGCGCTGCGCGAGCAGGCGCGCTACTCCGTGCCCGCGCTCAACTGGCAGCGACGCACACACGCCCATCTGGCGACAAATCAGAGGTTGCGCCAGACATGAAAACGCGCTATAGCAAAATATTGCCTGCAAAGATGACGGACGTTACTTTGAGTTTACGTAGCTATTGCATGATACGCTGTAGTGCTGTCGAGGGCGTGATTGTCAAGACGGGAACATCTTTGAAATCATTCAAATCTCTGGAAACTATTGCATTTAGGTGATATTGTATAGCACAAGCGATCTGCAAGTTATCCTCAAAATCGCTTCCAGCAAGCAAGTCTGCACTTTCCAGGGTGCTTTTATCGATGGCGCATACTTCAAATGTGCCCAAACATAGGCGCACCGCCTTGCGCGCATGCTCGATATCTGTCAGTCGGTGGGCAATGTAAAAGATATCTGTAAACGAGGATGCGCAGATGTAACCAGTTGCCTGGCCGTTTTCACATGCAGCCCAAAGCATAGCCGCCTCCGCCACCCACGGTTCACGGTTTAGGAGAACATCCAATAGAATGTTTGTGTCGATCAAGATGCGCATTATCCGTATTTTTTTGTACGATGCTCATCAATCCACTGGGCAACTTCTTGGTCGGTCGGAGCCACTTGTTCGCTTGCCAGCAACCCGAGCGCCTGGGGCAAGGTAGAGGTAGGCGCTCTAGTAGGTTGCAACTCGAACTCAAGTGTTTTCAGCACGTCTTGTACAAGGTTGAACCGCCTGTGCAGGCCAGTTAGCAACAATCTCAACGATGCCTTCGTAAGTGGGTTCTGTTCCTGTCATGATCTCCTGCTCCTGAATGGCTGTTATCATATCATGAGGCGTCAAGGAGACCGAAACCACAAAATGGAGATATGATCGACGTTGACCTCTATCCCAACGTGTGGGAACATATCGCCAACATCGGCAACCGGCGCGGCCATCCCTACACCTTCTACCAGAAGTGTGGCTTTGCCATCGTCGGCGTCGTGCCCGACGCCAATGGGCTGGGCAAACCGGACATCCTGATGGCCAAGCGGGTGAATCCAAGTTCATCCTTCGACAGTTCACCATAGAAAGTAACGACACCGATGACCGACCCAGTAAAAATTGCCTCGATCCCGTATCCGCTCGCCTGGGAAACCGCGCCGGTTGACTTTGCCCAATCCGGCGACGGTGCACTGCAGATGACCGCCGCGCCGCGCACCGATTTCTTTGTCGACCCACGCGGCCACATCAACATGACCAACTCGGCGCGGCTCCTCTTCCGCCCCGACGCCCGCTTTATGCTGCGCGCCCATACTCGCGGCGACCTCACTGCCACCTATGACGCCGCCGTGCTGATGCTTTACGTCGATGACCGCCACTGGGCCAAGCTGTGCCTGGAGTTGTCGCCACAGGGGCAGCCGATGATCGTCTCGGTCGTCACCAACGGCGCGTCGGACGACTGTAATTCGATCGTGCTGAGTGAGGCTGCTGCCTATCTGCGCGTCGCCGGGTTTGGCAACGCGTTTGCATTCCATTATTCGCTCGACGGCGCCACCTGGCATTTCGTGCGCTACTTTGCCCTGCAACAGACAGGCGGGCTGCGCGCCGGCTTCTCCGTGCAGGCGCCGACCGGCGACGGCTGCACAGTCACCTTTACGGACATCCAATATAGCGCCACGGAGTTGGCTGACCTGCGCTCCGGTGTGTAGAATAGCCATCTTACTTTTGGAGAAAGGAAACAAACCATGGACGTATCTGACGCCATCCAAACGATGCTCGCCGTGCGCGCCTACGCCGACAAGCCGGTCGCACCCGACGCGGTGCGTCGCATCGTCGAAGCGGCCTGGTTGACCGGCAGCAGCATGAACATGCAACCCTGGCACTTCATCGTCGTGCAGGAGCGGGAGACGCTGCGCCAATTGGCGCGCTGGCCAAGAGCGGCCCCTACACCGCCGAGGCCGCGCTGGCGGTCGTCGTCGTCATTGACGAGAGCGCCTACGCCGTCTCCGACGCCAGCCGCGCCATCCAGTCCATGATGCTGGCGGCGTGGGCCGAAGGCATCGGCTCGAACTGGGTCGGCTTTCACGGCCTGGAGGCAGCGAAGCCGCTGCTCGGCATTCCAGCCGCGCTCGACGTCTTTGCCATCATCCCCTTTGGCTATCCAGCGCAGCCGGTTGGCAAGGGCAACAAGCAGCGCAAGCCGCTGGCGCGCGTCGCCCATCGCGAACGCTTCGACCAGCCCTATCCAGGATGAGAATAGCGAGGCAAGATCATGAATTCACCACAACCCATTCGTCCTCACTTCCCGCCAGGTTACATCGACAACGCCAAGAGCTTCCTTGCCTGGGAGCACGTCGAGCAGCGGCTGCGCGAGGCGGAGAATTACTGGGTCTGTACAGTGCGCCCAGACGGACGGCCGCACGCCATTCCCAAGTGGGGCGTCTGGATTGACGGCAGACTATACTTTGACGGGAGTCCGCAGACGCGCAGCGCCCGCAATCTGGCCGCCAACCCTGCGGTCACCGTGCATCTGGAGAGTGGCGCCGATGTCGTGATTGTCGACGGCTCCGTGCGCGAGGTGGTCGGCCCGCCGCACAGCCTGGCCGCGCAACTTGCCGCGGGCTACGAGCGCAAGTACACTGCCTTCGACTATGCACCCGCCGTCGATACCTGGAACAGCGGCGGTCTCTTCGAGGTCACGCTGCACACCGTGATCGCCTGGACGCAGTTCACTGACAATCCAACCAAGTTCGTCCTGAAAGGACAATGAGAGGCTCTGTTTATGTACTATCTGCTCTTTTATGAATACGTCGAAGATATTCTGGAACGCCGCGCACCGCACCGCAGCGAACATCTGGCGTTGGCGCAGGCCGCGCACGCCCGCGGCGAGTTGGTGATGGCCGGCGCGCTCGCCGACCCGGTGGATCGCGCGGTGTTTGTCTTTCGGGTGGGTGATTCGCAGGTCGTGGAAGATTTCGTCCACAGCGACCCGTATGTAAAAAACGAACTGGTCACCGCCTGGCAGGTGCGCCCCTGGACAGTCGTCATCGGCGTTGAGAAATCAGCTTGACGCTGAGGCGCAGAGCGGCAGAGGTTCGCAGAGAAAAAGCAAAGAACCTTTCTTCATTTCCCTGCGTCTCTGTATCAAAAGATTTTGGTAACTATTCAGCCCAGTTCTTCAGCCCAGTTCTATAGACAACGGATGGGGCGGATTAGGCGGATTCTCACGGATTTCCATCCAAAACGTATCCGGATTTTTCCGTCTAATCTGCCTAATCCGTGGTCTATGCTTGTAATGGCTGAATCGTTACAGATTTTGCTTTTGTAAAGAGGGAACTATGCAAGCAACTGATGTGTATCAAGGCATGTTGGCGGAGACGATCTCACTGACCGGCGCCAACGGCGACTGGATCAACGCCTACTTTGCGCGACCGCTGGGGCCGGGGCCTTTTCCCGGCGTGGTGCTGGTTCACCACATGCCCGGCTGGGATGATTGGTACTTTGAGGCGACGCGTAAATTCGCCGCCGAAGGTTATGCCGCACTGGCGCCGAATCTCTATGCGCGCACGGGGCACGGCATGCCGGACGACGTGGCCGCACAGGTGCGCGCGGCTGGCGGCGTCCCCGACGACCAGGTGATAGGCGATCTGGCTGGCGCGCTGCACTTTCTGCGCACTTTTCCCGTCAGCAACGGTAAAGTAGGCGTCTTCGGCACCTGTTCGGGTGGACGCCATGCCTATCTGGCCGCGTGTCGTGTGCCGGGATTCGATGCCGTGGTTGATTTGTGGGGCGGCGGTGTGGTGATGAGCGCCGCCGAACTGACGCCGACGCGCCCGGTGGCGCCGATCGACTACACGGCGGGCCTGTCGTGCCCGCTGCTCGGCCTCTTTGGCGCGGAGGATCGCAGCCCGACGCCGGCGCAGGTGGCGCAGCACGAGCAAGCGCTGAAGCAGCACGGCAAGACGTACGAGTTTCACATGTATCCTGACGCCGGACACGGTTTCTTCTACCACAACCGGCCCAACTATCGCCAGGCGCAGGCGGTCGATGGCTGGCAGAAGGTCTTTGCGTTTCTGGAAGCACACCTGAGGAGCTGACCATGTGCACCATGATCGTCGATCAAATTGCAGTGGAGGGCAGCGGCAAGGGCGCGGGCGGCTGGTTCGAGGTGCGCCAGGCCAATGTCTCCTACGACCATCCCTTTCACGCGCCGCTGGAGCACGCGCTCAATATCGACTTTGTCAACGAGGCGCAAGGGCCGGGCGCCCGCGTCGCCGTGGAACTGACCCCCGACGCGGCGCGCGATCTCGTCAAGAGCATCCTCGCCGTGCTCGATCAGGCCGAGGCGGGCGGCTTTCTGCCGGACGCACCCAGCGTCCAGCTCCAGGCAACTGCTAACAGTTAAACTTTGGTAGAGCGATAGCAAGAGAACGCAGATAGGCGCAAATAAAGTCGGATAGTCGCAGATAAGATCAAAACAGCAAAGTCGCAAAGCATCTGCGCCCATCTGAGGCTATCAGTGTCTATCTGTGTTCCCTTTCACTTTGCCGAACCAAGGCTTCACAGTGGACAGCCCATTAGCACAAACAAGGAGATGCCCCTGTGGCTGAACTCAAGACCAAGGAGAACGATGCAAGCGTGGACGCTTTCCTGGCAAGCATCGAAGATGCGCGCAAGCAGGAAGATTGCCGCACCGTGCTGAAGATCATGCAGGAGGCGACCGGCGCCGGCGCCAAAATGTGGGGTGACAGCATCGTCGGCTTCGGCCACTATCACTACACCTACGCCAGCGGTCGTGAGGGCGACTGGTTTCTGACCGGTTTCGCCCCGCGCAAGCAGAACCTGACGCTGTACATCATGGCCGGCTTTGATGATTACGATGCGCTGCTGAGCAGGCTAGGCAAGCATTCGACCGGCAAGTCGTGTCTCTATATCAAGCGGCTAAGCGATGTCGACCTGGACGCGCTCAAGACACTGGTCAAGGCGTCCGTCGAGCATATGCGAGCCACCAATCCGTGAGCACCCAATGAACATTCATTTTGCGCGCGTCGACCTGGCGAAGATCAAAGCGCGGTTATCGGCGCATCTGTTGACCCTTGCCTCCCCCGTCGACTCCTTTTTGGAAGACCATATCCTACAGTCGCACCACTATCATATCTTGCTGGATGGTGAAATGGCCGGCTGGACGGCGGTCCACAACGAAGGGCTGCTCACGCAGTTTGCGCTGGACGCGCCTTATCGCTATCTTGGCCAGCCGGTTTTTGCGCGCGCTCGTAAGTTGGAGCAGGTGCGTGAAGCCTTTGTGCCGACCTGCGACGAGCTCTTCCTCGCGCACGCACTGGACGACTATCGCGTGTTGGAGAAGCAGGCCTATTTCTTCCAGGCGCGGCCGGATCGCCAAGTCCCGGCAACGCCACTAGGGATGACTCATCGCCGCGCACATCAGGACGATATCGAGCAGATGAACACCCTGACCGGTGATTTCTTCGACCGGGCGGCGTGGCGCGTCGCCGAGGGCCAGATCTATGTCGCATTGCGCGAGGGGACTCCGGTGGGCTATGGCGTGATCGAGCCGAGCACGCTTTATCCCGCCGCGGCCAGCATCGGCATGATCACCGTCGAATCTATGCGCAACCAGGGCATCGGCACGGCCATCATCGGCGCGCTGCTGGACGAGTGCGCCCGGCAACAGCGCACCGCCATCGCTGGCTGCTGGTACTACAACCACCTTTCCAAGAAGACGCTGGAGAAGGCGGGCATGTATAGCCAGACCCGGCTGCTTAAGATCAGCTACTGAGGCATCAAAGTCGCGCCCCCGTGGTCGCGGCTTTGGCGGGCAGTTGTTAATTGCTGCGCTTGAACGCTGCTGGGCGCTTGACCCAACGCGCGTGATCGTTCATACTTGCACGTTGGATGGGCCTCACGCGCTGCGCAACTATCTGGCGCGTGGCTTCCGTCCGGTGGGTGAGGAAACTGTCGAGCGTATGCTGCCCGACGCACCGCCTGGCCCCTGGCCCGGTGCATGACCGCACACTGCGCCAGGGTTGGTAAAGGGCGCAGAAGCAGGTTTGAAGTTGAGGAGCAATGAGTGTGAAGGTTCACCTGTCCGACATCCGAGGGTTCAGCCAATTGGTGATTACGGCAACGACCGGCATCACAGATCTGGTGGAAGCGATGCACCACGCGGTGACCGCACGGCCGCAGATTCGTCCTGCTCCGCAGCAGGCGCGCACACGCGGCATCACCGGTTTTGTCTACGGCAATGTGCGCGGCGTCACGCGTCTCGTCGGCGGCGCGCTCGACCTCTCACTTCTTCCGGCAGCGGCGCTCCTGACGGCGCCGGCCACCACCACAGACCGCGAAGCCTTGCTGGCCGGGATCAATGGCGTGTTGGGCGACCATCTGGCCGCGACGCAGAATCCACTGGCGATTCAGCCAACACTGCGTCGGCGGAATACGACTGCTATCGATGCCGCCACACCGACGCCCGTGACGGGCAAAGTGGTCGTGCTGGCGCACGGTCTATGTATGAACGACCGCCAGTGGCTGCGCAGGGGCCACGACCACGGCGCCGCGCTGGCGCGCGACTTGGGCTACACGCCCCTTCATCTGCATTACAACAGCGGGCTGCATATCTCGACCAACGGGCGCATTTTTGCCGACCTGCTCGAAACTACGCTGGCCGATTGGCCTGTGCCGCTGGAGGAACTGGTGATCATCGGCCACAGCATGGGTGGGCTGGTGGCGCGCAGCGCCTGCCACTATGGTGCTTTGGCCGGCCATCGCTGGCCTGGCGCACTGCGCAAATTGGTCTTTCTCGGCACGCCGCATCACGGTTCGCCGCTGGAGCGCAGCGGCAACTGGATCGATATTGGCCTCGGCGCTTTCTCTTACACCGCACCGCTGGCACTGGTGGGCAAGCTGCGCAGCGCTGGCATCACCGACCTGCGCCACGGCAGCCTGCTTGACGAGGACTGGGTGGATCGCGACCGCTTTGCCCACAATCACGATGTGCGGCGCCCGTTGCCGCTGCCCAAAGACGTCCACTGTTATAGTGCGGCTGCCGCGCTCGACGAAGAAGACATCGGCTACTTGAGGAGTCTGCTTGGCGACGGGCTGGTGCCGGTGACAAGCGCACACGGCCACCATGATCTCGAAGAACATGACCTGGGCATTCCAGCCGCGCACCGCTGGACCGGCTATGGGATGCATCACCTGGAGCTGCTCAGCCGGCCCGAAGTTTACGCTCAGTTGCGCACCTGGCTGAGTACATAAGCAATGAGTTTCTGTTTGGGAGACCACCCATGACTGCCTTCTCGACCGCCCCTCATTCCGCGCCGGCTCTTCGCAACCCGGATCGAACTGCCGTGCAACTCAGCCCCGACAGTGCGTGGCTTGGCTATCTGGCGCCGCGCGATGGCGTGCTCAACGTGTGGCTTGCGCCGCGCGACGATCTGGCGGCCGCGCGCCCCGTGACGCAGGATGAGGGACGCGGCGTCCGCTTCTTCTTGTGGGCGTACACCAATCGCCACATTCTTTACATCCAGGACAAAAACGGCGATGAAAATTGGCGGCTCTACAGCGTCGATGTCATCACGAACGCGCTCAAAGACCTGACGCCGTTCGAGGGCGTGCAGACGCAGTTAAAACATGTCAGCCATCTGCGCCCGGATGAGGTCATCATCGGGCTGAATCGGCGCGACGCCCAGTGGCACGACCTCTACCGCGTAAATGTCGTCACCGGCGAGCTGGCGCTGATCGAAGAAAACCATCAGTTCATGGATTATCTTTTCGACGATGAGCACCGGCGACGGCTTGCGTTTCAGATGACGGCTGCCGGCGGATTGGATGTATTTCAATATGCTAACGATAGTTGGCGTCCCTGGTCGTCGATTGCGGCCGAGGATATGCTGACGACCGGCCCCGTCGGGTTTGATCAACAGGGCGCCACGCTTTTCTGGAAAGATAGCCGCGGCAGCAATACGTCCGCGCTCGTGGCGCAAGATATGACCAGCGGCGCCACGCGGTTGCTTGCCGAAGATCCGCTGGCCGATGTCCAAGATGTTCTCCTGCACCCTACCGCCAAGCACGTCCAGGCGGTGAGCTTTGTGTACGAACGCAAACGTTGGCAGATGCTCGACCCGGCCTTTGCGGCCGAGCTGATGCGCCTGAGCAAGGTGGCGGACGGCGAAATCGAGATCGCGAGCCGCACGTTAGATGACCGCTTCTGGGTCGTGCGCTACGGCGTCGACGATGGGCCGGCGCGCTTCTATCTCTACGCACGTGAGCCGCAGACAACGCGCTCTCTTTACCGAGCGCCAGGATCTGGAAGGACTCTCCCTGGCGTCGATGCGGTCGGCCTTAATCCCGGCGCGCGATGGTCTCAACCTGGTGGCCTACTATACGTTGCCGGTCAGCAGCGACAGCAATGATCATGGCATCCCCGACCAACCGCTGCCGCTCGTCCTGATGCCCCACGGTGGGCCATGGGGGCGCGACTTCTGGGGCTATAATCCCTGGCACCAGTGGCTGGCGAACCGTGGCTATGCCGTGCTTTCCGTCAACTTCCGCGCCTCGACTGGACTGGGCAAGGCCTTTACCAACGCCGGCGACCATGAGTGGGGCGGCAAAATTATCGAGGACCAGATCGACGCGTAATGGATGGTTGCGCAGGGTATCGCTGCGGCCGATCAAGTGGCGATCCTCGGCGGCAGCTTTGGCGGCTATTCGGTGCTGGCCGGGCTGACCTTCTACCCGGAGACCTATGCGTGTGGCGTCGATATTGTTGGCCCCTCCAATCTCATCACGCTGCTCGAATCGGTGCCGCCTTACTGGAAGCCGATGATCGAACTCTTCACGACGCGCGTGGGCGATCCCAATACCGAGGAAGGCCGCCGCCTGTTGATGCAGCATTCGCCGCTGACGCATGTTGAGCGCATCCGCCGGCCGCTGCTCATCGGGCAAGGCGCCAACGACCCGCGTGTCAAGCAGGCGGAGTCCGACCAGATCGTCGCGGCGATGCAGGCGCGGCAGATCCCCGTCACCTATGTGCTCTATCCCGATGAAGGACACGGCTTTGCGCGGCCAGAGAATTGGCTCTCCTTCAACGCCATTGTCGAGGCGTTTCTGGCCGAGTTTCTGGGCGGACGCTTTGAGCCCGTCGGCGGTGACTTTGGCGGCGCCAGCCTGCAGGTGCTGACGGGTGCGGCGACCGCGCCGGGGTTAAGCGCAGCATTGGCAGCGCAGGGATGAACAATAACGTCATGCTGGGCGGCGACCGCGTCGTGCGCGCCGTTCTATTCGACCTCGACGGCACGTTGACCGACCCCAAGGAAGGCATCACGCGTTGCATGCAGTACGCGTTGGGGAAACTGGAGCGGCCTACGCCCACCGCAGACGCGCTCGTCGCCTATATCGGGCCGCCGCTGCAACATACTTTCGCACAGTTGCTGGCCACCGATGACAACGTGCTTGTCGATCAGGCCGTCGCCTACTATCGCGAACGCTTTGCCAGCGAGGGCATGTACGAGAATGCGGTCTATCCCGGCGTGGCGGCGATGCTGGCGGAGTTAAAGAGGGCGGGGCTGCGCCTCTTCCTGGCCACTTCCAAACCGCACGTCTTTGCCGAGCAGATTGTCGCTCACTTTGGCTTGGCGTGTTATTTTGACGGCGTCTACGGTGCAGAACTCGATGGGCGGTTGTCGGATAAAGCCGAGCTGATCGCCGAAATCCTGCGTGCAGAGCAACTCGACGCGGCGACGACATTGATGGTCGGCGATCGGTTGCATGACATCGTGGGTGGCAAACACAACGGCGTCAGCACCGCGGCTGTCACCTTTGGCTATGGCTCGCGCGCCGAACTGGAGGCGCACCAGCCGGATCTGCTGATCGACTCACCGGCGGCGCTGGTGCAGCGCATAGTCGCGTAAGCCAGTCGCCAGAAGCTGAGTTTTTTCAAAAAACTCAGCTTCTTTCTTTTCAATGGAAACCACTGTGACACGCACTGAACTTTTGCAGGAATGGCGGCGTGAAGAGACGCAGTCTTTCGCCGGTTGGGACTTCTCCTACCTGGCAGGGCGCATGGTCGAGGACGAACCGCCGTGGGATTATCTTGAGCGCGCCGCCAGCTTGATGCAGCAGGCAACCGCCGTGATCGATCTGGACACGGGCGGCGGCGAACGTTTTCTGGAGCTGCACCCTTACTGGCCGGCCAAGGTTGCTGTGACCGAGGAATATCCGCCCAACCTTACCCTGGTGACCGAGCGCCTCGCGCCGCTGGGGGTGCAGGTGCATTGTGTGCGGCTGACCGACGACGACCCGATGCCCTTTGCCGACCGCGAGTTCGACCTGGTGCTCAACCGCCACGCCGCGTTCAACCCGGCCGAGGTGGCCCGCATCCTGGCGCGGGGCGGCGTCTTTCTCACGCAGCAGGTGCATGGGTTGTGGGCTGAAGATCTCCACGCGGCGTTTGGCGTCACGCCGCAATGGCCCGACGCCACCCCGGAAAAATATGTCCCTCGCCTGCAAGCCGCCGGCCTGACCATCACCAACGTGGAGACCTGGCAGGGCGCGTTGCGCTTCACCGACGTGGGGGCCATTGTCTACTTTCTCAAGGCTGTGCCCTGGACCGTGCCCGGCTTTATGGTGGATTCTCACGCTCCTTATCTTTACGCGCTGCAAGAGCGCATAGAAGCCGGCGAGCCGCTGCTGTTCACCTCACGCAAATATCTGATCGAAGCCAGAAAAGGATAAGCAATGGCTGACGCCGCTGAATCGCCGCTCCAGTTGCAGATGGTGTGGCCGGATGCGCTGCTTGATCGCCCGCCACACGTACGCGTGGCCGAAGGCTATCACTTGCGCACCTATTGTCCGGGAGACGAGCCGCGCTTTTACGCAGTCATGGCGCTGGCAGGCTGGCCGGGATGGGACGACGCCAGGCTCAAGCCGTGGATGGCGCGCATCCCGCCGGGCAGTTGGTTCATGGCAGTGCACACAGCCAGCGACCAGATCGTCGCCACCGCGATGGGATTGCACGACCATTCAGACCAGCACCCTTTTGGCGGCGAGCTGGGCTGGGTGGCGGCCGACCCCGCGCACACGGGTCAAGGGCTGGGCATGGCCGTCTCGGCCGCCGTCACCGCACGGCTGCTGGCCGCTGGCTATCGCAACGTGCATCTCTACACCGAACAGTGGCGGCTGCCCGCGATCAAGAATTATCTCAAGCTAGGCTATATTCCCTATCTCTATGCGGCGGAGATGCCCGCGCGCTGGCAAACCCTGTGCACAGCGCTGGACTGGCCGTATACGCCGCAAACATGGCGCAGCGATCTTTGACGCGTGACAGATGGCTAGTGCAGCGGGCATAATTAGCCGCTGGATGGTAAGGGCGAAGAAATCGAGTTTCTCTGAGAAAACTCGATTTCTGGCTGCTGGCATATTACGCCGCCGCGTACTAGAGAAATCGTTTGGCAGTGATGGAGGAACAATGAACACAGAGCAACCCGCTCCCAAGACCATCGACGAATATATCGCCGGCTTCCCGTCCGAGGTTCAGGCAATTCTGCAAACGCTGCGGGCGACGATTCGCGCCGCGGCGCCGGACGCCACAGAAACCATCAACTACCAGATGCCTACGTTCACGCTGCACGGCAATCTGGTGCATTTTGCCGCCTTCAAACAACATATTGGTTTCTATCCCACACCCAATGGGATTGAGAAATTCCAACAAGCGCTATCGCCCTATAAAAGCGCCAAAGGCTCGGTGCAATTCCCACTCGATCAACCCATCCCCTATGACTTGGTCAGCGAAATCGTGAAGTTCAGGGTGGCGGAGAACCTGGCAAAGGCGGCGGCAAAACGGAAACGAAAATAGGAGGAGCGAACAGCTATCGTGGCTGAGGAAGCAAATCAAACCCAGCGTGGCTCGGACGCATCAGATCTGACCGCTGCGCAGACTGCCGCGCCGGCGCCGCCGCAGACGCCGGACGCCACGCCCACGCCTGAGCAAAATAGCCAGCGTCGCCCGGCGCTGGCCACCCTCCTGCAAGGCTTGCTGGTTGTCGTCATCCTGGGCATCGTGGCTGACCTGACCGGCGTGCTCGGCTTTTTCGGAATCGATTTTGCCGCGCTGTGGCCTTTTCGTCCTGTCACAATGGAGGTGACCCTGGTGCGCGCCGCCGATTGCGCGGTGCGCAGCTATGCGCTGCCCGCGTCGCTGGACCCTGCTGCCGATCCGGCGGGCGCAGCGGAGGCGTTGCGCCGCGCGTTGGCCGGCGCCGACGTCCCAGCCTGGCCCACTGTGGACAGCCCATTGTTTGCTTTCCAAGTCACCAACCGGACGCCCGGCGCACAGCAGGCGATCTTGAGCAACCGGGCCGTGGTGACGGTCACGGCGGCAGCCATGCCGCAGGAGCATGTGCACGCCGTCACTCTGGAACCGGTGCTGGGTTGTGCGTCGGGCTGGGTGCAGCGACTTGCGCCGGACGCGCCGCTGCGGCTCGCTCTTCCCACGTACACTCAAACCGTAGTTTCACCCGCCGGTGATTATTTTGCCTTGGCGGAAGGCGATTTCGAGCGCTTCAGTCTGGCGCTTCCCTGCGCCGCGCCCGGGATTTACCAGGCGACTGTGTCCATAATGTACGAATTTGCGACGCAGCGCCGCGCACTGACGGTTGGCGACGCCGCACCGAGGCTGTGCCCGGCTGCGTACACGCTCTGGCAGGTGGATGCAGCCGGGCAGTTTGTGGAGCCGCGACGCTTTACGTGGGATGGCGTCATGTACCAGGAGATCGATCCCCCGCGCTAGCGCCAGATGTTCTCGTAGTTCCCCTTGATGAGCTTCCCCTCCGTAAACCGATCCGGCGCATACGGCGAAATATCGACCGTGCGCGCAACGCCGTCCAGGATCAACTCCGCCATGCACAGGCCGATCGCTGGCGCGGTCTTGGAAGCCTGTGCCGCTGTGTCCGCAATCCAGGTAGAAGCCCTCCGGCCTTCACGCCAGTAGCATAGGATGTTGGTCGGGTGTGATGCCGTCGTAGCCGCCGTGAGGGCTCTGGAGATGGCCGAGCTCCATGGCTGGAATGCGGCGAGAGATGCGCGCGATGGCGGGCTGGACGAAGCCCGGCAGCGCGTGGCCGGCGCCGCCCTCTGGCGCTTCACCCAAGGGATTGCCATCCTCCAACCCGACGAGCGTCAAGCCACCTTCGGGACGGAAATACATCTCGTTCGCATAGTCGATGACGGTCGGGTGCGGCTGGCCGATTTCCGGCGGACGCACGACGAACATGGTGTCGTGGCGCCAGGTCGTCAGCGGGAGGTCCAGACCAACCATCTGATTGACCGGCTGCGCCCATGCGCCCGCGGCGTTGACCACCACGGGCGCAGCAAACTCGCCCTGATTGCTGCTGACGCCCCTGACCTTGCCGCCTGTGACGTGGATGGCGCTGACTGTGCAGCTTTGCACCAGCCGGGCGCCACGGCCGCGCGCGGCGGTCATCAAGGCGTTCGCTGTGTCGCTGGGCATGGCGTAGCCGGATTCCGGCTCGTACGCGGCCAGAGTGAAGTCGTCGGTGGCAAAGGAAGGCGCCAGCCGCTTCACGTCGTCTGCCGTAATCAGGAAGGTGGCAATGCCGATGCGCTGATGCATGGCGACATTGGCCTTGAGCGCTTCCTCCCGCTCCACGCCTCCAATCTGCAAGAAACCGGTGCGTGTGAAGCCGCACTCGCCGCCCACCATCTCCTGCCAGTTGCGGAAATAGTGGAACGACGCCCACGCCAGCCGCGCGGCCACCTCGGTGTCGTAATGCATGCGCACCAGCCCGCTGGAGCGCCCGGTGGCGCCCGCGCCCACAAAGCTCTTCTCCAGCACCGTCACCTGCACGCCACGCTGCGCCAGGGCAAAGGCCAGGCTCGCGCCCTGCACCCCACCGCCGATGATCAGGACATCTGTTGTGTGCGTCATCGGCGCACCGCCGGCAGATGCAACGTTAACACGGCGCCGATGGCGGGGGCGCTGTTGTCGCCGGCGACGACGCTCTTGCTGGCCGTCGCCGCGGTCGTCAACGTGTAGCCGGGTGGCGGCAGCACCGTGATCGAGTAGTCGCCCGCGGGCAGGTTGGCGGCCTGATAGACGCCGCTGGCGTTGGTCGTGGTCTGACGGCTCAGGGCGCCGCTTGTTTGCCGGACGACGACCGACGCACCGGCGATCCCAGGTTCGCCGGCATCGCGCACGCCGTTGCGGTTGACATCGGCGAAGAACACGCCGCTGAGCGCGCCCGCATTGGTTTGCCCCAACTCGACGCTGTTCTGCCCGGCGCCGAAGTTCTGTTTGCTGGTGGCGACCAGCGCAAACGGCTGCGTGCCAAACGAAGCGTTCACACGTTGTGCCCGCACTGTAATGATATATGTTCCGGCGGCCGGAGTTTCGATGCGCACGGCCTCCACGTTGTTCTTGCGATCCGCGGCATTGCCGCCATTGGCAAAGACACGGCCACCTGGCCCGTCCACAAAGAGATCGAGATCGTTGACCAGCGTCTGGCTGGCCGCGGTCTGCGCGGGCGGGTCACTCCATGCCAGCGTTACATAAAGCCCGGCGCCGCTGACGGGCGCGCCCCCGCCGGCCGTCACTTCATACTGGGCCGCTGCGTTCTTCGCCCCCTGCGCGACCGTGAGAGTGTATTTGGCAGGCGCGGTGTCGCTGCGCGTCTCCAACGTGAGCGTCACCATGCCTGCGGCATCGATGTTCACCTGGCCCAGCGCCTGCCCGTCGAGCGATACCGTAGCCGGGCTGCTGGCCGTGAAGTTGCTGGCGACAAAGGTAAAGGTCGTGCTGGGCGGCCCGGAGGCTGGCGTCACCGTGAGCTTTGGCTCGCCCACCGCCACAGCAGTGACGGCAAAGGTGGCGGCGGCGCTGCGTCCGGCGCTATCCGTCGCCCGCACCGTGTAGCTGCCCGCCGGCGTGTTGGTGGCGGTGTCGAGCGAAAATGTGATTGCGCCGGCGTTGTTGCTGCCCACGCTGCCCGCCGACTCGCCGTTGACGGTGACCGCGATGGCCTGGTCGCCAGGCAGGAAGTTGCTGCCGGAGAAGCTGAAGCTCGTCCCCGCCGCCCCGGACGCGGGCGCCACCGCCAACGTCGGCTGCGCGGCGCCTGAAATGGTCAAGATGCTCTCGGCCGTGCGGCCGGCGAGATTCGAGGTCTGAATCGCATACGGGCCGGGTGCGATGCTGGTTGAGCTGTACAAGAACGCGGCGATGCTGCCCGCGGCGTCGGCATAGACGGTCGTGATGTAGTTGTCGTCGATGGTGCACGGGCTGATGCAGATATCGACCCAGCCATAGGGAACGTTGTACTTGCCCGTCAACAGGAAGGTCGTGCCCGGTGGCCCAACAGCCGGCGTGATCGCCGCGGTCGGCGTGGGGAAGTCGACAACGAGAACGATGTCGTCGACAAAGGCGGACATGTGAGGCAAAACGCCGTCGCCATCGGTGAAGACAACGAGGTAGGCTGTCTCACCGGCGAGCGCGGCGAGGTCGGTGGCATCGAAGATCCGCTCGTACTTCCACGAGCCGTTCTGGTCGAAGCAGTCCGGATTGTTGGGTGCATAGGGGCCGAGGAAGTAGCCCGAAGCGTCGATTAGGGCGACACAGAAATTGTCGAAGCCAATATCCTCATCGACGACGCGCACGTTGAAGGCAATGCCGCTGGCCAGGACGCTGTCGATCGTGTCGGGAAATTGAACAGGGTAGAACAGCGCGTCGTTCACCGGCGTGCCGCCCAGCCACATCGAGTAATTGTCTGAAACGACGAAATTGGGATTGCTGGTGCGCACCGGTATGCCACCGCCCAGCCAGATTTCACTCCAGATGTCGGTCCATTCGGGGTCTTCAAAATCACCGCCGCCGACCATGTGTTGCTGGAAATTTTGCAGGGAAAGTCCCTGGTTGCCGCCACCCGGCCGGAATCTGTCTGTAGTTGCCGGCTCGGCTTGCCACGGCTGACCGCCGCCGGGCGTGGGCGCGACATTGGGGAGCGGCGTCAGATTGGTCTTGCCGTTGTTGTCAGCGTCCGGGATGCGCGTGAGCGGCCGCGCCTGGTCAAAGCCGGGCAGCGCTTCCCCGCGCAACTCGTCGGGCGTCGTGATGGCAACGGAAGCCGCCACCAGCGGCGTCTCCGCGGTCATCTGCAGCGCGCCGGACGCGGATGCAGCCTGCGCCGGCCCGCCTTGCGCGATTAACAGCCCCTGCCCACCCGCGGCGACGATCTGCACGGTGTAGGTGACGACATCGTTGGTCTGTAGTCCCTGGACGTGATCGTCCATGATGCCATAGTTGGCGTTCAGGGTGTTCTTTAGATCGATGCGGCCGTAGCCGCTGTTGTTGCTGGCGAGACCTTCGCCGGCAAGCTGCGTTGCGCCGTTGACGATCAATGCCTTGAGCAGCGCCGCCGACGGGGTCGCCAGCCCGCGCGCTTTGTTCAGCCATTCGCGCACGATGGCCGCGCCGCCGGCTGCCAGCGGCGTCGCCATCGACGTGCCGCCCATGAAAGCGTAGTCCTGATTGAAATTGCCCCAGAAACTGCCATCGGGCGCCTGCGCAGCGCGCACCGACAGCACCCACGTGCCCGGCGCCACCACTTCCGGTTTGATGCGGCCGTCGGCTGTTGGGCCGCGGCTGGAGAAACTCGCCATGCTGTTCGGGTCGTCGGCCATGTCATCAATGTCGGGACGGTTGTTCTCGCTGGCGCCGATGGTCAGCACATTTTTGGCCGTGGCGGGCGCGCCGATGGTCTGTGCGCCAGGGCCGGAGTTGCCCGCGGCAAAAAGTACGAGGTAATCCTTGTGACGCCAGATGTAATCATCGACCAGGCTGGAAAGCTGGCTGTAGGCGCCGCCATTGCTGGCTCCCCAACTGTTGCTGGAGACGCGCGCGCCCTCCTGATAGCCTTTGGCGATAAAGTCACCGTTGAGATCGATACACTGAATGCCGCCGCTGCCGTCAGTGTTGAGCGCCATGAAGACCAGGCTGGCCTCCGGCGCGGTTCCGGCGTGCGAACTGGTGTAGGCATGGCCGGCCGCATTGCTGCCGGAGCGCGCACCGTTCCCCAGCACAGAACCGGCCACATGCGTGCCGTGGCCGTTGAGGTCGGTGTAGGTGGTTTTGGCAGTGCACGCGGCGCTGGCGAGGTTCATTTCGCTGGGCGCAAACGCACGCACCAGCCGCCCGGCAAAGTCGCCGCTCAGCGCACCCTGCACGCTCAGGCCAGAGTCGGAGATTGCCACGATCTGGCCGGCGCCATAGTAGCCAAACGACTCCCACACCGCCTCCGCGCCCATCAGCTTGCGCCCTTGGTCGTTGGTGATGGTCGGTTGAATGTAGCGCTCGACCCAACTGACGGCTGGGTGCTGCGACAATGCCGGCAGCATCGCAAGCGATGCCTGTACGCGCAGCACAGGTCCAATCGGCGTGTTGGCCGCCTCCACAATGACAGCGCCCTGTGCGGTGAGAAATGCGTCCAGAGCAGCCGGTGATTCACCGGGAAACGCAATCACGGTCAATTCGAGCGGGTCGCTGGCGGCCGCGCCCACGGCAAGGGATGCCTCGGTCAATTCAGGCGCAACCTTGTACGCTGGCTGGAACGGGCCGACCCAGCGCACGCTTGGCAGACTCCGCACTGCGGCCATGGTGGCGGGCGTCATGCGCACGATATGCGTGTCATTGGGCACATAACCCACCACCGCGCCGCCGAGCGCCGCCACCTGTTCGAGCCACATTTCTTCGACCGGGCCGGTAAACTGCACCAGATAGTAGGGCGAAGGCGGCGCATCGACGCCGGCTGTCGCCACCGCTGGCTGCGACAAAGGGTCGAAGGCGCCTGCCTGCAGATAGATCGTTCCGTCGTCGGGCGCGGGCGCCTGCGCCAGGGCGACCGATGTGGGCAGCAGAAAAAGGATCAACAGAATTATGGAGCCAAACAGACGCTTGCACATGGATCATCTCCCTTGTGGGTGGTGGGGGTGGCGTGTTGTTGTCTTGCCCTGTCGTTTTATTAACGGTTTCATCGCTGCCGGTCAGTGGTCGTATAGTATGCTAGTATGCAAGGGAATGATGTTGTCGGCAAATAAGCTGGAATGGAGAACCCTCCTGCACTTCCACTCTCTACATTTTAGAAAGGTTCGGTTTATGTGCGCGCAATTCATCCAGCCGTTCATCATTGGACATCGCGGCGCGGTAGGCGTCATGCCCGAGAACACCGCGGCTGCCTACGCTTTTGCTTTAGCGCAAGGGGTGGATGGCATTGAATTTGACGTCCATCTTTGTCGCGACGGCGTCCCTGTTGTGCTGCATGATGCAAATCTGCTGCGCACAACAGGGGTGGGCGATTCGTCCATGAGATGACTTTTGCCGAGTTACGCAAGCTAGATGCAGCCGCAGTTTATCGCGCCGGCCCTTCAGCAAGTGCGGCGCCATTTCAGAATGTCCCTGCGCTTCAAGAAGTTCTCGCGTGGGCGCCGGCGCCTACGCTTCTTTGCGTCGAGCTCAAAACTCATCAGGATGGCTCACTTTATGCGGGTCTGGAAGAAATCGTGGCTCGCACGGTTCAGGATGCATCTGTTGAAAAGCGTACTATTTTCTCTTCATTTAACTTTGAAATTTTAGAACGGCTCCGCCAGCTCGCACCCCATATTCGTCGTCACGCCATTGTGTCGGCGCCCTATTTCAATCAACCCGGATTCGACGACTGTGGGCGAGTGGCCGATGACCTCGCTGCCCGGGGCATCGATTGGGTGGCGGTTAACAGGGCCTATCTCACACAGTCGTTAGCTGATATATTACAGAGCCGCGGCATTCTCACCCACGTGGGTGATCAATACGGTCGAAGAGTTCACCACCTTTGCCAATTTGGGTGTGACGGCTGTCACGACCGACCGGCCCGACCTCCTGTGCGCTGTCCCGCGGCACAGCGATAGACGCTCCGATCATGGTGCGTGGTAGGGGCGCACCCTTGCGGTCCAGAGCAGGGGCAAGGCCATGCCCCTGCTGCATATCTTGACGCGGCATATTTTGGCGGCATACCTTGGCGCGGCGGTGCGCATAGACAAAGAAAACCAGCAAGATTCTGCCGCTATGTCTCTGCCTATGCGCCCCAAAGAAATTTTTACTGATGGTTAGATAATAAATTGATGCTGGTCTGCAATCTTCCCGGAAGCTCCAAAACTTCCGGGAAGATGTTCCGCAAAAATACTTAACCTAGCGGTCAGTAGAAGCTGACTTGACAATAGTTTTTGAACGCAAAGGCGCAAAAAAGCAGGGACGCCAAGGCATTTTCATGTTCGATTGCGCCTCGCAGGGGCATGAACACTGTTTGAAAAGGGGCAAATCCGACGCAGAGGCGCAGGGTGGCAGCGGTTCGCAGAGGAAGCAAAGGCAACTTCGGCAAGCATTCCTCTGCGCTGTTCTGCATCTCCGCGCCTCTGCGTCAAAACGGTAGACTTTTCAAGTCGGTTTCTTAGCAATTGTGTAGCGTGGCTGAGCGCCAGCCATCCCATGCCATGGAAAGCTATTTACCTACGATGCGTATTTCCTCATCCGTGATCTCGATGGATTCGACATAAAATCCGTAATCCACGCTGCTGGCCTCTTCGATCAGCGGCGCGGTCATGGCATCAACCTGGCTCTGTAGCATAGCCGGCACAGGTTTGCCATCGAGCAGAATCTTTATATCCGCCGGCACAACCTTGCCGTCGACCGCGTCCAACCGCAACGAGAGCTGGACAGCGGCGTTGAAAAAGCCAAGCGCCAGCTTGCCATTGCCCACGATCACACCAGGGTCGAGGCGCACAGTGACATCGGAAATGGGCAGATCTTGTTGTTCGGCGAGCGTCTGTTGCAGCATATCGTTGATCTGTTGCTCGGTTGTCACGATTTCGACGCCATCGCCCAGGCTACGGCTGCGTCTGCCCCAGCAACAGTCGCGGGTGCAGGGGTCGGCGTGGGCGTCGGTGCAGGTGTGGGTGTGGCAGTAGGCGCGGGCGTGGGCGTCGGTTCGGCGTTGCCGCCACACGCGGCCAAACTCAACGCCAATAGCGACGTGACAATGGCAACGCTTATGCGCTTGATAAGAGGTGTGTGTTTTGAAGCCATGGTTTCTCCATCTCAGGTTGGACAACAGGTTGAAAAGAGGTTGGTCAATCCAGGTTTACAGATCCTATGCCTTGAATTGCACCCTGTAACGCACAGCGACGGACGCTTGTTCCTATAGAACCTGGGAGAAAAAGCTGTCGCTTACCGGTTTGGTGAGATAAAGCGCCAGATCATCGTTGACTGTAACTTGGTCGCCATGCCGCACTGAAATGCCGCACACGGCAATCCCACGCCCGTCCGGTCGATAGCCGCGCGTTGCATAGAGGATTTGCGCGGCGCCGTAGTCCGCCGTCAAGCCGACCCCGATGCCAGCCACCGGGGAGCGGGGCGCGATGCGCGCCTCGGCTTCATTCAGCAGCGCGGTCGCCACGCCCCGACGCCGGTGCTTGATCAGCACGTTGAGATCCACGATCTCCGGGATGCCGGCGGCGCGAAAAGGCAGATAATCGGACGCCCATACAATGGTGACGTAGCCAGCAAATTCTTCCTCCAGCTCCGCCACCAGGACATCACGTTCGCCCATTGCTTGCTGGCTCAGATAAGCCATGTACTGCGTCGCGAGCTTGTTCCAGCCTTGCTCGGTAAAGGCGCGCGCAATGATTGGCGCGTCCGTTGCACGGAGTGAGCGCAGCGTCACTGGCTGGTTCATGCAGACAACTCGGCCGGACGCACCACCTGGCCGGTGCGCGCTGAAGTGTAGATCGCCAGCATACTTTGCAGGAAGTCGCGCGAGTCCTGCAATGTGACCACTGGCGCGGCGCTGTCGAGCACGCAGGCTTCATCGCCTGCACCTCACACAGATAAGGATCGACCGCGGGCGTGACGATCCGTTCGCTGCGGCTGTCGAGATCGGTGAGCGTCATCACCCTCTCCTGGCCGGTGACGCCAGGTTTCCATGGTTCGTGAAGATGCAGGATGCCGCGCTCCCCGACCAGATAGGCGGCCTCGCGAAAGGGGGTGCGGAAGCTGGAGGAGATCTGCGCCACCGCACCGCTGGCAAAGCGCAGTTGCGCGCTCATGCCGACATCGACGCCGCTCTCGCCGATGGTCTGCTGCGCCCACACCTCGACCGGCGCGCCTTCGCCCAATGCTGCAATCGACAGGCTGTTAGGATAGACGCCGACATCCCACGCCGAGCCGCCGGTGAGATCGGCCTTGAGCCGCACATTGGCGGCGCGTGCTGGCGGCAAATGGAAATTGAACCAACTGTTGATAAGGTGCAGCTTGCCCAGCCGGCCGCTGCGCACCAACTCGAGCGCTCGCCGCGTCTGCGGATGGTGCAAGTACATAAACGCTTCGAAGATCGTCACACCGTTGGCGTGGGCCGCGGCCTCCACTTGCGCAAACTCCGCCATGCTCACGACCAGCGGCTTCTCGCACAGCACGTGCTTGCCGGCCTGCATCGCTTTAATCGCCCACTCGGCGTGCAGACCGTTGGGCAACGATAAATAGACGGCGTCGATGTCTGGGTCGGCGAGCAAGGCTTCGTAGCTGCCGAACGCCTGGGGGATGCCGTGCTCGTCGGCGTAGGCGCGGGCGCGCGCGGCGTCGCGGCTGGCAACCGCCGCCAACTCGCTGCGCGCCGACTGGCGCAATGGCCCGATCAGCGCTTTATTGATGTTGGCAGTGGAAAGCAGCGCCCACCGTAGGATTTTACTCATGCCTGGATTCCTTTCGCGTGTAATTGATAATGATAAGACCCTGATCATAGCACAGACCGTGTGGGAGAGACGTGCAACTAAAAAAGGATGGTAGTCTGTCATGAATCAGGCATGGTGCTGGACCAGATGAAGGCCTCGCACAAACGCCACAAATGCCGTGTTGCAGCCATCCTTGTACACGGCAGGCGTTGGATCACTGCACGGGACGCACCACTCTGTCTCTGCCGAATTCCTGGTCACCAGCCTTGACCGTCACCGAGTCACCCTGGCGCCCCTCGTTCCGCAGCGATGGCGACGGACGACGGGAGCAGGAATTCACCACCATTCGTGTGGCGGTCGGATCCACCTTATTTTCGACGTTTCGTGGTCTTGACTTTGGGGTCGAGTATAATCTTGCGCCCGGCGTAGGCTACCTGTATACTGGCATGAACTCGACCCAAGCGCCTCGTTTGGGTGTCCGGAGAGGGATAGCCCTTGTGCCGAAAGCAACGAGACTCCGTGTAGTTGCGCCGCCGACCATTTTCATATCGCCGCTCGAAATCGGATTCCTTGGTTTCCCACCGTAGAGGTGAAGCATGTCAAATCGAATGCACCGTTTTACAGGGACAACAGCGATCGTGCTGCTTCTGTTCTTAAGCGTCGTCGCAATCTCACGAGGGCAAGACGCCAACGCCGATGCCGGTCCACCATCCGGGTCAATCGTCACCAGCAGCGGTGTGTTTGAGATTCCATCGGGCGAGGTAAAGGTGACAGACGCAGGCGCGCTGCCAGCCAACATCACGGTGACGGTGGGGGCGCAGGTTTTCTGGGTGAACAGCACCACGGCGCCGCTCCGTGTGTCGAACCGACCTATTGCGAGCCAGTCAACCGACGGCCAGCTTTACCTGCCAATGATAGCAAGACCCGGCGGTCAAACAGCCACTGCAGAGCAATCTGCCGAACCGGAGCAGCCAGCCGTGGACGACTGGCTCAGCGATCCGATTGCGCCGGGCAGCCGATATGGTCGGAGCTTTGCTGAGACAGGTCAGTTTCCATATTACACAAACCACATAGACGGCGCAGCAGGCATCGTGACCGTGGTGAGCGACACGTTGGTTAGCACCGTCTATATAGAGGCAGCGCGCGGGGGTGCGATTCAAGTCGGCATTAGCAAGCTCGATATTCCACCAGGCGCGCTGGCGCAAGATACTGTCATCTCAGTTGGTGAGCCGATCAGTGGGGTGACGATGGTAGATGATGGGATGCTGATGGTTTTGCTTGAGCCATCTGGTCTATCATTCAGCCAGCCGGCTACTTTGACAATCCACTATGGGGATACGGGTCAATACGTTGAGGAATTGCTGAGGGTAGTGGCTTATAACGAACAAAACGGAGAATGGGAGCCACAGCAGATACTGGTACAGGACAAACAACAGAACACAGTCGCAGTGCAAACCGAACACTTTTCCGTACGTGTGGCATGGGTTAGCGACCCGCTTTACCTCGTTATGGAACTCCCGGCACAATTTCTAAAACCTGGACATGTGTTGGTGCGGATGGATGGTCATTACAATGCAAGCAAGCCCAACAATGGCTGTAACGGCACAGCAATCTGGTTCCCCGGACATACAGGAATCTTTTCCGAGACGGTTGATTCGCCGCTTGGCATTGATCTTGAAGGGGAGGTGATCGAGTCGAATCGCTTCGTAGACGGGGTAGACGGAGCAATAAATTGCACAGAGAGAAATGATTCAGGAGTACGTGGGTTGAGTTATGCGGATTTCATCAAAAGTAGTTGTGGGTTCTTCATGGGCGCCATGCGTAACCCTAACGCTACTGATGCGCAAGCGGAATTAGCGCGTGATAATGCAGCGATAAAGCTCGGCAGCGGCTATCTGGCAATTGGGCAGGGCAATCTGCTTCGCGACGTTTGGGGCTACGACTGCTATAGCTGTGTCGGACTGGTGGAAGATGCCTATGATAAAGCCGGTGCAGATATCATTCCCTGGTGGGAGGAGGGCGCGTTCATCACACCACTACAGCAATATCGGAAGATGAAGCCAGTAGACGAGATTACAGTCTCTGTAGGCGAGCAGATTAGCATTCCCGTCACGGCAATACATCAGGTTGAGGAGCTTTTTGCGGATCACTATGAATTGGGTAACAGCGTTAGTGCAAGCTCTTTGCCTTCTGGGAGCAGTTCCTCTAATGGTCTGTTTACATGGATACCGCAAACCAGTGACGGTGGTAGAAGTTATACAATTTTGTTTCAGACGCAGGCAAGAGTTGGATGGTTTCAGTACAGTGCTTCGCAAGCATTGACAATTCATGTATTGCCCTTCAGCCTCGATTCTGCTGAGGAAAAGTTGATCCCCGCCGGCGCCTTCCAGATGGGCTGCGACAGCAGCAACCCGGCAGAGAACGGCTGCACCGCCAATGCCTGGCAGGTGTATGAGCAGCCTCTGCATACTGTCTACCTGAACGCGTATGCCATCGACAAGTACGAAGTGACCAATGCTCGCTATAAGTCGTGCGTGGATGCGGGCGGATGCACGGCTCCTCAGGCGCCTGGCTCGCACACCCGGCCATCCTACTACGGCAATCCCATCTACGCCGATTACCCAGTGATCAACGTGACGTGGCAGCAGGCGGCAGCGTTCTGCGCATGGGCAGGCAAGCGGCTGCCGACCGAAGCGGAATGGGAGCGAGCAGCACGGGGCGGCAGCGATACGCGCAAGTATCCGTGGGGGGACAGCGCTCCCGCCTGTACGAAGGCAAATTACTGGGGGGAAGCCGGCGGTTGCGTAGGTGACGCCAGCCGGGTGGGGTCCTATTTGAGCGGCGCTAGCCCCGATGCCGTGATGGACATGGCGGGGAATGTGTGGGAGTGGGTGAATGATTGGTATATGGCCGGCTACTACGAAATATCGCCAGGTAGCAACCCACCAGGGCCAGCAACAGGCACACATCGGGTCATGCGAGGCGGCTCGTGGGATTTTGATGGTAGCTTTCTGCGTTCTGCTTTTCGAAGCGGCGGCGTTCCCGCTAACTGGAGTGGCTATGTCGGTTTCCGCTGCGCCCGCTCACGCTGATTGTGGGTTCAGGCATCTCTGCCTTTGCAGTTGTAGAGTGATGCGTTTCGATGCATTCTCGTTCCCCACCAAAGGAAGCGGGGGCGTTTGCGTAGACGCCCCCGCCAGCTTGGATCTCGGGCTTGACCTAGTTGCGATGATTAATTGGACAAGTTCGTGTTAGCTGAGGTTGTTGTTTCAAGCACCTCCAGCGCCACTGTGTACATACTGTGATCCTCTCCGTTTGGCGGTGTATTAGCACCTAGCGTTACAGTCCCCGCTGGAAATGAAGCTGAAAACACGCTAAGCACGACTGTGTTGCCGCTGCGGTCCACGAAGGTCAGGTTTTCCCCGGTGTCCTGGAATGTGTTCAGCCACGATGGCTTCGGTGTTTGGCGGTCCGTGTGTGCAACATACAGCTTTATCGGCTTATTCACAGTGACTGTTAACACCAGATCATACTTGACTGAGTCGTTGTTCGAGGTAAGTATGTACGAACGCCCCTGAAGTAAGCTGGGGACATTCTGGTATTGGTAGCTCCGATCTGTGTAGACCCGCTTACCAGCGGATAGGCCTTCGCCAGCATCCGAACTTTGCAGCTGGTAGCTATTCTGGCTATTTGTTGCGATGCTTATCATCGTAGGTGGTACAGGCGTCGCCGTAGGTGTAGGCGGCGGAGATTGCTGAATCATCGGCAAATACGCGCAGGTAGCCGCCGGGTCAGTCAGAATGGCCCATACACCAAACTGAGCGGGTTGGGCAACAATCGCCCGCTGTTGTGGATTGACCCGGCTGGTCGGTTCCCGCTTCCACTGGACGCCATCCCAAAAATAGATGCCCAACATGCACGGATATGTTCCCGCCGAGAAGTCCACCAGATCATAATTTGCGATCAAACCGTAACTGGCTTGCGGCTGAATGACCTGGCCGGATGGATTCTGCGCATAGGTCACGTAGGCGATGCCGGAATCCATGAGCGGGGCGGTGGCTTGTGGCACGGAGAATGGTGTGGTGGCGTTGATCGTCCCTGGGCCGCCAAGCAGAATCGGGCGTTGTGTGAGAACGGTGCCCGCCGCCAACCCACTGCCAGCCAAATCAACTGTGGTGTTTGGCGCCAGCACGAGCGGGTCTGCTGTGCCTGCAATCGTGATGGATGCTTCGGCGTTTGACGCCGTGCTGTACGCAACCACACCGTTCAGGATGGGACGTACAAATGACGGAATACTGAATGGGTAGAAGGCCGAGAAATTCTCGCGAAAGCTGGCAAACTGAGTCGAGGAGTTGCCGTCCAGCAGGATGGCGCGCACTGCTCCGAGCGCAGCCAGCTTTTGAGCCAACACCTGCGGCCCAACTCCGGTCTTTGCCGCCGCCAGGTAGACTGTCTTGCCGTCAGACGAAATACCTATCGCTGTGAGTTCTTCATTCTGGTCAGCGAAACTGACATTCCCCAACAGGGGCGGCGTAGCGGTGGTGTCAAGGATGGACAGATTGTACCCGACCGCAAAGGGCTTTGCCGCAGTCTGTTGGGCGACATAGGTGCGTGCTTGTGCATATTCGCTGCTGGGCGCATCCGCTGCGGCAGGGATTTGATAGCTTGGCGCTGGCGCAGCCGTGGTGGTGTAGGCACGGTGGATGGCGCCTACCAGACCAGAGAACGTGAAGAAACTTGCTCTCGGTTTCTCAGGCGCACCGACGCCAGTGTCGGTGTACAACTGACCGCCAATTGCCAGAATAGAGTCATGCGATGGCCGATCCGGGTTTGAAAACTGGCTGGCGTGCGCGTTCCCGTTGATGGCGAAGTAATATTGGGTGGGGGTGGATATACAAACCAGACCAGGTGTGAACGGGAAGGCGAGACTGGGCAGACAGGTAAGGCTGGTCAGGTCCGCATCGCTGAAAACATGCTCCTTCAAAGATCGTTTTGTGAACAACCCCTGACTCAAGTCATCAAACTCGTAGGCCAGTTTGAGGCGAACGTCTGCATTGGCAAGATTGGCGGCGCCGATGTAGATAGTATCGTCGATCACGCGCAGACACAACCCATCCGCAACGCGGGTGACCCTCTCATGGTTCGACTCACTCTCGGCGCAACTGCATACGTTCTCAGACAACGAGTTCAGGATCGCCGACAAGCTGTTCGCATCGGTGACATCATATAGATAGCGCGTGTAAGGCTGGGAAGAGATGCGGATCAGTTCGTTTCTATTAACAGCTGAACCTACCGCGATCGTAAATACGTATCCGCCGGCTTGCTTGAAATTTGTCGATTCAAGCACAGGGTCGCCTGGCTGATTATGCTCGCCGTCGGTCAATAGCACGATGACGCGCGGCGTGTTGGGCCGGCCACGTGCTTGCAATTCGGCTGCGGCAAGCTGGATGCCCTCCTGAATATCGGTGTTGCCGTTAAGTTGCACCATGTTGTTGATGGCGGCATTGATGGTCGTCGCGTTGTCCGTCAGCGTCTGCTCGACTCTCCCGTCGCCTTCGCTGCTGAATTGCACCAGAGCTGCTTTTGTCCCTTGCGCTCCAACGTTGATGTTGCCTATGAAAGTGCGAATGAACTGCTTGATCTGGAGGAAATCAGCAGAGCTGATACTCCCAGAGCCATCGGCGACGAACACCAGGTCGATCTGGCAGAGTTGCACGTCGGTTGCCGAAGGCGCCACATAATCGATTGGAGACGCAGATTGCGAATCACTGCTTGTATCTGGTGCAATCCTTTCCGGAGCAGGGGGTGAAACAGGCTCCGTCTGGGCGATCAAATTGCCTGTACTGGCGATGGCAAGTCCAACAAAAACAGTTACGGCAAGCGCAAACCTCAGAACACCGGACTTCCTTGCTGATGCGGAAATTGAAGCGAGCATATAGGTCTTTCTCCTTTGATAGATCCTGCACGCAAAGCGATGTACTCCGCTCCGAGCAGTCGCCAGTCGTGAAAAGCGCAGCAGTCAAATTAGTAAGCCGAAAGTTGGTGTTTTGCGGGGTTTAGCACCGCGCCGCTTTCAAAAGATAGGTGGCAAGAAGATATGGTGCAACGGAGTAACCGAGGCAATGCACTGTGATGGAATGGGGGCATTTCAGTTTCCTCTTCAGGATTCGGGATCGGGATGAGTCGGGAAATGGCGGTGCGAAGCTATCTTAAGTATATTCTACACCATGACACAAAGTCAATAGAGCAGGTTTTGAGACTTTGAGAAGTTACCTTCACTCATCGGGAGATTTATGTCTCCAGCGCTGGTTAGCCGCAAGCGGCCGTTTGAAAGTGCTTGACCAGCGTCGGGGACATGTTTGCCAACAATCTGGGGCGCGCTTCCGACGTCCATGTGGTTGCGCAATGATCGACAGCGTTTTATACTTGACGACGGTCTCGACCCCGTTGTAGTTAACATCCAAGTCATTTTCACCCCATACTCATCAAGAGGAGCATCCTGTGCAGCAACGTCCCACCGGCATAACGCTTCTGGCTGTCATCTACCTGGTGCTGGCTGTCGTTTCAGTCATCTGGAGCCTGCTCATCTTTGGCGTGGGCGGGCTGAGTTGGCTGACCGGCGCGCTGTTCAGCGCCGAAGACCTGCGCGCGTTCGGCGGAGGCAACACCTGGTCGGGCATCATCGGCGTGATCAGCGCGATGGTGCAACTGATCGTGGCGTTTGGCTTGCTCGGCATGCGCCGCTGGGCATGGCTGCTGGCGGTGTTGGGCGCGCTGTTGACCTTTGTACAAGGGCTGATCGGCATGTTTGGCGGTGGCCTTTTCGTCTTTTGTTGCGGCGCGTTCGGGCTGTTGATTCCGGGCGGCATCCTGTTTTATTTGATGCGCCCGCACGTGCGTGCGGCATTTGGACGCTGACGAGGAAACCTGATGTCCAACTCAACTCCAGACGCGCCGCAAAGAAGCCCCGTCTTGCGCATGATCGGATGGACGCGTTACATCGCCCTGATTGCGGTATTTGGCACTTTTCTTGGCTCTGCGCTTTTGTTGGTGATCGGCTCGGTGGAATTGTTTTCAGCGATCTTTGCGGCCATCGAAGCGCTGGGCGAACCACATTTGAGCGAGGCATTCAAGATCGCACTGATTGAATCGGTCGATACGTTCTTGGTGGCCGTCGTCCTGCTGATCATTGCGTTGGGGCTTTACCAACTCTTTGTCGGCCCAATTGACCGGTTGCCACCCTGGCTTGAAGCGCACAGCGTCAACGACCTGGAGAAGCGCCTCACCGGGATGGTAGTCACCGTGCTGAGCGTGATCTTTCTGACCCAGGTAGTCCAATGGCAAAGTGGGCTGGACATTCTGTGGATTGGGTTGGCGATCGGGGTCGTCGTGCTGGCGATCAGTGTGTTCCTGTATCAGGAGTCGAGGCACGACCACAAAGGATGATTGCTGACAAAATGTGCACTTGAGGCGGCTTGGTTTGAGCGGAGGCGACGTTTTGCTCTTGCTGCGCCGCATCATCTTAAATAACTCGTGTTGCTGTAAGAAAAAGTTCTCCACTGCCAATGCTGGAAAAACCACCTGATATTGAAGATGCAAACGTACTTGCGCGTCTACAAAGTGAATATAGTTTGCAGGCTGTTTCGCTTACATTTTTGCCCCTCGGCGCGGATGCGGACACCGCCGTCTATCGCGTGGTTGCGGACGACGCCGCGCCGTACTTTTTGAAATTACGGCGCGGCGTCTTTGTGGAGGCGTCGGTTGCGGTCCCTAAATTTCTGAGCGACAGTGGGATGAAGCAGATCATCACACCTCTGCCAACGCAGACAGGAGAGCTCTGGGCAACGCTGGCGCCTTACACCCTGATCCTCTATCCCTTCGTAGAGGGGCGCAATGGATTTGAAGTTCCTCTATCCGCGCAGCAGCGGGTCGAGTTCGGCGCCGCGCTGAAGCGTTTTCATACCGCGGTGTTTCCGGCGGCGTTGACGCGCGGGACGCCACGCGAAACGTTTGCGCCGCGCTGGCGTGACCTTGCCCGCGCGTTCGTCGAGGACCCCGCACGGAGAAGTCGCCACGACGCGCTGGCCGCGGCGCTGAGCGACTTTTTGCAGGCCAGGCGCAGCGTCATTCTGGCTCTGGTGCAACGCGCCGGGCGGCTTTCGCAGCGGCTCCAGACGCAGACGCCGGACTTTATTCTGTGTCATGGCGATATTCACGGCTGGAATCTCCTGCTGGATCTCCACGGTTCGCTCTATATCGTCGACTGGGACACACTGATTTTTGCCCCCAAAGAACGCGACCTGATGTTCGTGGGCTGCGGATTAGGCGGCAGGGGACAGAGCCTGGAGGAAGAAATGCGCCTGTTCTATCGTGGCTATGGTCAGACGCAAGTGAACGCTAGCGCGCTCGCCTACTATCGCTACGAACGGATTATCGAAGATATCGCCCTGAACTGTGAGCAAATCTTTTTATCGAATGACGGTGAGCAAGATCGACAACAGGCGCTTGTCTATTTGCAGTCCAATTTTGCGCCCAGCGGCACGATTGAGCTGGCCTATCGGCTCGCCGCGGTTGGAAAATAGCCTTTGACGCAGAGCAAGTTGGCGCATTATCTGTGTTGGCCTTCATGAGTCTCCTCGTTTGCCGTCTCTTCGTAATCAGCCAGGCAAGCATCCAAAATTCCTATTGTGAATTTCCAGGAAATCAGCAAGAATTTCTACGAATTTCGCATGAATTCTGCAGTTGCTCTGATTGTTCGTTTACTCGAAACCGATCCCCTGGCGCTCGTTTTTCTCGACCTGTTGGTGCTCATTGCTCTATTCGGACGGCCCCTGCTGCTGCGCCACGTGAAGACGGAGAGTTGTCACGACTGAGGAGAGCGTTGCGAATGCAAGCTGCTGGGCTGGCGTCCTCTAAAACTGGCGATCATGAGCAAAGCGTCATAGCGTCGAGTTCGGAGAAAGTTGACGCTCCTAACCGTTTTGTTTACAATTGATTCATGATCCGGTCATTCGCTGACAAAGAAACTGAAGCGTTCTATAGGACCGGCAAATCGCGCCATTTTCCAGGCGACGTCCAAAAGCGCGCGGCAATGCGGCTTATGCAGTTAGATGCAGCCACACGCACTGAGGATCTACGCCTGCCGCCTTCAAACCGGCTGGAGGCGCTAAAAGACGACCGCAGTGGACAGTGGAGTATTCGGATCAACATCCAGTGGCGTATCTGTTTTCGCTTCGAAGATGGTGACGCGTTTGACGTTGAAATCGTCGACTATCATTAAACAGGGTGGAAGAAAGGTGCGCATGATCAATCAAGGATTGCCTGCTATTCATCCCGGTGAGTTTTTGGCGGAGATATTACAAGAGCTTGACCTTTCTCAAGCACGTTTTGCGCGCGCCATTGGTGTTTCTCCTATGCGCATATCGCACGTGGTGAACGGAATGCGCCCGGTGACCGCGGAACTGGCTCTGCGGTTTGGACGTGCGTTCGGGCAGTCGCCGCAGTATTGGCTTAATCTCCAAGCAAGTTATGATTTGAAGAGGGCTGAGACTACGATTCGAGATCAACTGTCAGAGATTGCCGAGTTGACTGTTGCGTAGCTGACCAGGAATGCAAATGAGTGACATAGAGTTAAAACGCAGCATCGACGCATGGTTTGCGGAATATGACGCACACTCTCAGCAAGGCGACGTCGAAGGGATGGCGGAAATGGCAATGTTTCCCCTCCATGTCATTACCGATGACGGCGCGGGCAATGGCTATACGGAGAACTGGACGCGCGCTCAGTTCGTTCAAACTATGACCGCGGCTATGCAAGATACGCCGCCCGACCTCGACATGCAGATGACGCGCACGCCCTTCTTTCTGACCGGCAACTTGGTCGCAGTGATCACCGACGCGGTCGTGACCGGCGGGGGACAGGTCTACGCGATGCGCTATGCTGACATCCTGGTCAAGGTTGACGGCCAGTGGAAGTTTCAGACCATGGTGCAAGGCGGCTGGGGCGACATGCTCAAGTCCCAACCTGCTTGATGACTAATCGCTTGTGCCTGCAATCTTCCAGGAAGCTTCGAAGCTTCCTGGAAGATTGCAGGCACAGAGATCAGTAGACAATCCCGTCCAACAGAAAAGGCTGCTCAGTCTGCAAACGCCAGGTCGGCCTTGACCTTGCCGTTGCTGCGGCTATCCGCGGGCGGCGTCTCGACGGACGGCTCCGCTTCCGCCAGCAGCGTGGCGAGTTCATCCACCTGACCGACGACCTCCTGGCGGAACTGCTGCGTGTACAGGCGATGATAGTGCCCGCCCAGCTTGAGCAGTTCGCGGTGCGTGCCCATCTCCTTGATGCGCCCGTCCTCGATGACCAGAATGCGCGTGGCGTTGCGGATAGTCGAGAGACGATGCGCAATCACAAAGCTGGTGCATTCGCGCATCAGCGTGTCCATGCCCTGCTGGATCAAGCTTTCGGTGAGCGTGTCTACGCTGGCGGTTGCTTCATCCATGATGAAGATGTCGGGCTGCGCCAGCACCGCGCGCGCCAGGCTCAGCAGTTGCTTCTGCCCCGTTGAAAGCAGCACGCCGCCTTCGCCGACCTGCTCCTCGTAGCCTTTTTCCAGTTCCTCGACAAAGACATGCGCGCCGGCCAGCTTGGCCGCTGCCTCCACCGCTTCATCGCTGGCGTCCAGCCGGCCGTAGCGGATGTTCTCCCGGATCGTGCCGGAGAAGAGGTGCGGCGTCTGGAGCACCATACCGATGCGCGACTGGATGGCGTGCTGCGTCAGGTCGGTGTAGTCGTGCCCGCTCAGCACAATGCGCCCGCCCGTCGGCTCGAAGAAGCGACAGAGCAGGTTGACGATCGTGCTCTTGCCGCCGCCCGTCGGCCCGACAAGTGCAATCGTCTCACCGTGCTTGACGTGCAGGTTGAAGTCGCTCAGGATCGGCTTGCCTGCCTCGTACTGAAAGTTCACCTGGTCGAAGATAATGTCGCCGCCCAGGTTTTCCACGTCATGCGCTGCCGGCTTGTCGACAATGTCGGGCACGGCGTCGATCAGCGAGAAGATGCGCTCGCCCGATGCGATGGCCTGCTGCATCTCGGCAAAGACGCGCGCCATTTCCTGCACCGGCCACACCATGAAGAGCACGTAGGAGATGAAGGCGTACATGCCGCCCACGCTCAATCCGTCGCTCGACGCGGTGACGCCGGCATAAGTCACGATGCTGGCGATCGCCAGCGACGAGATCAACTGCACGGTCGGCAGGAAGAGCGCCGAATACCACGCTGCGCGATAGCCGGCGCGATACATCTCGCCTGTCAACTTGCCAAACTCACGCAGATTCGTCTGCTCGCGGTCAAGCGCCTTGATCACCCGCACGCCCGTGATCGTCTCGTTGTACGCGCCGGTGATCTTGGAGTTGACCTTGCGCACCTCACGATACTGCACGATGATGCGGCGCTGGAAGTAGATCGCAACGATAATGATGACCGGCACGATCGCCATCACAATCAGCGTCAGTTGTCCTGAGATCTGCCACATGAAAAAGAGCGCCGTAATAATGTTGAACGACGACCATGTCACGTCGAGCAGCCCCCACGTCACCAGTTCGGCCACGCGGTCGGTGTCCGAGGTGACGCGGCTGATGATCCACCCCACCGGCATGCGGTTGTAATAGGTCAGCGACAGCGCCTGCAAGTGATTGAACAGCCGCTGGCGCAGGTCATAGCGGATGCGCTCGCCTAGCAGCCCCGCCAGGTAGATGAAGACAAAGACAGCGCCCGCTTGAATGACGACCAGCGCGGCATACTGCTCGACGATCTGCACGAGCACGTCCCAGTTGCCGGCAGTGATGCCTTCATCCACCATCCGTTTGCTGAGATAGGTGAAGTATGAATCCAGCCCCGAAACCATCAGCACCGTGGTGAGAAAGCCAAGCCACCCACAAAGTGTGTAGGGCGCAGCAATCTTACCAGGCGACGTACAGTCTGGCCGCTGAAGGTTGCGTCGAATTCTTCCTCTTCGAGTTCAATAGGCTCAGACATTGCTCAGTTCCTCCTCCAATTCCGCTTCCAGGCGCGTCTGCGCCAGATAGATGCGGCGATAGATGCCTTCTTGCTCGACCAGCGTCTCGTGTGTGCCACGCTGCACGATGCGACCATGCTCCAGCACCAGGATCAGGTCGGCGTCCATCACGCTTTGGATGCGATGGGCGATGATAAAGGTCGTACGTCCCTGCATCAGCCGGCTCAGCGCTTGGCGAATCTCAGCTTCCGTCTCGAAGTCGACCGCCGAGGTGGAGTCGTCCAGAATCAGGAGGCGCGGATCCTTGAGCAAGGTGCGGGCGATGGCGACGCGCTGCTTCTGGCCGCCCGACAAGGTGATGCCGCGCTCGCCGACGAGCGTGTCGTAGCCGTGCGGCAGCTTGTTCAGGATCACGTCGTGGATGGCCGCCGCACGCGCCGTCTCTTCCACCTCTGCGTCCGGCACATCACGCGTCACGCCATAGGTGATGTTGTCGCGCACCGTGCGGCTGAAGAGGAACGGCTCCTGCTCCACGATGCCGATCTGCCGGCGCAGCGCGTGGCGCGGATACTCCTTGAGTTCGATGCCGTCGAGCAGGATGCGCCCGCTCGTGTACTCGTAGAAGCGCGGCAGCAGGTTGACGAGCGACGATTTGCCCGACCCCGTGCCGCCGATCAGCGCCACCGATTGCCCCGGCTTCACCGTGAAGGAGACGCCATGCAGCGCCGAGCGATCCGTGCCGGCATAGGCAAAGTGCACATCCTCGAAGATCAACTCACCTGTGACCGGCTGCGCGCCATTCACGCTGCCTTCAGCGACCGGCTCGCGCGCTTCCTTGACGACTTCCGACACGCGGCCAAAGGAGACCAGGCTCTCGGACATCTGCACGATCAGGCGCCCCAGGTTGCGCAGCGGCCAGATGATCCAGACGACGAGGCCAGCATAGGCCACATAGGCGCCGATCGTGATCTCGCCGTTGATGGTCATCCAGCCTGCAAACAGGAAGCCGCCCAGCATCTGCGCCGCGCACAGGATGTCGGTGATCGGCCAGAAGAGCGCGTGCATCAGCAGCAGATAGCGGCCGCGCGCATACTTTTTCTTGTTCTCGACATCGAATTTGTTCTCTTCATATTCCTGGCGAGCAAAGGCTTTCACCACGCGCACGCCGCTCAGATTCTCCTGCAGCGTGCTGGAAAGCTTCGCTTCCTGCTCCTGATAGGCTTCGTATGCCTTCTCAACGCGGCGGAAGAAGAAGAGCGAAATCACCATGACAATCGGCACGATGATGATCGAGAACCACGCCAGCCGCCAGTCCAGCAAGTAGATCGCGATGAAGTTCACGATGAAGAGCATGACGATGCGTCCGGCTTCGATCGCCTGGTCGGCAAAGAAGCGCCGGATCGTGTCGATGTCCGACGTGGCGCGCTGGATCAATTCACCCGTCTGCATCTTGTCGTGATAGGTGAAGCTCAGCCGCTGGATATGGTCGTAGAGATATTCACGGATGCGCCTGGCAATGCCTTCCGCGGTCTTGGCGGCCAGCCGCCGGCTGTTAAAGGTGGCAAACGCCTGGACGACAGCCATCCCCAGAAAGCCGGCCACATAGACGGCCAGATGGATGTCGCGTGCGCCGGCCAGCATATAATGGTCGACAAAGTTGGCCAGCAACAAGAAGGTGACGGTGTTCATAATGGCCGCGATGCCCATGCTCACCGTCGAGACCAGGTACTTGCCGCGGAATCCGGTCATCAGCGCCCAGAAGCCATGCAGCTTGCCGATGCCGATCGTCTGTTTGAGGTCGAACTCTGGTTGTGTTGTTGATTGCGCTGTTGTATTGATCATTGTTTCTCTCTCCATGACACAAGCGGCGACGCTGATTGACTCATGCAATCAGCAGATAGACGCCGCTCGATCGCGTTTCTAATCCTTCGCCCCGCCACGCACCACTGCTGTCCTCACCATCGGGGGCCTCATCATCGAGCCAGGTAAACGGTGCGTCCACGCCAGGCTGCGTTTCTGCCTTTTCTCGTGGACGCGACAGGCCGCCTGTCTCATCCTCTGCCGCAAGGTGGGCGTCATGCCAGCGCGCCGGGCTATCTGATGGCGCCCCACGCGCTGCACGCTCCGTCGCAGCTGCCTTTGTCTCGCCTTCGCTTTTCATCTCACCTTCACCATCCATAACAATTGTCTGTGACAACAATCTGTAACAAAAAATGCAGGCATCTGGAGCAATGTCCGATGCCTGCATGGCTGGTTGCTTTCTCGTGCGCCGCGCAATGACAAGCACGCCATTGCACAGAGCCAAGACAAACAAAAAGGCCGCAGGCACCGGTGTGGTGCATGCGCCCGTAACTAACTTTACAGTTTAGTTATGGGTGACAGACGCACCACTCCCTTTGCGCAGAAATCCACCACCGGCGATCGATGTGATTAGGATTTTGTGGAAGAGCATAACCATTGTGCGTCCGTTCCTTTCTTGGTTATGGGCGCGAGCACCTCTCGCGCAAGAGACAATCTAGCACAGTGCGCAGGCGTTTGTCAAGCGCTGCGCAGAACAAATTTTTCATGATGGATAGCGCTACAATTCTACCGTCGTCCCCAATTCAACCACGCGGTCGGGCGGCAGCGAGAAAAAGTTGGCGGCGTTGGTGGAGTTGCGGCTCATCACCACAAAGAGCTTTTCACGCCACGGCGCCATCCCCGGGCGCGACGTGGCCAGCAGGCGTTCGCTGCCCAAGAAGAAGCTGACATCGTCCAAATCGAGGGCAAGCCCGTGGGCATCGGCCATCGTTAGATCGCGGAATACGTTGCTCGTCTCCATAAAGCCATAGTGGAGCGTCATGCGATAGAACCCGTGCCCGATATCCTGGATCGACATACGATGGTCGGGCGGCACGCGCGGCACCTCGTAGGTGCTGACGGAAAGCAATACCACGCGTGCGTGGAGCACCTTGTTGTGGCGCAAGTTGTGGATCAGAGCCGGCGGCGTGCCGTCCGGGTCGCTGTACATGAAGATCGCGGTGCCCGGCACCCGCACCAGCTTGTCAAAATCCAGATGTTCGACAAAGTCGCTGAAGCGGCGCGTACCGGCCTTCAACCGTTGGCTCAGCAACGAACGTCCCTGTCGCCACGTCGTCATCATGATCATGACGGCGAGGCCGATGGTCAGCGGGAACCAGCCGCCGGCCGGAATTTTGACCAGGTTGGCGCCCCAGAACGCGACATCGATCACGAGAAAAAAGATCGTCGAGCTCAACGCCGCCCACAGAGGCCAGCGCCAACGCGTGCGCTCCACGCGGAAGAGCAACAAGGTCGTGATGACCATAGTGGTGGTGACCGCCACGCCGTACGCTGCGGCCAGATTGCTCGATGAGCCAAAAGCAAGCACGAGCAACACGCACGCGATCATCAGCACCCAGTTGATCGCTGCAATGTAGATCTGTCCCCTTTCTTTGGCAGACGTGTGGAGGATGGGCACGCGCGGCAGATAGCCAAGCTGCACCGCCTGCATCGTCAGCGAGAACGCGCCTGTGATCAGCGCCTGCGAAGCGATGACGGTGGCGGCGGTGGCAATGATCACCAGCGGGATCAGCGCCCAGCTCGGCGCCATCTGGTAGAAAGGATTTTCCACGGCCTCGGGATGTTGGAGCAGCAAGGCGCCCTGTCCGAAGTAGTTGAGCAACAGCGCCGACGGCACGATGGCAAACCAAGCCAGGCGAATGGGAGACTTGCCAAAATGTCCCATATCGGCGTAAAGCGCCTCGCCGCCGGTCACGACCAGAAAGACCGACCCTAACACCAGGAAGCCGCGCCAGCCATTGAGCCAGAAGAATTCAAACCCATAATAAGGGTTGATTGCGGCCAAAACGCTCGGCTGGCGCACGATCCAACTGAGGCCCAGCACCGCGAGCACCGCAAACCAGAGAAGCGTAATCGGGCCAAAAATGCGCCCTACGCGTTCGGTGCCGCGACTTTGGAACATGAAGAGTCCCACCAGGATGATGATGGTGATCGGCACAATATAGGGGTTGAAGAAGGGCGTTGCGATACCTAAACCTTCCACCGCCGAAAGCACCGAGATCGCGGGGGTGATCATGCCGTCGCCATAGAGGAGCGCCGTGCCAAATAACCCCAGCATTACCAGCGTCCAACGCCAGGTGCCGGTGATCATCACCCGGCGTTTGGCGCCGATCAGCGCAGTCAACGCCAGAATGCCACCCTCGCCGTGGTTGTCGGCGCGCATCACGAAAATTAGATACTTGACCGAGATGACCAGAATCAGCGCCCAGAAAATCAACGAAAGCACCCCAAGAATATTATTCGCCGAGGGCGGGATGCCATAGCTGTCGTGGAAGGATTCGCGGAAAGCATAGAGGGGGCTGGTGCCGATATCGCCGTAAACGACGCCCAGCGCGCCCAGCGCCAGATAGTATAAGTGCTTCCCGCGCGGCGCCTCCCGGGCGGTAGGGGCAAAATCAAATTGTGATTGCTGGCCATCGAGTTCAGTCATAGGATCCCATTCGTTGCAAAATTGCGAACTGCTAAATTTCTGCAAATCGCTAAAAATTCTATGCGTTGTTGGACAAACAGACGGCGCGTTCAAAAGTCATATCAATCCGATGACCTTTGAACGCACTTCTGCAAACTAACATAGCAACGAATTTTGATCAACTCGTTGCTACCTGGCGCCATTGTTCTAACGCTTTGTCCAAATCCTCCGGCATGGTGAAGCTGCGCACGGTTTCCAGAAAAGTGCGAACATCCGGGGTCAGACTGCGCAATTCCTCCAGTTTAGGCCCGATGGGGCTGGTGGCCGCGGCGCCCGTGCCGTAGCTGCCATGAAAGGCAAAGTAGGCCTGGTTGAGGGTGCGGATCGCGTAGCCATTTTCGACAAAGAGCAGCCGGCGGATTTCCATGTACTCTTCGGCATCCTCCACCCGTCCCAGCGCGAGAAATTGGTCGACGACTTCGCGTGTGACGCATCTCTTTGCGGAAGTCAAAAGCAGGGGGTGCTGTCTCACCGGCATCGACGGCAGCCGCACGCGCGGCAAGGCTTTGCGCAAACTCCGGATAATGGAGTTCCAGCACGCGCTCTCCGATTTCATCGCCCACGATGTCGGCGACCGTCTCGTTGAGAATCGTCAGATCGGAGGTAGTGCTGTAATTGAAGCCAAGCGGAAAGAGGGTCAGATAGTTGTGCACCCATTCGTGCGCCACCGTGGAGAGCACCCATGCCAACGGCGCACGGTCGATGACCAACGTCGGATAAGCGCCCAACCCACCAATATTCGTGATATAGGCGCTCAGGTCATCCTCCTGCCGGATCGCCTGTTCGATCCGCTCGCGTTCGGCGACTGGTACGCCCGGCTGGAGCATTGCATAATGCGCCGACGTAATGCGTGCGCGTGGGCTGACGACCATTTTCATGGGCGGTTCGCTAAAGGTGAACCAGACTGGCGGAAACGCATTGCCAAACCACGTGATGCCCTCCTCGACCAATGCCGCGCCAACCTGCCCTTCCAGGATGGCCTCGGCTGCCGGGCGCGCGGCGTCCTGCTCGGTGCGCCGCGCGTCGATCTGCTGTTGCAACGATATGCTCTCTGCGGTGGCAGCGCCGCCTGTTTCACCGGCCCCTGTTTCACTACCAGCGCCTTCACTGTAAATGCGTTCGACCTGCGCTTCCAGCGCGCCGATCTCCTCTGCGCGAGCCAGGTAGCGCTGCACAAGCGTTGCCTGGTCAGTTGACGTCAGCCCGGCTGCCGGCTGGTGAAATTGTTCGCTCACCTTCCGACCGACCGCTGTAAATTCCCAGGCGATCAAATCCCACATCCACCCATCCACTTTGGCATCGAGGCTGTAGCGTAGCTGCGTGAAGCTATCAACATTGGCGCTGCCCAACAGAGTCAATGCCACCACCACGGCCGCGGTCAGGCCGGTGATCTGGCGGAGGCGCACACGCCAACCGCGCCGGCTGCCTCTGCTCACCTCACTCCTCATTTCGCCGATTGCAAGCTCTGGCGTTGACTGCATTCTCATCATGGCGTGTAGTATAGCAGAACCATGCTTTGACCGGGCTTGCCTGCAATACTTTGTGCTCACTATCAAGCGCCGCCGCCGCCCCTACGTCACGATTGTGCTGGCAGCGCGCGGACAGAGACAATCGTGGCCTGTGTGTTACACTAGTGGCCGACGGAATACCTGTTTGCGCCAGCCGTTTTGTCCTTGATTGCCGACCAGCCGATCCATGTCACAGCTTGCTTTATTGTCTGAAGCCACCGAACCTGAAAGCGCCAGAACCAATGCCACGGCCAACCGGCTGGGCGTAGATGATCGCGCGGTGCATGATTGGTATCGCTTCGTGCTTTCCTTTCCGCCCCATCTCGTGCGCGATTATCTGCAGCGTTTCAAGCTGGCGCCAGGACAAACCGTGCTCGACCCATTCTGCGGCACGGGGACGACGGTGGTGGAAGCAAAATTGCAGGGGCTGGCTGCCGTTGGCGTCGAGGCCAACGCACTGGCGCACTTTGCCGGCAGCGTCAAGACCGATTGGATGGTCGATCCTGCTGCGCTGCTGCGTCGCACCCAGCAGATTGCCGCTGCGACGCGCCAAGCTATTGAACGCAGCCAACCCAATGCGTTGCGCACATTGCCGGCGGAGGCCGAAGCCTTGCTGCTTAAGGGCTCGATCAGCCCGCTGCCGCTGCACAAGGTGTTGTTATTGCTAGAACAGATCGACAGTGCGTGCGACGAGCCGGGCTACCGCCACTTGCGTCTGGCGCTGGCGCGCACGCTAGTGTACGACGCGAGCAACCTCCATTTTGGCCCGGAGGTGGGGGTGCGCCGCACAAAGCTTGTCGATGCCCCGGTCGTTGAAAGTTGGCTGGCTGCGGTGGAACGTATGGCCGATGACTTGTACAGGGTGGATCGCACTGCGCCGCCTGTCACCATCCATCACGCCGATGCACGTCGGCTTTCAGATCTGCTGGAGCCACGATCTATCGATGCTGTTTTCACGTCGCCGCCCTATCCAAACGAGAAGGACTACACACGCACCACCCGTCTCGAATCGGTTGTACTTGGCTACATGCACAACAAGGCTGATCTGCGGGCCATCAAGCAGGGGCTGTTGCGCTCCAACACGCGCAACGTTTACAAACAGGATGATGACGACGCGTGGGTGGCCGACCATGCAGAGATTCAAGCGTTGGCTACAGAAATTGAACGTCGTCGGGTGGAGTTGGGGAAGACCTCAGGGTTTGAGCGCCTTTATGCGCGCGTTACACGCCTCTATTTTGGCGGCATGGCGCGTCACCTGGCAGAGTTGCGTCCATTTTTGAAGCCAGGCGCCCAGATCGGGTACGTGGTAGGCGATCAGGCTTCCTAATTAACCCAAGTTGCCACCTAAGGGCGGAAGATAGAGAAGATGGAGGAAGCCAGGACGAAGAGGATGGTCTTGAGTTCGAAGCCATCGGCCGTGACAGCGTGAATGTGTTTGGGCAGGAGGCGTTCGATCTGGCTGCCTGCGGTTTCGACTTGTTTGCGATAGTGGGCGAGCAGGTAAGTCATCCATGGCTCATGTGGTCGTTTGGAGTTGGCTTTGCGAATCGGCAAGAGTAATCGGTCACAGTCAGCCATGACATCTTCGATGTGGTAGACGTTATAGGCTTTGTCGCCGATGATCCAAGCCTGCGGTGGAAGGTCAAAATCGAACTGGTCGAGTGCGGACGTATCGCTGAACGCACCGGGCGAGAGCAGGAACTCGACAGGGAGTCCCTCTTTGGTGACGACCAGATGAATCTTGAGTCCATAAAAGTAGCGTTTCTTGCTGGCTTGATAGCCTCGATAGGCTTTGTCCCGATAAAGCTTGCAGCGGCGAATCCGGTAATTGTCACAGACTGCGACCGGTAGGCTGTCAATGATGTAGATGTTTCCGTCGTTGCGCTCTTTGGCAACGTCGCCCACCAGCCGGAAAAGCGTCATAAACTGGTGCTTCACTCGCTTGAGACGACGACAGAGGCGACTGCGGCTGATTGTGCTCTTGAGATAGCCCTGTTCGTACAGCAGCATGCACGCCATTGCCTGATTGCCGCCAAAGTACATGGCAGCCACCATGGCGATCGTCATGACTTCCGCGTCGCTCAGCACACATTGTGGATCATCTCGATGATGTTGCCATTTCAGCAAGTCGTCGCACAAGCAGTATACGAGTACAATGTTGGTGTCCATGGAGTTCTCCGTTCTCTGTCTTGGTTTGTCGACCTGTAACAGTAACGGAACTCCATGGCATTTTCAACTCACCCTCAAGGTAGCAACTTGGGTTAGATACTAAGACAACCAAACAGAAAGCGATACCCAATTACCTATGCCCAAACCTACCATCGCCATCACCATCGGCCACACGCACTACGCCCGCATCTTCTCCGACGCGGCGTGGCGCGAACTGAACACCTTTGCCGACGTTATCCACCACCCCGGCGACGACCCGGCGGATAAGGCCGCGCTGATCGCGCTGCTGCCGCGCGCCGACGCCTGCATCACCAGTTGGGATGTCGCCCCGCTCGACGCCGACGTGCTCGCCGCCGCGCCGCAATTGCGCGCGCTGGCGCACGCCGCGGGCAGCGTCAAGCGATTTATCAGCGATGCGCTCTGGGCGCGCGGCATCCAGGTCACGAGCGCGGGGCCGGCGCTGGCGCGATGTCGCCGAGACGACGCTGGGGCTGATCATCGTCGGCGCCAAACGCATTCTGCCGCTCGGCCAGCACGTACGCGAGGGCGGCTGGCGCGAGAGCAGTGCCTGGCCCTCGCGCGAAGTGTCGAGCAGCGTGATCGGGCTGGTCGGCGCCAGCAGCGTCGGACGCCATGTCCTCGATCTGCTGCGCCCGTTCCGCACGACGGTGCTGCTCTACGACCCCTTTGTTTCCACCGAAGAAGCCGCCCGCCTGGGCGTCGCCAAGGTGGAGCTGGCGGAACTCGTGCGCCGCGCCGACATCGTGTCGCTGCACGCGCCGGCCGTGCCATCCACCTATCACATGCTCAGCCGCGCGCTGCTGCAGGAGATGCAGGACGACGCGGTGCTCATCAACACCGCGCGCGGCGCGCTGATCGACGAACCCGCGCTGATCGATGAATTGCGCAAAGGCCGCTTCTTTGCCTTCCTGGACGTGACCGACCCGGAGCCGCCCGCGTTGGACAGCCCGCTGCGCAGCCTGCCCAACGTTGTCGTCACCCCGCACCTGGCCGGCTGCATCACCGACTGCACGCGCATGGGCGAGATGGCGGTGGAGGAGCTGCGCCGCTTCTTTGCCGGCGAGCCGCCCCTCCACCCGATCACGCCCGATCAGTTCGGACGGATCGGATGATGAAAACCTGTGATGGAACGCGGATGACGCGGATTGAACGGATTTCCGCAGATTTGATCCGTGAAAATCCGCCAAATCCGCGTCATCCGCGTTCCATTGATCCTCGTTTAGCCATTTCCACGTGCGGATAGGCGCTTCTCATGTTGCTGAAACGACCACGTGAGTTTTTTTCGATTCCGACCGGCGCGCTGCGGTTGACGCGGATTGGCGCGGTCGATGAGTATGGCGTCGAGCGTTTTCTCTTTGCCGGCGACGCCACCGCCGCCCCGATCGAGCGGCTCATCCCCGACGCCGATGCAACGCTGCCTGCAAAACGCGAGGACGTCGATTACCCCTTCCGCCTCAAGATTGCACATTTCAACGACCTGCACGGCAACCTCGTGTACTTTGAGCGCAACGGGGCGCAGGCTCTCTTCTCACGCATGGCCGGCCACATTCATACCCTGCGCCAGCAATATCGCACCCATCCGCAGCGTGGGGTGCTGGCCTTCAGCGCGGGCGACGACTCGGTGGGCAGCGTCTTCGATGCGCTGCTCGGCAGTGAGCCGGAGAGCTTCCAGGCGCACGCGGCCTACCGCCTCTATTCGGCGGCGGGCATCGACGCCAGCACGATGGGCAACCACGATCTCGACCTCGGCGTGCGTCTCCTTGCCAGTGCGCTGATGGCTGATGCGACATTTCCGCTTCTGACCGCGAATCTGGCGGGTTGCTCGTGGCTGTCCGGCATGTATTTTCCAGCCGCGCTCTTTGTCGTCAAGGATGTGCGCGTGGCGGTGAACGGGTTGACGACGCCGGCGCAGATTGCGCCACAGCCCGATTCAACGCTGCACTTCGTCGACCCGATCCAGGTGATGCACAATTTGCTGCCCGCGGTCAGCAGGTCAGCGAGGTCATGATCGTACTCAGCCATCTTGGCTACAGCCTGGCGTCCAGCTCGGCCAGCGTACTCGACGCCGGCGATCGGGAACTGGCCGCGGCACTACCCACCGGCGCGGTGCAGGTGATCATCGGCGGCCACACCCATCACGCCCTCAATGAACAGGGGCTTAGCCCGCACAATATCGTCAACGGCATCCCGATCGTGCAGGCGGGCAAACAGGGCGACTTTCTCGGCGAGGTCGATATTACGGTTGGACGACGGTGGGCAGCGGTGACCAATGTGCAACTGCTCGCCACCGCACACCTGCCCGACGACGAGTTGTTCGAGCGGGCTTATGTCCAGCCGCTGCTCAAACAGGTCGAGCCGCTCTTTGCTGAATCGCTTGGCACGGTCAGCGATCACCCCGACCTCAGCATCGACACTGTTCGCAACGAATTGGCGGCGCACGAATCCGCACTCTGCAACTTCATCACCGACGCGCTGGTGGAACGCTGCCGCCAGGCCGGCCAGCCGGTGGATTTCGCCGCGATCGACGCCTCCTGCATTTCAGCGGGGCTGCCGATCGGCGGCCTCACCTTTGGCGATTGGTTCAAAGTGACGCCCTACGCGGACACGCTCCAGTTGTGTACGATCACCGGTCATCAACTTGCACAACTGTTGCAGGAGAACGCCCGCCGCATCGACCGCCCGGATGAGGCGCATCTTGAGCGCGGTTTTCTGCATTTCAGCCGCAGCGTACGCTATCGCATCGTGCTTGGCGAGCAGCGCGGGGATGGCTCGGCGGTGGACATTACGGTCGATGGTCAATCGCTCTCTGTACAATTGGATCGCGCCTTTGTTATGGCGTGCACGAGTTTCACCCACACGCTGGCCAATTCGTGGGAACAGATCGCGCGCGGCGCGCTGCAGCTCTCCTTGAACGCCCACGCCCTGCCCAAGCGCGCCACACACTGGTTCGTTCGCAATGAACTGCTGGCGCACATTCGCGCCCATGGCGGCGTGAATGCAACAAGTGGCGCGCGGCGGGATGGGCGGTTAGTGGTGGAGGGGTAGAGAGTAGGAGATTGAGGGATTTAGAGATTGAAGATTGGGAAATTGCAGAATGGGAGATTGGAGATTGGGGCTATGACGGTAAGGCGGTTGAAACGGATTTTTCAAGGGGACGGACGGGCGCTGATCGTGGCGATGGATCATGGGCTGATCGATGGGCCGTGCGCCGGGTTGGAGCGGCCAGGAGAGACGATCGCAAAGGTCGCTGCAGGCGGCGCGGACGCCGTGCTCACGTCGTACGGCGTGGCGCGGCGCTTTGCCGCGGAGTTGGCGGGGCTGGGGTTGATCCTGCGCGTGGATGGCGGCGCGACGAGCCTGGGCAATAGCAGCGGGCCGGGCAGCCTCTTCTTCGGCGTGGAGGAAGCGCTGCGCATCGGCGCGGATGCGGTGGCGGTCTCGGCTTTTCCCGGCGCGGCGGTCGAGGTGGAATCGCTGGAGCGGCTGGCGCACGTGATCGCCGCGGCGCACCGCTGGGGGCTGCCGGTGATGGCGGAGATGGTGCCCGGCGGCTTCGACAGCCCGCCCGACCAGCGCACCGTGCACGCCATCGCGCTCGCGGTGCGCGTCGCCGCGGAGTTGGGCGCCGATTTCGTCAAGACGCCTTACGTCGCCGGCTTCGAGCAGGTGACCGCGGGCTGCTATGTCCCGGTCGTGGTGCTGGGCGGCGCCAAGCGCGGCGCCGAGGCGGCGATGTTGGGCGATATCGAAGCGGCCATGCAGGCCGGCGGCGCGGGTGTTGCCATCGGCCGCAACATCTTCCAGGCAGAGGATCCCGCGGCGGTGACCGCGGCGGTGGCGCGGGTGGTGCATGGGAAATAGTCGGAGCAGTAGGTTTTGTTCCTGACCACTGGTACACGACGGCGTAAATAAGCCGTCAGCCAGAAACGGCCAGAAACCGAGTTTCTTGGAGAAACTCGGTTTCTCCGCGCCGCACCAACCAACGGCTCACATACGCCCGACTGTACTACTCAAGTCAACTCGAGACTGCCTGTTCCACTAGCAGGTGCACGAGGCTTGGCGACAGATTGTGGTCGAATAAGAGTATCATGCGTGCGCCAGGAGAACCCGCCGCTCACGCTCGGCCGCAAAGCTGAGGCAGGCGCGGATATCTTCTTCCGTGAGGTACGGAAAATCCGCCAGAATTTCCTGGGTGCTCATCCCGGCGGCCAGATAGGAGAGCACGTCATAGACAGTGATGCGCATGCCGCGGATGGTTGGCTTGCCGCTGCGCTTGCCAGGGTCAAGCGTGATAATATCCTGATAGGCCGGGCGTAATTCCATAACGCGCTCCTCCTTTCTTCTCCCACAGGCTGCGTGTAGACGGATTCTACCACAGCACGTTCCAGGATTCGGACAGGCGCGTGCGGTTGCAAACCCATAGGCATCAAGCTAAGCGCCCAAAACCGCCGATTGAAATCGGCGTCTGGTAGATAAACCCGGCTAGAAGCCGGTTGGTCGGATGGGACACTCGCCGGTTCGGTGCGTTTCACCGCACTGTTCTGCGCCATCGAGGCGCCTGACGCCAACCGGCTTCAGCCGGGTTTCCCCTTGCCAGACGCCGATTTCAATCGGTGGCGTGGTTCTGATGCCTATAGATTGCAAACCGCACCTACGCCACCCGTCAACCGGCCTGCAGCCGGTTTCGCTTACCAAACGCCGGTTTCAACAGGCGGTGCGAAGCGCGCGAAACCGCTCAGCTCGTCCCCGGCACGTAACCAAAAAAATTCGCCAGGGGCGCTGCCCCTGGACCCCGCCGGCGGGCTGGCGCCCACCGGATCAGAAAAAAACAGAGCACCAGAGATCAGAGTCCAGCGTTTCAGAGCGCAGAGCTATGGGGACGCCGCACAGACCACCCGGAAGCCGCCGAAGCCGTCGAAGCTGCCGACGACGTCGAGCCGGGCCGCCACGGACGCACCGCCCGCACTACTGTACCACGACCCGCCAAGCACGGCGCGCCGTGCTTGGCCGCTTTCCTGGACATTCTGCGGCTTGCTGTATTCATTCAGGCAGTATTCCCACACGTTGCCGCTGAGGTCGAGCACGTCAAAGGGCGACGCACCCTGTGGGTACATGCCGACCGCGGAGGTCTGCTGCAAGGTGTGTGGGCCGTCCTTTTTCTCCGTCTCGTCGACATTGGCGTAGCCGGTGCGATACTCAGCGCCCCACGGATAGCGGCGGTCGTCCCACCCGCGCGCCGCCTTCGCCCACTGCCATTCGGTCGGCAGCGTGATGCGCCCCCCTTTGCCCTTGCGCAGCGCCTGCGGCAGCAGGTCGGGCGTCTGCTGCGCCCTGGCGGTCAGCCAGCGACCAAAGGCCACGGCGTGAACCCAGTACACCCGCTCGCGCGGCCGGTTCCACACCTTGAAGTACTGCTGCGGCAGATCAGGAAACGACGCCAGTCCCTCGCGCCATGCCTTGTTCTGGAAACCGTCACGCGCATCGACAAAGACCTGAAATTGTTCATAGGTGATCGGGTAGCGAGCGATCCAGAAGGTCGGCTCCGTGCGGCGCTCGTTCTTCTGGTAGATAAATTCGCGGCGGCCATTGGCGTCGCATTCTGGAATCTCCACCCAGTCGATGTCGGGCAGGCCGTCCGTGCGCAGCCCGACGCCCGGGCGCGGGTCGCGGCCTGGCGCGGCGCCCAGAAAGTCACCGGCTTTCAAGCGTTCTTCGGGCGGATAGTGCTCCCAATCGGTCAGGATCGCCAGCGCCCGTGCGACCTCGGGGTCAAGGCTGCGTTTCACAACCGCCGGCGCTTTGGCCGCTGCAGGCGGCGTCTGCACGGACTGTGAAGCGGGCGGTGTGCGGGTTTGTGCAGCATGTGCGGCAGGCTGGGCTGATGGTGCAGCGGGCGGCAGCGCGGGTGTGGCCGGTGGCAACGCGGGCTTTGGCGTCTCAATCTCGAACAACCTTCCGTCCGCCGCGCGCAGATGCAGCACCGGCGTGCCCCATTCCATGCTGTACGGCGCGTCGAGCTTGACCGCCTTGCGCGCTTCGCTCACCGCGCCGTCAATGGACATGCCCTCGGCCAGCGCCTCGTAGAGGCTGCGCGCAAACTCGATGGCCGCGCGGTCGGTGATCTCGTACTGCATGGCGATCACCGCGGGCAGGCCGCGGCGCACCAGCGCGGTGGCGGTGCTGGAAAAGATGTCGAGCGCGCCGGCGCGGGCGCTCTCACAGGCGTTGAGCAGGACGAGGCGCAGGTCATGGTGGTCGGCTAGCAGCAGCGCGACATCACTCGCCGCCATCGCGCGCGTCTGGCCGGCGTCGTCAGCAAAGCAGATCAACCCTTCATCGCGATGCGGGTCGAAACCGCCGTGGCCGATAAAATGGACGACATGCCAGGGGCCAGCGCGCATCGAACGCAACAGGTCGCGCCACGTCTGCCCGCGCATCCAGACCAACTCCACCATGCCGGCGTCGATCAGGTTGGCCAATGCCTGCTCGACGCGCGCTTTCTCCGCCTCGACGTCGAGCGGCTCCAGGTCGGAGGGACTGGCGATCACGCCGAGCACGCGCAGCGGCGCGGTCACGGTCAGCGGCGCCACCAGCCGCCCCACATCCAGGTAGCGCACAATTGGCGTGCGCGTCGAGAGGCAGAGATAGTCGCCGTGCGTGGCGTCATAGAGAAATTCCCAGGGCAGCGCGGCCAGCGCCGGGTCGTCAAGATGCAGACGGATGCGCAGGTCAGCGTGGGCATCGCCGGCCAGGTCGATGCTGCGCCGATAGTGGGCGAGCGTCTCGCCGTCAAAGAGCAGGGCAAACAGTTCGCGGCCGAAACGCTGCACGGTTTCCTCTTCGGGTGAGAGCGCCTTGCGCCGCCGTCCGCCGGCGCGCAGCAGGGCGATCTGCAAATCCTTGAGGCGGTTTTCCAGTTCAAGCTCACTCCACGGCCAGCGCACCGTACGCGCCGCTTCGCCGGCAAATGGATGGCGCAGGTGGACGCGATACTCGCCGGTGTGGATGAGGATGACGTCGACGTCAAGATCGTGGTGCATCGGTGGCCTTCACCTGTAGATCGAGCAATCAGCGCGCCGCAGCTTTGGGCGTCGCTTGTTTGGCGTTTTTGGCTGCGCCGCGTTTGCCGCGCTCGGCACGCGTCGCCAGCGGATACGGCTGGATCAGGACGGAGGCTGGAATGCCGGCGCCGGTTTCGAGCCGGCGCACCATGGCAAGCGTCAACCGGCGGCGGCGATGCATGATTTCTGACACCCGATTGGGTGGACCGATAAAGGGCTCCAGCGCTTTGTACGTTAAACCACGACTTTCCAGGTAGTACTCCAGCGCAGCAATGGGCGATGGCCTGTCCATCGGATAGCGTTCTTCTTCGTAGACCTTGACAAGCGTCGCCAGGACATCGAGTTTTTCCTCTTGCGGGGAACCTGGCGCGGCATCCATGAGATGTTCGATCGCTTGCAAAGCAGCGCGATAGTCATGCTCGTTACGGATGGGCCGAATTTTCATGGGATGATAACCCTATAGGCGGCAAGCAACTCGTCCAGTTTTGGATTATAGCCTATCATATCTTACCTATATCTTAATCATGTGCGATCAGCAGGGCGTAGATTCAGGTTCGGAGCAGACAAACGTCCCCGGCACGGCGCACTGTGTTTCCCGGGATAACCTATGTTGCGCCGTGCCGGGGACGTAACTTGCACCCCCCAACTTGAAGTACACCCACAAGCAGAATGGGTAATTTTACGGAGCGATCGTGACCGAAACCAACCAGCGCCTGACCGAACTCGCCAAACTCTTCACCCGCCTCGGCTTTACCGCGTTTGGCGGGCCGGCCGCGCACATCGCCATGATGCACGACGAGGTGGTCGTGCGCCGCCAGTGGCTCGACGAGCAGCACTTTCTCGACATGATCGGCGCCGTCAACCTCGTGCCCGGTCCGAACTCGACGGAGATGGCGCTCCACATCGGCTCGGTGCGCGCGGGCTGGCGCGGGCTGATCGTCGCCGGCGCGGGTTTCATCCTGCCCGCAGTGCTGATCGTGCTGGCGCTGGCCTGGGCGTATGTCGAGTATGGCGCGACGCCGCAGGCCAGCGCGCTGCTCTACGGCATCAAGCCGGTGATCATCGCCATCGTGCTGCAGGCGCTGATCCGCCTCGGCCAGAAGGCAGTGCATGGCCCGTTGCTGGCGACTGCTGGGATCGCCGTCTTTGCGCTCTATCTGCTGGGCGTCAACGAACTGGTGCTGCTCTTCGGGATAGGCGCGCTGGTCGCCGTGGTCACGATGGCGCGGCGCGGCTTGGCAGGGCAGGCCGCGCTGCTGCCGCTGCTGAGCCTCGGCGCTCTCACCGCTGCGGTGGAGCAGGCCGCCGCGATCAGCCTGACGCAGCTCTTCCTTGTCTTCCTCAAGATCGGCGTTGCCTCACGGTGGCAGCGGCTATGTGCTGCTTGCCTTTCTGCGCAACGATCTGGTGGTCAATCTGGGCTGGCTGACCGACCAGCAACTGCCCGACGCAGGCGATCGGGCAGTTTACGCCAGGCCGGTCTTTACGACCGCGACCTTTGTCGGCTACCTCGTGGCCGGGCTGCCGGGCGCCATCGTGGCGACGGTGGGCATCTTCCTGCCCGCCTTCTGCTTTGTGGCCGTGCTCAACCGCATGGTGCCGGCGATGCGCCGCTCGCCATGGAGCGCGGCGCTGCTCGACGGCGTCAACGTGGCCGCACTGGGCTTGATGGCGGGCGTCACCTGGCAGCTTGGCCGCGCCGCCATCTTCGACTGGCTGACCGCGCTGCTGGCGATCGGCGCCGCGCTTGTGCTCTTTCGCTTCAAGATCAACTCGGCGTGGCTGGTGCTGGCGGGCGGGGTTATCGGGTTGGCGGCTGGGATGTGGCTGTGGTAAGGCAAGGCCACCCTGCTATCGTAACGATTCAAGCGGGACAAGCATCGTGCAACCAATGGCACGCGGATAACGCGGATCAGGCAGATAGTTGCGGATCAGATCAGCAAAAATCCGCCCGATCCGCCTCATCCGCGTGCTATTTTTATCTGGCTGAATAGATACCTGCTATCTTTTGCTTGGCGCTGAACACGGCAAGCAGCCCCGCGGCCGCGATGCGTCTGGCGCCGTCACAACTGATATGACGCTGCACCTCAAAAAAAACGAACTCATCCGCCGCAGCGTAGATTTCTCGCGTGAAGGGCAGGTTGTGGTTGGAAATCACGACTGGAACACCACGGTGCGCCAACGTTTCCGCCTCAAGCGCCAGTTGTCGTTGGCGCTCAAGATTAAAACCATCTGCGCTGTAGCTGGTGAAGCTCGCGGTGGCCGATAGTGGCACGTAGGGCGGGTCGCAATAGACGACATCGCCGGCCATCGCTGCCCACAGCGTGCGCTCAAAATCCGCCACGACAAACTCGCAGCGCGCGGCCTTTTGCCAGAAATAGCGCATCTCTTCGCGCGGGAAATAGGGCCTGGCGTAGCGGCCAAAGGGCACGTTGAAGCCGCCCGATCCATTGTAGCGACACAGGCCGTTGTAGCCGTGACGGTTCAAATAGACAAAGAGCGCTGCTTTTTCGGCCCGTTCATCGGTAGAGTTGAAACGCGCGCGCAACGCGTAGTAGGCGTCCGGCTGATTGTTGGCAGGCACAAAACAGGCGGCGCAGCGCTCGACAAAAGCCATGCCCTCGCGCTGCAACTGCTGGTAGCAGTGGATCAGATCGCGGTTGGCATCGGCCAACAAATAGCGAGCAAACTCCACGTTCAGGAAGAGCGCGCCGGAGCCCACAAAAGGCTCAACCAGGCGTTCGCCTGCCGGAAGCACAGCCTTGATGCGCTCAACAATGCGGGCCTTGCCGCCCGCCCATTTCAGAAAAGGTCTCATTGCTCTCCTACACAAGCTTGCCGCGATGAGACGCGGCGGGCGGAGCAGACGTTCCCCAGTCTAGCCGGAGGCAGGGCTTTCTACAAGCTTATTGTGGTCTGCGGATGCGTCTCAAAGGTTCAGCTCGTAGGTCGGGCTACCAGCCCGACGGTGCTTCCATCACCTTGCCAAGCGTTGTCACCCTCCGTCGGCCCGACCTGCTGCTGTGTTGATGCCATCCGGAGCGTTGACGCGGCTCCGTCGGGCTGATAGCCCGACCTACGAGGTCTCCGCAGATGCTGGTTGATGCCATTCAGAGCGTTGACGCGGCTCCGTCGGGCTGATAGCCCGACCTACGGATCCCATTGGTTGATGCCATCCGAAGCGTTGATGTTGCCCTGTCGGGCTGATAGCCCGACCTACGAGGTCTCCGCAGATGCTGGTTGATGCCATCCGGAACGTTGACGCGGCTCCGTCGGGCTGATAGCCCGACCTACGAGGTCTCCGCAGATGCTGGTTGATGCCATTCAGAGCGTTGACGCGGCTCCGTCGGGCTGATAGCCCGACCTACGGGATCCCATTGGTTGATGCCATCCGAAGCGTTGATGTTGCCCTGTCGGGCTGATAGCCCGACCTACGAGGTCTCCGCAGATGCTGGTTGATGCCATCCGGAACGTTGACGCGGCTCCGTCGGGCTGATAGCCCGACCTACGAGGTCTCCGCAGATGCTGGTTGATGCCATTCAGAGCGTTGACGCGGCTCCGTCGGGCTGATAGCCCGACCTGCGAGGTCTTCGCGGATGTGTTGCAGTTGGCGCGGAGGTTTTGGGCGCGGCTGCTGGATAGGCTACGTTTGCGTTCCGTGGTAGAATCCCCTTCACTTTTTGCGATTACCCAACCGCCCAACGCACCACTCTGCCATGTCGCGACGCGCTCTCGTCATCACTCACACGCACCCGCTGCCGGATCTGGACGGCGGCTCGCGGCGCGTGCTGCGCGTGATGCAGATGCTGCGCGAGCTTGGTTGGGAGGTGACCAATCTCTCGGCCGGGCGCGCCTTTCACCCTGCCTATGATGTGCGCGTCCAGGAGGCGAAGGCGTTGCTCGCCGCGCATGGCATTGAGGCCGCTGGCCCAGCCGCGCCGCTCGATTATCTGGCCGCGCACGGCGCCGAACTCGACCTGATTTTACTTGCCGTTGTGCCGGGGACCTCTGACTTCGTGGCGCAACTCCGCCGCGCCGCGCCCCATGCCACCCTGATCTTCGATACTATTGAACTGACCTTTGTCAGCATGATGCGCGCAGCCAACCTGCGGCGCAGCGAAAGGCTTGCCCAGCAGGCGCGCGCGGTGCAGGCGAGCCAGCTTGCCCTGGCCGCGGCGGCGGACTTTACCCTGGTGGTCACGCCGGAGGAAGCCAATCTGCTCGCCCGTCTCTGCCCGGAGGCGCACGTGCGCATTATTTCTAATGTGCATGAGGTGATGCCTGGCCCGTTTACCCCGGAGGGCCGGCGTGATCTGCTCTTTGTCGGCAATTATGTCCACATGCCCAACCGCGACGCGGCCCAGCATTTCGTCGCCGACATCTGGCCGCGGGTGCGGGCGCAGCTACCCGGCGCGGTCGTGCGTTTCGTCGGCCTGCCCGTGGCGGAGGTCGCTGCACTGGCCGCACCCGACGTGTTGATTACCGGCCACGCACCCGACCTGGCGCCGCTCTACGCGGCCAGCCGCGTGACGATTGCACCGCTGCGCTTTGGCGCCGGCGTCAAAGGCAAGGTGCTGGAGGCGATGGGCTATGGCCTGCCCGTGGTAATGACGCCGGTCGCCGCGGAGGGAACCTTTGCAGTTGATGGCGAGCACGCGCGCATCGCCGCCACCCCGACCGCGTTTGTGGAGGCCGTCGTGGAGCTAACTCGCGACGACGCACGCTGGCTGCGGCTGTCACAAGAGGGCCGGCGTCTGGTGGAGGAACACTTCTCCTATGCGACGGTCAAGGCGCGATTGGCGGCGCTGTTAGCGGAAATCGGTTAAAACACAGCTTAGATGCACCTCATCAATAGGAGAAACTTATGTCGCTCGTCACCCGCGCTGCTTATGTCAAAACGCACTACCGCTTTGAACTGCGCGAGCGCAGTGTACCCGATCCAGCGCCAGGTGAAGTGCAGTTGCAGATTGCCGCGTGTTCGATCTGTGGCACCGATCTGTCGATTGCCGGCAAGACGGCGAAGCGCTGGTCGCTCTTTGGCCACGAGGTCAGCGGCGTGGTGACGCAAGTGGGCGCCGGCGTGACGCGCTTCCAGCCGGGCGACCACGTCGCGCTCGATTCCAGCGCGCCGTGCGGCGAGTGCGAGCTTTGCCGCGCCGGCTTTCCGCTGGAGTGCACGAACGTGCAAAGTTACTGGGGCAAGTCCATGGGCTTTGCCGATTACATGGTCGCCCCGCAGCAACAGGTCTTCGCCGCGGGGGAACTGCCCGCGGTGGTGGCGTGTCTGGCCGAGCCGCTGGCCGTCAGCATCGATATGACAGCCGTGGCGGAGGTCGGCCCTGGCGACCGCGTGCTGATCATCGGGCCTGGGCCGTTGGGGCTGTTGGCGATCCCGGAGTGCCGGCGGCGGCAGGCCGAACGCATCTGGATGGCGGGGCGTTCGCACTCCGTCGCGCGCATGGAGGCGGCCGCAACGCTCGGCGCCGAGCCGATCTTTGTGGACAAGACAGACCTGCGCAAGGTGGATTTCGGTCGCCGCGGCGTCAACAAGATTTTGCTCGTCGCGCCGCCGTCTGAGATTCCGCTGGCCGCGCAGATCGGCGCCAACGGCTGCATCATCAGCTATATCGGCATTGCATCGGACAAGCACGGGGTGATTCGCTTCGACGCCGACACGTTTCACTTCCGGCGACAGCAACTGCGCGCCTCGATGGCCAGCCCTGGCACGCGCGCCCAGGCAGCGCTCGACCTGTTGCGCAGCGGGGAATTTGATCCGCAACTTGTGCTGTCGGCCCGCTTTCCGCTGGAAGAGATCGCCGCGGCCATGGTGCAGCAGCGCGACGACAAGCGCAACGCCAAGAAGATGGTGATGGTCAATCCCGCGTGCGCGTGGCAGTAGCGCACGCGGCCTGAGTGCGTGGGCGAAATCAGTTCACCATCAGCGCCCTGGCGAGCGAAACCGCCTGGCTGGCGTCGGGTGCATAGCCGTCGGCGCTGATGTGGCGGGCATACTCATCGTTGACGGGCGCACCGCCCACGATGATCTTCACCTGCGCGCGCACGCCAGCCGCAACGAGGGCGTCGATCGTCGTTTTCATGGCAGGCATCGTCGTCGTCAGCAGCGCGGAAAGCGCCACGATCTCTGGCTGATGCTCCAGCACCGCACTGACAAAGCGCGACGGATGCACGTCCGGCCCCAGGTCGTGCACCGTAAACCCGGCGCCTTCGAGCATCATCGTGACCAGGTTCTTGCCGATGTCGTGCATGTCGCCCTTGACCGTGCCGATCACCACCGTGCCCGCCGACTGTACTTGCGATTGTTGCAGGTGCGGACGCAGTACGCCCAGCGCAGCTTGCAGCGTCTTGGCCGACGTAAACATCTCCGCTACGTAGTAATCGCCACATTCGTACAATTCGCCCACACGGTTCATGGCGGCGATCATGCCTTCGTTCAAAACTTTCTCTGCAGATAGCCCGGCGTCCAACGCCGCCTGCACCGCGCCCGGCGCGCCTGGAATGTCGCCATCCAGAATCGCAGCGAAAATGGCGTCAAGCAGTTCTTCTTCCATCATTCCCTCACAGATTGAAACCGTACTTGTTGTTATCTGTACTCGTCGATCGCTTCAAACATCGCCACGATATTGGCCGGCGGCACGTCGGGCAGAATGTTGTGCACCGTATTGAAGACAAAGCCGCCGCCCGGCGCCAACGCCTCGATGTTGCTGCGCACATCGGCCTTGACTTGCTCCGGCGTGCCGCGGTTGAGCGTAAACCGCGTATCGGCCCCGCCCCCCCAGAAGGTGAGGTCCTTGCCAAACTCCTGCTTGAGGCGCACCGGCTCCATGTCGCGGGCGATGGTCTGCACCGGGTTGATGATTTCGAAGCCCGCTTCGATCAAATCGGGCAGCAGCTTGTAGATCGAGCCGCACGAATGCAGGAAGGTGTGCATCGAGCTGTGCTGCTTGACGTAGTCGGTCAGCAGCTTGTGGCGCGGCTTGAACAGCCGGCGATAGGTCTTGGGCGACATGAATGGCCCCTGATCCGTGCCCAGGTCGTCGCCAAAGCGGGCCACATCGGCGATGTCGCCGACCGCCGCGCACACGTTCGCCAGCGTCTGGAGATGCTGTTCCATCAGCGCATCGAGCAGACGCTCGACATTCGCCTGATCCGTGACAAGATCGACCAGGAAATTGTCCAGCCGACGCAGAAAGGTCCCCCACTCGAAGAGGTTGCAACCGATGACCACCATCAGCGCGCGGTCGGTGCTGGCGCGCAAGGCCAACGTCCGCGCCCGCAGTTGCTGCCAGAAATCCGCTTCGCCGGCGTGATCCCACGGGCTGTGCGCCAGCCCGGCCCAGTGCACCAGCGGCATCACGTTGGGGAGGTCGTCAAAGCTCGCCGGATAACCGTCTACGTAGGGAAAACAGGTCTGGTCGAAAAAATTGGCGCCCAGCGGCATCGTGGCAACGCGCACGCCGTTTTGGTTGAAGACTTCCCAGTCGCCGTCCGGCTGCGGGCTGGCCTTGAACCAGGTGGGAAACTGTACGGGCGTGCCGTCGGGCAGGGTGATGTCGTACCAATCCTCGGGGCGGTCGTCGAAGGCGCGGCCGATGTCGACGACATCGATGCGGAAGTGGTCGAGCATCTCCTCGCCCGGCTGCGCAATCTGCTGGACGACGTCGTAGACCTGCGTCGGCCAGTGCGCCTTGCCCAGCGCGTGTTTCAGGTTGTAGTGCGCGATGGCCGAAATCCCCGAGCTGGGCGTCGATCCCAAGTCGACCGGCACGCCGTCCGGCTCCTGGTGATTGATGGCCGCCAGCACGCGTTCACGTGCGTTCATAGCAACTCCTTTCCGAAAAATCAAAGCTTGTTCAGGCGAGAAATTGGCCGATCTCCTGGCTGATCTCCTCATAGCCGCGCACGCGTGCGCCATCTTCACCATTGTTGCGCACCTCGCCCACAATTTTGAAGTCCTTGAAGACGAGAATACGCCGCGCTACGTTGATGATCTCCGGCATATCGGATGAGATCAGGATGATCGATTTGCCTTCCCGTTTGGCAAGATCCCAGATCAACTGATGAATGTATTCCTTAGCGCCGATATCGACGCCGATGGTCGGTTCGTCGATGATCAGAATATCACACTGCGCGGCCAGCCACTTGGCGATGCTCACCTTTTGCTGGTTGCCGCCGCTGAGGCTGCTGACCATCTGGTGGGGGCCGGTGGCGCGGATTTCGAGCGCCTGCATAAATTGGCGCGCGGTGGCGGTTTCGGCGGCCAGTTGGATCGAACCAAAGCGGTCGCACAGGCGATTCCACACCGTGATGGCGATGTTGGTTCTGATCGGCGCGCTGAGGATCAAGCCTTTTTCCTTGCGATTCTCAGAGACATAGCCCATGCGATACTTGAACAGACTGTCGGCCATGCTGTGGATGCGCGCGAGCTTGCCGTCGATGAACACGTCGCCGCCGTCTTTGCGCGCCTCGCCGATGAGAATCTCGGCGAGTTCCGTGCGGCCGGAGCCAACCAGCCCGTAGAAGCCAAGGATCTCGCCGCGGTGCAGCGCAAAGCCGACATCGTGGAAGCGCCCAGCCTGGCTGACGCCGCGCGCTTCGAGCGCGGCGCGGCCCGCGCTCACGTCCAGTTTGCCGAGGTCGAGGGTGCGCGCGTCGCGGCCGATCATCATCTGCACAATCTGCTCTTTGGTCAGTCCGGCAATTGGCCGCGTCCCGATCAGGCTGCCGTCGCGCAGTACGGAAACCTGATCGGCCACCGCCAGCACTTCTTCCAGTTTGTGCGAGACAAAGAGCACGGTGACGCCTTCGCTTTTAATGCGGCGCAGCAATTGAAGCAGATTGTCCGTTTCGTGGCGGGTCAGCGCTGAGGTCGGCTCATCCATAATCAAGATGCGCGCATCGGAGGAGAGCGCCCGCGCGATCATGATCAACTGCTTCTGCGCTGTGCTCAGGCCGGCGACCAGCCCCTTAACCGGGACGGTGAGATCCACCAGCTCCGCATAGCGCGCCGCGTCCTGGTTGATGCGCCGCCAGTCGATGCGCCCACGCGACAAGTAGCGATCCAGCTTGTCAAGCATGATATTTTCGGCCACTGTGCTCTTGGGGATCACCTGGATCTCCTGGCTGACCAGGTTGATCTTGCGGTCGAGCGCGTCCTTGTAGGCATGAAGCGTGACCGGCTCACCGTCCAACACGACCTCGCCGGCGTCTGGCGCGTAGATGCCGCACATGATCTTGATCAGCGTGCTCTTGCCCGCGCCGTTTTCGCCGACGATGGCATGGACTTCGCCCGGCGCAAAGTCGACGGAGACATCGCTGAGCGCGCGCACGCCCGGAAACGATTTGGTTATGTGGCGGATATGCAGCATCGTACGCACCTTTGTTTCATACGGAGTCGCGTTTCACGCAAAGAGCTTGTCTCACACGAAGACGCCAAGATCACAAAGGGAATTCCCTTTCTTGGCCTTTCTTTGTGTTCTCCGTGTCTCCGTGTGAGGCCAGCTTTGGTTTTCTCACACGAAGACGCCAAGCGCACAAAGGGAATTCCCTTTGTTGGCCTTTCTTTGTGTTCTCCGTGTCTCCGTGTGAGGCCAGCTTTGGTTTTCTCACACGAAGACGCCAAGCGCACAAAGAGATTCCCCTACTTCGCTTTTCTTTGTGTTCTCCGTGTCTCCGTGTGAGGCCAGCTTTGGTTTCTCACACGAAGACGCCAAGCGCACAAAGAGATTCCCCTACTTCGCTTTTCTTTGTGTTCTCCGTGTCTCCGTGTGAGGTTGGCTGTTCCTAATGATCCAATGCTACTTCTCAAGATACTTGTCGAGCAGTTCCGATTTGATCTGTTCGGTTACGGCCAGGATGTCCTCTGAATAGCTCTCCAGGTTGTCCTGGTTGACGTAAGCAAAGCCAGCGTCGACGAAGTAGACGTCGGCCTTGGGCATGTATCCCTCAGATAGGTACTGGAGCAGCAGCAGGCTCAGGTAGCCGTGGCCGTAGGGGTTCTGGACGATCGTGCCGTCCATGACGCCGTCTTTGATCGCCTGCATCACAATTTCATCGGTGTCGATGCCGACGGCATGGATCGTGCGTGCGCCGTCCTTGGATTTGTATTCGCCGAGCACCTGGGCGATGGCGACGCTGGGCGTATACCCAGTGGCGATGATGCCATCCACCTTGTCGATGTTGGCGGAAAGCGCATCGCCGACCTTCTGCACGGCGGTCTCGACGCTGGTCATCCCGGCAACTTCCTGGATGATCGTCACGTCGGGATACTGGGCGACGACTTCCTCGATGCCTTGCTTGCGCAGCGCGGTGTTGGGGTCTTCAAGCACTTCGAGCACGTTGATGATGTTGCCCTTCTCGCCCATCGCCTTGATCAACTCTTCGGTGGCGCGCATGGCCGCCACTTTGACATCGGTGGCGACGGCAAAGGAGGCGGTGGTCGGCTGTGCGGTGGAAGTGCCAAAGTTGATGATGTGGGAACCCGCGGCCGTCAACTCTTCATAGAGGCCATTGGCGCCGCTGGCATCGGCTGGGTAGACCGAAAAGGCGTTGAACCCATTGGCGGTAAGGGCTTCCATGCGCTGATTCTGGCTGTCCTGCGTCCAGTCGGGGCCGATCTGCATCTCGACCGCGATGCCGGTTTCGGCGACGTAGGCTTCGACGCCTTTACGCACATCCTCAAAGTAGGGGTGCGGCGCCGGCGCGTACCAGACCGGTTTGAAATCGCCCGCGGCGGCCGGTTGTTCGGCGGCGGCTTCAGCGGGCGCCGCCTCGGTTGCCGCGGCCTCTTCTGCGGCGGGCGCCGCGACCGGCGCTGCGCACGCAGCCAGCACCAAGGTCAGCGCCAGCGTCACCACCATGACCATCGAAAATAACTTGACCTGTTGTTTCTTCATCTTACATCTCCTGTAGAACGATAGAAGGGTGAAAAGTTGAAACGGTAGAGGGTGGAAACGTGTGAGATTCAAACGGTCCCACCCTCTACGGTGTATCTGTCTGCGTGCGTCTGGTGCGGCTGTCTAGCGACATCCGGATGCTCTCCACGGAGACGGCCAGCAGCACGATGACGCCCAGAAACGTCTGCTCAAAATAGACATTGACATTGAGCATAATGAGGCCGTTCTTGATCAGCGTGAGCATGATGGCGCTGGCCAGGATGCCCAGCGCGGAGAACTCGCCGCCGTTGAGCGCCGTACCCCCGATGATCGCCACGGCAAAGGAGATGATCAGCCAGTCGGTCCCCGTCGATGGCTGCGCCGATCCCATGCGCGAGACCCACAAAAGGCCGGCCGTCGCCGCAAAAACGCCCGACAAGGTGTGGCTCAGAAAGACGATGTTGTCGGTGCGGATGCCCGACAGCCGCGCCGCCTCCAGATTACCGCCCGTGGCAAGAATGCGCCGGCCGACGACGCGAAACTTGAACACGTAACCGAGCACGATGAGCACGATCACGGCGAAGAAGAACAGGTAGGGAACGCCAAAGAGATCGTCGCGCCCCAGCATGGTGAACTCTTTGGGGATGTTGGAGTAGGGAAAGCCCTGCGAAATACCCTGTACCAGACCGGTAAAGATAAAGAGGCTGGCCAGGGTCACAATGAACGAATTGAGCCGCGACTTGATGATGATGAACCCGTTGAACATGCCGCAGAGTGTGCCGGCCAGCATTGCCACCGGCACCCCGATCCACGGCGACCATCCCATCGTGTCCATGCACCAGCCGGCGACGACCACGGTCAACCCGCCGATGGCGCCGAGCGAGAGGTTCATCCCGCCGATCACGATCACCATGGCCTGGCCGAGCGCGACAAAAACATAGAGCGCCGCGGTGCGCGAGACATTGAAGAGGTTGAATGGCGTCAGAAAACTGGAGTTGCTGAAAGAAAACAGGACAAACAGAATCAGCGTGGCGAGCACGACGCTGGTGTCGCTGCGCCGAAAGACGCTCCACAACGCGTTGCCCACGCTATCGGTGTGCTCGCGCTGCCGCACATTTTCATCCACCTTACTTTGAACCATGATGCGCACTCCCATTTGCGTTTGAAACAGGGACGGACATTGTCAGCCTAGCAGGTCGGAACTGCTTCCCGGCTCCTGCGGCGGGCGGTAGACGCCTCCTTGCACGAGCGCCGGAAAACGGAAGTAATCACGCAGATGCGGGATGTACTCCAGGAAGATCTTCTCGTGGCCCAACGCCAGCCGGTTGAACACGACCAGATGCTGATGGATCTGCCCCATGTCGCCCACATGCGGCACGACCGGCAGATGGAACGTGCGCGGCCAGCAGGCTGACCGTGATGAACTCGCTGATGCCGCCGACGCGCGTGCAATCCACCTGGATAAAATGGGCGGCGCCGGCCTGCATGTAGTTCTTGAAGAGCACGCGATGCGGGATGTGCTCGCCCGCCGCCACGCGCACCGGGGCAATGGCGCGCGCCAGCGTCTGGTGCGCCAACACATCGTCTGGATGGGTCGGCTCCTCGATCCAGTAGGGGTGCATCGCCGCCAACTCCAGACAGGTGCGCAGCGCGATCGGCAGCGTCCATTGCTGGTTGGCGTCGAGCATGATCTGCACGTCCGGCCCTGCCACGTCGCGCACTAGCAGGGCGCGGCGGATGTCGCGCGCCGGGTCGGGCGAGCCGACCTTGAGCTTCATCGCCAGAAAGCCGGCGTCCACGGCGCGGCGCGCATTGTCGCGCACCTGGTCGTCGCTGTAGTGAAACCAGCCCACCGACGTGTCGTAGCCCGGATAGCCCTGCGTCAGGATCGGCTCGCGCTCATGCCGGTGGACAGCTTCCTGCTCGAGCAGGCGCAGCACATCTTCGGGGCGCAGCACATCCTCCAGGTAGCTCAGGTCAAGCAGCGCCACGATCGCGGCCGGCGTCAGATCAACGAGCAGTTTCCAGAGCGGGACGCCGCGCCTTGCACTAACAAATCAAAGCAGGCGTTGGTCAGCGAAGCCAGCGCCAGATGGACGACGCCCTTGTGTGGGCCAAGCCAGCGCAGTTGTGGATGGTCAGCGATCTGGCGAAAGACCTGACCAAAGGAGGCCATCAACTCTTCGATTTCGCGGCCGACCAGTGGCATGGCAAGCACTTCGATGGCGTCACACACCATCTCCGTCCCCGCGCCCAGCGTCAGCGCCAGCCCCACGCCAGACAAAGAAGCATCCGTGTGCAGCAGCGTAACCGCGTAGGCGTACTGCGGGTTAGTGTGGATCGCATCCACGCCTTCGCCCGGTTTAAGTTGGAAGCGAGCATCTTGTGTGCTGACTGCGGTAATGACAACTGATTTCAAGCGATCCCCCGGGCAAATATGCCAATCTCCAGTCTCTACTCTCCAAGCTCTCAAGCTGAGGCAGAGCCAGGAAGTTATCGTTTTAGCTCGTTCCTAATCGCCGATATCCCAGCTCGGCGCCGCCGCTGACCGGCAGCGTGACGCCCGTGATGAAGCGCGCACGCGCCGAGAGCAGAAAGACGGCTACATCCGCCACCACATCGCCTTCCGGACAGAAGCCGAGCGCGTGGATGTGGTTCAGAAAATCCTCGGTGGCAACCGGATTCGGCTGATCCTGCACCCACTGGCGCAACAGCGGCGTCCACACCGCCGCGGGGCTGAGTGCATTGACGCGAATCCCGAAGGGCGCGTAGTCGAGCGCCATCGCCTTGGTCAGCGCAATCAAGGCGCCTTTGGTCGCCACGTAGGCGGCATGATTCTCCTGCCCCAACACGCCGACCATGCTGGCCGTGCTCAGGATGCAGCCGCGGCTGGCCTTCAGCGCATCGACGCCATGCAGCGTCGTGTGATAGATGCTTTTGAGGTTGATGGCGAACAACTGATCCCATTGCTCGCCCGTCGTCTCGTGCAGCGGCTTCGACGGCCCGCTGATCGCCGCGTTGTTGTGGATGGCATCAAGTCGCCCGTAGCGCGCCAATGTCTGCGAGATCGCCGCGCACCGATGCAGAGTCAGCCACGTCGCATTGCAGGGCGAGGCCGGCGTCGCGTAGATCGTCGGCGACCGTGGCCTGGGCGGCATCGAGATTGAGGTCGGCAATCACCACCGTCGCGCCGGCGCGCACATAGGAGAGCGCACACTCACGGCCAATCCCCTGCGCGCCGCCGGTCAGGAAGATGACTTTGCCCGAAAGTTCACCGTCCATGTTCACCCGCAACGATTTCAGAAATCTGCATAGTCATGACGTGCAACGCTTCGTCGATCGTGAGCTTGCCTGTCATCGCGGCCTGCACCGTTCGCCACAATATCTCTTCCACCAGCGGATAGCGGGCAAACTTGGGCGGGATCACCACATGCTGGATGGCGGCGGCCAGCATTTCCCATCGCTGCTTTTCGACGGGCGAGGCGCTTTGCTGCACTGTTTCCATCACCGATCGACGCACCGGCACGGAGCCTTGTTGCGCCTCCAGAAGCTGCTGTTCGGGCGCGATCAAGAAGCGCAGCAACGCCTGGGCGTCGTCGCTGTCGGCGCCGCGCGGCGTGAGAGCAAAGGTGTGGCTGCCGCCGTAGACGAGCGATTTTCCGGCTGGCCCGGCCGGGTAGAGCGCCAGGGCGAAGCGGTCGCGCACCGACGACGATGCGCTGCAGTAGTCGGCGTAGTAGCCCGGCCAGTCACCCACCATCGCGGCGTGACCGTCTCGAAAGCAGTCGTGCACCTTGTCGTAATGCCAGTCCGTGAGCGCAGGCGGCGTCAGCCCTTCGGCGTAACAGGTGCGCAGAAATTGCAGCGCCCAGCGGCCACCCTCATTTTCGATCTGCGGCGTCAGGTCGGGCGGAAAAAGCTCGGCGCCGGCCATCTCCACCAATTCATAAGGCGCCAAACAGCCCCGACTCCATGCCTGGAAAGAGAAAGCCGTACAAGTCCGGCGGGCGATTGACGGCGCGCGCCAGATCAAGCAGTTCGTCCCACGTAGCCGGTGCGTGATCGATCAGATCGGTGCGATAGTGCAGCAGGCGGACGTCGACGTTGCGCGGCGCGCTGTAAAGTTGCCCGTCGATGCGCGCCAGGGCGAGCAGTTGCGGCGTGAAGTCGGTGAGTTCGGCCGGATTCAGCAGCGCATCGAGCGGCGCCAGCAGCGCTTGCTGCGATGGCGCGTACTTGGTGTGCGTGGAGACCAGATGACAAGCGGCAGCCGCGTCCGTTGCCAGGAACGTATTGAGCGCAGGATGATCGCCCGTAAAAACGATCTCCACCTCAATGCCGCGCTCTTGGGAAAAATAGCTCAGGCGGGCGTAGAGAGCGTCGTACATGGGGCCGCTGATCAGGGCAACCCGAACAGTCATGGCAGTGACCTCCTATGGCGTGGCGCCGTTGGCTTCCCTGCGGATGCGAATATTTTTCGATCAGGCGGAAGATGCGATCTTCCGTGGCGTGTAGGTGGCGCTCCACAGCGTCGGCGGCGGCGTCCGGTTGGCGGGCGCGCAACGCCTGAAAAATGGCGTCATGCTCGACGCAGGTCTCCGCCTGATCCATCTCGCGGAAGACATTGTAGAAGCGGCCAAGCTCGATGTGAACGTTGAGTGAACGATACGCGCCAAGCAAAAACTGGTTGCCCGCCGCGCTCACGATGATCTCATGAAATTGCCTGTCCAACTGGTTGAATTGACGATAGCCATGCGACCAGGAGCCAACTTCGACGCCCGCGCTCTCGTCAAGAATCTGTTGAAGCAACCGTTCCACGGTGATCAGGTCGGGAATCAGAATTCTGCGCGCGGCAAGACGCGCAGCGTCCACTTCGATCAGGCGACGTACATGCATCAGATCTTCAACCTGCGCTGTCGTCAACAGGGGGCTGACGCGGTACCCTTTGAACGCGGCAAAGGTGACCAGCCGCTCCGCCGACAGCCGCGCCAGCGCCTCCCGGATGGGGGTCGGGCTGACGCTCAGATCGACCGCCAGGGCGTCGATGTTGAGTCGCTCACGCGGGGGTAGCCTTGATCCATGATGCGCGCTTTGAGGCGCTCATAGACTGCATCAGCAAGCACCGTTTTCGGCTCGGTCATTGTGTTCCGTTTGAATTTGAGTCTGGTGGGCAGCGAAGAATCCTATAGGATAAATTAACATACTATAGTATCTGTGTCAATCCCCAATTTTTCGCTCTGCTGGAGTGTTGATAGAGTAATGATTTCGTCCTACCATTTCGGCCATCAAGACAGGAGAGCAGATCAAATGAAACGCGTGCTTTGCTTTGGCGATTCAAACACATGGGGATACGACCCGGCTTCGCAGGATCGTTTCGACCGCGACGTACGTTGGCCGGGTGTGTTGCGCAACACGATCGGCGTCGGCTATGAGGTGATCGAGGAAGGGCTGAATGGGCGCACAACGGTCTGGGATGATCCCATCGAGGGCTACAAATGCGGCAAGGATTATCTGATTCCCTGTCTAGAGACGCACCGCCCGCTCGACCTCGTGATCATCATGCTGGGCACCAACGACCTGAAGAAGCGCTTTAGCCTGTCGGCCTTTGACATTGCCCAGGGTATAGGTGTGCTGATCCGTATCGTCCACCAGAGCGCGGCGGGTCGCGTTGGCGCAGCCCCGCGCGTGCTGTTGTTGGCGCCGCCACCCGTGGCGAAGTTGACCTACTTCGACCAGATGTTTGAGGGTGCAGAAGCGAAATCGCAGAAGCTGGGCCTCTATTACCGGCAAGTAGCGGAGGAATTTGGCTGCGCCTTTCTCGACACGGCGGCGATCATCCTATCAAGTGACCTGGATGGCATCCATTTCGAAGCCGCGGAGCATCGCAAATTGGGGGAGGCCGTGGCGCAGCGGGTTGTGCAGCTCATTTGAGCGTTTGCCGGCCGGCTCGTGCAGATGCGCCCAAGTGCGCTGTAACGGATGGAGACGGAAACGGATGCCGGTAGAGTGTTCATCGCCGGTCATGCGCAGCCAGAGGCAGCGCCTACGGTTGGCGGGCAGGCGGAACCGATCAGTCTCAATATGAGAAGCAGCTTTGTGGCCCCCGGTTGTTACGATGAAGATACCCTTAGTACAGGTGGGCTTAATTCTGTCAGTAGATTTGGTAGGGACAGGCCCCCGTGCCTGTCCGGCTTCCGGGCGCACACGGGGGCGCGTTCCTACCAGGCAACCAATGAGGTATTTCAGCCCGTGTGTACTTAGTCCAACAAACCGCCGCCAATTACCTGGAAGATGAGATCGGCTGGCGCTCTGTCTACGTCCCCCCCGTGGCGATCGCGCGCCGCCCCGACGATCGCCACGACGTGACGCGCCTGCTCGCCGGTGGCGTGGCAGCGCCGGTCAACGCGTGCGTGAGTCGCGTCTGTCTGCACCCTACACCCCTTACTAATACTAAAAAACATTGCATCAATTGCCAGATGCCACGCCTCCAGGCTGTGTCTATACTGAGCAGAAAGGTCCGCACCTATGCGTGCCAATCACTCAGTTTTGGGCGCCCTGGATAGGGGCAGGCGGTTAACATGAAGCACCTAGAACGGGATGCGCGTTCACATACCAGCAGCCGGGGATTGGCTCAAGTTGTGTACGTCGGGTTGATCCTATGCCTGCTTGTTGGTTTGCTGTACCCGCCTGCGGTTGGGCAAGCTCAGGCCGGTTTCACCTTTCCGGTTGCGATGACGTTCAAGGATGCAACTGCGCCTGGGTGGGTGTTGGGTGGCACGGCAGGGCTGACCAGCGGCAAAACCGATCCGACCGGCAATGGGTGGCTACGGCTGACCAATAACGACTTCAGCCAGGCCGGCTATGCCTATTACAACACACCGATTCCGACCGGGCGCGGTCTGGTTATAACGTTCGACTATGCTGCGTGGGGCGGCAGCGGGGCCGACGGTCTCTCCTTTTTTCTCTTGATGGCGCTACGCCGGCTTTCAACGTCGGCGCGTCGGGTGGCTCGCTGGGCTATGCCCAGAAAAGCGGCGTCAAAGGGTTGAGTGGCGGCTATCTGGGCTTGGGCGTGGATGAGTTTGGCAACTATTCCAACCCAACCGAAGGACGTGTCGGCGGGACCACCTTTACGCCCAACGCGGTGGCAATCCGCGGGCCAGGCAGCGGCGCCTCCGGCTATGACTACCTGGCCGGTACGACGCGGCTCGATCGCGCCCCCTGGAACCTGCCGCGCCTCGACTGCTCCAGCAATGTGAGTGGCTGTGGCAATGGAACGACTCGTCCCCCCGATACCTTCTACTTCCGGCAGGTCCAGATTGTTGTCACGCCAGTGGGCGCGGCCTATCAGGTCAAGGTCGCCATGAAGTTCAACAAGGATGCCACGACCTGGACGCCGCTGTTCGAGCCGTTCACAATGGCCACCTCGGCGCCCGGCACCCTGAAGATGGGCTTTGCCGCTTCAACCGGCGGCTCACACAACCACCATGAAATCCGCAATCTGATTGTGATGCAACAAGTCCCGGATATGACCGCTACCAAGGCGGTGCAGAACGCCACCACCGGCGGCGGCAGTGTCGCGCCGGGGAATGAGTTGCTCTACAACGTGGTGCTGAACAACAACACCAACTCCGCCATCACAAGCGTACAGTTCACGGACGCCATCCCGGCTAATACGACCTATGTTGCCGATAGCGTCAGCGCACCCTACGGCGCCAGCCTGAACGCCACCGACCCCATCTCTATTGGCAACATCACTGTCCCGGCGAACGGGCAGGCGGCGATTTCCTTCAAGGTGCGCGTGGTAAACCCGATCCCGATTGGCGCGACGCAGATCAGCAATCAGGGCGGCTACACCTACGGCGCAGTCACGGCTTTCACCGACGGCGACGCCCAGAGCGAAGGCGCCCAACCCACCGTCATCAGTGTGACGGCAGGGCCAAATTTCGACACGGCCACAAAGACAGTCACCTACGAAGACCTTGACAACAACGGCGCTGTTTCGCCCGGCGATCGCCTGACCTACCGGGTGGTGCTGCCCAACTCTGGCAATCAGGATGCGCTGGCCGTTGCCTTTGCCGACGGCGTGCCCTCGAACACGGCCTATGTTTCTAGCAGCGCCGCGGTCTCCGGCGGCACGGTTAGCTACAATGGCGCCACCAAAACCCTCCATTGGACAGTCAGCGTGGCCGCCGGCAGCCAGGCGACGCTCGACTTCAAGGTGACGGTGAACAGCGGCGTCAAGATTCGTGACGTTATTTCCAACCAGGGTGCGCTCACCTATGGGGCGACCAGCGTGCTGACCGACGCCGATCTCACGACACCGGGCAAGCAGCCGACGCAACTCCTGGCCGGCGGCGGCGCTACGCTGACAGCCACGAAGAGCGCCGAAATAGTCGGCGGTGGCCCGCTGCAACCGGGCGGCCAGGTGCGCTACACGATCCATTTGACCAACACCGGTAGCTATCCGGTTGCCGGCGCGACCTTTGCCGACACGATCCCAGCCAATACGACCTATGTCGGCTCTGCCACAGATGTTGGCGTCGCCACCTACAGCGCGCCGGCATTGAGCGTCACCGGTATCAACCTTGCCAAGGGCGCAACCGGGACGATCCAGTTGACGGTACAGCTCAACAGCCCGCTGACCGGTGTCACGCAGATCAGCAACCAGGGCGTGGCCAACTATGACTCGAACCAGGGTGGCGTCAATAACACGATGTTGCCAACTGACGGCGACCCAGCAACGGCTGGGCAACAACCCACCTATACAGCAATCCCAAACACCAATCTGGCGGTGTCGAAGAGCGTGGACAACAACAACCCAGCCGAGGCCGGCACGGTGGTCTATACGGTGCGCGTCGCCAACCAGGGGCCGGCGCTTGCCGAGAATGTCACCGTGGCCGATCCGCTGCCGGCCGGGCTGACAATGATGGACGCCAGCACCACGGCCGGTAGCTACACCAGCGCGGCCTGGAGCGTCGGTTCGCTCGCCAATGGCGCCGACGCCACCTTGACGATCAGCGCCACAGTCAGCCTGGGGCAGGGCGGCGTCACGATCACAAACACGGCCAGCGCCTCTTCGGCCCTCTATGATGCCAACCCGTCCAACAACACGGCCAGCGCCAGCCTTTTGGTGCAGACGACGACGTTGTCTGGCGCCGTGACGGATGTCACGACCGGTGCGCCGCTGGTTGGCGTGACGCTCACGATTACCGACACGCTGGGGAATGTCTGCACGGCGACAAGCGATGCCGGCGGCGCCTATCGCGTGACCAGCGGTCAGAATGGCTGTCGGCTCGCGCCGGGCACGGCAACGATCGCTGCTACAGGCGGCGCCCCCGCAGGCTATCTGCTGCGCACCGCGCCGGTGACAATCGTGGCCGGCGACGCCAATACCGGCAACCTCACGCTGGTGCGGCCAAGCCTGAGTGGTGTCGTTACCGACCTGGGGAGCAGCGTGGCGCTGGTTGGCGCGACGGTGACGATGACCCAGGGCAGCGAAGTCTGCACGACCACCGTGGGCGCTGGCGGCGCCTACGGCTTTGTGGCCGGCGCCGGCTGCAACCTGACGGCTGGCCCGGCGAGTGTCTCTGCTGCGCTGACGGGGTATCAAAGCGTGATGGCCGCACCCGCGATCCTGGATACAGGGCCGACGCAGCAGGATCTGGCACTGGGCACGGCCGATGTGCTGATCACAAAGGATGACGGCAAGAGCACCGTCGCGCCCGGCGAGCGCTTGGACTATGTGATTGCACTGGTCAATCAAGGTAGCATTACGGCCACCGGCATCATCGTCACGGACACGCTGCCAGCCTATCTGGAGTACGTCGGCGCCAGCCCGTCCGCTGCCAATTCGGCGCCGGGCGTCTATGTCTGGACGCCGGCTGACCTGACGCCGGGGAACATGGTGTCGTTCACGCTACAGGCGCGCGTCGCCATCTCGTTGCCGGATGGTGCGACCAGGTTGGGCAACTATGCCAATCTGACCACAACCAGCCCCGACCGCGACCGCACTAATAACGAGGTCGCAGATGTCGACACGGTCGTCGCCCATCCTGACCTGACCATCTTCAAAAGCGCCACGGCCGACTCGTCGCCGATTGAGCCAGGGAACACGATTACCTACACCTATATCGGCGATAACCGGGGCAGCGCCGTCGCCACCAGTGTGCGCATCACCGACTCGCTGGACGTCAACACCGAATACGTGGCAGATTCGGCGGTGCTGGTCGTAGGCGCCGCGACGTGGCCTGTTACAGCCTCCTACAACAGCGGCCTCCATCAATTGTTGCTGGAATTGCCGGACATGCCTCCTGGCGCCGAGGGCCAGTTGCGTTACCAGGCAACGGTCGCGAATCCGCTGCCCAACGGCACGACGCTGGTCACCAACACCGCCAAAGTAACCAGCAACGAGGTCGATCTCGACCCGCTCGATAACCACTCCACCGCCGTGCTGAGCGCACAGTCAGGCTCGAATATCTACATACAGAAGGTGGCGTTATCAGCCAGCACCCCAGCTCTGCCCGGTGGCAGCATCCTCTATCGCCTGCGCTACGGCAATCTGACCAGCGGCATTGCCACCGACGTCGTGATCACCGATGGCGTGCCGGCTGACACCAGCTATGTCAGCGGCAGCCTATACCTGGATGGCGCCAATCTCACCGATGCGATTGGTGATGATCCTGGGGAGTATCTGGACGCCAGCGGCGCCATCAGCGTAAGCCTCGGCGATTTGGTTGGCGGCGCCAGTGGCGTCGTCACCTTCACCGTGCGCATCGATGATATCCTGCCGGCCGGTGTAGCCGAGATCGAGAATAGTGCGTTCATCACGTCCAGCGTCGAAGACCTGGCGTCGGCCGACAACACAGCATCAGCCCTGACGGAGGTAGATGCCCGACCCGATCTGACGATCGTCAAGAGCGACGGCCAGACGCAGGTTGCAGCGGGTGCGCCGGTGACCTATACGATTACCTACTCGAACACGGGCAACCAGGCGGCAACGGGTGTGCGCATCACCGATACATTACTGGCAGGCATCGACTATAGCGGAGCGACGCCCGGCAGCGTCTATGATGCAGGTGCGGGCACGGTTACCTGGAATGTTGGCGATCTGCCCGTCAACGCGGCGCGGACGCTGACCGTGACGGCGCAGGTCAAGGCCGATATGCAGCCGGGCGCCGTGGTTGCCAACCGCGTCACGCTGGCAGATGACGGCGCCAATGGGGCGGACATCAACCCGGCGGGCAACACTTTCACGGACAGTGACGTCGTGGTCGCGCCATATTTCGTATTGGAGAAGCGCGCGGCCGGCCCGGTCTACGTTGGCCAACCCGTGACTTACACCATCGAAGGCTACAATTCGTACAGTGCGACTGCATATAACGTGGTCGTGACCGATGTCTTGCCTGCCAACACGACCTTGATCCCAGCCAGCATCAGCGGCGGGGGCGCCGAAAACGGTGGGGTCATCACCTGGGATCTGGGATCTGTTGAGCCGAGCGAAACCAGCACGTTCAGTTTCGCCGTGATTCCCTTGCCAGCCGCTGGTGGGATGACGCAAACGCTGCCAACGCTCTCGGCCGAGGCGATTGGCGGTGCGCTGACCATTACCAGCAGCACCACGGCCCCGTCCCCTACCAGCCGGCCGTGGTGCGACGTTGACGGATGTGCATCCTTCAGGAGTATCTATCAAGGAGAGAATGGCCTGCCGCCCGCCGGCTGGAATGACAATCCACGGCTGACTCAGTTCGATGACGCCGGCTGGACGCCGCCTCTCGCCTCTAGCGATCTGGAGTATAGCTACTGGCTCAACCCGGCCGAACTTGCCGCCGAGTGGGTGTCGGCCCATACCGTTGCCGAAACGGTGGGCAACTTCACCTTCTTCCGCCAGAACTTCTGTATGCCGCTCAATGCAACCGGGCTGGACGCCAGCATCCAGGTAGCCGGCGACGATGTCACCGACCTCTATCTGAACGGCGTCTACCTGGGCCAGGAAGTCGGCGCGGGCGCGGCAGACGCCTTTGCCGCCAGCGCCGGTGTCCAACCGGGCCTCAATCTGCTGGGTGTACAACTGCTCAACAACCGCCACGGCGGACATGCCCAATTTGACGGTGGCGACCACAGCGGTCTGCTCTTCAATCTCGGCGCGACCTACGCGGGGCTGCGTCCCTTCGTGGCCGCGCCATCCAGTGTGCTTGCCAACCAGCCTGTCACTTTCAGGTTGGTCGAACAGGCGCTGGATGGCCGGGCGCCGTACAGCTACACGATTGACTTTGGTGACAGTGCGAGCGCCGGCTACCAGACCGGACCCAATTTCGTCCATACTTATACCGCGGCCGGCGTTTACACCGCAACGATCATCGCGCGTTCGCAGGACGGCTGTACTGGTCGCGATCAGGCCGTGATCACGGTGCTGCCGGCCGCTTCCAACCTGCTTGCCAACCCAGTCGTCGTCACCTATCGCCATGCCAACGGCCATATCTTTGCGACGGAGAGCGGCGCCGGCGTTGAGTTGCTGCAGGCCGCCGATCTGAGCATTGCCAAGACGGTCCCTGCCGGTGGTCGCGTGCCCGGACAGGCCGTGACCTACCAAATCGCCGTCACGAATCACGGGCCGAACAATGTCATCAACGCCATTGTTCACGACACGCTGCCGGTGACCTTGACCGGCGTGACGTGGACATGTCACGCCAATGGCGCGTCCACATGCACGGCCAGCGGCAGCGGCGACCTGATTGACAACGTGGCGCTCCAAGCGGGCAGTGTGCTCACCTATGTCGTAACGGGAACGATTCCGTCCAGCGCCACCGGCCTGCTTGCAAACACGGCCATCGTCACGCCGCCGGTGGGCATCACCGACCTGGAGTCGAGTAACAACCGCAGTACGGACAGCGGGCCATTGACACCGGTAGCGGAGTTGGACATCAGCAAGCGCAGCAGCCCGAATCCAGGCCTGGCGCCGGGCTATCCAGCGCGTTACGTCATTGGCGTGGAGAATGCCGGTCCGAGCGACGCGGTCGGCGTGTTGGTGACCGATGCCTTCCCGGCTGCCTTTACTGGCGCGACGTGGGCTTGTGTCGCCAGCGGCGGATCGACCTGCGCCGCCATCGGCAGTGGCGACCTGACCGACACAGCCACGATTCTGGCAGGCGGCGCGCTCACCTACACGGTCACTGGCATTGTCGATCCCGACGCTGGCGTCGGGGCGACACTTGCCAACACCGCCGCGGCGATCTTCGCCGGCGCCCCGATCTCGGCGACCGATGCCAATACGCTGGTGGCGCCGACCACCTTGATCGCCAGCAAGGCGTCACTGGACAGCACCGGAAACGCGTCACGCTTCTTGCCTTTCAACGACCTTGATACCAGCGGCGGCGTCTCGCCGGGTGACACGCTCAAGTACCGTGTCGTGATCACAACCGGGACGGCCATAGCCTACGATGTGGTTTTCAACGATAATCTGGACGCCCATGCCGGGTTGCGCATTGGCACGGTAACGTGCAGCGAGACGTGTATCGTCGAGAAGGGCAACACGGCGCCAGGCGATACGGTCACAGTACACTTTGCCAGCCTTGCCGCCAACAGCACCGTCACCATCGAGTACGAGGTCACCATCGATGCGGTGCTGCCTTTCCAGCTTGCCACGCTTGCCAACCAGGGCTCGGTGGCCGGCGCCAACGCGCCAGCAATTGCCACCGACGATCCGGCGACCCCTGAAGCAAATGACCCAACGGTCGTGGCATTGACGATGGGATCGCTGCGCGGCGTCGTGTGGGCGGACGACGGCGACGGCATGATCGAGAGCGGCGAACCGGCGCTGCCCGATGTGACCGTGACGCTCTACTACACGGACGCCAATGCGGGCGCGCAGATCATCAGCGTCAACACCGATGCCGCTGGCGTTTACACCTTCACCGTACTGGCGCCGGGCGAGTATCGGATCGAGGTAACTGTGCGCGAGGGGTTCAGGTTTGGCACGGTCTGGGGTGCGGACAAGGACAACAAGGTCGATCCGGCGACCGGACTCACGCCGAGCATCTCGCTACCGGCCAATCAGCAGCTTACCAATGTCAGCGCCGGCCAACTTTCGGTGCTGGCGTTCGGCTACCTGCCGGCTAGCTTTGCGAACACGACCCTGGCTCAGAACGGGGCTCGACATATCGTGCCGGATGCAATGGGCGAGCGCGTCTATCTCGGCAGCGGGATCGTGACCGGCATCGATGGCGTAGAAAGTTCCACTGCCAGCGGGCCGGGCGATGGCATCGTGCGTGCGCTTACGCCGGCGTGGATGCCAGGCGCTACTGGTGTATTGACAGTTACGGCCAACGGCAGCAGCAACTTGTGGGGTTGGTTCGACTGGAATGCAAATGGCCAGTTCGAGCCGGAGGAGGCGCAGGATCTGGGCGCGGTGATCACCGGTGCACAGCCGGTCACCGTTGCCGTGGGTGTGAGCTACACGAGTGCCAGCCCGCTCTTCGCCCGCTTCCGCCTCTACGCCGCCGGATATGCGCTGGATTACGCTGCCACGGCTGCGGTTTACAACGGCGAGGTGGAAGATTATGGATGGTACACGATTCATGGCGTCGTTTTCGAGGATGCCAACGGCAACGGCGGGCAGGATGCCGGCGAAGGTGTGCCGGTTGGCGTAACAGTGGTCATCACCGACAGCCGCGGCGTTGTGCAGTCGACGACGCCCGATGCCTCCGGGGTGTATACGGCGCCGCTGATCGCTGGTATTGCCACGGTGGATGTGCGCACGCCACCCCAATATGTCCAGATTGCCGGTACGAATCCCGAAACGATCACCGTTAGCGTTGCCGACGATGTGGGCAGCGACGGTTATCTGTCGCCGCCGATCATCGTCGGCGCCGTCTATGATGACAAAGACTTCGACGGCGTCTTCGATGCGGGCGAGCCTGGGTTGGCTGGTGTTGCGTTGACGACGGGCGCAGCGGTGACGACGACCGATGCCAATGGCGTATACACCTTCACGCTGATGCCGGGGACGTATACAATCACGGCGACGAACCTGGCCGGCTATCTCAGCACCGGTGATGCCAGCCCGCCCAACGACGATGTGATCCCGAACGTGGTGCTCGTCTCCAGTCAAGTGGTGACTGGTCAAAATTTCTTCGACGCCTTGCCGGCAGATCTGTCGCTGACCAAGACGGCCAGCAGCCTGACGCCGCGTGTTGGCGAATCTATCGTCTTCTCGGTGGTGGTTTCCAATGCCGGGCCAGGCGCCGCCAGCGGCGTCGCCGTTAGCGACACTTTGCCAACGGGGTACGGCTATCTTGGCAGTCTTTCCAGCGCCGGGAGCTTCGATGCCGCCACCGGGCGGTGGGCGGTCGGTGACCTGGCGGGGCTGGAGCAGGCAACCCTGCTCATCACGGCAACCGTCCGGGCAAGTGGTCTCTACACCAATTATGCCGAGATTGCAGCCAGCAGCCGCTACGACCCAGATTCGACGCCTGGCGACCATAGCGCAGATCAGGATGACGACGACACCGTTGCGCCAAGCCCGTTACCCGTGGCCGACATAAGCATCAGCAAGGTGAGCATGCCGCGGCCATTCATGCCTGGCGCCGCTATCACCTACACCATTGTCATCACCAACGCCGGTCCCAGCGCCGTGACTGCGCTCACCGTGACGGAACAAACGCCGGCTGCTCTGTTGGGCATCGGGTATGCTGCCAGTTCTGGCGTATACGACGGCGCCAGCGCGATATGGGGCGGGGCGACGTTGGCCGCCTGAATGGGTATGACGCTGACGGTCACAGGCAGCGCCAGCCTTGCGCAGCAAAGCGACCTGACGAATATCGCCACGGTTGCGCCGGTCGGCGCCATCGATCCATCACTCGACAACAACCAGGCCATCGATGTCAATTCGCCAGCGCCCGGCGTGGTCATTGGCAACGTCTACCAAGATGTCAATGGCAACGGCATGCACGATGAAGGAGAGCCGGGCCTGCCACAGGTGACGGTTGTGATCACCGACAGCCAGGGTGTTACGCACACTCTCTCGACGGATGCGCTCGGCGTCTACTCGGCGACCCTGCCCTTTGGTGGCGCCGTCGTGGATATTGACAATGCTACGCTGCCGGCCGGCGCTATCCAAACTGGCGGCGTCGATCCCAACGCGGTGATGGTGCAGAGCGGTGTCAACGAAGCCGGCGCTGTCGGTTATCAGGCGCCACAGCCACGGTTTGATCCGGCGCTGCGTGTGTTGCCGGCCACCGTCCTTCAGGGGGAACGTGTCCAAGGCAACGATATTGCCTTTGACATTGAACTTTACAATCAGGGTACGATGGCGGTGCAGAATCTCACCCTTGTCGATTATCTCCCTGCTGGCATAAGCCTCAGTCCGAATGATGCAAGTGGCTGGCAGGTGGCTGGCCGCGTAGCGACGCTGACCGTGGCTGGGCCGATTCCGCCTGGGCAGATGGCAAAGGCAGCGATCGTGCTGCGCGTGGATGACGCCTTTGATCAAGTGATCAACGCTGTGGAAATCGTGAGCGCACAGGATAGCGCTGGGGCTGTGCATGTCGACGCCGATGCCGTCAACGATACGGTGAACGGGAACGATCCGGTAATCGATGATGATCTGACCGGAGACGGCGTAAATGATGAAGACGACCACGACATCGCCATATTCTTTGTGCAGCGCGTTGACGCGGCGCTGGAAAAGCGACTGGCAGAAGGTCAACCCAGCCGCGTGCGCGCCGGCGACGATGTGCGCTATACGCTCACAATCACCAACCAGGGCAGCGCGACACTTGGTGAGGTCGTCATTTGCGATCACATTCCGGGGGGCTTTGTGCTGAGCCCCAATGACGTCAATGGATGGTCGTCAGAGGAAAATGGCGCGGTGACGAAGACAGTACAGATCACGCTGGCGGCTGGCCAGTCGGTCACTGTCGAAATCGTTCTACGCGTTGTGCAACTGGCGGAGGGATCAGCGCGCAACTGGGCAGAGATCGTGGCGATCCGCGATCCGGAAGGCAGTGACCTGACCGATGCAGACTCGATTGCCAACAATGGCGACCTGCCCGAAGATGACAGCGGCGCCGCCGGTATCATGGTCGATCAGACTCCGACGGTGATCCAATTGGCATCGTTCGATGTCAGTACCGAAGGAGGCGCTGTCAGCCTGCACTGGAACACCGCCGACGAACACGGTCTGCAAGGCTTCCTGCTCTATCGCGGCACGAATGACCAGTTCGAACAGGCCGTGCTCATCACGGCCCTGGTTCCTGCGACGGGTGTGCCAAGCGCCTATACGGTTGTCGATACCGGTGTGCTCGATGGTCAGCAGTACGGGTACTGGCTGGCATTCGTCCAGGTCACGCAGGAGGTCGAGTATTACGGGCCGCGTATCTTCCCGATGGCCGCACCCGGCAGCAGCGAGATCTATCTGCCGATTATGGCACGGTAGCACTACGTGGGGACGATGGTGCGCTCGCCGCCATCCTCCTTGCAGATGGGCTCGAACTTGTGGCCGAAGTAGGCAATCCTGCCTGGCGCACATGCCTCAAAGCGCGGGTTGCCATCGACGCCGGCAAGCATGTCCACATGCTGAATTGAAGATGGTTTCGCCGCGTTCTTCGCGCCTTCGCGTGAGATTCGTGAAGTACTGCATGGCTGAGCGGTCTGCGCAGACCGCTCAGCCATACGGGCGCGATAGAGCGTCCGCACAACACTCCCCCAAAACCTTCACACCTTTTTCACACCTGCCCGTCAAGATGAGAACAAGCCGAGCGCAGTTCCTGAAATGCAAGAAGCGCCCGGCGCGAACAATTCATTCACAGGTACGGGAGGTACACAATGGTTCGTGGAAGATTTATCTTGATCGGCGTTGCTGCCGTGGTCGTCCTCGCCTTGATCTTTGGCACCGTGTCGAACAACCAACGCGACGCCTGGACGCAAGGCTACTTGGTCGGTCGCCTGACCGCGGTCGAAGGCGATTCGGCGTTGGCGCCGGCTGGCGCGATGCTGCCCTATGCCTATGGCTACCCGCAGCGCGGGCCGGGCTTTGGCGGCTTCTTCTTCCTGCTGCTGGGCATCGGCGCCGTCTTCTTCATCGGCAGCCGTATGGCTCGCATGGCGCAGTGGCGGGCATGGGCAGCGCAGCAGGGCATGACGCCGGAAGGGCAAGGCCAGCCCGATGCGGCATGGAGCGGACCGTGGAGTGGGCCAATGGGCTGGGGCTGCGGCCATCATCATCGCCACCAGCAGCAACAGCAGGCGCCGCAAACGCCACCACAGCCGGCTGAACCAGCAAGCGAACGTTAAGCCAGAGGGGGAGAAGGGGAGAGGGAGAGTCTCCTTGTCTCCCCTTCTCCTTGTCTCCTTGTCTCCTTGTCTCCTTGTCTCCCACCCCCCACTCATGATACAAACAAACTCATGAACGAACTTATTCTTGTCGTAGACGACGAACAGCGCATCGTGCGCCAGGCGCGCGATTATCTGGAGCATGGTGGCTTCCGCGTGCTGGAGGCGGGCGACGGCGTCACCGCGCTGGCGATGGCGCGGCAGGCCAGGCCCGACCTGATCGTGCTCGACCTCAACCTGCCGGGTATGGATGGCCTCGACGTCTGCCGCACGCTGCGCCGTGAATCGGACGTGCCGATCATCATGCTCACCGCGCGCGTCGAGGAGACCGACCGCCTGATTGGGCTGGAACTGGGCGCGGACGACTACATCACGAAGCCCTTTTCGCCGCGCGAACTGGTGGCGCGCGTGCGGGCAATCTTCCGCCGTGTGCAGAAAGATGTGGTGCAGAGCGGGCTGCTGCGCGCAGCGGACCTGGAGATCGACCTCAACGGCCACCGCGTGCTGCGCGGTGGCGAAGCGATCCAACTCAGCCGCACCGAGTTCACCCTGCTCATTGTGCTGGCGCAGCATCCCGGCCAGACCTTCAGCCGCGGCCAGTTGGTTGACCGCCTGCACAATGTCTCCTTTCAAGGCTTTGACCGCAGCATCGACGCGCACATCAAAAACCTGCGCCGCAAGCTGGAGCCGGCGCCGGGCGAACCGCGCTACGTGCTGACTGTCTTTGGCGTCGGCTATAAGTTTGCCGAAGAGGAGGCATGGTGAGCGAGCAGGATGCGAGCGAAAAAGAAGTGGGCGCCCAGGAGACGCGCGCCGGCAGCGCCTGCGGTTCGTCACGGCGCCGAAGCTGGCAGCCCGGCGACGGCGCGCCGTGGATGCGCGGCGGTGAACGCTGGCGTGATCACCGGGGTCGCCATCCCGCCTTGCTCTTTGCGCGCTTTGCGGCCCTCTTTGGCGTCTTTGCACTGCTGACCCTGGGTGGCTTCGGACTGCTGATCTACTTTATCGTGCGGCTGGCCGGCGGCGACACACAGACCGCGGCGCTGCTCTGGCTGAGCACGTGCGGGCTGCTCTTGCTGCTGCCGGGTACGATTGCCTGGATCGGGCGCCGCGCCTTCCGCGGGATCGCGCAGCCGCTCTCGTCGCTGATGAACGCGGCCGACGCAGTGGCCGAAGGTGACCTCACTGTGCGCGTGCCGGTGAGCGGCCGCGGCGAATTCAGCCAACTGGCGACCTCCTTCAACCGCATGGTGGAGGAGCTGGCGCTGGCCGACCAGCGCCGGCGCAATCTCACCGCGGATGTGGCGCACGAGTTGCGCACACCGCTGCAGGTGATCCAGGGCAACCTGGAGGGCGTGCTTGACGGCGTCTACACGGCGACGCCCGACCACATCGCGGCCACGCTAGACGAGACGCGGCAACTGGCGCGGCTGGTGGAGGATTTGCGCGTGCTCTCGCAGGCAGAGGCCGGGCAGTTGCCGATGCACTGGGAGGCGGTCGATGTCGCCGGTCTGCTGGCCGATGCGCAGACGAGCTTCGAGGGGCAGGCGGAGGCCGCCGGCATCACGCTGCGCTGTGCAGTCGAGCCAGCCGCCCAGCCGCTGGTGGTAGAGGCGGACTATGGCCGACTCGACCAGATTCTGAACAACTTGCTGGCCAATGCGCTGCGTCACACGCCGCCAGGCGGGCGCGTCACGGTGCGGGCTTCGGCTGTGGCGGATGCAATTCGCCTCCAGGTCAGTGACACGGGCGCGGGCATTTCTGCGGCCGACCTGCCTTACATCTTCGACCGCTTCTGGCGCGGCGACCGTGCCCGCACCCAGGGCGAAGGCGCCGGCAGCGGGCTGGGGCTGGCGATCGTGCGCCAACTGGTGCAGGCGCACGGCGGGCGCATCGAGGTGGCGAGTGAGGTAGGCGTGGGAACAACGTTTACGGTCGAACTGCCGCGCGTTGGGCTAGATTCATCTGCTTCAGTTGCGTAGAAGCGCTTCAAAAAAGCGTAACCATCAAGACGCGAAGGACACCAAGCGGTAAGAAAGGCTAAAACTATTGGCCAAGAGACTGGCGTCATCCGCCTTGACCTGAGTACGGGCGTGTTCGACAAGCAAATATTTTTACTCGAAAATTCCACATGGAAGCGGCAAAAAGAAGTTGTTGCGCGTCAAGAAGCATCGGCTTGAAAAAGGCATCAAGTTGTTACATATTCGTAGCAGACCAAATGTAAATCTTTGCGTTCAAGCAATAGAGGCTGCCTCTCTGATTTGTCGCCAGGAATCGTGTCAAAGGCCTGTTGCGCCGCCAGTATGCGCAGAGTCGGCAGCAAGCTGTCTAGATTGTGGCTACCGCCATACTCCTTGAGTGCCGCGCGTAGCTTTTGGACAGACGCGCCGACCATTGGTTGCTTCAAAAATTTGCGTAGCTCACGAACTTCATCACGATCCAGCGCAGGATTGTTTGTCTGTTCAAGCAGAATATTGGCAACTATATTCTGTTCTTCTGTCACCGGTTTATTGACCAGCGCCGTTGCCTGCTGCTGCACAAAATCCTTCAAGATGCTATCGATGACCTTATTTTGTAGCTGGAAGACATTTAGTTCTTCATAAGGAGGTGGATAGCGCGGCGTCTCTGGACCACAAGCGATCAACTGCATGATTTGATAGCGATTGTCGAGGACTTCACGGCGCAGCGCGTCGTAATAGCGCCAAAAATGAAACGCGCCCCCATCCGGATGCGGTGCTGTGAAATAGAAGAATATCCCATACGCGCCCTGGCGTTGCAGCCCTGAATGAATTCCATCATCCAACAGAGTCAACCACTGTTGTGCTTCCGTTGCCAACACATTCTGCAGTTCGGCAAGTAGCGCCTCACTGCTTGCAAGTTCCAAAAAAGACTCTTGCTCTTCAATCACGGCATTGTCGCCTTCGGCGATACGGCGGAGTGTGTTGAAATCACGCGGCGTTACAACCTCTCCCAACACGCTCGCATCAAGAAAACCAGTCTGATTGATGATGTCGATCTTTTTCGTCAGGCTTTCCACGAGGCCAAGCAGCTGCTCCAGAGCCTTTTCGGGAAACATGTTGCAAATGGTCAGCACCTGGTGTGGCGATCCGAGCCGATCGATCCGCCCCGCGCGCTGCACCATGCGCGTTGGGTTCCAATGCAGGTCATAGTTGATCAAATAGCCACAATCTTGGAGATTCTGGCCCTCTGACATCACATCCGTTGCGATCAGAAGGTCGATCTCGTCACCCGTTCCCTGAACTTCGCTAAGGCCGTTGGCGATGGGTGCAAATCTCTCGACAATTCGCATACGGTCGGTTGGTGCAACATCGCTGTCGATACGCCGGATGGTGGCGTTGCCGATTGATTGACGCCAGCTTTCGCTGTCGGAACTGGTCAAAGCACGATACAGATAGCGCGTGGTGTCCTTGTAGTAGCTAAAAATGATCACTTTGCGTCCACGTAGTTCGGTGGACAAGAGCTTTTTTAGCGCCTGCAGCTTGTCATCCTTCTCGAAATCCAACTTATCGATCGAGTACCAAATCGCAGTCAGATTATCGATATCTTGGGCAAGATCGCGATGAATGGAGCGCCGGTTGTATTCGCTTGCCTTTAGCCGCGACAGATCCTCGACCACTGTGCGTGCGACGACGTTTTCATCGATGGCGCCTGCCAGCGATGTGGGTGCGCCATTCTCATCATCGGTGTTCTCTTGATCGAGCAATCGCATGGCAATCCGAAATGACGCGGCGTCCAGCACAACATCTTCCTGAATGTATTCGTCAAACGTTTTGGCAAATTCAAGTGCACGCCGGATGGAAATGCGGAAGGCATCGATGCTCGACTCCAGGCGTTTTAGAAAGCGGCTCTTGAAAATGCCGACGAGCGCCTGCTGCCGACCTAGCTCGAATTCATCGCGCGTGGCATTGGTGACCTTATACGATTCCAGGTTGTAGTGCGGTAGATTGAGCTGTTCAATGCGTCGCACGATGTCACCGTAAAAACCTTCGTAGGTTGCCGCCAGATCGTATTCCAGTGTGACGAGCTTGCGCGCCGGCCAGGTGATGGTCTTGCCGTTGATCGTGGCTTCCGGGTAGGCGCGACGGATGAACTGGCGTGTACGTCGCACGACAACTTCCTCCAGCAAGTTAAAAATCCGTACGCTGCCTTGCTCAATCGAATCACGCCGCGCAGCCAGAAAGTATTTGTAAAGATCACCGATGCCGGCCGCGGCGAAATAGGTGCGATCATTGCCGGCAAATAAATTGATCTGATTGTACAAGTCAAATATGTTGTTGTTGATCGGCGTGGCCGTCAGCAGAATCAACTTCTTGCGACCGCCATCCCGGCCGCGGCGACCGTTGGTGGCAAGCAGCGTTTCCAGCATCTGATAGCGTTTGACGTGGCGATTGCGAAAGTTGTGCGCCTCGTCCACCAGGATGACATCGACATCCGCCACGCTACGCAGGTCAAAATTGTCCTGCCCAAGCGACTCCTGCGAAATCACTGTCGCCGCAATGGTTGCTGATGCGAGCTCTCGCTGCCACATGGCGCGCAGCGAGGCCGGGCAGATCACCAACGCCTTTTGGCGCATGTGGTAGGCGTAATCCTCCAACAGCTTCTTGCCAATCCAGGTCTTGCCCAGACCAACAGAATCGGCAATGATGACGCCGTCGTAGCGGGCAAGGATGCGCCGCGCCTTTCTGACTGCATCTTCCTGGAATTCGCTGAGTTCCACGGCCGAACGCGTGGCCGGCTGCCCAACCTCGCCATTCAGATCATCACGGAAATATTCATAAAGCGCCTTCAGATAGATTTGATAGGGTGTATACTCACGGCTGCCAAACTTGGAGTTTTCGAGCAGCGCAATCAGCCCTTCTTTGAAGTCAGCAGCTTCTTTCCAGCGTGCATCAAACCACATCGCCAGGTCAAGAATTGCTCTGGCGCCGACTTCGCTCTTCAACAGGAGTTGGTTGGTCAGCGAGATGCTTACATGGGGCTGCACCTGGGCATGATGCGCAACTTCGCTGCGGGCAACGTGGTCGTCCACCTCATCGGGCCGCAACAAGGTCTTGTGCACCAGATTCAGTTCGTTGTTGTACCTGAGCCCTGGCGCGGTGAAGTTGCTGCTGCCGACAATGCCCACCAACGGATTGAGATAATCGAAGAGCGTCTGCTGGTGGCCGCGCCCGCCGTAGATGAGATAGCACTTGGCGTGAAGAAAGTTTCGCCGCCCACTTGGCGCCGCATCATGGCCCAGATAGAGCTGCACTTTAACATCATCGCGGCGTAGAAAACGGATGATCTCTTCAACCAGACGTTGGGTTGCCTCCGCCAGCGGTTCGGCATTCAGTTCGTTGCGCAAATAGGCGCGCGAATCGGGCCGCAAGCCTACGGCGTCGGCGTCTTGCGGACTGTCGCCAATCAGCAGGCGAAAATGACGCACGCTGGGCAGCGTCTCGCGCAACAGTTCATAGCCGCGCACGCTGAAGTAGGCAGTCGCAATGTCTACCTGGGGCTGCTGTTGCGCGCCGAGCAGGTTGTTGAGCACATCGGCCAGCGTGACTTCAATATTGTCGATGAAATAGGGGATACGATCCACAAATGGCGCCTTTACTACTCGGTGTGTAACTATTCAGTGTGTAACCAGTTATCAACGGACAAGGAAGCAATCCGCCGGTAATGGGCTTCGTTGTTGGTGGCCACAGCACAGCCATGCACGAAGGCTGTGGCAGCGATCAAAATATCCGCATCGCCGATCAGTTGGCCACGCCGATGAAGGTCGGCATAGATCGCCGCGGCGTGCAGCGCAACTTCCTCCGAGATCGGCAGCACCTCGCTTGCCGCACACAGTTGCTCGAACGCATGTTGCTGGCGCACAGCCTGCTTGGTCAACAGACCGCGCACCACTTCATAGCGCGTGATGACAGAAAATGTGAAGCGCTGATGCTCCAGTAGATAGAGCCGAGCACGCACGGTTGCCTGAGGATGGCGACGCATGATCGCGGACAATATATCCGTATCGAGCAATATCGGTTGCGCCGTCATGGGGCGACAAGTTCGGCGTCAGCAAAGAAATCTGGCCGGCGCTGGATGGCAGCTTCCACTTCGGCCAGCGCATCGTCGTCCAAATCGGCAAAGACCTCGCCGGCCAGCCGCAGGATTGCGTCACTGTCTTCCACGACCGGTTCGATGGGTCGCAAAATGGCGACCGG
>JADJVW010000028.1 GCA_016710365.1 Candidatus Caldilinea saccharophila | reverse complement strand
GACGTTATAGGAGGCGTTGATCAGACCGCCGATGCCGCCGAAGATGAAGAGGATCATCGCCAGATTCTGAGCGGCGTAGGAGGGGTCGCCCCAGTTGAGGCGACCGATCCAGCGGAGGTAGCCTTTGCCGCCGCGTACACGCGCGCCGATCTCCAGCGACGCTACCACGGTGAAGGCTGTGATCAGGCTGGGGAAGCCAACGCCCATGGTAAAGATCATGTGAATGTACTTCCAGATTTCCGGGATGCCGGGGTCCGCATACTGGTGATGGAAGCCAACCGCGTGCTGAAGAGCAGGAAGAGCCAGAAGACCAGCCGTCCCAGCGGTTCGCTAAACATTTTGCCGTTCGTTTGCGCCGGCAACATGGCATACCATGAAACATAAGCCGGCAGCCAGAAGTAGACCAGCGGGTGGCCGAACCACCAGAAGAGGGTGCGATTCAGCAGCACGTCCAGCCCCGGCGCGGGATAGCCGAGCACCGGCGCCAGCGCGTTGGGCAGCAACTGGAAGAGAATCTCCGCGGCAACCCCTAGCGTGGCGAGCTGCCACATTGCCATCGTGATAGTGGAGGTCAATGCAATAAAAGGTGCACGCGCGTCTGGGTTTTCCTTGCGCCATGCATAGTAGGTGAAATACATACTGTAGCCAACCATCCACGAGCCGATGACAAGCAGCACCAGGCCGACATAAAAGGCCCAATCCGCCAACATCGGTGGGTAGAAGGTGTAGAGCACCGACGCATTGTTTGTCAGCATCGGCACGGCTGCGGTGAGCAGGCCAACGACCATGAGGATAAAGGCGACCACGCTCATCCACGGGTATTTCAGCGGACGGTTGAGGCTGCGGACAAAGGCAAAGGTAAAAAAGCCACAGATAAAGAATGTCGTCCACACCAGGGCGTTCAATGCGCCGTGCAAAGTGAGACCCTGATAGTAGGTCTTGATGGCTGGCTGGAGCCAAGGATAGATGTTAAAGACCCTGGCGTGTTCAAGTCCCTGAAAGACGCCAAAAAGTGCGCCGATCGAAAGCGCCAACACACCGATCAGAACGTTCAAACCCGCCAGGCGATCGACAATCTTGAGATCTTGCGCGGTTAGCGGCACTGGCGTCGGATGCGCCTTCAACTCGGCGCCTGATAGAGCATGTACAGACATCGCTTGATTCCTCTCTATTTAGCGTCTGTCCAGAAATTTCTGCGGAGCAAATTTTGTGACGAGCGTCTCACAGCGCGCCGCAACCAATTTCTGGATGAAGACTTACTCGGTGATGGTTTGCGCTGTTTCTGAGGCTGCTGGCAGCACCGTGATCTGGCCGTACATCGTGTGATGCCCGATCGGTGCGCCGGCGACATAGCCGCAGTATTCATGGCAGACATAGTTGTAGGTGCCTGGGGTGTCAAAGGTGGCGCGCAGCGTCGACACCTGGCCTGGCAGCGCCATCATGTTGACATTCGTGCCCGCGATCTTGATGCCGTGCACCACATCGCGCGCCGTAATGTAGAAGGTGACTTCCGCGCCGACAGGCACTTCGAGTTTGTCCGGCAAGAAATTCCATGTCTGCGCCACCATATAGGCCTCGTATTTGCCCGGCGCCAGTTCACGCAGGCCAGGCGTGGCAAAGGGGCTGCCCGGGTCGTTCAGCGTGGCAGGGTTAATGCGCGCGGTCGCGCCTGGCACGGAGATGCCAAACGAAAGCGCCGCCAGTGTGATTGCTGCGATAAACACCACCGTCATCCCGACGGATACGCGAATCCAGATGCCTTCCCACTTCTCGACATGCAGGGAAGCTTCCTCCACATGGCTGTCGGTAAGCTGTGGATCAACGCCTTGTCCACCAGTTCCTGGCGAGTGTTCGGTTTCGTGGGTCTGATCACTCATTAGTTCGCTCCTCTAGACAACACAATGAAATAGGCATTGAACCACAGCACGAGAATCAGGATCAGAAAGATGGAAATCAAGACGATAGTGCCTTGCGGTGTATCGGGTTCTTTGCGCATTCAGTACTCCTTTGCCACACTCAAGCTTGGCGTTGATACGGTTATGTAGGTTGTGAAAATGATGAGGCCGGCTTGAATGGTCAGACCGGTCGATAACATCCAATGTTCAATCCGCTGTCGTCAGCGCAGCAGTGCTTGCAGATCACTGGCGATCTGCTCAGCCGTCACGCTAGTGCGGAAAACATCAGTTCAGGCTATGCCCGGATTCAGCACAATGACGGCGGCGCTGTGATCCATGAGATAATCGGTGGCGCTACAGCCGCTGGCGTAACGTTTTTCGTAAACGACGCCGAACTGGGCGACGGCTCTGGTTCTTCCAGCTCGCCGCTTAGCCCGATAAAGGTCGGGCTAAAGTAGGCCAGGTAATCGTGCAGACGCCTGACGTGTCGCTTCCGGGTCAACCGTGACAAAGAAAACCTGCATCCGTTTGGCCGTATCGCCCAGTAGTTTTTCCGCCTTGCCCAGGTCGGCCAACGTCGTCGGGCAAATGTCCGGGCAAGTTGTGTAGCCAAAATAGAGCACCGTATAGCGGTCGGCAAAATCACTCAATGCAAGCGGATGACCAAGCGTCGAATTTAGCCGAAAGTCTTGCACGGGAGCGTTGGCATTGATGGCAACCCCGTACTTTGGCCCCGGTCGTGGGCCAAAGCGTTGCCAGAGCAAGAATGCGACCGCACCTACCACAATGACGGCTGCGAGGGCAACCAAGAAGCGGTAGGTGCGCCATCCGTGGCCTTCACGCGCAGGCGCATTGGGTGGCGTTTCAACGTGCACGGCGTCCGCGCTCCCTTTGCTTGGCGTCATCAATAGGTTGCATAGCAGGCGAACAGATGCGCCGCTTCATAGACCAGGCCGCCGGCGCCGGCGCTGTTGCGCACCTCGTCGAAGATCAGCCCCAGATCGCGCGCGACAAAATCGACGTCGGGCAAGCCGCGCTTGTACTGGGCGCGTAAAATGCCGTTGCCATCCACCAGCGCAATCATGGGGTCGAACTCAAATACGCCGTCACTCCCCTGTTGATAATATAGACCAAACCCGCCGCCGACGACTTGCTTCAGCCGTTCGGGGGCGCCCGTGACAAACTGCCAGATGGCCGGATCTGCGCTAAGCTTTTGCGTACTTCGCCCAACCGTTGCGGGGTGTCGCCTAGGTCAAGCGCGCGCGCCGTTCTGGTCCGTAAAGATAAAACCTGGCGCCAGCCCGATGCGCGGCACTACCTTGACCGGCTGGAAGACGGCAAACAAAATCACCGCCACCAGTGGGATTGCCAGCAGCCCCAGCCACAGCAAGATCAGCTTTCGGTTGTTTTGTCCCGCGCTTCGCTGCTCCGGATAGGTTGAGGTGACGCTCATGCCGTGAGACCCATGCAGTGACCTGCTTCGTTCAATCTTTGTGCAAAATTCATGTAGTTTATAGTACAGTTTTCGGTTGTTCGCAAATGCAGGCTATGCGCAGGACGCTTTCAGGCCATCTTACTGGCTATAAGGCGAATACCATTGCTACATCGTATGGGCGGAAGTTGCCGGGGTGTTCAGGTGGTGATGCGTGAACAGAGCAGATTGCAGTCTTCAGCAATTGAGCCGAAGGAACGCCGAGGCTATCCTGGGGGCCGTTTCCACGCCATGTTGCGCGGCCTCGCTTAATCCTTCCCCGTGACCGAAATCCTCTGCCGGCGTCTGCACCAGCCAACCCGCAGCAGCAACCGCGTAAAGGCGGCGCATCAGCGCAAGGAGCGCGGCGGGTGTGAGGCCGTGGCCGGCGACATTGGCGGATGCAGATGTGGCGGATGCGCCGCTGACAAGTGCAGCGTCGGGGAGCGGCGTCAACCTCGCGTCGTGGGTGGTGACGCTGGCATCGACAAAAATAACGTGGCTGGGGCGAAGCTCCGCAGCCTCCTCCGCCAACTCCAGGGTGAGTTGGTGCTGCAACACCAGGTGCACGCGGCGACCGGCCTTTTGCAGTTCGGATGCCAGCGCCTCCGCAAAAAGCCACCCTGCGCCGTCGTCACGACGCAGGGTGTTGCCGATCCCGATGACAAGAATGCTATCGGCGGCAATTGTCTCAGCCACGCGTAACCTGCTCGACCAGAGCGCCGCCCGCATCGTACACCTCCACCACCATCGGCATCTGTCCCACCGCGTGGGTCGAGCAGCTCAGGCAAGGGTCGTAAAGGCGGATGCCGTGCTCGATGCGGTTGAGCACGCCTTCCGTGACCTTGCCGCCGTTGATGTGATACTGGGCGATCTGCTTGACGGTGCGGTTCATCGCCAGATTGTTCTGGCCGGTGGCAATAATCATATTCACTTTCTGTAAGATGCCGTCGCCGTTGACGTGATACTCGTGAAAAAGTGTGCCGCGCGGCGCTTCGCTCACGCCGACGCCCACCATGTTGTTGACCTCGGCGTGGGCGCGGGTGCGCTTGTCGGTGATCGCCGGGTCGTCCATTGTCTCGACGATGCGTTCGAGCGCGTATAGAATCTCGATCAGCCGCGCGTAGTGGTAATGAAAGCTGTTGGCGACGGGGCGGCCGCGCGGCGCCAGGCGGCGAAACTCACGCAACTCCGCGTCGGCGCGGCGTGCCGGCAAAGTCGCACACGTTGACGCGCGCCAGCGGGCCGACGCGATACATGCCGGCCTGGTAGTGATCCAGCGTGCGACCGTTGCCATTGGCCGCGCACCGCCGCGGTTTGTAATAGGGGAACTTGAGATAGCTCCAGGGTTCGATCGCTTCGCCCAGAATCTCGCGATAGCGCGCCGGCGCCAGCCCTGGTTCCAACACGTTGCCGTCGCTGTCCACCACGCGCAGCAACCCGTCATAATGCTCCAATCCCCCTTCTGGGGTGACGAGACCCATATAGAGGCTGGGGAAATTGCCATACATCGCCTCTTCGTCGCTGAAGCTGTCGAAGGCGTCCTTGAGCAGGTCTAGCGCCAACCCGGTGATGTCGAGCGCTTCGGGCAACATGCGGCGAATCTTGCTGCGGTTCTCGTCGCTGAGTGGGTCGCACGCCGCCGGCCACGGTCCACGCCGGGTGAACGCTGCGCCCGCCCAGCATCTCGATCACTTTCTGGCCGAAGCGGCGCAGGCGAATGCCGTTGCGCGCTACGTCCGGGTATTTTTCAATCAAGCCCATGATGTTGCGCTGCGCTGGGTCCGAATCCATGCCCAACAGCAGGTCCGGCCCGCTGAGGTGAAAGAAGCTGAGTGCATGGCTCTGCACCAGTTGCGCCCAGTTCATCAGCCGGCGCAGCTTGGCGCGCGGTCGGTGGGATGTTGACGCCGAGAATGGCGTCGCCCGCTTTGGACGATGCCATCAGGTGGCTCACTGGGCAGATGCCGCAGATGCGCGCGGTGATGCCGGGCATTTCCCAGAAACTGCGCCCTTCGCAAAATTTCTCGAAGCCGCGGAACTCCGTCACGTGAAAGCGCGCCTCTTCAACCTGACCGTCGTCGTCCAGATGCAGCGTGATTTTGGCGTGTCCCTCAATGCGGGTGACAGGGTCGATTAGAATGGTTTTGGTCATAGCTCAGCTCCGCTTATCCGAAGGTTCTCATGGATGGTTCGAGCACGACGGGTTCGCCGGCCAGCAGCGCGCTGACCGCGATCCAGATGCGTTCGGCGTCGGGCGGGCAGCCAGGGAGGAAGGCGTCCACCTTGATCACCTGATGCAGCGGCAGCACTTTGGGCAGCAGCCGCGGCATGATCGCATCGCCGCCGGTGGGATGGCGCCCCGGCCCTTCGTGGTAGACCGCGGTCAGCAGGTCATCCACGCCCAACTTGTTGCGCAGGCTGGGCACATTGCCCGTCACCGCGCAATCGCCAAAGCTGACGACCAGCCGGCTGCGCGCGCGGATCTCCTGCGCCAGCTTGAGGTTGTCCAGGTTGGCAACCGCGCCTTCCACTAGCGTGACATCGACCCTTTCTGGAAACTCCTTCACATCGGCGATCGGGCTGTAAACCAGTTCGATCTTGTCGGCCAGGTCGATGAGCTTTTCGTCAAGATCCAAAAAGCTCATGTGACAGCCGGAACAGCCGCCAAGCCAGGCGGTGGCAAATCTTAATTTACTCATATTTTTTACTTCCCATAACTCCATACATTCTTCTCGCGCCCATCTAAAATCCAGCGCAGGAAGTTGTGCTGTTTTTCCATCTCCGCCACCGTCGCGCCCTTGTCGAAGAGCGCGCCCGTCGGGCAGACTTGCACGCACTTGCCGCAGCTTGTGCAGCTCTGGCTTGTCCCCCACGCCTGATTGAGGTCGATGATCACGCGGCTGTTGGCGCCGCGACCCATCACATCCCACACATGCGCGCCCTCGATCTCGTCGCAGACGCGCACGCAGCGCGTGCAGAGAATGCAGCGGTTGTGATCCAGCGCGTAGCGTTCGTGGCTGGCGTCCATGGCCAGGTCGGGGTTGAGATATTCGTAGCGGACATGATCCATGCCGATCTTGGCGGCTTCCCACTGCAACTCGCAGTTGCCGTTCATCACGCAGACCGCGCAGATGTGGTTGCGCTCCGAGAAGAGCAATTCCAGGATCATCTTGCGGTACTTGACCAGCCGCTCGCTGTGCGTGTGGACGATCATGCCTTCCTGCACCTGCGTCACACAGGAGGCCTGCAGCCGGCTGCTCCCCTCCAGCTCCACCATGCACAGCCGGCAGCCGCCGCGCTCGCTCAGCCCTTCCAAGTGACAGAGCGTCGGCATATCGATCCCGCGCTCGTGCAGCACGGCCAGCAAGGTCTCGCCTTCCTGTGCGCTCACCAATTCGTCGTTAATCGTCAATGTCACAACTGACATAAAGTTGGCTCCTTGAAGATCTTTTCATCGCACAATTTTCCATGCTCTCGGCCTTTACGAGATTGGGCGATGAGGAGATTGAGAGATTTTTAGGCGTGCACCAGCTCCGTCACCGGCGCCTGATCAAGTGTGCAGACGCCGGCCAGACATTGGTGGTCGCGGATGTGAGCCGTATATTCGTCCAGGAAATAATGGATAGTGCTCAACACCGGATTGGGCGCGGACTGGCCAAGGCCACACAAGCTGGTCTCCTTGACCATCACACACAGCTCTTTGAGCGTCTCCATGTCCTGCATGGTGGCGCTGCCGTTGGTGATGCGTTCGAGCAGATGGTGCATCTGCACCGTGCCCACGCGACAGGGCACGCACTTGCCACAGCTTTCGTCCATGCAGAATTCCATGAAGAACTTGGCGACATCCACCATGCACGAGCGCTCGTCCATGATGATTAGCCCGCCCGACCCCATGATCGACCCCAGCGCTCTGAGGCTCTCGTAATCCATCGGTGTGTCCAGATGCGCGGCGGGGATGCAGCCGCCCGACGGCCCGCCCGTCTGCGCGGCCTTGAAGGCCAGCCCATCCGGCACGCCGCCGCCGATGTCGTAGACGATCTCGCGCAAAGTGATGCCCATCGGCACCTCGATCAGCCCGGTCGTGTCCACCTTGCCGGCCAGCGCAAAGATCTTGGTGCCCTTGCTCTTGGCCGTGCCGAGCCCTGCAAACCATTCGGCGCCGTGCTGGATAATGGGCGCAATGCTGCCAAAAGTCTCGACGTTATTGATCAACGTGGGCTTTCCCCACAGCCCGCTTTGGGCGGGATAGGGTGGTCGCGGCACTGGCTGACCGCGCATCCCCATAATCGAGGCCATCAGCGCGGTCTCCTCGCCGCAGACAAATGCACCGGCGCCGATGCGCACATCGACGCGGAAGTTGAAGTTGCTGTCGAGCATGCGGCTGCCCAACAGGCCGCGGCGTTCGGCCGCGCGGATGGCGCGCTCCAGCCGTTTGGCGGCGATCGGATATTCGCCGCGCACGTAGAGAAAGCCTTGGTCGGCGCCGACGGCGTAGCCAGCGATTGCCATGCCTTCAAGCAGGCGATGCGGGTCCGACTCCATCAGCGTGCGATCCATATACGCGCCGGGATCGCCTTCGTCGCCATTGGCCACAACATATTTCTTGTCCCCGTGCGCCTTGCGCACCATGTCCCACTTCAGGCCGGTGGGATAGCCCGCGCCGCCGCGCCCGCGCAGCCCGCTGTCGATGATCTCGCGACAGACCGCTTCGGGCGTCATCTCGCGCAGGGCATAGCCTAACGCGGTGTAGCCGCCGCGCGCCACGTAATCTTCGAGCCGCTCCGGATCGATGAATCCGCTGTTGGCAAGCACCACCTTCTTTTGCTTGGCAAAGAATGGAATGTCGCTCGGCAGAATGCACTTGACCGGCGCGGGGGTTGCCGTGGCATGATGCGCGACTATCTGACGGCTGGCCTCCGGCGTCACATGTTCGTAGATGACATCTTCGCCCCCATTTGTTTGTACAGTGATCATGGGGCCGCGGCTGCACGGGCCCATGCAGCCGGTGGCGACTGCCTGAAAATCAGCGTCGAAACCACCTTCCTTGATGGCGTCTTTGATGGCGTCATGGACAGCCGATCCCCCCGATGAGAGACAGGGCGTGCTCGCGCAACAGAGGATGCGACAGCGGAATGTCTGTTGGCGCTGCACCTCGCGCTGCGCCATGGTTTCAAGATCTGCTCGGTTCATGGTGGCTTCTTACTCCTCACCCTCAAAGACGGCGTCGTTTTTTGCAAGCTGAGATGCGCCGTTGTGGGTGGCGTTCATCAATTGTTGACGCACACGTTCGAGTGCACTCTCCGGTGTTTCGCGCGGCAGCACCGCACCGTCAAGCACCAGGACAGGCGCCAGACCGCACGATCCCAGGCAGCGCGCCGTGCTCAGGCTCAGGCGTCCGTCGCGTGTGGTTTCGCCCGCGGTGACGCTGTACGCCTGCTGCAAAGCGGCCACAATTTCAGCGGCTCTTTTTACATAACAGGCGGTGCCCATACAGACGATGCAGTTATGCTCCCCCTGGGGCGTGAGGGTGAAAAAGTGGTAGAACGTCGCCACGCCATAAACCCAACTCAGCGGCAACTTGAGCTGATGCGCTACATAAATCAGCAGATCATCGCTCAAAAAACCAAACGCTTCCTGCGCGGTGTGCAACACTTCGATCAGCGCATCCTGTTGGAAGCTGAAGCGCTTCAGGGTGCGGTCGATGAGGCTGAAACGCGGGTCGCCGCTTGGATGTTCGGCTGCTGGTCGCGGCCGGGTGCGTGACGGTGGACTGGTTTTAACAGACATACAACCCCTCGCACTATATTGTGGAACAGGAAAAGATTGACTGACCGGTAATCACCGGTATCAAAATAGAGTGGGAGCTTAAAATTGGAACCAGCGGTTCAATCTAACCAGGGTACTGCGCGGTGCGTCATTTTGCCACAGGCGTAGGAAGGGAAATTATCCTGGGCACACGAGGGGCGATCCTCCTGGCCAACTGGCCAGGAGGATCGACAACTGACCAGGATTAAGGTTGGCTCTGCCACCATTGACGCATCAGTTCGACGTGTCCAGTGTGCACCGCGACATGTTCGAGCGCATGTTGCAGGCACCACGCCACATCGTGGGCAGAGTCGTCGCGTGACACAGACGCGCCGGCCGGTCGTGACAAATCGTCCAACGCAAGCTTTTCCAGGACGGGCCGCAGCATGTCAAGCGAGGCGTCCAGCATGGCGGTCAATTTGGTGCTGTCCAGGCCGCGTACTGTGACTTCGGCGTCGCGATTGCGCTGCGCGTCTAGTTCGCCGATCTTTTCGCCGATCCAGAAGCGCTCGGAACCGCAGACATGAGCGACGAGCACCGCCACCGAGTTGACTTCCGGCGCCGGCGACCAATCCAGCGCCTGGGCAGGCAGCGCGGCGATGACTTCTTTCATGCTGGCGTGCAGTTCATCAAATCGGTGCAGGGTGGCTGCAGTGAGTGCATTCATCAGATCTTCTCCTGTTCTTTGCTTCTTTTGGGGTTGCTATTCAGCTTGGTTTCAATCGGCCACGGATTAGGCGGATTAGATGGACAAATCCGGATACTTCTCGGATGAAATCTGTGAGAATCCGCCTAATCCGCACCATCCGTGATCTATTTTCGCAATAGCCTGAATAGTTATCTTTTTGGCTGCTTTTTATGTGGTTGGTTGGGCGGACGAGACGTGCGCGAGCCCAGTTTAGGCTGGAAAGCGTGCGGGCGCCGCGGCCCAGAAACGCACGCCGAGCCGATCCACAGGACGAATGGCGCCGGCATGTTCCAATTCGGTCAGAGCTGCGGCGACCTCGCCAGGCGACCAGCCATCCAGCGCCGCGACCAATTGCGGCTCGCTCATCGGGTGGCGCGTCACAATGCCGACGATCGCCTCGCCGGGCGACGCATAGTCGCTGACATGGACGCCATGCGAGAAAGGGTGGACGATGTGTGCGATCGGGCCAAGCACCGCCTCAGCGCGCAGCAGCCCATCCTGATCCGCGGCCATTACCCAGGGCTCCGCGGGCGGACGGTCGGGCAGGATGACGTGCACCTGATCGGGATGGATGCGCCGCAGCACGCCGCCAGCGCAAGCAGCGCGTCTTCCGAGTCGTTGACCTCGCGCATCAGCATCACTTCAACCCAGAGCTGTCCGGTGTAGAGTGCGCGAAACGCCTCCAATCCGTCGATTAAGCGCACATAGGTGGCGGCTGGATGGGGTCGGTGAATGCGCTGGTAAAGCGCCGCTGTGCCTGCGCTCACCGTGGGCATGACGATGTCGGCCGCCAGCAGCTCTGCCCGCACATCCGCACGGTGCAGCAACACGCCATTGGTGATCACCGCCACCGGGATCGTCGTGATCTGCCTGACCGCGCGGATCATCCAGCCCAGCCCACTGTGCAGGGTGGGCTCACCCGACCCGACAAAGGAAATGTGATCGATTTCGCCAGGGGCATGATGCGCCAACGTCGCCTGGATTTCAGCCAGAATCGTCTCGCGCGGGATATATTCGTCGCGCGCGTTGACCAGCGGCGTCGAGCGACCGAGCTGGCAATAGATGCAATTCCAGTTGCAGGTCTTCAGCGGGATGGGATCGACGCCAAGCGAACGTCCCAGACGCCGGGATGGGATGGGGCCATAAACGGTTTGCATGGGATTCAGGGCAGGCGCGGCCTATGCCTCTTCCTCGTCGGTGTGTAGAATCAACAAGGGCGTTCTGGCGCGATGAAGCAACTCGGCGGCGACGCTGCCGTGCAGGAAACGCGCCAGGCCGGTGTAGCCGTGACTCGCCATGGCGATCAGATCGACCTTCTCATTTTTGGCTACTGTTAAGATCGTGTCGACCACCGGGCCTTGTGTAACGACAGCGCCGGCGGTCAATCCGCGCGCGGTCAGGCGCTCTTGCACCTCATGGACGTAGCGCCTGATCTCTGTGGCGCGCTGTGATACACCAGCCTTTAGAAGATCAGGCGCCACCGCGGCAGCGTGTTGGGGAGGCGGCTCCAGCACTTCCAGGAGGATGATCGACGCACCAAATTGATGCGCCAGCGATTCCACCTGTGGCAGAATCGCCTCCGAGCGTTTGGCGCCATCCAGCGGTACGAGGATGCGTTTATACATAACGATTTCTCTCCGTGCGCAAGCTTGTTCGTTCAGTCCTGCGCGCGAATCAAAAGCAGCGGTCGATCCGCTTTGTGGAGAATGCCGGCGGCAACGCTTCCGTAGAAAACGCGCGACAATCCTGTGCGGCCATGGCTCGCCATCGCCACCAGGTCGGCCTTTTCGCGCTCGGCGACGTCAAGGATGACGCTGACCACTGGGCCACTCTCCACGACCGATTTGGCCTCAATGCCCTGGCCGCGTAACTCGCCTTCTTTGGCCGCTAGATAGGATTTGGCTTCCTCCATACTTCGTTCTGCTGCATCTTTGTCGACATAAGGCACCATGTCGTAAGGTGTGACCATGGCAACGATTGGCTCGACAACCTGCAACAACACCAGCTTTGCCTGGTATTTGGCCGCCAGTGACGCAGCGTGGGACAGGATCGTTTCCGCGCGCGGTGAACCATCCAGCGGCACCAAGATTGTCTTGTACATACGTCTCCCCCTTGAGATATTTGCTCGCATGACATCGCGAGCCGTCAGGTTTTTCTGCAGACAATGCGCGCCCAGGATGAAGTTGCCGCGCATTGTGTGGCGTCTCCATACTACCGTGAATTGCTCTCTGTTGGATTCACCGAGCGTAGAGTTCAGCCACTGGTCACATGACCAGTCATGCAGAGCGTGGAGCGTCAAGGCGACCTGAGCGGTTGGGGGATACGCCCGATCAGGCGCGCACGCCGCGCACGTGACGCCAAGTTGTGATATACTCCCACCCGCCATTGGGATGTGAACGTGCGCAGCTATGTATGACTGTTTTGTAGATGTTCAAGGATGTGGTGGCGCACGGCGTAGGCGGCTGCTTCGGCGCGTGACGAGAGGTCGAGCTTCGACAAGATCGAACTGACATAATTGCGTACTGTCTTTTCGCTGAGAAAGACGCGCTCGGCGATTTCACGGTTGGTGAGCCCTTCCGTGATCAAGGAGAGAATATTAAGTTCTTGTTCTGTCAAAGCGGCGAAATATTCGTCCTCTGCACGGCGCGCCGACTCACGCACGCGCTGAAAAACTTTTTGGGTCAAAGCGGGATCAAGCATCGACTCGCCGCGGCCAACGGTTTCCAGCGCACGGACAAGATCGTCGCTGCCGATCTGCTTGAGTACGTAGCCACTGGCGCCTGCGCTGATCGCATCAAAGAGCACGTCATCATCGGCATGGGAGGTGAGCATGATGACCTTGGTTTCCGGCCGTGTCTCGATGATTTCGCGCGTCGCCTCGATGCCGTTTTTGCCAGGCAGCCGGATATCCATGACGATCACATCCGGCTGGAAGCGCAGGGTCTGTTCAAGGGCTTCCTGTGCATCGCTCGCCTCGGCGATTACTTCGAAATGGGGATAGCGCGAAAGGAGCGCCTTGAGGCCAAGTCGAACAATCTCATGGTCGTCTACAAGCAAGATCCGTATGTGCATGTTCGGCATTCCCAGTCGTTCCGTGGCTGGCAGTCTCGTCGTCACCACTTTGTTAGTCGCTTAGATATCGGTCAATCGGCTGATTATACCATAGCGTGGCAGCGATGACCGCGTGGGCAAGCAATCTAGGTAAATGATGAACCGAATCGACACTCGTTCTCTACGATGGCTTGGTGTGGTCGCGCCGCTGGCTTCCTGGGTGGCATGGGTGGTGCTCAAGTTGATGATTTGGCAGCAGCCGATCTTGTTTGCGGCGACGCTTGTCGAGTTGTTGATCATTACCATTGGCGCCACCTTGTTTGCTCATTGGATCGCCACGAATCTGGAGCGCGGCGAAGCAGAAGCGCACCGTCGCAGCGAACACTTGGAGGCGTTGCGAAAAGCGGGCCTGGCGCTCACCACCGAACTCGATATTGCCAAGGTGCTGCAGCAAGTCGTCGACCAGAGCCGCGTTTTAGTCGAAGCTCGCTACGGTGCATTGGCTGTCATGGGCTTTGACGGCCAGACGATCGAACAGTTCTATACGTCCGGGCTGAATCCAGAGTCACATGATCGTCTGATAGGTGCGCCTTTAGGAGCAGGGCTGCTCGGTGTATTGGGCCGGGAGGGGGAGCCGATGCGGATCGCCGACATCACAGTCGATGCGCGTTCGATTGGTTTTCCTGAAGGTCACCCGGCCATGCATACGTTGGTGGGCGTCCCGATTGCGTCCAAAGGCAAGTACTATGGAAATCTCTACCTCACGGATAAGCGGGTGACGCTCCCTTCTGGCGGCGTGGTCGATGGGGAGTTCACACAGGAAGACCAGGAGCTGTTGACGATGTTTGCGATCCAGGCCGCGATTGCCGTCGAGAACGCACAGCTTTATCGCGAGAATCAGCAGATTGCAGTTCTGCGCGAGCGCGAGCGTATCGGCATGGATCTGCATGACGGCGTCATCCAGTCCATCTACGCGATCGGTTTGCTGCTCGACGATGCGGGCCATCGGATCGACACCGCACCCGAACAGACGCGCGATGTGATCGGCGCCGCGATCACTGGTCTCAACGAAGTGATCGTCGACATCCGAAACTATATTCAGCATCTGCGCCCGCAGCGCTTTCAGGGGCGCAACATTAAGCAGGGTCTGGAGGCGTTGGCGCAGGAGCTGCGCACCGACACGCTGTTGTCTATCGAACTCAGGGTCGACGAACAGGCCGCCATCGTTTGCACTGCGCGACAGGCTGATGAGTTCCTGCACATTGCTCAAGAAGCGCTCACCAATATCCGTAAACATGCCGCCGCCCGCGCCGTGAAGTTGCAATTTGGCTTCGAGGAAGGGTTGCTGCAATTATCCATCCAAGATGACGGCGTGGGCATGGATCCTGCTCAGGCTCGCCGCAGCCCTGGCAATGGGCTGCGCAATCTGCGCTCGCGCGCCCGCGCGCTGCACGGAGAGTTTCGCTTGGAAACTGCGCTGGGCGCGGGCGCGCGCCTGATGGTCACGGCCCCGATCGAAAAGCGCGACGCCTGAAATAGGCAACACCTGTCATATCAGCTACATGACACCTGCCCCTAGTCGCCTGCCCCGCTTCACCCCATACTCATGGCAGTGATGCTAACTTTTTCACAGCCTATCGTCAGACTTTATGATTCAGCACGATTCAGACGAACTCAGCCTGTTGTGAATGCCTTGCCCTGACGCGCCTGAATTGTCTGGAATCTCCTCACGGCATCTGAACGGATATGGGAACGTTCTGCCGCCAGACGCCGAAATACAATCTGCGAAAAACAGCATTGATTTGTAGGGTGAAAGGAACCACGTGCCAGCACCCGCAGTCCTCACCGAACAACTCACTCGAACATTCGGTTCCCAAATGGTGATCGATCATATCGACCTGGATGTTCCATCCGGTGCGGTTTACGGCGTCTTGGGGCCGATGGGCGCGGGCAAGACAACATTGGTGCGTTTATTGCTCGGGTTGGCGCCGCCAACGAGCGGTACGGCGTGGCTGCTCGGCTTCGATGTTCGCACGGATGGAGACGCAATTCGCGCACGAACGGGGGTGGTGTTGCAGTCACCCGGTTTGTACGAAAATCTGACTGCCATCGAAAACCTGGAGTTATACGCCCGCATCTGGCATTTGCCCGCAGTCGATCGCACAGCGCGGATTCGCGATCTGCTCCAGCATCTTGATCTGTGGACGCGCCGGCACGAACGCGTCGCCGGGTGGAGCCCCACCATGAGACACAAGCTGGCAATTCTGCGTGCGCTGGTGCATCGCCCCGCCCTCTTGATTTTGGATGAACCGACGGCCGGCCTGGATGTCCAGGATCAGGAGCTTCTGCGCGGCGATCTGAACAGGCTGGCGCATCAGGACGGCGCAACGGTGCTGATCACGACGCGCGATCCAAACGAGGCGGCGCTTTGCGACGAGATCGCCGTCCTCCACCAAGGGCGCTTGCTTGCGCACGGGACGCCAAAGTCCTTGGCGCAGATTGGCAATGCAACCCGCGTTGTGATCAAGGGGGCAGGCTTCACCGCAGACCTCGTGCGTCTGGTCGAAAGCCGTCGCGATGTCTGCCGTGCTTTTATCGATCGGAATTGCTTGATCGTCGAGATTTCCTGCGGGACAGCCTGCGCCTCGATCGTAAACCTCGTCGTCGAATCAGGCGCCGATATCGAGTCGGTCGAGCAGGTCGACAGCGGGTTGGCGACTGCTTACCGATCCATCCTGGAGCATTCCTATGATGCCAAGCATGATTTTTGATAGTTGGACGATGGCGGTCAAGGAGTGGCGCGAATGGCGTTTCGTGCGCTCCCGTTTTGGGTGGGGCTTCCTTGTCATCCTGATCATGGCGTGGAGTCTCATTGCCGCCCTCTTGCTAGGCTATCTCGAGGCGGGGCCGCTGATTACCCCGATTGTGTGGGCGGCTTTGCCGTTCGTTCTCTCCGCGGTGATGATTACCGATTCGATTGCGGGCGAGCGCGAACGCCAAACGCTGGAGACGTTGCTGGCCTCAAGGCTGCCTGACCGCGCCTTTGTTCTGGGCAAGATCATTGCTGTCACCCTGTTCGGGTGGGGTCTCTTGCTGCTGGGAATGATCCCTGGCCTTTTGCAACAGGCATGGGCGCAGGTCGGCGTGTTTGCCGATGGGCATCCCCTGGCGGTGGTCGGGTGGCTTGTAAGTGTGAGCGCCCCCAGTCTTGTGCTTGTGGTGCTTGCGGGCGCCCTGATTTCGTTGTATACGCCCAGCGCACGCTTTGCATTCCTGTTATCCATTGCCTTTGCCGGGGCAGTGGCGCTAGGGGCAACTGGGCTTGCTGTTTGGTGGGTTGCCCAGGGTGGCGGCAATCCAGAGAGTCTCACGACGCTGCTTGCTGTGCTCGCCCTCAGCGTCACCCTTGTCGACGGCTGTCTGTTGGGGTGGTTGCTGTTGTCGGTGCATCGCGACCGGTTGTTGGCGATCGGCTGAGCGAGCGCGGCGTCCTCGTTGGGAGGCTCCTCAGAGATCACGGTCGGATCAGCCTGAGATCGAATCTGCAATAGTCTTCAAACGCATATACCTATTGCCAATTTCACAAAGTTTGGCCTCGATTGCAAACTCGTAATTTAGAAAACCTGCATCCTCGTTGTTCGATAAGGAGAGAAGGAAACTATGACAGTGCAAAGCACAAGCTCTTGCCCATTCTGCGGCATCCTCACCGGTGTGGAACCCGGTACGATCATCGCACGCAACGACGAAAAACAATTCGCCATCATCAAGAGCATCCACCCTGAAAGCGTCGTGCATTGGTTGGCAGTTCCCTTCGAGCACCAAGAAAGCACCGAGGTCTACGAAGGCGAGAATTCCGCACGTTTTATCGAGCTGTTTGAGTGGGCGGTGAAAGAGACCAAGCAATTGATGGTGAACGAGCCGCACCTCGAGAAAGGCTTTACGCTCAAAACACATTTCGGCTCTTTTGAAACGGTTCCCCACCCCAAAATCCATATTCTGGCGGTGTAGTGAGCACGGGATCGAAAGAAATCCCACATTGATAGCAAGAAGATAGCGCAGATTCCGCAAATCTGCGCTATCTTCTTGCTATGTCAAATCCACAGTGGAATTCACATGAAGAGCTGTGCTGTTGTTTTTTATCTACCGATCTGGCGTGGGGCGTGTTGATTAGAATGCATTCGCCATGAACGATCGTCGGGATTCCACGACTACGACTACAACCACGGCCACGCCGCCGTCGCTCCGGCGCTATGTTTATCTCTCCATTGCGGCGGCGATTGTCACGATTGGCCTCAAAAGCGCCGCATATCTGCTGACGGGTTCAGTTGGGTTGCTGTCCGACGCGATGGAATCCTTGGTGAACCTGGTGGCCGCGCTGTTGGCGCTCTCCTTGCTGACTATTGCCGAACGCCCACCGGATGAAGACCACGCCTACGGCCACACCAAAGCTGAGTATTTCTCCAGCGCCGCGGAGGGCGCGCTGATCTTGCTGGCCGCGTACAGCATCGGTTCGGCTGCCATCAGCCGGATGCTCGCGCCACAACCTTTGGAGAATGTCAGGCCAGGTCTGCTCGTCTCGTTGGCGGCATCGGCGATCAACTTTGGTGTGGCGCGCGTGCTCCTGCGCGCCGGTCGCCAATACAACTCGATCACGCTGGAAGCTGATGGTCATCACCTGATGACGGATGTGTGGACGTCGGTCGGGGTGGTAGTCGGCATCGTGGCCGTGACATTGTCCGGCTGGCTGATTTTGGACCCGCTGATCGCGCTGGCGGTGGCGGTCAACATCGTTTGGTCGGGCGTTCAGTTGATGCGCCGCTCCGCGTTGGGGCTGCTCGACTCGGCCATCCCGCAGGCGGAGCGCGACCAGGTTGTGGCGATTATGGCGCGCTACGCGCCGCAGGGCGTCCAGTTTCATTCTCTGCGCACGCGCCAGGCTGGGCAACGGCGCTTCATTTCGGTGCATGTGCTCGTGCCCGGTAAGTGGACGGTGCAGCGCGGCCACAACATCCTGGAGCAGATCGAGCGCGACATCCGCCAGACGCTCTCTGGGCCAACCACCATTCTCACCCATCTGGAGCCGGTGGAAGATCCAGTCTCAATGGAAGACATGGCGATCGATCGATGAGAAAAGCGCCGCAAACGGCGTGATAAGCCATCGCTATTTTTGACAAGCCCCTCTTCCGTGAGTATGCTAACTTACTGACCGGTCGGTAAGTTAGTGAGTCAGTCAGTGAGGTGGAAATATGCGCAATAAGGTGCTGTGGATTCTATTTTTCGGCGTGTTGATGGCGGCGCTGGACATTGCCATCGTCGGGCCTGCCCTGCCTGCCATTCAAACGGCGTTTCAGGTGGATGAGCGGGCGCTCTCCTGGGTGTTCAATATCTACGTGTTGATGAATCTCGTCGGTACGCCGTTGATGGCAAAGCTGTCGGATCGCTATGGTCGCCGCTCGATCTACGTGCTCGACATTGCTCTGTTTGCGGTGGGGTCGGCCATCGTGATGTTGGCGCCCTCCTTTGCGTTTGTCATCGTGGGGCGCGCGATCCAGGGCCTGGGCGCCGGCGGCATCTTCCCGGTGGCCGCGGCGGTGATCGGCGACACTTTCCCGCCCGAGAAGCGCGGCAGCGCCTTGGGGCTGATCGGCGCCGTGTTTGGGCTGGCCTTTATCGTGGGGCCGGTCGTGGGTGGCTTGTTGCTGCTGTTGAGCTGGCACTGGATCTTTGCGGTCAATCTGCCGATTGCGGCGGTCATCGGGTGGTTGGCCTGGCGGACGTTGCCTTCGGCGCAGCGGCAAGTGGTCGCCCCGTTTGATTGGGTGGGGATGATACTGTTAACCGCTTTGCTAGGTTCACTGGCATTGGGGTTGAACCAGATCGACGCCACCAATCTGGTGGACAGCATCCTGTCGTGGCTGGTGTGGCCTTTCCTGCTGCTCGCCGCGGTGTTGACTCCGCTGTTCCTGCGCGCCGAAATCCGCGCCGCCGACCCGATTCTGCGTCCCAACTTGCTGGCGACGCGGCAACTGCGGCTGGCCTCGGCCATTGCCTTTGGCGCTGGTCTGGGCGAAGTCGCCGTGCTCTTTCTGCCCTCTTTGGCAGTCGCCGCCTTTGGCGTGACGAGTTCGCGCGCCAGCTTTATGTTGCTGCCGTTGGTCTTTGCCCTCTTTATCGGCTCGCCTGTGGTTGGGCGGTTGCTGGACAAGGTCGGCTCGCGTGCGGTGATTATCGGCGGCACGGCTTTATTGGCGCTCGGCATGTTGCTTTTGTGGCTGCTTGGCGCCAATCTGGTGGCGTATTACACCGCGGGCGTCGTGGTCGGTCTAGGACTGGCGGCGTTGCTGGGCGCCCCGATCCGCTACATCATGCTCAATGAAGCCGGCGCCGAGGATCGCGCGGCCGCACAGGCGGTGGCGACCGTTTTCACCAGCGTTGGGCAACTGGTCGGCGCGGCGTCGGTGGGCGCCGTGGCCGCGAGCATGGGCGGCGGGATGGACGGCTATCGTTACGCCTATCTCACGATCGGCGTCATTGCCTTAGTTTTGACCATCCTGGCGTTTGGCTTGAAATCACGCGCGGATGAGCTGTCTACCATGATGACGGAAGACACTTCTACGGCCCGGGCTTCGGCCGCGCGCCCCTGAACAGACGGTGAATAGGCTTACGGAAGTTTGGCATGTGTGATAGCATCCTGAGTAGGCGTCAATGTTAGTTATTCAAATCGCCTCGGACAGGCGAACATCTTGCAAAACGAAAAGGAGCGATAAATGGATTTCGTGCTGATCCTGCACAATATTATGCGGTGGGTAGTGGTGGTTTTGGCGGTCTATGTCCTGGTGCGTATGTATACGGGACTTTTTGGCAAAAAAGAGTTTGCTGAGAGCGACCGCAAGTCTCTCTCCTGGTTTGCGATCTCGATGGATATTCAGTTGCTGTTAGGTCTCGTGCTCTACATTGTGGGCAGTTGGTGGCAGAACAGCGTGCGCTTTTTCGCCATGGAGCACATCGGCGTCATGATCGTAGCGTGGGTGCTGGCGCATTTAGCGGTCATCACCGCGAAACGTGCGACGACCTCCGCCGGCAAATTCAAGCGTGGAACCATCTACGCGACGCTGGCAGTGCTCGCCGTGCTTGCCGCCATCCCGTGGCCATTCCTGTCCTACGGGCGTCCGTGGCTGCCTGGATTCGAACCAGTAGCAGTTTGGGTGGATCTAGAATTTTACTGTACGTACAGAGTGCTGGATCAACATCCCCGGATCATGCAAGGATCCGGGGATGTTGATCCAGCCGATTGAGCGGCGCCGTACTTTGAAAGATTGGTAAACACCATGTCGCACGCCGAGAGCGTTGACAGTCGAGAAGCCATTCTTGCCGCTGCCCAACGTCTATTTGTCGAAAAGGGATATCGCGGCATCTCCATGCGCGAGATTGCCGACGCGGTGGGGCTGACCAAAGCCGCGCTTTACTATCATTTCCGTGATAAAGAGCAGCTCTTTGTGGCGATTCTGGAAAGCGTGTTACGGGAACTTGCGACGCTCATCGAGCGCTGCCGCATGTCCGGTCCAACCTGTCGCGACCAGATTGAAGCAATCGTGCAGCAGATCCTGATGCTGCCAGCGGAGCGGCGCGCCAGCCTGCGCCTGGCAAGTCAAGAATTGGGCAACCTGGATGCGGGGACGCGACAGCAATTTGTCGCACACTACCACACCCAGTTTATTGGGCGCATCAACAGCATTTTGGCCGATGGCATCGCGCGCGGCGAACTGAAGGCGATCGATGCGACGGTCGCCACCTGGACGCTCCTGGGCATGATGTATCCCTATTTCCAGGTTGCTCCAGTCGCCGGCGTCATCCCAAGCGAGAAGTTAGCTCAGCAGTTGCTGATGATTTTCTTTGATGGCTTGCAGGAAAAACCGTAATTTTTGCCCAAACCCACCAATTTTTTTAAGGTTAAACGCCTAGTCAGTTGACCAGTCCCCTGACTGCACACATGACTAAAGGGAATCTCCCCACGTGCATGACGCATGGTGGGGAGATTCTGCTTTATAGTAGTCCTGTCCTACGTCTTTATTGATGCAAGGAGGAATCATCTATGTTGGTACGCGAGCGTATGACATCGCCAGCAGTGACAATAGCGGCAGAAACGCCCTTTCAGGAAGCGTTGAAACTACTGCGCGACAAAAAGTTCAGGCGTCTGCCCGTGGTGGACGGCGCCGGCAAGATCGTGGGGATTGTTTCCGAACGCGATATGTTGCATGCGTCGCCTTCGCCGGCGACTTCGTTGAGTGTGTGGGAAGTCAATTATCTTTTGTGGAAGCTGAAGGTCAGCGACATCATGACCCACAACGTGCTCACCATCAATCAGGACACGCCGGTCGAAGATGCGGCCAGCTTGATGGTGACTCACAAGATCGGCGGCGTCCCAGTCGTTGACGACAGCGGCAAGGTCGTCGGTGTGATTACCGAAACCGACATTTTCAAGGCATTTGTGGAGATGTTGGGCGGCGGTGAACATGGGCTGCGGCTCACGGTGCAGGTGCCCACTGGCTCAGGTACGCTGGCCAGGCTCTCCACCAAGATCGCGGAAATGGGCGGCTTGATCCTCAGTGTAGGATCGATGGCGCGCGAGACAGATGGCGCCCGTGAACTTGTTGTAAAGGTTAAGGGCGTCACCAAGGACAAACTCATTTCTGCACTTGAGTCGATCGGCGATCACGTCGTCGATGCACGCGAAGTATAAACGTAAGGCTAGAGAGGAAATCCACAATGGCTAGAGTACAAGTCACGATTGACGGCAACGAGGCGGCTGCCTATATCGCCTACAAGACCAACGAGGTTGCCGCAATCTACCCGATCACCCCGTCTTCGCCGATGGGTGAACTGGCTGACGCCTGGAGCGCTGCGGGAATACGCAACCTGTGGGGCAGCGTGCCCACGGTGGTGGAGATGCAATCGGAAGGTGGAGCGGCCGGCGCAGTGCATGGTGCGCTACAGACCGGCTCGCTGACGACAACCTTCACGGCAAGCCAGGGCTTGCTGCTGATGATCCCCAACATGTACAAGATCGCCGGCGAATTGACGAGCACGGTCTTCCAGATCGCGGCGCGTTCGCTGGCTGCGCAGGGCTTGTCGATTTTCGGCGACCACAGCGATGTGATGGCGACGCGCGGCACTGGCTGGGGCATGCTCTTTGCCAACTCTGTGCAGGAAGTGATGGACCTCTCGCTGATCGCACAGGCTGCCACACTCGAAGCGCGCGTCCCCTTCCTGAACATTTTCGACGGCTTCCGCACCTCGCACGAAGTCGCCAAGATCGAACAGCTTGCCGATGAAGACATTCGCGCCATGATCGACGACGATCTGGTGCGTGCACATCGTGCGCGGGCGCTCAACCCGGAAAAGCCGGTCATGCGCGGCACCGCGCAAAATCCCGATGTCTACTTCCAGGCGCGTGAGAGCGCGAACCCCTTCTATGTGGCGACGCCTGAGATCGTACAACAGTTGATGGACAAGTTTGCGCAGCTTGTCGGGCGGGAGTATCACCTGTTCGACTACGTTGGCGCACCCGACGCCGAGCGCATCATCGTCGTGATGGGGTCCGGCGCCGAAGCAGTGCATGAAACTGTGGATTGGATGCTGGCGCGTGGGGAAAAGGTCGGCATGGTCAAGGTGCGGCTTTTCCGTCCCTTCTCGGTCGAACACTTTGTCAGGGCGCTGCCCGTAACGACCAAGTCGATTGCCGTGCTCGACCGCACCAAGGAGCCTGGCGCCGCGGGCGAGCCGCTCTATCAAGATGTGCTGACGGCATTGGCCGAAGGTGCGATGCAGGGATGGTCGCCCTTTGCGCAATTCCCGCGGGTCATCGGCGGTCGCTACGGTCTGTCGTCAAAGGAATTCACCCCGGCTATGACGATGGGCATCTTCGACGAACTCAAGAAGGCGCAGCCCAAGAATCACTTCACGATCGGCATCAACGACGACGTGACGCACACCAGCCTCGACTACGATCCTGCCTTCTCGACGGAGCCGAAGGAAGTCGTGCGCGCGCTGTTCTGGGGGCTTGGCTCCGACGGCACAGTGGGCGCCAACAAGAACTCGATCAAGATCATTGGCGAAGAGACCGACAACTACGCACAGGGCTATTTTGTCTACGACTCGAAGAAGTCGGGCGCACGCACGGTTTCGCATCTGCGCTTTGGCACACGTCCGATCCACAGCACCTATCTGATCCAGAAGGCCAACTTCATCGGCGTCCATCAATTTGGCTTCCTGGAACGCTACGATGTGTTGGGTGAGGCGGAAATTGGCGCCGTGCTTCTGCTCAACGCTCCCTATCTGATGGATGAGGTGTGGAATTACCTCCCGCGCGTCGTGCAGCAGAAGATCATCGACCGCAACATCAAGGTCTATGTGATCGATGCCTACGCGGTCGCCGCCGAACAGGGCATGGCCGGCCGTATCAACACCGTGATGCAGACCTGCTTCTTTGCGATCAGCGGCGTCTTGCCCCGTGACGAGGCGATTGAGAAGATCAAGGAATCGATCAAGAAGACCTACGGCAAGCGCGGCGAGGCCATCGTGCGGCGCAACTATGCGGCGGTCGACGCCACATTGGCCAACCTGTTCGAGATGAAAGTGCCGGATGCAGTCACCAGCACGCTCGAACTCCCGCCCGCGGTGCCTGCTGACGCGCCTGCCTTTGTGCAGGATGTCACCGCCATGATGATCAAGGGCGAGGGCGATTTCCTGCCGGTCAGCGCGATGCCTGTCGATGGCACCTACCCGACGGGCACGACGCAGTGGGAGAAGCGCAACATTGCCCTGGAAGTCCCCGTTTGGGACCCGGATGTCTGCATCCAGTGTGGCAAGTGCGTTTACGTCTGCCCGCACGCCGTGATTCGCTCCAAGCTTGTCGAGCCTGAACTGCTGGCGGGCGCGCCGGAAGGGTTCCTCACCGCGGATTCACGGTGGCGTGAATTCCCGGATCTTCAGTACACGTTGCAGGTCGCGGTCGAAGATTGCACGGGCTGCCAGCTTTGCGTCGAGGTCTGTCCGGCCAAGAATAAGGCGGCGGTGGGTCGCAAGGCGATCAACATGGAAGACCAGTTGCCCTTGCGCGAACAAGGCGCCCGCACCTGGGACTTCTTCACCAAGCTGCCGGAGACGCAGCACGTCGACACGCTCAAGTGGAACAACGTCAAGAACGTGCAGCTCTTGCAGCCGCTCTTCGAGTTCTCCGGTGCGTGCGCCGGCTGTGGCGAGACGCCTTATCTCAAGCTGATCAGCCAGTTGTATGGCGATCGCTCGGTGATCGCCAATGCCACCGGCTGCTCGAGCATCTATGGCGGCAACCTGCCGACCACCCCGTGGTCGGTCAACAAGGCCGGGCGCGGCCCCGCGTGGTCGAACTCGCTGTTCGAGGACAACGCGGAGTTTGGGCTGGGGATGCGGGTGACGTTGGACAAACAAAATGAATATGCGCGTGAACTGGTGGAGCGCCTGCGTGATATGATCGGCGATGAGTTGGCGGACGCCCTGTTAAACGCTGACCAGAGTGACGAAAGTGGCGTTGCTGCGCAGCGCGTGCGCGTCGAACAGTTGCAGCAGGTTCTGAGCGGCGTCGACCGTCCTGAAGCGCTTGACTTGGTCAGCCTGGCCGACAAGTTGATGCGGAAAGATGTTTGGATCATCGGCGGTGACGGCTGGGCCTACGATATCGGCTACGGTGGTCTCGACCACGTGCTGGCAAGCGGCCGCAATGTCAATATCGTCGTGCTCGACACGGAGGTCTACTCCAACACGGGCGGCCAATCCTCTAAGGCGACGCCGTTAGGCGCCGTGGCGAAGTTTGCCGCGGGTGGCAAGACCACGCCGAAGAAGGATCTCGCCAAGATGGCGATGAACTATGGCTATGTGTATGTGGCGCGCATCGCGATGGGCGCTAGTGATGCCCAGACGCTGCGTGCGATTCAGGAAGCCGAGTCTTACGATGGGCCGTCGATCATTATCGCCTACAGCCACTGCATTGCTCACGGCATCAACATGGCAAAGGGGATGGATCAGCAGAAGCTGGCCGTGGATTCTGGGTACTGGCCGCTCTATCGCTATGACCCGCGCCTGCGCGAAGCGGGCAAGAACCCCTTCCAACTGGATTCCAAAGCGCCCAAGATTCGCTTCCGCGACTATGCGCTGAACGAATCGCGCTACCGCATGTTGATGCAGTCCGACCCGGAGACTTCGGAAGCGCTGTTGGCGCAGGCCGAAGTGTTGATCGCACGGAATTGGAAAGAGTTGGAATATCTCGCGGCAGAGCCGGCGTGAGCGTAGCCGTGCAGCGCATGACGGCTGGATGGCCGCTCGAACGTCGACGAAGACGGGTCGCCTGGAGGAATGGTGCTCCCCACCGCAACCGTCATGCGCCGCACGCTACGCCACGAATGGAACAACGCGCCGTAATCAAATCCATAGGAGGCAAGATCCATGGTTGACCTGACTACAAACTATTTGGGACTGAAACTCAAACACCCGGTTGTCGCGTCGGCTTCGCCGCTGTCGGATAGCTTAGACAAGATCAAGCGGCTGGAGGACGCCAGCGCCTCTGCAATCGTGATGTATTCCCTCTTTGAGGAGCAGATCGTCGGCGAGAGCCATCTGCTCGACCACTATCTCTCCTATGGCGCCGAGAGTTTTGCCGAAGCGCTGGACTATTTCCCAGAGATGGACAGCTACAATATCGGCCCCAATGCCTATCTCGATTTGCTGCGCCGCGCCAAAGAGAGCGTGCAGATTCCGATCATCGGCAGCCTCAACGGCGTCTCGACCGGTGGTTGGGTGGAGTATGCGCGCATGATTCAGGAGGCTGGCGCCGACGCGCTGGAACTGAACATCTACTACATTCCCACTGACCCTGCCTTGACGAGCGCTGAGGTTGAGGAGATGTACCTCGATGTCGTGCGCGACGATTCAAGGCGAGCATCTCGATCCCGCTGGCGGTCAAAGTTGGCCCGTTCTTCAGTTCGTTCGCTAATATGTCGATGCGATTGGCCAAGGCCGGCGCCGATAGTTTGGTGATCTTCAATCGCTTCTATCAGCCTGACTTCGATCTCGAACGGCTGGAAGTTGTGCCGAACCTGACGTTGTCGAGCGCATGGGAGTTGCGCTTGCCGTTGCGCTGGGTGTCGATCCTCTACGGCAGGGTGCCGGTGGACTTTGCCATCACGCGCGGCGTGCATTCCTATGAAGACGTGCTGAAAAGTGTGATGGCTGGCGCCAATGTCACGATGATGGCCTCGGAGCTGCTGCGCAATGGCGTGCAGCGCATGGGGTTGATCGTGCAGGAGGTGGCGCAATGGCTGGAGGATCATGAGTATCATTCTCTGGCGCAGGCGCGCGGCAGCATGAGCCAGAAGAATGTCGCCGAGCCGGCCGCTTTCGAACGCGCCAACTACATGAAGGTGCTGCAATCCTGGAAATATGATCCGACCGGCGTACTGTTGCGATAAGAGTTTTCGCTACAGCCGTTTGGCTTTAGACGGCAAGTGGAAGGAAGCGCAGGGATGACAAGTGCACCATGTTGTCACTCCCTTTGCTTTCCACTCCCCAAAAGGAGGCAAAGACCGTGAAGCGAAAAGTGCTGATCCCACTTGATGGGTCCGACTTCAGCCTGCAGATCGTCCACATCGTGCTTGATTTTTTCGATCCACATGATGTTGCACTGATCTTGTTGCGCGTGGCGCCCCCGCCCAACCTGCCCATGGAAATTTCCACGTCGCGCGACATGATGATCGGCAGCTACCCGCTTTCCGGTTCATACGAGGCGTACAACAGCGCGGTCGAGCGTGGTTATTCTGAAGTGGAACACGAGCTGCAAGCGCTGCGCAATGAACTTTTGGAGGATTTGCGCAGCGAAGCGGATCGTCTGCGTGAAATGGGCTACGCTGTGAAGCTGGAAGCACAATTTGGCGACCCGGCCCAACGCATTGTGCAATATGCCAATGAAGAATCCATCAGTCTGATCGCAATGGCGACGCATGGCCGGTCCGGGCTGAATCGGTTGGTAATGGGGAGCGTGGCCGAACGTGTGCTGCGCAGTGTAGTAGCGCCGGTGCTGTTATTGCGCCCGGAGAGCGTGGCGATGGTTAAAACCGCGGGCGAGAAGCTGGCGACTGTGCTCGGCAAGGGCGCCAAGCTGCGCATGGCCGTGGCGACTGATGGCTCCACCTTTGGCCAGCGGGCAGTAACGCTCGCCAGTGAGTTGCAGGCTGCCTTCGGGAGCAACCTCACGGTGCTGGTGACTGCGTCGGGGCGCGAAGGCGCGGCCCAGGCGCAGCAGATCATGAAGGACGCCATTTTGCTGCTGCCGTCCGACCCTAAGCCCGAAGTGGAGCCTCTCGTTGGCTATGCGGATGAGGTGTTGCTGCAATATATGCAGACGCACCCGATCGATCTGTTGATCGTCGGCGCGTTTGCCGACCGTGGGGCTGGCGGCGTCAATGCCGTTGGCCCGACCGCGCATCGGCTGGTGCAAGAGGCGTCGTCGACGGTGCTGCTTATGAAGGGGCATCGGCATGTGTTCCGGCATGTGCTGGTTTGCGCGGGCGTCGAAGATGAGGCTGTCGTTGCGGTTGGCGCCCAATTTGCTCAGGTGCTCGGCGCCAGGCTCGATCTGCTCCACGTCATGCCGCCGTCGGCGGCGCCCTATCTGGCTGCGGATGCGTCGACGACAATCGATGTGGACAGAGCCATTTCGCAAGGCACACGGCTCTCGACTAAGCTGCATGAGTGGGAGCGCAAGCTTGAGATGTATGGCTTCAACCGATCTTCGATGATCTTGCAGCCCGGCTCTGTGCCGGAAGTGATCCTGCAGCGCGCACGCGACGAAGATTATGACCTGGTGGTCGTCGGCAGTGAATCCAGCCCTGGTCACTTCCCGGGCAGCATTGCCAATACGGTGATTCGCTACATCGAACAGTCGGCGCTGCTGGTGCGCGTTCATTCAACTTAACCAGGAAACGTGCAGCTTCAGCATGCACGACAGAGGAGGCTCCTTATGAACAAGCGCCACCTGACCGAAGTTCAGGATTGGATGCGCGAGAATCCAGTCACCATTGCACCCGATGCCACCCTGGCCGCTGCGCAAGAGCTGATGAGCGAACATGAGGTGCGCCGCCTCCCGGTTGTGGAGCGCGGCGAACTCATCGGCATCATCACCAACAGCGATATTTTGCGCCAGATTCCGGTCACGGCCGACGAAGCCGACGACGCAACGCGGGTGCTGCTCACGCAGCACATCGTGCGCGAAGTGATGACTTATTCGCCGATGACGATCAATCCCAGCGCCACCATCCAGGAAGCGGCCGAGCGCATGTTGGAGTATCAGGTCAGTGGCCTGCCGGTGGTGCGCAACGGCAAAGTCGTTGGCATCATCACCGAGAGCGACATCTTCCGGCTGGTGGTGGAGTCGTGGGCGGAGGAATAAGGCGACGCTGATCAATTGACATCCGTCGCCACAATCCCCCCCCTTGGTTATTGCGCCTGACTGATATTATCTCGTCGCGCCTCTGCGATCAGTTCTTGCTTCAAATTCCACAGCGCCTCGCTCAGCGACACGTGATAGATGTGTGGGTTGACCAGACGCCGCACGCCGGGGTCAAGCGCCTCCACATCTTCGACACGGCGCCGGCGCAGCTCCTCCAGCGGCGGCGCGTCGAAGACGATCCTGCCGGCGCGCACCACCGCTTCGTGCAGCGGCTCGATGCGGCTGATCTGACCCGGCTGCAGGACGCGCAGCTTGGTGTGATCGGATGGATGGCGCAACACGAGCGGCGCGTCGGTGGCGATGACTTCATTCTCTAGCGTCAGCAGGTCGGCAGTGGCCTTCTGGCGGCGGTCGTAGATGCGCCACGTGCGCTTGTTGCCAGGCGTGGGCGTTTTGGAGGGCGATTCCGAGATCTTGATGGCGGAATTCCAGCCGCCGCCTTTGTGCACAGCAACCAACTTGTAAACGCCCCCCAACGCCGGCTCGCCCCACGACGTGACCAGCCGCGTGCCCACGCCATAGACCAGCCGCTTGATCAGCCTGTCGGCATCGACGCCGTAGCGCGGCGCCTCTTGCTGGATTTGCGTCAAAATCTGCCAGATTACCAACTCGTCGAGGTCGCTGGAGAGTACAATGGAAGTTTCCCCGAAGCCGGCTTCGTCGAGCAGTTTGGCGGCCTGGATGCTCAGATACGCCTGGTCGCCGGAGTCCAGCCGGATGCCGACCGGGCGATGCCCCTTGCGCCGCAGCTCCTCGAAGACCTTGATCGCGTTGGGCACGCCGCTCTGCAAAGTGTCCACCGTATCCACGAGCAGCAGACAGTCATCCGGGTAAAGCTCGGCGTAGGCGCGAAACGCGCCGATCTCGCCTTCACCTAATGCCATCATCAACTGCACCATGCTGTGTGCGTGCGTGCCCTTGGGCGGCAATCCCAGCACGTGCGAGACGCCCACATTCGAGCTGAAGTTGGCCCCGCCGATCAGCGCCGCACGCGTGCCGTCGTTGGCGCCTTCGCCCTGGGCGCGGCGCAATCCGAATTCCAGGATCGTCCCACCGCGGCTTGCTTCCACCAGCCGCGCAGCCTTGGTGGCGACCAGCGTCTGGTAGTTGAGCTTGTTGAGCAGTGGCGTCTCGATAATCTGCGCCATCGCCATCGGCCCCCGCACGATCGTCAACGGCGTATTAGGATGGACGACGCGGCCTTCGGGGATGGCGTCAAGGCTCAGCCCGGAAAAATTGCCGTACGCGCGCAAGTAGGTCAGGAAGTCGTCGCCAAAAGACGCGGCGCCCCTCGCTGTTGCGGTGATGGCGTAGATAATCCAGTTCCTGGTCACGAAAATGCGCCTGCTGCATCCAGTCCAGAAACCATTCCAGCCCGGCGTTAATGCAGTAACCGGCCTGATGCTGGTCGTAGTCCGGGTTGCGCCGATAGAAATGATCGAATTGCACCTCCATTTCATGCAGCCCGTGGCGGAAATAAAGCTGCGCCATCGTGAGCTGATACTGGTCGGTGAAAAGGATGCCACGCATGGCGGAATGATAGGTAAGTGACATAACGCTGCCTTTCGGTTGCAAGACGTGTGGTCGCTGCGAATATCGTCTATTGTATAATACCAAAAGTGAGTTTTCTCAATGCAAGATGAGGTGTACATGATCCAGCAGCAGATGGAGTTTTATTGCTCAGCGCGGGGGCTGGGTCTTACCCCTATGGACAAGCTACCGGAGATCGAGATCGCCAACCTGACGCGCCCAGCCGGGGCCGCGTGATGACCGGACGCAAGCGCGTCATCCTGCTCTTTCTCGACGGCGTGGGGCTGGGCGTGGACGACCCGGCGCAGAACCCACTGGCGGTCGATGCCTATCCAGGGTTGCGCACACTGTTGGATGGACAGCGCGCCGTGGCGGCGACGGGGCGACTATCGACTGCGCACGCCGAATTGATCCCCACCGACGCCACCCTGGGCATCCCTGGCCGGCCGCAGAGCGCCACCGGACAGGCGGCCATCGTCACCGGCATCAACGCGCCGCAGCGCCTCGGCGAGCACTACGGCCCGCGTCCCGACGCCCGCGTGCGCGCCATCCTCGACGAGGGCAGCATCTTTCGGCGGTTGGCGCAGGCGGGCCGCAGCCCTTTTTTCTGCAATGCCTATCCGCAAGGTTATTTTGACGCTATCCAGCGTGGCAGGCGGCTGCTGAGCGCGGTGCCCTATGCCGCCAAACTGAGCGGACAGGCGCTATTGACCCAAACAGATCTCCTCCAGGGCCGCGCGCTGTCGTCAGATTTCACCAATCGAGCCTGGCGCGACGAACTTGGCTATCGCGAGGCGCCGCTTTACACACCTCGCGACGCTGCCCACGTGCTGTGGGAATTGAGCCAGCCCCACGACTTTGTCTTTTTCGAATTGTGGCAAAGCGATGTGCTCGGCCATGCGCGCAACCGGGAGGGGGCGGTGCAGCTTTTTCAGCGCGTGGATGAATTCCTCACCGGGCTGCTTGCTGTTGCGGAGCTGGCGCACACCCTGCTCATCGTGACGAGCGATCACGGCAACGTTGAAGATTGCAGCCACGGCAAGCACACCACCAATCCGGCGCTGACGCTGCTGCTGGGCGCCGAGCGTCACCACTACGCGGAGCAGGTCGCTGACTTGACTGACTTCTCCCCCATCATCATGTCATTCCTCGGCGTCGACGAAGCGCAGAACGGGTGAGTATCTTTCAGTAGGTCGGGCTACCAGCCCGACGCCTGTGTCCCCTATCGGCCGACGTCCCTCTGCCAACCTGTCACGCTGATAGCGTGACCTACAAAACTGTCACGCTGATAGCGTGACCTACTACGGATTTCCCTGTCTGCCGCTAACCCCCATCACTCCCGTAGGTCGGGCTACCAGCCCGACGCCTGTGTCCCCTATCAGCCCGACGTCCCCTACTGCCAACCTGTCACGCTGATAGCGTGACCTACTACGGATTTCCCTGTCTGCCGCTAACCCCCATCACTCCCGTAGGTCGGGCTATCAGCCCGACGCCTGTGTCCCCTACCAGCCCGACGTCCCCTACTGCCAACCACCGTCACGCTGATAACGTGACCTACAAAACTGTCACGCTGATAGCGTGACCTACGAATTTCCCTATCCACGCTTGCGCACCAGCGGATGGCTGGCGTACGGTTCGGGGCGCTGGGGCAGCACGAAGGTAAAGCGCGTGCCACTGCCGAGGTTGCTGGTCGCGCGAACCTGCGCGCCGTGTGCTTCTACGATCGCCTGCACGATGGCCAAGCCGAGGCCAGAGCCGCCAGTAGCGCGGCTGCGCGACTTCTCGCCGCGATAGAATTGCTCGAAGATGTGCGGCATATCCTCCGCGCGGATGCCTTCCCCGGTGTCACTCACCTCGACGACCACCCCCTCGCGCGTTGGGTAGGCGTGCACCTGCACGGCGCCGCCTGCCGGCGTATGGCGGAGCGCATTGCTGACAAGGTTGCTGAGCGCTCGCGAGATCTGTCGCGCGTCACAGTTGACGGGATCGACGCCTGGCGCGGCCAGCCCGGTCAGGCTTACGCCGCGGTCCGCCGCCTGTTTGCCAAAACTTTCCAGCGTGTCGGAGATGAGGTCGGAAATCGCGTTCTGCCGCCGGTCAAGCCGCAGCCCGCCGGCGTCCATCTGCGCCATGTCGAACAGATCGTCGATCAACGCGGAGAGCGCGTCGATGTCGCGCTGGGCGGTGCGTAGATAGCGCGTCGCCGTCTCCGGGTCTTCGACCACGCCGTCGGCCAGCGCCTCCACCATGGCGCGCACTGAGGCAAGCGGCGTGCGCAGATCGTGGCCCACCCAGGCGACAAGGTCGCGGCGCAGCGTGTCCAGCTCCCGCTTGCGCCGCTCAGCCTCTTTCAACTGGACGGCCATGCTGTTGAAGGCAGCCGCCAGTTGTGACAACTCATCGCGGCCGGTGATGGCGACGCGTGTGCTGAATTCGCCGCGCGCGATAGCCGCGGCCCCGCGGCTGAGCGCCGTGATCTTGTCCGTCACCGCCGCGGAGAGAAAATAACCAAGCGCCACCGCAATGCCTGCTGCAAACAGTAGCAGGATCACGGCCAGCGTCAGGTCGTGCTGGTTGATAAACATCAGCCGCGCCGTCCACCAGACATTGAGGAAGGTGAGCAGGCTGGAGAGGATGTAGCTGGAGACGAGCGTCCAACTCAGCCGCGATGACCAACTGATCCAGCCGACGCGGTAGGCGAAGAAGCCCGCCACGATCGAGACGGCGGCCGTGACGCCCAGAAAGAGGGTCATGGCGCGGAACTCTTCGAGCGGTGGTTGCATCCGCGTCCAGAAAATCAGGAGCGCCAGCGCCATCGTCGCCAGTACTCCGCCCAGAAAGCGCAGCGGCAACGTCAATTGTTGGCGAGTTGGGTAGATAGTCAAGTTTGGTTGTTCCTTTTTCCTGATTACGGCTCGAATTTATATCCTACACCCCACACCGTCAAGATATGCCGCGGTGTGGACGGGTCAGGTTCGAGCTTTTCGCGCAAACGGCGCACGTGGACGGTGACGGTGCTGGGGTCGATATACTGGCTCTCGCCCCAGACGCGATCCAGCAGTTGGTCGCGGTTGAACACCTGGCGTGGATGGTTGGCGAGAAACCAAAGCAGGTCGAATTCTTTGGCGGTGAGCGTGACTTCGGCATTGCCAAGTGTAGCCAGACGCGTGCTGGCGTCGATCGTCATGTGCTGAAAGATCAGCACCCGCTCGCCTGCGCCAGTCTCCTCACGCCTGGCTGTCGTTTGGGCGCGACGCAGCACCGCGCGCACGCGGCTGACCAATTCCTGCGGACTGAAGGGTTTGACGACATAATCATCGGCGCCCATTTCCAGCCCCAGGATGCGGTCGGTCTCCTCGCGCCGCGCCGTCACCATGATAATTGGGGTGTCGCCTTCCGCGCGCAGCCGCCGCGTGATTTCCATGCCGTCCACGCCGGGCAGCATCAGGTCGAGGATGACCAGGTCGGGCAGGCTGCGCACCAGATCGCTAAAGCAGCTTCCCCGTCATGCACGACGCGCCTGATAGCCGGCGCGCAGATAACAGTTACGACGACCTGCTGATGCTCGGTTCGTCGTCGACAACGAGAATCGTTTGTCCGCTCATAGGGATTGATTATACGGGATAACATGTAGCCGGATCAATGAAGCTTCCCTGCACATAATCAATGCTTCATGATTGTGTAAGAAATGAGCTCAGTCCTCTTTGACGAGGAAGACGACGATGGCAAGCCCCGCGATAATTACGACCGTTGATGTCCAGCCAATGCCGCCACACCTACATTGACCAGCAGCCAGGCCGGTGAAGCCAGCCAGTGAGCCGCCGATCGGTTGCTGTGGCGCCGAGCGTCATCACGCCGCTGCGTTGCGCTGCTACGCCCTGCTCGCTCAGCAGCGGGAAGTGGCTGACGATATTGAACTCGAAAAACATGCGCGCCATGCCGATGATGGCAACGGTGGGCAGCAGCGCTACGTTGAGTAAGGGCATCAGCAGATAGCCAACCAACGAGCCGACGATGCCGATCAGCACGCTGCGCTTCTTGCCGAGCCGGTCGGTGAAGAGGCTGACCGATACGCTGGCGGCCAGGTCAAACCAGCCAAAGATAAAGGCCACCAGCCCCAACGTGGCCGCGTCCAGCCCGTATTGAGCGGCCAACCAGGCGCCGTGCGCGATCATTACCTGCATGGCGGCGAAGTAGCTGAGCGCGCCGGCCAGGATAGTGGCGTAGGTTGAGCGCCGGTTGGTATAGATGACGACGAGCTCCGCCAGCCGGCTCCGCCAGGGCGCAGGGAGCTGAGCGCTGTCCGACGACGCAGCTCGGCCTTGCTGGATGCCAGGCATGGCGCCAAAGACCACGCTCATCACCACCATGGCGGCGGCGAGCAGAAAGAAAGGCGTGCGCCAGCCGGTGGCAGCGATCAGCAGCCCGATCAGCGGCAGGCCAATGATGCCGGTCAGCGCCCAGGAGTATTCGATCATGCCCAGCCCGCGTGCGCGCAGCCGATAATCCAACCGACTGCTGACGAACGCCTGCAAATTGGGGACAAACGCGCCCATCCCCAACCCGGTCAGGATCATGGCGAGCGCGACCATCCAGGCCGCGCTGCTGACCGCCAGCAACAGAAACCCCGTGGCTGTAAGCAACAGTGCGCCGCGGATGACCAGCCGATAGCCATGCCGATCGGCCAACGTGCCGCTGACAGGCGAGAAAATGCCCATTGCGCTGCGTAGCCCCACCAGCCGCCCCAGTTCGACGACGCTGACGCCCAGCCCGGCCGCGATCACAGGCAGGAAGGGGTTGAAAATTTGCGCGCCGATGTCAACCAGCAGCTTGGCCGCCATGCCCGTGCCAATGAGACGGCGAAAGGACAACTCTGGTTTGGTGGTCTGCACGTTACCCTTCATTTTCTGGGGTGACGACGCGTAGCAACACAGCATCTTCCTCGGCGCTAATCTGGTACTCGCCCAACTCCGCCGGCAGGAGCACCCATTGCACGGCCTGCAAGGTCAATGACGCCGCGTTGGAATCAAGCGCCGCCTTCCCTTGTACCACTGCCCAGATTTCAAAAGTTGAGCCGTCGCATAATCCGTAATAGTGGTGTCCGGCCGGCAGCGTGATGCGCTCAGTCTCGAAATAGGGGCAGCGTACAAGCTGTTCGATGCGCAGCCCCTCTTCGTCGAGCAACACGGTAGGCGTCGCCGGCCCCGGCTGCACCTGACTGAAGTTGAGCACATCGAGCGATTTTTCCAGATGCAGCGGGCGCGGGCGTCCCCAATCCCAGATGCGATAGGTCGAGTCACTGTTCTGCTGGATCTCGGCGACTATGATACCCGGCCCCAGCGCGTGCACTGTGCCCGACGGCACAAAGATCACATCACCCGGCTTGACCGGCACGCGATGCAGACTGTCGACGCTGGCATCCGTGCCGATAACCTCAGCGTAGTGAGCGCGCGTCATGCCCGGCGCAAATCCGTAGATCAACTCAGCGCCGGGGTCGGCGTGCAGCACCACCCACATCTCAGTTTTTCCCGGCTCGTCTTCGTGGGCCAGGCCATACGCGTCATCCGGATGCACCTGAACCGAGAGCCAGCGGTTGGCGTCGAGGATTTTGATCAGCAGCGGGAATTTGCCCGCGGCCAGCGCCTGGTCATTGCGGTCGCCCAGCAACGCCTCGCCCAGCAGCGCCTGCACTTCTGGGAGCGTCTTGCCTGCGAGCGGGCCGGTATTGACGACGCTGGAGCCATGCGTGTGCGCGGCGATGTCCCAACTCTCCGCCACAATGCCGTCAGGGATCGTCCGCCCCAGTTTTATCGCCAGATTGCGCCCCCCACGGGTAGTCCTGAAGACCGGGTCGAACGTAAGCGGATAGATAAATCGCTCAGTAGACGCGCCGTTTGCATGCTTCATGTGTAAAACTCCCACGAAAGTTGAACGCTATTCGAATTTGATCCCCTGCGCCAACGGCAGCTCGCCCGACCAGTTGATTGTGTTCGTCTGCCGGCGCATATAAGCTTTCCACGCGTCGGAACCGGACTCGCGGCCGCCACCCGTATCCTTCTCGCCGCCAAACGCACCGCCGATCCGCGCCGGACGTGCCGATGTTGACATTGGCGATGCCGCAGTCCGACCCCGCCACCGAGAGGAACATCTCCGCTTCGCGCAGGCTGTCGGTGAAGATGGCGGACGACAAGCCCTGCGTCACACCGTTGTGCAGCTCAATGGCCTCGGCCGGGCTGCGATAGGACATGACATAAAGAATGGGCGCAAAGGTTTCTTCCCGCACGATCTCTGTCTGCGCGGGCATACGAATGATGGTAGGCTCGACAAATTGTGGGCCAAGCTCAGGGCGGGCCACGCCGCCGGTGAGCACCACGCCGCCGTCCGCCACGGCGCGTTCGACTGCACGCAACATGGCGGCAACTGCGCGCGAGGTGGCAAGGGGACCCATCAGCACGCCGGGCTGCAATGGATCGCCGATCTGCGTCTGGCGATAGGCGTTGACGAGCCGTGCGGTCAGTTCGTCGACGATGGCGGCGTGAGCGATGATGCGCCGCGTGCTGGTGCAACGCTGTCCCGCTGTGCCGACTGCGCCAAACATGATGGCGCGCACCGCCAGGTCGAGCTCCGCTTTGTCTGACACAATAATGGCGTTGTTGCCGCCTAATTCGAGCAGCGGGCGGCAGAGACGTCCCGCCACGGTCTGCGCTACGCGGCGCCCGGTCGGAATCGAGCCGGTAAAGGAGATCAGCGGCAGCCGTTGATCTTCCGCCATTCGTTGACCGATATCGCCCGCGCCGGTTGCAAGCGTGAAGATGCCCGTCAGTTGGTGATCGGCCATCACCTGGTTGGCGAGGTGCTGCACCGCCACGCCGCAGAGTGGAGTCAACTCGCTCGGCTTCCACACCAGGGTATCGCCGCAGACTGCCGCGAGCGCGGCGTTCCACGACCAGACCGCGACCGGGAAATTGAAGGCGGTGATGATGCCGATTGGTCCAAGCGGGTGCCATTGTTCATACATGCGGTGCGCGGGGCGCTCGGAGTGCATGGTCAGCCCGTAGAGTTGGCGCGAAAGACCGACGGCAAAGTCGCAGATGTCGATCATTTCCTGCACCTCGCCTATGCCTTCGGTGCGGATCTTCCCCATCTCCAACGAGACCAGTTCGCCAAGCGGTTCTTTGGATTCGCGCAAGATCGCGCCAAGGTCGCGGATGATATCCCCGCGTTTAGGCGCGGGCACGTTGCGCCACTGCATGAACGCCGCCTGAGCACTTGCGACAATGGTTTCATAAGCTGCTCCATTGGCGGGGATCACCTGCGCGATCGGCGCGCCCGTGGTCGGGTTGTAGGAGGTGAGCGGAGAAGCGCCGCTGTCGATCCACTTCTCCGGGCCGCTGCAGGCGCCGAGATTGACGGAATCGAGCTGGAGTTTTGCGAGCAATGTCTTCATGTGTAAACCTTTCGTGGCTCGACATGGTGTGTGGTATGTGCTGTGCCTGACCGGTTGAAATCGGCAGATTGTGACGCAGTAGCGTAACGGCAGTCATCTTATACCAGCCGGTGAGCGCGGCCAAAGGTTTGGAGCGCGCCATTGCTTCATTCATTAATCTAGCCCATCGAACTTTAGGCGCATTCCGGGCAGGCGCCTAAGTAGCTTCGTTCAGCAGCATCCGCCTCACCTCATGCCTGGCGTTCAGCGCTGAACCTGCTCAGGCGCGCAAAAGCAGAAGCGCCGACGATATCGCCGGCGCTTCTGCACACACAGAGAGAAGGAGAAAACCTACATGTAAACCCTGAACCCATTACCCATCCGCCAATAGAATAGCCTATTTTGGGTAATGGCGTCATCTGGCAAATGCTGTATTCTTTTCGTAAGGTGTACAGGCGCTCCACAGGCGCAAGGTGCAATCATTGCGGCCAGCGTTGAGGAAAAATAAAACGGGGCGAGCAGTACTGCTCGCCCCGTGAGAACGCAAAGTCTGGTTGGAAATTCTCTAAATCTGACGCCGCGCCTCCGCTTCAAAATAGGACTGCCGGCTTTTACTGTCTGCTTTTACTGGCCACGCGCTTGGGCAATGGCGCTCTCGGCAGCGGTTAAGTTGGCGGCAGCCGTGCTCACCAGCGCGTCGGTTTCGCCCAACAGGCCAATGTCGCCGGCGCGGACGGCCTGCGCCAGGGCATCCGCCGCCTCCGCATAGCTGATCGCAGCCTTCTCCAACTGCTGATGGACAGTCGTCGCCGTAGCAGGTACAGTAAGCTCCCCTACACTGGCGCTTGTGCGGCGCAGGAGGGTCAACGCGGCATTCATGCGCGTCGTCCAGGCTGGGTCAGAGATCAGCGCATTATTGCTGTTGACCTCTGCAAGCAATGCATCGACGCTGTTAAGCACCAGATCAAACTGGCCGATGAGTTCGCCCGCTGCCGTCAGATAAGCCGCTGCCTCGTCGGCGCCGGCTTGCGCGGGTGGCGTCGGCGTCGGCAACAGCCCGCCTAGCCCAGCCGCGGGCGTAGCGGCTGGCTGCGCGGCCGGCTCAAGCGGCGCGCCGTCGTTGTCGACAACCGGGATGCTGTCGAGCGCCGGCGGGTTGGCGACCAACGTGCCGAAGACCCAGCCTCCGTTGTCGAGACGGAACCATGTGCCATCTGCATTGCGTCCGACAATGTTAACCTCTTGTCCAATGACAGTGCCGCCGATAGCGTCAAAGTTGGTGCCCGGGCCGGAGCGTAGATTAGCGTCTGTCGTCACCGTCGGTGTGACGACGCCGGTGGCAGCAGGCGGTGTAGGGGTGGCTGTCTCCTCAGGCGTTGCGGCTTCGGTGGGCGTAGTGCCTTGCACTGCCTGCAGAATTTCGTCGTTGACGACCGGCGCATTGGCCGGCTGCTCGGCAACCAGGAAGTTGGCAATCCAGGCGCCGTTTCCCAACAGATACCATTGTCCGTCTTCGCTGATCGCGGCGATTTGAACGGTTTCTGCCCGCCGACCTGTGACACGACGTTGAAGGTGGTGCCAGGCCCGGCGCGCAGATTAGAAGTGACAGTCGCCGTCGTGTTGATCAACGGGACGCTGTTGAGGTCTGACGCCAGGGTGCGAGTCACGGTGGGCGTGGCGACGCTTCCCAGTCAGAGCTTCAGTGGCCGTCACCCTCCAGCGTCTCGGTCACTGCCGGCGCTTCAACAAGGGACGGCAGCACCAGTTCCACGACAGCTTCACCCTCGGCAAGCGGCGCGATGACGACATCGACAGGGATAGTCTGGGTTTCGAAGCCCGATACTTGCAGCGTCACGGAAGTGGGCACTGTCGTCGTCAATGTTTGCGTGACGAGAAAATCCAACTCGATCTCAAGCGTCACCACTACATTGTTTACGATGGCCGGCGTCGTTATCTGTGCGGTTGCCGTCAATGCGGTTGCCGTCAATACGTCAGGTCAGCCTCGATGGTGGGAGTGATGACTGCTCCGTCAACGGCGTCAGTCAGTGCAATGCTCTCCGTGATCTCGTCGGCTGCGGTGAGTGCATCCACGGCCGGCGTCAGCGACGCGGTGGCAGTGAGCGCCGTCGCAGGCAGCAGCGAAATGGTGAACGGAAGCGACTGGCGAATCTGGATGCGGATCGGCTGATCGAGCGCTACGGGTTCATCTGTCGCAGTCGGCGCCGCAGATTGTTGTGGCGCGGCCGCCTGGGCTACTGTCAACTGTAGCAAAAAGGTGGTAAACAAGGTGATTGCAATGGCCACCAGGACGAGGCTTTTGCGCTGCATTCGGTCCTCCCTGAAAGTGAGGAAATCATGATAAGTGACCGCTATAGGGTATATGCGAATCACTCTTTTGGCAAGTTGCTGGAAAAGGGGATTGCGTAAGCGTCAAAATGCCGGCGGATGGCGGCGGCGCTAGGGAAAGGGGGAGGCGTTTGGTACAATGCTGCGATTGTCAGAAGACGGCGAGGGTCAGGCATGACGCCTACCCATCCATTGGAGCGAACGTAAACAAAACTATGAGCACAAAGATCATTTATTCGATGATGGGAGTCGGGAAGATTTATCCTCCCAACAAACAGGTGCTGCGCGATATCAGCCTCTCCTATTTCTACGGCGCGAAAATCGGCGTGCTGGGTCTTAACGGCGCGGGTAAGAGCACCCTGCTGCGTATCATGGCGGGCGTGGAGAAGGATTTTGTCGGCGAGACCATGCTGGCGCCTGGCTACACCGTTGGCTTTCTCGAACAGGAGCCACTGCTCGACAACAGCAAGACGGTGCGCGAGGTGGTCGAAGAAGGTGTGCAGGAAGTCGTGGATGTGCTGCGCGAATTCGACGAGATCAACGCCCGCTTTGGTGAGGACCTGTCGCCCGACGAGATGGATGCGTTGATGACGCGCCAGGGCGAAGTGCAGGATCGACTCGACGCGCTCAATGCGTGGGATCTCGACAGCCGGCTTGAGCTGGCGATGGATGCGCTGCGCTGTCCGCCGGGCGACGCGGCGGTCAAGGTGCTTTCGGGCGGCGAGCGACGGCGGGTGGCGCTTTGTCGCCTGCTGCTCAAGGAGCCGGACATCCTCCTGCTGGACGAGCCGACCAACCACCTCGACGCTGAGTCAGTGGCCTGGCTGGAGCAGCATCTGCGCGAGTACAAAGGCACGGTCATCGCGGTCACGCATGACCGCTATTTCCTCGACAATGTGGCCGGCTGGATCTTGGAGCTCGACCGCGGCTATGGCATTCCATGGCGTGGCAACTATTCGTCGTGGCTGGAGCAGAAGCAACAGCGTCTGGCGCAAGAGGAAAAACAGGAGGCGTTGCGCCAGAAGACGTTGCAGCGCGAACTGGAATGGCTGCACATGTCGCCCAAGGCGCGACAAACCAAGCGTAAGTCGCGCATCAACGCCTACAACGATCTGTTGTCGCAGGAGAAAGAGCGTGCGCTGGAAGATCGGGAAATTTATATTCCGCCGGGTCCGCGCCTGGGCGATGTGGTGGTGCGCACCGAAGACATCAGCAAGGCGTACGGCGACAACCTGCTTTATGAGAACCTGACCTTCGACATCCCGCCCGGCGCCATTGTGGGCATTATCGGGCCAAACGGCGCGGGCAAGACGACCCTCTTTCGCATGATCGTCGGCCAGGAAACGCCCGACAGCGGCGCGCTGACGGTCGGCGCTACAGTCAAGCTGGCCTATGTCGACCAATCGCGCGATATCCTCGACGCCAACAAGAGCGTGTGGGAAGAGATCTCCGACGGCAACGATCAATTGCAGCTCGGCGACCGTGTGGTCAACTCGCGCGCGTATGCCGCGCGCTTCAATTTTGCCGGCCAGGATCAGCAAAAGAAGGTTGGGGCGCTTTCCGGCGGGGAGCGCAACCGGCTGCACATGGCAAAGATGCTCAAGTCGGGCGGCAACTTGATCCTGCTGGATGAGCCAAGCAACGACCTCGACGTGAACACCCTGCGCGCGCTGGAGGATGCACTCGAAGGCTTTGCGGGCTGCGTGCTGGTGATCTCGCATGATCGCTGGTTCCTCGACCGCATCGCCACGCACATCCTTGCTTTTGAAGGCGACAGCCAGGTTTACTTCTTTCCGGGCAACTACAGCGAATATGAAGAAGACCGCCATCGCCGCCTCGGCCCCATTGCCGACCGGCCGCACCGCATCACCTATCGCAAGCTGCGGCGCGCCTGACGTTTCGGCCCTTACTCGCCTCTCATTTCAAATTTTTTGCGGCTGTCAGCTAGCGTGCTATACTCAAGCGGCAGATTTATGGGTGCATACGCAGCGCAAAAGTCCAACCGCCTCCTGGATGGATTTGGCGTGTGCACCCGAAGAACTAACTCCTCTTACAGACAGTTGAAAAACTTGGTTGTGCGACGATAGATGCCGCGCGAGCTGCCTCTTGGTGCATGTGATTGAGTGCATTGCTATATTTTTCTGTGATAGTAACGAACTGTAACGGTAACGAAAGGAGTACTGCTGTGCATCACAACCTGTGGAAATTCCTGAATTTGATCATGGTCGGGGTCGTGTTGGTGGGGCTAATCGGTTGCACCGCGCCGGTGGCGCCCGCTGCCACCGCGCCGGAGGCCGCGCCACCCGCAGTCGCGGCCGGTTTGGACGCCTGTCAAGGACAGAGCCTGGTGTTGGGTTCGATGACAGACCAGTATGTCGCCGCGTTTCGCGTGTTAGTTCCCAAGTTTGAGGAAGCGTCGGGCGCCAAAGTCACATTGGATGAGTTGGGGTACGTCGATCTCTACCAGAAGCTGATTGCCGATTTTGTCGGGCACACCGGCAACTACGATCTCATGACGGTGGACATCGTGTGGTCGGGTGAATTTGGCCAGAATCTGTACACGCTTCCCCTGGACGACTTCATGGCGCGCGATGAGGCTGAATTGCAGCTAGATGACATTCTGCCGGTGGCGTGGACGTTGGGCGAGTGGCAGGGGACGCACGTCGCCTATCCGTTGGCAGGCTACGCCAATGTGCTGAACTACCGCAAGGATCTGTTGGAACAGGCTGGCATCCAGCCGCCCACGACGCAAGAGGAGTTGACGGCCGCGGCTCAGGCTCTCACCAATGCCGATGCCGGCGTGTATGGCATTGCGCTCTTGGGGGCAAAAGGGCCGGCGGTGGCGCAGGATTACATGGCGTGGGTGCAGCAATATGGTGGCCGCCTTCTGGATGACGAGGGCAATCCCACGCTCAACACACCGGAGAATGTCGAGATCTTGCAGCATTTCGGCGATCTCTTCAGTTATGCACCGGCAGGGGCGATGGACTACTGGTGGGATCAGCGCGAGACGGCCTTCCGCAGCGGCAACGTAGCCCTGATGGAAGGGTGGAGCATTGCACGCGCCGGCTACGAGAACCCGGATATCTCCTCGGTCGCCGGCAATGTTGACCTGACCGTGGCGCCGGTGAAGGCAGGCATGGAGCCGCAATTTGGCTTCGGCGGCTGGGGCATCGGCATCAACGCCGACTCTACGCCGGAACAGCAAGAGTGCGCCTGGCAATTTATCAAATGGGTGACATCGCCTGAGATCCAGAAGGAATGGCTGCGCAATGACGGCGCGCCCATCCGCCGCAGCACGATGACCGACCCAGAGATCGTCGCGGAATATCCCTGGATGCCGATCCTGCTTGAGTCGTTTGAAAAGGGCGACGGCGACTATCGACCGCGTATCCCGCAATACAGCATTATCCAGGACGCGCTTGGCACGCATGTCAATGCCTTCCTCGTGGGGCAGGAAACCGCCGAACAGGCATTGGAAGCGGCCCAGAAGCAAGTCGAAGATAACTGGCAATAACCGGCTGTACTGACAAACTTGAGCGATCGGGACACCCCGCCCGATCGCTAACCACATCGGACACACCACATGGCTGCTAGTCGGGGACGACGATCCCACCCAGAGCATGGATGGGGCGAACAAATGCGTCATGCGCTGCGCGGGGAGGGCGCGTATCTGTTGATGTTGCTCCCGCTGCTGGTGTTTGTGGCCGCTATCGCCATCTATCCACTCCTTTTCTCATTTCGCATCAGCCTCTTCAAATATCGCCTGACCGACCCGAACCAGGTGCAGACTTTTGTGGGACTGGACAACTATCTCCGCGCCGCCCAGGATCCGATCGTGTTGACATCGATCCAGGTGACGCTGCTCTACGTCGCCGGCACAGTAATCCTGGAAATGATCCTCGGACTTGCCCTGGCGCTGTTGCTCGCGTCGGAGGCGAGGTTGATACGCGGGGCGCGTTCGCTGCTGCTGCTGCCGATGGCGCTGCCGCCGCTTGTCGTCGGTTTGGTGTGGAAGTCGCTCTACAACGCCGATTTTGGAGTCATTCCGTATTATCTGAAAACGTTAGGCGTTGATGTCGGGCGCGGCCCGCTGGCAGAGCTGAACTGGGCGATGTTGGCTGTGATCCTGATCGACGTGTGGCAGTGGACGCCGCTGCTGATGATCATTTTCCTGGCCGGTCTCAAAGGGCTGCCGCTTGAGCCGTACGAAGCCGCCTTTGCCGACGGCGCCACACGCTGGCAACGGTTTGTCCATATCACTTTGCCCCTGCTCAAACCGACGTTGCTTGTGGCGCTGCTGTTGCGAACCATGCAGTCGTTCAAAGTGTTCGATGTGATTTATGCCACGACAGGCGGCGGCCCCGGGTCGGCCACCACCGTGCTCAACTTTCACATCTACACCGTAGGCATGACTTTCTTTGACATGGGCTATGCCGCCGCGCTTGCTAACGTGCTGCTCGTGATCATCGCCATCTTGTCGGCGCTGTATATCATCATCCTGGAACGCCAGCAATTATAGTAGGTCGGGCTACCAGCCCGACGGCGCCGCCCAATCAGACTGTGGCGACAGGCAACGTCACGCTGGTAGCGTGACCTACGAAATTCACCGTCCGGCGTTGCCAACACTACGTAGGTCAGGCTACCAGCCCGACGGCGCCGCCCAATCAGACTGTGGCGACAGGCAACGTCACGCTGGTAGCGTGACCTACGAGATTCACTGTCCGGCGTTGCCAACACTGCGTAGGTCGGGCTACCAGCCCGACGGCGCCGCCCAAACGGACTGTGGCGACAGGCAACGTCACGCTGGTAGCGTGACCTACGAGATTCACTGTCCGGCGTTGCCAGCAATTCGTAGGTTGGGCTACCAGCCCGACGGCGCCGCCCAACCAGACTGTGGCGACAGGCAACGTCACGCTGGTAGCGTGACCTACGAAATTCACCGTCCGGCGTTGCCAGCAATTCGTAGGTCGGGCTACCAGCCCGACGGCGCCGCCCAACCAGACTTGTACTATGATCGAAGTCACGTTGGTAATGTGACCACCAGATGTTGGAGTTTGCGACATGATGCAAAAGCGCAGCAAATTTGAGCAGGGTCTTCTCACTGTGCTGACGGTGATGGTGGTGATCTTTTTTATGGTCCCCGTGTTTTGGCTGATCACCACCTCGTTCAAGTTTGGCCGGGAAGCCTTCTCCATTCCGCCCAAATGGTTGTTTTTCGATTTTACCTTGCGCAATTATGAAGATGTGCTGGCAACGTCGAAGATCGGCCTGTACCTGACGAACAGTCTGATTGTCTCGCTCGGCGCGACCGTGCTGTCGCTGGTGTTGGGCGTGCCCGCGGGCTACGCCATTGCCCGCTCCGGCTCGCGTGCATTGAACATGTCGGCGTACTTTTTTTTGCTGCTGCTTATGGTGCCGCCGGTGGCGATGCTGATCCCCTTTTACTTGATCATGCGCGACCTGCATCTGTTGGGTAGCTACGCCTCGCTGATCATCCTGGATACAGTTTTCGACGCGGCTTTTGTCGTCTGGATGATGCGCAGCTATTTTGCCGATGTGCCCAGAGAGATCGAAGAGGCGGCCTTGGTCGATGGCGCCTCGCGCTTTGTCGCCTTCTGGCGGGTGGCGTTGCCGCTCTCGATCCCCGGCATCGTCGCTTCAGCGCTCTATGTAATCATCTTCAGTTGGAACGATTTCTTATTTGCGCTGATGCTGACCTCGCCGGAGACCAAGACGATCCCGCTGGGGATTCTGTCCTCGTTCAGCGCGGTCGAGATCAACTGGGGCAAGATGGCGGTGATGTGCATTTTTGCCATCGTGCCTGCGCTGTTCATTTCGTTGTTTCTGAACCGTTATTTTATCCAGGGCGTGACGATGGGCGCCACCAAGGGATAAGTTGTGAGTTGCGAGGGGCGAGGGGCGAGAGGCGACGAATCAGTCGTTAGCCTGACGGGCGCGTTGGTTGTCGCCGGCGACGATCTGCGCGTGGTGACCGGTGCGGCATTGACGCTGCAGGGCGAACGCATCCTGTCGATCGGCGCGGCGCCGGTGCGCGCCAGGTTGAGCTTGCCGGCAAGCTGATCTGCCCGATGTTCGTCGATGCTCACACGCATGTCGGCGACACTGGCGCCAAGGAGTTGGGCGTGGGACTGAGCCACGCTGCCGCCGTCATCCCACCCGACGGCATGAAGCATCGCTTTCTGCGCAGCGTTGACCCCGACCTGTTGACCGAGATGATGCGCACCGGCCTCATCGATATGCTGCAATGTGGCGTGGCGGCGTGCGGCGATTTTCGCGAACAGGGGCTGGCCGGCGTCGCCGCGCTGCGCAAGGCCGCGGCCGGGCTGCCGATTCACACCGTGATCCTGGGGCGTATGGATGAAGATGCCGACCAAGCCGAGCTGGAAAATCAGGCGCATCGTCTTTTAGAGGAAGCGGACGGGCTAGGCGTGCGCGACGTGGAAGCCTATCCGGCCGCGTTGCTCGCCCGTTTGCGCCGCCAATATCCCGACAGGCTCTTCGCCGTCCACGCGGCCGAGAGTGCGGCGGCGCAGGCTGCATCGCTCCAGGCGACCGCGCGCACGCAGGTGGCGCGCGTGCTGGACTGGCATCCCGACCTGCTCGTGCATCTGGTGCATGCCACGCCCGACGACCTGGCGCACATCGCGGCGCAAGGCGTTTATGGCGTCGCCTGTGTGCGCAGCAACGGCATCCTCGGCGTCGGCTTTCCCGACTTGGCGCGCTGGCGGGAGATGGGTGTGCGCTTTGCCCTGGGCACGGACAACATGATGTTCGTGGCCCCGGACATGTTGCGCGAAATGGACTTTGCGTCGCGTCTCGGGCGCGGCCTGGCGCACGATCCGACTGCCATCGACCATCACGCCCTCTTGCGGGCCGCCACCATCGAAGGCGCGCGCGCCCTCAAGCTGGATGCGCGCATCGGCAGCCTGGCGCCGGGCAAGGAGGCCAGCTTCCTGCTCTTCGATCTGGAGCGACCGCATCTGCGCTATCTTCACGACCCCATCAGCGCCATTGTGCACCGCGCTTCGCTCGCCGACATTGCGACGATTTATGTGCGCGGCGCCGCTGCAAGCCTGGTTTGAAAAGGACTTCTGACGCGGAGATGCAGAGGTTCGCAGAGAAGAGCAATTTTCACGCTTAGAAATTGTTTGAAAAGTAACCTCTAAGACGCGAAACACGCTAAGCGGCGCAAAGCAGCACCTGGAAGCCCTTCTTTGTTCGCCCACTTCGTGCCTCTTTGTGTCCTTTGTGGCTTTGTGGTAGGGCTTTTCAAACACCTTCTTAGCAGCGCCATCCGGCATGAGCCTGGCTTATGAAACGGTAAAGCAGGTCAACAGAAAAGGAATCTCACAGAAAAGGAATATCTATGTCAGCGACAAATACGATGTGCGTGATGTGGTGCGAGCGGCCACAGGAAGTTGAGTTGCGTCACCTCCCGATTCCCACGGTGGGTGACGATGATGTGCTCGTCAAGGTGGCCTACGCTGCGATCTGCCCCTGGGATGTGCGCGCGTTTTCGGGACTTTCCTCCGCCGTAGCCTTCCCGCGCGTGCTCGGTCATGAGGTGGCGGGGCGCGTCGCCGCGGTCGGTAAAAATGTCAAGGAGCTGGAGATCGGCCAGGCGGTTGCGCCGGACATGATCGTCAAATGCGGCGTGTGCAAAGCCTGCCGCACCGGCCGCCCCAACCGCTGCTGGCGTCCAACTTACCTGCAATATGGCGGCGGCTATGCCGACTATGTCTGTGTGCCGCAGCGCAACATTCACCCGATCCGCCCCGGCGTCAGCCTGAAAGCGGCCGCGATGATGGAGCCGCTGGCGTGTGTGTTGCGCGGCCAGGACATGCTGCGCCTCTATCCGGGCGAGGTGGAGCTTGTGGTCGGCCTCGGCCCGATTGGACTGATGCATTTGCAGGTTGCCCGTGCGTTTGGCGCGCGCGTCCTTGCCTCCGACCCGGTGTCGATGCGGCGCGAGCAGGCGCAGGCGTTGGGCGCGACGTGGGTGGTGGACCCGCAACAGACCAATCTCACCACGTTTGTCCAGGACGCGACCGCAGGCTGGGGCGTGGATGCCATCGCCCTGACCGTCGGCTCGGCGCGTATGGTCGAAGAGTGCGTCAAGCTGTTGGCGCCGGGTGGCCGCCTCAACATCTTTGCCGGCATCTATCCCAAGGATCAGGTCAGCCTTGACCCTAATCAGATTCACTACGGCGAATGGATCATCACCGGCTCGTCCGACAGCACGCCCGAAAATATGCATCGGGCGCTCGGCTTGATCGAAGCGGGCCAGGTGCAGACGGAGGCGCTGATCAGCCATCTTCTCCCGCTGGAGGAGCTTGCTGCGGGACTTGAGCTGGTCAAGCAGCGTGTCGGTCTCAAGATCGTGATGGAAGTCAACGGGGAACAGTGATGTGAGAATGGACGCTCAATGATTCTCACCATCGACGTGGGCACCTCGGCGTTGAAGGCCGTCCTGTACAGCCCGGCGGGCGAGGTGCTGGCGCGGGCAAGCCGCCGCTACACTTACGCCACGCCGCAGCCGGGCTGGGCCGAGGCCGACCCGGAGCAGTGGTGGCAGGCCTTTGACGCCGCCATCCTGGAATTGGCACGATCACCCTACTCGCTGGCGCAGGTGCGCGCCATTGCCGTGACCGGCCAGATGCACACGGCCGTGCTGCTTGACGCGGCGGGCGAGGTGATCCGCCCCACGATCCTGTGGCTGGATCGCAGGGCAGTGGCCGAAACTGTCGAACTACAGCAACGCCTGGAATTGGCGCCCTATCATCTCAACTCGACCTATACTTTGCCAAAGTTACTGTGGCTGGCGCGAGAAGAGCCGGAGTGTTTGCAACAGTGTGCGTCTCTGTTGTGGCCCAAGGATTACCTGCGCTTTCGCCTGACCGGCGTTCAATGCACGGATGTCACCGAAGCCGGCGGAGCTGCCCTGCTCGACTGGGAAACGCTTATGTGGGCTACGTCGCGCCTGACCGCCTACGGCATCCGTCCGGATCTGCTCCCACCATTGCGCCACGCGCAAGACGACGCCGGCGCGGTGCATGCGCATCTGTGCGCGCGCTATGGATTCGACCCAGGCGTTAAGGTGCTCGTGGGTGCGGGCGACGTGCTCGCGCTGCTCTGCGGATCGCCGCCAACGCCAGGTCGCGTCACCTGCAGCATGGGCAGCTCGTCGATGGTCTTCTGCCCACTGGCCGCGGGTCAGCAGGTTGAGCAGACAGGCGCGCGTCTCTACGTCTATCCGCTGCTGCCTTATCCGCTGCTTGGCGGGGTCAGCTCCACCACAGGCGCGGCGGTGCAATGGGCGTGGCAGACGCTCTATGCCGATCAAACGCCGTTCGACGCGGCGATCCAACAGGCGTTTGCAGCGCCCGCCGGTGCGGAAGGCGCTTTTTTCCTGCCCTTCCTGGCTGGCGAGCGGACGCCCTTCTGGAACGATGCGCTGCGCGGCGCCTTTTACGGATTGACGCTGACGTGCAGCCGCAGCCATTTGCTGCGCGCCGTGCTCGAAGGGGTCGCCTTCAGCCTGCGCTATCTGCTCGACGAATTCGACCGGCTGCATGTGGCCATAGAGACCATTGCCCTGGCCGGCGGCGGCGCAGCGATTGCAGGGCTGCCTCAATTGATAGCCGATGTCTGCGGCCGTCCGGTTTACGTCTACGCCGGGGAGGAGACGGTGACGCGCGGCTTGTACGCGTATGCGTGTCAGGCGCTCGATCCACGCAACACGTTTGACGCGGCGTTAGCGCGCACATTTGGCGCTTCGGAAGTTTGCTCACCAACCCAATCACTCGCGGCGCTGTACGACGATCTCTATCGTCGCTATTGTCAACTAACCGAGTTTGCTGACGCTACACTCGCACGGTGACCATTACCTAAAATCATCGTACCGGTTCAGCCATCGCAAGCATAGACCACGGATGATGCGGATGAGGCGGATGCTCACGGATTCCCATCTGCAACGTATCCGGAATTTTCCGTCTAGCCCCTGGTCTATAGAACCAGGCTGAACAGTTACAAATCATCAAGCAAAGAAGTGGAGATGCTTATGTTCGGCAAGACGCGGCGGATGCGCCGTCTGTTTGTGGGGGAGCAACGCCGATGCCTGCTTTCGCCGCTGGATCACGGCGGTTGGCTGGGGCCGGTCAAAGGGTTGGATCGGCCGGCGGAGATTGTGGGCCAGGTGCTGGCGGGTGGCGCCAATGCAGTGCTCGCCTCGCCTGGTTTTCTGCGCGCGGCGGAGGCGTCGCTGCGTCCCGACGTGGCGCTTGTGCTGCGCGTCAGCCTCACCGCAGGGTTGAGCGCACAGGGTGCGCAGGAGACCCCGATTGCGCAGGTGGAAACCGCGCTGCGGCTCGATGCGGACGCCGTCGCCGTTTCTGTCTTTTTTGGGCGTGACGGCGATCTGGACATCTACCGCTGGCTGGCCGCGCTGATTCGAAGCTGTGAACCCTACGCCATGCCGGTCATCGCCGAGATGATGCCGCCGGAGGATCGTTTCTTTGACGCTGCTGCGATTGCCCATGCGGCGCGCATCGGCATGGAGATCGGCGCCGACGTGATCAAGACCAACTATTGCGGCGATGTGGCGCGCTTTGCCGAGATCGTGCAGGCCGTTCCTGTGCCCATCATCGTTGCCGGCGGCCCCAAAACCACCCCGGACGTCTCCACGTTGCAACTGGTGGAGGATGCTTTGCAGGCCGGTGCGGCCGGGGTTGCCATCGGTCGGCGCGTCTGGCAAGCCGTCGACCCGCAGGCCACGACGCGAGCGATCCACACGGCAATGTTTGGGCGTGGCGCCCAGTTTCCCACGTTTCGGGAAGGCATCGTCTAGGGCGGGGCGAACGCCCTGAATCACTACAGCGGATGCAGGGGAAACAACGGATTTAGTCTGCCGCTAGAGAAAGATGGGCGCATTATACAGCGGAGCAAATCCGTTCCTCTGCGCTAAATCACTGCAGCGGATGCGGAACAGTGGATTGGGTCTATCGCTAGAGCGCGCTCGACCCATCACACAGCGAAGCAAATCCGTTTCTTTCTTGCATCCGTTGTAGTGCCTTATTTCGTACTCAAGCGAATTGGCTCAGCCGCTGCTGCAACGCCTGATAGGACTGGGCGCCGACGATCTGATCGACCGGCTGGCCGTTTTTGAAGATGATCAGCGTCGGAATGCTCATCACTTGATAGCGTTGCGCGGTGGCCTGGTTCTCGTCCACGTTGAGCTTGCCCACCACGGCGCGCCCGGCGAACTCCTGCGCCAATTTCTCCACCGAAGGCGCCACCATGCGGCACGGCCCGCACCACGCCGCCCAAAAATCCACCAACACGGGCAGCGACTGGTTGATCACCTGCTGAAAGCTGGCGTCGGTCAGCGTGAGCGGCTTGCCATCGCCGGCAGGTTTGTTGGCTGGACGGGCCGCGACCGTTGGCTGCGGCTTGCCGTCGACGAAATGTGCCAACCAGTCCGCTGCGTGGCTGCGCGCCTCCTCACTCGCCAGGGCGATTCCGACTTTGCCGCCGCGTACCAGCAGAAAGACCGGCGTCGCCGTCACGCGAAAGCGGTGCGCTAACGCTGCTTCTTCCTCGGCATTGACTTGCGCCAGGAGCGCACGACCGGCATAGCTGCGCGCCAGTTCGTCAAGCGCCTGCTGTTGCGTAGGAGGCATGGGCGTGGAGGGTCGCCAGAAGATCAACATCACCGGCAACCCGGCGTTGAGCACGCGGTCGATGCTGTGCGTATTTGTGTTGAGAATGCCGGCGCCTGTCATGCTGTCCTCCGTTCGCTAATGGTTGGTCGTACAAACTTCTCGCTTCAAATCATGACGAAGCTATTTTGCCACAAGTCCCCACAGGATGGCGACTCTTGACTGCCAAAGGTTTCGGGCGCCCTCCGTAGGTCGGGCTACCAGCCCGACGATGTTGCGTCGACGATGAGGGTCGCATCCTCCAGCGTAGGTCTGGCCGACGGGGGAGGGACGATGCTCAACAAGATGAGGGGGGCTACGTCGGGCTGATAGCCCGACCTACGCATTTACGTCGGGCTGATAACCCGACCTACGCATTTACGTCGGGCTGATAGCCCGACCTACGCACCAGGCTGCCAAAAACCAGCGGGCGGGGATGGTAGCCATCCCCGCCCGCTGGTCAAAAGGAGCGCTGATTTCAGGCGATTTGAGCAATGAAGCCGGAGAGAAAATCGACGGTTGACAAGTGTAGCGCCACGACGTACAATTTTCTTAAAACGTTTTAATGGGCCGAGTTTACCACATCCTCAATTCTGTTGTCAATCACCATTTCCTGGAAATTTGGAGAGGCTGTTTCCATGCAGCAAAGACATCCGGTCACCATCGTCGATGTCGCACAGCGGGCGCATGTCTCGGCTGGCACGGTTTCCAACGCGCTGACGGGCAAGCGACCAGTTTCAGCGGCTACACGCGAGCGGGTGTTGCGCGCCATCGAAGAACTGGGCTACCAGCCAAACTTGCTGGCGCGCAGCCTGGTCAACCGCAGCAGCAACACGCTTGGCGTCGTCGCCTATGGCTTGGAATATTACGGCCCTTCGCGCACCCTGGTCGGCATTGAGCAACAGGCAGCCGAACTAGGCTACTCGTTGTTGCTTGACCTGTTGCATCGCCCCGATCGTCAGGATGTGGACGCCGTGCTCGACGAACTGACCGCGCGCCGCGTCGACGGCATCATCTGGGCCGTGCATGAAGTGGGCGATAATCATGCGTGGATCAACGAGCAACGCCTGCTGACGCTGCCGCCCATGGTTTTCCTGACGATGGAACGCCGGCCCGGCGCCGCGATCGTCTCCACCGACAACCGCGCGGGCGCCGCTCTGGCGACGCAGCATCTGATCGATGTGGGGCGACGCGCCATTGGCGTCATCAGCGGGCCGCCCAGTTGGTGGGAGGTGCGCGAGCGGATTGCCGGCTGGCGCAGCGCGCTCGACGCGGCCGGGTTGGAAGCGTCGCCCGCGCTGGTTGCCGAGGCCAACTGGACGGCAGCGGCGGGTGAGGCCGCGTTGCAGGCGTTGCTGGCGCGCCGGCCAGATGTGGACGCCATCTTTGCCTGCAACGACCAGATGGCGCTGGGCGCACTGCACTACTGTCATGGCAGCCAGCGTCGCGTGCCCGAAGATATCTCGATTGTCGGCTTCGACAACACGCCCGAGTCGGCTTTCTTCTGGCCCGCGCTCACGACGGTGCGCCAGCATCTGGCGGAGTTGGGGCGCGTGGCGGTGGATGAATTGCATGGGCAGATCGAACGGCGCGTCCAGGGGAAGGAAATGGTAGCGCCGACGACGCGCGCGCTGCAGCCGGAGTTGATCGTGCGCGAGAGTTCAGGAAGACGGATGCGCCATGCTGCGTGATGTCGCACTCAGCAGATTGACCACCACCCATTTATCACAGAAGAAAAGGCATCCACAGATGAAAAGCTTGAGATGGCCCCTTTACCCATCAGTCGCCAACAGAGTTTCTTTAAAATCTGTGACATCTGCGTTATCTGGGGATAGTTTTTGCCATCCAACCCAATGCCAAGGTGAGAGCTACGTCTGCGCTGGCGGCAGTGTAAAGAGAAGGCATCCACAGATGACACAGATGAAAAGCCACTGCTCATTCCCTTAAAACCAGTCGCTAATTGAGCTTGTATAAACTTACCTGACACGCTTTATGCAAGTGTAAAGTGTTTTGCCGCGTGACCTGAGCGCGTCGCCGCGTGCGCGAAAAGTGATATCGCGTGGCCGAAGCATCCTGCCGCGTGATCTGTTCGTGGCGCCGCGTGCATGAAGAACGTCGCCGCGTGGCCGAAGCGTGCTGCCGCGTGACTTGCGCGCGTCGCCGCGTGCGGGAAGTCCCGCGCTGGCGGATGCTAGGCCGACGATTCGTGAACAACTTTGCAAAACGTTGCTGGATTTTCTACGTCGTGAGCTTGCCATCAGCGTGGATTATCTCAATCCTACCTACCAGGAGACGATCAAGCAGTTGGGCAGTCAGTGGCTGGGCGAACCGTGGGCGATCGACGAGACCGAACAGATGGCGCGCAGTTTTGTCGCCTACCCCCGGCGTTCGCAGCCGGGGGATAGCGGTGAAGCCATCTATGTTTCGGGTCGTGGTGGCTTTGGCCTGTATCTGCGCCGCGCCGACACGCTGCCACACTATCACCAGAAGCTTTCGAGTGAGGAGACGGAGCAGATCATTGTCCGGCTCTTTGAGATGCTGAGGTTGGCCGGATTGGTCGAAGTAGTGCATGAACAGCGCGACGCGCAGGACGCGCCGGGCTATATGGTGCGTGCGGCTGGAATGATCTGGAAGGCGGGCGATGGAAGCGAGCCACTGCGTGACCCGATCCGTGTGCCGCGTGCCGCCGCCACTGGCGGACAGACCAATGAATTTTTCATTCGGTTCTACCGCAGCGAAGCCAGGCGTTTCCAGGGACTGCGTGCCAAGGAGCACACGGCCCAGGTAGCCCCCGACGAGCGTATCGACCGGGAAGAGCGTTTTCGCAAGGCAGACCTGCCGCTGCTCTTTTGCTCGCCCACGATGGAACTGGGCGTCGATATTGCTCAACTGAACGCGGTGGGCCTGCGCAATGTGCCGCCAACGCCCGCTAATTATGCACAGCGCAGCGGCCGCGCCGGGCGCAGCGGTCAGCCGGCCCTCGTCCTCACCTATTGTACGACGGGCAGCCCGCACGACCAGTACTTCTTCCGCCGGCCACAACAGATGGTGGCCGGTTCGGTGAAGCCACCGCGCATCGACCTGGGCAATGAAGAATTGGTGAGGGCGCATGTGCATGCGATCTGGCTGGCTGAGTCAGGGCTCTACCTCGGCTCCTCTCTGATGCAGGTGCTCGACGTCGAGGGTGACCATCCGAGTCTCAAGATCAAGGAAACGGTCTGGGATACACTTAACATGGCAAGCGTGCGCGCCCGCGCGTGCTTGCAGGCAGAGAATGTGCTTGCCAGCCTGGGTAACGAGTTGACTTCTGCGCCATGGTATCGGCCCGGCTGGCTTGATCTCACCCTGGGGCAAGTGCCTGCGCGTTTTGAGCAAGCGTGTGATCGGTGGCGCGACCTCTACCGCTCCGCACGCAAGCAGCGCGATGTCCAGAACAAGATCATTGGCGACGCGTCGCGCAGTGTAAGCGACAAAGCCGCGGCGCGGCGGCTGCGCGAGGAGGCAGAAAGCCAGATGGAACTGCTGACCAACGGCGGCAGCTTCCAGTCCGATTTCTACAGCTATCGCTATTTTGCCAGTGAAGGGTTTCTGCCAGGTTACAATTTCCCTCGCCTGCCGCTATCGGCCTACATCAGCGGACGGCGCATGAAGAAGAGCGACAGGGATGAATATCTGAACCGCCCGCGCTTCCTGGCCATCTCTGAATTTGGACCCCGCAGCATCATCTATCACGAGGGGTCGCGCTATGTCGTGGATCGGGTTATCTTGCCAGCCGAGGCGCACGGTGACCAGGGGCTTGTCACAAGCAGCGCCAAAATCTGCACGCACTGCGGTCATCTTCATCCGGTCGTGGAAGGGGTTTCCAACGATGACCTGTGCCAGCAGTGCGGCATGAAGTTGACCGACCTCACGCAGTCGCTGATGCGCATGCAGAATGTCTCGACACGGCGGCGCGACCGCATCAATTCAGATGAAGAGGAACGCATGCGCATGGGGTACGACCTGCGCACCGCGGTGCGCTTCGACCGTGGCAATGTGCAGACGAGCACGCGCGTTGCTGAAGCCTGTAATGCACAGGGCAACGCGTTGCTGCGCTTGGCCTACAGCCAGTCGGCAACGGTCTGGCGCATCAATCTGGGGTGGCGGCGGCGCAAACCCACCAGCCAACCCGGCTTCGTGCTTGACGTGGAGCGCGGTAGATGGGGTCGCAACGAGGATAACCCGGACGACAGCGACACCGATGTGCTGGGGCCTGTCAAGCAGCGCGTGATCCCCTTTGCGGAAGATCATAAAAATTGCCTGCTGATCGAGCCGGCGGAGGCGCTGCCCGTGGAGGTGATGGCTTCCTTGGCGCCGGCGCTCAAGAGTGCGATCCAGGTGCTCTATCAATTGGAGGACAGTGAATTGGCGGCAGAGCCGCTGCCGGACCAGAACAACCGGCGCATGCTTCTCTTCTACGAGGCGTCAGAGGGTGGCGCCGGCGTACTGCATCAGTTGCTCGAACATCCGGACGCAATCGCCGACGTGGCGCAAGGGCGCTGGAACTCTGTCACTACGATCCGGAGACTGGTGCTGACCTGCGGCGAGCTGAAAATGCGCGAGAGGAGTGCGAGGCAGCCTGTTACGACTGCCTGATGAGCTATGCAGCAATCAGCCCGATCATGCAATGCTTGACCGCACCAAGATCGTTGACTTGCTGAACGAACTTGCAGGAAGCAGGGTGACGGCCAGCCCGGTTGCTGTATCGCGTTCCGAGCATATCGATCGATTGTCGCGTCTCTGCCAGAGTGACCTGGAGCGCGATTGGCTCGATTTCCTGGATCGCGCCAACCTGCGCCTGCCGGACAAGGCGCAGCAGCGCCTCGAGACCTGCAACACGGTGACCGATTTCTATTACAGCGACGGCAGCGCGGCGATCTTCATTGACGGCAAACACCACACCTACGCCGATATCGCCGCAAAGGACGCGGCCATCAACCGCTGTCTGGAAGATGCCGGGTATTCGGTGGTGCGCTTCCCGAAGGAACAGGCTGCCTGGCCGGAGGTGGCGCGGCGTTACGCCTGGTTGTTGGGTGAGATGGACGGTGATAGATGAACACCATTACATTTTACGCGGCTGCGGATGCCTATGGCTATCTTTCCAATTTCTTCGCCGCGCCCATCGAAATCGATGGCTGCACCTGGCCAACGACCGAACATTACTATCAGGCGCAGAAATTCGCCGACCCAGCCCGCCAGGCCGCCATTCGCGCGGCGTCTACGCCCGACATTGCCAAGCAGATTGCCTGGGTGGATGACAGGGGCTTACGCAGCGACTGGCAAGCCGTGCGCGACGCGGTGATGTTGACGGCCCTGCGCGCCAAATTCACCCAACACCCAGTGCTGCGCGCCCAATTGCTCGAAACGGATGACGCGCTGCTGGTGGAGCACACCCATCGCGATAACTACTGGGGGGACGGCGGCGACGGTTCAGGCATGAACCGGCTGGGAGAATTGCTGATGCAGGTCAGAGCAGAATTGAGAGCACGCTGATGTCTTACGCTGTCGGTTCCCTGGTCAAAGCGCGTGGACGCGAATGGGTTGTCCTGCCTGAATCGAACGAAGATCTGCTGGTGCTCCGCCCGCTGGGCGGCACGGAGCGTGAGGTGGCCGGCATCTATCTGCCGCTGGAGGGAGATGCGGTCGAGCCAGCCGCGTTCGACCTGCCCGACCCCGCGCAGCCTGGCGACTATCTCTCGTGCCGCCTGCTGCGCGATGCCGTGCGGCTGAGCTTCCGCGCCGGTGCGGGGCCGTTCCGCTCGGCGGCGCGCATCGCCGTCGAGCCACGACCCTACCAGCTTGTCCCGCTGCTCATGGCGCTCAAGCTCGACCCTGTCCGCATGTTGATCGCTGACGATGTAGGCGTCGGCAAGACCGTTGAGGCATGTCTCATCGCACGCGAGTTGTTCGACCGTGGCGAGATTCGGCGCATGGCCGTGCTCTGCCCGCCACATCTGGCCGAGCAGTGGCAGACGGAGCTGCGCGAAAAGTTTCACATCGATGCCGAGCTGGTGTTGCCAAGTACGGTGACGCGGCTGGAACGCAACACCGCGGCCGGCCAATCGCTCTTTGACCTCTATCCTTTTGTCGTGGTGTCGACTGAGTTTATCAAGTCCAGCCGCTACCGCGACGAGTTCATCCGCACCTGTCCCGAATTTGTGATCGTCGATGAGGCGCACACGTGCGCGTTTTCGCACGACCAGCGTAGCGGCCGCCATCTGCGCCACCAGTTGTTGGAGGGCTTAGCCGCCGACCCTGACCGCCACCTGGTGCTGGTCACGGCGACGCCTCAGCGGCGACGAGGGGGCGTTTCGCTCGCTGCTTACCTTGCTGCGCAGAGACTTCGAGAATCTGCCCGAGAACCTGGCCGGGCAGGCGAACGAACGCCGCCGCCGTGATGTGGCGGCCCACCTGGTGCAGCGCCGCCGCGCCGATGTGCGCGCCTTCATGGATGCCGACACGCCCTTCCCGGCGCGTGAGGAACGCGACGCCGCCTACACGCTGAGCGACGAATACCGCCGGCTCTTTGAGGCTGCGCTGCGCTATGCCCGCGAGCGGGTGACCGACGCCAGCGGCGGCAAGCGCGAGCAGCGCATCCGCTGGTGGTCGGTGTTGGCGCTGCTGCGCAGCCTGGCGAGCAGCCCCGCGGCCGCCGCAGCCACGCTGCGCGCCCGCTCGGTCACGGTGGAGGCCGCCACCGCCGACGAGGTTAATGTGGCCGGTGAACGTTCGGTGCTCGACCTGGACGACGTGGATGCCGACGAGTATCTCGACGTGACGCCAGGCAGCCAGGAAGACGATGATAGCGGCGGTTCGGAGCGCGACCGCCTGTTGGCCCTGGCGCGGCGCGCCGACGCACTCAAGGGGCCGGCGTACGATGCCAAGTTGAAGAGGGCGACCGAACTGATTGCCGAACTGATCAAGGATGGCTTTCACCCGATCCTCTTCTGCCGCTTCATTGCCACGGCGGAGTACGTGGCCGAGGAACTGCGCAAGGCGCTGCCGCGCACAGTGGAGGTGGCGGCCGTCACCGGCCAGCTTCCGCCCGCCGAACGTGAAGTGCGCGTGGCGCAGCTTGGCGAGTTTCCCAGGCGGGTGCTGGTCGCCACGGATTGCCTTAGCGAGGGCGTCAACCTGCAGGATCACTTCAACGCAGTGATGCACTACGACCTGAGCTGGAACCCGACGCGCCACGAGCAGCGCGAGGGTCGCGTCGACCGCTATGGCCAGCCCAGCCCCACCGTGCGTACACTGACCTATTACGGCGTTGACAACCAGATCGACGGCGTCGTGCTGGAGGTGCTGTTGCGCAAGCATCGCACGATTCGCAACTCGCTCGGCATCTCGGTGCCGGTGCCGGCCACGACCAACGAGGTCGTGCAGACGCTGATGCAGGGCATGATGCTGCGTGGCGACAGAATCAGCGGCGGCGGGCAGCTTTCATTTCTCGATGTAGACAGTGAGTTCGGCGGTGCGCAACTGGCGGCTTTCAACACACAGTGGGACAACGCAACGGAGAAGGAGAAGCTCTCGCGCACGCTCTTTGCCCAGGCCACGCTCGACGCGCGCGAGGTGGCGGAGGAGTGGGCAGCCATGCGCAGCGCCATCGGGGTCGGCGTCGATGTCGAGGAATTCGTCATCAACGCCGTTCGCCTGCACGACGGGACAGCGCTGCCTGATCAGGCGACCGGTGGCGTGACGTTGATGCTTCCCGGCGGGGTTTTACGCGAGGTCGCCGGCGGCGAAGCGACGATTGCCGCGCGCTTTGAACTGCCTGTACCTGACGCTGTAAGCTACCTCAGCCGCACCCATCCCTTTGTCGAGGGGTTGGCCTCTTACGTGGTGGACACGGCGCTCGACCCGTTGCTGGGCGGCCGCGCCCGGCGCAGCGGCGCCATGCGCACGCGCGCCGTCACGAAGCGGACGACGCTGCTGCTCTTGCGGCTGCGCCATCACTTGATTACCAGGCGAGGCAGCGAGGAAGATCAGATGCTGGCCGAAGAGTGCATGCTGGCCGCCTTCGAGGGTGCGCCGGAGGCGGCATTCTGGTTGTCGCAGGATGAGGCTGAGATGTTGTTGCGCGCCGAGCCGGCAGGCAACATTGCACCACAGCAGGCGACCAACTTTGTGGGGCAGGTGACAGCCGGCATCGGCCACATCCGCACGCACATCGACCAGCTCGCGGTCGAACGCGCCGAGGAACTGCTGGAAGCGCACCGTCGCGTGCGCATCGCCAGCCGGCAGACGGGGCTGCGCTATGACGTGCGGGCGCAGTTACCGGTGGATGTGTTAGGAATATTCGTGTTGTTGCCGCAGTTCCCGTAGGTGCGGTCTGTGACCGCACGGGCCTTGCGGCGGGGTGGAGCAGGTGTGGGGGGAGAGAGTGCGGCCACAGGCCGCACCTACGGGCGCCACACAGGATTTGCAGCAAGGTGTCCGTGGTAGGTGCGGTCTGTGACCGCACGGGCCTTGCGGCGGGGTGGAGCAGGTGTGGGGAGAGAGTGCGGCCTGTGGCCGCACCTACGGGCGCCACACAGGATTTGCAGCAAGGTGTCCGTGGTAGGTGCGGTCACAGACCGCACGGGCCTTGCGGCGGGGCGGAGCAGGTGTGGGGGGAGAGAGTGCGGCCTGTGGCCGCACCTACGGGCGCCGCACAGGATTTGCGGCAAGGTGTCCGTGGTAGGTGCGGTCTGTGACCGCACGGGCCTTGCGGGGGTGGAGCAGGTGTGGGGGAGGGGTGGCCACAGGCCGCACCCCCGGGGCCGCACAGGATTTGAGCAAGGTGTCCGGGGTAGGTGCGGTGTGACCACAGGCCTTCGGCGGGGTGGAGCAGGTGGGGGGAGAGAGTGGGCCACAGGCCGCACCTGGCCGCCACAGGATTTGGGGCAAGGTGTCCGGGTAGGTGCGGTCTGTGACCACCGGCCTTTGCGGCGGGGGTGGGAGTAGGTGGGGGAGAGGGCCGCAGGCCGCACCTACGGGCGCCACACAGGATTTGCAGCAAGGTGTCCGTGGTAGGTGCGGTCACAGACCGCACGGGCCTTGCGGCGGGGCGGAGCAGGTGTGGGGGGAGAGAGTGCGGCCTGTGGCCGCACCTACGGGCGCCGCACAGGATTTGCAGCAAGGTGTCCGTGGTAGGTGCGGTCTGTGACCGCACGGGCCTTGCGGCGGGGTGGAGCAGGTGTGGGGAGAGAGTGCGGCCACAGGCCGCACCTACTACGGGGCGATCATGAATGTTCAACGCTATTATGTTCCTAATGCGATGGTGTTTTTGACTCAGGTGGTAGACCGGCGAGAGCCGATTTTTCAAGAGGAACGTTATGTGCTCTTGCTTCGCACCGTGCTTCGCAATGTGAAAGAGTTACATCCTTTTGTGATGGTTGCCTGTGTGTTTTTACCCGATCATTTTCACTTGTTGATTCGCACTACCGCAAGCAGTACGTTCAGTGATGTAATGCACTCACTGAAATACAATTTCACTCGCGAATATAAACAAATGATTGGTGTGGCTGGATCGATGCATTTCTGGCAAAAGAGCTTTTGGGATCATGTCATTCGCGATGAGCAGGATTTACAGAATCATCTCGGCTACATCCACTATAATCCAGTGCATCACAAGCTCGTGACCCGCCCGGAAGCCTGGCTGCATTCCAGCTATTGTGAATGGCAGAAGCGCGGCGCCTATCCGCTTCATTGGGGATGGTCGTTGCCAGATGTGCTGAAAGACACTGAAAAGCTTTCCAGTGCCCATCAATTTGGCGAGTAATGGTCTTCGTCGGTGCGGCCTGAGGCCGCACGGGATTGTCTGCGAGGACGAGGGTGAATGTGCGGTCACAGACCGCACCCACAGGGGTGGAAGTGGCGTAGGTGCGGTCACAGACCGCACGGGATTGTCTGCAAGGACGAGGGTGGATGTGCGGTCACAGACCGCACCTACAGGGATGGAAGTGGCGTAGGTGCGGTCACAGACCGCACGGGATTGTCTGCGAGGACGAGGGTGGATGTGCGGTCACAGATCGCACTTACAGGGGTGGAAGTGGCGTAGGTGCGGTCTTTGACCGCACGGGATTGTCTGCAAGGACGAGGGTGGATGTGCGGTCACAGACCGCACCTACAGGGATGGAAGTGGCGTAGGTGCGGTCACAGACCGCACGGGATTGTCTGCGAGGACGAGGGTGAATGTGCGGTCTGTGACCGCACCCACAGGGGTGGAAGTGGCGTAGGTGCGGTCACAGACCGCACGGGATTGTCTGCGAGGACGAGGGTGGATGTGCGGTCACAGACCGCACCTACTATGGACAATTCAGTTGCCCGCAGCAACTGCGTCTTGCAGGACTTCCTGCGCCCACGCATTGAGGCTCTTGCCTTGCGCCTCGGCGAGAGCAGCGGCGCGGGCATGGATACCTGGATCGACGCGCAGCATGATTTTGCCGGAGTAAGGTTTCTGCGGCCGCCGTCCCAATTTTTCGCACGTTTCCAAATAGTCGTCCACCGCTTCTTCGAAGGCGGCGCGTAGTTCGTTGACACTCTCGCCGTGGAAGCCGACGACATCGCGAATACCGGCGATATGGCCTACAAATGTGTTGTCGTCGGCGCTGTACTCGATTCGGGCGACATAACCCTTATACGTCATCATGTTCATGGTCGGATGCCTGCTTGAATCAAAAACTCACGTGCGTCGCGGACCTGGTAGGGCTTTGCCTTTTTGTGCGGATGCGGGCGGTGAAACGAGGCAATCACTCCGTTGAGCTCAAAGCGCACGCGTGATCCGCGTCCTTCGATGATCTGTGCGCCCAAGGCCACAAACAGCCCTTCGATTTGACGCCAGGCCAGATTCGAGGGGGTCGGGTTGGCGAAAATCGCCTCAAGCGTTCCACGTTGAGCAGAGTTCATTTGATTAAATGCTAGCATAAAGTGATAGCAACATGCAAACCATAGCCCGATCCTCCTTTACCACCGTCAAAACTGAAGGCGGCCTGCTGCCCGCCGACCTGCTGCAGCGCATCGCCGATGGCCGCGCGGTCGAGGGGCTGCGCCCGGAAGACTATCACCTTCTGCCGGGCGAGCGGCTCAACGAGGCGATCAACCGGGCATGGAACCGCTGCCTGGGCGCGTGGCTGAGCTTCGACGATCAGCGGCGCAAGCTGCCGGAGACGGACACGGGCACCACGCTGACGCGCGAGCGCTGGCTGCTCGTGCTCTTTCAGGAACTGGGCTATGGCCGCCTGCAGCTTCAGCGCGGCGGGCTTCAGAGCGACGACGGCACGACTTACCCTGTCAGTCACGTGTGGGAGCAGACGCCGATCCACCTGGTCACCTTCCGCCAGGCGCTGGACCAGCGCAGCGCGGTCGCCACGCAGCTCAAGCGCAGCCCGCACAGCATGATGCAGGAACTGCTCAACCGCTCGCGGCGCTACACGTGGGGGCTGATCAGCAACGGGCTGCAACTGCGCATCCTGCGCGACAATGCCAGCCTGCGCCGCGCCGCCTATGTCGAATTCGACCTCGAAAGCATGATGAGCGGCGAACTCTATGCGGAGTTTGCGCTGCTGTGGCTGGCCTGCCATCAGAGTCGGGTGGAGAGATTGGGAGATTTAGAGACTGGGAGATTGGAGTTTGGCGACGAGCGAGATCTCCGCGCAGAAGATGACGAAGTCGGCAGCGACGACACCCAATCGCCAATCTCTCAATCTCGCTATCGCTTCTTCCTGGCTCGAACGCTGGTCCAAACTTGCCGCCGAGCAGGGGACGCGGGCCATGGACGCGCTGCGCGAGGGCGTGGCCGAGGCGATTACGGCGCTGGGCAGTGGTTTCGTGGCGCAAGGGGCCAACCAGACGCTGCGGACACGGCTGCAAAGTGGCGAGCTGAGCACGCAGGCCTACTACCAGCAACTGCGGCGGCTGGTCTACCGGCTGATCTTTCTCTTTGTGGCCGAAGAGCGCGACCTGCTCCTGCTGCCCGATGTGACGCCGGAGACGCGCCGGCGCTATGACGCCTATTACTCGTTGCGCCGCGTGCGCGAGCTGGCGGGTGCGGTGCGCGGCAGCCCGCACAGCGATCTTTACTGCCAGGTGCGGCTGCTCTTTGCGCTGCTGCGCGAGGGCTACGCCGGGCTGGGCGTGCCGGGGTTGGGCAGCTTCCTCTTTTCCGCGCGCCACGCCCGATCTGGACGCCGCCGAACTGACCAACCAAGCCCTGCTGACCGCGATCCGGGCGCTCTCGCTGACCGTGGAGAACGGGGTGCGCCGTCCGGTCGACTATCGCAACCTCGACTCCGAGGAGTTGGGCAGCATCTACGAGTCGCTGCTCGAGCTGCACCCGGCGGTCAACCTGGCCGCGCGCACCTTTGCCCTCACGCTTGGCGCGGGGTCGGAGCGCAAGACGACCGGCAGCCACTACACGCCCACGCCGCTGGTGGAGAATCTGCTCGACACCGCGTTGGAGCCGGTGGTGGCGCAGCGGCTGGCGCAGGCCGATGACCTGTGGCGCAAAGGCGGCGACCGCAGCCACGCCGCACAGCAGGCGCTGCACGTCGCCGCGCTGCTTTCGATCAAGGTGCTGGATGGCGCGGCCGGCTCCGGCCACATGTTGATCGGCGCGGGGCGACGGCTGGCCAGCCACCTGGCGCGCATCCGCACCGGCGACGCCGAGCCGTCGCCCGCCGACCTGCGCGCCGCCATGCGTGATGTGGTGCGCCATTGTCTCTACGGTGTGGATATCAACGACATGGCGGTGGAATTGTGCAAGGTGGCGCTGTGGATGGAGACGATGGAGCCGGGCAAGCCGCTCAGCTTTCTCGACGCACACATCCAGTGCGGCAACAGCCTGATCGGCGTGACGCCGGGGCTTGACATCGCCGAGATTCCCGACGACGCATTCCAGCCGGTAACGGGCGACGACCGCACTACGGCGACCGGGCTGCGCAAGCGCAACAAAAAGGCGCGCGAGGGGCAGATGGCCTTTGCACTTGGCGACGCCGCGCCGGCCGGTTCGACCGAACGCCATGCCGACAAGCGCGCGGCGATGCTCGCGGCCATTGAAGACCTGGCCGAGGACGGTGTGGCGCAGGTGGCGGCCAAGGCGCGCTCCTACGCCGAGTATTTGCAGTCGACCGAGTACAAGTGGGCGCGCTGGGAGGCCGACGCGTGGACCGCGGCCTTCTTCTGGCCGATCCCGCAGGGCGACGCGGGCGTGATGGCCGCGCCGACGCAGGAGGTGCTGGTCGCGGTGCGTGCGGGCAAGCTCAAGCGGCACGAAACGCTGCTGCGCGAGGTGCGGCGCATCGCCAGGACGCACCAGTTCTTGCACTGGGCGTTGCAGTTTCCGGAGGTTTTTGCGTCAGAGGTCACGAGTCACGAGTCAGGCGTCACAAGTCACGAGTCAGGCATCACAGATGACGCATCACGCATGACGCATGACCCACACCTGTTCCCTCGCCTTCCCGGCTTCGACGTCATGCTCATGAACCCGCCGTGGGAACGCATCAAGTTGCAGGAGAAAGAGTGGTTTGCCGTCCGTAGTCCGGAGATCGCCAGCGCGCCCAATGCAGCGGCGCGCAAGCGGATGATCGCGGCGCTGGAGGACGACGATCCGGTGCTATGGCGGACATTTCAGGCCGACGTGCGCGCGGCGGAGAGCGAGAGCCACTTTATCCGCAACAGCGGCCACTATCCGCTGTGCGGCCGCGGGGATGTGAACACCTATGCCGTCTTTGCCGAACTGGTGCGGCAGGTGCTCTCGCCGGCAGGGCGGGTGGGGATCATTGTGCCGTCGGGCATCGCCACTGACGACACGACCAAGTACTACTTCCAGGATGTGATGGAAACCGGGACGCTGGTCAGCCTCTATGACTTTGAGAATCGGCAGGCAATATTCCCTGGTGTGCATCGTAGCTACAAATTCTGCCTGCTGACCTTGTGCGGCGCGGTGGAGGACAGGGGCAAGCCGGCGGAATTTGTCTTCTTTGCGCTGGATATGGACGATCTGCGCGACAAGGAGCGACGATTTACGCTTACCGCATCAGAGATTACCCAGCTCAATCCAAATTCAAAGACTGCACCTGTATTTCGATCTCGTCGTGATGCCGACATTGCAAAGCAAATATATCAACGGGTTCCAATTCTGCAATCGACTGATGCGAGGAACAGGGAAGAATGGCATGCCTATTATTTGCGATTGATCGATTATTCAGACCATTCGAGTTTTCTTGAACCACAACAGAGTGTTTCCTCCGAGAGAACAACTTCCTTCGATTCCATTGATCGGGGAAAGAAGCTACCGATTAATGAATCCAAATTGTTTGTTCTTGGCAGTTCGTGAGCTTACCGGCAATACCAATATGCGTACCGTGATTGCGACAATCCTACCCAGGCTTCCAAGCTTTAGAAATACGACGGTTACAATCGGGCTGGATTCCGCCCAATCCGCCGTTCAATTACTCGGAATACTGAACTCCTTCATATTTGACTATTTGGCTCGTCAGTCCCTGTCTGGTAACCACCTTTCGTTTGGTTTCTTGAAGCAACTCCCGATACCTCCCTCAGAAAAACTGAAGCAAAGCTGCAAATGGTGCAGTCCAGACGTTTCTCCGTGTATCACACTTATTTTGTCTGACTGGTTCCAAAGCCGTGCTCTCGAACTCACCTATACCGCCTGGGACTTGCAGCCCTTCGCCCGCGACTGCGGCTACGACGGCCCGCCCTTCCGCTGGGATGAGGAACGCCGCTTCCTCCTGCGCTGCGAACTAGACGCCGCCTACTTCCACCTCTACGGCATCGAGCGCGACGACGTAGATTACATCATGGAGACCTTCTCCATCGTCAAGCGCAAGGATATCAAGGCCCACGGCGAGTACCGCACCAAGCGGGTGATCCTGGAGATGTACGATGCGATGGCGGCGGCGATGCAGGGCGGCGCGCCGTATGGCACGCGGTTGGCGCCGCCGCCGGCCGATCCGCGCGTGGCGCATGAGGCGTAGGTGCGGCCTCTGGCCGCACGGCCGCAATACGTGTTCATTTCGCTCGGCGGGGGATGTGCGGCCTCTGGCCGCACGGCCGCAATACGTGTTCATCTCGCTCGGCGGGGGATGTGCGGCCAGAGTCCGCACCTACGGTTGGCTCAGTGTTCATTTCGCTCGGCGGGGGATGTGCGGCCAGAGGCCGCCCCTACGGTTGGCTCAGTGTTCATTTCGCTCGGCGGGGGATGTGCGGCTAGAGGCCGCACCTACGGTTGGCTCAGTGATTCTGCATCAGGCTCAGGTGTGAGATAATCTTAAATTACTACGCCCGCGACCGTGTACGCTCTAGGGGGAGCCATTTCGTTGAGTTATTTCCTGTACGCACTCTACACGCTGCTCTACTTCCTGCTCCTGATCTGGGGGCTTCGCCTTTGGCTGGCCGCATCGCGGCTCAGCACCGCGCTCTTGCTGGCTGTCACCTTCGGCGTCTTTTATGATAACTTGATCCTGGCGCTGGGCAATGTCATTGGCGCCAGCGCACTGCTCTGGGGGCGTCACGACGCGTGGCCGTGGATCACGCTGGCCGTGCTGCTCGCCTTTTTCGGCGAGATCATCCCGGACGAAGCGTGGCGTCGCGCCGTGGGCTCTGCTTTTGAACTGCTGCTGATGGCGGTGCTCTTCCTGACACAGCAGCGGCTGGATCGCTGTGGCGTTTTGACGCAGCGCAGCCACATTGCCCACCCACAACGTCGCTGATGCGCTTCCTTGCTGCCCTGGCTTGACGGCCACCCGGCATCACGTCGATGGCGGTGAGGATGCGCCGCTCGCAACTCGCCGCGCCATCGGCGCAGATCGTAGGTCGGGCTATCAGCCCGACGGTGCTTCCCTCCTCCTGCTGAGCGTTGTCACCCTCGCCGGCCCGATTTGCTGCTGGTTGATGTCAACCGAATCGTTGACGCAACGTATCTATTCATCCGCGTGCCATTGCTTGACCGTTTCGGTTGCGCCTGAATAATCACGACGCAACATCGTCGGGCTGGTAGCCCGACCTACGGGGCGCGTTCTATAGCGACGCACCGCTTGATGCGAAGCAGCCTCGTCCGCTGAATTAACCTCCTAATCATCTTGTTTGGCGTTGTAACCTGCCTGCTTTGGTTGCGGCGCATGAACTTTCGTCGAATTTTCTGGTGAAGGCGCTTGCAATTGGCGGCTCGATCCGGTAGGGTATTCTGCGCGGTTGGGCTGGCCAGCCGTGATGGATTGGGGGTGAAATGAAGTCGAAGATGATGCGACAGACAACGATGGCTGGATTCATGCTGGCGCTGGCCTTGCTGCTGATGCAGGGGCTGCCGGCTCAGGCACAGAGCACCAGCCTTTCCAATCAGGTGGCGATGCTGGCTTTTCATGCCTCAGAAGGCGCAGAGGCGGCAGCGCAGAATGACGCAGGTGTGATCGCGCGCGAGGTGCTCGAGTTGCAAGCCTTCTGGGCCGCGCTCGAAGATCAAGTGCGCGCCCAGAGTCCTACAGCGTATGTCGCGCTGGAAGAGGCGTTGCAGCAGGTGGCGGAGAGTGCAGCTCGTACACCCTTGGACGCTGGCGCGGTGCAAGCCGCCTTTACGCATCTGAGCGACGAGAGCCTGGAGATGGCGGAATTGCTTGCCGCCACCGCCCCACCGGCTACCGACTCGCTGGTTGCTGCGCCGCTGCCCCAGTCGTTGCCCGAGCTGCTGGAGCAGGTCGACGCATTGTACGCAGCGGCTGAAGTTGCTAATCTTGCCGAAAGCCAGGAAATGCTGCGAAGCATCGTGCTGGCATGGCCGGCGCTGGAAGGCGCAGTCGCTGCGCGGTCGCCGCAGACCTACGCTGCGATTGAAGAGGAGCTGGCGCGCGCCAGCGCCGCCTTGCGTGCAGAGTCGGTCGACTGGCGCGCGGTCGAAAGCCACGTCGAAGTGCTGCGCGTCAACTTGGCTCCCGCGTTGGAGGCAACCGCGTACACTGCCTTCGATGCTGCGGCTATCATATTGCGCGAGGGGCTGGAGGCGTTGCTAGTGGTGGCGGCGCTGCTGGCTTTTCTGCGTCGATCCAACAATCAGGACAAGCAGCGCTGGATCTGGCTGGGGGCCGGCGTGGGCGTGCTGCTCAGCCTGGTCGTCGCGCTGCTGTTGCAGGCGATCTTCAGCCAGATTGCAGCCGGCCGCAACCGTGAAATTATTGAGGGCGTCACCGGTCTGCTGGCCGCGGCCATGCTCTTCTATGTTTCGTACTGGCTGCACAGCACGGCCAGTCTCAATGGCTGGCGGCGCTATATCGACGCCAACACCACGCGCGCGCTGGCGCGCGGCAACCTGTTCGGCCTGGCGCTGCTTGCCATGATGGCCGTCTTCCGCGAAGGAGCAGAGACGGCTATCTTCTACCTGGGCATCGCACCGGCGATTGCGCTGCAAGATCTGCTGCTGGGGATCGGCGTTGGTGTGGCGCTGCTGGCGCTGGTGGCGTGGCTGATCCTGAAGGCCGGCGTCAAGCTGCCGCTGCGCCTCTTCTTTCAGATCGCCGGCGCGCTGGTTTTTACCTGGGCTTCAAATTTGTAGGGACAGGGATTCATGCGCTGCAAGTTGCTGGCGTCGCACCCGCCACGCCCATTCCCTGGCTGCCGGCGATTCCTCTCCTCGGCATCTTCCCAACGTGGGAGAGCTTCTTGCCGCAACTGCTGCTGCTGGTGGTCGGCGCCAGCTTCTACCTCTACACCTATCTGCGCCAGCGCCAGGATGCCGTGGCCATCGAAGCACAGGCTGCGTAAAACAGGCTGCGTAAAACAGACTGCGTAATGACGTAATAAGGTGACAGTCACTTCCAAAAGTGACTGTCACCTCTGGACAGCAAAGGCAGATTGTCAGATAGAGAATTATTGCACGACGCCCTGCTTATTCACATCAATTTGCTCCAAGTCCTTAACCGCCGGCCCCTGAATCACGCGGCCGTCCGTGGCGAAGCGTGAGCCATGACAGGGGCAATCCCAGCTTTTTTCGGCTGGATTCCATTGCACGAAACAACCCATGTGTGTGCAGGCCGGCGAGAGCGCCGTGACCGCACCGTCCTCCGCTTTATACATGGCAAGGTCGCCGGCCTCGGTGCGCACGATCTTGCCCTCGCCCGGTTCGAGTTCTGCGGGCGTCGACTCCGACAGGCGGTCGATAACAAAGTGCTTGGCCACATCCACCCCTTTCTTGACCAATGCCGGCACGCTGGTCAAGTTGACACGGTTGGGATCGTATAGCTCGGCCCACGGATTTTCGCGCTCCACGATCAGGTCGCACAGGATCATGGCGGCCGCGGTGCTGTTGGTCATGCCCCAGCCGCCAAAGCCGGTCGCCACATAGACGTTATGCGAGATCGGCGTGTAGCGTCCGACGTAGGGTACGCGATCCAACGTGCCGTTGTCCTGCGTCGACCAGCGATACTTGACGGCCTGCACCTTGAAATTTTCGCGCGCCCACGCTTCGATGCGTTGATAGCGCGCCACGGTGTCGCCGCCTTGTCCTGCCTTGTGCCCCTCGCCGCCGACCAGCAGCAGATCGCCATCCTCAGTTGGCTGGGAGCGCAGCGTGTGTGCGGAATCGGGTGTGATAAACATGCCGCGCATGACGGGTTCATTAAGCTGCATTGCCAGCACATAAGAACGGTGGGGCGTCAAGCGCGGCGCAAAGAGCGTCTTATCGTTGAAGGGATAGTGGCTGGCGATGATCACTGCGTGCGCGGACAACTTGCCCTGTTCGGTGGTCACGACGCAGGGATCGCCGTCAGCGACGTCGGTGACGGTGGTGCGCTCGAAAATATAGCAGCCGTCGCCGGGAATGTCGCGCGCCAGCGCCAGCAGATATTTGCGGGTGAAACTGCGCCTGATTGCTGAAACGGATGGCGCCCTTCACAGGGAAAGGCAGCGGCGTCTCTTCGACAAAGGTCGCGGGCAAATCGAGCTTCTGCGCCGCCTTCACCTCGGCGCGAATTCTGTCCAGATCGCTCTCCGCGTCAGTGTAGGTGTAGGCTTCGGTGCGTATGAAGTCGCAGTCGATCGCCTTATCCTTCACCAGGCTGGCAATCAGTTCGATGGCGGTCTGGTTGGCGTTGCCGTAGGCGCGCGCCTTTTCCTCGCCAAAGTGTTCGATGAGATAGTCGTAGATCAGCGTATGCAGCGAAGTGACCTTGGCGGTTGTATAGCCGGTCACGCCTTCCACGATGCGGTCAGCTTCGAGCACAGCAACACGTTTACCCTGCGCCTTGAGCAGTGTAGCCGCGGTCAGTCCCGCGATGCCGCCGCCCACAATCGCCACATCCACCGTCAGACCCGCTTGCAACGCCGGCAGGTCGGTGGTGGGCGTGGTAGCCAGCCAGAGTGAAGTCGGCTGCCCGGGCAGAGCTTGATAGGTGTCAGACATGGAGTTCTCCTTGATAAGGATATTGCTTGATAGTTGTGTAGTCAGCATAGCAGCAAGGAGAACGGGACGTCTATGTATCGGGTTACAGAGCCAAGTATAAAATGGGGGCTACCTTTATCGATCGCCCAGGCAGACGCCGATGTGGCGCGCCGTCTGCAGCCACGGGTGATCGAGCGGAACGAGCTTGCGCTTGCCTACCACGTCCGCCAGCGGAATGGCTTCGGCGCCTTCCCGCTGCGGCCACCATCACGCCAAAGACGCCCTGGTGAATGAAGTCCGCGCAGGCAGCGCCGAGCCGCGTCGCCAGCAGGCGGTCGGCGGCCGACGGTGTGCCGCCGCGCTGCAAATGCCCCAGAATCGTGACGCGTGACTCCAGCCCGGTCAGTTCTTCCAAGCGGCGCGAGAGACGGATGGTCTTGTCCTGCATGGTTTCGGTGAGCTCGACCAGCTTTGCCTTGGCGCGCGCCTTCTTTTTGTCATCTTCCTTCTCTTTGGCCTTCGCCTTCTCCGCTTTTGCCTGCGCCAGCTGCTCGGCATCCTCCTGGACATGGCGCCTTCGGAGACCGCTACGATGCTGAAACCGCTGCCGCGGCGCTGGCGGCGGCGGATCGCATCGGCGACCACTTCAACGTCGTAGGGGATTTCGGGCAGCAGGATCACGTCGGCGCCGCCGGCGATACCCCCGCCCAGCGCCAGCCAGCCGGCGTTGTGCCCCATCAACTCCACGACAATGATGCGATGGTGGCTGTGCGCGGTGCTGTGCAGGCGGTCGATCGCCTCGGTGGCAATGCCAAGCGCCGTGTCGAAGCCAAAGGTGGAGTCGGTGCCCCACACGTCGTTGTCGATCGTCTTGGGGAGCGTGATGACATTCATGTCGTGCTGGCTCAGGTGATAGGCGTTCTTCTGCGTGCCGCCACCGCCCAGACAGACCAGCGCGTCGAGATGGTGGCGATGGTAGGTTTCCAGCATGACGCTGGTCATGTCCATGGTCTGGTCGCCGACCGGCATCTTGTAGGGCTTATCGCGGCTGGTGCCCAGGATGGTGCCACCGACGGTCAGGATGCCCGACAGTTCAGGGCCGGCCAGCCGAAGCGTGCGATCCTGCATCAAGCCGCGGAAACCGTCGCGGAAGCCGATGATCTGCATCCCATACGCGCCGATTGCCGCCTTGCCCACCCCGCGGATCGCCGCATTGAGGCCGGGACTGTCACCACCCGCGGTCAGGATTCCTACAAACTCGGCCATACTCTCCATCCTTTCTTAGAAGCTGTTTGAAAAGTTCCACCACAAAACAACACAGGGTCAAGCGGGTCTCGTGTGGTTACGTGCCGGGGACGGGCTTGCAGTGCTTCGGTCGAGCAGAGAACGATCAGCCCGTCCCCGGCACGTAAGACCCGACCACATGAATCCCGGTTGAGCCACAACACACAGTTTTTCAAGTGGACGCATAGACGCACTGCCGTGCTTCGTCGGCGAAGGCCGCGATCAGCGTCGGTTCGGCGTCGAAGAAATGGTCGGAGGGGCTGAGGATGAAGCCGCCGCCTTCGCCCGCGTCGGCAAAGGCGCGGCGCACCGCGGCGCGCGTCTCCGCTTCGGAGCACTTCGTGAAATGGTGGAACTGGTCGAAGCCTCCGATCATGCACACCTTATCGCCAATGCGCCGCTTGGCCTCGGCCAGCCGCACGTCGCCGCCCATCTGCTTGGGCGTGAAGGTCTCCATCGCATCGGGCTGCATGGCGGCGATGGTCTCCAGGATGGGCATCATGCCGCCGCAGGTGTGATAGACGATGCGCTGGCCCGCTGCGTGCGCGGCCGCAATCAGGTCGGCGTCGTAGGGCGCGACGAAGTTCTCGAAAATGGTCGGCGAAATCACCGTGGTGGAGGCATCGCCGCCGCCCAGCTCCAGCAGATCGTAGCGCGCACCTTGCAGCGACTCGACAAAGATCCGCTTGCGCCGGTGCAGCATTTGGAGCAGCGTGTGCACCCAGGCGGGGTCGTCGAAGGTCTCCATGATCATGCGCTGCGTGCCGACCAGACAGCACGCATCCTGCCATGTGCCGGGCTGGCCGAAAACGTCAAAGCAGCAGATGTGGCCGCGCACCAGCCCCCGCTCGCCAAATGCTTCGGCCACGCAGTTGACCGCCTCGACATCACATTTTGGCGCGGTGACAAACTCGCCGATCAGGTCGATGTCCCCTTTCTCCTTGATCAGATGCTCGCTCAGCCACGTCGTGTGCTCGTTGGACTGTGCGGTCATCGTCAGCGCGCCTTTGGGCGTTACAAAGTGGTAGCGTGTGGTCCGATAGCGCGGATCAGGCAGATCCTCCACTTCGACGCGCCAATCTGAGCTGGCGATGCGACGGCTTTCCAGAAAGCCGGGCGTGGTGTGCTGCGGATCATAAAATTCCCCCGCCGTGGGATCGGGTCGGTGTGGAACCACCCACGTGATGGCATCCAGCCCAAAGTGGTCGAAGAACGCCTGCTCCGACGCGCCATCCAGGTAGGTCTCCAAAAAGTAGTGCATCAGGTGGTGTGTGGTGACCGGCAGGCGGTCGGGTGCGCCGCGCTGGCGCGGTCAACATGCGTTGCTTCGAAGTCATGGTCGTGGTCATGGGGCTGCACCTCCGTTTTTGGGTCAGGACACTACAGCGGATGCAAGGAAACAGCGGATTTGTGTGTTGCGGCAGCGGCTCTTTCTCTGCGAAACTCTGCCTCTCTGCGACTCTGCGTCAGGACACTGCAACGGATGCAAGGAAACAGCGGATTGGTGGCGCTGCGTCTAGCAGCTTTTTCTCTGCGAAGCGCTGCGACTCTGCGCCTTGGCGTCAAAGCTATTTCCTGCGTCAAAGTCGTTTTCAGAAGTTGCTCTGCGCCAGCGCTTCGGCGCGTGTCTTGATGCTGTGCAGCATACCACGTTCCATGAGGAAGACGCCAGGATGGATGAGATTCCACAGGCCGCCGGTCCTCCTTGTGCGCGTGCGCAGAATCAGGCGCGAGGAGCTATTTGCCTGCGGTGTGATGACAAACTGGCAAAGGACCTATCCTGTCAAGTTAATAGCCTGACCTACGGCTGACTATCCTATTATCCGCACCTCAGTTGTCTGCGAAACAGAAGGCTCAACAGGATTCCGTTGATGATCAATACCAGCCAGTTTGTCGATAGCACAACGACTTCAAAGCGATCCAATCTCGCCAACCCGTAAATGGCGGAAATTGCGATCAGTGAACCAAAGGCGACCACGCCGCCAAGCATGAAAACCCAGCGCACCGCAGCTTCCAGGCGACCCTTGTTTGAAAACACAGGAGCGACGAACAGAAAGGAAAGGCTCATGAGCAGATAGCCCAACTCTTCCAGCATCAGAAAGACACCGTGCGGGTTGTACTGGATCAACACGGGCAATCCTGCGGTTTCGTTATGGATCAAGCTCATCGGGATGACAGAAAACTGAATGTAGTAATCCGCCAGCAGAATTCCTGCCGCCATCATGGCAAACGAGAGTCCAACCTGGCTGAAGATGCTTTTCTGTGGGGAGGCATAGCTGTGAATCGAGGCCATGAGCGTCACATAGACTACCATCAACGCCATCGCAAGCGGCATCCAGAGAAAGTCTCTGGGGTATTGCGCGGCAGTGTTCAGATAGGGATACTCGACGCAGTCACCAGCGCAATTGGCGCCGGAAATCGGGATGGCGACCAGCGCAAATCCGAAGGTCACGATAGTGATCAAACAAGCCAGCATGGCTGAATAATAGCCAAAACGACGCGAATATTGGTTGCTCACGGCGTTGTCTCCTGCAGGATGCACATATCAGAAAAGTACACGATCGGGAACAAGAGGAATCAGGGATCGGGCAACCCCATCAGGCGAACCTGAACGAAAGACAGCCGTCAGATACAATCGGCGGCTGTCTTTCATTGCTTCTATGTGGCTGAAAAGTTAGCTGCGTCGCAACGTCAGCAGCGCCGGCGTCATGTCGAAGATCAGGAAGCCAAAGGGCAGCCCGATGATCGTCATGCACAGGAAGTAGCCCACACTCAGAGCGACGCCAGCCAGCCACCAGCCCACAAAGATGAACCACAGTGCGCGCAGCAAGAAGTTGTGCTGCTGTACGCCGACTTCGCCATAAGGTGTGACCAGACGGTCGGGCTGACGCAGCGCCATAATCATGGGGATATTGTTGAGAATCGCAATCCCGACCGGAATCGTGACGATCAGCAGCAACATGACGTAGGCGACGCTGATGGCGAAAGTGCCCAGCCACCAGCCGATAAAAGCAAACCATAGAATTTGGATCAGACAGCCCGGCCCTTGTTTGACGGCGACCACAGGCGGATAAGCAGAGTTTGACACAACGACATTCCTTTCTACGCGAAAAAATTCATCCTCGATCATTACGCAAGGGTGATTGAAAAGTTGCACTTATCGCCAGAGGTTGGGTTGAAAATAATGAGCAATGCAAAGACGTAGAGCAACAAAGGGGCAAAGGAGCAGATCCGCTGTTTCGGTGCATCCGACGTAGCGATTTGATGCAAATGCGCGCAGAGAGGCGTCTTTAATTTCTGCGTCATAAGCGGAGCGACGTCAGACGACAGTCAGATCGGCGCGGCGCAGCGTCTGCGCGTTGATCGCCACCACCAGCGTGCTGATCGCCATCAGCGCCGCACCTGCGGCGACAGTTCGATGCCGATCGGCGCCAGGATGCCGGCGGCCAGCGGCAGCGCCACGATGTTGTATCCCGCCGCCCACCACAGGTTCTGCACCATCTTGCGGTAGGTGGCAAAGCTCAGCTTGATCGTTTTGGCGACGTCGAGCGGGTTGCTGCGCACCAGGATGATGCCCGCCGACTCGATGGCGACATCCGTGCCGCCGCCGATGGCGATGCCGACGTCCGCCCGCGCCAGCGCCGGCGCGTCGTTGACGCCGTCGCCCACCATCGCCACCGTAGCGCCATCGCGCTGCAACTCGCTGATCTTGGCGTCCTTGTTTTCGGGTAGCACCTGGGCAAAGTAGCGGTCGATGCCCAGTTCACCGGCGACGGCCTTGGCGACGGCTTCGCTGTCGCCGGTGAGCATGGCAACCTGCTTGCCCATTTCGTGCAGCGCAGCGACTGCGGCGCGGCTCTCCGGTCGCACGGTGTCGGCCACGGCAAAGGCGGCCACCGCCGTCTGCCCATCAACCAGATAGACCACGCTCTGCCCCTGGTCGCCGGCTGCTTCGGCAAAGCTTGCCAGCACGGGCGGCGGCGTCACAGCCAGCTTCTCCAGCAGGCGCGGCCCGCCGACGTAGATCGTCTCGCCCGCGTGGCGCACCTGAATGCCGCGCCCCTTAAGCGCCTCAAAATCGGCGACCGCGGGCAGCGTCAGCGTGCGCTGCTCGGCAGCCTGGCGCAAGGCGCGCGCCACCATGTGTTCGGAGTCGCCCTCGGCTGCCGCGGCCAGCGCCAGCGCCCGCTCCTCGCTCCAGCCCTCGGCCAGCGCCAGCCCGGCCAGCCCCTGCTCGCCACTGGTGAGGGTGCCGGTCTTGTCGAAGACGACGGTATCGAGCAGCCGCGCCGCCTCCAGCGAGAGCCGGTTGCGCACCAGGATGCCGTTGCTGGCTGCCAACGAGGTGCTGATCGCCACCACCAGCGGCACGGCCAGCCCCAGCGCGTGCGGGCAGGCGATCACCAGCACGGTGACCACCCGCTCCACCACCTGCCAGTTGAAGCCGTCGATTGCAATCCAGACCACGGCCGTCAGCGCGGCGACGCCCAGCGCAATATAGAAGAGCCAGCCGGCGGCGCGGTCGGCCAACAGTTGGGTGGAAGACTTGCTCTGCTGCGCCTCGTTGACCAGCCGCATGATGCCGGCCAGCGCGGTCTGCTCGCCGGTGGCGGTGACGCGCACGCGCAGGCTGCCGTCGCCGTTGATCGTGCCGGCGATCACGCGGTCGCCCTCCTGCTTCTCCACCGGCTTGGATTCGCCGGTGATCATCGCCTCGTTGACCGCGGACGTTCCTTGCGCTACCTTGCCGTCCGCGGGCACGCTGGCGCCGGGCCGCACCAGCAGCAGGTCGCCGGTGCGCAACTCGTTCACCGGGACCTGTTCCACCGCACCATCGGCGTCGAGCCGTTCCGCGGTGTCGGGCAGCAGCTTGGCAAGCTGGTCAAGCGCACCCGACGCCTGGCGCACGCTGCGCATCTCCAGCCAGTGGCCGAGTAGCATCACATCGATCAGCAGCGCCATCTCCCAGAAGAAGCCGCTGGTCGGGTCGACGAAGATCATCACAAAGCTGTAGAAGAAAGCCACACAGATCGCCAGCGAGATCAGCAGCATCATGCCGGGCTTACGGTTGCGAATCTCCGGCATGGCCATCTGCAGGAAGGAATGCCGCCGACGAGAAAGATGATGATGGCAAAGCCGGCCGATCCACTGGCTGCCGGGGAAGGCAGGCATGGTGAAGACAAACCACATCTGAATCATGGGACTGTAGAGCAGCACCGGGATGGTCAGCACCAGAGAGATCCAGAAGCGGTTGCGGAAGACCAGTTCGTGCCCGGTGTGGTCAACGTGTGCGCCGTGGCCGCTGTGTTCGGCGGCGACGTGGTGTGTTTCATGCGCTGCGTTGTGTTGCTCATGGTCGGGGGTGGCGCCATGCGCTGCGTGTATGGTTGTCTCTGAACCAGGGGCCGGTTCTTCTCTCTGGTGGCCGTGAGCGGGCGGATACAGGTTGGGCATTCGAATCATCCCTTTCTGAACGGGCCTTGACCTTGGGTTCTCCTCATCCTATAGGCTATAGGAAAGATGTGAAGCAAATGTGAACCCTGCTCTCTCAACGTTTGGAAGAGGGCGCCGGCGTTTTGCGCCGCCAGCGCCTGCGGATGGTCGGCCAATAGGCAACCGCGAGATACGCTACCAGCACCAAATTGAGGATTATTTCAAATATGAAAAAGGTCTGCCCGCCGGCGCCGCTCTCCCAGTAGCTGATAGGGCTGGAATAGCGGTAGTTCCAATCGACAGGGAACAAGATTAAGGGGCCATCGCTGTGATGGGTGAAGATATCGATGAACACATGGATCAGCATGGCAACCGCCGCCCAAAAGACAAACCTGTCGACGCGGCTGCCGCGCCGTCGCCACCCCCACCAGCCGGCGACGAGGAGCGCGCTGTTGATCAATAGCGAGTGGAAAAAGTTGTGCGCGCCGATCCAGAGCGGGTCGGTGTAGAAGAGCGTGAAGTGCAGATATTCCATGATGATGGCTGTAGGCGGAGGCGTCGCTATCCAGCGGTAGTAGGCTTCGCCGCCAAGCGTCAGCACGAAAAATGGTAAGTCCGGCAGTACGGCTCCTGTCAGCAGCCCGGCAACTTCGGTGGCGCCCAACCAGGGGCGCTGGCGTAGGGGCGTCAGCGCTGCCGCGGTCATCAGAAAGTGGCTTTGCGTCTGCATGGTAAAAATAAACACTCAACTTTGAACAGGTCGGGGCAACATCATCCCGAATTCAGCGCCATGTTTGGCGCCAGGCGGCGGGCTGTCAACCCACATACAGCCCCCATGCGCCTCGACAATCTGGCGCGCAATGGCAAGTCCCAGCCCGGAGCCGCCGGTGGTGCGTGTACGCGAGCGGTCGCCTCGATAAAAGCGATCAAATAGATAGGGCAGATCGGCAGCGGCAATACCGGGGCCATCATCGGTGACGGTGAGAAAGACTTCCGTCGCGCTGGCGTGGGCCGCGACGGCCACGTGTCCGCCTGCTTCGGTGTGGCGCAGCGCATTGTCGAGCAGATTGAGCAGCACCTGATTCAGGCGCTGTGCGTCGCCCTGCACCGGCGGCATCTGCGCGGGGCAATTCGTCGTCAGCGTTACCGAGCGTTCGGCGGCCTTGAAGTGCAGGGCGTTGACTTGGCTGCGGCAGAGGTCAGCCAGGTCGAACGGCGCCAGTTCCAGCGCAAGCTGTCCCGCCTCGGCGTTGGCCAGTGTCCGCAAATCATCGATGAGGCGGTTGAGCAGCAGCACCTCGGCGTGCAGCGCCTCAAGATTTTCGGCGTCGGCGGGAAAGATGCCATCCTGCATGGCTTCGACTGCGCCCTGAATACCGGTCAGCGGCGTGCGCAGTTCGTGGGCCACGTCGGCTATCAGGTCACGGCGCAGCCGCTCCTGCTCCGCCAGACTGGTCGCCATCTGGTTGAAGGTAGTGGCCAGTTCGCCCACTTCGTCGGTGCTTCTGACCGGCACGTGGACATGCAAATCACCCTGGGCAATGCGCCGCGAGGCGTGCGTCAGTTCGACCAGCGGACGCGTGATCTGGTGCACGAGCGCGGCGGCCAGCAGCAGGCCGGCCAGCGCGGCCAGCGCGGCGGCGACAAAGACCGTGCGCGTGATGCTACCCACAAGCGAGGTGGGGTCCGACGCGGCCGCACCCATCAGCGAGCCTTCCACCACCAGTTCACCGGCCAGTACGCCGTCAACGATGAGCGGCCAATGCTCCAACGGCGCATTGGTCAAGGCGCGCCGCCGGCAGCCCCGGCCGAATCGGCCACCACCCGGCCTGCGGCGTCCAGCACCTGGATGTGGTTGGCGGCCATGCCCATCATGCTGCCAAACATACCGGTCATAACCCCGTCGGACGCGTTCAACACCAGCCCTTCCAGCGCGTCATCAATGCCGCTCCAACCTTTGTGCCGAGTGTAGTAGCCGGCGAGCACGGCCTGCATGGTCGTTAGGCGCACCATCTGGTTGGCAACCATGAAATGTTCCAACTGCGTGGCCGCCCCTTGGCTGGTGAGCCACACGGTGACGATGACGCCGATAAAGATAATGAGCGCAAAGGCGCCGGTCAGTTTGAGCCAGAGTTGGTTGCGCATGGAGAACTCAGGGTGCAAAGCGATAACCGACGCCATGGACGGTTTCGATAAAGCGGCTATGCCGGCCTGCGCCGCCCAGCTTGTGGCGCAGGTTCTTGATGTGCGCATCCACGGTGCGCTCGTAGGCGAAAGCGCTGCTGTTGTCGCTTTTCTGGATGACGGTGAGCAGCTCATCGCGGGTAAACGGGCGGCCGGGCTGGCGCATCAGCGTATAGAGAATGTCAAACTCGACGGCGGTCAGTTCCGCATCTGTGTCGTTTAGCGTGGCGTTGCGATAGGTCGGGTCCAGGCGCAGCGCGTCCTGCACCAGCACCTGGGCCGTGGCTGCGTTGGGCAGCCGCTGCAGCCGGCGCAGCGCGGCCTGCACGCGCGCAACCAACTCGCGCGGGCTGAAAGGTTTAATGACGTAATCGTCGGCGCCAAGGGCAAGACCCCGCACGCGGTCGCCCTCCTCCACACGCGCGGTCAGCATCAAGATGTGGACGTTGGCGACCGCCGGGTCGCTGCTCTGGCGCAGGCGCCGCGTGATCTCCCAGCCGTCCAGCCCTGGCAGCATGAGGTCAAGCACGATCAGCGCCGGCTTCTCATGCTGGGCCAGCGCCAGCCCCGTTTCGCCGTCGCTGGCCGTCAGCACGCGATAGCCCGCCTGCGCCAGATAGCCCTGCACGACGCGCCGGATCTGGCGGTCGTCTTCGATGACCAGGATGGTGACAGTCAAGGCAGCCATAGCCAGCAATTTAGCCGCAAAGTGGGAAAGAAGCAAAGGGGGCGGCGGGCGGGTCGCTGGTCAGCGAACAATCACTCGCTCTCAAACCCATGATTCTCAAACTTCAGCGCCCGGCTGTTCTCCGTCACGATCGTCACCACAGTATCCGGTACGCCCGCCGGCACATCGACCTCGATCTCCAGGGTGATGGTCACGTTTGCCCCGATTAACCCCACCAGATGGGTGATGACCTCGTCAGCAATGCGGCTGGCGTCGCGGCCGGTGCGCTGCGGATCGAGTGCGACGCGCGTAGTAGCGTTTGGGCTGCATCTTGACAAGCGGTGGCGGCGGTGGGAGTCCAGGGCCAAAAGGATTTGGGTCGGGGTCAGGGGATGGATCCACTACAGTGACAGACGTTGCGGTGCTTTCTGCCTCCATCTGGCGCTGCGCCACCTCCGGCCGCACCAGCAGACCGCCGTCGCTGGCAACGATCATTATGCGTTGACCGGACTGCAGGCCACGATAGCGCTCAGTATTTTTATCTTTGTCATACCTTTCCGCATACGCAAAGGCGTCTTGAGTCCAGGTGAGCAGCGCCAGCCCGCGCTGGATCGCATTGGTCAACACACTTGTATCGCACAGCCGCGGCAAGTAGAGGTAGCGGGCAAAATCCTCCACCAGTTGGCGAATGGGCACAGCGTCCCCACGCCAGAGCGGGATGCGATCCATCTCCAGGCGCAGCGTAGTCGGTCCAAGCTGGGCAACGAGCAGTTCATCGTTGATCAGCTTCTTGCCGGCGCGCACGGCCAGCGCATCTTGTCCACTGAGACGCACGGCCGACCACTCCACGGCCGACTGCGGCGACGACTGCACTGGCGCAAGCAACCACTGGTAGGTTTCCGGCAGCCGCGCCGTGACTGCACCGTCCGCCGAAGTGCGCTGCGTCTCGGCCTGCTTGACCTGGTGCGGCGACAGGTCGAGGATATCTTTCTCTTCCAAGATCGACTGCCAGGCCAGATACCGCCGCACCGCCTCATCCAGATCTTGCAGTCGGTTCTTGTCCGCGGCAAGAAAGACGAGCGTGTTCTGATAGAGGCGGGGCGCGTTGCCGCGATTGGCGAGAATCTCCTTGGCGGCCTGTTCGGCGCGCGAGAGCGCCTCCTTGCTGTAAGGATAGTCCGGGCGCAGCACCACCAGCCGTGCATCGAGATCGTCGGGCACGTCGGCAGAGGTGGCCGGCAGTGGATGAACGCGGTTGAATTCGCCCTTGCGCTCCAGGTCCTTGCGCAGGCGTCGCTCCATTTCCTGCGCAACTTTGTCGCCGTCACGCTTTAACTGTTCGGCGCGGTCTTCGGCAAGCTTGGTGACGGTGGGCTGCGTGGCGTACCAGTAGCGGGCGCCATCCTGGTAGAGATAGGTCGCAACCCCGGCCAGCCGACGCAGCGCATCGCCAAAGACCGCAGGCGTTTCGCCCGGCATGACACAGCCCAGTTTGACGCGGCGATCCTCCATGCCTCGGTTGGCAACCGCGGTCAACGGCGCGGAGCCTAGATAGATCGTGCGCGCCACGCGGCGGCACGCGGCAAACTTGCCCAGGTTCGGGACCTCGCCGTCCAGCGTCACCGGCAGCGAGTGCGGGCCATCCACATCCTTCTCGATGATCGGCGCCCAGTTGTCGGAAAGATAGCGCGTTAACTCAAATTGACGCGCGGGTCGTCGATGGGCAGATTGCCCGGCTGGATCAGCGGGTTGCGGTCGCCCTTTGCCCACAGGCTGTGGATGACCGCGGCCATGAGACGCAGCACGCCGCGCGTACGCTGAAACTTCACCAGCGTCGACCAGTCGTTGTAGAGCCGGTCAAAGACCTCCGGGTGGATGGGGTACGCCGCTTTCAAGCGCTGCTCGTAGTCGCCATCGCGGCATTCGGGCGGAAACTCCTGCGCCTGCGTGCGGTAGAGGTCGGCAAACGCGCGCGCCACCACATCGCGGTGGCGGAACTGTGCCGGGTCGGTCAGCGGCTCGAAGAGACGACGGCGCACGATCTCGAAGCCTTCTTCGGGCCGTGGCCGCCACGACGATTCGATGCGCCCCACCACGTTGCGCAGCCGCTCCAGCGCCTCGCGACCGCGTTGACCGCCCACTTCGGCGTCGTCGGCGCGCGTGTGCGGCGAGCCGGCCGTGTCGGAGGCGGGCAGGCTGATGACGAGCAGGCAATTTTGCGCCAGCTTGGCCGACTCGGTGAGCGCCTGGGCAAAGGTGAACTGCGTCTCGAAGCTGCCACCGGGCAGGTCGCTCTGGTCGTGAAGCTGGCGGGCATAGGCGACCCACTCGTCGATCAGCACCAGGCACGGCCCATACGTCTTGAACAACGTGCGCAACGCGTCACCGGGACTGGTCGCCTTCTCATCGTCGGCGCGCACCTGATCGTAAGCCTTGCGCGCCTCCGTCACGCCACCGGCGGCAAAACCAAGCTGCCACGCCAACTCACCCCACAGCGTATGCACCACCGTGCCATCCGCCTTGACCGCAGGATTGCCCGGCGAAAGCTTGTTGCCCACCAACACGACGCGGCGTACGGGGGAGGAAGTAGGAGAGAGCAAGGAGGAAGCAGGGAACGCGCCGCCTTCTTTATCTCCTACTTCCTCTCTCCTATTTCCTACTTCCTCTCTCCTATTTCCTACTTCTTGCATCACCGCATCGATGCCGGCCAACTCGCCCGGCGCGACGCCCGAAAAGAGATGATAGAGCGCCAGCATGGAGTGCGTCTTGCCGCCGCCGAAATTGGTCTGCAACTGCACCACCGGGTCGCCGCCCTGGCCGGCCAGCCGTTCCACCGCATTGACGAGCAGCCGTCTCAGGCTCTCGGTCAGATAGGTGCGGCGATAGAACTCGCCGGGGTTGCGATATTCGTCCGTGCCTTCGTCCAGATGAACCTGCCAAAGATCCGCGGCAAATTCGGCCTGCTGATAGCGGCCGCTTGCGACATCGCGATGGGGCGTGACCACTTCGCGCCACGGTTTGAGCGCGCCGGTGCTTGCACTTTCAACTGCCGTGCCCGCACCCTTGCGCCGTTCGTTGCGCACCTGCTCGTCGAAGCGCACGCGCAGCAACTCCATCTTCAACTTCTCGATCTCATCGGCCTGCGGCGCCGAGACTGCGGTCAGCAGGCGCGCAGTGGAATCGAGCGCACGGTAGGCATCGTCGCTGGAAAAGGCATTCTGGTGCGCCCACTTGTTGCGCGTCTCGCGCAGTTCGCTGACAATGCTGCGCTCAGTAAAGCCCAGCGTACGATTGAAGACGGCGTTCCACTGATCCCACATCATGCGCAACAGCACCGCTGCGTCAAGATTGGGATCGTCATCATCGCCCCAATCCAGATCGCGCGGCCAGCCACTGGTGACGGTGGTGACCCAGTACTTGCCATACTTTATTTCGAGTTCACGTGTGACAAATGGCTTTAGCCCATCGCCAGAATCTCCAGCGCCTTGCCCACGCGTTCGTGATTGGTAATCGCCAAGGATTTTTTCCTTTCGTGTTGTCCATGACCGGTGGCCTACCCACCTTCCTGGGAGCTCGCAGCTTCCAGGAAGGGTCTCCAGCGGCACTATTCATTCTCCAACTTATCCAGATAGCCTTGCCCACCCGATGGCCGTGGAGCGATGATTGGTTTGTTCACCTTCCTGGAAGCTCGCAGCTTCCAGGAAGGGTCTCCAGCCGCATTATTCATTCTCCAACTGATCCAGATGGTCTTGCCCGCTCGATGGCCGCTGAGCGATGATTAGCCTACCACCTTCCTGGAAGCTCGCAGCTTCCAGGAAGGGTCTCCAGCCGCACTATTCATTCTCCAACTGATCCAGATGGTCTTGCCCGCTCGATGGCCGTGGAGCGATGATTAGCCTACCACCTTCCTGGAAGCTGCGAGCTTCCAGGAAGGGTCTCCAGCCGCATTATTCATTCTCCAACTGATCCAGATAGCCTTGCCCACCCGATGGCCGTGGAGCGATGATTGGCCTACCACCTTCCTGGAAGCTCGCAGCTTCCAGGAAGGGTCTCCAGCCGCATTATTCATTCTCCAACTGATCCAGATAGCCTTGCCCACCCGATGGCCGTGGAGCGATGATTGGCCTACCACCTTCCTGGAAGCTCGCAGCTTCCAGGAAGGGTCTCCAGCCGCATTATTCATTCTCCAACTGATCCAGATAGCCTTGCCCGCCCGATGGCCGTGGAGCGATGATTAGCCTACCACCTTCCTGGAAGCTCGCAGCTTCCAGGAAGGGTCTCCAGCCGCACTATTCATTCTCCAACTGATCCAGATAGCCTTGCCCACCCGATGGCCGTGGAGCGATGATTGTTTGCCACCTTCCTGGAAGCTCGCAGCTTCCAGGAAGGGTCTCCAGCCGCATTATTCATTCTCCAACTGATCCAGATAGCCTTGCAGACTCTTTGGCAACTGCACCTCGCCTGTAAGCAGTGACTGCACGTATGCCTGATATGCGATTGCCGAACCGAAATGCGTCTCCACAAATGCCGGGTCAACCAGCGTACCGTTGCGCTTGCCAATCCAGTCCAGGTAATTCGAGTAAGGCCACATCTCCAGATCGAAGGCGATGGCGTGACGAACCGGATTGGCATGGATGTACCGGCATAGATGATGCAGATAGCCGTTGGTTTCGACGACGATGGCTTTGAACGGTCCTTCAAACAAGGCGCCGGAACGGTTATAAATTTTGTTGAACGCCTGACTGTAGCTGCCAAAGACACGCTTGGGCACGGCGCTCGCCGGACAGTCGCCATCCTGACGCAACAGCCAGTGATAGTGGTTCGGCAGCAGGCAATAAGCGATGACGCTGACCTGGCATTCGGCTGCCACGCGTTTGAGCAGGCGCAGGGCGTAGGTGTAGTTCTCGTTGTTCAGAAAGATCGACTGCCGCCCCGCGCCGCGGTTGTAAATGTGATAGTACTGCCCGGCAACGAATTGAAGATTGCGTTTTGGCATATGCTACACGCCACTCCTGCCTCACCCACCTTCCTGGAAGCTGCGAGCTTCCAGGAAGGTTCCCCTACTGACCCCACTCGCTGACCAGATGAGACAAACAATCTTGTCGTCTCGTTGACTGCACAACGACGCCTGCCTCACCCACCTTCCTGGAAGCTGCGAGCTTCCAGGAAGATTCGCCGACTGACCCCACTCGCTCACCAGATGAGACAAACAACCACCTTCCTGGAAGCTGCGAGCTTCCAGGAAGGTTCCAGACCACCGATCTCCCCTACAGCAACCGCTCCTGCTGCTGCGGACGCGCTTCCTTCGACAGCCGCACGATCTCCGGCCAGCTTTGCACCAGCGCGTTATAGGCCAGCGCTTCCGGCGCGCGCTTCTTGCGCTCGCAGATCGTATAGAGCCGGTAGGCCAGCTCGCGTGCGGTCTCGGCGTGACTGCCCAGCCCGGCGACCAGCTCGGCCGCGGCGCGCTCGCCTGCATCCAGCGCCCGCACCAGGTGATGCACCATCTCCCACACCGTCAGCCGCTTGTCGGCAGTCGGATCCCACTCCGCGGCCAGTTGCTCCGGACGCAGGAGTTGCACCTTGCCCGCCCGCGCCGCGACGATGCCCGCCTCCACCATGCCCGAGACGCTCGTGTTCTTGGCCTTGGAGAGCGTCTCGGCGACGCCGAACTCGCCGTCGGGAAGCCGAACTGCTCGAACCAGGCCAGCGCCCAGCGCGTGTCGGCGTCGAAGTCGCCTTCCTGCTCGGCCAGCACCATGTCGAGGGTCTGGTTGATCAGCGCCAGCGCGGCGCGCACCGGCAGCGGCTTGCCTTCGGCGTCGAGCACCTTGGCGTAGCGGGTATAGACCGCCATGCCGGGGCCGATGGCCGCCTGCGCCAGATCGACCGGGGCGATGTTGCCGCGCTGGAGGTGCGCCAGCGCGGCGGGCAGCTCGCGCTGCAACGCGGCGACAAACTCGCGGCGCGTGGCCGTGGGCGCATCGGCGGGGCGGCGACGGCAGACGAGGACGATGCTGGAGGCCAGGGCGTTGGTGTCCTTTGCTATGATACGACCCGCTCCTTCGGTGCGCATCGGCCAAGTGCCGCTCAAGGCAAATCCAGCACGAATAACAGCATCAAGGAAAGTCTCCCAACCCGTCGATGAGGTTCCTTCTCCTTCGGTTTCTGCTTGCTTAAATGCATAGTATATCGTGACTGGAAAGGCCAGGTGTGCCTGCTCAGCAGGCGGTGCATGGCTTTGGTCATGCCGTCCAGGAAAAAGGCTTCCGCTTCCCTTGCTACCGTGTCGATAGGGCGTAGCGACCAGCTCCTCGGCCTTGGGAACGGCCAGGGTGGCGAAAGGTCGGGGAAGAGCGGTCTTGAGCGAGCGGCGCAGCCAGACGTAGAAGAAGTCAGAAAGGTCCGCGTAGCCGATGTTGTCGTAGTAGGGCGGGTCAGTTGAAACAGCCTTGTTGCGTGTAATCTGCTGCGTGGCAGCGTTGGCCCGGTTGGCGCAACCGTGCAGCTTGCCGCTGGCAAGTGCGCCATTATCCATTGCCCTTTATCAAGCGCGCCCAAGACTACCCGGCATCCGCAAAACGGATTGTTTTCGCAAAGTCCCAAGCCATCGGGATTGCTTGCCGCGGAATGTGCCTGATGAGCTCTCCACGTTGGCGTCATCCACGATGCGATTGAGGAGCCGATATTAGCTACCTTCGAAAGCGCGAACCCCAAATACACCGCCACCGCATCCGCATAGGCCTGCGCGCCCGTCCCGCTGGCGTCGAGCGCGACCCCGTCGTCGGGCAGGCCGGCGGCCACGGCATCGCCGCGCACGCGCGCACGCGCCGTCAGTACCAGGTCGGAGAAGGTCGTCAGCGCCACGAGCTGGCGCGGGGTGAAGAGATCGCCGAAGGTTGGCATCCCGTAAAGAGGAGGGGAGAACCAGCGGCGGTCAATCGGCAGATCGGTTTCTGGCTTCCAGCCCGGCTTTGCGCTCAGTGCGCTGTGCCTCCATGTTCGGCGTCGGCGAAAGGTACACCCGCCCGCGTTCACCTTCGGCAACGATCGCCATCAGTCGTGCGCCCATTCGCCCCGGCCTTTGCCTCGCGCGCATGTGGTCGCCCGAAATCGGCGTCCGGACATCAGGCACCGAAAGTTCGCCCCGCGCCAGCTTTTGTCCCATTTTCCTTTGCTTCTCCGCATTGCGGCTTGCCCACCTTCACCGTGAAGCGATAGCCGCCGTTCTCGATCACCGGCTCGACATACGCCTCCTTGCCCGCCTTGGTCGAGAGCATGAAGGTCGAGGCCAGCGGCACGTCCACGTTGGCGAAGGCCGGGTTGGGGCTCTTCACCGTGCGCGCCCACAGCCAGGCGATGACGGTGAGCTTGCGGCCCTGGTAGGGCTTGAGGTCGGGGCGCTCGGCCACCATCGCCGCTGTGATCTCGATCTTGGGGTAGAGATGGCCGATGCGTTGCTCCGCCTCGTCGCGCATCCACTGGCCGTAATAGCGCACGTCTTCGGCCAATCCCGCAGCGCCGCGCCACTCTTGCTTAAACAGCGTCCGATCCTGGCGCGCCGCTGGGTTCACTGGCGGCTTGCCCGCAAACTTCGGCGGAATCTCGATCATCGCCTTGTTGATGAGCACGGCCACCGGATTGAGGTCGGATGCATAGCTCTCCAGCCCCAGCCGCTGCGCCTCCAGTGGCAGCGCGCCGCCGCCAGCAAAGGGGTCATGAAACGCGGGCAGCGGCGGCAGCTCGCCGCTTGCCAGCATGGCTGCGATCTGCGCGTCGGTCAGCCTGGCCGCATTTGCGCCCAGGCACTGCCACGCCCAGCTCTGGCGAATCTCGGCGCGCGCCTGTTCCAGCACTGTCTCGTTGGTCGTGTTCTCCCACTGCACCAACTGCTCGATCAGCTTGAACAAGGCCTGCCGCCGCGCCTCCTGCGCCGCTGCCGTCGGGTGCGCCTCGGGCTGCGCCGATGGGTCGTCCACCATCTGCGCAAAGATCACCGCCCGCGCCGCGGCCAGCGGTCGCCGCGCCCACCACAAATGCAGCGTCGACGGGTGGCCATGCCGGATCGACTTCTCGCGCGCCGACGCGATGTTGATGGCTTCGAGAGGCAGGGCGACTTCGATCAGTTTCTTGCGGGTGGTGGTCATGGTAGGTTCCTCCTCACCTTCCTGGAAGCTGCGAGCTTCCAGGAAGGGTGTGCGGCGCGAACGCAGCGTTGGCGGGCGGTGAATATCAGGCTTGGTTTCCGATCAACTCGGTGATGCGGCTGCAAAAGCGCCGTAGGCTGTCAGAATGGTGTGATGCGACATCTGGGCGCCACTGAGTCTGTGCAAACTCAATCAGCCGTGAAGTGTAGGCAGGGCCAATGGGCCGACCACTGCCGGGGCGCGGCGTCATTTCCTCGCGTAGCGTGCGACGCCGAGACCTGCGAGCAAGATTAACGAGTGTCTCTTTCGGATTGCTCAAGGACTCCGGAGTCGCGGGAATGAGTGATCCGCTAATGCTCAGAAAGGCAGCCAGTGACTCACGATCAGCCAACAGCCAACTCTCGACAGCGCGCACCGCAATCCGAAAGCACATCTGTGGCGCCAACGTGGTCAACCATGCTGCTCTGGCCGAAGGGGCGCAGCCAGCATCTTGATCCAGATCGAGCAGTACGATCCAGGGTGATAAGTTGGCCGCCCGATTGTAGCGATGCAGTTGGTTCAGCAGATTGGATTTGCCAGTTTTTCCAAAAACCGGACCCAACACTGCACCGCGTGACTCGACAACTCTGCGCAGCACAACTTCATCGGTCGGCCCCTCGACAGCAGCCGAGAACACAACGGGGAAAGGCGCCATCGGCTTCATCCCCCAAACAACGACAATTGCTCGGCGTGGGCGGGGCGTGTCAAGGGAATGACGACATCGGCCATGCTCAATCCGCTATCGAGCAAGGCTTTCACCTCACTTCGATCGTATGCGGTGGAGACAGTCGTACCTTCCGCCGAGGGTCTGAGCAGGATGACTTCATCGAACCCGATGCCATCGTCGCGCAGAAGATCGGTAGAATGGGTGCTTGTCAATATCTGACGTCCCGTGCGGCTCTGGATGCGCGCAAACATCTGTGGCAGAAAACGCACGACTTCCGGATGCAGCGACAGTTCTGGTTCTTCCAGCAGCAGCGGACCCGTACCATCGAGGATAGCCCAGAGCAAACCGATCAGGCGCAGCGTGCCGTCCGAGAATTGCTCTTCCGTCTGCCATGCGCCCTGCGGTCGCCAGTGATCGTATTTCCCGCGCAGGTGCGGCGTGCCCTTGATCTCATCCCGCCACAACGCCAGGTCGGCAAGCTGCGGAACCGCGACCTTGAGGGCATCGCCGATCCGGCGCAAACGCGCCTTTTGTGTCTTCTCTGTTGTGCGCGCAATCTGCTCCAGAAAATCCCCCCCATAGGGGTCATTGATCTTTCCAACCGAACGATCTGGCTCCCGGATCAGTTGCGGGACTATATGGAGATAGCGAATCGTTTTTAGAAAATCGCTGACTGCGCGAAATTCCAGGTTGGCATTGACCTGTTCAAGGTAAGTCTGGGTCAATCGTTCGGGATCAGCATCGTCCTTATCATCTGGACGACTAATGATCGTGACCCCGGCTTTGGTAACTCGCTCGCGCTTGATGAAGGCGCGTTGCCGATTGTCTTGAGCAAAGCTCACCTCATAGGTCCATGCGGCCGGATTTTCGTCGCTGCCGATCTTGACCCGGATCGCAATATCAGGATAGCGCCGCGCGGCCAGGCTGCGCAGCTTTGAGACGCCACCGCGCTTTACGACGGCTTCCTTAAAGCCTCCCCCGACCGCAACGAGGTCATGTAGAAAACGACACGCATCTAGTAGATTCGATTTTCCCGCAGCGTTTGGCCCGACAAGAAATACTCGCTGTTGCAGGTCTACATCAACCAATGTGAAGTTGCGCCAGTTCTCCAGGTGTAAGGCGGTCAATCGAAGTGGCTTTGCGCTTTTCGTTGCCATGAATGGATTCCTATTCGTCAAGATGCTGAACATCTTTGCAGCACCTTCCAGGACGCTCGAAGCTTTCTGGAAGGTTTGTGACGGAGTGTAAAACTTCAATACGATTAGCTCTGCATCTTATCATGTGTTGAAGGTGGGCGACAGCTACTGCCCTGCTAGGGTGCGTGGCAGAAACTTGGCGAACACCTTTCAGGAAGCTGCGAGCTTCCTGGAAGATGCATCAGCCCGCACAACTCGCCATCAACCCGTGCCACGACAACCGTCTTTCCCTCTCCGCTGCGCGTCATTCGTCAACCGCCAATCTTCCAGGAAGCTCGAGGCTTCCTGGAAGATGCATCAGCCCGCACAACTCGCCATCCGCCACCGCAGAACAGCTATCTTCTTCTCTTCCCTGCGCAGCGTGCGTCAACCACCAACCTTCCAGGAAGCTCGCAGCTTCCTGGAAGGTGTTTCAGCCCGCACAACTCGCCATCAACCCGTGCCACGACAACCGTCTTTCCCTCTCGGCCGCGCGTCGTTCGTCAACCGCCAACCTTCCTGGAAGGTGCATCAGCCCGCACAACCCTCCACCAACCAACGCCACGACAACCGTCTTCCCCTCTCCGCTGCGCGCCGTTCGTCAACCGCCAACCTTCCAGGAAGCTGCGAGCTTCCTGGAAGGTGCATCAGCCCGCACAACCCTCCACCAGCCAACGCCACGACAACCGTCTTCCCCTCTCTGCTGCGCATCGTTCGTCAACCGTCAACCTTCCAGGAAGCTCGCAGCTTCCTGGAAGGTGTATTCCCCCCCATCACCCCACCACCTCCGCCCGCGCCAGCAACTCCGCAAAGCCATAATTCACGCTTGTCACGCCAAAATCTGGCTCGCGCTGGAAGGGTTGGCGAACATAGTGCACGCGCTGCGATGTCCCATCGACGAACTCCACAATCGCCAAAATGTAATCATTCGGCTTGTTAAGCGAGTAGAGAATCTCGTTCTTGGTCACCGTGATCGTCGCCGCGCCGCTTACGCGCCCCTTGACTTCAAGGAAGCGCAGCCGGCCCGATGCCGGGTCGCGGCTCTCGATGTCGTAGCCAAGCTGTTCGAACTCACGATCCACCGGCACATAGCCCAGGTCGCGTTCGATTGCCATCACCGCAGCGCGTGCCCGTGCCGCGGCGGCCTGCGTGTCAACCGGACGCGCCGGCGCTTCACTGGCGGACTTTCCCATCATGTGCGCCAGCAGCCCCGCCGGCACGACGACCAAGCCGCCCAGCGCCACGGGTGGCAGCGCCGAGATCTTTCCTTCCAGGTCAAGCTGTTCCATGCGCTTGTGCAAACGCGCTTGCAAGTCATCGGCGCGGCGTCGCGCTTCCTGCGAGTTGAGCCGTGCATTGGGCCGGCCCGCCTGCTCCTGCAGTTTAAGTTCCTCGGCGCGATGATCCCAATAACCGATCTCTTTGGTCAGCCTGTCCTTCACTGCGGCGCGCGTCTTAGCGATCCATGTCAACCGGCGACTGCGCACTTCCTGCAAATGTTCGGGCGCCACCGTGTCAATGGCATGTGTGATTGCCTGGCGCTCCAGGTCGCGTCCGATCCAACCCACCTCCGGACGCGCCAAGATCGCGTCAAGCGCCGGTTCATCGGGCCGCAGCGGGCGTAAATCAAGGTAGGGTGCGTAGTGTAGATGGCGCGTCTGGCCCGCCTGATCTGCTTCCACGTAGAGCATCTGCCTGGAAATGGTGCGTCGTTCGCCCATGCGCGTTACGCTGGCATCCTGAATGGCATGTTCCAGGTAGAAAAGCACGCGCGGCGTCACCCCATCGTCGCGCTCGTCCACCAACACCGTGCCGCGGCGCAGCAGGTCGCGGTTGCGTTCCAGCGTCAGGTCGATGACCGCGTCGAGCAACGGATGGCCGGGGCAGACAAAGGCGGCCAGCGGCTGACCCGGCGGGGCGATCAGATCCTTCTCGAAGGCGATGCGCTCGTAGCGCGCCAGCACCGGCTCGCCCGCGCCGATCAGACGGTCGCGGTTGCGAATCGGCGCCGGCACGTGCGTGATCTCGTAACGCCGCGGCTCGCGCTGGCGCACCGTGCCGCCCAGTTGCTTGAAGGCTTCCAGGAAGAAGGACTCCACGTAGTGCGGGTGCAGCCGCCGCGCCTCGGCGCGTTCCATCTCCTCGCGCACGCGCGCCACGCGGCTGGCATCCATCACGTCGTTGGCCAGCGCGCCATCCTCGATCAACTCCTGCAAGCGGCCGCGCTCCACGGCATCGGCAATCGCCCGGTCCAGCCGCGCACGCACGTCCGGTCGCTCGCCGTAACGGATCGCCTCGATCAGCAGGTCGCGCAGCGGCTTGCCCTCGAATTGCAGTTTGCCCAACACGTCGAAGACCTTGCCGCCCAGCGCCTGCCGTGCCTGCTCCAGCTTGTCGAGCAGCGTGCGGTAGACATCGCCCTCGCGGGTCTCCTCGGCCACCAGGTTCCACAGATGGCACACCTCGGTCTGGCCGATGCGGTGGATGCGGCCGAAGCGCTGCTCGATCCGGTTCGGGTTCCACGGCAGGTCGTAGTTGACCATGAGGTGGGCGCGCTGCAGGTTGATGCCTTCGCCGGCCGCGTCGGTGGCGATTAGCACTTGCACATCGGGGTCGTGCTTGAACGCCTCCTGCGCCTTCATGCGTTCTTCGCGCCCCATACCGCCGTGGATCAGCACGACCGCGTTGTTGCGGCCCAGCAAGGTGGTGATGCGCGTCGTCAGGTAGCTCAGCGTGTCGCGGTGCTCGGTGAAGATGACCAGCTTCTGGTGCGGCGAGGGCTTGGGCGGCGGAATCGGACCCGCGCCGTAGGGAACCTTCTCTTCACCAAGTTGCCTGGTCAGTGCTGCCGGCGTAAAGATCTCGCCCAGCAGGCTGGCCAGTTCGCGCCACTTGCGATCTTCGCCGCTGCGCCGCACGCCAAGCGCCAGCGCCTCCAGCCGCATCAGGGTGGCGATCTCCGCCTTCAACTCCTGGATCGTGCGCGCCGCCGTCGCCTGGTCGAGAATTTCCTCTTCCGCCGCTTCGACCTCCTGATCAGGCGCGTCGTCCAGCGCTTCCAGGTCGTCAGCATCCAGCAAGGGGCCGGCGTATAGCTCGCTCACCTTCCAGGAAGCTTCGAAGCTTCCTGGAAGGTTGTTCCTGCCACTCATTCCCCTGTCACGCTGCAACAACTCCAGCTCGCGCAGCCGCTTTTCCAGCCGTTCCTTGCGCCGGCGCAGCGACTGATAGATCGCCTCGGGCGAAGAAGCCAGGCGCCGCTGCAGAATGGTGAGGGCAAAGCCAACCGTGCCGGTGCGCCTGTCATTCTCCAGCTTGGCCGCGCGGTCGAACTCCTCGCGCACATACTCGGTAACAGCTTTGTAGAGCTGCGCCTCGGCGTCGGAGAGCTTGTAGGGCGCCGTGTAGGCGATGCGTTCGGGGAAGAGCGGCCGGCCGTCGAACTTGAGCAGGTTCTCCTTGACCATGCGCCGCATGAGGTCGGAGACATCCACCTGGTGCACGCCATCGCGAAAGCGCCCCTCGAAGCGATCACCATCGAGCAGCGCGAGGAATAGCTGGAAGTCTTCTTCCTTGCCGTTGTGTGGCGTGGCCGTCATCAGCAGAAAGTGACGGGTCAGGCCGGAGAGCAACTGCCCCAGCCGGTAGCGCTTGGTGTACTTGACCTCACCGCCAAAGAAGGTGGCCGACAACTTGTGCGCCTCGTCACAGACGACCAGGTCCCACCGGCAGTCGGGCGCCTTCAGCTTTTCTTGCAGGTTTTCATCGCGCGCCAGCTTGTCCAACCGCACGATGACCAGATTGTTTTCCAGAAACCAGTTGCCCGTGCGCGCCGCCTCCACCTTGTCATTGGTCAGAATTTCAAAGGGCAGGTGAAAACGGCGATAGAGTTCGTCCTGCCACTGCTCGGCCAGGCTGCCGGGGCAGACGACCAGGCAGCGCTGCAAATCGCCGCGCACGATCAGCTCTTTCATCAGCAGGCCGGCCATCACCGTCTTGCCGGCGCCGGGGTCGTCCGCCAGCACAAAGCGCAGCGGCTGGCGCGGCAGCATCGTCTCGTAGACTGCCGTGATTTGGTGAGGCAATGGCTCGACCAGCGATGTATGCACGGCCAGCACCGGGTCGAAAAGATGCGCCAGCCGGATGCGATGCGCCTCCGAAACCAGCCGGAAGCGCGCGCCGTCGCCGTCGAAACTCCACGGCCGCCCCTGTTTAACGACTTCCAAGCGCAGCTCGTCGTGCCGGTAAAGCAGCTCATTGGCCACGCGACCGGCCGGGTCTTTGTAGGTCAGTTCCACCGCGTTGGATCCAAACCACTCCAGCTTCACCACGGTCACCAGACCGTCGGGCAGAATACCGCGCACCGCAGCATTAGGTTGAATATCTTCGAGGTTGATCATGAGTTCATTTGATTTGGTGGGTTGTATTGTCAGTAACCTTCCAGGAAGCTCGCAGCTTCCTGGAAGGGAAAGTACGATTGCATTACGCACACACTCTGTTAATCGTCATAAAGCACCGGAATCCCGCGTCGGCGCGCGCAATTGGTCACTTTTCTACACCGGAATAACTCAAATTATCGAGTCCGGTCAAGGAGTAGCCGGTGATTTCAGTGTACCATACAAAAACGCAAGGCTAGCAACCGCGAGATAACAGTCGTGTGCCCTCCCAAACAGACGGGTCACAGCTTGGCGCTGTGACCCGTCTGGTATGACTTAATTGTACGTGGCGCCGGCCAGACGGCCTCCGGCCTGCGCCCTGCTGATCATCCTGCTTCCCAAAAGAGCGCCTCTCGCAAAGCCTTGACGCGCTGCGCCTCTGCGTTTCTGCGTTGAGCAATTTCCTCTCTCTAGAAGCCCGCCGGCCGCACCATCTCCGGGTGGCTGTGCAGGATCGCCTTCATTTGCACGCGCAGCGGGCGCATTGCCCGGCGCAACGCACAGATGTTGCGGTCGCGCGCCTGCCGCGCCGCCAGCGCGACCTGGTGCGCCTGCTCGCGCGCCCGCACCGCCACTTCCAGCGCATCCACCTGCGCCAGCGCCGTCGTCACTGACTCGGCTGTGTAGGTGGCCTCGGCCAGCAGCGTGGCGTACGGCGTCTGCTGCGCTGCGCTCAGCGAACGGCGCGCCAGCGGCAGAAAGAGATCCATGCTGCGCGGCAGCGGTTCGTCCAGGTGCAGCTTGGTGTGCGCCGCCTCGTCCAACGCCGCGGCCCGCCCCACCTGGCGCAGCACGCTGAGGCTGCGCCACGCGTCGGCAAACAAACTTTCTACGCGGGCGATCGCAGCCTGCTCCGCGGCAATCGCCTCCTGCCGAAAGTCAACCGACGCTTCAGACTCGCCGAGCTGCGTCTCCAGGCTGGTGAGATAGTCGGGGGTCACCCCGCGCGCGGTCAGCAGCGCGGCGACCGCAGCGTCTGCCCCACGCACGCTGCTCAACTGCCGGCGCACCAAGGTAATCTCCCGGTAGTGATCCACCCGCTGCTGGAATGACGGCGCAGGCGGCGCGACGCCCGTCTCTCCTGCCTCGACAGGAATAGCCGGCGCTAGGTCCACGGCTGGAGCGACCGGCGCCGCGCCGTTTATCAACGGTTGTATAGTGTTCACCATGTTTGTGTGCATAAGAGTAACCTCCTTTATTTGCACCCATCACAACATCAAAGAAGAAGGTCACAGTGGTGCGGGGTGAAAGGGCGTCAACCGCTGGGGCTGGGGCCGTTCCATCTCCGCACAGAGCATCAACAGACCCTTCAACGCCAACACACTATGTTAGGATTAACATAAAGGATCTACACGGGGAAAGCTTCGTGCGATTGACTCCAGTGATCCGAGGAAAGTGCGACAAAAGTAGCATTCTGCTCGCGCTGCCGCGCTTGACGGCGCCTGACGCCCTGCTGCCGCTGGAAGATGCTTCGCATAAGTGTTTAACTTCAACGCGCAGTAATGAACGGGCGCACACACTCCTTCGGACTACGTCGCGCTCCACCTTTGCGAAGCCGCGCTTGACCTTCACAGAGCCGCGCTCCACCTTCGCGGAGCCGCGCTTGACCTTCGCGGAGCCGCGCTTGACCTTCGCGGAGCCGCGCTTGACCTTCGCGAGCGCGGAGCCCGACCGCAGCCGCTTCGCAGAGCCGCGCGCGCGACCTTCGCAGAGCCGCGCTCCACCTTCGCAGAGCCGCGCTTGACTTTTGCGGAGCCGCGCTCCACCTTCACAGAGCCGCGCTCCACCTTCACAGAGCCGCGCTCCACCTTCGCAGAGCCGCGCTCAACCTTCACAGAGCCGCGCTCGACCTTCACAGAGCCGCGCTTGACCTTTCCTCTGCGAAACTCCAAGCCCTTGCGTCGAGAAACGCTCCTTTTCAAAGCACCTTTGCTTCTTCCGCCTCTGCGTTAAAAGTTATTTTCAGGTCAATAGTCCTTAGACGATCTCGAAGTTGCGCATCATGCCACTGTCTTCGTGCTCCAGATTATGGCAGTGCAGCAGATAAACACCGCGGAACCCATCGAAGCGCATGATCACGCGCACGCGTTCGCCGGGCATGACGAGCACCGTATCCTTCCAGCCCTGATCGATGAAACCCTCTTTTACGGTCTCCCACGCAATCTGCTGCGCCGCATCCACTTCGCGGCTTACCACCTGGAACCGGACACCGTGCACGTGCACCGGATGCGCCATGAAGTCGCGCATCCCGCCCTGCATCATGCCACCGCCCTGATTCATGCCTGCCATAGCGCCGCCAGCCGCCGCGTCCGGCGCCTCCATCAGATTGGCAAACTCCCAGATTTCGGCGTCGCCAAAGCGCACCTGTTCATCCTCGGCCACGACATCCATTTCAAAGCTGCGACCGTTGATGGTCCAGTTCATCGCGTCGTCCATGGCAAAAACAAAAGTGCGCGGCGCGGCTGCATTGCTGGCTGCGCTCGCCGCCATCGCTTCGATGGGCAGCAACGTCTCCGGCAGCGTCAACTGCACGCCTGTAGCCGCCTGGCCAACGGCAAAGGTCATCACGTCAAAGGGCGCGCCGTTCGCCAATCCGCTCTCCCCCATCATCATGTCCATCATGCCCGCTTCGGCGCCTTCAAAGGCCAGACTCACCAGCTTGATCTGGCTTTGCGCGCGTTCGCTGAAGTCGGCCCACAGTTCAATGCGCTCGCCAGGAGAGCATGACATACGGCAGGGTCAGCGGCTGCTCCAGCAGACCGCCGTCTGTGCCGATCACCGTCATCGGCGACCCGTCCTCCCAAGCCAATTTGTAAATGCGCGCGTTGGAGCCGTTGAGCAGGCGCAGGCGGTGCGGCTGCGGCGGCGACCGGCAGGGTCACATCGGGCTGGCCGTTGACCAGGATGCGGTCGCCCAGCAGCCCCATCATCTGGTCCATCATGCCCCCCATGCCGTCGGCGACATAGAGCAGTTGGTTGTTGGCGTCGAAGCGGCGATCCTGGATCACCAGCGGGATGTCCTGCGCGCCGGTGGGCAGGTTGAGCGCAGCTTCAGCGGCGTCGCCGACGATCAAGAGGCCGGCCAGGCCAAAGTAGGCCTGTTCGGCGGTCAAACCGTGCGGGTGCGGGTGAAACCAATAAAGACCAGGCCGGTTCTGCACCGTAAAGGCGATCTCCAGCTCCTCACCCGGCGCAACCGGGAAAGCAGGGTGGCCGTCAGTTGCGCCGGGCGGTACGAGCAGACCATGCCAATGCACGGTGGTGGGGTCGCTCAACTCATTGCGCACATGGACGCGCACCGTGTCGCCGGAGTGCACACGCACCACCGGCCCGAGATAGGAGTCGGGCAGCGCCGCTACGGCGTTCGGGTCACCTTGCAACACTTCAGCCGCATAACTCAACACCTGCGTGGCTGCGCCGGGCAGAATGGGCAGCTCGGTCTGCCGCGCGGTGAGGCGAAAGGCCAATTGCGCCGAGCCGGCGTCTACTGCGTCTGCGTTGACAGCGGGTTCGGGCAGCGCGGCTGGCGTGGCGACCGAGCCTGCCGCAAACGGCAGCACGGTGTTGCTGCACGCGCCGATGCCCAGCGCGGCGGCGCTTAGCCCGCTAAAAAACAAAAAGCGACGCCGGCTGATTGGCTGGCTGTGGGGGGAGGACGGTTGATTGTTCATGGGTTCCTCAAGTCTGCGCAGAACGATGAATAGAAGGTTGGCAAGGTGGGAGTCTGTGCTCCTCAAAAGCCAGCCACAACGCGCGTTGTGGCTGGCAGATCATTACTCTGTCACAGATTTGTGAAGCAAATATGAAGCAACACTACCTTTATGGAGTGGCTTCAAACTCCGGTACAGGGCGGGCTTCCGCCTCCGCCTGGGTGGCAGCCACGCCATTGGCGCCAATGTCATTGATCAGCCAGTCCATCTCCTTGATCTCCCGGCGTTGCGCCTCGATGATGCCATCGGCAAGCTCGCGCACGCGCACGTCGGAAATCTGGGCGCGTTCGCTGGTCAGAATGGCGATGGAGTGATGGGGAATCATGGCTCGCATATAGGAGCGGTCCTGGACGGTAATCTGGCTGCGCACCAGAAAGAGCGCCGGCAAAGACAACGAGGCTGCCCAGATAAATCGCCAGGTTGGTTTTGCTGCTGCGGTACATGCCGCGCATAAAGCTGAGCATGATGACCGCCATGACCGCCCCCATCAGAAAGGCCATGTAGACGCGCGTCTCGCTCCAGCGCACGTGAGACAGTTCATAGGTGTTGAGATACATCAGGCCAAACATGACCACTGTCGAGGTGGCGATCATTGCCGCAAATAGACCGTAGTTGGATTTTTTCTGCTGTTCCATCATTTCCCCCTGCCTGTAACGTTGGATCCGTGCGGATCGAGGTATTAATAAAAAAACCGGCGTCTTTAATCGTGATATAGTCACCGGCTGATTTTCAATAGATCAGCGTATAGCAGCCGGATACGTGTGTGGGTACATTGTGGCTTGCATAATGTTGCCCTTTGCAGCGCCTTTGACAATGCACTTGGGTTGGCCTGTCTTGGGCGATCTGCTTTACCAGTTCTATAGCCTTTTCTGCCATCAGTTGCCACAGCGCAGTTGGTTTCTTTTTGGCGACAAGCTTACCTATACGCTGACGAAGATCCAGCAGGTTTATCCAGTGGCGCAGCGGGCGCATTGCCCAGTGCAGCGCGCGGATGGTGCGATCGCGCGCCTGACGCGCGGTCAGTGCGGCCCGGTGCGCCTGTTGGCAACTCCATCCACTCCATCGGCTCCGCGTCACGTTGGAAACAAAAAACGTCCCCAGCATGACGCCGGGGACTTTGAACAGACGAAGTGCGAGCCGCAACCACGCTGGCCACAACGACGAGAAATCATCATGGAGGGGCGGTTTTGTGTCGCGTCCGGCGCGACTGTGCGTTGCCCTGGCTGCGCATAAAGGCGAGATATTCCTGACCAAAGGGATCGCGCCCGGTGAGGAAATTGGCGCCGTGGGTATAGAGCGCCAGGTGCTCGGTGTGGTAATCGACCAGGGCGGCGTCCAGGCCCCACGAAGCCCCAATCGCCAGATAGAGCAGGTCGAGTCGCGTCTGGTCGGGCATGCCAAAGCCGGCGTTGCCGATGCCAAGCAGCGTGCTCATGCCCAGTTCCTCATGCACTGCCTTGAGCGTGTCCAGCGTCACCTGCATACTGTTGGGCATTGCCGCGGTCGCCATGCAGACGCAGTCAAAGACAATGTCGTCCCGCGCAATGCCGGCATCGTCGGTCACTTCCAGGATCTGACGGGCAATCGCCAGCCGATCCTGCCAGGATTCAGGAATGCGCACGTCATCCACCAGCATGGCGATGACGACCATGTTGTAGCGCCGGGCCAGCGGCAGCAGTTCGTCGAGCACGGGCCGCTCATAGACGATGGAGTTGAGCATCGGCTTGCCGGTGTAGCCTTCCAATGCGCGCTCGATGGCGCTCTGGTTGCGCGTGTCGAGCGAGATCGGACAGCCCAGCGCGTCATCAACTGCGCGCAAAACAAGCGGCAGCGTCGCCCTCTCGTCGAGATCGGGATGGTCGAGCAGCAGGTCCACCCCCTGGCAGCCCAACGCCGCACCTTCGACCGCCAGTTGCACCAGTGCGGCGGCATCGCCGTCGCGCAGCGCCTGTAACACGTGCGGCTGTTGATCGTAGACGCGCAACTGGTCGTTGATCAGCAAGAGGGGCTGGCCGGGGCCAAATTCAACACTTGTACGGCTTCCTGCCCAAGTTGTCACAGGGTATCCTCCACAAAAAATTCAATCGATTGTGCGCTGCGGCCGTCAAAGCGAACGTGGCTGCCGCCTTGTTGATCGTGCGTGACCGCCAGCCGTTGTCCGGCGCAGCGCGCCAGTTGTACAGTCACGCCAAAAACCACGACTTCCACGACGCCCGGCGCCGCACCCACCTCAAGGTCAGGCGGTTGGCGGCGGCGATAATTCATTGCCAGCGGCGACTGCGCCTCGTCAAAGAGCGTGTACGCGCCGGCTGCGTCGGGCAGATAAAGTTCAAGCGTAAGCGGATCGAGCGGGAGCGCATCGGTGTGCTGCATAAGCGGGCCGTAGGGAATCAGCGCGCCGGCCTTGACATAGATCGGCAGCACGTCGAGCGGTGCGTCTACCTCGATCCAGCGGCCGCCTGCCAGCACCTCTTTCGTCCAGTACGCCACCCACCTACCGGCCGGCAGATAGACGCGGCGCCGATTGCGCTCATCCAGGATGGGCGCAACCAGCATCGACCGGCCAAAGAGATACTGGTCGTCGATCGTAAAGGTGGTCGGATCGTCCTGCCAGTCGAGCACCAGGGGCCGCAAAAACGGTTCACTGTGCTGGCTGCAATAGACGGCTTCCGAGTAGATGTAGGGCAGCAACCGGTAGCGCAACTCGGCGTAACGGCGGAAGATGGCTTCGGCCCCTGCGCCGTAGGCCCAGGGTTCGCGCGGCGGCGCGCCGTGGCAGCGCGCATGGGAGGAAAAGAGACCAAACTGCGCCCACCGCACATAGAGTTCAGGGCTAGGCAGCCCGCTGAAGCCGCCGATGTCGTGGCTGTAGAAGGGAAAGCCGCTCAGCCCGAAGCTCAGCGCCGAGCGCACGACGCAGGCCATATCCTCAAAGCGCGCCAATCCATCGCCTGACCAGTGCAGCGGGTAGCGCTGCGAACCGGCCCATGCCGCGCGCGCCCAGATCACAGCGTTGCCCGCACCGTGAAAGGCTTCGGTCACGGCAAAGATGGCCTGATTGTAGAGCAACGCATAGAGGTTATGCATCGCTGCGCTCGGTGCACCGTCATAATGCGCGGCCGGTGCGGCGCCCTCGCCAAAATCGACCTTGATCGCGGCCACGCCCTGCTCGAACAAAGTGCGAAATTTTTCCTGCACCCAGGCCACGGCCGCGGGATTGGTGTAGTCGATAAAACCGGCGTCGCCGGCAAAGCCGGGAAAGAGATAAGGATGGCCGTTGCTGCGCCGCGCCAGATAGCCCTGGTCGCGCCCTTCCTGAAACATCTGTGTGCCCACGATCAGGTTCGGCCACTGCCAGAGGCTGACGCGAAAGCCCTCTGTGCGCAGACGCGCCAGCATCCCGGCCGGATCGGGAAACTTGCTGCGCCCAAATTCGAGGTCGCACTCCCAGTCGTGTTCGTACCAGTCGGTGTCGATGTGGATCACGTCGCACGGGATGCGATGGCCGCGCAGGTCGGCCGCAACCTGCTCGACCTGCTCCTGGCGATTGTAGCTGATGCGCCCCATCCACAGCCCAAAGCTCCACTTCGGTGGCAGCGCCGGCGCGCCGGTGATGGCGGTGTAGCGCGGCAGGATTTCGGCAAGATGGGGGCCAAAGATCCAGTACAGATCAAGGTTCGTCGCGTCGTCCACGATCAGCGACAGCGCGGTGCTCTCCAGATCGCCGACGTGTGCGGTCACCGCGTGCGACGTATTGAGAAAGAGGCCGTAGCCCCGCGTGCTCATGAAAAAGGGAATGTTCTTGTACGCGCCGGGGCTGGCATTGCCAAAGGCCTCCACATTCCACAGACGCTGGCGCGTCTCGCGTTTGTCGAGGCGACCAAAGCCCTCGCCAAAGCCATAGATGTGTTCATCGTAATGCAGGTCGCTGGAGAGAAAGGCGCGGCGCGTGGCGCCATGCGCCGCCCACCCCAGCGGGTAGGCGTAGCGGTGGTAGAAGAGCCAACGATTCTCGGCCGGATTCCACTGCACTTCGGGCCGGCGCAGGCAGGCGATGTCCAGCGCGCGCGTCGCCCAGATCAGGTTGTCGTCGCGGTCATAGATCAGAAGCTGGAGCGGCTCATGCACGATCTCCAGCCGCAGCAGCGCGGTTTCGATTGTGACGCGATCGGCGGCGCGGTGAAGCTGAAAATGGGTCGGGCCGTCAAAGTCGCCCACCACCATCGGCGTCGGCGGGGGGAATTGCTCCCCTTCCGGTGCGGTGCGGATGCGCACGATGGCGTCGGTGCAAAAATCCAGTTGAACGACCAACGGATGACCCGCGGTCGCGGGCGTCAGAATGGTCTCGCACAAGGTGCCATAGTAGTCGAAAACTTCGGGTTCGTAGTGCTGCGTCGCACAATGGACGCGCACCGCATGGCCTTCGACCTCAAGCTGCACAAATTCCGACGCAAGCTCAACCGGGATGCTTTGCTCCAAGAAAAGAGGGACGGGGGAAGAGGCGGGAACGTGGTCCATCACTGGCTCCATAGATGTGGCGGGTTGCCGGCGGCCTATCCTTTGAGCGCGCCTTCGAGCATCCCGCGCAGGAAAGTGTCGCGGAAGAGGATAAAGAGAATCACGCCGGGCAGCATGATCAGCACGCACGCGGCAATCAGCAGTTCATTGTTGTTGCCGGTCAGTTGATTCTGGAAGTCGAAGAGGCCGACCATGGCCGTCTTCATCGCCGTGCTGGAAAGCATGACCAGCGCGGTCAGGAAATCGTTCCAGTTGTAGACAAAGTTGGTGATAAAGACGGCGATCAGACCTGGCGCCGAGATCGGCAGGACAACGCGCCAGAAGGCCTGAAAGGGCGTGGCGCCATCCACCTCCGCCGCCTCTTCCAGCGCCACCGGAATGCTCTTGAAGAAGCCCATCATCACCCACGTGCCAAACGGGACGCCATAGGCCGCATAGATGATGATCATGATCACATAGGTGTCGCGCAGTTGCAGGTCGCTGGCGATCTTGTAGAGCGGGATCAGATTGGTCAGACCGGGCAGCATCAGCACGCCCAGGAAGAGGGCCAGCAGCATCGTGCGCCCGCGAAACGCAAAGCGTGCAAAGGCATAGCCGGACATCGCAGCCGCCACGGTAGTCACCACCGCACCGCCCAGGCTCATCACCAGACTGTTGAAGATCTGGCGCAGGAAGCGGACCGTTCCAAACAACTGTTCGTAGTGCCCCAGATAGAGGCCGCCCGCCAGCCAGTCGCGCGACAGGCCAAAGCCCTTGGGTCGAAAGGAAGTGAAGACCGCATAGAGCACGGGAAAGATCACGATCAGCGAAATTACCGTCAGGACGACGATCAGCAGGGTGTTGGTGCGGTGGCGCTGGCTGAAGATCGACCGGCTGCGCGTACGCGATGGGGCGGAAGTAGTGGCTGTCATTGAACACTCCTGTACAGACTGCTCCAGAAACCAGAAAGGCGTCATTGGTTGCTTGGTAGGGGCGCACCCCCGTGTGCGCCCGGAAGCCGGATAGGCACGGTGGCCTGTCCCTGCTGGCAGAATACGCCCACCTGTATCAGCCGCAGCCGGTGAGAGGGGGCGGGCGCTGCCGTCACGCAACCACTTCGCTGCGCATGGTGCGGATGTAGACAAGCGCCAGGGTCACGTTAATCAGCAGCATTAGGACAGCCAGCGCGGCGCCGTAGCCAAAGTTAAAGAAGAGAATTGCCTCGCGGTACATCGAGACGCTGAGCACTTCGGTCGCCCGTCCTGGCCCGCCGTTGGTAATCGAGAGAAAGAGTCCGGTGGCGTTGATGGCCTGCAGCGTGAGCAGCAGCACGATGACCAGCGTCGTCGGGCGCACCAACGGCCACGTGATCTGCCAGAAACTCTGCCATTCGTTGGCGCCATCGATCGCGGCGGCTTCGTATACTTCACCGGGGATGGTTTGCAGACCGGCCAGAATCAACAGCATGGCAAACGCAATCGTGCGCCAGATGGTGGCGCCGATCACGACGCCCATGGCGCCCTGCGGGTGGCCTAGAAAGGTGATGTCGCCAAAGAGAGGCGAAAGCCAATCCTGCATCAATCCGTAGCCTGGCAGGAAGAGCCAGCGAAAGATCACGCCGGTAACCACCTCGGAGAGCATCCACGGCACAAAGATTATCGTCATGAAGAGGCCGGTGTAGGGCAGCCGCCGGTTTAGAACCACCGCCAGCACAAAGGCAAAGAGCATGGTGAGCACGACAAAAAGCACGCCATAGACCGCGGTGTGGCGCAGGCTCTCCCAGAAGTTGGCGCTGCCGAGGATCTGCTCGAAGTTGCGCAGCCCGACAAAAATGCGCTCGCCGCGGCGAAAGGTGTTCAGGCTCAGAAAGAGGCTGTACAGAGCAGGATAGAGGCTGACCAGACAGATCAGGAGCAGAGAAGGCAGGATCAACAGATACGGAAAGGCTGTCTTGCGGCGCACAAGCGGTTCCTCCCACTTTAGTTCATACCGTTGGCCATCTTCCAGGAAGCTTTGAAGCTTCCTGGAAGATGGCCGGATGCTTGTTCAGATTTACTGCCAGTAGCGGCCAAGCACTTCATCCGCCGCCTGTTGCAGCGCGGGCAGTGGCTCCCGATCGGGATTGAGCAGCAACTCCTGCCAGGTGGTGGCCAGAATATCCAGACTCTCGACGTAATAGGGGCTGGCCTGCATATAGGCGCCCTGCGTAGCCAGGATTTCGTCGACATTCTGGTAGAACGGGGTTCCCTCGAACTTGCCCTGCGCATAGGCCGCGTTGGTGGTCGGAATGCCATACTGCGCCTCTGACCACGTCGCCAGGAACTCCGGCTGCATAAACGCACGCAGGAAGCTCACCGCGCCGGTGGAATTCTTGGCGCCGGTCGGCACAATCCATCCCTCGCTCACCATAAAGACATGGGGATCGCCGTTGAAGGGGAGGCCGCCCGTCATGGCGACATCGCCGGCATTGACGCTGTCCATCAGGCCGCCGACGAAGATAGCGGACCAACTGCCGCCGCCAAATGCGGCCGATTTGCCGTCCGTCCACACGATCTCCGGATCGGAGAAGTCACCCGTCACCGCGATCTCCGGGAAGCAACCATTCTGGAACATGGCCTGGCCCCACTTTGCCACCGCGGCGACTTCCTCGCTGGCCCAGGCCGGCTTGCCTTCGGCGTCGAAGATGCTGCCGCCATTGGACTTGATCAGCGGCCACCAGGCGATCTCGATAGCGCCATAGCTGCGACCGGCAAAGAAGCTGTTGGTGTACAGATCATTTGTCTTGAGCGTCTCACAGACGGCTTGCATCGCCTCTGGGCTTTGCGGGAAGCCATCAGGGAATTCCGACGCTTTGTAGTAGGTCATGCCGCCCCGCACATTGCTGGCCACGCAGTAGCGCACATCATCGATGACGCAAGCTTTCTTGTCGCCATCGGACAGGTCGGCCGCCCAACTCTCATCCTTGAGCAGGTCGTCCAGCGGGGTCAACGCGCCGGCGTCGAGCAGCGCCTGGATGTGCTGGCTGCCCGATTCCACCACGTCGGGCACATCGCCGCCCGACTGCACCGCCAGGGCCAACTTGGTGGACAACTGATCCCAGGCAACCTGTTCATAGTTGACCTTGACCCCTTCGTTTGCCTCGAGATCGGCAATGAACTGCTTCAAGACGGCGCCGTTGGCATCAGCCGGATCTTCCAGGTCGTAACGGCTCCATACCGTGATCTCGTTGGCGGCTGCTGCCGGTTGTGCGCCCGGCGCGGCTACGCCGGCGCAGGCCGTGAGCAGCAGCGCAAGGATCAGAATGCAGCCCACCAGGAAAGTCAAACGCAGTTTGTTCATCAGGAATGCTCCTTTGCAAAAAATGTGAGGAAAGGGACCGAACGATCTATTGCGAAACGCAAGCCAATGCGAGCATTGGTCTGCGTTGACAACCAGGCAGACGTCACGGCAGATCAGCGCTTATGGTCTGCACGGCGCGATGCTTTGCCCTTCGATAAAAGCCGGCTCGACCAGCACCTGCGTCTCGGACAGCACTTCGCCACTGAGCAGACAGATCAGCATGTGCGCAGCCTGGGCAGCGACATCCTCGGCGCGAATGTCAAGGACAGTCGGTTGCAGCGAGCCAAGCCGAGAAATCGAAGAATAGTTGAAACAGATAAGCGACAGGTCAGCCGGAATGCGCCGGCCACGCGCCAACGCTGCTTCGACCGCGCCGGCCGCGGCATTGTCGTTCCAGACGATGATGGCCGTTGTTTCGGGTCGCCGGTCGAGCAGTCGCGCCATGGCCTGTTCGCCCGATGCAAAGCTTAGCTCGCAGGGTTCGTAGACGCTCTCTAAAGATCGGTGTTGGCACGCGTCTGCAAACGAGCGTATGGCGCGCGCCGAGAAACCCATGGCCAGATTATCCTGGTGCAGAAAAGCGATCTGCCGGTGGCCGAAGTGCGTGAGTTGTTCGACGCAGCGATCGATGCCCAGTTCAATATGGCAATCCACGTAATACAAGCCACGGTTCTCTTCACAGCGACCGATCAACACAAAGGGAATGCCACACTGATCCAGGTACGTGACCCGCTCATCGTGCATCTGCACCTGCATCAAGAGGAACCCTTCGGCCAGTCCACTGGCGGCGAATTGCTCCAAATGGCCGATATTGTCGTCAAGATGGGTCATGAGGGTGAAGGCGTAACCGGCGCGGTTGATGACTTGCGCGGCGCTGGCAATAAAGCGCACCTCCAACCCAGACACTTCCGGCGCCAGCAGCGGAAAAACAAAGCCGATGGCGCGATGGCGCGTGCGCGTGGCCAGACTTTGCGCCACCGGATCGGGCCGATAGCCCAACTCTGCAATTGCCTGGTGGATGCGCCGCCGCGTCGCCTCCGAGATCGAGCGTTTGCCACTCAGCGCGTGCGAGACAGTGCTTTTGCTGACCCGAGCCTTTGCCGCAACGTCGGCAATCGTTACGCGTGCCATCGCTTTTCCTATTGAACAGACATCAAACGCGCCCGATGGGGAATCAAACCGGTTTGATTCTATTGTAATCAAAACGGTATGATTGTCAAGTAGATAAAACCAAATTTTGGGGCCGAATGCTGCGGCTTTTGGCCGGATACCGATACGCTGATCCCTTATCTTTTTGTAGACGGGCGCGACAAATTCGGGGCTCCTCTATCGGTGCAGCAACGCAGGGAGTAACGATGCGCTGATCGTCTTGCAGACGCAAGGCAGCGCCACGCACAGTAGCATCAAAGGTGTTTTCAATCCCTCGGATGGGTTGAGCGTCTTTCAGACTGCACCTAAAATGTGACCCCTAAGAAGATTCCAAGTTTCAATCCCTCGGATGGGTTGAGCGTCTTTCAGACCCCATGCGGTACGATGAGATAATTTTCCTCTCGCTTGTTTCAATCCCTCGGATGGGTTGAGCGTCTTTCAGACCAGCTTCTCTATTTTCTGCCGGTGCAGAGATATGGTTTCAATCCCTCGGATGGGTTGAGCGTCTTTCAGACAATCAGCGATAAAACTTTTGGCGTGCATCTCATCGTTTCAATCCCTCGGATGGGTTGAGCGTCTTTCAGACTTTCGGCCTTCCGGCTCGCTCTGTCCTGGATGGGAGTTTCAATCCCTCGGATGGGTTGAGCGTCTTTCAGACTATAATGCAAAGATTCGCCCGTGCACTCCGACATTGTTTCAATCCCTCGGATGGGTTGAGCGTCTTTCAGACATGATGAGGGGGTCATCATGGTCGTCGAGGGTGTGTTTCAATCCCTCGGATGGGTTGAGCGTCTTTCAGACTTGGTTGAGGCGTACGCGCCTTACGAAATGCCGCCGTTTCAATCCCTCGGATGGGTTGAGCGTCTTTCAGACTCGACTTGACAATATAACGAAGAACGACAAAACCGTTTCAATCCCTCGGATGGGTTGAGCGTCTTTCAGACCTGCACCCTTGCCCGGTCAGCGGTTGCCAGTCAAGTTTCAATCCCTCGGATGGGTTGAGCGTCTTTCAGACCGGCGAACGCGCCGCCCACGGTACCCGCCCTTTGATGTTTCAATCCCTCGGATGGGTTGAGCGTCTTTCAGACCGTGCGCACGTCGGTGATTTGCTGCCAGGTTTCAATCCCTCGGATGGGTTGAGCGTCTTTCAGACCGGTCTGCCCCGTTCGGCGCGTTGCCGTCGAGGACAGGTTTCAATCCCTCGGATGGGTTGAGCGTCTTTCAGACGCAATTTCCGAGTTAGGCAGCAAGGCGACAATCAGTTTCAATCCCTCGGATGGGTTGAGCGTCTTTCAGACCCTGGCCGACGAGGCGCACGGGGAAGTTGGCTTTGACGTTTCAATCCCTCGGATGGGTTGAGCGTCTTTCAGACCTCCTGCGCCATCTTGTTTGCATCGCCCCAGTAGGGTTTCAATCCCTCGGATGGGTTGAGCGTCTTTCAGACAAGTTTGTTGCAGTGTCGTACTTGGTGGTCATGATTGTTTCAATCCCTCGGATGGGTTGAGCGTCTTTCAGACCTGGCGACGGTGGCGAGCGACCCGGACCCGAAGGCGGTTTCAATCCCTCGGATGGGTTGAGCGTCTTTCAGACGAGGCCGATCCCAGCTTGGCAAGTTCAACCGTGCGTTTCAATCCCTCGGATGGGTTGAGCGTCTTTCAGACACCGTGATGCAATCAGAATCCGCACAGGCTTTGCAGGTTTCAATCCCTCGGATGGGTTGAGCGTCTTTCAGACCGTCAGTGCGGCCTGTGGGGTTGAGGCATCCACGCTGTTTCAATCCCTCGGATGGGTTGAGCGTCTTTCAGACTAGATTAGCCGAATTTACCGGCTATCTAAAGGACATGTTTCAATCCCTCGGATGGGTTGAGCGTCTTTCAGACTTATGTTCTAAGTGTCACCACAGGGTTCACTTAAGTTTCAATCCCTCGGATGGGTTGAGCGTCTTTCAGACTCAAATTCCACCGCGCCCGGATCGCCTGCCAAAGTTTCAATCCCTCGGATGGGTTGAGCGTCTTTCAGACCTACCCTGCGCCGCCTGGCGCAGATGAACCCGTGGTTTCAATCCCTCGGATGGGTTGAGCGTCTTTCAGACCCAGACCGGGCAGCGGAGCATGGGCGGCAGCTTGCCCGTTTCAATCCCTCGGATGGGTTGAGCGTCTTTCAGACGGCAAGACGCCCTTATCTTGGTGGGACAGATGGCGGTTTCAATCCCTCGGATGGGTTGAGCGTCTTTCAGACCGCCTTGCACCTGGTCAAGCAGCGTGCGCTGTTGGTTTCAATCCCTCGGATGGGTTGAGCGTCTTTCAGACTCCGCGACTTGCGGCATATCGGTGTAGGAAATCAGTTTCAATCCCTCGGATGGGTTGAGCGTCTTTCAGACTTGACGCGCTGACCATCCGGCAAGCGCTGACCACGGTTTCAATCCCTCGGATGGGTTGAGCGTCTTTCAGACTTGAGCGCTAACTTTGCACAGTCACTATGCATCCCGGTTTCAATCCCTCGGATGGGTTGAGCGTCTTTCAGACGCGCTGCACTTGCGCTGCTGGCATCTGGTGAGCGGGTGTTTCAATCCCTCGGATGGGTTGAGCGTCTTTCAGACCGTGCGCTGCAAGCCGTCTGCGTACTCCGGAATAGTTTCAATCCCTCGGATGGGTTGAGCGTCTTTCAGACTAAAACTGCCCGAAGGAAAAGGAGAACAAGATGGGTTTCAATCCCTCGGATGGGTTGAGCGTCTTTCAGACTGTCATCGGCGCGTTGGAGAAGCGCACCGAAGCGCAGGAGTTTCAATCCCTCGGATGGGTTGAGCGTCTTTCAGACGAAAATCCGTCGCAATGGTGACAGCCAGTCGAAGCGATGTTTCAATCCCTCGGATGGGTTGAGCGTCTTTCAGACAATGTTTGGCCTCATCAGCGAGCGCTTCACGCTCAGGTTTCAATCCCTCGGATGGGTTGAGCGTCTTTCAGACGCGTATGTTCAAGGAGTGCTAGAAAATGATCGGAGTTTCAATCCCTCGGATGGGTTGAGCGTCTTTCAGACCTTGTGCATGGCGACACCTATGTCGATATCACGGCGTTTCAATCCCTCGGATGGGTTGAGCGTCTTTCAGACTGTCCGCACTGTGCGGATGGGGAAACAAAGAGGCGAGTTTCAATCCCTCGGATGGGTTGAGCGTCTTTCAGACCGGATGGTCATATCGGCGTTGATGCGCGCGATCTCGTTTCAATCCCTCGGATGGGTTGAGCGTCTTTCAGACGTGACCAGGCTAAACGCAGGAAGTCAAAGGGACGGTGTTTCAATCCCTCGGATGGGTTGAGCGTCTTTCAGACTGGAGATGCGAGTGCCGCCATGAAGCATGCGCACATTTGTTTCAATCCCTCGGATGGGTTGAGCGTCTTTCAGACAAAGTGCCGTATCGCTGGCCGTTCCCTCACAAAAGTTTCAATCCCTCGGATGGGTTGAGCGTCTTTCAGACTGCAATTGGCATGCGGGCAATCCGGTCCTGCAAGGTGTTTCAATCCCTCGGATGGGTTGAGCGTCTTTCAGACGACTCAAGCGCCCACCCGTACCCGCTAATCTGTAGTTTCAATCCCTCGGATGGGTTGAGCGTCTTTCAGACAACACGGCTGCTCGCTTGGGCTGGGTTACATCGTGTTTCAATCCCTCGGATGGGTTGAGCGTCTTTCAGACCTCCGTTGCGGGCAGTACCGCCCCGCCGTCGTCAGGTTTCAATCCCTCGGATGGGTTGAGCGTCTTTCAGACAAGAATGTACCCGAAAATGTCCCGGTAAAAATGGGTTTCAATCCCTCGGATGGGTTGAGCGTCTTTCAGACCGGATGAACTGAGATATGTTACCTGCTCGACGTGATGTTTCAATCCCTCGGATGGGTTGAGCGTCTTTCAGACTCCAAGATATTTGGCCATCCCTAGCCAAATAATCAGTTTCAATCCCTCGGATGGGTTGAGCGTCTTTCAGACTTGATGTCGTCGTATTCGGGCCTGTGCTGTGCGTGTTTCAATCCCTCGGATGGGTTGAGCGTCTTTCAGACTACAAGTAATTGCTCGGTGTACCGGGCATTATCCAGTTTCAATCCCTCGGATGGGTTGAGCGTCTTTCAGACCCGCTGCCACTGCCGTCACGCAAGCAACAGGCTGCGGTTTCAATCCCTCGGATGGGTTGAGCGTCTTTCAGACCGTCGTCTTTCGTCGCAGTTCCGTTCATTTCCGTTGTTTCAATCCCTCGGATGGGTTGAGCGTCTTTCAGACAACTAAGCGAACTGCGGTCATCGCCTACACCAACGGGTTTCAATCCCTCGGATGGGTTGAGCGTCTTTCAGACATTCTAATTGCCGCTGTGAAAGATTACAAACCTGAGTTTCAATCCCTCGGATGGGTTGAGCGTCTTTCAGACCCATCATCCATAAACCAAACCGCTAATTCTTTCCGTTTCAATCCCTCGGATGGGTTGAGCGTCTTTCAGACTACTGGGTCGGCGAGATGGGCGCAGAATTGTTCGGTTTCAATCCCTCGGATGGGTTGAGCGTCTTTCAGACCCTGCCACTCGCGATGAGAGCGTTCGCATACCGGCGTTTCAATCCCTCGGATGGGTTGAGCGTCTTTCAGACGGTAAGACCAGCCACCACGCCGACCGCAGCCGCGTTTCAATCCCTCGGATGGGTTGAGCGTCTTTCAGACAGAGCAGCCTGTGGATGAGGCGGGGAGGCATTTTGTTTCAATCCCTCGGATGGGTTGAGCGTCTTTCAGACCCAGCAACTTACTGGCGCCCTGGTAGGCGTCCCAGTTTCAATCCCTCGGATGGGTTGAGCGTCTTTCAGACTCTGCGTCAACTGCCCGACCGCAAAAAAGCCGGCGTTTCAATCCCTCGGATGGGTTGAGCGTCTTTCAGACAAATGTGTAGGTGCGGTTGCCGCCCTGCCTAGCGGTTTCAATCCCTCGGATGGGTTGAGCGTCTTTCAGACCGGCGGATGAGTTGTTGGCCGGGCATTCAGTCGGTGAGTTTCAATCCCTCGGATGGGTTGAGCGTCTTTCAGACGTTAATCCGCTGCCCGCGCCGCATCAACTGCACAAGTTTCAATCCCTCGGATGGGTTGAGCGTCTTTCAGACGCCATATTCGCCAGCTGCCCCGCCGTCACGATCGAGTTTCAATCCCTCGGATGGGTTGAGCGTCTTTCAGACGCGCCCGACGATGATGGCGCCGGCGTGGAGATTGTCGTTTCAATCCCTCGGATGGGTTGAGCGTCTTTCAGACTCGTAAATGGCCGCCATCTGCCCGCGCGTCAGGCTGTTTCAATCCCTCGGATGGGTTGAGCGTCTTTCAGACAGCATCAAGCCGAAGCGCGACGCCAGCAGGCTGCCGTTTCAATCCCTCGGATGGGTTGAGCGTCTTTCAGACCCAGCGTGACAGCCAGACTGCCAGCGTCCGGTGATGTTTCAATCCCTCGGATGGGTTGAGCGTCTTTCAGACCGAGTTTTGGCGACAAACTAGGAAATTAGGAGGAGTTTCAATCCCTCGGATGGGTTGAGCGTCTTTCAGACCGGCGAATCCACCCTGACGCCAACCAAGCTGAAGGTTTCAATCCCTCGGATGGGTTGAGCGTCTTTCAGACACGGTTGCCATCTGGTACCATTATAGCGAATTGTGTTTCAATCCCTCGGATGGGTTGAGCGTCTTTCAGACGACAGCAGACGAGGCGCGTCGGCTGGCCTACGCCGATGTTTCAATCCCTCGGATGGGTTGAGCGTCTTTCAGACTTGTTGAGCGCATTCTGTAGCCCGATGATCTGTTGTTTCAATCCCTCGGATGGGTTGAGCGTCTTTCAGACCCCTTTAGGTGGCCTCGCCACGCAGAAGCGCTACACGTTTCAATCCCTCGGATGGGTTGAGCGTCTTTCAGACGACCTGACGCCAAATGACTTATTGAACATCGCAAAGTTTCAATCCCTCGGATGGGTTGAGCGTCTTTCAGACCTACTGAGACCGTAACCATTGTATTTAAGGCCAAAGTTTCAATCCCTCGGATGGGTTGAGCGTCTTTCAGACTTGCGAGTGGCAGTGACGCGGGAACATCGTTCAAGTTTCAATCCCTCGGATGGGTTGAGCGTCTTTCAGACGCGCTGGTCGTTTGCGCCACACATTTGTTAATGGCGTTTCAATCCCTCGGATGGGTTGAGCGTCTTTCAGACCCCGATTGCCGTCACCGTGACCGGGCTAGTATTGGTGTTTCAATCCCTCGGATGGGTTGAGCGTCTTTCAGACCTGGCGCAACCGAAAATGTCAACGACAAGGACATGGTTTCAATCCCTCGGATGGGTTGAGCGTCTTTCAGACGTCTGGCAATCGAATTAAAGCGTAGCGATAGACGCGTTTCAATCCCTCGGATGGGTTGAGCGTCTTTCAGACTCGAGATGCTGAAGCTTTTGTATCGGCGCCAAACTAGTTTCAATCCCTCGGATGGGTTGAGCGTCTTTCAGACGGTGCCGCTCTGTTCCGGATTGTCGGCGCCGAGCACGTTTCAATCCCTCGGATGGGTTGAGCGTCTTTCAGACGACGATTCGCCAGCCTGGACAAATCCACCGTGTCAACTGTGTTTCAATCCCTCGGATGGGTTGAGCGTCTTTCAGACACGCACGCCGCAGGGCAGCGCTGTGGATTCGTTCCAGTTTCAATCCCTCGGATGGGTTGAGCGTCTTTCAGACTTGCCGAGCCAACGCCATCCGCAACGACTTTGGTAAGTTTCAATCCCTCGGATGGGTTGAGCGTCTTTCAGACAAGCGGTGCGGGTGCGGCCCCCAGAGGTGTGACATGTTTCAATCCCTCGGATGGGTTGAGCGTCTTTCAGACAAGAGGAAAACCAGCAATGCCAGACATGGCCGCTACTGAGTTTCAATCCCTCGGATGGGTTGAGCGTCTTTCAGACTCACTGCGGCAGACATGCAGACGGCCGTTGACCAGGTTTCAATCCCTCGGATGGGTTGAGCGTCTTTCAGACCTGCGCCGACAGCGGCGCAAGGGGCGGTGTTTCAATCCCTCGGATGGGTTGAGCGTCTTTCAGACTGTGAGGGTCTTGGGGCAACAGATCGGAATCGATGTTTCAATCCCTCGGATGGGTTGAGCGTCTTTCAGACCTACACGTCGAAGGCACTGGGGGCGTTGCTGGGCGGTTTCAATCCCTCGGATGGGTTGAGCGTCTTTCAGACCGAACGTTCCCGCTTCATCCTGGTAGAACGCATCGTTTCAATCCCTCGGATGGGTTGAGCGTCTTTCAGACTGACAACCCGCTACCCCATCCTTTGCATAGCGTCTGTTTCAATCCCTCGGATGGGTTGAGCGTCTTTCAGACTCCACCGATCACCTACACCAACATCTGCGCTGTCGTTTCAATCCCTCGGATGGGTTGAGCGTCTTTCAGACTGGCGTCAGTCGCTTGAAGGCATCGCCATAGGCACGGTTTCAATCCCTCGGATGGGTTGAGCGTCTTTCAGACTTCCCGGCACGCGCAGTACGCGCGCCAGATCGTTGTTTCAATCCCTCGGATGGGTTGAGCGTCTTTCAGACTCAGACAACCAGGTCATTTCGGCGGGCGCCTTGGGTTTCAATCCCTCGGATGGGTTGAGCGTCTTTCAGACCCGGTGCATTTGTTCTGGAGGGTCAGGTAAAAATCGTTTCAATCCCTCGGATGGGTTGAGCGTCTTTCAGACGTGCAGAGTCACGCCACTAGGTCGACGTTAGGCACAGTTTCAATCCCTCGGATGGGTTGAGCGTCTTTCAGACACACACACGGCAGCAGCAATCAGTGTTCCCGGGCCTGTTTCAATCCCTCGGATGGGTTGAGCGTCTTTCAGACGGGGCGCAAATATCCTGTCAAGGGGTAGATGCGTATCGTTTCAATCCCTCGGATGGGTTGAGCGTCTTTCAGACCTCAACACTCTGCTCTTGCGTCATGCGTGGCATCATAGTTTCAATCCCTCGGATGGGTTGAGCGTCTTTCAGACCGGGCAGGCGGGCGGCGTCGATCAGGTCGTGATGGTTTCAATCCCTCGGATGGGTTGAGCGTCTTTCAGACTGGTGCTGAATAGGCGGAAATAAAAAGGCGCCCGATTTCAATCCCTCGGATGGGTTGAGCGTCTTTCAGACATCAAAAAATCGGCTTAAAGCACTGGCATCGACGCGGTTTCAATCCCTCGGATGGGTTGAGCGTCTTTCAGACTTCATGCTGTCGGTGGGCGCCATGAGCGACTGGAGGTTTCAATCCCTCGGATGGGTTGAGCGTCTTTCAGACCCAGCGTCAGATTTGCGCATATGGAGCACGAGAAAGTTTCAATCCCTCGGATGGGTTGAGCGTCTTTCAGACTCAGGTCCGCATCGAGTGGGAGCCTGACGGCGATAGTTTCAATCCCTCGGATGGGTTGAGCGTCTTTCAGACGTCCATTGGATTGCGCTGGGGCGGAATCCGTTGGAGTTTCAATCCCTCGGATGGGTTGAGCGTCTTTCAGACCTACCCACATCCCCACTACCCGACACCAAGACGCCGTTTCAATCCCTCGGATGGGTTGAGCGTCTTTCAGACCTAGCGTCCAGGGTGTGTCGTAGGCCAATCCAAAAGTTTCAATCCCTCGGATGGGTTGAGCGTCTTTCAGACCCACTGCTGCCCATCACCGACTTCGAGTTGTTTCAATCCCTCGGATGGGTTGAGCGTCTTTCAGACATAACCGGGGTGCCCACTAAATCGACCAATCAATAGTTTCAATCCCTCGGATGGGTTGAGCGTCTTTCAGACTGCCGGATTCGCATAATACACATCGTCCAGCCGCCCAGTTTCAATCCCTCGGATGGGTTGAGCGTCTTTCAGACGGCATCCGCCAGCGGGGGCGGCCCGCGCATTATGAATGTTTCAATCCCTCGGATGGGTTGAGCGTCTTTCAGACATTTGGGGCCAACCAAAAAGTTCCTTTCCATCGTTTCAATCCCTCGGATGGGTTGAGCGTCTTTCAGACGTCGCCCTCAATCGGCGCCGGCGTCCCCCATTCCGCAGTTTCAATCCCTCGGATGGGTTGAGCGTCTTTCAGACCACGTTTTCGTAGGCGGGGGATGGGGGGGCTTTGGTGTTTCAATCCCTCGGATGGGTTGAGCGTCTTTCAGACAACACGCCAAGCCAACACCGCCTACACGCGCGCCGGTTTCAATCCCTCGGATGGGTTGAGCGTCTTTCAGACGGTGACGGGTGGGCCGACGCCGCCTGAATCTCGAGTTTCAATCCCTCGGATGGGTTGAGCGTCTTTCAGACAATCTAGTCTAGATATCGAAGGCTTTGTGCGCGGTGTTTCAATCCCTCGGATGGGTTGAGCGTCTTTCAGACCGCGGGCGTGGCAAACGGCGCGCCCAGGCCGCCAGTTTCAATCCCTCGGATGGGTTGAGCGTCTTTCAGACGGAATAGGAAATGGCAACAGCAACAGCAACAAATGTTTCAATCCCTCGGATGGGTTGAGCGTCTTTCAGACTGTAGAGGCGGAATTGGCGCTGTTGTCGCGAGGTTTCAATCCCTCGGATGGGTTGAGCGTCTTTCAGACTCGGCGGCGGCGCTGGCGGCCGCCTGGCGCAGGAGTTTCAATCCCTCGGATGGGTTGAGCGTCTTTCAGACTAGCCACGAAACTGGCAACAGCGCACAATGTAAAGGTTTCAATCCCTCGGATGGGTTGAGCGTCTTTCAGACCTTGCACCCATACTTGTTCCATGCGCCACAGCAGTGTTTCAATCCCTCGGATGGGTTGAGCGTCTTTCAGACTTTCTTAGTCATGCGCATTTGCCGCTCCTCTAAGAGTTTCAATCCCTCGGA
>JADJVW010000027.1 GCA_016710365.1 Candidatus Caldilinea saccharophila | reverse complement strand
GGGATCCAATCATTGAAAACTATCTTAAAAATGGATTCCCGCCAGGAGCATGCGGGAATGACAATCCAAGGAGAGTTAGTTTTTCAGAAGTCTCTAGTTACTAATTTATAATAAATTATCCAAAATTTAAAAATTACATCAGTTGATTGTAAGCAGTAGAATTTTCATAATTTAATATATTTGCTTAAATTGATCTTCTTAGGTGTAATAAATTTTTGCTTTTTTTATTTCTTATTTATCATTTAACTATTTTGTTTCATGCGAAACAATTCACAAATTCTGTAAAAACATATATTTAACGATTGATATTGCAATACCATACGATAAATAAAAAATTAAATTTGCATAGAAAAAGAGAATTTAATAGTTTAAATTTAATTAATTCTATGAAAAAATATTTTGATATAATTGTTATCGGTGCAGGTCATTCAGGTGTAGAAGCTTCAATTGCTGCTGAAAAGACAGGTTGTAAGACGAATTTACAAGTATGAAATTCAAGGAATAGAAACTGAATCAGGAAATGAATTTGATCAAAGCTGCATTATAACTTCAGGAACATTTTTAAATGCGGTTGGCGTATACTGAAAATCTCAGGTCGAAGGCGAAGGATAGGAGAAAATCTGCTACCGGCTTATCTGAATGTAGAGATAGGTTGATTTGAAACGGGAAGACTGAAAACAGGCACTCCACCGAGATTACATTTATGAATCTATTGATTTCGGAGTAATGGAAATTCAGACAGACCAGATCCACAGCCGTTTTCTTATAAAACAGATAAAGGAAATTTTCTCTTTTCAAAAACAGGTAGATTGTTATCTTACTTCATACAAAAATGAATGACACATGAAATTTTAAGAACCGGATTTGAGGATTCGCCTATGTTTACCGGAAGAATTAAAGGTGTGGGTCCGAGATATTGTCCTTCAATTGAAGATAAGATTTGAAGATTTTCAGAAAGCCGCGGCATCAGATATTTCTCGAACCGGAGACTCTGAAGGAGATTCGATTTACATGAACGGATTTTCTATAAGTCTTCCTGTTGAAGTTCAGCTTAAAGCTGCAAGAACAATTGCCGGACTCAAACAGTTAATATATTAAAACAGGGTTACGCGGTCGAACATGATTTTTTCCTACGCATCAGATAAATCTTCTCTTGAAATTCAAGCTCTGCTCTCGGACTTTATACAGCCGGTCGATCAATGGAACATCAGGTTATGTAAGAAGCGGCAGCTCAGGTTTAATGTATAGTGGATGAACGCCTTCGCTTAAACTAAAAAGAGAAGAACCTCTGATATTGAAAAGGAGTGAAGCTTATATTGGAGTTATGATAGATGATCTTATTAATAAATGTCCTGAAGAACCATACAGAATGTTTACATCAAGCGCAGAGGCGAATTCGTATTGAGGCAGACAATGCTGATCAGAGACTTATGTACATGGAAACAAGCTTTCTGACTTATTGATAATGGAATGTTAGGAAATCTCAATTCAAACATTAGACTGATTAAAGAAGGAATAGAATATTTGACCCAAATACTGTGAGCCCCAAAGCTGTTATCATAGATCGTGGGTTATTCAACGCCACCTTGGACACGCGCAACGCCGCCGCCGTCGTAATGGTCGTCGGCAGGGAGCCTGGTTGTTGGCCGATTCGGGTCTGGCGTCACCCCGTCGGTAAAGGCAGAAGCGGTGTTGGTCAGCACCGCGGCATTTGCCACCGCAGCGCCGATAATGCCGACACCCGTTATCGTCACCACTTCGCTGACAGCAAGCGTGCCAGCCGTCTGGCAGATGGTCGCGGCGCAGCTGGTCACGCGACCCATCGGCGCGGCGAGCGTCGCATGCTGGAACGTGATGCCGCCCGGCAGTGTGTCCTTGATGTCGCAGGAAAGCTGCGGTCGGTCCGTGGTTCGTCCACGACGACCGTGTAGGTGACGATGGCGCCGGGCAGTCGCAGCGGCAGACCGGTCTTGCTCACCACCAGATCGGCCAGCCCGATCACACTCAGATCGACATTATCGCTGTTGTTGATTGGATTCGGGTCGTTGGTGAGCGCCGTCACCACACCGCTGAATTGCAGACTCGTCCCCGGCTGCACCGTTGGCTCGATGGCTACCGTAAGCGCCAGGTCCCACACTCGAGCCGGAGGCCAGGCTGTTGCTGGTCGTCAGTACGACGGTGGCGCCGACACTGGACGCCACGCTCCAGCCCGCGGGCAGATTCTCGCTGGTGTAGCTGGTTCCTGGCGGCAGGGTGATGGTCACTACCGCACCCTCTGCCGCGCTTGGCCCATGGTTGCTCACGGTCGCCGTCACGAGGGCAGTTGTGCCGGCGATGGTCGTCGGCGTGCTTGCCAGGGCAAAGGCCAGGTCAGCCTGCGCCGTGACATTCACCGTCGCCGTGTCGCTGGTCACGCTGCCACTTGCCAGCGCCGTGCCTGTGCTCAAACTGGCTGTATTGGTGAAGGCGCTGGTGACGCTCTGCGCCACCACACCTGCCACGAGGATCGTGGCGCTGCCGTCCGGCGCAAGGTTGCCCAGTACGCACGGGAAGTTGCTACAACCGCCCGCACTGCTGCTGACCAGAACATTCTGCAGTTGTGCAGGTACGCTGTCCGCCACCACCACATTCGCCGCCGTGCTTGGGTCCGCTGTTCGTCACCACGATGCGATAGGTGACCGTGGCGCCCGGCTTTGCCTGTGAGGGTGCAACCTCTTTGACAATGCTCATCAATGCTTCGGCGGTCACCATCATGCTGGCTGAAGATGCATTATTGCTCGGATTGGTGTCCGGGTTGGCGGCATCGACGCGCGCCAGGTTGACCAGGGTCGTCCCCGTCGCCACATCGCTGGCCACCACGCCGACGACCGTGATCGTTGACGTCGCATCGAGCGCCATGTTGCCAAGCTGGCAGCTTACGCCGGACTCGCAGATGCCCTGGCTGCTGGTGGCGCGGACAAAGCGCACGCCGTCCGGCAGGGCGTCCACAGCTTGAACATCGTTCGCCGTGGCTGGCCCGCGGTTGGTTACGACCAGCGTGTAGGTGATCTGCTCACCTGCCATCGCTGTGTCTGGGCCACTCTTGCTGATCGTCAAATCCGCCTCGCCGCCGTTCGCCTGGCGCACCGTAATGGTTGCGGTATCGCTCACTGGCGCTGTTGCCGTGGGGCTGGTCGCCGTCACGACATTAGTCAGGCTTGTCCCATCTGCGGTGAGGCTGTCCACATTGGCCTGGATGAGCAGGTTGCGGCTTGCTCCCGCGGCCAGTGCACCGACGGTGCAGACGATCTCGCTGCCGCTTGCTGTGAACTTGCGTCGCCGCCGACGTAGGTTGTGCTCAGCGGCAGGGTGTCGGTGAGCACAACATTCTGTGCATCGCTTTTACCCGTCGTTGCTCACCACGATCTGGTAGAGCGCCGTCCCGCCCGCATAGGCCGGGTCGTTCAGCGCTACTTTGCTGATGTGTAGGCTGGCTGCCGTGCTGATGGTAGTCTCAACAGTCGCCGTTGTAGCATCATTGGCATCCACACTGTAGACGGCGGCCACGTTCGTCACACTGCCTGTGAGGGCCGCGCTATCTACCATGGCCACAACGGTCATGGTGTGCGAGGCATTGAGCGGCAACGAGCCGAACTGGCAGATTGCGCCGCTGCAAAAACCGTAGAGTCCCGCGCTGGCGCTGACCAGGCTGAGGCCGGCCGGCAGTTGATCTTTGACATCGACCATGCGCGCCGTGCCTGGGCCTGTGTTCGTGAAGGTGATCGTGTAGGTCACCAGCGTTCCGGCCAGCACATCACCTGCCGGCGCCGCCTGCTGCTTGACGATGACAAACGATGTCTGCCCGGCGACGCTGGTGTCTGCATCAGCACTGTTGTTGGTCAAGTTCGGGTCGGCCGTGCTCGTTGCGACCACGCCGCCGAATTGCAGGCTTGTCCCAGGCGTCAGCGCCGGGTCGATGCTCACCGTCACCGGCAGTTCCACCGTCGCGCCGGCCGCCAGCGCGTTGCTCGTCGTTAGCACCACGGTGTTCCCCGTACTCGACGCCACCACCCAGCCGCTCGGCAGGTTCTCGCTGCTATAGCTCGTGCCCGCCGGCAGTGTCAGGGTCACCACCGCACCGTCCGCCACGCTCGGCCCGATGTTGCTCACCGTTGCGGTGATGGTCGCCGTTGTGCCTACTACCGCTGTCGGCGTACTTTGCAGGTTCAACGTGACATCGGCGGCGGTCTGCACCGTTGTCGTCACGCTGTCGCGGACTCCTTCCGGCTCGCCGTCGCTCGTCGCGATTGCCGTGTTTGCCAGGCTTCCGCTGGCGTTGCTCGCCACGTAGCCGTTGACGGTCACGTAGATGAATTCGCCCGGCAGCAGTGTGCCGGCATTGCACGTCACCACGCCCGCCGACACGTCACACACGCCCCGGCTCGACGCTGCAATCGCATTGCCGACGCCCGCCGGTAGCGGGTCACTTACCACGACGTTGGTCGCCGCGCTGGGACCGCTGTTGCTCACTACGATCTGGTAGGCGATAGCCTGTTCCGGGCGGATCGTCGCCGGCGCTAGCTTGCTGATGCTTAGGTTGTCGTCGACCGTCACTGCGGTCGAGGCGCTGGCCTGGTTGTTATTCACATTGCTCTCGGTATTGGCGCTTGCCACGCGCGCTGTGTTCAGGAGTGAACCAGTCGGCGTAGCGGCGTCCACCTTGCCCATGACGGTAATCGTTGCCGTTGCATCGACGGCGAGATCGCCCAGCAGACAGGTGACGCCGCCGTTGCAGAGACCCTGCGTCGCCTCGGCGCCGGCAAAGGTCACGCCGGTGGGCAGGAGATCGATGACGGTGACATCGGTCGCAACGGATGGGCCGTTGTTGGTCACGACCAGCGTGTAGGTAACGCGTTCGCCGGCCACAACGCTGGCGGTCGCAGCCTTGGCAATTGCAAGATCGACCAAACTGCCCGTGGGCTGATTGACCGTGGTGGTCGTCGTGAAGCGGTCGTTGTCGCTCACCGGGTCGACCGTGGCGCTGGCGACGCGCACCGTGTTGGTGACGACACTGCCATCGCTCAGGCTGGTCGATGCCCGCACCTGCACGAGCACCGAGGTTGTCGCCCCAGCGGTCAGATCGCCGAGCAAGCAGGTGACGTCACCGCCGCTCTCGATGCAGAAGAGCGACGCGCCCGCAAAGCTCGTGTTGGCGGGCAGCGCGTCGGTGATGACAATGCTGCGCGCATCGCTGGGACCCGTGTTGGTGACGACAATCTGGTAGAGAATTTCCTGGCCGGCATAGGCCGGGTTGACCAGACTAGCCTTGGCGACGGTCAGATCGGCGCTTGCCATAACGCTGCTCGTCACACTGGCGAAGTTGTTGGCCTGGTTCGGGTCGCGCTGATCCGCGCTGACCTGCGCCGAATTGAGCAGGCTGCTGCCCGCATAGTCGCTGTTCACGTCGAGCACGACCTGGATCGTCGCTGTCGTCGATGGGTTGACAGTGCCAAGAGAGCACGCACCGCCCAGCGAACAGAATTCACCGGCGTCGTCCGGGTTGTCCGGCGCCAGGCTGACCACTGTCGTCCCCGCCGGAACGAGTTCCAGCACGCGCACATTGGTCGCGGCTTGCGAACCAGCGTTGGTCACGGTGAGGGTGTAAGTAATGCGTCCGCCGGCCACCACGCTGCCCTGGCTCGTTGTCTTGGTGATGGCGAGGTCGGCAGTCAGGCCAAATTGCTGCATGACGGTCGTAGTGGCGCTGTCGCTGTTGTTGTCCGGGTTCGGGTCGCTGGTCGTCGTCGTCACGGCCACGTTGTTGGTCAGAATCGTGCCCGTTGCCACATCGCCGGCATTGACGGCGAGCAGATAGCTTGCCAACGTGTTTGCGGCCAGCGCACCGATTGTGCAGACCACGGCAGAGCCATCCTGCGCGCACCCGTCGCTGGCACTCACGAAGCTGACATTGCTGTCGAGCGTGTCGGTGACGACTACGTTCTGGGCATCCGACGGGCCATTGTTGATGACGACGATCTGGTAGAGCAGGCCTTCGGTCGGGCCGACGGGGTCGTTGAGGTCGGCTTTAGTCACTGCCACGTCCGCGCTTGTCGCTACAGTCGTCTCGACAGTTGCGACGCTTGGCGTCGCGTCGTCGGTCGAATAGACGCCGGACGTGTTGGTCAGCGCACCCGCCGTTGTATCGGCACCGACGCGGGCGACGACCGTCACCGTGCGCGTGGCGTTGAGCGGCAGCGTGCCAAACTGGCAGACCGTCCCGCCGCAGACGCCGCTATTGCTGGCTGCGATACTGTCCAGCGTCATGCCCGCGGGCAACTGCTCCTTGACGTCGACGCTGCGCGCCAGGCCAGGCCCTTCGTTGGTGATGGTGATGGTGTAGGTCACCAGTTCACCGGCCACAATCGGATTGGCCGTCACCTGCGCCTTGTCGATGAGCAGATTCGCCGCCCCGACGATGCTAGTGTCGGCGGTAGCGCGGTTGTTGAGCGGGTTCGGGTCGGTCGTCGAAGTCGTGACCTCGGCGACATTCTCCAGGCTGGCGCCGGGCTGCACGTCGGCATTGACCGTGGCCGTGACAGTGTAGAGCGCTGTCGTGTCGGCGGCCAGGCTACTTGACGAGCAACTCACGACCCCGCCGCTCTCGCCGCACCCCGGGCTGGCATCAGCGAACGTGACGCCTTCTGGCAACGTATCGACAAGCGAGAGCGCATTGGCCGTGCTTGGCCCCAGGTTGCGCACGGTAATGGTGTAGAGCAGCGTTGCGCCCGGAATGCCCGACGCCGGCGCCTGCTTTGTAACCATCAGATCGGCGGAAGTGATGACCGACGCGCTGGTCGCGTCGGTCACACCGCTGCTGTCGGCGTCGCTGGTGGCAGTCACCGTGTTCTGGATCGTGCCACTGGCGCTGCGGCGCACGTCGGCATTGACGGAGATCAGTGCCTGCGCTCCCGCAGCCAGCCGCTCGATCGTGCAAACAATCTCGCCGCCAGCAATGGTGCAGGAACCCTGTGTCGACGCGGCGCTGACATTCTCCAGCGCGCTGGGGATGACATCGATCACGACGACATTGGTGGCGTCCGACGGGCCAGTGTTGGAGACGACAATCTGGTAGACGATGGACTGCTCCGGTCGCACGCTCGCCGGCCCGATCTTGTCGATACCAAGGCTGTCGTCGATAGTGACCGTCGTGACGACGCCGGCCTCGTTGTCCGCCGGATTACTCTCCGGATTGGCGCTCGAAACTCGCGCTGCGTTCAAGATCGCCCCGGCCGGCGTGGAAGCATTCACCGTCGCCACGATGGTGACGGTGGCCGAGGCGCTGGGGTTGAGCGTGCCGAGCAGGCAGGTCACGCCTGCGTTGCAAAGACCCTGGCTGGGCGTCGCCGATACCAGGCTCATGCCGGCCGGCAGCGCATCGATCACCGTAACGTCGGTGGCGATAGCCGGGCCATAATTGACCACGTTGAGCGTGTAGGTGATCGTCGCGCCGGCAATGACCGGATCGGGCGTGTCGCTCTTGGCAATCGCCAGATCGACCAACCCGCCCGCCGTCTGGTTGACGGTCGTCGTTGCAGTGAAAACATCGTTGCTGCTGACCGGATCGGCCGTGCTGCTGGTCGTGCGGACGGTATTGGTGAGCACGGCGCCGCTCGTCAGGTTGTTGGCTGCCCGCACCTGGATCAACACGGAACTCGTCGCGCCGGCGGCAAGCTCGCCCATACGGCAGACGACGAGGCCTGCGCTCTCGGTGCAGTAGACCGAGGCGCCGACAAAGACTGTGTTGGCCGGCAGCGTGTCGGTGATGACGACGTTCCGGGCATCGCTCGGCCCGGTGTTGGTCACCACGATCTGGTACAGAATCTCTTGCCCCGCATAGGCCGGATCGACCAGGTCGGACTTGACGATGGCGAGATCGGCGGAGGTGCTGACCGGCGTCGTCACGTCGTCGAAGTTGTCGCTCTGCACGGGGTCGCGCTGATCTGCGCTCACCTGCGCGGTATTCAGAAGGTTGGCGCCGCTGAAGTCAGCATCGACGAGCAGCACGACCTCAATCGTCGCGATGGTTGCCACGTTGAGGGCGCCCAGATAACAAGCGCCGTCCAGCGAGCAGTATTCATCGGCTGCGTCGGGGTTGTTCGGCGTCAGGCTGACGACGGTCGTGCCGGCCGGGATGAGCTCGAGCACGCGCACGTTGGTCGCGGCCTGCGGCCCGCCGTTGGCAACCGTCAGCGTGTAGGTAATGCGCTCACCGGCAACGACGCTGCCCTGCGCGGTCGTCTTGACGATGCTCAGATCGGCGGTTGGACCGGCCGGCTGCTGCACCGTGGTCGTCGTGCTGTCGGTGTTATTGGCCGGGTTCGGATCGCTGGTTGTCGTCGTGACGACGACGTTGTTGGTCAGAATCGTGCCCGACGCAACGTCGCCGGCGCGCACGGCGAGCAGATAGCTGGCCGATGCATTGGCCGCCAGCGTTCCTACCGTGCAGACGACAGCCGCACCGTCGAGCGCGCAGCCCTCGCTGGCGCTAACAAAGCTCACGTTGCTGTCAAGCGTGTCGGTCACGACAACGTTCTGCGCATTCGATGGCCCGGCGTTGGCGACGACGAGTTCGTAGAGCAGATCTTCCGTCGGGCCGACGGGATCGGTGAGATCGACCTTGGTTATCGACACATCGGCGCTGGTGGCAATCGTGGTGTTTGCAGTCGCCGTATCGGGCGCCGGGTCGTCAATGGAGTAGATGGCGGCCGTGTTGGTCAGGCTGCCGGCAGCGGCGCCAGCGTCGACCCGCGCCACGACCGTGATCGTACGCGTGGCGTTGATGCTCAGCGTTCCAAACTGGCAGACCGCGCCGCCGCAGACGCCGCCGTCGCTGGCGCTGATGCGTTCGAGCGTCATGCCGGCGGGCAGCGCATCCTTGACGTCCACGCTGCGCGCCATACCGGCGCCGGTGTTGGTGACAGTGATGGTGTAGGTCACCAGCTCGCCAGCATTGACTGTGCCGGCCGGGGCAATCTGCTGCTTGCTGATGGCAAAATCCGCGATGCCCAGCACCGTGGTGTCGGCAGTGGCGCGGTTGTTGAGCAGGTTGTTGTCGATGCTGGCGGTGGTCACATCGACGCCATTTTCCAGGCTCGAACCTGGATAGACATCACTGTTGACCGTGGCTGTCACCCGAATGGTCTGCACCGCGCCGGCGCTGAGATTACCCAGCGCACAGAGGATCTGGTTGCCGCTGCCCGTGTTGGTGCAGCCGGAGACGCCGGTCAGCGTCAGGCCGGACGGTAGAACGTCGGTGATCTGTGTGTTATTGGCAATGCTAGGACCGAGGTTGCGCACGGTCAGCGTGTAGACGACCGACGCGCCGGGATAGGCGGTGGCCGTGCCTTGCTTGGTGACGCCCACATCGGCGAGCAAGCTCAGCGCCGGCGTGATGCCGGCAGTGATGGCGACCGGTGTCTGCGCCGACGTGATACGCGCCGTGTTGGAGAGTTGGCCGGCGGCGGTGACCGCGGCGGAGACACGACCATTGATCGTGACCCAGGCGTGGCCGTTGGGCGCAATCGTCCCCAGGTTGCACGGGAAGATTGCACAGCCACCCTGGCTGCTCACGATCAGCGCAGGCGTGAAGTTCGCCGGCAGCGTGTCGGAAATGGTCACGTTCGTGGCATCCGACGGGCCGGTGTTGGTGACAAAGATCGTGTATGCCAGATCGGCGCCCGGCGTGGCCGGGTTGGGCGCAGCGAGCTTGCTTGCCTGCAACGTCACGCTGTTGAGCACCTGCACCGGCGCGCTGGCGCTGTTGTTGGCCGGGTTGCTGTCTGGGCTGGCGCTGCCGACGAAGGCAGTATTGGTGTACGCGCCCGACACCACCGAAGATGGCGCCGCAAAGACCAGCGTGATGATGGCCGATGCGCCGATGGCGAACTCGCCGAGGTCGCAGACACCGCCGTCACTGCACTGTGCCTGCGTGATCGGCCGGCTGGTGGTGGCGCTGACCAGAGCGAACTGCGGCGGGTAGAAATCACTTACCTGCACCGCGGTCGCCGGCGCCGGGCCGGTGTTGGTGACGCGCAGCGTGTAGGTGATGGCGTTGCCGTTGACAAGCCCGGCGGTCACCAGGGCGGGAGTCACCGCCTTGGTGATGGCGAGATCGGTGGGGCTGCCGATGGTCTGCGAGAAGGTGGTCTGCGCGGTGGCCGACAGCGTGCTGCTGGGCAGCACAGTGGTGGTGGTCGTGACCGTCGCCGTGTTGGTGACGCGTGTGCCATCCGTGATGGTGACGGGCACGCGCACATTGATCAGGAAGCCAAACCACGTGCCGGGGGCCATGTCACCGGCATTGCAGATGACGCGGCCGGCGGCGTACGCACAGCCAGGGCTTGCGCCCTCGAAGGTGACGTGCGGCGGCAGCGTGTCGGTGATGACGACATTGTTCGCCTGCGCCGGCCCAGTGTTGGTCACCGTCACCTGGTAGAAGTAGGTGCTGCCCGCATAGACCGGATCGGTCATATCGACCTTGGCGATATGGAGGGCAGTATTGGCGGTCACGGTGGTCGTCGCCGTGGATCGATTGTTCGACTGGTCATGGTCATCGGTTGCCGAGAAGACCTGGCCAGTGTTGGTGATGACGCCAGAGACATTGCTGCCTACGCTGGCTGTGATCACCATCGTGATAGCTTGACCTGAATTCATTTCACCAAGCTGACAGATACCGCTGACACAGGCGCCCTGCGTCGATGCACCGGCCACAAAGGTCAGCCCCGGCGGCAGGATGTCCTTGGCATCGACGCCGCGCGCGTTGCTCGGCCCCGTGTTGGTCACGACCAGGGTGTAGGTGATCAGTTGGCCAGCGTTGGCGGTTGCCGGCGCCAACTTACGGATCGCCAGATCGGACTCGACTTCGACCTGGCTTTCGGCCTCGTCGCTACGCTCCTGCTGCACGCCGTTGGAGTCGGTGATGTAAAAAGTGGCGTAGTCGTCGACCAGCGCGCCGTCCGGTGTGGCCGGATCGACCCGCCCGGTGATCGTCACGACGCCGGTCGATTGAGGCGGCATGTCGCCCAGTTGGCACTCGATCACGCTGCCCTGGGGTCCGGTTGAGAGCATCGAACAGACGCCCTGACGCAGGGGCGTCGAGAACGCGCCGGTAATCCCGGTCACGCGGAAGGAGATCGTATCGACGACCCGGGCGTTCGTCCCAGTGATGGGGCTGCCGTTGCCCACGTTGATGACATAGGTGACGGGTGCGCCGGCCGTAATAGTAATCGGCCCGCTCTTGGCCACCGTAAATTGATCGAGGCTGACCTGGGCCTCGTCGGCGGTGCGGTAATCGTTCACACCGCCGCTGCCATTGCGCACCTCACCGTAGGGATCGGTCATCAGGCTGGTCCACTGTGTATCGGCGACATTGGTGATGACTGTGCCGGGCGCAACTTCGACATTGACTACGGCCTGATAGCGCAGGATCAACGGGTTCGCCGCATTGATCGAGAGGCTGAGCACCGGGAAATAGGCCTGGAGATTGGGCAGATCGACGGTATAGACGCCGGTTGATGCCAGATAGTAGGGATCATTGTTGGCTTCCCAGGAGCCGCTGATGTAGGAAAGCGCTGTCTTCAAGGTGTCGCTGATCAGTACATTGTAGGCGGGCACGGTCGAGGTCGGCGCGTGGTAGATGCGCAATATGTAGAAGACGGTGTCGCCCGGCGTCACATTGGTCGGGTAGGCCGTCTTCTCGATGATCAACTGCGGCTCGACCAGATCGGTTGTCACCGGATTTGAGGTCACAGGCGCCAGGACGTTGCCGGCCAGATCGCGCCAGCCGAGCGTGGCCGTGTTGGTGTAGCGCACGCCATCCTGGTTGATCGCCAGGTTTTCCACCACGGCCGTGATGATCGCTGTGACCTGCGTATACGACGGAATCCGCGTGAAGTCGATCAGCACCGTCTTGGTCGTGGCGCGCGTAGTCGAAATGTCGCCTGGATCGATGTTGGCGGGTGGATCGACGATCACCTGTGGCGCGCCGATCATGCGGAAGCCGGCCGGCAGCGTGTCGGTCACGGTCGCCGTGTACAAATTGGCCGCAATGCCGCCGCTGCCGGGGAAGGTGAGTGTGTAGCGGAAGCTCTCGCCAATCGTGACGGTCGTGGGGGCAGTGCTCTTGATCAGGGTGGCATCGACCGTGCGCACCGCGGTGCTGTGGCTGCCGCCACTGTAGACGCGCTCGATGCCGACCGGCCCACTGCCGGCCATGTTGTCGTAGCGCAGCAGCGCCTGGTTGGTCAGGCGGACGCCGGCGGAAACATCGTCCAGCACGCGCGCCGTCAGTGTGATCGTGGCCCACGAATGCTGCAGCGGATTGAAGGGCACGGTCGGCGCCAGATAGTTCATGCCCCAGACCAGCGCGCCGGTGTCGCCGGGGCTGGGCGATGCGGTGAGCGCCGCGGTCGGGTCGTTGCTGGCAAGTTCGGACGACACATAGGCCATGTGAACCGGCAGCACATCGGTGATCACCAGATCGTAGCCGGTGAGCCGGTTCTGGTTGGAGATGGTCAGCGTGTAGGTGACGAGATCGCCAATATCCACCGTGCAGCCGTCGGCGCCCATGCGCGTGACGAGCACGTCGTCGAAAGCAGCGTTGTTGCTGACGACATAGAGACCTACGCTACCGCTGGCGATGGTGCTGTCCGTGCCACTCAAAATCTGCTGGCCGTCGCGGTAAATCGTGAACTGATTGCCAACCGCCCGCACTTCGAAGTGATACCAGCGATTGGCGACGAAGCCGGCCGAAACTGCCGTGACCACGGTCGATGGCGTGCCCCCGTTCACACGTTCCAGCCGGTAATGCGGCGACGTGCCCGTCCATACAAAGCGATAGTAGTTGTTGGAATCCTGGACGCGGAAGACCAGCCCGATCGAGCCGCTGGTTGACGTAGCCGAGACGATGGCCGAGTAGCTGAAATCGGTGAAGGTCGCACCGGAGCGAGTGAAAAGCGAGGTAACGCCCGATGGTGCGCGCACCCAGCCCGGCGCGGCAACCGTGCTCCACGCGCCGTTGCTTGAACTCCAGCCCGCGGCGCCGGCGTTGAAATTCTCCTGCAGCAGCGTCGCCGCACAGGCGTCGTCGGTGACGTAGCTCTTGCCAATGTGGAGCAAGGGTTCGAAGATCGAGGTTGTTTCGGCGCTGTCGGAGGCGCCCAGCGTCTGATTCTGCGCGTTGAGATAGGTGAGCGCAGCCTGATTGGTCTTGATGGCGCCGTTGAAGTTGACCGTGCGTGCGGCATCATCGACGACGACGAGCTGCAGCGTCCACGTCAGCACGGCGCTGGCGCCCGTCGGGTTGTTGACCGGCGCCAGCATACGCAGGATGGCTGTCGATGCCCCAGTACCGTTGCCCGTGGAAGGCGTAATGCTGTACGACAACGTGATGCTGGGCGTGGCCGTGACGATTACCGTGCTCGTTGGCGCAAGGTAGAGCAGGCCGGCCGGCACAGTGTCGGTGACCACAAGATTGCGTGTTGTGCCGGTGGGCAACGGCATGACGACCGTGTAAGTGATGAGATCGCCGACGCTGTAATTGATGTCATTGTCCAGCGTCTTGTTGATCGTCAACGGTGCAGTCTGGATTGTCGCCTGCGTGCTGGTGTAGTAATCGTTAGGGTCGACGCCGCTGCCGGTGCGTGCGTCGGGCGTGTCGGGCAGACTGCTGTAGCGCACGAAGGCCGTGTTGGTGTAGGTGGAGGCCGGCTCTGCGCTCTGGATGACCGTCGCCGTGTAGGTGATGGTGATCGGCGCCGACGGTGTCGGGTAGTCGGTGACGGTGATGGTCAGGTTGTTGCCGACCGTTGTCGAGATGACGGAGCCGGACGGCGACGTCACCTGCAGCGTGTCCGGCGCGTAGGCAAGCACGGTGGGCACGACATCGGTCACGACCACGTCATAGGCGGTCGACCGGCTGGTCAATGCGTGGCGGATCGTCAGCGCGTAGGTAACGGTGTCGCCGGCGCGCAGGTTGGTGTTGGGTGTTGCCGATTTCTGAATTTGCAACACCGGCTCGACCAGTTCGGTGCTCACTTCGTTGCTGGTCAGGACGTGACTGGCGCCAGGCGTGCCGATGCCGTCGGTGTACTCGAGCCGCGCAGTGTTGGTGACGACCACGCCGTCCTGGTTGATCGCCGTGTTGGCAACGACGCCGGTGACGACGACCTGCGCCTGGGCGTTGGCCTCGATGCGGTCGAAGGTGGCCGAGACCTGCTGCCCGCTGAAGCTGACCGCCGGGTTCACCAGCGCCGGGTTTGCCACGATGCTCGTCTCAGTGACGCGCAGGTTGGTCTTGATCTGGTCGGTCACGGTGACGTTGGTGAGTGCGGCCGTGATGGGCGTGCTCGGCACGGTGATCGTGTAGACGACGATCTGGCCGATCGTCGCCGTAAAGGGCGCCACCGACTTGGTGAGACCGGGAGGCGCGACCGTCTGCACCGTTGTCGAGTGCGAGCCGCCGCTGTAGCTGCGCTGCACGCCCGCCGGCCCGCTGCCGGCCTGCGAATCGTAGGTAAGCAACGCCTGATTGGTGAGCAAGCTGCTGGCCGGGATCGTCGGCGAGACGCTGAGCACCACCGTCAGGGTAATCGATGAATGGTTGTTGGTGACAAAGGGATCGATCGGGGCAAGCTGGTTGACCGTCCAGCGCAGAGCGCCGGTTGCGCCTGGGATTGGCGTCGGCTCGGCCGTTACGCCGCTCGCCGGGTCGCTGCTGGCAAAGGTGTAGGCATGGAGGCTTGTCCCAGACGGGATCGCGCCGGTGATGACGAGATCGCGCCGGCGCCTCTCCCTGGTTGGAGATCGTCAGCGTGTAGGTGACCAGATCGCCGGCGCCCACGGTGCAGCCGGCAGCGTCGAGCCGCGTCACCAGCGCGTCGTCAAAATAGGCGTTGGTCTGGCTGTTGGCGTAGAAGCCGATCTGCCCAGCGCTCCACGACGGTGTGGCGTCGGTGACGTCGAGCGCCAGGCTGCCGTCGATATAGACGCGGAAGCGATTGCCGGTGACGCGCACCTCAACATGATACCAGCGGTTGAGATCGTAAAACGAGCCGCCAGCCGCGCCGATAGTTGTGGCGCCGCCGTTGACGCGTTCGACGACATAGCTGCCTGCGTTGCCCGCAGCATTGCGCGTCCAGCGCAAGCGATAGTACTGCGACGCGCTCTGTGCGCGGAAGATCAGTCCCAGATCGCCGCCGGTCGCATCGGTCGAGCGCAGCATGGCGGAGTAGCTGTAATCGGCCCACGCCGTGCTGCCGTTGAGGGCAAGTGCGGTAGAAGCGGCCGCGACCTGGTAGGTGCTGTCGACGACGCTCCACGCGCCGCCGCTGGTCGTCCAGTCAGCCACGCTGCCGCTGTTGAAGTTGCGCTCGAAGAACAGCGCCGAACAGGCGTCAGCGGTCAGAGAACGTTTGCCGATGTGCAGGAGCGGCTCGGTGACCGTCATCGGCGCCGACGCATCAAAACCATACGCCTGGCTGTCGTCGCTGTAGGTCAGCCGGGCGTTGTTGGTGAAAACCTGGCCTTGAAAAGTCGTCGTGATCAGATCCTGCACGACGGCGGTGATGACGGCGGTCATGGCAACCTGCCCGGTGAGATCGCCCACGTTCCAGAAGATATCGCCGCTGGCGTTGGCAGCCGGCGCTGGTCGGCGCCAGTGTCTGGCTGCTCGCGGCGCCGTCCATATCCTCGAGCAGCAGCAGCGACGCGGCGACATAGCCGAGACCCACCGGCAGCGTGTCGGTGAGCAGCGTGTTGGTATAGGGCACATCGCCGTAGAGGTCGGCGTTGACGGTGAAGGTGATGAGATCGCCGATCGTGGCCGCCGCGGGGGTGACATTCTTGCTGAAATAGTTATTGGGCGTTGCATAGGTGGTGTAAGCGCGCGTCTGCAAGCAACCGCCGTCAGCGCAGGCGGTCGTTGCCGTGACGGTGGTTTCGTAATCCGACTCGGCATCGAGCGCACGCGCGCTGAACGTTGCCGTCCACACACCGTTACTGCCCGCCAGTGCGCCGACCTGCCAGGTGACCGTGCCGGTGGTGGTGATCGGCGCGGCCACGCCGGGTGAACCGGTGCTCGCCGCGACGACTTCCCAGCCGTTGCCGACGGTCTCCGTCACCAGCAGGTTGTTGGTGGCGGAGTTGCCGGTGTTGGTGATGGTGATCGTCCACGTATACACCTGACCGTCGACGACAGGACGCGTGCGCGGCGATTGGCTGACCACGATATCGGACGCCTGCACGGTGATCGCCGTCGTGCTTTCGCTCACATCATCGATGCGATTGCCGCACGAGTCTTCGTAGCCAAGGTCCGCTACGCCGCTGTTGGCGCCTGGCGCAGCGCATACACCCGCGGCGTTGCTGACGTTGAAGCGCAGCGTGTTGGTCGTGACTTCCTGCTGGATCACGTCATAGAGCCAGGTGATGACGCCGGACGCGCCCACGGTTGGCGAAATGGTCGGCGTCGGATAATAGCCGGTCGCCAGGCCAGCATAGGCCAGCCCGGTGGGCAGCGTGTAGGTGAGCACGACGCTCTCGGCGCGTGCACCCGCGTTCGGGAAGTTGACGATGATCGGCCCGCCGCTGCATTGATCCAGCGTGACGCTCGGCGTGGCCAGCGTAAAGGCGGGCTTGGTGCTGAAGGTGGTCGTCACCGTGCTCGACGCCGCCGCGCAGACATCCGAGGTTGAACAGGCATACGACGCCGAGGCGCGGTTGCTTGTGTTCGGATTGGTGCACGCGTCAGATGTAACCGTCCCCGTGATGTGATAGACGCGCATCTGGTTGACGTCCAGCGTGACGCCGCCTTCTTCGTGCCACTTGAGCAGTGGCGGCGCGCCGCTCTGGCTGGAGGTCAGCACATCGACTGCCGTCAGGTTGAAGGTGGGCGGCAGTTGATCCTCGACAAAGAGGTTGGTCACGCGCTGCTGGCCGATATTGTTGACCACCACCTCGTAGACGAGGGTGTCGCCGGCGCCGGCGTAGCCGCCGCTGACATAGCCGCCGCCGACTGTGGCATTGCGCACCAACTTGGTCACCACAAGCTGCGGCTCGGTCACCTTCAATGACACCGCATTTTCGTTGCTGCCGAGGGGCAATTGACAGGCTTCGACCGCAGTGACGCTGGACTGGACCTGGCTTTGACCGGCCGATACGCAGCTTGATTGCACCTGGAAGCCGATCCGAATGATGTCGCCTGCATTCCGCCTGTCCAAAATGGTGCGCAGCGGGTCATCAACCGGCAGATTGGCGGCATCCCACACCAGGGTCTGCGTATAGCCATCGCGTGTCATCACCGGTGTAAACGCGCTGGTGGTCGTGATAATCGCCCCGCTGCGGTTGGTCACCGTCAGCGCAAAGGTGTCGGAGATCGCGGTGACATAACGGAGCGTGTCGGTAATTACAAAGCCATATTCCGTCGCGCCGGCCGAGGCGTTCTGCACGATCAATTCGACCGGCCCCGACTCGCAGAGTGGCAGTTCCGCCACCTGCTTGTTGCTGGAAAGCAGGGCGGCCGGTGCGCGCACCAGTTGCACTTCTTGAGGGCCGACCGCGGCGCACGTGCCGCTGAGACAGCTTGCGTCGGCAAAGGCTTGCATGTTCAGACCAGAGCAGGCGATCACATCGGCGATCACGTCGATGCGCACCTGTGCGCCAGGCGCCAGGCGTGGGATTATCCACTGCACGTCGTTGCCATCACCGACGTTGGGCTGCGTAACTACTCCGGTCGCGTCGGTGACGACCGAGGAACTGTAGGCCAGTCCGGCGCCGAGCGTGTTCGTGATCAGCGCGTTGACCGCGTCGCCGTTGCCGGTGTTGATGAGATAGGTCGTCCAGACCGCTGTGCGATCGACAACCTCGTATTTGGAAGGCGTCAAAAAGAGATAAAGATCGGGTTTAGTGGGAATGAAATCGTCGGTGTCGCTCTTGGTGAAACTGGCATCGCAGCGATCCTGGAAGGACAAGTCGCTGACCAGTGCACCGGTCGCCGCACAAGGGCGCAGCACGTCCAGGTGAATCTGACCGGCCGCCGTAATCGGCAGCGCGGCATCCCAGGTCCAGGTGATGCGGTTGGCGGCGGAAATCACCGTGCTGGGCGGATTGGCCGCAAAAAAGCCGCTATAGCCGGTGAACGTGTACACATCCCTGGCGCCCAGGGTCAGGGTCACGACGAGGTTGTCGGTCAATTCGCCGGCGGCGCCGCCCATCACATTGACGGTAATCGCCTCGGGTTCACAGGAATTGGGCGTCGCTGTGTTGATATTGACGCCTAAATCGCCGCGCAGGATTGTGGTCGGCGCGCCCATGTAGAGCACGTCATTGTTGCGGCAGGCGGTGCCCAATCCTTCCACGTAAAGCAGCGACCAGTTGTGCCAGGTGTGCGAGACGGCGCCGCCCAACGACGCTTCGGGCGCGATGGCGCGATAGCTGAGCATGAGTGGGATGCGCCGGATCACATGCGTCTGCACGCTGGCCTGGTTGTCGGCAAGGTTGCTGTCGGGGTTGTCGGCGATGACATGCGCTGTGTTGACCACATTAGCAGAGACCGCAGCCTCCGCCATGACCACCACCGTCACGGTAGCCGAGGCGTCGACCGGCAGGTCGCCCAGATCACAGACAACCGGATGCGTTGCAGCGCCACAGGATCCCTGACTGGGAGTGGCGTTGGAGAGCGTAAAGCTGAAGGGTAACGCGTCTACGATAGTGACGTTGGTCGCCGTAATCGGTCCGCTATTGGTGACTATGATCGTATAGGTGAGCAGGTTGCCTGCATTCACACTGTTCACGTCGCTGCGCTTGACTATCTGCAAGTCGGTGCTGTCGAGCGGTGCGGCTGCGATAACTTGTGTGCGCGCGGTGGCTTGGGTGGTGACAACGATATCGTTCAGTTCTTGGAAGCTGGCATAGGCGACATTGACGATGTCTGCCTGGCGCGCGCTCTCCACCGTGGCGACAATGGTGATGACGGCGCTGGTATCGACAGCAAGGTCGCCCACGATGCAGCTTACATCGGGCGCGGCGCAACTGCCCTGGCTCGTCTCGACGCTGACAAGGCTCAGCCCCGCGGGCAGTGGATCGTAGACGAGCACTGCCTCGGCCGTCGCCGGGCCTGGGTTGAAGACAGTCAGTGTGTAGGTGACATTGTCGCCGGCGTTGACTATGGCGGGTGCGCTCTGCTGAGCGATCGTCATGTGCGCGTCCATCTCACGCAGGCGGTCGAGATCGATCACCAACTGCGGACTGGTTCCAGTGATGGTGAGGTGTGGAGTTGCATCTACACCGTTCAGCGTAACGCTGAGAGTGTCGCTTACGTAGAGCAACGGCGACGGCAGACCAGGCAATCCTGGACCGCTCAGGCCGAGGGTTTCAGTAAACACCATTGCCGCGTGTGTGGTGGGCAGGTTGATGTAATAGAGATTTTCGATCAGAAACCCTGTTTCGCCGCAAACTTCGGTGTCGCCATTGACGCTCTTCGTGCCAGCCAGCGGCCCGTCCACATCTTCAATATAGGTGGAAACCTGATCGGTATCTTGCAAGCCGGCGCAACTGGGACAGGTCGGTGCAGTCGCCGTGATATGGTTGGTGACCAGGTTGTAGGCTAGACAGGCAACATCCTCGCGCACCGTGGCTGTGACCAGGAGACTGGCGGTAAGCGCGCCGCTGCCAGGGGTGGGCGCCGACCAAGTGATCTGTTGGCCGGTTACATTGACGCTACCCAGGGTTGCCGCAGCCTCGGAAATGATAAAGGTGGAGGGCGCCATATCGGTGATCGAAATAGTGTCCGTAATATTTTGAATATTCGTCGCATTCAAATTGATGACATAATTAAAGGTCTGGCGGGCGCGAACGGAATAAGGCCCGTTCACAATAACGCTCAGGTTTGGCCGATCGGGCGCATAGCTGACGCTCGGCGCGTTGACGGTGGAACCGTTGAACGGCACATCGCACGCGTTGGTGTAGCGAGGCTGGAAAGAGAGCGTCGGGTTGCTTGCACTGCACGCCGTCGGTCCGCTGATGTCAAAAGAGAGGGTCGCGGGTTGATCGGAAAAAAGATAGCCGGCAAGCGGCCCGCCAATATAGGTGAAGACGCCGCCGCTGTAGCTCCACCCTGGCGTGATGTTGCTGATGGCAAAGGAACTGGTATTAGCCACGATCTGCACATTTTTCGCCGTGTTGCTCGTCGTCGCGGTCATGACCACCGTGCGCGTCATCGGTGTGCAGAAGGGGACGGTGATGCTGGGGGGCGTCACCTGCAGCGAAACATTTGGATTTTCCAGCGTAAAGCGGACGTCGACCTTGCTGCTGGCTGGACTGCTGGTTGTGGCCGTGCCATCCTGGTTGCCGATTGGCCACCAGACGTTGGCGGTATTGGTCAATTGGTTGCAGGCGTTCACCGTGCCGGTCACGTAGTAGGTGGCGGAGGCGCCTGCTGCCAGCGTGATCGGTGCGGTGGGCAACTCGTCGAGCATCGTGTTGATGTAGCCGGCGCCGAAGATATCTTCCACTTCAGCGCCGTAAACTGTGCCAAGACCCGTATTGATCAGCTTCACCGTCCAACCCAGGGTGTCGCCGAGTTTGGCGGTGCGAATGTTGGGTGACTTCTGCACGGTCAGATTGCCGCGCACCGTCTGCACGTTCTGCACCCGGTAGATGCCGCAGTCAAGCGCCCCACTTTGCAGCCGAACGACCAGTTGCTGCGCTGAGATCGCATCGGCGTTGGTGGCAAGCCGGAAGGTGAAGGTCATGATTTCGCCAGCATCGAGCGTCGTCGACGTGATTTCGCCAGTGATGGCGATCAACGCCGGCGCGCCCGGCGCACCGGATCCCGTGTCGCTATAGGTCAGTGTTCCACTGATATTGCTCTGCACGCTTGCAGAATCACCGATGTACGAAAACCCTTGATTGGGGTCGATGTAGAGCGTTACATTGGTGGTTGTAATGGAATCATTATTTTGAACAGTCACTGTATACACATCGCCATCAATGTTGCCGCGGCTGACAGGATAGGGCGGCGTAATGAGGGCGAACGTCACGCGTGAGGCTGCGCTGCACTGATTGTCGCCGCCCGTCTGATAGAAAGCAGCTTCGAAGTTGGGGCTAAATAGCCCCGCTGGCGCCGTTTCAGAGGCGTCAGCGAACGTTGATGTGTTTTCCTCATTGCCGAGACCCTCATACCAGGCAGGCGTCAACGCGCTGCCGAGCATGGCGTCACTCTCCAAAGTCGCCAATTTGGGCTGCAGAGCGTTGGAAGCGTCGAACATTTCCCAGTTTGACGGCAGCGCTATCTCAGTCGCCGGCGTCGCTGCTGTGATCCCTGCAAGGCCGGCGCTATCTTGCAGCGCCTTGTTTAGCCAGTCCGGGGTCAAGACTCCGCTAAGCTCGGATTGCGGCTGGTCAGAGACATTGGCGACCGCCGGCGGCAATGCTTGCGTTTCCACCGGCGCGGTTGTCGATGGCCGCGGCGCCGGTGCGCGCACTTCGCCGGGGAAGGCAAAGCTGGGCGTCGTGCTGTTGGCCGGCGTGTAAAGCGGCGACATCATTGATGACAGCATAGAAAACACCATGAGCAGATTCACCAATTGACGAATCTGCTCGACGGAATTCAGTTTGCTATGCGTTGCTATTGTATATCCGGCTGGCATGGATTGGGCATACGCCGCGTGCATAGTCACACCCCTTATCGCGCTTCTTCAGGCGATTGCAACATCGTTAAATAGGTATTCAGTTGGTCATCTGTTAACGCACCCACGTGACGCATCACGATCCGGTGCTCTTTGTCCAGGAAATAAGTGGTCGGGTAGCCCTGCACGGCATAATCCGCAGCGACGCTCCCTTGCTCGTCAAGCAGAACCGGATAGTCGACGCCATGTTGGGCGACGTACGCGGCAACTGCGCTGTGGTCTTCTTGCACGTTGATGCCGACAAATTCGATCCCCTCTGTCGCCCAATGGCGATAAGCGTCCACCAGCACCGGCGTCTGGCGCAGACAATAGGGGCACCAGGTGGTCCAAAAGCTCAGCACGCTTGGCTTACCCTGGAGGGTGCGCAATGTAAAATGAGATGCTTCGTCAGCGACAGTGGAAAGTTCAAACTCGGGTGCCAGTTGCCCCACTTCAACGCCACGCAGTTCAGTTGCTGCTGGAAGTGGGGTTGCCGCCGCAACGATTTTGACGCCAGCGCTCTCCGGCGTGCTTGTGATCGGCTTCGTGCTGCTGAGTGGGTTGACATCCATCGCCGATAACGCAGCGGCCGCTGGGCCAAAACTGATCGGGATTGCTTGCTGCCATTGAAGCATAAGGTCTGCCGGCGCGATGCCTGTCGCCTTTTGCTGTGCGCGCTGATAAGCATCGGCCGCGACCACACGTGCGAAGTAGCGTTCGAAACGTTCCTGGGAAATGCCGTTGGTTTGCAGTGCGGCCGTCAGCTCTTCATGCGCTTTCCCGTGTGACTGAAGAAATATCGCCAGCACTGCCGCCACATCGATGGAAGCCTGAACATCCTCGGCGCGTTGTAGGATAATCTCCGTATTGATGAGTTGTTCAGTCAGAGATTCGGCTGCAGTTGGCGGAGCGCCGGCCAATGTTGCCATAAGGCTGTCAATACGGGTTGCTTCCTGTAAATCTTGCAGTGTGATGGCGACGCCGTCCACGCGTGCGACAACATCGTCCGTAGATACAGTCTGCGCGTCAGTCTCGACCATCGTGGGGACGTCAACCTGCGAGACTGGCGCCTTTGCCTTGGGAAGTTCAGTCGCTGGCAATCCTCGCGCCGCAGCCGGGGCGGCGGAAACAAGCGCATTGCTTAAAGATGACGCAGGCGTCGGCGCGGCTGCACTCCCGTTGCCAGCGCGCACGGCAAAAAGCAACATCGCAGTCAGCAGCACGGCAAGCAGCGGAAATCCAGCAACTATCCAGAAGCGGCGGCGAAACCGTGGTGGCGCCATCTCTTACACTCCTCTAAATAATGGTCATTGCCACAACATGGCACGTGATTTGCACATAAAAACTGAAGATGAAGATACTGGAATAGCCGCATACTAGCGAGCGAGGATGATAGGAGCCATGAGGATGCGATGTCTTTTCCAGCCGGACTAGCCATGTGTTCGGTAAATGGCTACACAGAACACGTCTGGATGAAAGTTCCCCAAACGCTCATTAATTGTAACAAGATTTCTCTGACGATCAGTCAGACAAATGATGGGATATCGGATGGCTTGCTGAGGAAACCGTAGGGTGTCTAGCTGAAGGTGCTGCCAGGGAAGTGATACAAGCCGATAGCTGGAGATGGTGGATATATTTTTCGATGACAGTCCCTTGTACAGTGACTGTCACCTAGGGAGACAAGAGGGTAAAGCAATCAACCGAAGCGCCCAGTGATGTAATCTTCAGTGCGTTTGTCTTTGGGTTTGGTAAATATCTGGTTGGATTCACCGTATTCGATGAGATAACCGGTGCGCGAATCATCCACCATAAAGAAGGCGGTATAGTCGGCGACGCGCGCTGCCTGCTGCATGTTGTGCGTGACGATGATGATCGTGTACTGCTCCACCAACTCGCGCATCAACTCCTCGATGCGCAGCGTGGCGATCGGGTCGAGCGCGGAACAGGGTTCATCCATCAGGATGATATCCGGCTTGATAGCAATCGCGCGGGCGATGCATAGGCGTTGCTGCTGCCCGCCGGAAAGCGAGTAGCCGCTTTGTTTGAGCTTGTCCTTGACTTCATCCCACAGCGCCGCGCCGCGCAGTGATTCCTCGACCAATTGATCCATGTTGCCTTTATAGCCGTTGATGCGCGCACCCCAGGCAATGTTGTCATAGATCGATTTGGGGAAGGGGTTTGGCTTTTGAAAGACCATGCCGATGCGCCGGCGCACCTCGACGGCATCGACATCCGCATCGTAGATGTTTTTACCGTGAAAGAACACTTTGCCTTCCGTGCGCGCGGTCGGCGCCAGGTCATTCATGCGGTTGAGTGAGCGCAGCACTGTACTCTTGCCGCAGCCCGACGGGCCGATCAGCGCCGTGATCTTACGACTTTCTACATTGAGGTTGATATTTTTCAAAGCATGGAAGTCGCCGTAGAAAATATTGAGATCGGCTGCACGAATCGCTGAGTGTTTGCTGTTCATCGACAGTGGTGCTGAGTGGTTTCTGGAGTCAACAGCGATCATAGAATTCTTCTCCGGGCAAAGCGGTTGCGCAGCCAGATGGCTGTCGCGTTGAGAGCAATCAACAGAACGAGCAGGACGATAATCGCGGCCGCGGCCAGATGTTGGAACTCTGGCTGCGGCCGCGAAGTCCACTGGTAGATCTGCGCCGGCAGCGTCGTATATTTGGAAAAGACATTGTCCGGCGAGACAACGATGAAAGTTGAGACGCCGACGACGATCAGCGGCGCGGTCTCGCCAAAGGCGCGCGAGACGGAAAGGATCACACCGGTCAGAATGCCGGGGATGGCATTGGGCAGCACGTGATTCCAGATCGTCTGCCAGCGCGTGGCGCCCAGGCCGTAAGATGCCTCGCGCAGTGCACGCGGCGCCGCACGGATTGCCTCGCGCGCGTTGATGATGACCAGCGGCAGGATCAGCAGCCCCAGCGTCATGCCCGCGGAGAGGATCGTGCGGCCGTTGGCGGTCGAAGGATCGCTGACTCCAAAGAGAATGCCGCTGGTGATCGGCCCAAAGAAGCGCACAAAGACGGCCAGACCCAGCATACCGTAGATGATCGACGGCACGCCGGCCAGGTTGTTGATGTTGGTTTCGACGATCTGATCAAAGCGGCTCTTGCCGGTGCTGTACTCTTCCAGGTAGATGGCCGCGCCTACTCCCAGTGGCGCCGAGACCAGGAACGCAATCAGCACCACCCACAACGAACCCAGGATTGCCACCTGCACGCCAGCCTTGAGCGGGTCAGTCGACTGCGGCGAGGTCACGAACTGCCAGTTAACCCAACTGCGGAATTCCAGGTCCACGCCCGGCATGGCAGCCACCTCTGCTTCGATCTCGGTGCGCTGTGTCAGCGACTCGACCAGCGACCAGGTTCGGACGATCTGCGGCTTGATGACCTCGTCCTGCAGCAGTTGGCGCAGCTCTGCCTGCGGCCGCTCAGCGAGCGGGGTTGTCGCCTCCAGCGCGCGCAGGCGGCCGGTAGAGATGTTCGCCGCCAGCATCTCTGCCAGCACGCTGGCTGGCTGCTCATCCAGTTTCGCGCCAGGAATCGGCGTCAGCAGCCCTGGATCAACGCTGTTGCGGAGCGCCACGTAGCCAAACGCATCGTCGGCCACGTCGTAGACCAGCGTGACCAGCGACGCGATGCCGATCATCATCGCCAGAAAAAAGATGCTCAACCAGAATTTGCCCTGGCGTTGCCGGCGTTGCAAGAATTTATCGTAATTAGCGCCTTCGGGGAAGTTGCCGTTTGCTTGCGTCGGTTGGACTGCCATGCTCTAATACTCCTCTCGGAAGCGCTGGACAATCCACCGGCTGACGATATTGAGCACCAGGGTCATCAGGAAGAGCAGCAGCGCGATGGCAAAAATGCTATCATAGGCGACGGAGCCATAGGGCAGGTCGCCGCCGCTGATGCGGACGATGTGGCCGGTCATGGTTTCGGCTGCGGTAAACGGGTTGAGAAAACTCAAATTGCTCGTGGCGGACGCCCAGTTTGGGTAGTTGCGCGGCCCGGCGCCGGCGGCAATGGCGACCACCATCGTCTCGCCCACCGCGCGCGACATCGCCACGATAAAGGCAGCCGAGATGCCCGATAGCGCGCCTGGAACGACGATGCGCGTGGCCGTCTCCAGCTTGGTGGCGCCCATCCCGTAAGCCGCTTCACGTTGTGCGCGCGGCACTGCACTCAGCGCGTCCTCGCTCATCGAACTGACCAATGGGATAATTAAAATGCCGATGACAATGCCGGCTGAAGCAACGTTGAAAATTTCGACCGTGTCGCGGCTAAAGATGCTCTGCAAAAGCGGCGTCATGAAACCCAATGCAAAGAAGCCGAAGACGACGGTCGGAATACCGGCCAGAATTTCCAGCACCGGTTTCAAGATGCCGCGCGCGCGCGGCGATGCGTATTCGCTCAGATAAATGGCGATCATCAGACCGATCGGCAGCGCTACGGCCATGCCGATGATGCTGGTCAGAAAAGTGGCGTTGACCAGCGGAAAGATTCCGAAGCGGTCGATTTGTGGCGCCCATGTCGTGTCAGTGAAAAAATTCCACAACGTCGGTTCTGGCCGCGCAAAAAACAGATAGGCGTCGTACAATAACACAGCCACAATGCCGGCGGTCGTGAGCACCGAAATTGCCCCGGCAATGCGCAGCATCACGCCGATTACTGCCTCGCCCGGCCGGCTGCGTTTGCGCAGCGCCGCCGCAATCTCGTCACGTTCAGTCTGGGGCATTAGGATTGGCAGCACGCCGGCGCTAATCTCTTGTTCCACAAAATCATTCCTTGCACACAGTTGCGATACAGCACAGATGGGAAGGGGTGATACACCCCCCTTCCCATAAACACCCACATCCTATCGCTTCACAAAGATTATTGACCCATAGCTTGGAGCCAGTTGTCCTTGGCGAGGGAGAGATTTTCTTCAGAGGCCGGGAAGTAGCCGACGGAGACGATCTCATCATTCACATTGGTGAGGATGAAGTTGATGAAGTCGGCGACTTGCGGCTTGCTCGTCATGACGGTGGAGTCGGAGTACATGAAGAGCGGGCGGGCCAGCGGATATTCGCTGGCGTTGACGGTGTCGGCGTTGGGTGCGATGCCGTTGACGGACAGGTCGCGGATCTTGTCAGCGTTTTCCTCGAAGTAGGCGAAGCCAAAGTAGCCAATGGCGTTCTTGTCGCCGGCGACGCCCTGGACGAGGACATTGTCATCCTCGGAGAGCTGAAGGTTGCCGGCGCCGAGGAGTTCTTCCTCTCCCTTATCGGGGAAGGCGGGAGTCATGACGCCTTCGACGAAGTAGTCGAAGGTGCCAGAGTCGGTGCCGGGGCTGAAGCGCTTGATCGGATCGGCCGGCCAGTCGGGGTTGACGTCCGACCAGTTGGTGACTTCGGCGGAGAAGAGCTTGGCGAGTTCTTCGAGCGTCACACCTTCCTCGCCGATCCAGTCATTCTCCGGGTTGACGACGATGGCGAGAGCATCAGTGCCAACGCGGAACTCAATCGGCGTGCGGCCGATGGCCTTGCAACTCTCGATCTCGCTCTCCTTAATGGGGCGCGAGGCGTTGGAGATGTCGGTCTCGCCCGCTTCGCAGAAGCGCTGGAAGCCCGCGCCTGACCCGATGCTGTCGATAGTGATGTTGCCGGCATAGCCTTCGGCAATGAAGCGCTCGGCCATGCGTTCCGCCAGCGGGTAGACCGTCGAGCTGCCCGCCACGATGATGTCGCCCGTCACCGCCAAAGGATTCACCTCTGGCAATGTCGTCATCGCCACGCCAGCAGCCTCTGGCGCACTTGCTGCTGGCGTCGCCTCAGCAGGCGCCTGGGTGGCAACTTCCGGCGCAGCTTCGGCAGGCGCCGGCGTAGCCGCACCACCACATGCAGAAATAAGTAGCGCCGTCATCAAAAGTACGGCTAAAAACCAGTGTCGCATAGTTACTCCTTCATTTAACTGATTCAACCTAAACGTCAAAAATATCACTCGATATCAATGTCTCGGCGCGCGGACATCTCATCCGCTCCCACTGCCCTTTGTGCAAAGGCGAGCGCAAATTGCGCCTTGTGGTCAAGGATAGCGACAAGTAGTTAACAACGACGCAAGCGTCAGTTAACAGGCGTTCAATTGTGTGTTAAGGGAAGGTTAACGAGTGGGAGGGTAAACGAAAAGGTGCTGCCCACACCCTCGGTGCTTTCTACCCAGATACGCCCGTTATGGGCGTGCACCGTATGTTTGGCAATGGCTAACCCCAGCCCCGTGCCGCCGCCGCTGCGCGCCCGGTCGGCTTTGTAGAAGCGTTCAAAAATGCGAGGGACATCTTCGGCGGGAATGCCGGTGCCCGTGTCTGCCACTGAGATGACGACGGCATCGGCTACGGCGCGAGCGCTGACCGTCACCTGGCCCTCCGCCGGCGTGAACTTGATGGCGTTGTGCACCAGATTGAGGATCACCGTGCCCACGCGGTCGGCGTCGACCATGACTTCGGGTAGATTCGGGCCGAGCACAAGATTCAGGCTGAGATTGGCGCGACCGGCCTGGGCGTGGAGGCGCTCGACGGCTGGTTCCACCAGCTTGGCGACCGTCGTGGGGAAGAGGCGCAGCGGCGCCTGGCCCGATTCGATGCGCGACAGCTCGAGCAGTTCCTGCACCATCTGCGTCATCTCGTCAACCTCGACTTCCATGTGTCCGAAGAAACGTTCGGCCGCGGGCGGGTCTTCGATGGCGCCATCGCGTAGCGTTTCGACCAGCGCTTTAATTGAGGCAAGGGGCGTGCGCAGCTCGTGCGAAAGGTTGCTGATAAAATCGCGGCGCACAGCTTCCAGCCGGTGAATGTGGCTCAAGTCTTGCAGCAGGACGAGATAGCCATTGGAGGCGCCACGCAAGAAGGGCGCCACGATCACCCGCACATAGGCGTCGTTGCTTAGCTCAAGGGTGGCCGACTGTTCGTTCGCTTCCTTGATGCAGGCCAGCCAGACTTCGGCGATGCGGTAATCCTTGACTACTTGCACAAAGGATTTGTTCAGCGCATCTTTGTCGAGCACATTCAGGAGGCGTGCGGCGGCCGGGTTGAGGACGCTCACATAGCCATGTTTGTTGAGGATGATCACGCCGTCGTTCATGATGTGAAGCACGGTGTGCAGGCGGTCGCGCTCACGGTTGCGTTTGCGGCTTTGACGTTGCAGGCGTTCGGCCATGCTGTTGACCGCCCGGCTCAATGCACCAATATCGCCGGGGCCGCGCGCTGTCATGCGTGCATCGAGGTCGCCCGCTGCGATCTGCTCGATCGTCGCCGCAATCTGGCGTACGCGCCCAGAACTCACGTCGAGGGCGCCGATCAGCAACAATGTGGCCGACGCCGCAGCGCCCAAGCCGGCCAGCACTAGCTGCGGGAGCGTAGGCTGTTCCTGCACGACAAACCATATCAATAGCGTGACGATGATACACAGGCTGATGAAAACGCTCACTACATAGCGCCAACGGTAGCGCACGGTGTGCTGGATGCTGCGCCAAGTGAAGGTCTTCATCGTGGCTGCGACAGGAATTTTGGTCGCGTCGCGTCTGTCCGGCGCCACGCCTGCTGGCGGCGATACGACGGCCTCATGTTGCGTTGAAGCGCCTGGTTTGGAGTGTAGTGAAATGGTCGTCTGCTGCACAAGGTTTCATCTAGAAATTGATTGGAGTGTTTTGTGACTCTCTCTGCGCAAAAGGCGCGCCGCAAAAATTTCTGGATAGGCGTCAAATATGGACGCGGATGCGGATAAAGTCCAAAACTGTGCGGAGAGCATACAGATGCAATATTAACGAATGATTTAAACCTGGATAAGAAACCTTGACAATTGGTTGTGACATCCTCTGGCTGACGGCGCTATCCTTCAAAGCGATAGCCGATACTTCGCACAGTAATGATGCGTTGCGGTTCGGAAGGCTCAGCCTCGATCTTTTCACGCAGCCAGCGCACATGCACATCCACCGTGCGGCTGCCGCCGTCAAATTCCCATCCCCACACCCGCTCCAGGATCAGGTCGCGGCTGAGCACAATCCCGCGGTTGCGGGCTAAGAAAACCAGCAAATCGAATTCTTTTGGCTTGAGATGATGCACACTCCCTTGGGTCGTTACTTCGCGGCGGCTCAGGTCGATGACGAGGTCGCCAAAGACCATGCGCTCGGTGACGAGATTGGGCGCCGTCGCGGTGTTGGTTGCAGCTTCTTCGCGGTCGATGCGCACGCGGCGCAGCATCGCCTTGACGCGCGCCAGCAGCTCGCGCATACTGAACGGTTTGGTCAGATAGTCGTCGGCGCCTACCTCCAACCCGACGACCTTGTCGACCTCTTCGGTGCGCGCCGTGAGCATGATGATGGGGACGTTCATCTCCTGGCGCAAGATGCGGCAGACCTCAAACCCATCCAACCCAGGCAACATCACGTCCAGCACGATCAGATCGGGCTGCTGCTGGCGGGCGACGCCGAGCGCCTTGCGTCCATCGGTGGCGGTGATGACCTCATACCCCTGCCGGCGCAAGGAATAATCGAGCGTTTCGATCAGCGAGGGTTCATCTTCCACAAGTAAGATCTTGGCGTTGCTCATTCTACTCCTTCTGCTTATGCTGGCGTTTACTCGTCTACCCTTTTAATTCTGAAGGGAGAATGCTGCAAATGCCAATCCCGCAAATGCCAATCCCGCAAATGCCAATCCCGCAGAAAGGATTGAAGGGATTTACATCAGAAGCAGCATTGTCTTACAAAGTGTATTGTTGGCGTCACCTTAGCGCGTCAGGCTGCGGTGCGTTTGATAAGCCAGAGCTTTGCTTCTGCGCATGGCTAATGTCAAATTTTATCGAGCATAGGGTAGAAACGCTACGATGATCTGGGCGAGCAGAATTTTGGCGATTGTCGCCATCGGAAAGGCCAGCGCGTAGCCGTGATTGGGCAGATCATTGTGCGCCTGGTTGAGCGCAGACGCCTGCACCGCCGGCTGCGTATGGACGGCCGAGACAATGCCGGTCAGCACGCCAAAGGGCAACTTGAACCAGCGGTAGCCGATCCACAACACCAGCAGCGGCGTTAGCAGTGAGACGACCGCGCCGGCCAACAGGATCGTCATGCCACCTTCTTGACTCAACGTGGAGAGAAAGGTGTAGCCGGAGCGAATCCCGATGCCGGCCAGCAGAATGGTGAGCCCCAGTTGGCGGATCGTCAAGTTGGCGCTGTACGGAATGCTCCAGACGATGGGCCCCGTGCGGCGCAACGCGCTGAGCATCAGCGCCACAATCAAGGGGCCGCCAGCTTCGCCCAGCTTGAACTCGATCCCGCCGGGCAGCGCAATGGGGATGATGCCCACGAGGAGTCCCAGCGTAATGCCAAGACCAAGCGCGCCAAAGTTAATTTCGCTCAGTTTTTTGTACGAGTCGCCAAAGTAGTCGCTGAGCGGACGAACTTGGCTGCGCGGCGCGACAAAACGCACCCGATCGCCCAATTCCAATACGAGATCGCCAAAAGCCAATAGCTCGATGTCGCCGCGGCGCACGCGCGTCACGATCGCACCGAAGCGGCGCGGCAGGTCGAGATCGGCCAGCTTACGTCCGACCAGGTCGGAGTTTGAAACAAAAACACGGCGAAAATCGTAGGCGCTGCGGTCGAGGTCGAGTTGCTCCACCGCGGGCGCGCCAAGCTCCTTGACGACAGGATCGACGTCTTCCGGCGTCCCGATGACGCTCACCAGATCGCCTGGTTGCAATACTGTATCGCCGGTGGCAAGCTCGATCTTGTCGCCATGTTGGATGCGGCCGAAGATGACTCGCCACTGTCGTCGGGCGCTCAACTCTCGCAGCGGCTGGCTCGCGAGCGCCGCGTTTGTGATCCTGGCTGTGCGATTGTAGATATCCTGTTCGATCGGAAACATGTCGCGCACCGCCTCCGCATCCTGTTTGTAATTGATGCGCCACACGCGCTGCATCAGCAGGATGATCAGGATCGGGCCGATTACACCGAGCGGATAGGCAACCGAATAACCGACGACAGGCTCTGTCCCTATCGTACTGCTGGTTAAATGGAGAGGCCCATTATTGACATAACTCAGAACTTGCGCAAGCGCCGGCGTGTTCGTCAGCGCACCGGTGTAGATGCCGGCCGCCACCGTTGACTTAAGATTTAGCAGGAATGCCTCGGCCACGACGATCAGCGCGGCGAGGATCAGCACACCCGCCACCATCAGGTTGTCGCGCAGACCGCTGCGCGAAAACGACGCAAAGAAGCCAGGCCCACTTGCCAGCCCGACTGAATAGACAAACAGAATCAATCCCAGTGAGATCAACTCTGGCGGCAGCGTCAGCCGCGGGTCGAGCGCGCCAATGGCCAGCCCGATGAATAGCACCGCAGCCACCCCCAGCCCGGTGCCTTTGATGCGAATTTGGCCGATGTAGTAACCAATGGTCGAAACGAGGAAGAGCAGGAGCAGTGGGTGTTCAACCAGCAGATCGATGAGGAAATTCATGAATCAACCATTCAGTCATAGAGACGAAGTGAAAATGATTCGCTTCGTAAAAAATCGCGTCAATCCAGCAGCTCAGAGGAGCGGCAAAGTTGGAAAGCTCAGATGAACGATCACGCCGGGCGCACCCTCGCGATTGGTGATGTAGCAGTCGCCGCCACATTCCCAGAGGATCGACGCCACCAATGGCAACCCCAACCCCATGCCTTGCACTTCGCCGGTGAAATAGCGCTCGCCTTGATAATAGGGCAGCCAGACGCGGTTGAGCTGGTCGGGCGAGAGATGAATGCCATTGTCTTGAATCGTGAGCACGAACCTGTCGCCGTCGAGAACGCCCCCAATCTGGATGGAGGGTTCATGGTTGGGATGAAATTTCTTCGCATTTTCGAGCAACTCGAACAAGATCGATTCCATCGCGCGCGGTGAAATCGCCAAGCAGATCCCCGGCTGTGATGGCAGGTCAAGCGTAACGTGCGCCATCTGCAAATGTCTGGCCGTTTCCGTGGTGAGGACAGGCAGATCATCCAGGCAAAATCGCTCGCCGACGCGCATCGTCACTGAGAACGCTGTGGCATATTGCAACACGTCATTGATCGCCGACGCCAACCTTTGCGCGCCGCTGGCAGCCATTTCAACGAGATCGAAGATTTCGCGAGTAGATAAGGCGTCTCCAGAACTCAGCGTCAGCAGTTCCATGCTGCCCAGCATCATATGCATCGGCGTGTTGAGCTTGTGCATTACCATCGTGTGGAACGACCACATATCGCGCAGGCTGGTTTTGGCGATTGTCACATCGCGCAGGCGGATAAGCCGCCCGACCTGTGCGTTGCTGAAGCGTCCGTACACTGTCACTTCAAGCCAGTTGGCTGGAGAGGTCGTCGTTTCGGGTGCGATGAGAAAGAGGCGAATATCCTGATTGTCGATCTGGACATCAGGCCAGAGATCCCAGATTCCTTTGGGTTCGCAGCGGAATGTGCGCTGCGCGATCTCCAGCAATGAGGGATGCGTCGTGCGGCAGTCGTTGCCATCCAACCCTAGCAAAGTCTGTGCTTGTGGATTGGCGTAAGTGATGGCGTCGCCGTTCAACAGAAGATAGCCGTCTTCGGCGTTTTCCACAACCCACTCGAAGCGCTCGCGTTCTTCGACCAGGCGACGGTAACGATTGAGACGCGTGATCGTGCGCACGCGCGCGCGCAACTCAGCCGAATCGAATGGCTTCGAAATAAAATCGTCGGCGCCACTTTCGATGCCCTGCAGCCGGGACATGCGATCATCCAGCGCCGTGACCATGATGATCGGAATATGCGCAAGCTCCGGGATCGCCCGCAGGCGCCGGCACGCCTCGAAGCCGTCGATCCCCGGCATCATGACATCCAGCAAAATCAAATCCGGCCGGACGGTTGCCGCCATCTCCAATGCTTGAAGACCATCGCCGGCAAAGTACAAGTCGTAGGCATCAGAGAAGAGCAGCGCCTGGAGGGTTTCACGCCCGGCCGGCGCATCATCCACGACAAGAATGATACTCTTGTCTTGAGACTCCGTTTGTGCCCTAGGCTGTCCTGTGATCATCGCACGTCACCTGAATTGTTTCTGCATCTTGCGGACGAGAATATCTTGCTGGCTGTCCTGTCGTCTTAACGACCCGGGCGCGCCAGCTTTACCCTATAGAAATGATACTACAAACCAAGTCCCTTGTCTTATGACGCGATGCACCGAAATTGTGCTTTCCGTAACGCTACCCATGATTTGGCGGGCGCCGATCCAATCCTGCCGCGCCCTATCGTGCGTTCAAGCGACCCTTGCTCCCGGCAAACAGCCATCACAGGCGCGGCAAAGTTGCCTACCTGGTCGCTGGTTAGATTGTTTTTTTGCACGCGCATGTGGTGTTGCGCTGGATGCTGATCATTTCGCCATTGTAGGATAGCGGCGAACGAAAGTCAAAGGTTTGCATATTGTGTGTGCATCTAGATTTGTGGTGGGCGCGTTCTCGGTGTGCTCGCACGGTGCACTTTTTTAGCGAGCCGCCTGACCGGCGTCGGGACACTGGCTCCAATCGTAAAGTAGACCCCTTATCGCGTGGTAAATAGACGGAGAGCCGCTTCTGCGCTATGCTGTGATCTGTAACATCCGGAGCCTTTTTCACACAAGTGAGTCGCGTATGAACGCACGATCGGGTTTGATGGTATTTTTGATTGCCGCCGCTGTTCTGGTGACAGGGGTCTTTGTTTTCAGCCGGCAAGCTAGGACGAACCTGCCGGCAGCCACGGACACGATGAGGATTTCGCCTACCGCGGCTACGGCTTCCATACCCGCGTCCCCTTCGGCAACTCAGGGCGTCAACGCCCAATCGACCGCGGCCGTTGCCGCCACAGCGCCAGATTTACAGGCTTCGCCGCTGGCGGCGCCGGCCGCAAACGGAATGCAGCCAGCCCTCTATGATTACACGGTGGTGAATACCTTCCCGCACGACCCCACGGCCTTTACCCAGGGACTCGTTTATCTGGACGGCATCTTGTATGAAGGCACTGGCCTCTACGGACGATCCTCCTTGCGCAAGGTCGAACTCGCCACAGGCCAGGTCTTGCAGCAACACGATCTGAACGAAATATATTTTGGTGAGGGCATTGCCTTGCTCGGCGACCAGATCTACCAATTGACCTGGAAAAATGGGGTCGGCTTTATCTACGACCGTGAAACTTTTGAGGAAAAAGGGCAGTTCTCCTACGCGACTGAGGGCTGGGGCCTGACGCACGATGGGCAGCAGCTCATCATGAGCGATGGCACACCGGTTATCTACTTTCTCGATCCCGCGACGCTGCAGGAAACACGCCGCATCACGGTGACGGCCGAGGGGCAGCCGTTGGCGCAACTGAATGAACTCGAATACATTGATGGAAAGATCTTAGCCAACGTCTGGCAGACGGATCTGATGGTGCGCATCGACCCGGCCACTGGCATCGTCGATGGCGTCTATGACTTCACCGGCCTGCTTGCCCAGGGTCAGTCTGCGGCAAATAGTACACCGCCTGCCGCGCCGCCAGATGTGCTCAACGGCATCGCCTACGACCCCGCGTCGGGGCATCTATTTGTCACCGGCAAGCTGTGGCCTACCCTGTTTGAGGTGGAGATGCACGCGCGGTAGCCAAGGCGGCCTGTCATTGTTTGTGCTGCGAACTTGGGTTTCTCCCTACATGTCGTCGATAATACTTGCCGTTGCGTCAAAACGGCTACCGGATGAGGTCAATCACCCATGAAGGTTCTTCTCGTTGGCAGCGGCGGTCGCGAACATGCGATTGCCCACAAACTTTGCCAATCTCCTACGCTTGACCAGTTGTATGTGGCGCCCGGCAACGGGGGAACCGCGCGACTGCCCAAAAGCGAAAATATCCCCATTGACGCCGAGCAGATCGAGCCGCTGGTGGCCTTTGCGCGCGATCATGCGATCGATCTGACGGTGGTCGGCCCAGAGGCGCCGCTGGTGGCCGGCATCGTCGATGCCTTCCAAGCCGCCGGCCTGCGCATCTTTGGCCCCATGCGCGCCGCCGCACAACTCGAAGGCTCCAAAGCGTTCTCCAAGCGTTTCATGCAGCGTTGGCAGATTCCCACCGGGCAGGCGGAAATTTTCGACGACTTCGACGAGGTCATGCGCTATATGCGCACGATTGACTTCGTGCCTGTCATCAAGGCAAGCGGGCTGGCTGCCGGCAAGGGCGTCATTATCCCCACCACAGTCGAACAGGCCGCGGACGTGGCGCGCGCGATTCTGCTCGACCGCCGTTTTGGCGAGGCGGGCGCCACGCTGTTGGTGGAAGAAAAGCTCGCCGGCCCCGAAGTTTCCGTTCTGGCTTTCTGCGACGGCCGGCGCAGTATTCTCATGCCTACTGCCCAGGATCACAAGCGGCTGCGCGATGACGACCGCGGGCCAAACACCGGCGGCATGGGCGCCTTCTCGCCATCGCCGCTGGTCACGCCTGCATTGCTGGCGGAGATCGAGCGCGTGGCGCTGCAACCGGTGCTGGAGGGCATGGCCGCCGAAGGGACGCCCTACGTCGGCGTGCTCTACGCCGGCCTGATGCTCACAGAGCAGGGACCGCGCGTGTTGGAGTACAACTGTCGCCTCGGCGACCCGGAGACGCAGGTGCTGCTGCCGCTGCTTGCCAGCGATCTGAGCGAACTGCTGCTGGCCTGCACCGACGGTGCGCTCGATCGCGTGCAGCCACGCTGGCGCAAGGAGAGCGCCGTCACCGTGGTCATGGCCTCGGAAGGCTACCCGGACGAATACCGCACCGGCCTGGAAATTTTCGGCGTCAACGACGCGGAGGCGACCGGCTGCACTGTCTACCAGGCCGGCACGCGTTTCAAGGATGCACGCCTCATCACCACGGGTGGACGCGTGCTGGCGGTGACGGCGACCGCGCGCACGATCGAGCACGCCGCGCGACGCGCCTATAACGGCGTGAAGCGCATTCGCTTTGCCGGCGCCCACTATCGCCGCGACATCGGGTTACCTTACAAGACACCCCCCAATCCAAAGCGCCCAACGGCCAAGGGAAAAAATTGATCCACAGATGACACAGATGGCACAGATTGTATTGATTACACCTGGCAAAGAAGCAAAAATCGTAACGATTCAGTCTTAGAAACTGTTTGAAAAGGGAAAAATTTGACGCAGAGGCGCGGTGTGGCAGAGGTTCGCAGAGCAAAAGCCAACGTTTATCTCAAGCATTTCTCTGCGCTTTTTTTGCGTCTCTGCACCTCGGCTTCAAAAAAGGAGGCTTTTCAAACAGTATCTTAGTGAAAAGCGACCACGGATTTTGTCCGAAAATTATCCGGATTTTTCCGTCAAATCCGTCTCATCCGTGGTCTATGGAAGTACGCTGAATAGTTACTAAAAATCTGTGAAATCTGTGTTATCTGTGGATAAAATCTTGCACTGTTAGGACAATTATGTCTGAATCATCGCCCACCAACCCTGCTGCATCAATCCCTGACGCCGACAAGCCCAAGATCGAGCTGCAGGACGAGATCGTCGCAACCGAACATATCGCACGCATCGGCGGCAGCGAGATCGTCTACACGGCCACGACCGGCCGCATCGTGATGAAAGACGAAGCGGGGAAGGCGCAGGCAACGGTCTTTTTTATCGCCTACACGCGCAAAAACAGCGAGGACATGCAACGCCGCCCGATCCTGTTTTCGTTCAACGGCGGGCCTGGCTCCTCGTCGGTCTGGCTGCATTTGGGACTGCTGGGGCCGCGCCGCGTCCTGGCGGGCGATGCTGGCCAGCTTGCGCCGCCTCCCTATCAACTCGTCGATAACGACTATTCGCTGCTCGATTGGGCTGACATCGTCTTCATCGATCCTGTGAGCACCGGCTACAGCCGCGCCGCGCCGGGCGAAGAGGCCAAGCAATTCCACGGCCTGGAGCGGGACATCGAGTCGGTTGGCGAATTTATCCGTCTCTACGTCACACGCTACAAACGATGGGCCTCGCCTAAATTCTTGATCGGTGAGAGCTACGGCACGACGCGCGCCGCGGGTCTGGCCGGCCATTTGCAAAGCAGGCACGGCATGTATCTCAACGGCCTGTTGCTGATCTCCAGCGTGCTCAACTTTCAAACCATCGAGTTCGAGCCTGGCAACGACCTGCCCTACGTGCTCTTCCTGCCGACTTACGCGGCCACCGCCTGGCACCATGGCCGCCTCGGCGCGGATCTGCAAGCTGATTTGCAGAAAACTATCCAAGAGGCATCGACATTTGCTGCGGGCGACTATGCTCACGCCCTGTTCCAGGGCAGCGCGTTGCCTGCCGAAACACACGCCGACATCGTGCGCAGGGTGGCGCGCTACACGGGGCTGTCAGAAGCTTATGTTGAAGCGTCCAATTTACGCATCGAAATTTTTCGCTTCTGCAAGGAATTGCTGCGGGAAACGCGACGCACCGTGGGGCGGCTGGACAGCCGCTTCATCGGCCTGGATCGCGACGCGGCAGGCGAACGCGGGGAGAACGACCCCAGCTACGCGGCGATCCAGGGCGCTTACTCCAGCGCCATGAATGCCTACGTGCGCGAGGAGCTTGCTTTTGCCAGCGATCTGCCCTACGCGGTCTTGACTGGTCTGTACGAGACGTGGGATTACAGCAAGCATCAAAACAAATATGTCGATGTGAGCGAGACGCTGCGCGCGTCGATCACGCAAAATCCATTTCTCAAGGTGTTCATCGCCAACGGCTACTATGATCTGGCGACGCCCTTTTTTGCCACGGATTACACTGTCAACCATTTGCATCTGGAAGCGACACTGCGCGATCACGTGCGTATGGCCTATTACGCGGCAGGGCACATGATGTACGTGCACGAGGATTCCCTGGCGCAACTTCGTATAGACATGATCGATTTTCTGAATGATACGTTGACCACCCGGTGAAATTTTTATGACTGAGCTGTACAAACAGGCCGGCGTCGATATCGATGCCGGCGCGCAGGCTGTGAACTTGATGAAGCAGGCGATCCAGGCCACGTACACGCCGAGCGTGTTGGCAGACGTGGGAAGTTTTGGCGGGGTGTTTGCCCTGGACAAGCTGCCGGCCCAGCCCGTCCTGGTCGCCTCGATTGATGGCGTCGGCACCAAGGTCAAGCTGGCGGCGGAGTTGGGGCGGTGGCGCGGCATCGGCCACGACCTGGTGAATCATTGCGTCAACGACATCCTCGTCCAGAATGCGCGCCCGCTCTTCTTTCTGGATTACGTGGCGACGAGCAAGCTCGACCCGGCCGCAGCCGCGGAAACCGTCACCGGGATCGCCGAGGCGTGCCAGGCGGCCGGTTGTGCGCTGCTGGGCGGCGAAACCGCCGAGATGCCCGGCGTCTACACAGAAGGCGCGTTCGATCTGGCGGGCGCTGTCGTGGGCCTTGCCAGCCGCACGACGTTGCTGCCCCGGCCGGAAACGATGGAAGTTGACGATGTGCTCATCGGCCTGGCGAGCAGCGGGCCGCATACGAACGGCTTCTCGCTGATTCGCCGCATCGTTGCCGAGCGCGACCTGACGATGATGCTGGCGGACGGCCAGAGCCTGGCCGACGCCTTGCTGGCGCCGCATCGCTGCTATCTTTCCCAGATCGAGGCGGTGCAGCAGGCAGGCTACCCGATCAAGGGCATGGCGCACATCACCGGCGGCGGCCTGATAGAGAATGTGCCGCGCGTGCTGCCCGATCACCTGTCCGCCCGCATCGTCGTGCGCAGTTGGGAGCGCCCGCCGCTCTTCGAACATTTGGTGCGCTGGAGCGGGATGGATCTGATCGAGGCGCATCGCGTCTTCAACATGGGCATCGGCATGGTCGTCATTGTGCCCAGCGCTGTGGCCGCGGCGATCCTGGATCTGCTTGACGACGCGGTGGTGATCGGCAGGCTGGTGGAACGCAAAGAAGCCGGTGAAGCGGTGCAATTGATTCTGTGAGGACGCACTTTTGACTGCAAAACTGGTTGTCCTGATTTCTGGGAATGGGAGCAATCTTCAGGCGCTGATCGACGCGATCCGCATGAAGGTGCTGCCGGCGGAAATTGTGCTGGTCGTTGCGAATCGCACCACAGCCTTCGGGCTGGAGCGGGCCAAACAGGCGGGCATTCCGGCGGGATATCTCCTGCTCAAGCCCTATCTCGACGCTGGACGCACACGCGTCGAGTACGATGCCGATCTGGCTAAGATGTTGGCGGCGAGCAAGCCGGATTGGGTCGTGTTGGCCGGCTGGATGCATATTCTCAGCGCGGCTTTTCTGAAACATTTTCCCTATCGCGTCGTCAATCTACACCCGGCGCTGCCCGGCAAATTCCCCGGCGCCCATGCCATCGAGGAGGCATTTGCCGCGTTCCAGCGCGGGGAGATCAAACAGACCGGCTGTATGGTGCACCTCGTGCCCGACGAAGCGGTCGACGCCGGCCCGGTGATCGGCGTGGCCGAGACGCCGATCTATCGCTCGGACACGCTGGAGATGCTCGCCAACCGGCTGCATCAGGCTGAACACAAGCTGCTCGTCCAGTCGTTGCAGCGGTTGATCGTGGGTGACGACGAAGAAGACGAGTAACTTTCTTGAGCACCGACCGGAGCTTCCAGAGGAATCTATGCAAACCAGAACCGCCGTCCTTCATGCCGTGGGCGACCCGATTTCCGTCGAGACGCTCGACCTGAGCGCGCCGCGTGCGGGCGAGGTGCGCGTGCGCATCCGCGCCGCGGGCGTCTGTCACAGCGATTGGCACCTGATCAGCGGCGCGACGCAACATCCGCTGCCGGCCGCGCTGGGGCACGAAGGTGCGGGCGAAGTCGTCGCGGTCGGCCCTGGCGTGACGCGGCTCCAGGTGGGCGATAGCGTCAGCCTCAACTGGGCGCCGGCGTGCGGGGAATGTTTCTACTGTCTACACGACAGCCCCTGTCTGTGCGACGCGTATCTGGAGCCGATCTGGGCGGGCGTGATGCTGGATGGCACGCCGCGCTATGCGCTGGCCGGGCAGCCGGTCTATCACTACTGTGGCCTGGGTTGTTTCAGCGACTATGTGGTTGTGCCTGTGCAAAGCTGCGTGCTGCTTGACCCGCGCGTCCCTGCATCCGTAGCCGCGTTGATCGGCTGTGCGGTGACGACGGGCGTCGGCGCGGTGCTGAACACCGCGCAGGTGCGCCCTGGCAGCAGCGTGGCGATCTTTGGCGCCGGCGGCGTCGGCATGAGCATGGTGTTGGGCGCAAAGCTGGCCGGCGCCGCGCGCATCATCGTCGTTGACAGGGTTGCGCAGAAGGGGGAGTTTGCCACGAGCCTGGGCGACCCATTTCGTGCCTGCCGGCGACGACGCCATCGGCGAGATTCGCGCGCTGACAGGCGGGCGCGGGGTGGATTACGCGTTCGAGGCGGTGGGGTCTCCGGCGGTGCAGGAAGCGTGTCTGGCCGCGGCGCGCCCGGGCGGCACGATCGTGCTGGCGGGGCTGGCGCCGATGGGCAGCAGCACCAATCTGCCGGGGGCGGTGTTGACGCGTCAGGAGAAACGGTCAAAGGCAGCTACTACGGCAGCGCGCATCCCCCGCGCGATTTCCCATTTTTGGCGTCGCTCTATCTCGACGGATTGCTCGACCTCGACAGCCTGATCACACGCACCTACCGGCTGGAGGAAATCAATAGCGCCTATACCGAGATGCTGGCCGGCAGCGTCGTGCGCAGCGTCGTGCTTTTTGAGTAAGTCTCACCTCGGCTCGCGGACGGGACGTCCGCGAGCCCAGACCGTCCTGTAGCGGTGCAGATCGGCAGCGCTACAAACTGGCGTCGAAATGAGCCGGCTCCGTGATGAGCGGTTTGACTTCGGGACCACGCCAATCGTTGCAGATGAACCGCCCAACTCGCCGCATCGGTGAGAAATAGCAGGCGCTCACCCTGACTTTCGACCCATACCACCTGAATTGCCTGCGTGTGTCCCGGCGCGATGTCGGTGCGCACGCCCTCCGCCAACCGTAATGGACCGTCCACGATCTCCAACATGTCACGCTCAAGCAGCGGGCGAAAATTGTCGGCGAGATAGGTGGCGGCGGTGCGCTCGTTGGGAAAGCTGGCGTCGGCCAGATCCACCCGCTGCCCGATATGACGCGCGCGCGGAAACGTGGGGGTAAGGACGCTGGGCGCGGCGGCGTCAGTTTGCCAGCGCGTGGCGCCGCCGATGTGGTCGCCGTGAAAATGGGTGAAGAGAACGATGTCGATATCTTCGGGTTTGTAGCCGACGCGTGCCAGGTCACCCACCAGCCGCAGATTGCGGTCGCCCATGCCCATTCGCTCACGTGCTTTTGGCGGCAGCTTGTCGCCGTTGCCCACATCAACCAGAATCAGCCCCTGATCGGATTCAATCAGCAAAGCGCGCGAATCGCACGGCGTCTGATTGAGCGGCGTCGGCTCGACGACTTCCTGCCACATCGTGCGCGGGATCAGACCGAAAAAACCGCCGCCATCTACATAGTGCAAGCCATCACTCAACACATGGCAACGGATCGCACCGACCTGAATCGTGTAAGCCATAAATATCTATCTCGCTTTCCTTGCTGGGTTCTGCGTCATGCGTCACGGCCCCCCTTGTCCCTCATACGTTCGTGACGAAGTAATTACACATTACGGATTACGCATTGTTTTTCTGAGTGTATGAGGCGCGCGCCAGAATGTCAATTGAGACGAGCAACGGTCAAACCAAAAAATTCATTCTTGAAATCCTGCGCGGGTTGTGATAAAACTGCTATACAACATCAATGGTCTATACCGGTCTATACGATTTCATGAAACTTCAGCGCGAAGCACCCGATCCGCTTTACCAGCAGATCATCGAAGGCCTGATTGCCGAGATTCGAGCCGGCAACTTTGAGCCGCATCAGCGCCTGCCCTCCGAACGCGAACTGTCCGAACAGTACCAGGTCAGCCGCATGACTGTACGTCACGCGCTGCTGTCACTGGCGAGCAACGGCGTCGTCTACACGCGCGTCGGCAAGGGCACCTTCGTCGCCGAGCCGAAAATCGACCAGCAGTTGCGCACGCTGACCGGCTTCAGCCAGGATGTGACTGCGCGCGGCAACCGGCCAGCCAGCCGCGTGCTGGAGGCCGGCGTGGTCCCGGCAACCCCAGAGGTCGCCGCGGCGCTGCGACTGGCGCCGCAAGCCGAGGTGATTCGTCTGGCGCGTCTGCGCCTCGCCGATGGCCTGCCACTGGCGATCGAGACGGCGCATCTGCCGTTTAAGCGCTTTTCTGGTCTGCTTGCCCATGATTTCGCCGAGGAATCGCTGTACGCCGTGCTGGAAGGCGAGTACGGTGTGGCGCTGACCCATGCCGAGCAACTGCTGGAAGCGGCGGTCGGCGACAGCGGCGAACATGAACTGCTCGAGGTGACGCCGCCGACCGCAGTCATGCGGATGCAACGGTTGACCGTGGACAGCATTGGAGAGCCGGTCGAGTTCGTGCTTTCCACCTATCGCGGGGATCGCTATAAATTTCGCTTTACACTCCAGGCTGGACGCCAAGGAAGTTAGATCATGGTCACAACTGGGCTGCAGCAATTGATTTTCACGGCACGCGATGAACTGCGCTGGCGACGCATCGGTCTGGTCACGCAGCCGGCCGCGGTGCTGCCGGACCTGCGCGCGGCAGAAGACGCGCTGATCCACGCCGGCGCCACGATCACGGCGTTCTTCGGGCCGGAGCATGGCTTCGACGGCGCCGCGGCCGATGGTGCGGCCGTGGCGCATGGCGAGCACACACGGCTGGGCATCCCTGTCTACAGCCTCTACGGCGCCGACCGTGAGCCGACGGACGCCATGTTGGCCGACGTCGATTTGCTGATCTTTGACATGCAGGATGTCGGCGTGCGCTTCTACACCTATCTCAGCACGCTGTATTATTTGCTGCGCGCAAGCGGGCGCACCGGCATCCCGTTGCTGGTGCTGGATCGCCCCAATCCGGTCAACGGCGTAGCCATCGAAGGGCCGCCGGTTGAGCCGGGGCTGGCATCGTTTGTCGGCATCGTCGACATTCCGATCCGTCACGGCATGACGCTGGGCGAACTGGCGCACCTGATCAACGTCGAGCAGGAGGTTGGCGCCGACCTGATCGTGCTGCCCATGGATGGCTGGCAACGCTCCCAGTGGTTTGATGAAACGGGTTTGCCGTGGGCGCCGACCTCGCCGGGTATGCCGCATCTCATCACCGCGACAGTCTATCCCGGCATGTGCTTTATCGAGGGCACGAATCTCTCCGAGGGACGCGGGACAGCCCTTCCCTTCGAGATCATCGGCGCACCGTGGCTGGATGGCTACCGGCTGGCCGTCTCCCTCAACCATCTTGACCTGCCCGGTGTACGCTTCCGCCCTGTCTATTTTGAGCCGTCGGCCAGCAAGCACGCCGGTGCATCGTGTCAAGGCGTGCAGATGCACGTGCTGGATCGCAACGCCTTGCGCGCCGCGACGACCGGTCTGCATGTGATTGCCGCGTGCCGGGCGCAAAATCCCGACCGCTTTGCCTTTCTGGAGTCAAGTTGGGAAGGACGACCGCCTCATTTCGACCTGCTGGCCGGCAACGCCGCGCTGCGCGAGGGGCTGGCCCTGGGCTATGATGTGGCCGGCTTGACAGCGGACTGGGCGATGTTTGAAAATCACTTTCGTGCGCGGCGAGCGCCCTTTCTGCTCTACGAAGCGCCATGAGCGTCGTCATCCGTGCTTATCGCGGCGCCGACGAAGCGGCATTGATTCGCCTGTGGAATGGGTCGTTGATGCACGACTCGATCGACGCGGCCACGCTGCGCACGCGCGTCTTGCTCGACCCGAATTTCCGGCCGGATGGGTTGCTGGTGGCCGAAGCAGAGGGTGCGCTCGTAGGATTTGTGCTCGGCCTCACGCGCCAGACGCCGCTCTTCTTGCAAAGGCCTGGAGCCAGAGCTCGGCTGGATCACGGCCTTTGGCGTGCGCCCGGATCGGCAGCGAGCAGGCATCGGGCGCCAACTATTTGCGGCGCGGCTGGCGGATTTTGCTGCTGCGGGTCGCAGCCGGGTGGAGATCGCGCCCTACACGCCCAACTATTTTATTCCCGGTGTGGATGTGGACGCCTATGCGCCCGCCGTCCATTTTCTGGAAACGTCAGGCTGGCAGACGATAGCGACGCCGATCTCGATGCGCGCCGAAGTGACCGGCCGGCAGATTCCGGCCGAGGTCGTTGCCGTCGAGCAGAACATGGCCGCAACTGGGATCGCAGTCAGACCGGTGACGGCGGCGGATTTGTCCGCACTGATGCCCTTTATCGCCGAAACCTTTGGCTGGGACTGGTATCGCTTTGCGCAGGAGTATCTGCTGACGTTGTTCGGGCCAGGCGCGGACGACATCTGTTTTCTCGTCGCGGTGCAGGGTGAGCAGATTGTCGGCTACTGCCAGCAGCGCCGCGAGCGTTTTGGTCCCTTTGGCGTCGCTCCGGCGCTGCGCGGTCAGGGCATCGGACGCGTGCTGCTCTTGCGCTGTCTGGCAGAGATGCGGGCCAAAGGCTTTCACTGTGCGTGGTTTCTGTGGACCGGACAGAACGCTGCACGGCTTTATGAACGGGTGGGGTTTCATACCGTGCGCCGTTTTGCTGTGATGCGCTATGTTTTTGACAAGATGACACAGTGACAAGATGACACAGTGACAAGATGACAGGATGAAATCGTGATTCCGCTCAAAGGCCACTTACTGGTGATCGGCGCACATGCCGGCGACGTAGAAAATATGGCGGGCGCGGTCGTGCTCAAGCATGTGCGCGCCGGCTGCACCGCGACCGTCGTCCACATGACGCTGGGCGAGGCCGGCCATCCTACGCTGGCGCCGGCCGTCTATGCCGAGCAGCGCCGCCAGGAGATCGAAGCGTCGGGCCGGCTCATGGGCGCCAAGGTGCTTGCCTTGCCCTATCGGGACGGCCTGCTGCCCAAGACGGAGGAGGTGATCTGGCAGGTGTGCGATATCATCCGTCAGGAGAAGCCGGACGTTCTCCTGACGCACTGGAAGGGCAGCATCCACAAGGATCATATCGCGACGCATGAGCTTGTGCAGGAGGCGATCTTCTTTGCCGCCCTGCCTGCCATCGAACGCACGCTGCCGGCCCACCGCGTGCGCCATGTCTATTACCCGGAAAACTGGGAGGATATGGAGGGCTGGCGCGCCGACGTCTATCTCGACGCCGGCGATATCTGGGAGGAGTACCTGGCCGTGCTGCGCTCGCATGCGCTCATGCGCGGCGGCGTCTCGTCATTTCGCTACCTGGATTACTACGATGCCCTCGGTACGACGCGCGGCTGTCTTGGCGGTTTTCGCAAGGCAGTGGCGTTGATGGCGCCACCCGGTTCGTGGGTCCAGCGCATGGAGTTCCTGCCGGCGCTGCTGTCTGCTGCGTAGAGTAGATCTGTAACTTTTCCGGCTGCGTATGCAAAGGAGGTGTACGATCCAGCTTATGCTTCACCGTGTTCTATCATTTTCATCTGTTCTGTCCAAGTCAATCTATCATTTTGAAAGGGAGAAAGAAGCTATGAAACGAATCTATCCGCTGTTGTCCGTACTGGTGCTGCTGGCCATGCTGGTGAGCGCTTGTACAGCCGTGGCGCCCGGTGGCGACCAAGGTGCGGCGGCTCCGTCCGGCGAAAAGACCAAAGTTGTCTTCTACCAGCGCGGCTATATTGATGGCGGCGCCGATGCCGGCTCCGTCAACACGGCCAAGGCCATCGAGGTCTTCGAGCAGAACAATCCTGACATCGATGTCGAGATCGTCGGCATTCCGTGGACGGCCGAAGGCGACACCAAGCTGGAGACCGCACTCGCCGGCGGCACCGACATTAACGTCTTCCGCGTCACCAGCCCCAACCTGCCGCGCTACGCCAAGCAGGGCATCCTCTCCGAGATCACGCCCTACCTCACCGACGAGGAAAAGGCCGACTTCTACGAGAGCGCCTTCCAGGTGGCGACGGTCGACGGCAAGGTCTGGGCCTGGCCGCTGTGGGTGACGGCGATCTCACTCTTCGCCAACACCGACATCCTGGCCGAGCGCGGCGTCGATCTGCCGACCATGGAGAAGCCGTGGACGTGGGACGAGTTCGTTGCGGCGACCAAGCAGCTCACCTACACCAAGGATGACGGCACGCAGGTTTATGGCTTCACCGCTTCGTCGAAGTGGGGCGCGGTGGAATATTATCCGCTGATGTACATCGACGGTGGCCGCATCCTCAGCGCCGACGGCGCGCAGTTCGTGCAGAACCAGCCCGAAGGCGTCTCCGCGCTCGACAAGCTGGCCTCGCTGGCGCTGGAGCACAAGGTGACCCCGCCCGACTTCGGCACAGTGGATCAGGCTGGCGTGCGCTCGCAGTTCAAGGACTTGCAGAGCGTGGCGCTGCTGATGAGCACGCCAGGCTTCGTGCCTGACCTGGAAAGCAGCGGCTTCCCGCTGGCCGTCCTGCCGCCGCCGACCGGCGACATGGACAGCCTGGTCACCAACGGCGCGTTCGGCCTCTTCGCCGTCGTCGATGTCGAGGACGAGGCAAAGGTTGCAGCGGCGCACAAGCTGGCCAACTATCTGACCGGCAGCCAGGTTGCGGCCGATGTCGAAGGCTGGCAGTTGGCGCCGGGTCTGCGCCGCAGCAACACCGCCTATGCCACCACGCCCAACCGCCAAGTGATCGCCGATCTGGTCGAATATGGCGTCTACGAAGCGCCGGTCGCCACTTCAGCAGAGCTGGGGTCGCGCTATGGCGCCGCGCTGCAGTCGATCATCCTCGGCGAGCAGACCGCGCAGGAGGCGATGGACGAGATCGCGCCGGACTATCAGGCCGAGTTGGACGCGTTGAGTCAGTAGAGGGCTGAGAGATCAGGAGATTAAGAGATTGAAGATCGTTCGCAAGCTGCAATCTCTTAATCTCCTGATCTCCTGATCTCCTAATCTCCAATCTCTTAATCTCCCAATCCCTTCTCTGGAGAACACACACCATGGCCCGCATCACCCGCTTCTGGCATCGCTATAAATGGAGTTATTTCTTCATCGCGCCGAGCATGATCCTCTTCTCCCTGTTCATCGGCTATCCGGTGCTGCGCGCGGTGGTGTTGGCCTTCCAGAAAGTGACCCTGCGTTCGACAGAATGGATCGGGCTGAAAAACTTTGTCGATGTCTTTAGCAGCCAGCTCTTTCTGGACTCCATGTGGCACACCTTTGTCTATGCGTTCTTTGTCGTGGCCGCGTGGATTCTCAGTTCGCTGGCAATTGCCGCGCTGCTCCAGCCCTTCTCCAATCGCGTACAGTCGCTCTTTCGCGGCGCGTTTTACCTGCCCTATGTCACCAGCATCATCGTCATCTCGCTGGTGTGGATTTACATTTTCCAGCCCGAATATGGCTTCTTCAACTGGCTGTTGAGTGTGGTCGGCTTGCCGCGCGTGCTCTGGCTGCAGGATCCCAACATCGCGCTGTGGAGCCTGATCCTCAGCACGATCCTGATCGTGCCGGGCACGGGCGTCGTGCTCTACTCGGCCAGCATCGGCTCGATCCCGCGCGAACTCTACGAAGCCGCCGAGGTTGAGGGCGCCAATGCCGTGCAGAAGTGGTGGCGCATCACCGTGCCGTTGCTCAAGCCAACGACGCTCTACCTGATGGTCATCTACACCATCGCCGGTTTCCAGGTCTTCGAACGCGTCTACATCATGACCGGCGGCGGGCCGATCAACCGCACGACGACCATCGTCCAGCTCATCTACATGACGGCGTTCAGCGATTTCAACTTTGGCCGTGCCAGCGCGCAGGCCCTGGTGCTCTTTGCCATCATTGCAGCGTTTTCCTTTATCCAGTTCAGATTTCTGAGCACTGACGTTGAATATTAGGGAAGGGCAGATGACGACCGAACAAGCCATCGAAACGCCGATCACACCCACCCGCACACAGCGCCCGGACGCCACTGGAGCGACCGCTTTTGGCAGATTGTGATTCTGCTGCTTTTGATCCTGTTTGCGGCTGTGAGCCTTTTTCCGCTTTACTGGCTCTTCGTCACGGCTATCACGCCTGCTTCGGCCACCGTCAAGCTGCCGCCGGAACTGATTCCCTCCCACCCGACGCTGGACAACATCACCAACCTGATCCAGCTCAGCGGCACAGGCGGGCTGCGCGTGCTCGGGCTGGAAGGCATCCGCATGCCGCGCATGTTGCTCTGGTTTACCAACACGCTGCTGCTGGCGCTGATCAGCACCGGGATTCACGTGCTCTTTGACACCATGGCCGGCTATGCCTTTGCCAAGCGCAAATTTCCGGGCTCGAACCTCTTTTTCTGGATGATCCTGGCCGCGCTCATGATTCCGGGTCAGGTGACGCTGGTGCCGCTCTACCTCATGATCACGCAGTTCAAGCTGATCAACACCTTTGCCGGCGTGCTGTTGCCGGGCCTGGCTGATGTGATCGGCATCTTCCTGCTCAAGCAGTATATCCAGACGATGCCCAGGGAATTGGAGGAGGCCGCGCGCATGGATGGCGCGTCGGAGTGGAAGACCTTTACCCGCGTGATCGTGCCGCTGGCCGCGCCCGCGATGGCGGTGACGGCCATCTTCGCCTTCCAGCGCTACTGGAACGCGTTCTTGTGGCCGCTGGTGGTGTTGCAGAACCCCGACCTCTTCACCTTGCAGGTCGGCCTCTCGTACCTCTACAACAGCGAGTTTGGCACCAACTACGGCCTGCTCATGTCCGGCGCCGCGCTGGCGTCGATCCCGATGATCCTCTTTTTCTTTGCGTTCCAGCGCTATTTTATGCAGGGGTTGCGCGTGGGCGCGGTGAAGGGGTAGTGGATCGCTTTTTAACGTAGAGGAGAAGGCGCAAAGAAAAGGCAAGAGGAGGGCAGCAAAAAAAGGCTTCTGTCCCTTCTTCTTTGCGTCTCCGCGCCGCTGCGATAGAGCTTTTCCCCTACGTCTCCAAACGCCGTAACATCCCTCTGGGTGCGTTCCAGAATTTTGGCGAGAACGTCCCCGGCACTGGTCAAGGGGTCTTGGTTAAGTAGAGCTTCGTCTGACCAGTGCCGGGGACATAACAAAAACTTGAAACGCACCCCATCCCTCTTGCTTACTTGTTTCCGACCTGCAAAGCGTGTATACTTGTGTATATACAAAAGGGAGGAGACAATGACACAACCAGCCATTGCAAAAGTCTTTACCAGTGGGAACAGCCAGGCCATTCGTCTGCCGCGTGAGTTTCGGCTGGATACCACGGAGGTCTTCATTACCAGAGCAGGCGACAGCTTGATTTTGACGCCGCGCATGATCTCCTGGGAGGGCTTTACTGAAGGGCTGAGCGGCTTTAGCGACGATTTTGCCGTGACGGGCAGCGTGGTTGACGATCCGCCGCGGGACGCGCTGGCATGATCCGTTATATGTTGGACACCAACGCTTGCATTGGCGTCATTAACAACAAACCGCCGGCGGTGCGGGTGCGGCTGCTGGCGCTCGATCCCACCGAAGTCGCCATTTCTGAGATTGTGCGGTGCGAGCTGGCCTTTGGGGTGTGCAACTCTTCCATGCCAGAGCGGAACCAGGCCAACCTGACATATTTCCTGCGCTATGTTCAGGTGCTGGAGTGGACAGAAGCGCAATCTGTTGAGGCGGCGCAGTTGCGCTGTGAACTGGCGCGCCAGGGTCGCCCCATCGGTCACTACGACACGTTGATTGCCGCGCATGCGCGCTCGCTGAACGTAGCTCTCGTCACCCACAACACACGCGAATTTAGCCGCGTGGCCGGGTTGCAGGTGGAAGATTGGTCCATGCAACCCGGCGATCAACGCTGACGCAACCGCATGCCCTGCCTTAAGACTTTGTCTTTGCGCCGTTGAGTCTTTGCGTTAAAACTCTTTTCACGCCCCCGGCCGCCACAGCGGCTCCGCCTCGTTCTGCATGAGATTCTCGTAGCGCGCCATGACAAAAAGCGCGTCCGAGAGGCGGTTGAGGTAGGCGAGCACGTTGGGCGCCGACGCTTTCTTCGCGCATGAGGGTCGCCACGTCGCGCTCGGCGCGGCGGCAGATGGTGCGCGCCATGTGAAGCTGCGCCGAACCCAGCGATCCGCCCGGCAGGATGAAGTTTTCCAGCGGGCCGACGGTGGCCGTGATCTCGTCGATCAGATCTTCCAGCCGCTCGATGTGGCGCGCCTCGATCTGCGGTAGCTTGTAGGCAGCTTTATCTTCCTCAACAAAGGCCAGGTCGGAACCGAGATCGAACAACTCGTTCTGCACCTCGGACAACACCGTCGCCAACTGTTCGCACACTCCCACAGCCAGCGCCACGCCGATCTGCGAGTTGAGCTCGTCCACCGTGCCGTAGGCGGTCACGCGCAGATGATCCTTGGGCACGCGCTGCCCGCCGCCCAGCGAAGTCTGTCCCTGATCACCCTTTTTGGTGTAAATTTTGGTCAGCCTTGGCATCTTATTTCCCTCCTGGATTCGCTTCTAATTTTGCTTCTATAACATCTTCGGCAGTCAGCCAGCCAGTTTCCGGGAACAGCTTGGCGATTTGAGGCGCAAAGAGCGGCGAAGTCGCCATCACCTCGGCCGGCGCACCTTCGGCGATCACCTCGCCCTGGCTCATCAGCACCACGCGGTCTGCAATCGCGGCGGCCAGTTCGACATCGTGCGTCACGACGAGGATCGCCATGCCATCGTCGCGCCATTCGTGCAGCAGCCGCTCCAACGCGCGCTTGGCGGCATAATCCAGCCCGCGTCGGCTCGTCCAGCAGCAGCGCGCCCGGCCGCGTCACCGTGATGGTGGCCAGCGCCACCCGCTGCCGCTCCCCCACGCTCAGATCGCGCGGGTAGGCGTCCGCCTTGTCGGTCAGCCCCAGGCGGGAGAGGAGAGAGGAGACGGAAGATTGGAGATTGGGAGATTGGGAGATTCCATGATTGCGCAGCGTGACCAGCAACTCCTCGCGCACACTTTCGGCAAACAGGAGGGTGTTCGGGTCCTGGGGAAGATAGCCAACCTGCTGGCAGATGTCCGCCACCTCGCGGCTGGCGATGTCCTTGCCATTCACCCGGATCGAGCCTGCCTGCGGGCGCAGCAGGCCGACCAATGAACGCAGCAACGTGGTCTTGCCCGCGCCGTTGCGCCCCATCATCACCACGATTTCGCCAGGCCACAGCGCCAGATCGACGCCGCGCAACACCTCCTGACGCCCATAGCGCACCTGGACGCCGCGCGCCTCCACATACGGCGCACCGCTGCGGGCGATCAGCCGCCGGTGACGCGGTGGTGCGTCCGCCAGTTTGCGATGGTCGGCCAGCCAGGGACGGCTGAAGCGCAGCCCCTCCTTGATTGTCAGCGGCAACGGCTGCCAGCCAAGCGCCTTACTCACCGACACCAGCGGCGGCGTCAGGTCGATGTGCTGCATCACCGTGCGCGGGTCGTCGAAGATCACCGGGCTGGCATTTCCTGCGCCGGCATCGGGCAGATAGATCACGCTGTCCACGAAAGGCAGCACGCGCTCCAGCCGGTGCTCGGCCAGGATCACCGTCAGACCCAGGTCGTTGTTGAGCCGCACCAGCGAATTGAGCACGTCCTCGGCGGACTTCGGGTCGAGCTGCGAGGTCGGCTCGTCGAGCACCAGGATCGACGGGCGCAGGGCCAGCGCCGCGGCAATTGCCACCCGCTGCCGCTCGCCGCCGGAAAGTTGCTTGAGGGCACGGTCGCGCAGCGGCGTCAGGTCGAGTAGATCCAGCGTCTCCTCGACGCGCACGCGCATCTCCTGCGGCGGCATGGCGGCGTTCTCCAGCGCAAAGGCGATCTCGTCCTCGACGCGGTCGGTGACAAATTGCGCCTCCGGGTCCTGGAAGACGAAGCCCACATGCCGGCTGAGAACGCGCGGCGTGGCCGCGACCGGATCCAGCCCTTTCACGCGCACGTTGCCGAGCAGCGCGCCGCCGCTGAAGTGCGGCACCAATCCATTCAGGCAGCGCAACAGCGTTGATTTGCCCGCACCCGACGGCCCAATCAACAGGATCAACTGTCCTTCGGGCAGGTCGAGCGAGATATTGCTCAAGGCCGGCAAGCGCGCGCCTGGATACGTATAGGTCAAATGCTCAAGTTGGATCATCAATTTCGTTTCCTCTCATCCGATCGCCGGAGCGATCAGCCCCAGCGTTGCCAACCCGATGCGCCAGTCGAAATCCGGCCAGTTCAGCGTTGGGTACGGATAGTAAAAAATTGTGCCGCGTGCGAAAATCGGCAGGAGAAAAACGCCGGCCGCCAGCACCGCACCGCTCACGACCACCCAATCCCAGCCGCGCCAGCGTTCTGGCCGATAGACCGTATGCGGATGGCTGCGCCCCGCGCGCCACAGCCCGAGCAGCAGCGCCGCGCCGCCGGCGGCCAGCAGCACACCGCCCCCTATTGGCTGCCGCCAGATCAACGCATCAGCCAGCCGGCGACGATGCTGGCAAAGCCAGCCAGCACCAGCATCTGCGGCCAGCGCGCCTGAGCGTCGGCGCCGCTGGCAAAACCGCGCGCCACCATCGCCTCGGCCAGTTGCAGCGAGCGCTCCATGCCGCCCTCCAGCAGCGGCACGACCAGTGGCAGCCAACTGCGCACCCCCCGCAGCCGATGTCCGCGCACTGCCTGTGCTTCCCGAATCTGCTGAATCTGTTGCAGCGTCGTCGGCACAAAGGTCACGGCAATCGACACCACTACGGCCACCGGATAGTAAGCGCGCGGGGTCAATCGCAACAGCGACCGCACCGGCACGACGCGGTTGATCACCGTGAAGCTGGCGAACAGCCCCGCCAGGGCCACGCCGTTGAGCGCGCCGTAGACGAGCGCCTCCAGCGTCCAGGCGCCGCCGAGCAGCGGAATCCACGTGGGCAAGACAAACAACACCGTCGTGCCCACATGCACCATCGCCATGTTGAAGAGCGCCGCGGTCGTCACCACGATCAACCCGAAGCGCAGCGGCGACAGCAGCATGGCCTGCTGCCCGTTGTTTTCCAGCGCGACCGGCGCACAGCGCCAACGCACCACCGCAACGGCGCCGATCACAAGCGCCAGGTAGAATGGGTTGCGCGTCAGCGTCAGGATCACCACGATTGCCGCGATCCATAGCGCCCAGGCCAGCGAATGCAGCGGGCGGTGTTCAAGAAACCATCCCTCAAGAAACCGAGCTCTTTCAAAACTCGGTTTCTGCTTCCTGCGCGTTCAACCGGTTGTCCACTCAGCCTCCGCAGCCTGGATCGGGCCTGGTGCAAGCGGCGCCGGCGCATAGGAGAAGGCAAAGCGCACGTGGAAGCGTCGCAGCACGCGCAAGATGGCGGCGCCGGCAAAGGCCACCAACACAAAATTCCCGACCGCCCGCGCCAGATCCCACCCCAACGAAGTCACGACGTAGAAGACCAGATAGCGCTGCACCGTCTCCCAAACGCCAACCGGGAACCCAATGCATCTGCGCCGGGCCGACGGCAAAGGGCCAGAACCAGAGGTTCATGATCGCGCCGAAGAGCAGTCCCCAGTAACCGGCAAACAAAGCCAGCACCCAGACCTCGACGTTGGTGCGTGAGGTGCGTGAGGTGCGGGGCGTGCGCGAGCCGCCGAGCGCCCGCACGATGGGGCGACAGAGTGGCGCGCTCAGGCCGATCCAGCCGGCCGTGAACATCTGGTAAGGCAGCCACGGCCCCACCGCACCTGTCACCAACCCTGACACCAACAACGTCAGCGCGCCCAGCAAAAAGCCAAACCCGCCGCCAAAGATATAGCCGCCAAAGATGATCAGCGGAAAGATCGGGCTGAAGCCGCCCGGACCCGGCACCGCGACTTCGACAAAGCGCAGCGTGGCGTTGATGGCGACCAGCACGCCAAGCAGTGCGATCGACTTGGCGCCGACCGCCTCGCGTTGCACTTCCAGCAGCAGCACGGCAAAACAGATGCCGACCAGCACCGTCACCATCAGCGCGCTGTCGCCGGCGTGCGCCAGATCGCCGGAAGCGTCGCGCGCCACCTGCGGCAGCCAGAAGGGATAGAGAAACGCGATCACGCCTACCAGGCTCGTCAAGGTGTAGGTCACGACGGTGGTGGCGCTCCTCATGATTTCCCCCTGCCGGCGCCGCGCAGCCAGGCGATGAGGAACGCGCTCACCGGCAGGGCGACGAGCACGCCGAATAGAATGCCAAACGCCGCGAGCGGGGGCAGGGACGTTGCCTCGGCCGGCAGGCTTGCGTTGCCGGCGGCCGTCTGTGCTGATGAATCGGTCGGAGCCGCCACCGTCCGCGTGGCGGCTACCGTACTTTCGGCAGATGTCGCATGGTCGCTGGCCGCGGCCAGCACAGCGGTAGGGGCAACAGTCGTCGTCGTCGCCGCCACATCCTCGGCGCAGATCTCCTCGAAAGCAACGATGGGCGGCGGTTCTGCCTTTTTGACCGTGCCCAGTCCCCAGCGCCAGCCCTCGACATCACCAGGTTGCACCATCGAATTGCCGGAGCCGGCATTGCGGTACACCCAGGCGCCGTCGTTCAATCGCCAGTATGCCCAGTAGATGCACGGGCTGCTCTGACACTGGCAAAAGCAGGCGTCCTGTGGATAATCGCACCCTTCGTCATCAATGCGGCAGATGGTGGCGCCCATGCCGCTCGCTTCCACCGTCAGCTCCAACCCGCTGCGCGCCAGCAGCTCGGCGCCGGTGATGGAGGGTTCAGGAAAGGCCACACACTGTGTCATCACGCTGCCATCGCCGTGGACGATCACCAGCCCCGCGCGATGCTCTTCCTGCGCGGCCACGGGCGACGCAAACAACATCACAGCAACTATCGCTATCCAGAAAGCGCAATGGCACGCGGATAGCGCAGCTTTGACAAATGCGCGCGGATTTTCAAACTGATGTTTTTGATACGCGTCGATTCGCAAAATCCGCGCCATTCGCGCGCCATGCCTACGGCTGTGTTTCAGAAGTCGCTCCTGTCGCCGCTTCCCGGTCCAGACGCATACGCCGCGCTGCACACGGCTCCAACTTGCGCGTCGTCAGTGGATACGCATGTCCGAGCAAAGCGGGCACGGCCTGCGCCGTCGCCGCCAGGTTACTGCCGGTGTTGGGCTGCCATTCAAAGCTGCCGTCCGCCAATTGCAAGCCGAGCAGGAAACGAATCGGCGTCAGACCGTCCATTGTCCACGCCTCACTGCTGGGGTCTTCGCCTGCTGCCAACAGCGCCTGTATGGCGTAGGCGGTGGAGTTGGCGTCGGCGCCCATTTCAAGCGTCTTCGGATCGTAGACAAAGCCGCCGCCCTCAACCTGTGCGCTTTTGAGAAAAGCCAGCGCGTCAACGACTGCGGTCGAACTCACTGGCTGCCCAGCCGCGATCAGCGCCTGCAGCACCACAGCGGTCGTGTTGGTGTCCGCGCCAAAGCCGGACTGCCATTCCCAGCCGCCTTCCTGTTGCTGGCTGAGGAGCAGATCGATGGCCGTGGACGGGATGGTCTCGCTGACCGCGGCCGCACCGAGGATGCCCCACGCGTTGAAACCGGCGTCGGCGGCATACGCACCGAGCGTTTCGCTGAAATAAAAGGAAGGCGTCACGCTGCGTGCGGTGCGACAGGCATCCGCCGCGGCCGCACCGATGGCGAGTTTGCCCGCGGCCGCCACATTGTCGCGGCTAAAGCGGGTGGCGCGCAGCAGCAGATGCTGATCGAGCGCGCGCAGGCCGTCGCTGGGCTGCCAGCTTGCCGGCGTTTCGTGGTTGGCGCCGAGCGCCATCAGGACTTCGATCGCGGCGCCCGTGCTGTCGCCAAAGCCGCCCGTGGTCGCACTTTGCTGGCTGCGCAGCCATTCGAGCGCGCCGGCCGCGGCCAGCGCCTGGTCGGCGGAAGTCTGGGGGCTGCCAAAAGCGCCCCATCGCCATCCTTCGATGACGCCAGTCTGCGAGATTTCAGAGGTGGAAGCCCCCATTGGGTAGCCCTGCCACGCCGCGCCGTCCCAGAAATTGTAGCCCCAGAACAAATCAGTGTTGCAGAAACAGTTGTCCACCGGGCAGCCGACGCCTTCGATGGCGCAGACCGCGGGGCCAAAGCTCGTTTCGGCGGAAGTGACGGCCAGACCAGAGGCTTCCAACGCGGCCAGTCCAGAAATCGGCGATGTGAAATCCACCCAACGCACGACGCTGCGTTGGTCGTCCAACTGCACGACGATCGCCGCTGTGTTCACCGTGCCGGAGTGCTCGCCATGTGCAGTGATCGTCGCCGGCGCCACCGCTGTCAGGGGGGCAGCCTGCACAGTCGCTGCCGGAGCAAGCACCCACAGCAGGACGCCGACTACGGCAATGGGGACGCTGCCCATCGCCAACACAAAAAACGGACGTTTCATTTTCTTCTCACTCCTTCTCCAACAAAAAACACCTTCCCGCCGGAACGAGAAGGTGTAAATGGCCTGTGATGTGATCGACGGCGCACCCCATTCCGCGAGGGCTGACACATGCACGCACAGACGGTCGACCTGACTTCCAGCTCAAAAAGGCTGGTCACAGTTGCGGGACAGTGCCGGACTTACACCGGCTTCGCCTTTGCAGCCCACTCCTTGCGAGGCAGCGGGCGCCTGTACGAAACGATTTTCAGTTAAATGAAGTATAAGCCGGTTGTCAAACCTTTGTCAATCTACCCCTTTCGTCAATCTGCCAGAGAAACCTATTGCTGAAGCGCCGCCACGATCTGCGCCATATCGTGTCGCATCATATCAATGTAGGTGGCAGCCGGGCCGGAGGCATCGCTGAGCGAACCTGTGTAGATTGGGATGACCACGGCGCCTGTGTCGCCGGCAATCTGGTTCGCCACATTCGGGTTGACCGTCGTCCCCACAAAGATCGCCTTGACGCCTTCCTGCTCAACCTGTTGTTGGAGTGCGGCCAACTCCTGCGCCGAGGGCGCGGCCAGTGTGCTCAGCGACGGGATCACCGCACCTGTCACCGTGAATCCGTAAGCGTCAGCCAGGTAGCCAAGATTGTCGTGATCGGTGACAAGTTTGCGCTGTTGCGCCGGGAGCGACGCCACCGCCGCCACAAGCTCCTGATGCAACGTGTCAAGTTGCGTCTGATAGGCGGCGGCGTTGGCGTCGAAAATTTCAGCGTGAGCAGGGTCAAGCGCAGAGAGCGCGACCACAATGTTCTCGACCCAGCGCTCCACATTGCGCACGTCCATCCAGGTGTGGGGGTCAGCGCCCGCGTGTTCTGCTTCGGCGCCGCGCCCACCGCCAAATTCGCGGGTGGGCACGCCAATATTGACGGCGATCACCGGGGCGCCGCCGTCCAGATTCGCCAACACCGGCTGCATCGCTTCCTCTAAATGCAGGCCGTTGATGAAGATCACATCGGCGCGGTTGAGCTGGCGCAGATCGTCAGGTTTGGCTTGATAACTGTGTGGATCGCTTCCCGCGGGGAGAAGTTGCGTCAGGTCAATGGCGTCGCCGCCTACCCGGCGCACGACATCGCCGATGATATTGGTGGTGGCGACGACGCGCAGCTTTTCATCCGCACCCAGCGTTACCGGCGCCAGTGCCGGTAACGCTGCCTCCGCCACTGGCGCGGAGAGCGGCGTCGGTGACGGCGTCGCCCCTGCACAGCCGGCAAGGCTGAGCAGGACGCCCCGCCGCCCACAGTAGGATCAAAAAGCGTCCGCTTATTCTGTTCATTGTACGCTTCCTCTATATTTGCCAACGGTTATTGAGATTTATTCTCATTTGTTTGGGCAGTTTAGCGCCGGATGCTTCAGGCGTCAAACTCAGTACTTCACGAAACTCACACAAAGTCACAAAGAACACAAAGAACGCCATCTTCAACTTTGTGGCTTTGCGTCTTTGTGTGAGGCAAAATCGTGAACTACTGAAACTGGCCGCGGCGCAACAGAGCTACCCTGAGAAAGTGTTTGAAAAGCCTTACCACGCAGCCACAAAGGGCGCCAAAGAAGCACGAAGCAGGCGATCAAATTTTACATGCTGCTTTGTGCCGCTTAGCGTGCTTCGGGTCTTTGTGGTTACTTTCAAATCGTTACTGAGACACTGCTTGAAAAGGACTAAATTCGACGCAGAGGCGCGGAGTGGCAGAGGCTCGTAGAGGAAAAGCAAACGCTTGTCGCAAGCATTCTCTGCGCTTTCTCTGCATCTCTGCGCCTCTGCAAAGAAGGAGGTCTCAAACAGCCTCTGAGAGGGCGGCGGAGGTTGATGCCTGGCAATGGGCGCAGAGGCCGTAGAACTCGAGCAGATGGCTGGTGATGCGGAAGCCGAAGCGCTCTTCCAACTCGCGCTCCATGCCATCGGCCACGCACTGCTCAAAGTCGACCACTGCACCGCAGCGTGAGCAGACGAGGTGATGATGGCCTCCTGTGCGCGGATGTAGGTCGGGCCGCTGTCGCCCACATAGATAGGGCGGACGATGCCAAGTTGGGTCAGCAGTTCGAGCGTGCGGTAGACCGTGGCGCGGCCAGTCTGCGGGTGGATCGCCTGGGCGTGGGCCAGGATCTCGTTGGGATTCAGATGCTCGCCTTCGCGCTGGATGACTTCGAGCACGGCAAGGCGCGGGGGCGTGATCTTGTAGCCGGCGGCGCGCAGTTGGCGAATCAACGAGGTAGGCATAGCCGCAGTATACCAAGCAGGGAACAGGATGACCAGTTCGACGCCAGATGCACCCGCCGCTGGAAATTCCCTGTCCGGCGCATTGTGCAAGGTCAGGTATAATGGTGTAAACCAAATCGTGCTTGATCAGGATGACGCCGCTGTGAATCAGGCTGCCGAAGCACGCGAACTGCCTCTGCTCGCAACGAAATTTTATATTCCGCCCGTGCGCTCCCGCTTCGTCGCGCGCGAGCGCCTGCTGCAGCGCCTGGAGAGCGGCGTCGCACAGCAGCGTCGGTTTGGGTTGATTGTCGCGCCCGCAGGCTATGGCAAGACAACCCTGGCCGCCGAGTGGTTGGCGACCTACACAGGTGCGGAGCACCTGCACACGCGCGTGGCCTGGCTTTCGCTGGAGGAAGCGGAGAATGAGCCGGCGCGCTTTTTCGCATGGGTGTTGGCAACCCTGCGGCGCATGGACCGGTCGATTGGCAGCCGCACCGAGCAACTCTTGCGCGACGCGGCTGCCTTCTCCGCGGCCGCGTGCGGCGCGGCGCTGATCGAGGATCTTGCCGAGGCCGCCGGGGTGGATGCGCCGCTCTTGCTGCTTCTCGACGATTATCACCGGATCGAGAACCGCGAGTTGCACGCTGCTGTGGAACTTCTGGTGGAACATGCACCGGCCTCGTTTCATCTGATTCTGATGACGCGCGAAGATCCGCCGCTGCCTTTGGCGCGCTGGCGCGTGCAGAATCGCATGATGGAGGTGCGCGCACGCGATCTGCGCTTCACGCTCGACGAGACGGCTGATTTCTTGCGCCGGGTAATGGCGTTGGCGCTGCCGGAAGCGCTGATCGAAGTGTTGAGCACGCGCACCGAAGGGTGGGTGGCCGGCTTGCAGTTGGCGGCGCTCTCCTTGTTCGAACATGCCGACCCCGCCCAGTTTGTCCGAAAATTCGCCGGGGATGACCGGCAGGTGGTGGACTATCTGGGCGACGAAGTGCTCGCACGCCAGCCGGAGGCGCTGCAGCGTTTTCTGCTGGCAACCTCAGTTTTGGATCGACTATGCGGCGCCCTGTGTGAGGCGGTCGCGAGTTCCGACGTTTTTTCTTCTGTTTTTTCTTCTCGTGCAGCGGTTGACAACACCGCCGCTGTCGCGCCTCTCTCGACGGGCCAGCAGATTCTCGAAAGGTTGGAGCGGCGCAATTTGTTCGTCGTGCCGCTGGACCACCGGCGCCGATGGTATCGCTATCATCATCTCTTTGCCGATCTGCTGCGCCATCATCTGGAGATCAGCGTGGACGCGGCGGCGGTGGCCGACCTGCACCGCCGCGCCGCGCTCTGGTATGCCGAAGCCGGCTATGCCGCCGATGCGGTCCACCATGCGCTCTGTGCGGCGGATGTTGACCTGGCCGCCGCGCTGATCGAAAGCGCACTGGCGTCCAGCGCCACCTGGTCGGGCGGTGACGTGGGCGCCTGGCGCGCCTGGTGGCGCGCCTTGCCCGCAAGCGTGCTGCACGCGCGGCCATTGTTGAGCCTGCGCCTGGCGCGCGCCCTGTACCTGGCCGGCCAGATCGACGAAGCCGAACACCTGCTGGACGAGGCCGAGCGTCTGCTGCGCCAGAAGCCGGAAGCGTACGCCGCGGTCGATGAGTTGCTGGCGCAGGCGGCCGTGCATCGTGCCGCGGTGGCGGCCCTGCGCGGTGATTCCCAGCCTGCCATCGACGCGATCGAGCGTGCGCTGGCCGCGCTGCCCGCCGCGGCGCATCTCATCCGTGCGCGCGCTCACGACACGCTGGGGCTTGCCTACGAGCTGCAAGGCGAGACGACGCGCGCCGAGCACGCCTATCTGGAGGCGGCGACATTGGCCGAGACGGCCGGCGTGCGTTACCTGGTGGTCAACGCGCGCGCGGAAGCTGCGATGGTGCAGATAGCGCAAGGAGAGCTTGCGCGTGGCGCGCAAACGTGCCAGTCGCTGATCGATAGCTTAGCGCCAGTCGATGATGATACGCCGCCGCTGGGGCTGGCGCGGGCGATTCTGGGTGAGATCCGGCGCGAGCAGAATGCGTTGCAAGAGGCGGAAGCGCTGCTGCTGGCCGGCATGGCGCATTCCGAGGCAGGCGGCATCACCGACGATCTGCGCCACGAGCATCTCTTTCTGGCCCGGCTGCGGCAGTCGCAGGGAGACTATGCGGGCGCGCTCGCTGCATTGCGGGTGTTGGAGACGCTGCTTCAGCCCTACCGCATCCCGCGCCTTTTTGGTCTAATGGCCGCGCAGCGGGCGCGGGTCTGGCTGGCGGAAGGGCATCTGGCGCCGGCCGCAGCGTGGGCTGCTGCCTATGCAGGCGGTGAACCGGCGGATTATCTGCGCGAGGTGGAGGATCTGACGCTGGCACGCGTCTGGCTGGCGACTAATCAGGTGAACGATGCAGCCGCTTTGCTGGCGCAGACATCGATGGTCGCGGAGCGTGGCGGACGCATCGGCTGCGTGATCGAGTGTCTCACGCTGCGCGCACTCGCTTTGGCGCAGCAGGGCGAGGAGAAGGCTGCCCTCTCCTCGTTGAACCGTGCGCTGGCGCGCGCCGAGCCGGAGGGCTATGCGCGCGTCTTTCTGGATGAAGGGCGGCTCATGCTCGATCTGCTTTACCGCGCAGCAGCAGATGAAGGGAGTGCGCCCTATGCTGGCCGTCTACTCTCCATAGCCGGTGAAGCGAAGCGCGGCGCGTCCCCTCTGCACGCGACGGCAGACGCCACCGAGCCGGAGCTGATCGAACCGCTGACGGAGCGCGAACTGGAAGTGCTGGCGTTGCTCGCCAGCCGCTTCACCAACCAAGAGATCGCCCGCCACCTGGTGGTCTCGCTGCCCACGGTCAAGACCCACGCCGCGCATATCTACGCCAAGCTCGGCGTCGACGGGCGTCGCGAAGCCGTGGCGCGCGCCCGGCGCCTGGGTCTCCTCTCTGCCTAAGAAACTGCTCGAAAAGCCCCACCACGAAGCCACCAAGGGCGCAAAGGGACACAAAGAAGGGCCAACTCCCTGATAGCCCACGGATTTGACGGATGCGACGGATATTCACGGATTTTTTCTTATCCGTGTACATCCGCCAAATCCGCCAAATCCGCGGGCTATTCTTCTCGCCGCACCCCACACAGCCGCAAATCATCCCTCTCTCATCCTTTGCGAACGATGCGCATCATCCCGCCGCGCCGCTACACTGAACAGGGCAGAGCGTAACGGCGCAAGGCAGGAAGAGGCGGACATGACAACACAGCACAGATTTTCTCTCGATCAACCGGCGCGCTACACCATCCAGGTGGAGGGACGCCTGGCCGTGCGCTGGGGGGAGTGGTTTGCCCCGCTCACGCTGACGGTGGTCCAGGACAATGATCACCATTGCGTGAGCACGCTGTGCGGCACAGTCGCCGATCAGGCGGCCTTGCAGGGGATGCTGCGTGCGCTCTACTCGCTGGGTTTGCCGCTGCTGTTAGTGCGCTGCGAGCGCTGCCGAGAAGATGCAAGCGACAATCCAAGTCACTGTTGACCCTTGAGTTCAGCGCAGCGATGCAGCTTTAGGCAACGATACAGCCCTGAAGCATCGACCACGGATTGAACGGATGAGACGGATTCTCGCGGATTTCATCCGAAGATTATCTGGCTTTTTCCGCCGAATCCGTCAAATCCGTGGTCGATGGAAATCCGGCTGAACATTGATCGCTTAAAAAATTTGACCACGGATGTGACAGAAAGGAATCCCATGATGTCTACAGGCAACTATCTCTGGACAAACAAACGCATCGGGCTGGGCGCGGTGCTGGCGATTGTGGCCGGCGCCGGTCTGCTCAGCGCATGGCTCATGCCGCGCGGCCCGATCACGACCACGCAGGCGCTGGCGTCGATGGTCGTCGGGCTGCTGATCGGCGGGGTGGCGGGGCTGATCCTGGGCAGCCGCTGGAGCCTCGTAGTGGCGCCGCTTGGCTTTCTCGCCGTGTATGAGGCGGCGCGCCTCAACGTGGGCGGCCCCATGATCGACGGCATCCATCTTGACTCGCTCTACGGTGTGATTGCCTTTGTCGTCGGCCGCTTTATGCACGGCCTCTTCTTTCTGGCGCCGATGATGGTGGGCGCGCTGGTTGGCGTTGCGCTGGCCGCACGCCTGGGCAAGCCAGGCGCGTCCGCGCTGGGCATCATCGGCTGGAGCCTGACCGGCGTCGCCGCGGTAGCGCTGATCGGGCTGGCCGTGGCGACCGCCCGGCCGGCGACCACCGCGCCCATCCTGGGTGCAGATGGGGCGGCGCTGCCCGGCAGTATCGCCGAGCTGACGGAAATATCGATTGGCGGCCATCCGCAGACTCTCATGATCCGCGGGCGGAGCGTGGAGAAACCGGTGCTGCTCTACCTGGCGGGCGGTCCGGGCGGCACGGACATCGGCGCGATGCGGATGGACGCCGGGCTGGAGCAGCACTTCGTAGTCGTCGTGTGGGGAGCAGCGCGGCGCGGGCAAATCCTATGCAGCGCTCGATCCGGTGGAGACGCTGACGCTCGAACAGATGGTGGCGGACACCATCGAGGTCACCAATTACCTGCGCGCCCGCTTTGACGAGGAGAAGATCTACCTGGTCGGTAACTCCTGGGGCGCCACGCTGGGTGCGCTGGCCGTGCAGCAACAGCCGGAGCTCTTCCACGCCTATGTGGGCGCCGGTCAGATGGTCAGCCAGCGCGAGACGGATCGCATGTTCTACGCCGACACGCTGGCCTGGGCGGAGGCGACTGGCAACGAAGCGCTGGCCGCCACCCTGCGCGGCAACGGGCCGCCGCCCTACGCTGATCTGCTTGACTACGAAAGCGCACTGTCGCACGAACATGACTGGAATCCCTACCCCTATCTCGATACGAGTCGCGAGATGCCCGCCATTCTCTTTGTCCCGGAGTATACGCTGATGGATCGCATCAACGGCTTTCGCTCCTTTCTCGACACCTTCAGCGTGCTCTACCCACAGTTGCAGGAAATCGACTTTCGCCAGGATGTTCCCAAGCTGGAAGTGCCTGTCTACCTGGTGACAGGCAAGTACGAAGCGCGCGGCCGCGCCGTGCTGGCCCAGGAGTGGTTTGCGATGCTTGAAGCGCCGTCGAAGGAGTCCCTTGTCTTTGCGCGTTCGGGCCATCGGTCGCTGTTTGAGGAGCCGGCTGAGTTCGTCAAGATCATGGAAAGAGTGCTGGCGGAGACCTACCCGCCGCAGACTTCGGCAGCAGAAGCGGCGACGCTCGCTGCCGGCGTGCTGGAGGATGAGGGCGCGGTCGCGGCCTTTTTCGACGAGCTGCTGCCGCGTCAGTTGGCCGAGCATCACATTGCGGGCGCGGCGGTGGCGATGGTCGTGGATGACGAGTTGCGCTTTGCCCGCGGCTACGGCTTGGCCGATGTGGCGGCGCAGCAGCCCGTCGACGCCGAACGCACGCTCTTCCGCACCGATTCGACTGGCAAGCTCTTTGTCTGGGCGGCGGTGATGCAGTTGGTCGAAGCAGGGCAGCTCGACCTGGACGCCGACATCAACACCTATCTCGATTTTACGATTCCGGCCACTTTTCCCCAGCCGATCACGCTGCGTCACCTGTTGAGCCACAGCGCCGGCTTTGAAGATCAGGGCTATATGTTCGCCCTGCACGAAGAAGATCTGATGCCGCCCGCGCGCTTTCTGACGCAGCACAGGCCGGCGCGCATCTGGCCGCCGGGCGTTTACTCAGGGTATTCAAATTACGGCACTGCGCTGGCAGGTTATATCGTCGAGCGCATGGCCGGGCTGCCCTTCGAGCAGTATATCGCCGAACGCATCTTTGCCCCGCTCGGCATGGCGCAAAGCACCTTCCTACAGCCGCTCCCCCCGGCGCTGGAGAACGACGCGACAACGAACTATCGCTACGTCGATGGCCACTTTGTCGCGCGCCCGTTTGTCTTTCTGCAGACGCCTTCCGCCGGCGAAGGGCACATGACGGTGACCGATATGGCAAAATTTATGCGGGCGCATCTGGCGGAGGGGGACACGCCGATCCTGACCGCGCCCACCCTGGCGCAGATGCACAGCCGCCTCTTTAGCCACGATCCGACTGTCAACGGCTTCGCCTATGGCTTTGCCGAGACGACGGTCAACGGCCAGCGCATCCTGCGTCACGAAGGAAATAATCCGGGCGTGTCGAGCACCGCACTTTTTTTGATTCCCGACGCAAACACAGGCGTCTATGTTGCCTACAACAGCAACGGCGGCTTTGCGCCCGGCGAGGAATTCCGCCGCGCCTTCTTCAACCACTTTTATCCGGCGGCGGCGCAACCGCCGCTCTCGGCGCGCCTGAGCCGCGCCGAGAGCGACGAATTGCAGGGCAGCTACCGCTCGACGCGTATGTTTCACACCACTTTTGGCAAGGCGGCGCGACTGATGGGCGGCAATTTCGCCGACGTGACCGTACGCGCCAACGCTGACGGAACGTTGACGACGCAGGGGATCGGCGCGACGCCGCAGCCGTGGGTGGCGGTCGCGCCGCGCGTGCTGCGCCCGGCCGATGGCGCGGTCGATGGCAGCGGCGATCTGTATTTTACCGGCGACGCCGCGGGCCAGGTCAGCGCGCTCTTCGTGGAGAACAATCCTTATCGCGCCTACGAAAAGGTCGCCTGGTGCGAAGCCATCCCTTTCCAGCGCGGGCTGGGGTTCGCTGCGCTCCTGGTCTTTCTGTCGGTGCTGCTGGTGACGCCGCTGCACTGGCTCTTTGGTCGCTTCTGGCCGGACGCGCTGCCTTTCAGCGTCAACGGGATGGCGTGGCGGCTGCTGGTCGCCGCGTGCGCGCTTGTGCTGATCTTTGTCGTGGCGCTGATTCTAACCGTGGAGCCGGCGCTGCTTTATGGCGTGACGCCGCTGTTCCTGGCCGTACTGGCGCTGCCGCTGATCGCGCTGGCGCTGGCCGGCGCTTCGCTGGCAGTGGCCGCGCTCACCTGGCGCGCGGGAGGATGGAGCGCCTTGAGTCTGGCGCACTATGTCCTGGCCCTGCTCTTTATGCCGATCTTTGCCGGGTGGCTGTACTACTGGAATCTGCTGGGCTGGCGTGTGTAGCGGACAAGCGGTGCGCGCTGACGACGCGGATCAGGCAGATGTTTGCGGATCAGATCAGCGAGAATCCGTCCGTTCCGCGTCATCAGCATTCTAGTAGAGCGTCAGGCATAAAACTTTGGGTAGAGCGACAGCAAGCGCACGCAGATAGACACAGATGAAGTCGGATAAGCGCAGATAAAAGCCAAGCAGCCAGGCATTTGCGTCTATCTGGGTCTATCTGCGTTTATCTGTGTTCCCTTTCCATCAGCCAAACCCAAGCTTCTTGGTTGACAGACCACCAGCTTCTCCAATTTCAGTACTTCACGAAATTCACACAAAGTCGCCAAGAGCACAAAGGACGCCATCTTCAACTTTGTGACTTTGTGTCTCCGTGTGAGGCAAATCGTGAATTACTGAATTTTGCAGTTTGCTGTTCGCGGGCGTGATCAGCGGTCGCGCAGCTTGGGATCCATGGCGTCGCGGATGGCGTCGCCCAGGAAGTTGAAGGCGAGCATGGTCAGCGAGAGCGCCAGGGCCGGGAAGAAGATCACGTGCGGCGCCGAACGCAGCGCGCCGTAGCCGTCAGCGATCATGCTGCCCCAACTGGGCAGCGGCGGCTGAATGCCCAGCCCGATGAAGCTGAGAAAGGCTTCGGTGTAGATGTAGGAGGGGATCGCCAGCGTCTCGGCGACGATGCAGGTGCCGATAATGTTGGGCAGCAGGTGGCGACTCATGATGCGCCGGTCGTCGGCGCCGACGAGATGGGCAGCCTGCACAAACTCCTGCTCGCGATAGTGGAGCGTCTGCCCGCGCGTCAGGCGCGCCATGTTGAGCCAGCTCACCGCGCCGATCGCGACAAAGATAAAGAAGAGGCCGCCGGAGCGCGTGTCGAGCGTGACTAGCAACGTCTGTAAGACGCCCAGATTTTCGGCGGGCTGCTGCGCCAGCGAGGTCAGAAAGACCTGGAGCAGGATGATCAGGATCAGCGTCGGGTAGGCGTAGATGATATCGACGATGCGCATCATCACGTTGTCGATGCGCGGGCGGCTGTAGCCGGCGAACAGCCCGTAGGTCAGCCCGATCAGGAAGCTGATGCCGGCGCCGAGAAAGGCCACCGCAATCGAAACGCGCGTCCCGTAGATCAGTCGGCTGAGGATGTCGCGGCCAAGGCGGTCTGAGCCCAAAACGTAGCGGAAACCAGCCAGCTTGTCGGCGGTGGCGTAGGCGCCGGGCGGCGCCAGCTTGTCGGGAAAGCTGGTCGTCTCGTAGCTGAGTGGGGCAAAAAAGCCGGGCGCCAGCGCCACGACGATCAGCATGCCGAGATAGAGCACACAGAGAACGACCAGCGGGTCTTTGACCAGACGCGTCAGCACGTCCTGCAAGAGCGAGCGCGGGGCGCGTGCCGGAAAGGTGGGCGTCGCCGTTGAAGTGCTAGTTGCCATGACCGATCCTCGGATCGATGACTGTGTAGAGAATGTCCACGAGCAGGTTCACCCCGACGATGATGAGTGCATAGAGCACGACGACCGCCATGACCATCGGATAGTCGCGGCCGCTGATGCTGGTGACGAAGTAGCGTCCCATGCCCGGAATGGCGAAGATTTGCTCCACGACAAGCGAGCCGGTCAGCACGGCCGCGGCCAGCGGCCCCAGATAGGTGACGACCGGGATCAGCGCGTTGCGCAGCGCGTGGCGCACCGTGACGACGCGGCGGGCAAGCCCTTTGGCGTGGGCCGTGCGGATGTAATCTTCACCCAGCACCGACAACATGCTGGCGCGCGTCAGCCGGGCGATGATCGCCGAGAGGCCGGCGCCCAGCGTCACCGCAGGCAGAATGATGTGGCTGAGGTAAGGGATGAGTCCCTCGCTGAGGCTGGCCCACTGCGCCACCGGGAACCAGCCGAGCTGCAAGGCAAAGAGCCACTGCAGCACCGGCCCCAGCACGATCGCCGGCACCGAGACGCCGATGATCGCGACCAGCGTGGCGCTGCGGTCGCGCCAGGAGCCGTGGTGCATGGCGGCGATGATGCCGGCAGGGATGCCCACGAGCAGCGCAAAGGCCAGGGCAAAGAGCCCCAATTGTGCAGAGACGGCGAGACCCGGCAGCAGGAAACTCTCGACCGGTTTGCCGCGAGCCGTCAGCGATGGGCCAAACTTGAGTTGCGTTACGTTGGACAGCCAGATAAAGTACTGCTCCTGCACGGGGCGATTGAGGCCAAAGACTTCCTCCATCTGCTGGATCAGCGCAGGCGGCGTCTTGTCGGAATCGAACGGGCCGCCGGGCAGGGCGTGCATCGTGATGAAGGTCAGTCCTGTCACGACGAAGAATACCGGGATGAACCAGAGCAGGCGGCGGATGATGACTTGAATCATGGGCGTGTGGGTGAAGGAGAGATTGGGAGATTGGGAGATTGAAAGACGCAGGATGGAATCCCTTAATCTCTCAATCCCCCAATCCCTTCCCCTACCGCTCGATCCGCCACGTATCCCAGTTCACCGGGGCGAAGGTGGGATAGGCGCGGGTGACATAGGGCTTGGCCAGGATGGTGAAGCCGCGGTGGTAGTAGGGCGCCACGCGCACTTCCTCGCCGAACATGAGCTGCTCAACTTCAGCATAGAGCTGCTTGCGCACTTCAGGATCGGTCTCGACGGCGGCCTGCTTGGCCTTCTCGTCCGCCTCGGTGCAGGCGGCGCGCGGACGATTCTGGCTGTCCGTGCAATGGAAGACCTCATAGACCCAGTTGTTCTCGTCCGGGTAGTCGGCGCCCCAGCCGAGCCGCCACATTTCGGGCATCTCTTCCACAGGCACATCTGGATTGGTGCCGGCCAGGAAGACCGGGAACTCCTGCGCCTCGATCTGTACATCGACGTTCAGGGTTTCTTTCCACATCGCCTGCAACGCCTGCGCCAGCGCTTCTTCCAGCGAGTTGGCGAAGTAGCGATAGGTCACAGTGGGGAAGCCCGCGCCGTCGGGGAAGCCAGCTTCCGCCAGCCACGCCTTGGCCTGCTCCGGATCGAAGCCGATGCCGACTTCGGGGTCGGGAGCGCCGAAGATGCCGGGAGGCGCAAATTGCGTCGCGGGCACGCCGGAGCCGACCACGTCACGCACCATCGTCTCGCGGTCGATGGCCGCGGAGAAGGCCTTGCGCACCAGCACGTTGTCGAAGGGCGGCTTGGTCATCGTAAAGCCGACGTAAGTCGTCGAAGCGCGCGGCCCCTGGTGGAACTCTGCGCTCAGCGTCGGGTCGGCCATGATGCGCGCGACTTCTTCAGCAGGCAAGGAGGACGCGCTCTCACCGGCCACGTCCAGATCGCCCGATTCGTAGAGCGCCACTTCGGTGAACTGATCCGTGATCAGGCTCATCTCCACGCGGTCGATCTGTACTTCGTCCGCGTTGAAGTAATCCGGGTTCTTCTCGTAGATCAGCTTCTCGCCTGGACGCCACTCGGCCAGCTTGTACGGGCCGCTGACCACGATGTTGGCCGGGTCGGTCCAGGCGTCGCCGAATTCCTCGATGGCCCAACTGGGCACCGGGCGCAGCGTCCACATGCTGGAGATGGAGCCGAAGTAGGCGGCAGGCGCCTCCAGCGTGAACTCGACGGTGTAGTCGTCGATCGCCCTGACGCCGAGTGTGTCGATGTCATAGGTGTCGGTCGGGACGGCCGTCTGGTTGATCGCGGCCGCATTCTTGATGATGTAGAGCACGTAAGCGTAGGGCGAGGCCGTTTCCGGCATGACCGCGCGCTTGGCGCTGTACTCGACATCGTGCGCCGTGACCGGATTGCCGTCACTCCACATGGCGTCCTGGCGCAGGTTGAAGGTCCACACCGTGCCATCTTCCGAAACGCTCCAGCTTTCGGCCAGCTCCGGCTCGATCTCCGCGGTTTCGTTATTGATGTTGGTCAGACCCAGAAACATCTGCTCGATCGGGGTGATGGAGTAGTTGTCCTCCGCCAGATTCGGGTCGAGCGTCGATGGTTCGGAGACGGTGGCAAGGCGCAACAGCACCTGCTCACCGGCCGGGGCCGCGGCCTCGCCAGCTTCACTGGGTGCAGCCGCAGGCGCCGGCGCGGTGGTGCAGCCGGCAGCCACGAACGCAGCCAGTAATACCGCAATGAGGCGCCACATTGTGTTTCTACGCATGGATTTTCTTCCTTTTACACAAAGTTAATTAGATGGATCACATGAAGGATAACAGGTGACAGCCACTTGTGAAAGTGGCTGTTTGTGAAAGTGACTGTCACCGGATTGCAAAGGATTCGTTACACATCCAGCCGCGCCTGGTTGGCGTGCGTCTGGATGAAGCGGCGCCGCGGCGGCACGCTCGACCCCATCAGCATATCGAAGGTGCGGTCGGCCTCGGCCGCGTCTTCGATGCTGACGCGCAGGATCGTGCGGTTCGCCGGGTTCATGGTCGTCTCCCAAAGCTGTTCGTTGTTCATCTCGCCCAGCCCTTTGTAGCGCTGATCGAGCTTTACGTTCCCGTCGCCCAGGTCTTTGCGCAGGGTCTCCAGCGCCTTGTCGTCATAAACGTAGTCGCTGGAGCGCTTGGCTTTGCCGTTTTCCTGGCGCGTAACCGTCACGCGGTAGAGGGGCGGCTGGGCAATGTAGAGATGCCCCCCCGCCACCAGCGGTTCCATGTAGCGGTAGAAGAAGGTCAGCAACAGCGTCCGGATGTGTGCGCCGTCGACGTCGGCGTCGGTCATCAGGATGATGCGATGATCGCGCAGCCCCTCCAGCCCGAAGTTTTCGCCGATGTTCGTTCCCAGCGCCGTGATCAGCGCCTGGATTTCCCGGTTGGCCAGCGCCTTGTCCAGGCTGGTCTTCTCAATGTTGAGAATCTTCCCGCGCAGGGGCAGGATGGCCTGGAACCGGCGGTCGCGGCCCTGTTTGGCCGTGCCACCGGCGCTGTCGCCTTCTACGATGTAGATTTCGCATTCGGCCGGGTTGCGGCTGGAGCAGTCCGCCAGCTTGCCGGGCAGGGTCATGCTTTCCAGCGCGCTCTTGCGGAAGACCAGGTCGCGCGCCTTCTTGGCGGCCTCGCGCGCGCGGTACGCGGTGCGACATTTCTCGATGATGCCCCTGGCGTCGCGCGGATTTTCTTCCATCCAGCGGCCCATTGCTTCGGCCACCGCGGTCTCCACGTGGTAGCGCACTTCATTGTTGAGCAGCTTGAGCTTGTTCTGCCCCTCGAACTGCGGCTCCATCACCTTGACGCTGACGATGGCGGTCATGCCCTGGCGCGTATCGTCGCCGGTGAAGTTCTCTTCTTTCTCCTTGATCAACCCTTGTTTGCGTGCGTAGTCGTTGACGATGCGCGTCACCGCGGTTCGCAGACCGGTCAGATGCGTGCCGCCGTCCGGCGTGTTGATCGTGTTGGCAAAGGCGAAAACCGACTCTGAGAAGCTGTCCGTATACTGGATCGCCGCTTCCACCTGCGTGGTCTCGACTTCCATCTCAATATAGATCGGATCGTTGACGCTCTGACGGTTGCGGTTGAGATAACGCACGAACGACTTGACGCCGCCTTCAAAGTAGAAGCTCATCTCGTGCGGCAATTCTGGGCGTTCGTCAATGAAGGTGATGTTTACGCCGCGCGTCAGGAATGCCATCTCGCGGAAGCGCGTCGCCAGCGCGTGATAGTTGTACTCCAGCGCCTGAAAAATCGTGTCGTCGCGCAGAAAGGTCTGGATCGTGCCGGTGTTGTCTGGGTCGCACTTGCCGATCACCTCCACGTCGGTGACGGGCACGCCGCGCTCGAAGCGTTGGCGGTAAAGCTTGCCGTCGCGCTTGACTTTGGTTTCCATCCACGTGCTCAACGCATTGACCGCGCTGACGCCGACGCCGTGCAGACCGCCGGAGACCTTGTAGCCGCCGCCGCCGAACTTGCCGCCGGCATGGAGCTTGGTCATGACCACGGTGACGGCAGGAAGACCTGTCTGCTTCTGAATATCGACCGGAATGCCGGCGCCGTCGTCCTCGACCGAGACGCTTTCATCCTTGTGAATGGTGATGAGGATGCGGCTGCAACGCCCTTGCATGGCCTCATCGATCGAGTTGTCCACCACTTCATTGACCATGTGGTGCAGCGCCTTCTGGTCGGTGCCACCGATATACATTCCTGGGCGCCGGCGGACTGCCTCCAACCCTTCCAGCACCTGGATCTGATCGGCGTTATACACAAACTGCGGTTTTTTATTATTCTCGGCCACAACATCCTCCACAACAGGGCGGGGTGTCCCACCGCCATTTCGACCATCCGAAGATTTGTTTACTCAACTAAATTGGCTTCGCTGTTCAGCAAACGCGTGCGATAAAAAATGAGCAGAGCCATTGCCAGCCCGGTGCCGACGTAGGCATTGAGCAGAATCGCCGGGGTGACTGTCCATAAAGCCATGCTGGCGAGCCGCATGAGCAGAAGCGAAATCCCTAACCCAATCACTGTACTCAACATGAAAAAGCCAAGCGTCGGCAAGAAATGATTGCGCACGACCTCGAAACTGCGCTTGATGGCGCTGGGGGCCGACTGGTTGTCCATGACAATGCTGGCCGTCGCCAAATAGAGATAAAAGAAAACGATCAGCATGAGACTACCCGATGCCAACGCCAACATCGACCCAAGCGCCGGGCTGAGCAGCGATACAAGCGTGACGCCGATGCTCAACGGGATGTAAATTGCCAGCAGCAACAGCGCAACGATCAGCACAAATGCAATCACTTGCAGCCACTGCGCGATCACCTTGCTGGCGAACACGCCGATTTGCATGGCTGCCATGCCTCCAATCGGAAGGCGACGCGCCAGCAAGCCTAGATAGATCACACCAATCAGCAAACCAAGCAGGCTGAAGATCAGCCAAAACACCAATGCTTCTGTTGCGGTGGTCAGTTCAATCGCAGGGAAGGGCGACGACTGACCGCCATTTACCAACAAGCTGGGCACATGCAGCAACGTGGTGCTCACCAGCGCCGACAGTACGTTGAAACTCTGACCAAGCCCCTCGACGCTCTCCGCCACCTGCTGCGTCAGGAGAGCAGCGTCAGCCGGCATCCCGTCGATGGCGCCCATCTCACGATACCAGGTCGCCAGACCGCCTGCCAGTGGCGCTACGCTGAATTGCGGCGTCAGCCAGAGTACGATATCGAGCGCAACCGGAATCAACAACAGCTCCAAACGCCAGCCCAAAAATCGAAAGCCTGCGGACAGGCAATTAATTACACTCAAGCGATCCCAGCTTTCTTGTAACCGTTCAGCTTGCTCATGGGCCTGCCATCCAATGAAGACCCAATCAAGGCTGTCGTCTAAATACAGGTGGAGGCTTCACCAATCATTGGTTGCGATACGCTGCGCCCTGCTTTTTGTCCAGCCGTGAGGCCGTCGACGGAAGAATTTTACCCTATTTCATTGTAAAAATCGAATTTGCAACAGGCTAAATCGAACGTGTGTTCCGATCCGGCGTTGTGCGGTTTCGCTCTACGCTGCGCTACAATACCAGGCAGGGTGAAGGGGACGCTCTGTGACGGTCTGGCTCGCCGCCATCACGGAACAGCCGGCTGCCATTCGACGTTCGATGGATGGCGGCCACGCGCGTGCGCCCGTGATCGTGTACGTCGGTGACGACGGCCGCACATTACAGCAAAGCAGACGCGCGCCGCCCCAAACCCAATTTATGACAGCGCAAACCATAGGAATCGAAACATGACTTCTTTTATCATCGAAGGTGGACGCCCGCTGCGCGGCGCGATCCGGCCGATCGGCAACAAGAATGCGGCGCTGCCGATGTTGGCCGCGTGTTTGCTGACTGACGAACCGATCATTTTGCACAACTTGCCGCGCATCGGTGATGTGCACACCATGATGAGCATCCTCGGCGAGATGGGGGTGGACATCCAGGAACAAGCCAACGTCGTCACGCTCTGCGCACGCTCGCTGCGGACAGCGTCGCCCGACCCGGCGCTCTTCTCGCAGATTCGCGGCTCGCTCACGATGATGGGGCCGCTGCTCGCGCGCTTTGGGCATTTTCAGGTCAAGACCTCGGCCGGCGGCGACGATATTGGCCGGCGCCGCATCGACACCCATCTCCAGGTGTTGACCACGCTGGGCGCGGTGCTGGAACACAACGGCAAGTTCGAGCTGCGCGCCCAGGGACGGCTGCGCGGGCGCGACATCCTGCTGGATGAGGCGTCCGTCACCGCCACCGAGAACGGCATTATGGCCGCCGCGCTGGCGCAAGGCGTCACCATTTGCGCAACGCGGCCAGCGAGCCGCACGTGCAGGATTTGTGCCACCTGCTGGTCAAAATGGGCTGTGCGATCGACGGCATCGGCAGCAATGTGCTCACGGTGCATGGCGTAGACCACCTGCACGGCGCCGAGGTGTACATCAGCCCGGATTTTATCGAAGTGGGCAGCTTTATCGGCATGGGGGCGATTACGCCCGGCGAGCTGCGCATTGTCGGCGTTGTCCCGGATCATCTGCGCATGATGGAGATGGTCTTTGTGGATCGGCTGGGCGTGCGGATGCACCTGGAAGAAGCGCCCACCGCGCCGCCCGACGAACGTTACACCCTGGTCATCGAGGAGGAGCAGGAGCTGCGTGTACGCCCCGACTTTGGCGGCGCGGTCCCCAAGATCGACGATGCGCCGTGGCCCGCGTTTCCGCCCGACCTCATGAGCATCGCCGTCGTCACCGCCACGCAGGCGCACGGCACGGTGATTATCCACGAGAAGATGTATGAGAGCCGGTTGTTTTTTGTGGACAAGCTGATCTCGATGGGCGCGCAGATCATCCTGTGCGACCCGCACCGCGCCGTCGTCGTCGGCCCCAGCCGGCTGACGGGCCAGCCGGTGACCAGCCCCGACATCCGCGCCGGCATGGCGCTGGTGCTGGCCGCGCTGGCCGCCGACGAAGTGACCACGATCGGCAACGTCCAGCAGATCGACCGGGGCTACCAGGAGATCGACGCCAAGCTGCGCGCGCTGGGCGCCAGCATCGAGCGGGTGGAGTAGAGGGTGATGGGGATGTGTAATGCGTAATGCGTAATGCGTAATGCGTGATGTGTAATACGTAATGCGTGATACGTGATGCGTGATGCGTGATGCGTGATGCTTTTGACAACGGTTCGCGGCGACCGATATAATCAGACGGCTTCATCAGGAAATGTGCAAAGCAGCATTCGACGTGGTGTTTCGCCGCGAAACGCCGCCACAGCAAAGGATTACTCATGTCCACAGTAGATGTCGCAGCCGTCCAGCAGCAGGTCGGCCAGTATAGCGAAACAATCGTCGGTTTTCTGCGCGAATTATGTGCGATTCCGTCCATGGATTCCCAGATTGGGCCGGTCGGCGAGCGCGTCCAGGAAGAAATGCGCGCCCTGGGTTTTGACGAAACCTGGTTCGACGCGATGGGCAACATCGTGGGGCGCATCGGGGACGGGCCGCGCATCCTGCTTTACGATAGCCACATCGACACGGTCGGCATCGGCAACCCGGACGAATGGGATTGGGATCCCTTTATCGGCAAGATCGAGAAGGGCCGTTTCTATGCGCGCGGCGCGTGCGATGAAAAAGGCAGCACACCGCCGATGATCTACGGTCTGAAGATCGCCAAGGATCTGGGGCTGCTCGACGGCTGGACCGCCTATTACTTTGGCAACATGGAGGAATGGTGCGATGGGATCGCGCCCCACGCCTTTGTCGAACACGAAGGCATTCGCCCCGATTTTGTCGTCATTGGCGAGCCGACGAAGATGCAGGTCTACCGCGGGCACAAGGGGCGCGTCGAGATCGAAGTCACCTCACGCGGGCGCAGCGCACATGCGGCCAGCAACCATTTGGGCGACAACGCTATCTACAAGGTGCTGCCGCTGATCGAGGGCGTCAGCAAGCTGGAGCCGCAACTTGGTGACGATCCGTTCCTGGGTCACGGCAAAATCACCGTGAGCGACATGAAGGTTTCGACGCCCTCCTCAACGCCGTGCCCGACCAGGCGCGTGTGTTTATCGACCGCCGCGTCACCTTTGGCGAGACGGCCGTGGGCGCCATCGAACAGGTGCGGGCGCTCGCGCCGGCGGCGCTGTTGCGCAACGGCGAAATCACGGTCGAAATGATGAAGTACGCGGAACCGAGCTACACGGGCTTTGTGTTCCCCGTCGATAAATACTTCCCGGCCTGGGCGCTGGACGAACAGCACCCGCTCGTCCAAGCCGGCCTCGAAGCGGCGCGCGCCATCGGGCTGCCCGACCACGCGCCGAGCAAATGGAACTTCAGCACCAACGGCATCTACTGGATGGGCAAAGCCGGCATCCCGTCGATCGGCTTTGGGCCGGGCGAAGAGGAAACCGCGCACACTACCCAGGACAGTGTCCTGTTGGCCGATGTCATCAAAGCGGCGGAATTCTACGCGCTGCTGCCGGCGCTGATCCGATAAGCTTGATTTTTTACTCACGAAGGAGTGAGACTCTTTATGCCCGCAGCAGCGAACCAAACACGCATCGCCGTCGTCGCCATCGGCGGCAATTCTCTGATCGTCGATAACAAACATCCAGATGTGGCGCATCAGTGGGACGCGGTGCGCGAAACCACGCGCAACGTCGCCGACATGGTCGAAGCCGGCTGGACGACAATTGTCACCCACGGCAATGGGCCGCAGGTAGGCTTTATCCTGCGGCGCAACGAGCTGGCCGCGCAGGAAGTGCACCCCACGCCGCTCGACCTGATCGTGGCCGACACCCAGGGCAGTATCGGCTTTATGCTGCAACAGACGCTCAATAATGAGTTTTTTCAGCGCAAGATCGACCGCCAATGCATCACCATCATCACCCAGGTGCTAGTCGATGCCGACGACCCCGCGTTCACCAACCCGACCAAGCCGATCGGCGGGTTTATGGAAGAGGCAAAGGCGCGCGAGTTTGCGCAGGAGGGGTGGCAGGTGGTCGAAGACGCCGGGCGCGGCTGGCGTCGCGTCGTCGCATCGCCGGAGCCGCGCGAGATCGTCGAAGCGGTGGCGATCGAGCAGGCAGTGCGCATGGGTTGGATTGTCGTGGCGGTGGGCGGCGGCGGCATTCCGGTGGTGCGCAACGCCAAGGGGGAGTTGCGTTCTGTCTATGCCGTCATCGACAAGGATCGCGCCAGCAGCCTGCTCGCCTCTCAGGTCGATGCCGATTTGTTTCTGATCAGCACAGGCGTCGAACAGGTGGCGCTCAACTTCGGCAAACCTGACCAACGCCCCATCGAGCAGATGACCGTCGCCGAAGCCAGGCGCTATATCGCTGAAGGTCATTTTGCCCCGGGCAGCATGAAGCCAAAGATCGAAGCGTGCATCCGCTTTTTGCAACACAGCCATAAAGCCGACGCTGTCGCCATCATCACCAATCCTGAAAACCTGGGACGCGCCCTGCGTTTTGAAACAGGCACGCGCATCGTACAGTAGACAAGGAGAAGGGGAGACGTAATGCCATGTATGCTTGAACGGGATGTCACTTGCGCCAAATCTTTAATGCGCAATTGACGCATCCGATCCTGTCCACTATACTAGGTTCTGGTCGGGACGGGTGAGCTTGCTGTTTTGCTTGCCGCCGATCAGGTCGGCAAGACCGGCCTTCGTGAGTTCAACCGCCGCATAAATTGGACGAGCTATCCATATGAGTGACGTGCTTCTCACCGGCCAGGACGCCTCTGCACGACCCGCCGTGCGAACGCCTGACGCGACAGCGCGGCGCGGTTTGCTGGCAGGACGTCAGGGACGCCGCGTGCGCGAGGCGTTGTTGGCTTATTTATTTTTGCTGCCGGCGTTTCTGGTCGTCGGTCTCTTTGGTCTGTTTCCTCTCCTCTTCGCAGCCTTCATGAGCACCCACCGGGGGCTGAATCGTATCCCTGGAACCTTTGATGGGCTGGGCAACTACATCCTTGCCATTGGCGATCTGACGTACTTCCTGGGCTTTTGGGGTGGCGTTGTGCTTGTGGTTCTGGCGCTGCAGGCCATCAGACGCGGTGCGGCGGCGGCCAGAGAAAAAAGCAGCCCGTTTTGGCGGTGGGCGGCGCCGGGCATTGCCTTTGGCGTGATGATCGTCGCGTGGCTGGGTTGGGTGATTCGGCTGCTGCCTCTGTTGTTGGATATCCCCAACCAGATGCGCGGCGCGCTCAACACGCCGGAAAATTTCCGCCGTCTGCTGGGTGAGGCGCTGGCCACGCCGGAAACCACGCAGCTTTTGTGGCTGACGCTGGCTGCGTTCATTGTAGGCGTCGTAAGCGCCTGGATCGTGATGCGCAACCGCCATCACAGAACCCACTACGCCAATTACGCCGGCTCCTTTACACTGGCTACGATCCTGTTTGGGGTGGCCGCCTTGATCGGCTGGTTGACCTGGACTGAGGTGCAGAGCAACGCCGCCGCATCGCTGGCAAGTGGCGGCGGGCTGGACATCGGGTCACAGATGATCCTGATCAGCGCTGGCTTCTTGCTGTTATGGCTCTCCTGGCGGCTGTGGCAGAGCGCCAGCCGGCGCGATTCAATGGTGAGCGTCATCCTGCGGCTAGGCGGCGGCTATGTTGATCATCGGGGCGTGGGTGCTGGTGGCTGAAGCGCCGCGCATTATTGCCCAGGGCGACGCCAAATGGTGGAATGCACTGCTGGCAACCTTCTACTACGCGCTGGGCACAATCCCGCCACAACTGATCGTGGCGTTGGTGCTCGCCGTGCTGCTCTTCCAGGAGATCCGCGGGCGCAGCTTCTTCCGCGTGATCTATTTTCTGCCCTACATTGCGCCTTTCGTCGGCACAGCGGCTGTCTTCAAGATCATTTTCTCCAGCCGGCCCACCGCGCCGATCAACAGCATCCTGAGCTTCTTTGGCCTTCCTTCCCAGGCGTGGATCAACGAGCCGGCCGGCATTTTGAATCTGTTGACGCCGGGCGTGCAACTGCCGGCGTGGTCGGCAGGGCCAAGTCTGGCGTTGATCGTGATCATGATCTACGGCGTATGGAGCTTCTTTGGCTTCAATACCGTCATCTTCCTGGCGGGGCTGGGCAATATCCCGAAGGAAATGTACGAGGCGGCGGCCATCGACGGCGCGGGACGCTGGCCGCAGTTCCGTTACATCACGCTGCCGCTGCTGTCGCCGACGCTCTATTTCCTGACCCTTTACTCGGTGATCGGCACTTTCAAGGCGTTCAACCATATCTATGTCCTGCGCACCGGCGCGGCGCTTGGCACCACCGACACGGCCAGCGTCGTAATCTTCCAGACCTTCCAGCGCGACACACGCTATGGCTATGCGTCGGCGCTGGCGATCCTGCTGCTGCTGGTGATCATTCTGCTGACTATTGTCAACAACCGCGTTGCGGCCGAACGGGTGCACTATGGCTGATTCGATGACACACCCCACCACCACCACGGCGCGCCGGCCGCGCAGCCGACGGCCGATCTTTCGTTTCGCCGGCACTTATCTCATTTTGCTCATCGGCGCGGCGATGGCGATCGTACCCTTTCTTTACACGATCAGCGTCTCGCTGATGAATCTGACGGAAGCGAACGGCGGGGCGTGGCTGCCCAGTTCGCCGCAGTGGCGCAATTACATCAATGCCTGGAATGAAGCGAATTTTTCGCTCTATTTCTGGAATAGCATCCGCATTGCCGCCATTACAGTCACGGGGGAGATCGTCTTCTGCACGCTGGCAGCCTACGCCTTTGCGCGCATGGAATTCTGGGGCAAGAACCTGTTGTTCAGCCTGCTGCTGGCGACGCTGATGCTGCCGGAGGCGATCATCTGGGTGCCGAACTTTATCACCGTTTCGTGGCTGGGGCGCGTGGGCCCGATCCCGTGGATCAACAACTGGCCGGCGCTGACCATCCCGTTTATGGCAAGCGCGTTCAGCATCTTTCTGCTGCGCCAGTTCTTTATGCAGGTGCCCAATGATCTGTGGGACTCGGCGCAGATCGACGGCGCCGGACATCTGCGCTATCTGCTGCGCATTATGATTCCACTCTCGAAGGCGGCGATCATGACGCTGGTGCTCTTTGGTTTTATCGGCGCCTGGAACGCGCTGGCTTGGCCGATCCTGGTGACGACGACGCCCGCGTGGCGCCCAATTACTTATGGTTTTTTTGCCTTTATCGACGAAGCGGGGTCGCAATTTAATCTACAAATGGCCGGCTCTGTGATCACCATGACGCCGGTGATTATCCTCTACTTCTTTACGCAGAAGACGTTTATCGAAGGCATCGCGACGACGGGGCTGAAAGGATGAGCATGAAGCTCGCTTTGTGTCTCTGTGTGAGAAACCTGATTCATGGCTCACACGAAGACACGGAGAACACAAAGAAAAACGAAGAAAAGGCTTTTCTCTGTGTGAGAAACCTGATTCATGGCTCACACGAAGACACGGAGAACACAAAGAAAAACGAAGAAAAACGAAGAAAGGGCTTTTCTCTGTCTGCTTTGTGTCTCTGTGTGAGGCAAAACCGTGAACTACCGAGTTTGGTGAACGACAGCAGGCGCTCGGCGTCTACTGTTGCGCTATATCGTAAAAGTATCCATTCATCGTTAAAGAAGGAGACAATTATGCGAAAGTATCTAGGATTGCTCGCCATTTTGCTGATCGGCGTGTTGGCGCTGTCGGCTTGCACCGCCATGCCTGCGGCGCCCGCGGGCGAGCAGGCGACCGAAGCCGCCGCCGAAGCGCCGGCGGATGCTGCGGCGGACGCTGCAACGGAAGGCGTCTATGCGGGCGTCGACCCGACCGGACAGACCGTCGTCTGGTGGCATCAGCACACCGGCTCGCGCGAGGAAAAATTGCTGGCGCTGCTCGACGAATTCAACTCGACCAACGAATACGGCATCACCATCGACCCGCAGAACCAGGGCGGTTACGATGAGATCCGCGACAAGGTCAATTCGAGCATCGCGGCCGGCGAATTGCCCGCCGCCCTGTTGGTCGGCTATCAGAACGACCAATCGTTCTACCAACTCAACGACGTGCTGGTCGATCTGAACACACTGATGAACGACCCGACGTGGGGTCTGACCGCCGAAGAAGTGGCTGACTTCTATCCGACCTTCCTGGAGCAGAGCGTCAACCCCATCTTCGACAACCAGCGCCTGGGCTTTCCGCCGAATCGCTCGATGGAAGTGCTCTTCTACAACCAGAGCTGGCTTGAAGAACTTGGTTTCTCCGGCCCGCCAGCCACGCCTGAAGAGTTTAAGACGATGGCGTGCGCCGCGGCGGAAGCAGTGGGCGACGGCACAGGCGGTTACATCCTGCGCGATGACGCGTCCGCGCTGGCTGCCTGGACCTTTGCCTTTGGCGGTCACGTGTTGACCGAAGACGGCAAGAGCTATGTCTTTAACGGCCCCGCGACTGTGGAAGCCATGACTTTCCTCAAAGATCTCTACGATGCGGGCTGCGCCTACTTCTTCACGGAAGGCTATCCAAACACGCAATTCGCCGCACGCAAGGGCATCTTTGCACAGGGTTCGACCTCCGGCATTCCCTTCTACGCCGGCGATGTTGCCAAGGTGGCCGAGGAGCAAGGCACGGAGCCTGATGTCTGGGGCGTAGCCGCGATCCCGCACACCACCGCCGACCCTATGCAGAACATCTACGGCGGCGATGTGATGATCACCAAGACGACGCCAGAGCAGGAATTGGCGGCGTGGGTCTTTATCAAGTGGTTCACTTCGCCGGAAATTCAGGCGCGCTGGAGCGACATCAGCGGCTACTTCCCGACCCGCGCCAGCACCGCCGAATTCTTCTCCGACGCGTTGAAAGCCAATGCGCCGTTCCAGCAGGGTGTGGAGCTGTTGCCCTTCAGCGCCTATGAGCCGCAGTTGATCTCCTACACATCGGTGCGCGACAAGGCAACCGAGGCGTTCAACGCCATCATGCAAGGCGCCGATATTCAGCAGACGCTGGACGATCTGACGACTTTTGCCAACGAGCAAGAGCAGACCATGATGGCCGAAGCGCAGTAGTCTCTGCCAAAGCATAGACCACGGATTTGGCGGATGAGAGGGATTTGCACGGATTCTATTAAACATCCGTGCAAATCCGCCAAATCCGTTTTATCCGTGGTCTATCCTTTTCTATCCGAACTTCATCTCCTTGAACGCCTCGTAGTAACGCAGCGAGCCGTCCTCCTGGCGCTCACCCCACATCTCCAGCCAGCGCTGCTTGGCGCCTTCCGGGTCGCTAAACTGAGACTTGTGACAAAGGATCGACTCGATCTTGGTCGGCAATTCCGCGGTGATGTCGATCTTGAGCGAGGGCGCGTCGTGGCCGTGCACGTAGAGATATTTGATTTTGTGCGGATGATAGCCTTCGTCGGCCATGTCGGGGTAGAACATGGGATTGTCCGCCGCGGGAAAAATTGACTCGATGGCAATCAGACCCGCGTTGCGGTGGTCGGGATGGTTGATGTACCCTTCGCCGACGAAGTAACGGTCGGGGTGGGTGCAGATAATCAGTTCGGGGCGAATGCGGCGAATCGCGCGCGTGACACGCTTGCGGATGTCCGGGTGTGAGTGCAGGAAGCCATCTTCCTCGCCCATAAAAAGCACTTCCTTGACGCCCGACAACGTGGCCGCTTTGCGCTGCTCGATCTGGCGCATGGCGATCAGTTGATTGCGCGTGATCTCCGGGTTGTGATTGCCCTTGTCGCCATTGGTCAGCACCATATAGGTGACTTCGATGCCTAGATTCGCCATTTGGATACAGACGCCTGCACAGATAAAGTCGGCGTCATCGGGATGCGCCACAATCACCAAAGCGCGCTTGACATCTGACCAATCCGGGGTGCTGTTAAAAGAGTTGTCACTCATAATTCGATCGGCTTTCTCCCTACAAAAAAGAACCTCTGCACATGCAGAGGCTCTTTTCGATCCATAATACAGAGACAGGTCGCTGCACTGTCCGATCTGACCAGTGTTAGGTCGGACAGCGCAAGACGGGCCAGCGCAAGGCCAATGCTCTGGTTACTTGCCCATTGCCGAGTAGCCAGGGCCTTCCGTAAAGAAGAGCGCGTTCAATTCCGTGGTGTACTGGTATTCCTCCGGCAGATCCTCCTCAGGCAGGATGGCCTCAACCGGGCATTCGGGCACACAGGCGCCGCAATCGATGCACGTGTCAGGGTCGATATAGTACCAGGGCCATTCATCTTCTGGTTGGCCCGGAACAATGCATTCAACTGGACAGACTTCTGCACAAGCGCCATCGCGGATGCACAAGTCAAAAATCACATGCGTCATGAAAAACCTCCTAAGCAATACAATCTATTGGCGTCAGACATCATTGATAAATTTGATAAATCAAATAAGACGTGCTTGATGAACTGGGTGGATTCTCACCGACCACTTTGTGCCATGAAGCACAATCTTGTTCGGATTGTACTGACGTTTTTCACAAATGTCAACTGATTTAGCTTCATTTAGCGCAACTCTGTGGACTCTGTTTTCCACCAATTATTTAACTTTCGGCCACAGCAGTAAGGGCCTCGACATCCAAGATGGTAATCCGTTTTCGTCCGATGTCAATATAGCCGGTGCTTTTGAGATCGTTAAGCACCTGGGTGGCAGTTTCGCGATAGGTGCCCACACTTTCCGCCAGATCCTGATGGGTGAGGCCGGTAATATCGTTGCTGCCCTGTTCTTCGGCAAGACGCAGCAACAGGCTGGCCAGTCGCGCCGGAATCCCCTTGAAGGCCATGTTCTCCAGGCGTTCCTCGGCGTCGCGCAGACGGCGGCCGGTGCTGTCCAGGATGCGGAGCGCCACCTGAGGTTTACCCAAGATCAGTCGTTCAAGATCGTCGCGATTCATCACACAAATCAGACAGTCCTCGACCGCCTCGGCAAAAGTATTGTGCATCTTGGCGCCGAGCAGCGCCATTTCGCCAAATAGCGTATGCGCGCCCAGCGTCGTAATGACAAGCTTTTTTCCCTCCGGGCTGATGCGATAGAGTTGCACCTTGCCCTCTTTGAGGATGAAAAGCACTTCGCCTAGCTCTTCCGGACGATAGAAAACGCGCCCTTTGGGCACAGTGCTCATGGTGGTGATGCGATTGAGATCTTCCATCTCACGCGGGGAAAGGTCTTGAAAAACCGCCAATTCCGAAAGATAACGCATCTTTTCAGCCGGCTGTGCAATCGTTGTTGTTTTCTCTTCCACGGTTATGTCATCCTTCAGTTGTCCATCCTGTGAAATCGGATATGCACTGAACCAGATTATGGGGCGGATGCAACCAAAACGCAAGTCACCGTATCCTTCTAATCCCTGCTCCGTCGTCTTTTATATCACCCTCATTTAACGCCAATACAAAGCGGAGTCGGAAATGGAAGAAGAAGGCGGTTACTCAGGTATGTTTTACATTATGCTGATCATCGGCATTGTCGGCGTCTTGGGATTTTTCCTGGTGGCGGCGGGCGCAGCGGGCGGGATGTAGCCGCACTGGTGGAGTTTCGACAAAAATAAATGACGGTCACTTCTCAAGTGACCGTCATTTATAGATCTTCTAATGCGTGCGCCTGCCGGAATGTCGGGGAACATCCAGACAGATGGAAGCCTCACTTGTTACCGGTTGATCAGCGGCAGGAAGATCTGAGCAGTCCCCGCAGTAGCGTCCAACTCGACCGCATCGTTGACGATCAGTGATACATTCTGCGCGGCGTCCTTGAACTGCGCATACACGATGCAGGCTTCGCCTGGGTTGCACGCCAGCGTCCAACTCTTGGTGGGCGTCACTTTCTCCCAGACCGCACCGCTCATGTCCTCGCTGTTGGAGATGCGCATCTCCACGCTTCCACTCACCTGGTTGATGAGCTGCGACAGCATATCGGTTTGATGCGCCGCCGCGCCCTGCGCCGCGCCATTCAACACTCGGTCCGTGGCGCTGATGTTGAGCACGACCTGCTTGGAGAACACGACTTCCTTGCCATTCTCGATCAGGATGGCGCCCGTGGGCATGTCGGGGTCAGCCTTCGGCGTTACGGCCACCGGGTCGCTGAGATCGCCGACGGCATCGCCATTGACGCCCTGCAGCCGGATATAGTAGGTCGTATCGTTCATCAAGCCGGTGACAGGGAAGTTCCCCTTCTGGCCCATGTTCAAGGGCGTGCCCAGCACTTTGACATCCGTGGAGAGGTAGCCAACCATGTTCGTGTAGGAGAGCGGGTAGCTCCAGTCAATCATGATCAGGGTGTTGAGCGGGCGCACGCGAATCTTGCCGATGTCACGCACTTTGTCGTCCTTGGGGTCAAGCGGATTGCGCCCGTTCTTGACCTCGGAGCCATCGTTCTCGCCGCCGTTGTCGGTGTCGGCGCGGCAGGGCAGCGTGCCCAGGTGCAGTTCTTCAGCGTTGCTCAGCCCGTCGCCGTCTGGGTCGCTGCGGCGATCATCTTCACCGATGATCAGCTTGCAGCGCCGCTCCCAGTCATCTGGCATGCAGTCTTTGTCGCTGTCGTTCTCGCCACCGCACTGCTGGTCGGGCTTGGGCCCCTTGATCCAGAAGCCGCCGTTCCATTCACGCCACAGGGTATTGGCTGGGTTGGCGGGGTCTTTGACCAGCGTCAGGATGCGCACGCTGTAGCCGCCGCCGTAGACGGTCTGGGCGAAGCGGGCGCCGTAGATGTTGTCGCCAGCCGCGCCGTCGTTGTTGGCGCCATCATCTTTGAGCGCCACTACGTGACTGCTGGCTGGCCCTTCCACCAGCGCAGCCATGGCCACGGCGGGCAGTGTGCCGTTCTTGTCCAGTAGCGTGCCGATAATGGTCACTTCGTCGCCGGCCTCACCCTGATTGGCGGTGAGACCCAGCAGACGCCCTTCAAGTTGAATCGTCGATTGCACCGACACGTTCATGATGAAGGCGTAGGGGGCGCCGTTGGTCACGGCGTCGGCGTCGGCGGGAGCGGCAGTCGCATCCACCGTAGCTGCCATCACTTCCTCGCCAGCAGGGGCGGCGCTTGCTTCGGCTGCCAGGCCGATGCAAAGGGTCGGGTAGTAGTAGGTGCGGAAGCGCCATGCGCCTTCAGCCGGGTTGTTCACGACCAATACGTCGTCGAAGCGATTGTTGCGGATGTCCCAGTCGGCTGGCGTCACGCTCTTGAGCGGCGGGCTGATCGGGATCCAGCGATCTTTTTGCGGGTCCATGCCGGGCATGAGCACATCGACCTTGCGCACGTCGCTGACAGTGCAGCCTTCGTCGTCGGGCTGCTTGCCGGCCACGACCAGGCGCATTTGGTTGACGCTCTTGTCGATGATGATTCCCATTTCCTTGACGCTGTTGGGGTTGTCGAAGGCCGGCACATCGGTGTAGTTCATGTTGATGACGCGCGCGGCGCCTTGCGCCTCGGTGTCGAAGTAGTCGTAGACGTTCGCCAGCCCCAACTGTCCAGGCAGATAGGCAGACGCCATCACTGCCGACGCCTCGACCGGCAGGTTCAGCGCGTCGAAGGCCGCAATTTCGTTGGCGCTGGCGGCCATTACACTCGAACCGCTGCCGCTCGTCGCCACCGGGCGATAGATGCCGCCGGTGTCCGCCGCGATCTGCGCCATCAGGCTGCCGGGCGCTTCGGGGCCGAAGGCAATCGTGTTGACGACCACGCCTGAAGCAAGCAGGGCAGCGCGCATGTCGCTGTAGAGCGGCTTGACATTCTCTTCGCCGTCGGAGAGCAGGAAGATATGCTTCGGGTTCGTGTTGGCAGGGCCGGCCACCAGCGCATTCTGGGCCGCCTGAATGCCGGCGCCGACGGGCGTCCAGGCACGAGCAGAGATGGCGCTGATCTGGGCGCGAGCATTGCCGATGATGGTGCTGAGGTTGCCCGCGTTAAGATCAGTGCGCGGCAGCAGCGTGCGCACGTCCAACGGACAGTTGCCGTCGCCGCCGGGCAGACCACAGCCCGCTGGGCTATCAACGGCTGACCAGTCCTGCACGAGCAGGCGATCCCCGGCGCGCAGCAGGTCGGCCACGACCTGACCGGCGCGCTTGGCATTGGTCAGCCGCGTGCCTTCGCCGATGACATCCTCAGAGCCCATCGAACCGCTGGCGTCGAAGCTCAGGGCAATGTCGGAGTTGCCCGGCGCCACGTAGAGCAGGGCATCGGTCTCCATGTCGCTGATGCTGCCGTCAAGCGTTACCTTGAAGTCGACAAAGGTCGTGCCTGCTGGCTTGACGGGGGGCAGCAACACGGCCCAGTACTCGTTGCCCACTTCCTGGAAGGTGCCGGGCACGACGGTAATCGCGCCGCCCTCGGCATCGAAGGTGAAGCTGCTTTCCTGCAAGCCACGGATCGGGCTGGCGCCGTCGCTCACACTCCAGCGGGCGAGAAAGGCAATGGGGCTGGTCGGGTCGCCGACGAGGGCGAATTTAACCTGCCGCGGCTCCAGGATGTTGATGGTCGGCGTGACGCAGGCGAAGTTGACCGTGTAGTTGTAGTTGCTGGCGAAGCTGTTGACGCCCGCCACCAACCGATTGTGGATGCCGGCCGCAGCAAAGGTGCGCACGAAGTCCTCGCCGATCTTGGCCGAGCGCAGCACTTTGGTCGGCGCCGAGGTCTTGGCCGCCATGAAGTTGATGCCAAGCTGCGCGCCTGACGCGCCGTCGACTTCCATCTGTAGGTACGGACACCCGGCTTGCGGCGTCACTTGATAGTAGCGTGCGGCCCAGTCGTCGGGCGTGCTGTCGGGGAAGCTCTGCGTCCCGCCAGCCATGTTGATGTTCTGGGTCAGCGAGGCCAGGTTGCCGTAAGGGTTGCCGTCGTCGTCGGTGTAGACCAGTTCGGGCTGCGTCACCGGGTCGGCCCAGTCCTTGGCCCAGTTGGCGGCGAAGAAGTTCAGGAAGAACGCGCGCTCACTCCACTTGCCGCTGCTCAACGTGGGGATGAGCGTGTTGAGCACGTAGAGGTTGTCTTGATTGTCGCACTCGCTGTAGTGAGAGTAGAGCGCGTCCATGTGGTGCCACGGGTCGGCAGGCGTTGCGATCGTGCCAAGTTGCTCGATAAAGTATTTGTTGAAGATGTTCCCGTAGCTTTTGTCGTACATCGAGGTCGTCGAGTTGTAGGTGCTGCCGCCGTAGCCCGTGGCATCGAGCGCAGCATCAACGCTGTCCGCGCCGAGGTCGGCGTAGCCTTCGACGAACTCCGAGTCATCGGGGTAGTTGGGCTTCAGGTAGCCGTAGCAGCCGCTGTCATACGAGTATTGCAGGTAGTGCTGCGCCTCGTGGTAGACCGTCCACTGGCCGCCGCCGCCGCGCACCATCGGCGAGTCGATGCCGATCCAGCAGTTGCCGGAGCTGCCCCAGTAGGCAATGCCCGACCAGCCGATGCCATCTTCCATGCGCACGTTGACCATGTTGCCACAGCCGGTGTCGTAGAGATGATGGCCGGAGTCGGCGAAATAGCGCTGCCAGGCTTCCTCGAACCACTCGGCGACCTGTTGCGCTTCGGCGTCGCTGTTGATCCAGTGCTGCAGCACGTAATCGACGCCGTCCTCGGTGCGGTTGGCTGTCACCGGGTTTTTGGTGTACCAGACGCGGATGCTTTTGCCGATGCCGCCGACGGTGAAATTGCGCGTGATGCACTCGTCGAGGGTGATGCCGTCGATCACGGGGCCGCCGGCGCAGGCCGCATGAATACCCGCCCCGTTGACCTCGACGGCGGGGAGTTGGTCGGGCGGCAACGGCGGGTTGTCGCCGTGCGCCGCCGCTACATTGTAGATGCCCAGACAGGCAAACAGCACCAGTGCGAGCGAAAGCCATCTTGGGATGTGCATGAGTTTTCTCCTTCTTACGTGTCAGTCGAACCGATCAGACCAGATTATCCGGGGCTAAGACCGTAGGGCAGCGATGAAATAGCGATGGCGCACCTCCTTTCACAAAAGGCTTGATGGGGGGTGAACCGGCGTTGATGCAGTTCTGCGCGGAAATCGGCAGTGACAGAGTTCCGACCATTGCATCGACGCCCCATTAGCGTACAGGAGAGGCAGGCGCGCCGCAGTGAAGAGGGTTGCGCACAAGATGTGTTTCAGATCACAGATAACCGGTAATTGCCATTTGTGGCTGAAGCAGGTAGCGACATAGGGACGATGCGCCTTTTCCTGGAAAGTGCTACTTTGAAAATAGTGGGTCAAACGGATCTCGTGAGGTTACGTGCCGGGGACGGGCTGATCGTTGTCTGCTCGACCGAAGCACCGCAAGCCCGTCCCCGGCACGTAAAGCCCGACCACATGAATTCCGGTTGAGCCAAAATAGTTTTTCGGCCGTTGTCGGAAGATCGCCATCAAAAGGAAGGGAATAAAAATGGATACTGAAGTGCGCGTTGTCGGGCGCGGCGCCATACACGCCATGGGCATTTGGTTGGCGACCGTCGAGTATAGTTTTGTCCAGAGTGGGTCACAAGATGTCGAAGCAAAGATTTATGTCACGAACGGAGAGCGTGATTTGTCGGCCGATTCCATTTTTGCAGAGGAGATGATCTTGGAGTTGGAAGATGAGCGCTGGGGACGGATAACCGTCCTTGCCGGCAGTGCCAGCAACGGCGTCTATCGCGTGCGCATCGAAGGTGGGCTATCGGCGCCGTCAGCGCGTAAGGTCTTGACGGACAACAATTTTCGTTAAACCCGCGCGGCCGTCACCATAGTATCTCTGTGGACGCGATTGCTCGTTGTCCAATTTGCCGCGTGCGTTGCCTGGGTTGGATATGTTGCTATCGACCCACTCTCTCGCGGCCACTGCGAGGTGTGCGGCGTCTGATGAGCGCCATACACTCGGTGTTATCGTCTGCTCCACTTGCTTTCTTCCCCGTTCCAGCGCATCCGACCAGATCGATTTTCCAAGCTTGTTTCGCGCCGGTTGAACTGCCATGATCATATTGGTACAATCACCCTGGAGAAGTTCTTGTGCGAACCTCTGCCTTTCTGCGCTCCTGCGTCAAAATATTTGCTCTTGGATTGAATCCGAGGAGAGACTATGCCTAGCAAACACACTGCTCCCACCCGGCAAGTCATGGCTGCGGCAGCCCGTCGCCAACGCTCCCATCAACGAGGCTGAAGCGTACGGCGTGAGTCTGGCGCCGGCCAATCCACCCGACGTGATCTCTTCTGGCAGGTTATCAACATCCGCCACTTGAGCGCCGACGAAATCGCGGCAAGCACAACATTTACGTGCGCGCCCTCGACGAGCAAGGGATGCGCGCGCGCAATCCCGCACTGCGTGCAACTTACACATGGATAGGTCGCCGCGCAGAAGAAGAAGCCCCGCCGCGGCCGCTCGACAAGGGCGATGCTGACATCGGCCATGCTGACATCGACGTCAACGAGGGACAGCATATCGCGGTCTGGCTCGAAGGCGATGGCCTGCCGTCGGATCGGGTGGTCAATTTGCACACGGATCACGAAGCCAGCGAAAAGACCAGCAACGGTCAGGACGGCAACACGCGCTTCCATCACTCGTTCCTGGTGACGTTTCAGCGCACGCGCCAGGCTGCTCTCCCGCCCGGCGGAGGTGAAGCGCCACCGCCCACGCCGGTTGCAACTGGCATCGACGACGCAGCCTACGTGCGCGATGCCGATCCGGTCGAGGATGGCGCTGTGCTCCAGCCTGGCGCACGCTTCACCAAGCGCTGGGTGCTGCGCAACACGGGCGAAACGACGTGGGGCGAGGGCTATCGCTTGGTGCACACCGCGGGCGAGCGATTGGGCGCGCCGGCAGCCGCGCCCGTCCCCGTCACCCCGCCCGGCGCCGAAGCGACGCTTGCCGTCGAGTTCGTGACGCACGCGTCGTCCACCGAGCTGCGCAGCGACTGGCGGCTGGCTAATCCGGCGGGCGTCCAGTTTGGCCCGCCGGTGTGGACGATCGTCTACGCGCCGGCAGACACGGGCGACCTCGCTGCCACCTTCCCGCCGCCCGCTGCACAACGCATCGACGCGGAGCGCATCATCGATTTCAGCGCCAAAGCAGCCGCGCTCTTCTGGAATCGCTACGGCGGGCTGATTCTCGACGAATGCGCGCGGCTACGCATCGACCCGGCGGACGCGGTTGGCGTTCTGGTCACCGAATCGGCCGGGCAGCCTTTTGGCGCGGAGGGCCGTATGCTTATTCGTTTTGAGAACCATCTGTTCTGGCGCTTTTGGGGCGAGGCCAATCCCACGATCTTCAACCAGCACTTTGCCTTTGACCCGCAAGTGACCTGGCAGGGGCATCGTTGGAGTCCTGACGGCGTCACCTGGCTGTCCTGTCATGTCGATAATGCGCAGGAATGGCAGGTCTTCGAGCTTGCGCGCCGCCTGGATGAGCATGCCGCGATCCAGTCGATCAGCATGGGCGCGGCGCAGATCATGGGCTTCAACCACGCCTCCATTGGCTATCCCACCCCGCAGACCATGTTCGCCGCGTTCGAGCACGACGCCGGCGCGCAGTTGCGCGCACTCTTTCGCTTTATGGAAGTGAACAACCTGGTCGACGCGGTGCGCGCCAAGGAGTATCGGCGCTTCGCCCTGGCCTACAACGGGTCGGGTCAGCCTGACTTTTACGCCGGCAAGATGCGCGAGTATGCCGCCGCCTTTGCCGCGCTGCGTCCTGCCGCGATGAGCGCGACCGGCGTTGCGCTGGATGAACAACTGGCCTCGCCGCCGGCGACGCCACAGCCAACGTCGCCCACGCCCGGCGTGCCGCTGGCTAAGGCTGACCCACAGCTCTACGCCGCGTGGCGCACGCACATCGAAAACGGCTTCAAGAATAATGAAATCATGTTCGGCCGCGTGCTTGAAGCCTTTATGAACCCTTACTGGACGACGGTGTGGATGTATCGCATCCTTTTTGGCGTGGGCGTCGCCGCGTTCGTAGTCGCCGCGCTGATCGCGCTGCTCCAGAACAACGTCGTCACGACGCTGGTTTTTGGCGGGTTGAGCGTCGCGGCTTTCCTCGGCTACTTCGTCAGCCGTCCGCTGCAGGCGCTGGAGGAAAACCTCCAGTTCATCACCTGGCTGGGGATTATCTACAACAGCTACTGGACGACGCTTGTTCAATCACAAGATCCCGACGCTTACATTGACGAGGTCAAGCAGGCCACCGACGACACGATCGGCCGCATCAAGGATCTGATGTACAAGCATACCGAGCGCAGTGGCGCGCGCCCGAATGTGAAAGAATAGGGACAGGCTACATCCCGGCGTTATTCGCCAAACGCCCGATTTCGAGTATCCTATCTCGTATGCGAATCCTTCACGTGACGCAGCGCTATCTGCCGGCCATCGGCGGCGCCGAACTTTACCTTGCCGGCGTGTCCACACGTCTGGCCGCGGATGGGCACGCGGTCACGGTCGTCACCACCGACGCGCAGGATTTCGAACTGTTCTGGAATCCACGTGCACGTCGCATCTCAGAGCCGGAAGCCCTGATCGACGGCGTGCGCGTGCTGCGCTTTCCCGTGCGCCATCTGCCCGCGCCACAACTGAGCTATCCTGCCATGCGACGGCTGCTGTGGCTGCTGGCCAAGATGCCGTGGCCGCCCGCCGCCTGGCTGCAACAACTGGCGCGCTTCACCCCTGGACGCCCGAACTCTTCACCTGGCTGGCGCAAACGACTGAACCGTTCGACGTGATGGCCGGGATGACGATTGTCTTCGAGCCGCTGATCCTGGCAGCGCAGCACTTCGCACGCCGGCGCGGGAAACCATTTGTGATCTATCCGTTGACCCATCTCGGCGTGGGGCCGACGCCCGGCCACGATGCGGTCAGCCGTTTTTACACCATGCGCCATCAGGTCGATCTGGTGCTGAACAGCGCGTTTCTCATCGCCATCAACGAGGACGAAGCCGATTTCTACCGGGCGCGCGGGCTGGCGTCCGACCGCACCCTCGTCGCCGGGCCGGGCATCGAGCTTGCGGAACTGGCCGGTGGGGATGGTGCACGTCTGCGCCAGCGTTTTGGGCTGGAAGGGCCTGTGGTGGGCGTGCTGTCGGCGATGGCCTACGACAAGGGCACGGTGCACGTCGTCGAAGCTGTGCGCGCTTTGTGGCGGCAAGGCCGTGCGATCAACCTCGTGCTCGCCGGCGCTGTGCTGACGCAATTCCAGCAATACCTGGACGCGCTGCCGGCGGATGAACGCAGCCGTATCGTGCTCCTGGGCCCTGTCGATCATCAGACCAAGCTTGATTTGCTCGACGCCATCGACATGCTGGCGCTTCCTTCCCGCACCGACTCGTTTGGCATCGTTTTTCTCGAAGCGTGGGCGTATGGCAAGCCGGTTATCGCGGCCGAGGCGTGGGGCGTCCGCACCGTGGTCGATGCCAATCGAGATGGCCTGCTGGTTCCCTTTGGCGATGTTGAGGCGCTCGCCGGTGCGATCTGGAAACTCGCGGCCGACGCCGCACTGCGCCGGCGCCTGGGCGAAAGCGGTCGCGCCAAGGTGCAGCGCCAGCATACATGGCAGCACAAATATCCAAGCATCCAGCAGGTCTACGCGCGGCTCAGCCAGGAAGCGAGCGGTGCGGCGTGAGAGTTCTGAACCTGGTGCATCAATATCTCCCGGAATTTGTTGGAGGCGTCGAACTCTACACCCAGTCGCTCGCCCACGAATTAGTGCGGCGCAACTGGGAGGTTGGCGTCTTTTACCGCTCCTATCGCGACGCTGATGCACTCACCGTCGGTAGCGAAAACGGCGGTAGTGAGAGCGCTGGCAGTGAGAGCGGCGACGGAGGCAATGTCGTCACGTTTGCGGCCGCGGCCGGCGCGCTGGCGCCCACGTCGCGCTTTCTGGCAACCTGGTGGCAGCCCACGCTTCACGCGCACTGGCTGGCCGCGCTGGAGCAATTCCCGCCCGATCTCGTTCACGTGCAGCATCTGATGGGGCTGCCCGTCTCTTTGTTCGATGTGCTGCACACACGGCGCATCCCCTATGTCGTCACCTTGCACGACTATTGGTGGCAGTGCGCTAACGCCAACTTGCTGACCAATTACGACGCGACGCCCTGTGATGGGCCGCAAGCCTACCTTAACTGCACGCGTTGCGCGGTCGCCCGCGCCGGCTCCACCGCGGCGTGGGGCGCGGCGCCGCTGCTCTGGGGAGTGCTTGCGGATCGCAATCGGCGGCTTCATCCCTTGCTCGCAAGTGCGGCCGCGTTGCTCACGCCCTCCGAGTTCGTGCGTCGCTGGTATGCGGCGCACGGTGCGCCGGTGCGCCATCTCCAGGCGGTGCGTTTAGGCGTGACGCCCCCGCCGCAGCCCGTGGCGCGTCGTAAGCCGCAAGGCGCCGGTGTGAATTTGCTCTATCTCGGCGGGTTGGCGCCCAACAAAGGCGTGCACGTCGTGCTGGAGGCGCTGCAGGGCGTCACGGGTGCGATCCGGCTTGCCATCGCCGGCGACGAAACCGCCAACCCGGCTTATGTCTCCACCTTGCGCCATCTTGCCGACGCGCGCGTCGTGTTTCTGGGGCGGTTGACCCGCACCGAGATCTGGCAGGCATTGGCCGCCGCCGACGCCGTGGTCGTTCCCAGCCTCTGGCACGAGACCTTCTGCTTCGCCGCGCACGAAGCGTTGACCGCAGGCGCGCCGGTGCTGGCGTCGGCAATGGGCGCGCTCACCGATGCGATCCGCGATGGCGTCGATGGGTTGTTGCTGGCGCCGGGCGACGTCGAGGTTTGGCGTGCGGCGTTGCAGTCGCTGGTCGATGCGCCTGCTCGCCTCGCAACGTTGCGCGCCGGCATCGTTGCGCCGCGGCGCCTCACTGAACATGTCGACCAGATCGAAGCCATCTATCACGAAATCCTTGCAGGAGTTACATGAATTTTCTCTTTGCCGGCATCAGCCTGGGCTTCGCCGCCGGGATCAGCCCCGGCCCGTTGCTGACGTTGGTGATCACCAGGACGCTGGAGCGCGGGCTGGCCGCGGGGCTGCGCGTCGCGGTGGCGCCGCTGCTCACCGACCTGCCGATCATCCTTATCACCGTCCTTTTTTTCAACGTGCTGCCGCCGGGGCTGGAAACAGTGCTTACGGTCGGGGGCGCGCTCTTTGTGCTTTATCTGGCGTGGGAGATTGTGCGCGACGCCCGCCACGCACACCTGGTCACGGGGAAGGTGGCGTCCAATGCAAACGCGGCCTCGGACATCTGGCGGGGGATGATGGTGAACCTGCTCAGTCCGCACCCGTGGCTGTTCTGGATCGGCGTAGCCGCTCCCCTCCTGACTCGCGCCTGGCAGACCAGCGCTTGGTCGGCAGCCGGGTTTCTGGTTGGCTTTTACGGGCTGCTGATTGGGAGCAAGGCGCTGGTTACCGTGGGAGTGACCGGCGGCCGCCGCTTTCTTAACGATCGGTGGTATCAGCGCCTGCTCCTGGCAAGCGCCTTGTTGCTGGCGATGTTCGGCGTGCGGTTGTTGTGGCAGGCGGTTGGGCCAATTGTGGGGTAGAATGGTTGAAGGGGCGAGGGCGAGGGGCGAGGGGCGAGGGACGAGGAAGTGCGCATCACGCATTACGCATTACTCATCACGCATTACGGTCAGGAAATTCAAGATATGCAAGAAGCTCAATTTACTTCCACTTATCCCGCGACCTCGCGGTATGCATTGCTGACGAGTGCAGGGGGGGTGGCCGCCTTGTTGTGCGTGTGGTCGCTGTGGCGGCAATTCGACTGGATCACCGTGATATTTCTGTGTGGTTGTCTCTTTGCTGCGTTTTCCTTTGCCATGCAATGGCGCTCCATGGTCGAGCTTGATCCACAAGGCTTTTGGCTGCGTTCCCCGCTGCGCACCCAGCGCGTCGAGTTTCGCCAGCTTGACGGCGCCTTCGAAGCTGGCCGCATGGCGCGCGGCATCGTCGTGACCTATCATCCTCTGCACGCGAATGGCCTGCTCGATCTGGACGATCTGCGCAGCGTCACCTTGCCGGCCGTCGAACAGCACGCCGCATTGCTGGATCTGCTGGTCGCCAAAAGTTCACGTTCTCTGTAACAAGACGCCGTGATGCTGCCCTTTGCACCCACGCTGTTTGTCCGGCCATTGACGCCCGAAGACGCCGAAGCAGCCTGTCACCTCATCAACCGGATGCTGGCGCTCAGCATCTACAGCCGAGCGATGACGCCCGCTGATGTAGACGCTCAGTTTCTGGAGGAGGCGCCGCCCGGTGTATTTACTGCGCGTTGGCAAAAGCGCAGCACCTTTGTGCTGCTGCGCGTGGGCGAGCTGGTGGGCCTGCTCGACGCTGCCGTCGGGCTGGACAGCGAAAGTCTCGATCTGCCTGATTTCAGGCGCTGGGGCTGCTGCGTTTCCTGGTGTTGCCTGAAGATCCCGCTATCCGCAACGATGCCGCGGTTAGATTGTTGGCCGCCGCGGAGGAATTCTGGCGACGCAGCGGCGTGGGCCGCGTCAAGGCGTATCATCTCAGCACCGGCTATTCCCAGTGGCAGGCCGGCATTGGGCTGCTGCCGGCCAATTGGACGGAGCAAGTCCGGCTGCTGACTGAATACGATTTCCGCTATACGGATCGGTGCTATTGTTTTGCACGGTCGTTGGGCGAAGAACTTTTTGAGGAGAGCGCGCCCCAGTCAGCCTTGACGCTGGTCTTCCGCGGGACGAATCTGGATCGGCGCTATCAGGTTTTCTTTCGTCGCACCGAACAGATTGGAGAGGCGCGCACCGTCCAGTGTGTGGTCGAGCAGGAGGGGCGCTCGCTCCGCATTGCACACCTGGTGCATTGGGAAGTCGACGATCGCTGGCGCAACCAGGATGTTGGCCGCTGGTTGCTACGCAGGATGATCAACGACGCCGCGCAACAGTCGCTGGAGCAGATCATTGTTTTTGTCCGTATGCATCAGGCCGCCGCCATTAATCTGCTTGCCCAACATGGATTTGTCGAACATGCCTTTCGTGGCTATGCCCTCGAAAAGATCTTGCGAGCTTAGCCGATGCACATTCTCTATGTGACCGGTGAATATCCCCCCCATGCAAGGTGGCGTCGGCGCCTACACGCTGGAATTGGCGCACGCGCTGCAAGCCCTGGGCGTCCGCATCACGGTGCTTACGTCGCAGCGCGCGGCGCAGCCTTGTTGCGTTGAATTTGGCGGCTGTATCCGCGTCCTGCCGGCGATGCAGCACTGGGATTGGCATCTCTTCCATACGGCGCCGGCGTTAGCCAATGAGTTGGGCGCCGATTGGGTGCATGTTCAGTATCAGACCGCGGCGTTCGATATGCACCCAGCCATCAACTTTGCGCCCTGGCACTGGCGTCGCAAGGGTCTGCGCACCGCCTGGACTTACCACGATCTCCTGCCGATGTATCTGTTCCCCAAGGCGGGACGCCGGCTCCGCACCTGGGTGACGGAACGCCCCACGCGCAGCGCGCAGCGCATTATCACCACCACTGAAGCGGACCGCCTGCGCCTCGCCGAGCGCGGGGTCAATGCAGTAAGCATCCCCATTGGCAGCAACATTGTTGGCCGCTCGCTTACGTTGGAACAACGCAACTTGCGTCGCCAACACCGTGGCTACACCGGCGCCGACTTTGTCGTGGCCTATTTCGGCTTTCTTAATCACAGCAAAGGCGTCACCGATCTGATTGAGATGACGCATCAGCTTGTCCAGGAACGTTCTAACGTGCGCCTGTTGATGATCGGCGAACGCGCAGGCGCAAGTGACGCCACTAGCGACGCTACTTCCGAAAGTGGGGCCCAACCATCATCGAAACGCGAGCCGGTACGTACAATGGGTGGCAGCCTGCCAGACGAGGAGGTGACGGCAGACCTGAACGCGTGCGATGTGCTGGTCTTGCCCTTCCGCGACGGCGTCAGCCTGCGACGCGGCACCCTGATGGCCGGGCTGGCCAACGGCTGCGCCCTCGTCACCACGACGCCCCAGCATCCACTGCCCGAACTGGTGGAAGGCCGAGATGTCCTCTTTGCGCCGGCCGGGGATGTTCTGGCGTTGAGCGCCGCCGTGCGTCGTGTTGCTGACGACCCGGCGCTGGCCGCCACCCTGCGTCAGCAGGCGCGTCGGCGCAGTCACCTGTTCGCGTGGCCGGAAATTGCCCGCGCCCATCTCGCCCTCTATGGATGACGTTTATACACCAAGCTCACTGCGACACAGCACGGTGCTCCGCTATCTCTGGCTGCCGCTGTTGCCGCTGCTTGCCCTGCCGGCGCTTGCTCCTTTGGTGACGGAGGGGCTGCCGCGTTCCTACGACGGCGCATATCATTTGCTGCGCCTGGCTGTGCTGGATCGCGCGGTCGCAGGCGGCGCGTTTCTCCCACGCTGGGCGCCCGAAATGTTGCTGGGTTTCGGCTATCCGGCCTTTAATTTTTACGGGCCAGGCTCCTATTACCTGGCGGAAGTGCTGCATTGGGTTGGGCTGAGTCTGGCGCAGGCGTTTATGTTTGCCTTTGTCGTCGCCGTGATTGCCGCGGGCTACGGCGCGTATCTGCTTGCGTTCGATATCTTTGGCGTCTCAGCACCATGGCCGGCGTTGGTGGCAGCCGTTGCCTATGTGTACGCGCCCTATGTCATGGACAACGTCTATATTCGCGGCGGATTGGCGGAAACCATGGCGCTGGCAACTCTGCCGTGGATTTTGTTCGGCTTCCGCCGGCTTTTTTACGCTGACGCAAAGCAGCCTTATTTCTTTGTCGCAGCCTTTGCACTGGCGCTGTTGGCGATCACCCACAACATCACGCTGCTCTTTACCCCGCCGTTGCTGGTTGGTTATCTGCTTGTGCTGTGGCAGCGCACTGGCCGCAAACGTGCAGATTTGACCTGGCCTCTGCTGGCAATTGCCGCGGCCATGGGCGTCAGCGCCTTCTTTTGGCTGCCACTTATTGTCGAGCGCAGTTACTTGTCAGCACAGGCATACACCATTGCACGCGAGGTCTGGCTGCCGATCAGCGTGTGGACCTGGCAGAATTTTCTCGATACAGGATTCAACTTCGCGCACACCTTTACGCGGCCCAACAAGCTGGGACTTGTGCAACTTGTGCTGGCGGCAGGCGGTTTTCTTGCTGCGCGGCGACGCGATGGTGAGTGGCTTTACCTGGGAGCGGTGGCGCTCTTGGGCGGCGCGCTGATCGGCGCTTGGTCGCTCCCGCTTTGGCAGAGCAATGACTTGCTTGCCATTGTGCAATTTCCCTGGCGGCTACTCAGTGTGATCTCCTTGCCACTGGCGATCTTCAGCGGCGGCTGGCTGCTTCACCTCCCTGGGGGGTGGCGTCAATTCGCGCTGGCCGTGGCCCTGATTGCGTTGATCATGGTTGCGCAACGCCCGCGCCTGACGTGGATCGACGTGTTCGCCCCGCGTGATCCTGATCTGTCGCCGGCCGTGCTGGCCCAGGTCGAGATCGAAAAAGGCGTGCTGGAAGGCGGTGAGGGCAACAGCTCCATCCAGGAGTTTCGCCCGCGCTGGGCGGACGCCACTTTGGCGCTGCAAGCACAGCCGGCGGGAGTTGTCCCGTCGCCTGCGGTTCAAGTGTCGCGCGCCAATGCGCTCGATCTGGATCTGACGGCGCAGGTGGCAGTCACCTCGCCGCTGCGCTTCACCGATTTCTACTTTCCCGGCTGGGAGGTCACAATCGACGGTGCGCCTGCGGCACTCTGCCATTGACTTCCTAGGCGTGCTCCAAACGGTCGATCTTCCACCGGGCGACCATGTTGTGCACAAGCGCTGGACGCACACGCCGGTGCAGACGGCTGCCACATGGCTCAGCCTGCTCACGCTGGCCGTGCTGGCCGGCGTTGCCTGGCGCGACCGGCGCACGCGCTGGATCGCAGTGCTTCCGGCGATTTTTTGGGCAGCCGGTCTGCTAGGCTGGTTGACGCCGCGCGATCTGGATGCAGTCCAATTGCCTGCAAGCCCGGTGCAACGCAACGGCGTGCAGTTGCTCGGTTTCCAGGTCGATACGGCTGATGCCAATCATCCGACTATTCATACGTTTTGGTCGGTTGCGACGCCGCCGGGCGATCTGCGCATCCGTTGGCAGGTGCTCGACCAGCAGGGCGAACTTGTCGGCGCAGCCACGACACGCCCCGTTTACAATGCCGGTTCGACCGAACTCTGGCCCGTCGGCGCGGTCGTGGACGACGCCACCATCGCCCCCGTACCGGCTGGGCTGCCCGCCGGCGACTATCGCCTGGCGGTGACATTGCTCGCAGCAGAGGCAGATCAGACGGCACAGAGGGAGCCGCCGACCGTGGTCGGAACATTTACCCTCGACGCCGCGCCGGTCGATCCAGAACCTGCCACGCAGACAGACGCGCGTTTCGGCGCCGCTATCCACCTCGATGGCTACGACTATGACGTAGCGAGAAGTAAACCAGAGGCCGGCGTCTCTGTGCCGCGTGTCGATGCTGGCGACTCTCTCTGGGTGACGCTCTACTGGTCGACGCAAGCCGTGCTGGCGGAAAATTACCATGCCTTCGTACATCTGGTCGACGCCACGGGGCAGCCCATTGCGCAGGAAGATCACGTCCCTGGGCCAGTGTTTCAGCCGCCCGCAAGCTGGACGCCGGGGCGACGTTACACCGATGCGTATCTGCTTCGCATTCCGCCGGACGCAGAGGGTGGCGTCTACTGGCCAGAGGTGGGCATGTATGCCTATGCCGATCAGGAGCGGCTGCCTGTCTTTGCCGGCGGTGCAGACGCCTCAGCAGAGGAGCCGGACGATCACATGCGATTGCCGCCGGTCAAGGTTGTGGCCGCGCCGCGCAACGCTACGTTCCAACATCCTCTCTCCGCTCGCTTTGATGACGCCTTCGAATTGTTGGGCTTTGATATTTCAGCGCATGGCATGATCGTGCGACCGGGAGATGCTGTGACGCTCACCCTTTATTATCGCGGCCTCGCGCCGACAGACGCCGATCTGACGCGCTTCGTTCATCTCTATTCGCCGCAGGCCGGCATGGCGGCGCAGCACGACGGTCCGCCGGCTAATGGCGTCAATCCCACCTGGTCGTGGATGCCGGGCGAGGTGATTCGCGATGAGGTGACGCTGGTGGTTGCTCAGGATGCGACGCCAGGCAAGGCGCAGTTGAGCCTGGGATTCTACGACGCCGCGGCGGGCGCCACACGTGCACCGGCGTTTGATGCGGCCGGCGCCCCTTTTCCTGACGCACTCGTTCCTCTTGCCGAAGTGCTGATCGAACCGTAGTCCGAGTTGGTGGACGGCCGAGATGTCCTTTTTGCGCCGGCCGGGGATGTTCTGGCGTTGAGCGCCGCCGTGCGTCGTGTTGCTGACGATCCGGCGCTGGCCGCCGCCCTGCGTCAGCCGGCGCGCCGGCGCAGCCACCTGTTCGCGTGGCCGGAAATTGCCCGCGCCCATCTCGCCCTCTATGGATGACGTTTACCCATCAAGCTCTTTGCGGGGCATGGGGACAACTGCTGTTTCAGAACGCCAGCTCTTCCACATCTGCCAGGGTGAACTCCAACGCTTTTTCCATATCGACGGCGAAGAACTCCTCCGCGTCCTCTAGCGCGTCGAGATTGCCGGCTGCGGCGCCACGGTTGCAGCGGCTACGATAGATGCAGAAAGCGCAGAAGCGGCGGCGATTGGCTGGCGTATCAGCGACTTTGGGGAAATCCGCGACAGACTCGCCGCCCAGGATGTCGGCAAGCAGGCGCACCAGGCGTCGCTGATTCGCCTCGTGTTGGGCGGCATCGTAACGAAACACGACGGGCTGGCCTGGCGCGGCGGTAAACCAATAGCGCATTTCCACCTGTTCGGGGCGGACCGGCCCCCACGGCAGGTTGGCGCTCGCTTCGACCAGCACATAGGGATAGACGATCGTCTGCCAGCGTTGGCGCAATGTCGCTGGTTCGGCGCGGCGCCGCGCCGTCTTCCAGTCTACAATCACGACGCGTCCGTCCTGCTCGGCGGCAATTAAGTCGTATTTGGCCGCGAGGCGAAAGGGAGATTGGAGATTGGAGAGCGGCAAAGCAAGCGATGCTGCCTCTACATCCGCCCCTCGCCCCTCGCCCCTCGCCCCTACCATCATCGACAATACCCGCTCGATCTCGACAAATTGCTCCGGCAAGTCGGCGGGGCGGTGGGTGCGATAGGCGCTGAACCAGGTCGAGAGCGGCGGCTCCAGCGCGGCGCTTACTTCGTCGGGGTCGATGCCGATTTCGGCGCGCTGCACCAGGCGATGAAAGCGTTCGCCCTGGCGCAGCAACGCTTCATGCTCCTCCACCGGCGACGCCTCGACCGCGGGCCAGGGAAGCTGTTCAATATACGCCAGCCAAAAACGGCGCGGGCAATCTTCAAACGCCTGCAAGCTGGACTGCGAAAAGGAAAAAGTAGGTGGGATTGGCGTCACGATTTACTCATTGTCAGATATGGTTTCTAGGTGAGCGTACAAGCAAGTCTCGCTATTTCAGTACTTCACGAAACTCACACAAAGCCGCAAAGCACACAAAGACGCCATCTTCAACTTTGTGGCTTTGTGTCTTCGTGTGAGGCAAATCGTGAATTACTGTATTTTACTGTGCGGCGTCAAGCGTGACAAGGACGCGGCCTATTGTTGTTTAACTCGCTCCGTGCCATCGAATATACCGGGCGGTTATCAATAGGCACATTGACTTTCGCGGTAACTGTGGGTACGCTGTGACCCTCGCAGACTCAAGAAAGACCAGATCATGCAAAACGAAGACACGAAAAACGCCAAAATGTTTCAGTCACAGCAGGCGCTTGCTCAGAAGACAAAGTGGTATCAAGAGTACTGGTCGTTGATGACCATGACGTTCGCCGAGTGGAATGCCGACAACGCGTCGCGTCTCTCCGCGGCGCTGGCTTATTACACCATCTTCTCGCTGGCGCCGTTGCTCGTGATTATGGTCATTATTGCCGGCTTCGTGATTGGCCGCGAAACCGCACAAGGCACGATTGTGAACCAGGTGCTTGCCTACACCAACAGTCCAGAGGCGGCGCAGTTGGTGCAGACTGTGATCGAGAATAATCGTAGCGTGCAAGGCCCCAATATCCTGGCCTCGGCCATCAGTCTTGGCATTCTCTTTTACGGCGCGTCCGGCGCGTTCAACGAACTGCGCAACGCGTTGAATCTGATCTGGGATGTGCCAGCCCGTGAGAAAAATGGCGTAATGCGATTTGTCTTAGGCCGCGCCGTTTCGCTGATGATGGTGCTCATCGCAGGACTGCTGTTGCTCCTGTCGCTCATTATCAGCACCGGCCTGGCCTTCACCAGCAGATATATCGACCGATTGGCGCCGGGCATGGGGTCGCCCAGTCAGATTTTGGGGTTTATTTTGCTGTTTTTGATCACGGTGCTGGTGTTCGCGCTGATCTATAAATTCGTGCCGGACATTGAACTCACCTGGAGCGATGTTTGGATCGGGGCAATCGCCACGGGGCTGCTCTTTTCGCTGGGTCGGTGGGGCATCAGCATCTATGTCAGCCAGAGTAACATCGCTTCGTTGTATGGCGCGGCAGGCTCGGTAATTCTGCTGCTGGTGTGGGTCAACTATTCGGCGCTCATCTTCTTTCTTGGCGCTGAATTTACGCAGGTGTACGGCAGAACGCTCGGTTCGCGCGTCGTGGAAGAGATCCTTGTCGCCGAGCCCAAGATGACGCGAGCTCCCGTGACAGTGGAAAGCGAAGAAGGCATCATTCTGCCCGCGTTGCTGCTGCCGGATGACGCAAAGGATGTGCTGGAAGAGCCGGAGGGAGATGGTGAAGCCAGCAGCACAGAAAAAGTGGCCGAAACTACGCCGGCGCAACAGCCAGACACGGTGGATCATCCGGCGCCGCGCACCGAGCAGCAGCCAGGCCGTCTGCGCCGCGCCGGCCGCAGCACCGTGACCGCCACTGCCAGCGTCGTCACCGCCGTCACAGTCATTGCGGCGTTATCACTCTACAGCCTGGTGCGCGATCCCTTCCGGCGTGATTGATGCGAAGTTCCTTGTAGAGAGGTGACAGTCACTTTCAAAAGTGACTGTCACCTCTCTGCAAGAATCATGCCCCTTACTTCCCTGCATCCTCGGTGGGGGCGCACGCGTCTTCTGGCGGTTCACACAGACCAGTCGTCTGGCACCAGAGTTGTTGCGCCCGGTTGACGCCACAGGTGACGCCGGTAGCCGCGCCCGACAACGCCGAGCCAGCCGCGGCCGGTGCACCGCCGCCGCTTGTGGCCTCGCTCGCCGACGTGAGCGCAGCATCGACTGCACCTTGCACGGCGCCGATGCCCATCTGCGCGCCGCCAGCGACGGCGCCTGCCGTGCTGCTGGCCGCGCCGCCGATCCAGGCCGTGGCTTCATCCCACCACGCAAGCGGTGCGCCATCAACGAGAGCTTCAGTTCCCGCCGTGCCGTCGCCTGCGGCCTGTGCGCCGCCGAGCGTGGCTTCATTGGCCGCCGCGATGCCCAGTATCGGCACCGAAAGATCGCCGCCCACGCGGACATAAGCGTCGCTCAGCCGCTGGAAGGGGACAAACATCTCGACCATGCCGCCACTTTCAAGCAGGGTGGCGGGCGCCAGCTTGGCATCGACCGCGCCTTGCAGCTTGACGCCGCTGCGGTCGATGCGGATCGTGCTGTCCAGCAGCAGCGGTGTGTCCCCCAGTTGCAGCAGCCGGATCGATGCCCATCATGCTTCCTACGACCGCCAACCGCAGCACCTGCGAAAGGTTGAAGCGACCGTCCAGGTAAAGCACCTGATTCTGGGGATCAACGATCAGTGTGGCCGATTCGTTGTCGGGTACAGAAATGGTGATCGGCGTGCTCTGCCCATTCTCGTCGACAAGCGCGGTGTCCAGTGCGAATCCTTCGCCCAGGCGCAGATAGAGATAGTGCTCTTCAGCGTCGAGCAGCGGGCTGACGCTGCCCAGCGCCGCACCGACATCGTAGCCAAACTCGGCGCCGAACGCACCGCCAATGCGCAGATTGTTGGGCAGCATCAGGCTGGGCAACACCGTGTCGGCGGAGCCGCGCAAACGGTCGACGTTGCCTTCGCTGTCCACGCCCACCTCAAAGTCGCCGGTGCGGATTTGGATGTCGCCCACCGGCAGCTTGAGCGTCAACTGGTCGGAGATCTCAATCGCCGCGCCGGAGAGAAAACCGAGATTCCCTGTCGGCAGGTCGAAGCGAAGCGGCGCCCCCGCGGGCACCGGCACCTCGGCCTCCAGCGCGCCCGCATCGACTGTAAGCATGCACCGCCCAGCCTCGCAACGCACGCCATAGTTGGCCAGATCAGGCCGCGCGGCGTCCGCCGGCTCAGTTTGGGCCTGCGCTGGCAGCGCAAACAGGTTCAGGCAAAGACCAACCAACACAGCCAGGGTGAGAAGTAAACGACGTGTTTGCATGATATAGCTCCATTTGGATTCAAAAAAGGGAAACGGCGGCGACCGTGCGTTGATAACGTTACACGTTGCGTGTTTTGATGGATAGGCAATCCCTTCTAGCGCAATATCTTCGGCGTGAGCAACAGCTTGAGCTGACCTGCGCCCCAACGCACCATACTCCAATGGCTGACGTCAATCGAAACGTGCGCCAGCGCGGCCGTGGGCATCCGCACAAAGACATCCTCCGGCGTGGAGCCGCACAGCCCAGAAGCCAGCTCCTCCATGCCAGGATTGTGACCAACCAGCACAACGTGCTGAGCGTCGTCGGGCAGCGCTTTGACCATCTCCAGCAGCGTGTCGGCTGCCGCCAGATAGGCCGCTGCGTTCCAGAGCGGATCGATAGCGCCGTCGAGCAATGTGACCAGCGATTGCACTGTCTGCGCGGTGCGCGCGGCGGGCGACCCGATAATCAGATCGATGGCAGGGTCGAGGCGCATGATCACCGCGCCCATGCGCGCCGCATCCTTGACGCCGCGCTCCGTCAGGGGGCGGTCGTAATCGTTGGCATATAACTCAGGTCGTTCGGCTTTGGCGTGACGCCAGATCGAAATCGTTTTCATGAGGCTCCCCTGTTTCAAAACGTGACCGCCCCTGATACGTGCGGCGTCGTCAGCCGGAAGACGCGGATCGCCGAATGATAGTAATCGACTAGCTGATCCATCGTCGCGCGCCACGACCGGCTGCGTGCGTGAGCAAGCGCATTCTCGGCCAGTTGCTGACGCAAAGCTGGATCGTCGCGCAGCCGCTGAATGTGCACGCGCATCTGTTCAGGCCGCGTCGGGTCGTAAAAGAGGCCATTGTAGCCGTCGATCACGGTGTCCAGCACCCCGCCGGTGCGCGCAGCCACCACAGGCACACCACAGGCCATTGCCTCCAACGCCACCAGCCCAAAGGTTTCCGTGGTGGACGGAAAAATAAACGCATCCGCGGCGCGATAGGCGTCGACCAACTCCTTGCCGCGCAGATAGCCGGTGAGCACAGTCGGCGTGCCGGCGAAGACTTTGTGCAGATGTTCGTGGCTGGGGCCGGCGCCGATCAACGCCAGGCGCACGCCTCGTTCGGGAAAAATCGTCGCGCGCAGCAGGTCGAGTTGCTTTTCCGGCGCCTGCCGCCCCACATTGACGATCAGAAAGTCATCGGGATGCCCGCCGGTCAGCCTGGCGCGCACCTCGGTGCGGCGTGCGCCAGGCGTGAACAGGTCGGTGTCGATCCCACGCTTCCACCAGCGCACGCGGCGAAACCCTTGCTGCTGCAACTCGCTGCGCACCGCGGTCGACGGGCAGAGGTTGACATCCGCCTGATTGTGCAGCGCACGCAAATACGCCCAGATCAGCGGGGCGACAAATCCTGCGCCGTAGAACTGAGCATAGCGCGGCAGATCGGTGTGGAAAGAAGCCACCGTCGGCGCCTTGAGCCGGCGCGCATAAGAAAGCCCAAACGGCCCCAGCACAACCGGATTTACCACGTGGATCAGGTCAGGTTGAAATGCCTTGATACGCTCCCACACGAAACGCCGCGGGATATTGATGCGCAGTTCGGGGTAAAAGGGCACGCGCGGCCCGCCGACGCCCACAATCTCGGCGCCGGCATAGTCCGCAGGCCCACCCGGCGGGCCGAACAGGATCACACGATGGCCCTGTTCCTGTAGCCGCTGCAACAACAGACAGAGAATAGTGACGATGCCGTCAATTTTGGGAAGAAACGTTTCCGTGAAGATGGCAATCCGCAATTTTTCTGGCACAGGAGACATACATCACTCGACAAGGCTGGCTTTCAATACGCTTGGTGGCTGTTGTTGCCATCTTACCACGACCGCGGTCACAACCCCGTATGCATGTCAGGTCAATGACGTTTGATGCGTGACAGGCAGTGACGCGTGACAGGCAGTGACGCGTGACAGGCAGTGACGCGTGACAGGCAGTGACGTGACAGGCAGTGATGCGTGACAGGCAGTGATGCGTGACAGGCAGTGATGCGTGACAGGCAGTGATGCGTGACAGGCAGTGATGCGTGACAGGCAGTGATGCGTGACAGGCAGTGATGCGTGACAGGCAGTGATGCGTGACAGGCAGTGATGCGTGACAGGCAGTGATGCGTGACAGGCAGTGCAGGCCCCATCACTGCTTGCGCAAGCGCCAAAATTGCCCAATAACTTGCCACATCGCGTGCGCTCGTTTATCCTCTACGCAGGAAAGGGCGCAGTAAGGTGGGGCAGCGCAGACCCTAGCCGGTCAGAGATGGGTGAAATCACTTCCTGTCTCTCTCCCATTACACGCGGATCATACAAATAAACCTTATTCTTTAGCAGGGAGCAGCAAAATTTATGGCGAGTCAAGAGCGGGTTATCGTACTTGGCGGCGATGGTTTTTGTGGATGGCCGACCAGTTTGCGTCTGTCGCACGAAGGGTACGATGTCACCATTGTGGACAATCTGTCGCGCCGCAAGATCGATGTGGAGTTGGGTTGCCAATCGCTCACTCCCATTCAACCCATCGAACGGCGGTTGCAGAGCTGGCAGCAGTTGACCGGCAAAGAAATTGACTATCGCAACCTCAATATCGCTGAGGACTATCAGGAGCTTGAGCAGTTGATCCAAGAAGTGCGGCCCAAGGCGATTGTGCATTTTGCCGAACAACGCGCCGCGCCCTACTCCATGAAGTCTCCACGCCACAAACGCTACACGGTCGACAACAACACCAACGGCACTCACAACGTCCTCTGCGCCATCGTCGAATCCGGGCTGGACATTCATT
>JADJVW010000026.1 GCA_016710365.1 Candidatus Caldilinea saccharophila | reverse complement strand
CCGCCCATGTCTGCAACCTTGCACAACTTCGCTGGCTCTCAACATTTGTTTCAGGGCCATCTTTGGCGTACTGCTCATCGCCAGAGCCGACGATCGGACTCGAACCGATAACCTGCTGTTTACAAGACAGCCGCTCTGCCAGATTGAGCTACGCCGGCGCTTTAGTGCTGCTCGGTTTCTCCGCACTGCACAAGAGTACGTGCACGCGGTCTGTGATTATAGCATATCCGCCAGATCGGTCAAATTGCCAGCGTTTGAAAATGAAACAAATCTATGATACCTTCTGTAGCGATGCATTTTGCCGGGCGCGTTACGCGAAATTGTGACAGACCAGGCCCACCATCAAACGGAGCACCACATGCGCGAAAACCGACTCCGCACCCTCTGGCAGCGCCATGAAGCTGCCCTCTGCGCCTGGCTGACGATTCCCAGCAGCTTCTCCGCCGAAATCATGGTGCACACTGGGTTCGACTGCTTCACAATCGATCTGCAACATGGCCTGATCGACTATCAAGCAGCCGTGCCGATGTTGCAGGCGATCTCCACCACCGAGGCGACGCCGCTGGCGCGCGTGCCCTGGAACGACCCTGGCGCGATCATGAAGATGCTCGACGCCGGCTGCTACGGCATCATCTGCCCCATGATCAATAAAGTCGGCGAGGCGCTGGCGTTTACCGACGCCTGCCGCTATCCGCCGCAGGGCATCCGCAGTTACGGGCCGAAGCGCGCCACGATGTACGCGGGCGACGACTATGCCGCGGCCGCCAACGACACGGTGCTGGCCATTGCCATGATCGAAACCGCGGCAGGCCTCGCTAACGTCGACGCCATCGCCGCACTGCCCGGCATTGATGCGCTCTATATCGGGCCGGCCGATCTCAGCCTGGCGCTGGGTCGCAGCCAGCGCACCGATCAAACCGACCCTGTGCTGGTGGAAGCGCTGGAAAGGTGCTGCGCGACGCAGCGACACGGCAAGGTGGCCGGTCTGCACACGGCGACGCCCGCTTACGCGCCCATGATCGAAAAAGGGTTTCAGTTGGTCACAGTAGCGTCTGACGCCGCGTTCCTGGAGGCGGAAGCCCGGCGCATCGTAGCGGCCACTCGTGGCGAGGGCGGCGCAAACCAAGCGAAGGGGCCCTATTGACCCCCGCGCCTGTGCAACAAAACACGCTTGTGCAACAAAATATGAGCTATTGAGGGATCAACAGTTCCTGACCGACGACAATTGTGTTGGGATCGTCCAGCCCGTTGACCGCCATGATCTGCTCGATCGAGACGCCGTATATCTGTGCGATCTGCGAGAGGCTTTCCCCAGACCGGACTGTGTGTGTGGCGCCGCGCGCCTCAATGGCCTGGCGCTGCGTCAACCCCGGAATAATCAACTGCTGTCCGGCGCGCAACATGTTAGGGTTCGTCAGGTTGTTGGCAAGCGCCAATTCCGTGGCGTCTACGCCATAGTCGGCGGCAATCGTGGACAAAGTTTCATTGGGCTGCACAATATGCGTGACGGCGTTTTGTGCGCCCGCGTCAAGATTGGCCGCTTCATTTTCACTGGCGACGCCGTCGCCCTCAGCATCGGCTGCGTTGGATGAAGGTGCGCTGACGCCAGGAATAAGCAACGCGGTGCCCGCCGCCAAGGTGTCAGGACTTTCAATGCCATTCACCTCCACCAGCGTCAAGTAATTGACGCCATAGCGCGCGGCAATCATGGTCAAGGTTTCGCCAGGCTGGACAACATGCTTGAAGGGCTCCGGCGTTGGGGTTGGATCACCTTCCGGCACGCGCAGGATCTGTCCCGCAAAGATATCGTCGTTGGGGAGGTTGTTCCATTCGCGCAATTGCTGCTCGGTGACGTTGAAGCTCCCCGCAATGCTGCCGATCGTGTCGCCACCCTGCACGGTGTACTGCATCAAGGCGCGCGTGGCGGAAGGTTCGGGCGTCGAGGTTGCATCCGCTGCCGTGGTTGCGGCTGCGGCCGGCAATTTCGGTGTGCCCACGGTTTCCACCACAGGCTCCGAACTCGAGCGTGCGCTTGTCGCCATTGCCTCGGCGGATGTTGCAGTAGGCTCCGGTGTTTCACGGTCACGCGTACACGCGGTCAGGAGCACAGCCGCTAGGATCAGGACAAATAATGTTTTGGCGCGCACAAGTTCACCTCCAGAAAGGGTAAGAGCGTTCATTGCAATAATTATAGCAATTGCACCGGCTTCTCACAACTCGATGCGCCGTTGCAGCCGTCCTGTTTGTCAGAGACAGCGTCCTGAGTATAATTGACCTGACGCCTCTTTTTTTGTGCACCGCTCTGCATTGCCGCAGCCGGCGGCTCCAAGAACAAGCGAATCCCTGCCATTCACGTTGCTAACTGGGCAACGTCAATGGTGTGACATGCATTTTTCGAGATGGCTGACTGTACTCACAACCAAACAAGGAGAAGTGGAATGACCTATCAACATCACGCCAAACGTTGGTGGTGGACCGCCCTGTTGGTGCTGGTTGCCATGCTGGCGTCGGCCTGCGCCGCACCGGCTGCTCCCAGCACACCGGCCACTGGTGGCGAGGAAGCCGCGGCATCCTCGGCTGGCGACGCGCTCACGCGCGCAAACACGCTGATCTTTGCCCTGGATCACTCGGACCTGATCACGCTTGACCCGGCGGTCGCCTACGAATTCGGCGGCATTTTGCCCGTCGGCAACATGTACGAGACGCTTATCTCCTTCAACCCCGGCGAAACGGCCCTGGCGCCTGTGTTGGCAACCTCCTGGGACGTCGCGGATGACGGCGAACTGTGGAAGCTCACCTTCACGCTTGACCCGAACGCCACCTTTGCCAGCGGCGCGCCGGTGACGGCTGACGACGTGGTCTTCTCGTGGGGCCGTGCGATCGACATCAACAAGTCGCCAGCCTTCCTGCTCATCGATGTCTGCCAGATGACCAAGGAAAACATCACCGCGGTCGACGCCGGCGTCGTCGAGTTGAAGCTGCCCAAGACCGTCAGCCCGAACGTCTGCCTCTCCGTGCTGACCTTCACCGTCGCCGCGGTGGTGGAGCAGGCTGCGCTTGAACCGAACCTGGGCAGCGACATGGGCGAGTCCTGGCTCAACGACCATTCCGCCGGCAGCGGCCCCTACGTGCTCAATGCCTGGGAACGCTCCTCCACCGTCACGCTGGACGCTAATCCCAATTGGTGGGGTGGCGACGCACCGGCCATGCAGCGCGTCATCCTGCAAAACATGCTGGAGCCGGCCAACCGCCAGGCGGCCATCGAGACCGGCGACGCCGATATCATCCAGGATATTGGCCCCGAAGTAGCCGCTGCGCTGGAAAGCAACCCGGATGTGGCGCTTGCCAAGGGGCTGAGCACCTTGCTGGTCTACGCCTCGGTCAACGCTACCATGCCGCCGTTTGACAACCCTGATGCGCGCCTGGCGCTGCGTTACGCCATCAACTACGACAACATCATCACCCTGCTCGGCGGCAACGGCGAACTGGTGCAGGAGATCATCCCGATCGGCTTTGCCGGTCACACGGGCAACAATCCCTTCACGCAGGATCTGGCCAAGGCCAAGGAACTCTTCGCCAAGGCGGGCGTGAGCGAAGGCGCCACGATTCCGTTTATCGTCGCCACCGGCACAGGGCCCGGCGGCGTCGAATGGGCCACGGTCGCCGCCTCGATCCAGGCCGACCTGGCGCAGATCGGCGTCAATTTGGACATCCAGCAGATGCAGCAGTCCGAATTGCTCACCAAGTACCGTGCGCAGGAACTGCCGATGCTGCTGATGAACTGGGGGCCTGACTTCACGGATCCAGATGCTAACGGCACACCCTTTGCCAACTACGAGGCCAAGTCGCTAGCCTGGCGCAATAGTTGGAATGACCCGCAGGCCATCGAACTGAGCCAGCAGGCCGCCATCGAACTTGACCCGGCCAAACGCATCGAACTCTACGCAACTGACCGAGTACATGCAGAACAGCGGTCCCTTTGCCATGCTGTTCCAGCCGACCCGCGTCTACGGTCTGCGCACCAACGTCCAGGGCTTCATCTACGACCCAGGCGACACACCGAACGTCAGCCTGTGGCTGATCAGCAAGAACTGAGAAAATGAGAAAAGGGGGATTAGGAGAATAAGAGATTGAGAGATTGGAGATTAGGCATCAGCGATTGACGGGCTTCCCCGTAAATCCCCTTAATCTCTCAATCTCTAATCTCTCAATCTCCAATCTCCAATCTCTAACCTTATGGCGCGCTTCATCATCCGCCGGCTGGGCGGTCTGATCTTCGTCCTGATCGGCGTTTCACTCCTGACCTTTTTCCTGGCGCAATTAGTGCCGGCCGATCCGGCCGGCGCAGCGCTGGGATCGAACGCGCGCGAGGAACAGATCGCGGCCTATCGTCAGCAGCTTGGGCTTGATCAGCCTGTGGTGGTGCAATATGCCCGCTACATGAGCCGCCTCGTGCAGGGCGATTTTGGCAATTCGATCCGCACGCGACGTGCGGTCGCCGATGATCTGCGCGACTTTCTGCCCGCCACCGTCGAACTGACGCTGTCCGCCTTGCTCGTGACGATCTTACTCGGCATTCCGCTGGGCATTCTCGCCGCGCTCAACCGCAACACCTGGATCGACGCTGGCGCCCGCATTCTGGCCTTGATCGGCGGCGCCATGCCGATCTTCTATGTCGGCCTGGTGTTGCTGGGCATCTTCTACCGGCAACTACAATGGCTGCCTGGCCCGGGCCGGCTGGATTCGACGTTGCCGCCGCCGCTGCACCTCACCGGACTCTACACGGTCGATGCGCTGCTGACGGGCAACTGGACGGTGCTTGCCAATGCCACCGCGCATTTGATCTTGCCCGCGATCACGCTCGGCCTCTTTTCGACCGCGGTGCTGCTGCGCATGACCCGCTCCTCCATGCTGGAGATGTTGAGCCAGGATTACGTGCGCACCGCCAAAGCCAAAGGGCTGTCAGAGCGACTGGTGATCGGCCGCCATGTCTTCAAGAACGCGCTGCCGCCGATCCTGACCATCATCGGCATTCTCTTCGGCAGCCTGTTGAGCGGCGCCGTTCTTACCGAGACGATCTTCAACTGGCCGGGCATCGGCCGCTACGCCACCACCTCCGAGACCACGTTGGACTATCCGGCGGTGATGGGCGTGGCGCTGATGGCGGCCATCATCTATCCGCTGGCCAATACACTGGTGGACATCAGCTATTCCATCATCGACCCGCGCGTGCGCACGCGCTGGGGCGCAAGTGGCGAGGGGCGAATTGCGTTGTGGCGGCCGCTATCTATGAACAAAATTATCTAAACTGAGCATCTATGCAAGCCACTGCACCAGCCACGCCCATCCAGGCGCGCCGCGTTCAATCGCCCAATACGTTGATACTGCGGCGTTTTGCCAAAGAAAAGACTGCGATCTTTGGCCTGGCCGTGATCGTGCTTTTTACAGCGCTTGCCATCTTTGCGCCGTTGCTTTCTCCCTATGACCCGCTGACGCAGGATATTCCCAACGGGCTGGCGTCGCCTTCGCCCGCACACTGGCTCGGCGCCGACAAGCTGGGACGCGATGTCTTCAGCCGGATGCTCTACGGCGCGCGCATCTCCTTGCTGGCGGGGCTGGGCGTGGTCGTGATGTCGGCGCTGGTGGGCACTTCGATCGGCCTGGTCGCTGGCTATGTCGGCGGCTGGCTGGACGAGGCGCTGATGCGCGTCACCGACATCTTCTTCGCCTTCCCCAGCCTGATCCTGGCGATGGCGATTGCCGGCGCGCTGGGGCCAAGCCTGCAAAACGCCTTGATCGCGGTCTCCGTGGTGACGTGGCCGGTCTATGCGCGCCTGGTGCGCGGCCAGGTGCTCGTGCTGCGCGACCGCGAGTTCGTGCAGGCCGCGCGCGCGGTCGGGGCCAGACACGGGCTGATCCTGCGCCGTCACCTGTTCCCGAATACGCTCTCGCCGCTGCTGGTGCAGACCAGCTTCGACATGGGCACGACGATCCTGGCGGTGGCTGGCCTCTCCTTTATCGGCTTCGGCGCGCAGCCGCCCACGCCGGAGTGGGGCGTGATGATCAGCGAGGGGCGCAACTACATTACCACCCACTGGTGGCTCACCTTCTTCCCGGCGATGGCGATGCTCTTTGCCGTGGCCGGCTTCAATCTGGTGGGCGACGGGCTGCGTGATGTGCTGGATCCGCGGCTGCGACGCTAACTGAGTATCCCCTCCCACAATCTATTGTTTTTTTGACATCCCGATAATTATGGCTATGATATAGCCATAATTATCCGTCATACGAATGCCTCATTATTAGCGAGAATTCAATTTGCGATATGAGATCATCTTCGCCCCGCAAGCTGCAGAAGACTTGCTTGCACTGAAAGCATCGCAACGCAGCGAAGTTTTAGATACTATCGAAATCCACCTGCGCTATGAACCCGAGAAAATCAGCAAGAGCCGAATCAAGCGGTTAAGGGGTATGAAGTGGCCACAGTACAGGCTGCGAATTGGTGACATCAGGACGTTCTATGATGTGTTCTATTTGCAAAGTACCGGTATCGTTGAAGTGCTTGGAATTGTGGAGAAAGACAAAGCCATAAAATGGCTTACTGAACAAGGGGAGAAATCTGATGATCCAGGTCCCACTCAATCAGGTGAAAGATGAACTTTCACGTTACCTGCGCATGGCGGAAACGGAAGATATTATCATTACCCGCCACGGCGTTCCGGCTGGCATATTGATCGGCTTTGAAGATCCTGAGACTTGGTGGGAAGAACTCTTGCTACGCGACCCCCGCTTTCAGGAGCGCATTGCGCAGGCGCGCACCAGTCTGCGTAACGGGCAAGGCATCCGCATCGAGGATGTGCGCGCAAAACACGTCAACCCATTCTCCCAAACGGCAGAGACTGAGGATTCCGCATGACCCAGATTACGTTGGCGCCTGGCAAGGCGCTCACCGGCGCCTGCTCCGTGCCCGGCGACAAGTCGATCAGCCATCGCGCGGTGATGTTTGGCAGCATTGCCGAAGGCGACACCCACATCCGCAACTTTCTCGACGGCGGCGACTGTCGCACCACCATCGAGGTGATGCGCGGGCTGGGCGTGCAGGTGGATGTACTCACGCCCACCGAGCTTGTCGTCCACGGCCGCGGGCTGAACGGCCTGCAAGAGCCGGGCAACGTGCTCGACTGTGGCAACTCCGGCACGACGATTCGCCTGCTCACCGGGCTGCTTGTCGGCCAGCAATTTGCGACCTTCCTCAACGGCACCGCGCAGATTCGCCGCCGGCCGATGGGACGCATCGTGCGCCCGCTGCGCGGCATGGGCGCCGACATCATGGGCCGGCAGATGAGCGAATACGCGCCGCTGGGCATCCGCCCGTCGCGGCTGCGTGGGGTGGAATACACGATGCCGGTCGCCAGCGCGCAGGTCAAAAGCTGCCTGCTGCTGGCCGGTCTCTATGCCCACGACCTGACGCTGGTGATCGAACCGGGGCCGGCGCGCGACCACACCGAACGGATGCTGGCCGCAATGGGCGCGCCCGTGACGGTCTACGGCAACAAAGTCTCCAGCGAGCGCCCACGGCAGCCGCTGAAAGCGCTCGACATTACCGTGCCGGGCGACATCTCCTCGGCGGCCTTTCTGCTCGTGGCCGGCGCGATCACGCCGCAGAGTCACATCACCATCCGCGGCGTCGGCGTCAACCCGACGCGCACCGGCATCGTCGACGCGCTGCTGGAGATGGGCGCTTCCATCACCTTCACCAACCCACGCGAGGAAGGCGGCGAACCCGTGGCGGATCTGGTCGTGGCGACCTCGGCGTTGCGTGGGATGACCTTTGGCGGCGAGTCCATCGTCACCATGATCGACGAGTTGCCGATCCTCGCCGTGGCCGCCACCCAGGCCGAAGGACGCACGGTCGTGCGCAACGCGCACGAGCTACGCGTCAAGGAGACCGACCGCATCGCCACTACAGTGGGCGAGCTGCGCAAGCTGGGTGCACGCATCGAACCGACTCCCGACGGCTTTATCATCGACGGGCCGACGCCGCTGATCGGCGCGCCGGTCGAGTCGCACGACGACCACCGCCTGGCCATGGCGATGGCGGTCGCCGGCCTCGTCGCGCGCGGGCAGACGGTCGTGCACGGCGCCCAAGTCACCGGCGACAGCTTTCCGGGCTTCGAGGTCACCCTGCAGGCGCTGGGCGCGGATCTGCTGGTGGAAGAATAAAGCGCCGTTTCCGGTACTATCTGCTTTTATCTGTGCGCATCTGCGTTCCCTTTTTGGTCATGGACGAAGTATGGGTCAAAGACGCGTTGAGAGAACGCAGATAGCCTCAGATATTCGCGCAGATGAATTTTTCGCTTTGCTCTTATCTGCGTTTATTTGCGTTTATCTGTGCCTATCTGCGTTCCCTTTTTGGTCGTAGACGAAGTACGCGTCAAAGACGCGTTGAGAGAACGCAGATAGCCTCAGATAGCCTCAGATATTCGCAGATGAATTTTTCGCTTTGCTCTTATCTGCGTTTATTTGCGTTTATCTGTGGCTATCTCGTTTCGTTTTTTGGGCGTAGAGGATATGGGGGTGATAGAGGTGTTGGGAGAAGGCAGATAGCCTCAGATAGCCTCAGATATTCGCAGATGAATTTTTCGCTTTGCTCTTATCTGCGTTTTATTTGCGTTTATCTGTGCATATCTGAGTTTCCTTTTTGGTCGTAGACGAAGTACGCGTTAAAGACGCGTTGAGAGAACGTAGATAGTCTCAGATAGCCTCAGATATTCGCAGATGAATTTTTCGCTTTGCTCTTATCTGCGTTTATTTGCGTTTATCTGTGCCTATCTGCGTTCCCTTTTTGGTCGTAGACGAAGTACGCGTCAAAGACGCGTTGAGAGAACGCAGATAGCCTCAGATATTCGCAGATGAATTTTTTGATCAAAAGGTGAATTGTGGAAGATCAGCAGTTGAACGAACTTAGTCACAGCATCATCGGCTGTGCTTATAAGGTGATGAATCAACTAGGCGTTGGCTTCCTGGAGAAAGTGTATGAGAACGCGCTGGCGTTTGAGTTGCGCACCGCTGGTTTTCATGTGGTCCAGCAAAAGCCGCTTAATGTCTACTATTCGGGAATTATAGTTGGCGAGTATATTGCCGACCTGGTTGTCGAGAACAAGGTTATCGTTGAACTGAGGGGAGTTAAGATTCTTGATAATATGCACACGGCTCAATGCGTCAACTATCTCAAAGCCACCAACCTTGAACTGGCATTGTTACTCAACTTTGCAACGCGTGAGGTCGGCGTACGCCGAGTGATCCGCAGCCAGAAGTTGCTCGAATAGCTCCTGCAATTTTAATCGGTCACGCTTTTATCTGCGAACATCTGCGCCCATCAGTGTATATCTGCGTTCCCTTGATCACCCATTGACGAGTCATCCATGCCCAACGCGCTTTCCATCTCCGCCACCACAAAAATAGTCGGTCTGATTGGCTGGCCGGTCAGCCACAGCGTCAGCCCGGCGATGCACAACGCCGCCTTTGCCGCGCTCGGGCTGGACTGGCGCTACGTCCCGCTGCCCGTCGATCCTTCGCAGCCCGACGCGGTGGGCGATGCGGTGCGCGGGATGCGGGCGCTGGGGCTGCGCGGCGTCAACGTGACCGTGCCGCACAAGCAGGCGGTGCTCTCTTTTCTGGATCGGATCGAACCGGCGGCGCAGGCAATGCGTGCGGTCAACACCATCAGCGTGGAAGCGGACGGCAGCCTGAGCGGCGATAACACCGACGCGCCCGGCTTCATCGCCGACCTGCGCGCCCACGGCGTGGAACCGGCCGGAGCGCGCGTGCTGGTGCTCGGCGCGGGCGGCTCGGCGCGGGCGATCGTCTACGGGTTGGCGCAGGCGGGCGCGCGCCACATCACAATTGCCAACCGCAGCGTGGAACGGGCGCAGTTGCTGCTCGCGGACCTGCATTCATTTCTGGGCGAGACGACCGGCGCTGTCGTTCCCTTGCCCGATGGGTTGACCGAAGCGGCGCGCCGCGCCGACCTGATCGTGAACTGTACGTCGCTGGGGATGACGCCGCAGGTCGAGACGACGCCGTGGCCCGCACATCTCCCGCTGCGCCCAGATCAAGCTGTGTACGATCTCGTCTACAACCCGGTGGATACGCGGTTGTTGCAACAGGCGCGCGTCGGCGGGGCGCACGCCATCGGTGGGCTGGGGATGTTGATCTGGCAGGGCGCGCTGGCTTTTGCGCGCTGGACGGGGCAGACGCCGCCCGTCGAGGTGATGCGCGCCGCGGCCGCGGCGCAAATGCGCAGCCGCCTGGCCGCGACGCCCGGCGACTCACTGGCGCCCCTGCCTGTTGTGCGCCGCGCCACCGCACAAGACGCCGCCGAAATAGTGAGATTGCACGGCGCGTTGCAAGCCCATCATGCCGCGGCGCATCCCGACTTCTTCAAGCCGCCCTCCGCATCCACCTTTCCAGTCTCAACCGTGCGCGATCTGCTCGCCCAACCCGCGACTGTGATCTTTCTCGCCGAAGTCGACGGCGCGGCGGTGGGTTATCTCTACGCCGACTCTATACCGGCGCAGGAGACATCGATGACCTACCGGTTGAAACGGTTGTGGATCCATCAAATCGGCGTGAACCCGGAGCACCAACGACAGGGTGCAGGCGCCGCGCTGATCGACGCGGCCAAAGCTCACGCACGCAGCCTGGGCATCGAAACGGTGGCGTTGAATGTATGGGCGTTCAACCATTCTGCCATGCGCTTCTTTGCCGGACAGGGCTTCGAGGCGTACAACCATCGCATGTGGTTGCGGCTGTCAGAGTAAATCCCCAATCCCCAACCCCATCAACGAAAAATCAACGCACAACGCGGATACTACGCCCACGTTCTCGACCACGGCGTTGCTCCGCACGTGTCGCAGATCACACCACAGTGGTGACATTCATCAACAATTGATCGCTTGTTTTCGTCTATACTGTAAAGCGTGAGAGGTAAACGGCAACCCTGATGAATATGTCAACTTTCTGGCTGATTTGCCGAAAGTTGTAAGGTAATCGTCGCAAAAAAACCATTGCAATCGGGGACAAAGAGGAGTAGCATAGTCACGCTGCGCCTGCTGTGAACCTTCCCCTCGTGCGCTTCGCGTTGCGTGCCAGGCGAGTACGTTTAGTTCTATGGAGGACGGCAATGTCTTCACTCCACATCACCCTGTTTGGCCGTATTCACTATACCGCAGATGGCCAGGAGGTGGGCGGCATGGAAGCGCGCAAGGCGCAGGAGTTGTTGATTTACCTGCTGCTGCATCGCACGCATCCGTGCACGCGCGACTCGCTTGCCACCTTGCTCTGGGGAGAACGTAACGACGTGCAGGCGCGGAAATATCTGCGCCAGGCGCTTTGGCAGTTGCAGAGCGCGCTCGACCATGTCTGCCATCCCGCTGTTCCGTTGCTCCACGCCGATGCAGAGTGGGTTGAGCTCAACCCGGCGGTCTCGATCTGGCTGGATGTCGAAGAGTTTGAGCACGCCTACACGACAACACACCGGCTCGAAGGCAATGAGCTTTCTCCGGTGCAGGTGGATGAACTCTGTCGCGTGGTGAAGCTCTACCAGGGCGAGCTGCTCGAAGGGTGGTATCAGGATTGGTGCATCATCGAGCGCGAGCGCTTTCAGCAGATGTATCTGACGGTGCTAGACAGATTGATCGCTTACGCCGAGCACACCCAGGATTATACTTTTGGCATCCACTATTGCGAGCTTGCCTTGCGCTGCGACCCGGCGCGCGAGCGCACCCATCGACGGTTGATGCGTCTACACAGTAGGGCGGGCAACCGCACAGCGGCGCTGCGCCAATACGAGACTTGCGTGGCCATGCTCCTCCGCGAACTGGGCGTCGAACCTGCCAAAAGCACGCAGTCGCTCTATGAACAGATTCGCCGCGATCAATTCACCGAGCAGAACAACAATGTTTTGCTAATGACGCCCACCTACGCCGATCGAGCCGAACTGACCGATATTCTCTTTCAGCTTGGCCAGATTCAGACGACGCTGGCCCAGACGCTCCACCAGGTGCAACGTGAAATTGCCCGCGTCGAGACGCTGGTGCATCTCCTTGCCGCCGATGCGCCGGACGCCATGCTGCCACTTATGCACACTCCTCCCCTTCCGAAAAAACCGCGCACGCTCATGCGCAGATAAATTGTTGCCAGTAAAAGACGCAGCATAAGACGGCGCAAAGACGCTGCGCCAGACAGTAGCCTGCTACGCTTCACGGCTATGTCTGACGACGACTTCCACTCATTCATCGTGAGAATCTGGTTGGAAGAAAGCGCAACCGAACGCACACACCCGACCTGGCGGGGCAGCCTCACCCACGTCATCAGCGGGCGGCGCGTCTATTTCGGTGACCTGAAATCGTTGCCCTCGCTGATGCGTCCCTATCTGGAAGCTATGTTAGCTGAGTTGAAATTGCCTGAAGGAGAGTAATCCATGCCTGTCACACTATCGTATCCGGGCGTCTATATCGAGGAGGTTCCCAGCGGTGTCCGCACCATCGCCGGGGTTGCCACCTCCATCACCGCGTTTGTGGGGCGGGCGCTGCGCGGGCCTGTCAACCAGGCGGTGCGCGTGCAGAGCTTTGCCGAGTTTGAGCGCATCTTTGGCGGCCTCTCCGCTACCAGCGGCATGAGTTATGCCGTGCAGCACTTCTTCCTCAACGGTGGCGGCGATGCGCTGATCGTGCGCGTCCTCCACACCGGCGACGGCGCCGCGGCCAACAACGCCGTGGCCGCCACCGGCGCCACGGGCGGGCTGGATCTGGCCGCCGCCAATGCAGGCGACTGGGGCAACCGCATCCGTGCCACCGTCGATCACAACACGCGCGATGCCGCCGACACGACATTGTTCAATCTGATCGTCCAGGAAATGGATGGAACCGGCCCTTCCGCCAACGTGCTTGCGACCGAAGCGTTTCGCAACGTCTCGGTCACGCCCACGGCGCCACGCTTTGTCCAGACGGTGCTGGCCGCCGAATCGACCTTTGTGCGCGCCACGGCTGTGCCCAACACACGACCCGCCGCTGCCTCCATCTTCCTCACCGGCGGGCAGGATGGCATCGCCCCCAGCGCGGCCGAAGTGCAGGGCGTGCGCGCCAACAAGACAGGTCTCTTTGCCTTGGAGGACGCCGACCTCTTCAACCTGCTCTGCATCCCGCCGGTCGAGCCGAGTGGCAACACAGCGGCCGCGGTCTACACCGCCGCGCTCGCCTACTGCAAAGAGCGCCGCGCCATGCTGATCGTCGATCCGCCCACAAGCCTGGCGACCCCGGCGGCCATCGTGACCGACGCCAACAACCCGGCCGGCTTTATCGCCCCACTGCGCGACGAGAACGCCATCCTTTACTTCCCGCGCGTGCGCGTGCCGGATGCGCTGCAAGAAAATCGCCTGGCGACCTTTGCGCCGTGCGGCGTGTTGGCCGGCGTCATCGCCCGCACCGATGCGCAACGCGGGATATGGAAGGCGCCTGCCGGTCAGGATGCCACCCTGGTGGGCGTGCGCGAGCTGGCCTACAAAATGACCGACGGCGAGAACGGCCAGATCAACCCGCTGGGCGTCAACGCGCTGCGCGGCTTTCCGGTGACGGGCAACGTGGCCTGGGGTGCACGCACCCTCGAAGGCGCCGACCGCCTGGCTTCCGAATGGAAGTACATCCCGGTGCGCCGGCTGGCGCTCTTTATCGAGGAGAGTCTTTTCCGCGGCACACAGTGGGTCGTCTTCGAGCCGAACGACGAGCCGCTGTGGGCGCAGATCCGCCTCAACGTCGGCGCGTTTATGCAGGATCTCTTCCGGCAGGGGGCGTTCCAGGGCAGCTCGCCGCGCGAAGCCTTCTTCGTGCGCTGCGACCGCACCACCACGACCCAGAGCGACATCGACCGCGGCGTCGTCAACATCCACGTCGGCTTTGCCCCGCTCAAGCCCGCCGAGTTTGTCGTCATTCGCATTCAGCAGATTGCCGGCCAGACCGGTGCATGAGGAGGTTGTCATGGCAAAGTTTTCCGTCAACGCCAATCGGTTCGATCCGTACAAGAATTTCAAGTTTCGCGTCAAGTGGGATGGCCGCTACGTCGCCGGCGTCAGCAAGGTCGGCGCGCTCAAACGCACCACCGACCCGGTGGAGCACCGCGAGGGCGGCGATCCGAGCACCGTGCGCAAATCACCCGGCCAGACCAAGTTCGACCCGATCACGCTCGAACGCGGGGTCACGCACGACACCGAATTCGAGAAGTGGGCCAACAAGGTGTGGAACTTTGGCTCCGGTCTGGGCGCCGAGGTCTCGCTCAAGGACTTCCGCAAGGACATCATCATCGAGGTCTACAACGAGGCCGGTCAGCTTGCCATCGCCTACAAGGTCTACCGCTGCTGGGTCTCCGAGTTCACCGCCATGCCCGAACTCGATGCCAGCGCCAACGCCGTCGCCATCCAGTCGATTGCCTTGCAGCACGAAGGCTGGGAGCGCGACTACGACGTCACCGAGCCGAGCGAGCCTTCGTTTGTGGAGCCGGCATAAAGAGATTAGGAGATTAAGAGATTAGGAGATTGGAGATTGGGAAGTGGAGCGACTAGTGGTCTGTCAATCAAGAAGCTTGGGTTTGGCTGATGGAAAGGGAACACAGATAAACGCCGATAGCCCCAGATAGACGCAGATGGTTGGCTGCCTGGCGCTTCTCTGCGCTGATCCGACTTCATTTGCGCCTGTCTGCGTCCGCTTGCTGTCGCTCTACCCAAAGTTTTACGCTTGACGGCCTACTAGCGCAGTGCACAAGCCAAGGTTTCCTTGTCTCGCCTCTGCGGCAAAGATCAGCGAATCGACGGGTGAATCATGCAACCACTTTCTGCGGTTGATCTGTTGGCGGTCTGGGAAGAAAACTGGCGACAACCGCCGCTGCGCCAGGGGCTGGCGCTGCTGGCCGCGGCCCACCCGGACGAGAGCATCGAGACGCTGGCGCAGATGCCGATGGGGCGCTACAACGTCGCGCTGCTAATGCTACGGGCGTGGCAATTCAGTCCGTCGCTGACCGCGGTGACCGAATGCCCAGGCTGCGGCGAGCTGGTCGAAGTCACGTTGGATGCGCCCGGCCTTGCCAACAGGCCGCCGAGCCTGCACCGCCGTGGCTGGAGATCGCCCACGCGGAGGGTTCGCTGCGCTTTCGCCTGCCCTCGCCCGCCGATCTGGCCGCAGCCGGTGAAGCCACTACGATCGATGCGGCGCGCCAGATCATCGCCCAGCGCTGCGTGGAGGAGCCGGTAGACTTGGCGCCGCCGGCGCTGCTCTCGGCGATCGCCGCGGCCATGGAGCACGCCGATCCGCTGGCCGTCGTCGAACTGGGCGGCGCCTGCCCGCACTGCGATCAAGCGTGGGCGGCCTTTCTCGACGTTGCCGCCTTTCTATGGCGCGAGGTGCAGGGCTGGGCGCAGCGCACGCTGCAAGAAGTTCATCTGCTGGCCCGCGCCTACGGCTGGCGTGAAGACGAAATCCTGGCGCTGTCGCCCAGCCGACGGCGGACCTATCTGCAAATGATTACTGGATAAGCAACGGAATCTGCCATGTCTGACTTTCTGACTCGACTTGTCACTGCCACCTACGTCCCGACCGCTTCGGTGCGGCCGCGTCCCATTGCGCACTATGAGCCGCAAGGCGCGGCGCTGCCGGTGCGGCCGGCGGGCGATGAAACAGCGTCGGAAGCAGAGATGGCGACCGGCGCACGATCTGTCCACGCATCAGAGAACCAGCCAGGTCGCGCCGTGCGGCAGCGCGCTGGAGCCGAGCCACAAACTTCCAGTGCGCCGCGTCCGCTGCCCATGGATGCACGACTGCCGCCGGCAAAGTCCATTGCCGCGCTTGCACAAGCCGCCAGCCAGAGCGCAATACCCATCACCCCGCCAACGACCGAACCTTTGATGCCACACCGCACCCGCAGCGAAGACGTGACGACGCTTCCCGCAGCCACGGCAACCCTTGCCGGGCAGAGCCGAGAGGCGCCAGCCGCCGCCCATCAAATTATCACCGAAGCGCCACGCCGGCCCGCGCCGGGACAGGCTGCGCCGTTGCGCGCGGCAGTCACACCGCAGCCGTATCGCAGCGCACCAGTTCGTGAAAGGGACGCTGAGGCCGGCGACCATGCGGGGCAGCCCATCTCTTTGGCAGCACGCCGCGAACAGGCGCAACCCACTGCCGCACCCACACCGGCGCCGCGCGCCGTCGGCGAAACGCGTGACGCGCAGGACACTGCCGGACGGGCGACGCTGCGAGCGGGGCAGGTGGCGAACAGCCCACGCGCTGCCCTTTCGGCGCCGCCGGCGCACGCCACGCCGCCGCCGGTCATCCGCGTTTCGATTGGGCGCATCGTCGTCAAGGCGGAACGCCCGGTCGCGCCAGCCGCGCGCAACAGCGCGTCTCGCCCGGCGCTCTCGCTCGACGGCTACCTCAAGACGCGTAACGGAGGCGATGTATGAGCAACCATCTTGCGATTGCCACCGTGACGACCGGCCTTGTGCGCTATTTGCAAGGCGTGGTCGGTGCAGACGTGGGCAACGCCGTCATCACCGCGGTGCGCCCCGACGGGCCGAACAGCGGCGTGCCGGAGGTGGGCGTCAACGTCTTTCTCTACCAAGCCACGCCCAACATCGCTTGGCGCAACCACGACCTGCCCACGCGGCGGCCCGACGGCAGCTTGAACCAGCGCCCGCAAATTGCGCTCGACCTGCACTATCTGCTCACCTTTTACGGTGACGAGACGCTGCTGGAGCCGCAGCGCATCCTGGGCAGCGCGGTGCGTGCCCTGCACACACACCCGCTGCTCACGCGGCAGGAGATTCGCAGCGCGGTCGCCGCCACCGCCTTCCTGGCCGGCTCCGACCTGGCCGAGGAGGTCGAAACGGTCAAGTTTACGCCCCAACCGCTCTCGCTGGAGGAACTCTCCAAGCTCTGGTCGGTCTTGTTCCAGACGCCCTACACGCTGTCGATGACCTACGACGCCTCAGTGGTCTTGATCACGGCGGAAAGCCAGCCGTCGATGGCGCAGCCGGTGCGCACGCCGGCGATTCAGGTCTTTCCCAGCGTGACGCCGCCCGCGCCTGCCGCACCGGATACACTGGCTGGTCTGCAACTGTGGCTGCGCGGCGACGCCGACATCACTTATGACAGCGCGGCCGCGGTCAGCGCCTGGCGCGACCAGAGCGGCGCCGGCCATCACGCGGTGCAGCCCGATGCCGCGCGACGGCCCCAGCTTGTGCGCGGCGCGGTCGGCGGCAAACCCGCGGTGCGCTTCGACGGCGTCGACGACTATCTGGCGATCGAGCAGCTCAGTTATGCCGCGGCCGGTGCGATTGGCGGGCTGACGCTCTTTGCCCTGCTGCGCACCACCGCGGTGCAGGCGCAGACCCTCGCCAGCTTCGACCGCAGCGCCTACTGGGAGCTCGGCCTGACCGGCGGCGGCAGCCCCGGCTGCGCCCGCTGGAGCACACAGCCCCAGGCCGGCGCCGCCCACGACTTGGATTCGCCCGGCGCGCTGGCGGATGCTCGCTGGCGGCTGCTCTGCGTGCGTTTCGCCGTCGGCGCAACCGCCACCAAACAGCTTTTCATCGATGGCATCCTGGTCGCTACGGCGGACGCGCATCCCGGCGAAGCGCTGGGCAGCGGCGTCACGCGCTTTGGCTTCGTGGGCGCACCCTCGCAAGCGGCGATCTTCAACGGCCCCGCCGGCGCCGAGCTTTTTCGCGGCGACCTTGCCGAACTCGCGCTCTACGACCGCGCGCTGACGGACGACGAGCGCGATCACGTGGAGCAGTACTTTGCGGAGAAGTATGGATGAGTTGCGAGTTGCGAGGGGCGAGTTGTGAGGGGCGGAAGGATAGACCACGGATTTGGCGGATTTGCACAGATTTCAATCCGTGAAAATCCGTCTAATCCGTTTCATCCGTGGTCGATTGGAAGCAGTGAACGGTTTTCTGAACAGGTTGAAGCATGACGACCATGCCGGAATTTACAAGCCAGGCTGCTACGCTTGAACCGTGGTATGCAGCCAACCAACACTATCTGAGCGAAGCGGTGACGCGCGTGGCGGAGCGGCTGCAACGACACGCGGCCGGCGAGCCGCATCTGCCCAACGCGCAGCCAGGGGCACGCGACGGCGCCGAGTTCGCCCTGGATCGACTGGCCGACGCGTTCAAGCTTTCGTCCTTTGAGGTTGCCACGCTGCTGCTGTGCGCGGGGATGGAACTTGACGGCGCGTTTCCGGAGTTGTGCGCCCGCGCCCAAAATGACGCCGCCCGCCCCTACCCCACCTTCGGTCTGGCGCTGGCCGCGCTGCAGGACGCCCACTGGAGCGCACTTTCGCCCGGCGCCGCGCTGCGCTACTGGCGGCTGATCGAGGTCGGCAGCGGCCCTTCGCTGGTCAGCAGCCCGCTGCGCATCGACGAGCGCGTCCTGCACTTCCTGGCCGGCGTGCAACATCTCGACGAACATCTGGCCGGCTATGTCACGCCGGAGCCGCCCGCCGACGAGCTGCTGCCCTCCCAGGACGTATTGGCGTCGACGATTGCCGATCTATGGGCGCAGGCGGTGGCGACGCAAACCGAATTGCCCGCGGTGCAGTTGGTCGGCAGCGACAGCGCGGCCAAGCGTGCGCTGGCCGCGGCCGCATGTGATCGGCTGGGCGTGACGCCTTACGCCATGCCGGCGGCGATTGTGCCAACGACGCCGCACGAACTCGACGCGCTGGTGCGGCTGTGGCAGCGCGAGGCGGTGTTGAGCGACGCCGCGCTGCTGTTGGACGGCGACGACGACGCGCAGGACGCCGCACGCTGGTCATCGCTGGCCCTCTTTGCCGAACAGATGGGCGGCGCGATCTTCCTGTGTACACAGGAGCGTCGCCCCCTCAAGCGTCGCGTCACGGTCAGCTTCGATGTCGAGAAGCCGGCGGCGGCGGAACAGCACGCCCTGTGGCAACAGATGCTCGGCAGCGCAGCGCCGCTGCTCAACGGGGAACTCGACCGCGTGGTGGCGCACTTCAACCTGAACGCGCCGGCGATCCGTGCGGTCTGCGCCCAGCGTAGCGCCCGCCGCCCACGATGCGCTGTACGCGCCGCAGGCAGTGCGCCCCCTGGGGACGGCGCTCTGGGACGCGTGCCGCCGCCAGGCGCGGGCGCGGCTCGACGATTTGGCGCAGCGCATCCGCCCCGTCGCCACGTGGGACGATCTGGTGCTGCCGGAAGCACAGCGCGAGACGCTGCGTGCGATTGGCTTGCAGGTGCGCCAGCGCGCCACCGTCTACGGGCGCTGGGGCTTTGCCGAACGCTCGAATCGCGGGCTGGGCATCAGTGCGCTCTTTGCCGGCGCCAGCGGCACCGGCAAGACGATGGCCGCCGAGGTGCTCGCCAACGAACTCGCGCTCGACCTCTACAAGATCGACCTGAGCCAGGTGGTCAGCAAGTACATTGGCGAGACGGAGAAAAACCTGCGCCGCGTCTTCGACGCGGCCGAGGAAGGGGGCGCGATCCTGCTCTTCGACGAGGCGGACGCCATCTTTGGCAAACGCAGTGAAGTCAAAGACAGCCATGACCGCTACGCCAACATCGAGGTGAGCTATCTGCTCCAGCGCATGGAAGCCTACACCGGGCTGGCGATCCTGACCACCAACATGAAGAGCGCGTTGGACACGGCCTTTCTGCGCCGCATCCGCTTTGTCGTGCACTTCCCTTTCCCGGATGCAGCCGAGCGGGCCGCGATCTGGGAGCGCATTTTTCCGCCGCAGACGCCGGCACAGGGCTTGCAGCCGGCGCGGCTTGCCCAACTCAACGTGGCGGGCGGCAATATTCGCAACATTGCGCTCGCCGCAGCCTTTCTGGCCGCCGAGGAAGCGGCGCCGGTCACGATGGCGCACATCCTGCACGCGGCGCGCGGCGAGTACACCAAGATCGAGAAGACGCTGACCAACGAAGAGGTGCGCGGATGGATGTAACCCCAAGACAGATCGAGCTGTCGATTGACGAATTGGTCATCGATGAAGCGATTACCGGCAAGCTGTCACCACGGGCGCGGCAAAGCTTGCACGACGAAGTGGCGCGCGAACTCACGCGACTGCTCAGGCCGGGGAGCTTCCCGCCCGTCTACAGCAGGCGGCTCAGATCGATCAGTTGACCGGCAGCCAGGCGCGTACCGACCGCAACACGGGTTCGGGGCGATCGCTGGGCGCAACGATCGCCCAGTCCGTTTACAGGAGCTTGGGAGCATGAGCGACGCTGTTCACGTCCAGAGCGCCAAACCTGCTGCTGCCGCACGCGCCGGCGCCGGTCGCGTCCTGCAGCGCAAATGTGCGTGCGGCCGCGAAACCGGGCCGAGCGGAGAGTGCGCGGCGTGCCGGCGAAAGCGGCTGCAACGCAAGGGCAACGGCGCCGGCGACGCGACCAATGACGCGCTCGGCGTCACGCCGGCGGTGCAGCATGTGTTGCAAGCGCCGGGCCGCTCGCTCGACCGCACGACGCGCGAGGCAATGGAGCATCACTTCGGCCATGATTTCAGCCAGGTGCAGGTGCATACAGGCGCGCAGGCCGCGGCGTCGGCGCGACGGGTCAACGCGCTCGCCTACACGGTGGGACAGCACGTGGTCTTTGGCGCACGACAATTTGACCCGCACACGCGCGAGGACGGCGACTGCTGGCGCATGAACTGGCGCATGTCGTGCAACAGCGCGATGCGCGCTGTTCCGCCGGCGACCTGGCTATGGCTGGCGACCGCTGGGAGCGTGAGGCCGACGCCGCGGCGCAGGCCGTCGCCGGCGGTGGGCAGGCTACCGTCCGGCAGCAGAGCGCGCAGGCGATGATCGCGCGCTTCGTCGATTCGCGCACCACGACCGAACCTGACGGCTCTACCGTGGAGGTCGAACGCGTGGTGACGGCGGGGCGCTGCCGCCAGGTTCCCGAAACGCGCAGCGATACGAGCGGCGACATCACTGCGCAGCAGGCCTTTCTCGAAATCAACGCGCGTCGCGGGCGGGTGAGCGGCGGCGCACGCGGCGAGATCAACTATGGCGACGCCATCAACGACGCGGCCGCGGCCGCCGCACGTCTGTTGACCAACCTGGGGTCGGGGCAGCAGCCAGACCAGGCGGTGCGCAGCTTTGAGAGCGATCTGCGCGGGTTGACGCCCAATGCCCGGCTGCGGTTCAACCTGGGCGTGCCTGGCTTTCGCGCCAACCTGGAAGGTACGGGGCAGGCCAGCATGGCGGGGGGCGCCAGCGGGCAGGCGCAGTTGCGGCTGGAGTTCGACGTCGGCCCGGTGACGGTCGGCGCACAGGGGTCGGTGAGCGGCGGCACGCAGGATCAACCGGGCGGCGCCGTCACGGTCACGGTCGAACCGCGACGCCGCGAACCTACGTCTCAATGCTTCGTGTGCGCGTGCAGCGCGCCGCGCATCGAGTTCCGCTGCACGCGGCGCACGCCCAGCCGCCCCACAACGCCGCCCGCGCGCCCGCAGCCGGTGATCGTGCCGCTCTTCTTCGAATACGCCGATGTGACGCCGCGGCCGGGCTGGGAGCAGCGCTATCAGGAGATGCTGCGGCTGGCCGTCACCCGCATTCGCGCCGGCTACACGATCGACCACATCGAAGGTTTCACCTCGCCGGAAGGTTTGACGCAGCGACGGCCGGGTGGGCGCTTTGAGGGCAACATTCGCCTGGCCGAGCGACGCGCCGTGGAGGCGCAGGCCGATCTGCAGCAGGCGTTGCGCGCCGACTTGAGCGGCCTGCTGGTGATGCGCGGGCGAGCACGTGCGCGCGGCGCTGGGCGACCTATCCGGTGGTGGGGCGTTGGGAGTTGTTCGGCGCTACCGCACTAGGCGAAGTGGCGAATCGCCAGCTTTTTTCGCACCTGCAGAGCACGCTCGGCGCGCCACAGCCAGGCCAGCCCGACCCACTCGCCGAGCAGAATGTCACCGGCGAGGCGATCCCGGCGAGTGTACGCGACGAAAGCGAGGCGCAAGTGGCCGAGTTCCGCACCGGCCGGCGCGGCGCACAGCGGCTGACGCAGACGCAGCGGCTGGAGGCGATCTATCAACCGCTGCGCCGCGCCTTGATCTATCTCAACCCGCCGCCACCGCCGCCGCCCGATCTGCGCCTTTCGCCAGAGACGCTGCGCGCCGTAGTGGGGGAGCCTATCACCTGCACCGTCGCCCATCGCGCGCTCTTTGCCGGCGTCACAATCCCGCCGGGGCAGTTGTTTGAAGGCGAGTGCAGCGAACCCGGTGAGCGTCCGGATCGCTCGCGGCGCCCCGGCCCTTAGTACATGAAGGGCGCAAGTGACCCTGCCGCCAAAAACCGAGTTTTTTGAAAAAACTCGGTTTCTCCGTACCTCGTCAACCGGGGCAGATGAATAGGTAGAAGACGATGCAGATGCAACAGGAGCACAGAGCAAGCCATGAGTGACTATCCCGGCGCACCGCGCAAAGCCAAGGGGGCGTTGATCGGTCTCGACCCGCTCAACCCGCTGGCCAGCGTGATCGTCTTTCAATACAACCCGGTCTCGCTGCGCCGCGAGCTGCAAGCACGCATGGGCCGCGCCGAGGGCGACGCCGCCGAGATCACGCGGCTCGAAGGCGCGCCGCAAGAGACGATCTCGTTGCAGGCGGAGTTTGATGCCACCGACGGGCTGGAGAGCGCCGACGGCATCGCCACAAGCATGGGCGTCTATCCGCAGCTTTCGGCGCTGGAGATGCTGATCTATCCCAAGAGCGTCTATGTGATCGCGCAGACGGTGCTCGCTGCGCTGGGCACGCTGGAGATCGCCGCGCCGCAGGCGCCGCTGACCCTTTTTGTATGGGGCGTCAAGCGCGTGCTGCCGGTGCAACTGAGCGGCTTCAGCATCGAGGAAGAAGCCTACGACGTGAACCTGAACCCGATCCGCGCCTCGGTGACGCTCAGCCTGCGCGTGCTGAGCTACTCGGATCTGCGCATGACGAACCCGGCCTACTATCTCTTCCTGGCGCATCAGGTGGTCAAAGAGACGATGGCGACGATCGGCAGCGTGAACAACGTGGCAGGCGTGGTCGGGGGCAATGTGCGTTTGTAAAGAGTTGCGAGGGGCGAGGGGCGAGTTGCGAGGGGCGATCTGTAGGGGCGGGCCTCTGCGCCCGTCCGTGAAACATCGGAGAAACAACAGTGTTTGATTACACGAGCCGCTATGCAAATCTTGAGACGGCGACGCTGACGACCGACGATGGCCGCGAGGTGACCTATGTGCGCCGGCGCTTTCTGCCGCCGCTGGAGAACATGCAGATCGTGGGCGAGGTGACGGTGAACGACCCGGACCGGCTCGACCTGATCACCGCCCGCACCGTGGGCGCGCCGGAGCAGTTCTGGCGCATCGGCGACGCCAATGTCGCGCTGAATCCGTTCGATCTGACGGCCGTGCCGGGCGCGCGCGTTCGGGTTCCGGCGCCGAGTGTATGAGGAGAGTAGAGATTAAGAGATTGGGAGATTGTGCGATTGAGAGATTTTGGAAGCGGCTAAAAGGTCATCAGCCCTAATCTCCAATTTCAGATAAACTTATGAACAACTTCCTAGGCGTCCAACTCACTTTACTCATCGGCCCCACCGTCGCCGTGCCCGCGCCGCCGCTGCTCTCCGAGGCGCTGCAGAGCGTCGAGGTCACGCACAGCGACGAGGGGCGGTCGGGCTTTCAGCTTGTCTTTCAGGCGGGTCGCGACCCGGTGACCGGGCTGATCGACTATCCGCTGCTCAGCCTGCCGCTGCTGCGCCCCTTCAACCGCGTCGTGCTGATCGTGACCTTTGGCGGCATCCCGTCGGTGCTGATGGACGGCATCATCACACACCAGCAGTTGAACCCGGGCAGTCAGCCAGGCGCAGGCCAGCTCACCGTGACGGGCGAGGATGTCAGCGTGATGATGGACCTGGAGGAGAAATCGGCCGAGCACCCGGCGCAGGACGAGACGATCATTGCGCTCAAGCTGATCGCCTCGTACGCGCAGTACGGACTGATTCCGGTGGTGATCCCGCCGGTGGTGATCGACCCGCCAATCCCGATCGAGCGCACGCCGGTGCAGCAGGGCACGGACCTGGAGTATCTGCATCAGATGGCGGCGCGGCACGGCTATGTCTTCTTCGTCTCGCCCGGCCCCGCGCCGCTGACGAACATCGCCTACTGGGGGCCGCCCAAGCGGCTCGACGCGCCGCAGTCCGCGCTGTCGACGAATCTTGGCCCGGCGACCAATGTGGAATCGATGAGCTTCCAGTACAACGCGCTGGAGCCGACGCTGGTCAGCGGCCAGGTGCAGGATCGTCTGACCGGCGCCACGCTGCCCGTGCAGACCTTTGCCAGCACAAGGCTGCCGCTCTCTTCGCAGCCGGCGTGGCTGGTGCAGCAGCCCAACGTGCGCACACGCGCCTTCCGCGAGAGCGGCGTCAACGTGATGCAGGCCTTTGGCCGCGCCCAGGCCGTGACCGACGCCTCGGTGGATCGCGTGCTCACGGCGACGGGCGAGCTCAACGCGCTGCACTACGGCGGCGTCCTCAAAGCGCGCGGCCTCGTCGGCGTGCGCGGGGCCGGCTACTCCTACAGCGGCCTCTATTACGTCAAGCGCGTGACGCACAAGCTGAGCCGCGGCGAGTACAAGCAGCAGTTCACGCTGGTGCGCGATGGATTGGGGTCGATCACGCCGGTGGTTGTGCCATAGAGTAGAGATTGGAGATTAGGAGATTGGAGATTAAGAGATTAGGCAGTTCGACAATGAAACTCGCTGCGCGTAACAGAGCCACCGCTCCCAAATCTCCAATCTCTTAATCTCTTAATCTCTTGCTCTCTCCTGAAAGGACTTTTGATGCGACAGTTTTTCGGCAAATACCGGGGCAAGGTGGAAAACAATCTCGACCCGCTGCAGCTTGGCCGCGTGCAGGTGAGCGTGGCTGCGGTGCTGGGCGAGGGGACGCTGAGTTGGGCAATGCCCTGTGCGCCCTTTGCGGGCAGCGGCGTCGGCTTCTTTGCCGTGCCACCGAATGGCGCCAACGTCTGGGTCGAATTTGAGGCGGGCGACCCGGATTATCCCATCTATGCCGGGGGCTTCTGGGGCGTGGGTGAGACGCCGGTGCTGCCTGCGCTGCCCTTCACCAAAGCGATCGTCACCGACACGATCACGCTCAAACTGGACGACACGCCCGGCATCGGCGGCTTTACGCTGGAGGTCAACCCGCCTGCGGTGGCCGTGCCGATCAAGCTGGTCTGCAACGCCGGCGGCATGGAGCTGACCTGCGGCGCGGCCAGCGTCAAGCTGACGCCGGCGAGCGTCTCGCTCAACAACGGCGCGCTGGAGGTGATCTGATGCCAGGCTTTGTGCTGCATGTGGGCGCGACGATTCTGTGCGCACACGGCGGGCAGGCGCAGCCGACCGCACCGAACCCGCGCGTGCTGGTCAGCGGCCAGCCGGTGGTGACGGTGGTCGCACCGCACGCCGTGGTCGGCTGCCCTTTTGCGCCGGGCGGCGTGCCGACCCCGTGCGTTACCGCACAGTGGATTGTAGGTGCAACGCGCATCTTTGCGGGCGGCGCGCCTGTACTCTTGCAGGACAGCCAGGCCACGTGCATTCCCAACGGCACGCCGGTCAATATTATCATGACCCAGGTGCGGGTCAGGGGGACGTGATGAACATTGCCTATCCCTACACGATCGACGGCAGCGGCCGCACCGCGCAGCCCGACGATGACGACTATATCCGCCAACTGATCGAGCAACTGCTCTTTACCGCACCCGGCGAACGCGTCAACCGCCCAACCTTCGGCACGGGGCTGCGCCAGTTGCTCTTTGCGCCCAACAGCCCGGAGCTGGCGACCGCCACCGAGTTTATGGTGCAGGGCGCGCTCCAGGAAGTGATGGGCGAGTTAATCCGCGTCGAAGCGGTCGATGTCGCGGCCGAGGAATCGACGCTGCGCGTGACGGTGCAGTACGTCGTCCAGCGCACGCAGCAGCGCCAGGTTGTAGAGGTGGTGAGCTGACGCCATGAGCATTCAATTTCGTTGCGCCAATCCACGCCGCGCGCAGGTGCTCAGCACGGCGCCGGTCGCCATCAACGGCATCGATTTTCTCGAAGTGCTCGACCACGACGCGCCCAGCGGTGCGCCGCCGCAGCGCACACTGCTCGTTCACCTGATCAAGGCCGCGCCGTGGGGACTGAGCGCGCCCAACGTGCGCATCGAAGGCGGCGTGCGCGTTACCGCGATCGAGGTGGCGTGGGCCGTACGCGCCGCCGACGCGGCGCAGAGCGACGTCGACGCCGGCCGCATGAGCGCGACTGAGCGCACCTTCTACAACGGGCTAGACGACGCCGACCGCATCCTCGTCGTGCGCACGGATCAGGACGGCGACTTCTCGACCTACACGCTGCGCCTGGTGCGCTCGCTCACCGATGCGCAGCCGCCGGTCGGCTTCGATGCCATCCTCAGCACGGTGGACTTCTCGTTCAAGGTCGAGTGTCCCAGCGAGTTCGACTGTGCACCCGCTGCGGAATGCCCGCCCGATGTGAGCGCCGAACCCGTCATCGACTACCTGGCGCGCGATTACATCAGCCTGCGCCGTCTGCTGCTGGATCGGATGGCCGTGGTCATGCCGGCGTGGCGGGCGCGCAACCCGGCTGATCTGGGCATCGCCGTGGTGGAAGGGCTGGCCTATGTCGGCGACTACCTGAGCTATTACCAGGACGCCGTCGCCACCGAAGCCTATCTCGACACCGCGCGGCGCCGCGTGTCGGTGCGCCGCCACGCCCGCCTGCTCGACTATCCCATGCACGACGGGCGCAACGCGCGCACGTGGGTGCAGTTGCGCGTCGATGTTGCTACGCTGGAGGTTCCGGCGCGCACGCCGCTGCTGACGCACGTCAACGGGCTGCCGCCGGTGCTGCACCCCGACTCGACGGACTTAACGCGAGCAAGGATGGCGCGACCGGTCATCTTTGAGACGATGCACGACGTGCAACTCTTCCAGGCGCACAATGAACTTCACTTCTACACGTGGGGCGATGAAGGCTGCTGTCTCCCTGCCGGCGCCACACACGCCACGCTGCGCGACGACCTCTCGGCTACGCTCCAGGCCGGTGATGTGCTGATCTTCGTCGAGAAGCGCAGCCCGTCCAGCGAGGTGCGCGCCGACGCCGACCTCACGCGCCGCCACGCCGTGCGCCTGACGCGCGTCACCGCAAGCAGCGACCCGCTCGGCGGCCAGTTCGCGACGCCGCCTGCTGCCGGCGCGGTCGCCGTGACCGCGATCGAGTGGAGCGCGCAGGACGCCCTGCCTTTCGTCCTCGATCTGAGCATCGTTCAGGTTCCGCTTGACGACCTGGAAGTGGGCGAAGCGCCGCGCCAGCCCGTTTCCGTCGTCCTGGGCAACATTGTCCTGGCCGACCACGGCGAGACGCTGGCGCCGGAACTGTTGCCGCCTGTGACGGAGCCACAGCGCTATCGACCTGCGCTGGCGCGGCGCGGCGTCACTTATATGGCAGGCTTCGACCCCGCCGCCTCCGCCACCCAGGCCGTGGGGGCGCAATCGCTGGAGACGCTGCCTGCGATCACGCTCAGCAGCGCGTCGGGCGAGTGGACGCCGATGCGCGACCTGCTCAACAGCAACCGCTTCCAGACCGAGTTCGTGGCCGAAAGCGACAGCGACGACGCGACCTATCTGCGCTTTGGCGACGGACGCACGGGCCGCCGACCCCTGCCCGGCGAGCAATTTATTGCGACCTATCGCACCGGCAGCGGGACTGCAGGCAATATCGGCGCCGATGCCCTGGCGCATGTGATCATGGACGGGGACGGCGTGCTTGGCGTGCGCAACCCGCTGCCCGCCGTGGGTGGGGTCGAACCGGAGTCGCTGCAAGAGGTGCGCCAGTATGCGCCGCAGGCCTTCCGCCGCCAGGAGCGCGCCGTCACTGCGGACGATTACGCCGCTGTGGCCGAACGCCATCCCGATGTGCAGCGCGCGGTCGCCACGCGGCGCTGGAGCGGAAGCTGGTACACGATCTTCCTCACGGTGGATCGCCTGCACGGGCTGCCGGTCGACGCCGCGTTCGAGGACGAACTACGTGCGTTCCTGGAGCGCTATCGCATGGCGGGCCAGGATATGGAGATCGACGGGCCGCGCTATGTTTCGCTCGATCTGGCGTTCCTGGTCTGTGTGGAGCCGGGCTATTTTGCCAGCAACGTCAAGGCGGCGCTGCTGGCGCGCTTCAGCAGCCGTCTACTGCCCGGCGGCACGCGCGGCTTCTTTCACGCCGACAACTTCACCTTTGGCCAGCCGGTCTATCTCAGCCAGATCGTGGCGCAGGCGATGGCCGTGCCCGGTGTGCGCTGGATCGACACGGCGGCGGGCAAGGGCAAGCCGACCCGCTTCCAGCGCTGGGGCGAACCCGCGCACGGGGAGCTGGCAAACGGGCAGATCGACCTAGGCCGGCTGGAGATTGCCCGCCTCGACAACGACCCCAGCCGCCCCGAACATGGCCGGCTGGAATGGATCATGGAGGGTGGCCTGTGAACGAGCAACAACAACAAGAAGCCTGCGGCTGCGACGAGCGCACGCCGCCTGCACCGTCGCACGTCAACCCACCCGGCCAGGCTGCGCTGCGCTATCGGCTGGGCACGCACAGCGCGCTGCTGCGCCGCATGATCGCGCGGCTGTCGCAGCAGGAGATCGCCGGCGGCGAACATGCGGGCGACCGTCCGCTGGCCCGCGCTCACCACGCGCGGCGGACGACCCCACGATTGCGCTGCTCGACGCCGCGGCCACGCTGGGCGACGTGCTGACCTTTTATCAGGAGCGCATCGCCAACGAGGGCTTTTTGCGCACCGCCACCGAGCGCTTCTCGGTGCTCCAGTTGGCGCGCGCCATCGGCTATGAACTCAAGCCCGGCGTGGCGGCCTCGACCTGGCTCGCCTTCGCGCTCGACGACAGCCCGACCGCGCAGCCAGAAGTGATGATCCCGCTGGGTACGCAAGTGCAGAGTATCCCAGTGCAGAAGGGGGAGTTGCCGCAGACCTTTGAGACTTCGACCGATTTCGTCGCCCGTCGCGGCTGGAACACCATCAAGCCGCGCACATCGCGACCGCAAGACTTGAGCCAGGGCGCCGGCGAGCTTTACCTGGCGGGCATCGACGCCCGCTTGCAGCCGGGCGACTTCCTGCTCTTTGTCGGCGCCGAGCGGATCAAAGAGCGCGGCAGCGAACAGTGGGATTTGCGCCGCGTGCTCACCGTCGCGACCAGGGAGAACGACCAGGGCGGCTACACCGTCGTCACTTGGGAGCCGGGGCTGGGATCGGACAAACCGCCTGTGAAGCCGCCGCAGAATCCTGAAATTTACGTCTTCCGCCAGCGCGCGCGGCGCTTTGGCTTCAACGCGCCGGACTGCGCACGATGCCCAAGGATGTCAAGATTGAGTACGCTGGCAATGTCATGCCACTGCCCAAGCAATGGCCCGGCTTCGAGATCAAGGAGAGCACCAAGGCGCTGCTGGAACTCGACGCGGCCTATCCCAAAATTGTGCCCGACAGTTGGATCGTGCTGCTTACGCCCGGCTATGTCGAGCTTTACCAGGTGGTGAAGAACGCGACCGCAGGCGTCGCCAACTTCGCCTTGACCGGGCAGGTGACGCGCCTTGAACTCGATACGCCGGAGCATCTGAACTTCTTCGAGCGCCGCGAGACGCTGGTGCTGATCCAGGCTGAACATCTCGCACCCGCCGAAGCGCCGCTCAACGATGTGGTGACCGGCAAGCAGATCGAGGTTGCGGGCGTGGTGACCGGTTTTGCCGAGGGCCAGCCGCTCATCGTCAGCGGCAAACTCAACGCCAACGACGAGAAGCCCACCGCCACGGTCGTCTTTGTCGAACAGGTCGTGCCGGGCGCCGGCTTTACGACGCTGGTGCTCAAGGATCAGGGGCTGGGTGCGACGCAATATCTCCGCATCACGACGGCGATCTACGCCAACGTAATCGCGGCCACGCACGGCGAAACCACCACCGAAGCGCTGGGCAGCGGTGACGGCAGCCGGCCTCACCAACGCTTCAAGCTCAGGAAAGCGCCACTCACCTATGTTTCGGCCAAGACGGCCAGCGGTGCGGCGACGACGCTCAGCGTGCGCGTCAACCGCGTCGCCTGGGAAGAAGCGCCCTCGCTCTACGCACAAGGCGCGGCCGACCCGCGCTATGTCGTGCGCCTCGCCGATGACGGCGCGGCGACGGTGATCTTTGGCGACGGCAAACGTGGCGCGCGCCTGCCCACCGGCCAGGAGAATGTGACCGCCACCTATCGCGTCGGCATCGGTCAGGCGGGCGAAGTCGGCGCCGGCGCGCTGACGCTGCTCAGGACGCGGCCGCTCGGCGTGCGCGGGGTGACCAACCCGGTGGCAGCCGGCGGCGCCGAGGATCCCGAATCGCTCGCCAACGCGCGCACCAACGCGCCGCAGACCGTGCTCACGCTCGACCGCATCGTCTCGTTGCAAGATTTCACCGACTTCGCTGCTGCCTTTGCGGGCATCGGCAAGGCGCAGGCCGTGGCGATCCGGGCGGGCGAACGGCTGCTCATCCACCTCACCATTGCCGACGCCAGCGGCGACCCGGTGCAGCCCGGCGACGCGCTCTTCATCAACCTGCGCGATGCCATCAATGCGGCGCGCGACCCGTCCGCCGCGGTGGAAGTGGCGAGCTTCATGCCGCTCACCTTCCGCATCAAGGCGACGGTGCAGTACGACGGGCGCTTCCTCGCAGCCGATGTGCGCGCCGCGCTGGCACGCGCGCTGCAAGCCGCCTTTGCCTTCACGCCGCGCGCGTTCGGCCAGCCGGTGACCGCCGCCGAGGTGATGGAGGTCATGCACGGCGTGGCGGGGGTGATCGCCGTCGATCTCGACGAGTTGGCCTATGCCACAGAGCCGGCGACCGTGTTTTCTTTTTCTAAAAAAGCCGGCGGCCTGATCGGGCCGATCCTGAAAAAGAAGGGATTAGCGCAAAAGGACGCCACCGCGGCGTCGCTGCTGCCGGCGCACACCGCGCGGCGCGTGGACGGCAAGATCGCGCCCGCCGAACTGCTGCTGCTCGACGCGGCTGGCATTGAACTGACGCTGACGAAGAATGTAAATGAGACAGGGTGAATAAATAGACCACGGATGAGACGGATTCGGCGGATGATTGAAGGGTATGTGGAGCATTCGCAAAAAAGTCCTCCTCTGGTAACAGGAAATTATCCGTGCAAATCCGCTTAATCCGTGGCCTATTCTGCACGTTGAAAGGACAGTTATGAGCACGGCGACACGAGAACGGCTATACGAACTCCTGCCGGCTATTTACCGCATCCGCGACGCCGAGAACGGCGAGCCGCTGCACGCACTGCTCACGATCATGGGCGACGAGCTGGCGCGCATCGAGGAGGACACCGCCGGTCTCTACGACGACTGGTTCATCGAGACGTGCGCGGAATGGGTGATCCCCTATCTCGGCGACCTGCTGGGCCTACGCGGGCTGCATCAGTTGACCGAGGTGGGCGACTTCAGCCAGCGCGCCTTTGTCGCCAACACGCTGCGCTACCGCCGGCGCAAGGGCACCGCACCGGTGCTGGAGCAGCTTGCCCGCGATGTGACCGGCTGGCCGGCACGCGCCGTCGAGTTCTTTGCGCGGCTGGCGACGACGCAGCATCTCAACCATGTGCGGCTGGACAGCCCGGCCACGGCAAGTCTGCGCCAGGCGTCCAGGCTCGAATTGGTGGACGGTCCGCTCGAAACAGTCAACCACACGGCGGAGGTGCGCAATATCGCGCCGGGGCGCGGGCGCTACAATATTCCCAACATCGGCATCTTTCTGTGGCGACTGCAACCTTATTTTGTGCAGGGCGTCACGCCGCAGCCAGTGACGGATCCGCCCGATGGCCGCTACCACTTCAGCCCGCTGGGCAACGATCTCCCGCTCTTCAACCGCCCGCGCACCGAGAGCGAGATCGTGCATCTGGCCGAGGAGCCGGATCTGCCGGTCATGTTGCGCCGGCGCGCGCTCTACGACGATCTCGAAGCGCTGCGGCTGGGCAGCGTCACCGGCAAGCCTGCGCCCAGCCAATATCTGGACGCCAGCCCGGTCTTGCAGATTCTGCTGCCCGCGGCCGGGGATGACCTTGCGCCCGTACCCGCCGCCGAAATCCTGATCTGCAACCTAGCGGATATTCCCGGCGAAAGCGACTGGCGGCGTCCACCCACGGCTCAATCCTATGCGGGCCAGAGCCTGCCACTCCAGGTCGCGGTCGACCCGCAGCTTGGGCGTATTGCCCTGCCGGCCGGCGTCGTTCCGGACGACATCGCGGTGAGCTACACCTACGGCTTCTCGGCCGACATTGGCGGCGGGCCGTATCCGCGGCTGGAAACGCTGGAGCTCGACGCCGACGCGGGCGTCTTCACCGCGACGGTGGCGCAGCGCGGGGGGGGCGATCACACGACACTGGCAAGCGCCATCGCCGCCTGGGTCGCCGCGCCGGAAGCGGCAGGCATCATCACCGTGCTTGACAGCGCGACCTACGCCGAGTCGCTCCTGATCGCGATGGCGGCGGGCCGTTCGCTTACCATTCAGGCAGCGGACGGGCAGCGGCCGTTGCTGCGGCTGCAAGACGCGGGTGGCGCGCCTAATGCGCTGATCGTCACCGGCGCGGACGGCGACCGCAGCGCGCTCACGCTCAACGGCTTGTGGATCGAGGGCGGGCTGAGCATTCAGTCGGTCAGCCTGGAGACGCTGCGCGTGCTGCACTGCACGCTCGTGCCCGGTTGGCGCATCGACGCGGCCGGCGTCCCGCTGCTGCCGGCTGCGCCCAGCATCCTGGCAATCAGCCCCAATCCCGACTTCCGGCTGGAGCTGATGCGCACGATCAGCGGCGCGCTGCACCTTGCCGCGGAGAGCGACGGGCTGACCGCGCACGACTCGATCCTCGACGCTTTTGATGCGGAGACGGTGGCTTTTGCCGCGCACGACGGCGTGAGCGCGGGGCCACCCGCCAGTTTCGAGCGATGTACGATCTACGGCGAGGTGCGCGCCCGCCAGTTCGATCTGATTTCTGAGAGCATCCTCCTCGGCAGGGCGCTGGCCGAGCGCCGCCAGGTCGGGTGCAGCCGCTTCAGCTTTTTGGGCGAGGGGTCGCGCGCGCCGCGACGCCATCGCTGCCAGCCCGACCTGGCGCTGGATGCCTATGCCGCGGCGCGGAACAAGCAGGTCGAAGCGCTGACGACGGTGGAGCGGCGCATGGTGACGCTGACCGTCACGCCAACCTTCACGACCACGCGCTTTGGCCGTCCTGCCTACGCGCAACTGAGCCGCACTTGTCCGGTGGAAATCAGCACGGGCGCCGAAGATGGCGGCGAGATGGGCGTCTTTCATCTGGTGCAGCAGCCGCAACGCCTCGCCAACCTGCGCACCGCGCTAGACGAATATCTGCGCGTGGGGCTGGAGGCCGGCATCTTTTTTGGAGATTAAGAGATTGGAGATTAGGAGATTGAAGATCGCTGCGGCGAGGAACTATCCCCAATCGCACAATCCCTTAATCTCTAATCGCCAATCTCTACTCTCCAATTACGTTGAGAAGGAGTAACTCTTATGCAAGGCGATTTTACTCGGTTGACCTTTGACCGCAGCAAACACTACAGCAGCGTCCTCAACCAGCAGGGGCGCGTGGCGCTGGACGCCGATTGGAACGAGCAGGTTGCCATCGAGCATCACGACGTGCGCACGACGCGGCAGGATGTGATTGGGCTGTGTGGCGGACCGCAGGGCGTGGATGCCGCAGGCGACCCGCTGGCCGGCTTCGATGTCACGACCGACGGCGCCACCCTCAGCGTGACCAAAGGGCGCTACTACGTCAACGGCCTGCTGGCGGAAAAAGAGGCGACGACGGCGATCACCGCGCAGCCTGACCTGCCGGTGACGTCGCTGGCGCAGGTGGCGGGGCTGGCGGCGGATGCAACCGTGGCCGCCGGCGCCTATCTCGCCTATCTCGATGGGTGGGAACGCCACATCAGCGCGCTGGAGGATGGGTCGATCCGCGAAGTGGCGCTGGGCGGGCCGGACACGGCAACGCGCACACAGGTGATGGCGCAGGTCAAGCTGCTGCGCGTGGGCGACGCGGGCGACGCCTTCACCTGCGCCACCGACAGCGCGGCGTGGGATGCGCTCACCGCGGCCAGCAGCGGCTTGCTCGAAGCCCAGGCCGAGCCGGACGATCCCAGCGAGAGCGCGTGCGTGGTGCCGGCCAAAGCAGGCTATCGCGGGCTGGAAAATCAGCTCTATCGCGTCGAGGTGCAGCGCGTCATCTCGGCGACGCGCATCGCGCTCAAGTGGTCGCGAGAGAATGGCTCTGTCGTGGTGGGCTGGACGGGGCAGGACAACCTCGACGCCGACAAACTCACCGTCAGCAGCACCGGGCGCGACGCAGTGCTGGGGCTGGCCGCCAACCAGTGGGTTGAACTGACCGACGACGCCCGCGAACAGCGCGGCGAATCCGGCCTGCTCGTCAAGATCATCAAGGTGGAGGGCAACGTGCTCACCATCGACCCCGACGGCCAGGCGGTGCTCTACAGCGACTTTGCCGCCAATCCCAAAATCCGGCGCTGGGACATGCCCGCCGATGCTGGTGAGATCGAGGTCACTACCGACGCCGTGGCCTGGACGGAGTTGGAGATGGGCGTGCAGATTCGCCTCAAGGCCGGCATCTTCCGCCCAGGCGACTACTGGCTGATCCCGGCGCGCACCTTTCCGGCCGACATCGAGTGGCCGCGCACCGGCGCCACCCCGCCACAGCCGATTCCGCAGCCGCCGGTGGGCGTGCAGCATCACTACTGTCGGCTGGCGCTCTTCGACTTTGCCGGCGGGGACTGGAGCAAACGCGGCGACTGTCGCACCCTTTTCCCGCCATTGACGCAACTGATCGACTTCTACAGCGTGGGCGGCGACGGGCAGGAGGCGCTCCCCGGCGCGGCGCTGGGTCAGCCGCTGCAGGTGGCGGTGACCAACGGCCAGCAGCCGATCGACAACGCACGCGTGCGCTTCCGCCTCGTCCCGCAGACGGCGGCCGGCCAACTCACCGGGACGAGCGGCGCGGGCAAGAGTGTGGATGTGACCGCCGGGGTCAACGGCGTCTATGCCTGCACGTGGCGGCTTGGTGCGACGGTGCAAAACCAGCGCGTCGAGGCCTTCCTGGTCGACATCGACGGCAAACCTTTTGTCGACGCGGCGGGGGAGCCGCGTGTGCCGTCGATCTTTTTCAACGCCAATCTGAGCCGGGCCAGCCAGGTGGCCTATGCGCCGGGTGCGTGCGCCGACCTGGGCGCAGGCGACCACCGTGCAGGAGGCGCTTGATATTCTCTGCGCGCGGCCGAGCGGCGGCGGCTGCTGCGTCACCGTGGGCGCCAACGGCGATTATCCCGACCTGGTGACCGCGCTGAAAGAGATGCTGGAGCGAGGCGAGCGCCAGCTTTGCCTTTGCCTGCTGGCCGGTGAGCACGAGTTCGCCGGCTTCGATTTCGAGCAGCCGGTGGACGAACGCGAGCTGCACATCGCCATCAAGGGCTGCGGCGCGGCCACACACGTGTTGTGGCATGAAGCGCTGCGGCTGCGTGCGGTCGATGCGGTGGCGCTGAGTGGTCTTGGCATCGAACTGACGTTTGCACCGGACAAGGCGGATGCGTCCTTGCGCTTTGAGCACTGCACAAATGTGAGCGTCGTCGACTGCACGGTAGACGGTGTGGTGGCGCCGGGTCGCTTCGAGAACGACGCCTTTGCACCCGGCGGCGCGCTGATTGCCGTCACGGACGCCGACGACGTGCGCTTGAGTGGCAACATCCTGATGGCCGCGCCGCCCACCACCTTCCCACTGCTGCGCGACCTGACAAGGCTGGCGTCGGTGAACTTGCCGAACTCTTTGCGCTGGCGGAAGAACGCCCGCCGCTGAACGAATGGCGCAAGGTCGCGCGCCGCGCCGCCTCGAGCCTGGCGGAGGCGAACCAAGATACGCGCAAGCAGATGGCGACGGCGCTCCAGCAACAGCTCAGCACGCCGGAGAATCGATCCGCATTTTCCGCCGCCGAGACGATTCAGCTCAGCAAATTGATCTTCGCCTTGAACGCTGCACAAACGCGCGAAGCCTCGCTCCTCGACATCTGCTTCGACCTGCGCCTCTCCGCGATCAAAGCGCGCGCCGGCACGCGGTCGTGCTCGACAAGCGCCGCAGCCTCAACGAGAACGATGATCCGGAGATCATTGGCGAATTGATCGCCATGCTCGACGAAGATGACTTCCTGCTGCTGGAGAACAACCGCATCGCTGGCGTCGTCAGCCTCTACGGCATGCCCGGCTCGCTGGAGATGATCGCCGGCAGCGCGGGCGAATTGGTTAACCTGGACCGCACGCCCAATGAACCTGGCGGCTCGCGCCTCACGATTTCCTCGGCCTTTCTGGGGACGATCCAACTGCGCGGCAACCAGCTTGTGCGGCTGGCAATAGGCCATGCCATGCTCGAAGAGCTGCGCCAACGCAGCGCGAGCGAAGGCAACACCAGCCTGGACGGCGACGCCTTTGCCCGCCTGCTGCTGGACGGCAACGTGATCGAGGGCGTGCTCAGCCTGACGCTGGCGCGGCACCTCAACGTGCGCGCCAATGAGTTCACGCAGACCGCGTCGCCCAACGCACGCGTCGACCTTTCCACCGGCGCGGGCCGTATGCTCGGCTGGTTCCTGGCCGATACGGCGACGTACATTGGCAACCAAGGGACGAGCAGTACGTCGACGCTGGTGGATATCGCCCGCGTGAGCCAGCGGGTGGCAAATATGGAGATGACGGTCAGCTAAAGGAGTTGCGAGTTGCGAGGGGCGAAGATAGCCAATTCGTAGGTGCGGCTCGCAGCCGCACACGCTTGATGCGAGGACGAACCTTGTCGGTGGGCGAGAGTTACGCCGCTACGAGCGGCGTCTACGGGAGGATGGTCAATTCGTAGGTGCGGCTCGCAGCCGCACACGCTTGATGCGAGGACGAACCTTGTCGGTGGGCGAGAGTTACGCCGCTACGAGCGGCGTCTACGGGGAGGATGGTCAATTCGTAGGTGCGGCTCGCAGCCGCACGCTGTTGATGCGAGGACGAACCTTGTCGGTGGGCGAGAGTTACGCCGCTACGAGCGGCGTCTACGGGAGGATGGTCAATTCGTAGGTGCGGCTCGCAGCCGCACGCTGTTGATGCGAGGACGAACCTTGTCGGTTATGGAGATGACGGTCAGTTAAAGAGCAGCGATGCAAACTTTTGCGACGAAGCAATACCCAGTGTCAAAGAAGTATGCGGTTTCAAGCACACCCGCAAATGCCCCTGCTAGACTCAAGATTGGTGCGCCAGGCGATCGCTACGAGCAGGCGGCGGACCACGCCGCGCGCCGCGTAATGCGCATGGCTGCGCCGTCGCGTCCAGACGCCGGGACGGATCAACAAGCCACGCCGCAGGTGGATCCACCGCAGCAAGGCTTCGACCTGCTGCACGCACAGGGTGACGCTTCGGGCCAGCGCGAGCAGGCGTCCGCGCCAGTCGTTGTGCAGGAGGTGCTGCAAACGCCCGGCCAGTCGCTTGACGCGGCGGCGCGGCGTTTTATGGAGCCGCGCTTTGGTCATAATTTTGCGCACGTGCGCGTCCATGCGGACGCAGGAGCGGCCAGCTCAGCGCACAGCGTTCACGCGCGCGCGCGTATGGTGGCATCGTTTTGGCGCGGGCCAGTACGCGCCCAACGCCAACAGCGGGCGACGGCTGTTGGCGCATGAGTTGGCGCACGTGCTGCAGGCGCCAGCGGGCACGCGCCTCGCCCGCGCGCCGGAAGAGGAGAGAGTCGAGCCGCCAGTGGCAGAGACCGCGACGCCCGTGATGGAAGCGCCGGCGGCGGAAGCGGAGACAGCCACCGACGCCGCAGCCGCTGCACGGTCTGCAACATCCCAACCAACTGCTGCGACTGCTGCGACGCCGGCGGTGACGCCGGGCGGACATACGTCGGCGCCGGCCAGCATGGTGACGTGTCCGGACGCGCCGCCGCGCACCATTGTCGTCGTCGGCTGTGCGATGACGCCGGCCGCGGCGCCGCCCACCGCGGAGAAAGCCGTGCTGCCCACGCCCGATCCAGCGCGCTTTGGCGGCGATGCGGACCGCGCCAAGTTTGCTAAGGAACTGGCGCAATGTCGCGCCGAGCGCGATGTCAAAGACGAAATCGAAAAGCGCTACCGCGCCGATGTGGCCGCGGCCAAGAAACAGGCGACCGCAGAATCCAAAGTGGACGCCGAAGCTGCCATCCAGACCGCCACAGAAGGGCTCGATCCGAAAGAGAAGCGCGCAATCCGCCGCGCCAAAGCGCAGGCCAGCGCGGACGCCAAAAAGGCAGCGGCAAAGAAGATCGCCGACGCTCAGGCCGCGGTGACGCGCCAGGATGTCGCTGCCGTCACCAAAGAGCTGGCGACCAAGTATGAGGACGAACTGGCCGCCGATTATGACGCCACCATCGCCGGCGCGCTGGCGCGTTACGGGCCGGGCTGGCGCAAGACCATGCAGTCGCGGCTGGACAAGGAGCGCAAACGCATCACCAAGGAGAAGCGCGCCCGGCCCAAGGTGGCCAAAGGCGAGACGCCGCCGCCCGCCAAGTCATCCGATGCGATCGCGGCGGAAATCGAGGCGGAGATGGTGCAAGTGCGCTGCGACCAATCCGAATGGGCGCGCAATCAGTTGGAGGACGTTGCCCACGGCTGGGCCGTCGGCCGCCGGGAAGAGGTGGACTTCCGCACCATTCCGCAAAAGGCCGGCTATTTGAAAGGGTTCAAACCTACCTACGATGTTGCATCCTGGTGGTCGTTTTATCCCGGCAGTGCAGGCCAGAAAAACATGCCAGGCGTGGCGCCGGAATTGGCCGATTTCCTGACGCAACTCGCCGCAGACCCGGCGACGCCTGGATTTACCGCCGGCAACTACGCCGGGCATGGCGGCGGTTCGTGGGCAGGCAAAGGCTTCTCCACCGATCTGTTCCTCAAAGCACCGCGCGACCCGCGTGGCTTTTGGGAACATGCGACCGCGGTGGACTTTCTGCTGGCGCTGGACGCCACCAAAGCCCTGGGCGCACGCTGGCGCGATGCTCTATAACGACTTCGGCGTGGCGCGAGTCAACCGGGCCACCAGCGGCCGCAATGTGGGTTTGTGGGCAGCAAGGCGGCGGCAAGCTCAACTGGCACGGCCCGGCGCCGCTGATCCTGCACTTCCATCTGGATTTGGAGATTCCACAAAAGAAGCCGGCGGCCGGAGTCAAGCCGTAATAGTAGAGGCTATCTGAAGAGGAGAAGCATCCACAGATGGCACAGATTTCACAGATAACAAAGTTGGATGCTTTCGCCTGAAAATCGCTTTGACGCAGAGTCGGGTGGCTGCCGGCATCGTTGGACTGATCTCGTCTCCAAGTAAGAGACGGTTCGTCTACGAATGAATCAAATCCGCTGTTTCCTCGAATCCGTTGTTGTGTAGCGCGCATCGCAAAAATAGACCACGGATGGGACGGATTAGACGGATGCTCACGGATTTCATAAAGTGGAGGATGTCTGATATGCCGACCTTTGGCTCGCTCCCGCTTGTGACGCCGCGCCTGACCCTGCGCCCGCTGGGCGAGACGGATGCACCGGCCTTTTTCGCCATTTATTCTCACCCGGAGGTGATGCGCTTCTGGAGTTCGCCGCCGTTGACCGACGTTGCGCAGGCAAGAAAATCAGTTCTGGCGATCGAGGAGGGCTATCGCTGCGGCGACTTTCTCCAACTTGGCCTCGAACGGCAGCGCGACGCCGCGCTGATCGGAACCTGCACGATCTTCAGTTTTCACGCGGCGTCGCGCCGCGCCGAGATGGGCTATGCGTTGGGACGGCCCTACTGGGGCGCCGGCTACATGCACGAGGCGCTGACCGCGCTGGTCCACTATGCTTTCGGCGAGCTCAACCTGCATCGACTGGAAGCCGACATCGACCCGCGCAATCGCGCCTCCGCGCGCACGCTGGAGCGGCTGGGCTTTCAGCAGGAGGGGCTCCTGCGCGAGCGGTGGATCGTCGGCGACGAGATTTCGGACACGGCGTGGTACGGCTGGCTCTGCTGGGAATGGCAGAACAATCTGCAGATAACGCGCGGCTAAAATCATACAAATCTCCACCAATTGCAAGCTGCCAACCTGACAAAACTGCCGGCCTGTGGTTCAATCCGGCCCATGACAGACGATCTCTTACAGCTCACGCCGAGTGGTCTCTACTGCGCGGCGGGCGACTTTTATATTGACCCGTGGCAGCCCGTCGATCATGCCGTGATCACCCACGCACACGCCGACCACGCGCGCCCCGGCTCGCAGCGCTACCTGACCACGCCCACCGGCGCGCAGGTGCTGGCGCCGCGGATCGACGAGGGCGCGTCGATCCGCACGCTGCCCTACGGTGAACGCCTCTCGCTGCAGGATGTCACGCTCTCGCTGCACCCGGCGGGCCATCTGCTGGGGTCGGCGCAGGTGCGCGTGGAGCGGGGCGGCGAGGTCTGGGTCGTCAGCGGCGACTACAAGGCCGAGCAGGATCAGACTTGCGAGCCATTCGAGCCGGTGCGCTGCCATACCTTCATCACCGAGTCGACCTTTGGCCTGCCCATCTATCGGTGGCAGCCGCAGGCGGAAGTTTTCGCCGAGATCAACGATTGGTGGCGCGCCAACCAAGGGGCCGGTCGCACCAGCGTGCTCTACGCCTACGCGCTCGGCAAGGCGCAGCGGCTGCTGGCCGGGGTTGATTCCACCATCGGCCCGATTTTGGTGCACGGCGCGGTGCTGCCTTTTGTGCAGCGCTATCGCGACGCCGGCATCAATCAGCCGGATGTGCTCTACGCCAATGCAGAGCATGCGCGCACCCATCGTGGCCGTGCGCGCTGGTGATCGCGCCGCCCTCCGCCGGCGGCATGACCGGATGGCTGCGCAAATTTGGCCCCTCCTCGCAAGCCTTTGCCTCGGGTTGGATGACGATTCGCGGCGCTCGGCGACGGCGCGCCGTGGATCGCGGCTTTGTCCTCTCCGACCATGCCGACTGGCCCGGCCTGCTCGCTGCGATTCGCGCCACCGGCGCCGAACGCATCGGCGTGACGCACGGCTACACCAGCCAGATGGTGCACTACCTGCGCGAAAACGGCTGGCAGGCCGAAGTGATTCCTACGCGCTTTGAAGGCGAGCCTGGCGCAGAGAGCGATGATCTCGAACAAGCTGACCCGGCTGACAACATTTCCACCGAAGCTGATTGACGCACCTGAGACGGTGAACCCATGCAACTCTTTACGCAGTTATACACAGCATTGGATGAAACCAACCGCACCGGTGAGAAGGTCGCCGCACTCGTGCGTTATTTTGCCGCCGCGCCCGCAGAGGACGCTGCCTGGGCGCTCTATTTCCTGACCGGACGGCGCTTCAAGCGGGTGATTTCAGCCACGCTGCTGCGCACTTGGGTGGCGGAAGAAGCCGGGCTGCCGCGCTGGCTGGTGGAAGAATCCTACGACGCAGTGGGTGATGTGGCCGAGACGCTGGCGCTGCTGCTGCCCCACCAGGGCGAAGGCAGCGATCTGCCGCTGCACCGCATTGTGGATGAACGGGTCGCGCCGCTGAGCAAGCTCGACGAGGCCGGCCAGCGCGAACTAATCACGCGCACGTGGGCGGAAATGACGACGCCACAGCGTTTTGTCTGGCACAAGTTGATCACCGGCAGCTTTCGCGTGGGCGTGGGGCGCACGCTGGTCGTGCGCGCGCTGGCGCAGGTCGCCGGCATCGACCCGGCGGTGATGGCGCACCGGCTGATGGGCGCGTGGGAGTCAACTGCAGCCGATTTCCGCGCGCTGCTCGATCCTGACACGCAGCAGGCCGATCACAGTCAGCCGTACCCTTTCTACCTGGCCTATCAGCTCGACGGTGCGGTCGAAGCGCTTGGCCCGCGCGCCGAATGGCAGATCGAATGGAAGTGGGACGGTATCCGCGCCCAGGTGATCAAACGCAGGGGCGATGTGCTGGTCTGGACGCGCGGCGAAGAGCTGGTGACCGACAGCTATCCCGAACTGCACGCGCTGGGCGAAGCGCTGCCCGACGGCATTGTGCTCGACGGCGAGATTCTGGCGTGGGACGGCGCGGCGCCACTCTCTTTTAATGTGCTTCAGCAGCGGCTGGGGCGCAAGCGGCTCAGCCCTCGGCTGCTGAAAGAGGCGCCGGTCATCCTCATGACCTACGACCTGCTCGAAGTGGCGGGCGCCGACATTCGCACCCTGCCGCTGGCGGAGCGTCGCGCGCGTCTGGAGGAGGTGGCAGCCACACTGCCCGCCGACGCCGCCTTTGCGCTCTCGCCGATCGTGGATGCGCCGGCGTGGGATACGGCCGCCGCGCTGCGGGAGCAGTCGCGCGAGCGTGGGGCGGAGGGCTTCATGCTCAAGCGGCTGGCGTCACCCTACGGCGTGGGGCGCGTCAAGGGCGACTGGTGGAAGTGGAAGATCGACCCCTTCACGGTGGATGCGGTGCTGATCTACGCGCAGCGCGGCCACGGTCGCCGCGCCTCGCTCTATACGGACTACACCTTCGCGGTGTGGGATGGCGACGAACTGACGCCGATCGCCAAAGCCTACTCTGGGCTGACCGACGCGGAGATACGGCAGGTCGATGCCTTTGTGCGCGGCAACACGACCGAACGCTTTGGCCCGGTGCGCTCCGTCAAGCCTGAACTCGTTTTCGAGCTGGCCTTCGAGGGCATCCAGGCGTCGAACCGCCACAAATCCGGGATCGCGCTGCGCTTCCCCCGCATGGCGCGCTGGCGTCGCGACAAGCAGCCAGCCGACGCCGACACGCTGGCGACGCTGCAAAGCCTGCTGGAGTCGGTGCGCCGATGAGACCGGTTGTCTCTCATCACGTCAAAACTGTCGAACGGGTCGATGCCTTTTATGCCGTACGTGGCTGGACACCTTTTCCCTTTCAGCGCGCGACGTGGGAAGCCTATGCGCAGGGCGCCAGCGGGTTGATCCACGCGCCGACGGGGATGGGCAAATCCTACGCGGCGTGGCTGGGGCCGCTGATGGCGTGGATCGACGAACATCCAGACCCGGCAACCTGGGCGAAGCTGCCGGCGCCGCCGCTGACCGTGCTCTGGATCACGCCGCTGCGCGCGCTGGCAACCGACACCACGGCTACGCTACAAGCCGCCGGCGCCGAACTCGGACTGCCGTGGACGGTGGAGAAGCGCACCGGCGACACAGCATCGAGCGCCAAGACGCGACAGCGCCAGAAGCCACCCTCCGCGCTGGTCACAACGCCGGAGAGTCTGTCGCTGCTGCTCTCCTACGCGGAGAGCGAGGCGCTTTTCCGCCACCTCCAATGCGTGGTCGTCGATGAGTGGCACGAGTTGCTGGGCAGCAAGCGCGGCGTGCAGACCGAATTGGGGCTGGCGCGACTGCGCCAATGGCGACCCGCGCTGCGCGTCTGGGGCCTCTCGGCGACGCTGGGCAACCTCGACGAGGCGCTAGCCGTATTGGTGGGCGTCACGCGCACAGATCAACCCCCGCCGCGCCTGATCGCGGGCGAGGCGCCCAAAGTGCTGCGCATCGACACGCTGATCCCGGCGACGATGGAACGCTTTCCGTGGGCCGGCCATCTCGGCACGCGGCTGCTGGCGCCGGTGGTGGAAGCGGTGCAGCGCGCCCGCACCACGCTGATCTTCACCAACGTGCGCAGACCGAGCTTTGGTTTCAGGCGCTGATCAACGCCTACCCGGAGTTCGCCGGCGAGATCGCGCTGCACCACGGCTCGATCGATCCCACGCTGCGCGCCGACATCGAGGATCGCCTGCGCGACGGGCGGCTGCGCTGTGTCGTCTGCACCTCCAGCCTCGACCTCGGCGTGGACTTTTCGCCGGTGGATCAGGTGATCCAGATCGGCAGCCCCAAACGCGTGGCCCGGCTGATGCAGCGCGCCGGGCGCAGCGGCCATCAGCCGGGCGCGGTGAGCCGCATCCTCTGCGTGCCGACCCACGCCTTCGAGCTGGTGGAGTTTGCCGCGGTGCGCCAGGCGATCGAGGCGGGGCAGATCGAGGCGCGGCTGCCGCTGCACAAGCCGCTCGACGTGCTGGCGCAGCATCTCGTGACGGTGGCGCTGGGCAGCGGTTTTGTTCCTGGCGAGCTGCTTGCCGAGGTGCGCACGACCCACGCCTACGCCGACCTCAGCGACCAGGAATGGGCGTGGGCGCTGGGTTTTGTCACCAACGGCGGGGAAACGCTGCGCGCCTACGAACAGTACAACAAGCTGGCCGCAACCGAAGGCGTCTATCGCCCCACCTCACGCCAGATCGCGCAATATCACCGCATGTCGATCGGCACGATTACCAGCGACGGCATGATCAAGGTGAGCTATCTCAAGGGCGGTGCGCTGGGCACGATTGAGGAATCCTTCATTGCGCGGCTGCGTCCGGGCGACCGCTTTGTCTTTGCCGGCCGCGTGCTGGAGCTGGTGCTCGTCAAAGAGATGACGGCCTATGTGCGCAAGTCGAACCGGAGCAGCGGCAGCGTCCCGCAGTGGATGGGGTCGCGGATGCAGCTTTCGTCGCAGCTTGCCGGCGCCGTGCGCGTGCAATTGGCCGCGGCGCGCGCCGGCCGCTATGACTCGGCGGAGTTGCTGGCGGTGCGCCCGATCCTGGAACTTCAACGGCGCTGGTCGCGCATCCCGGCGCCGGGCGAGCTGCTCATTGAGTCGGCCAAGACGCGTGACGGCTACCACACCTTTATCTATCCGCTGGCCGGCCGGCTGGTGCATGAAGGGTTGAGCACGCTGGTCGCCTTCCGCATGGCGCGCGAGACGCCGCGCACGCTCAGCGCGTTTGCGACCGACTACGGCTTCGAGTTGCTTTCCCCCAAACCGTTGGAACTGACGGAGCTAGACTGGCGGCGCTATCTGAGCACCGAGCGCCTGCTCGAAGATGTGCTGGCCTGCGTCAACGAGACCGAGCTGGCGCGCCGCCAATTCCGCGACATTGCGCGCGTGGCCGGGCTGATCTTTGCCGGCTATCCCGGCAGCCGCAAGCAGACGCGTCAATTGCAGGCGTCGAGCGGGCTGATCTTCGATGTCTTTGCGCGCTATGACCCGGAAAACCTGCTGCTCGACCAGGCGCGCCGCGAGGTGCTCCAGCAGCAGCTTGATCTGGTGCGGCTGGAAGCGACGCTTGTCGCCATCGCTCACCAGGACATCGCGCCGGTCCAGACTGGGCGGCTGACGCCGCTGGCCTTCCCGATCTGGGCGCAGCGCACGCGCACCCAGGTGAGCAGCGAGGATTGGAACACGCGCGTCCAGCGCATGGTGCTGGAACTGGAAGCGGTGGAGGAGAAGGAGGAGAAACTGTGACCGAAATCGATCAGGGTCTGTGATAGAATACGTCTATGAATGCGAACACGCCGCTTGAAAACTACTTGGAATATTTATACGCCGAGCCTGACCGGACGCTGATAAGCATTCGCGTCGCCGGTACGCGGGTGGGCATCGAGTATATCTTGCGCGATTATCTCCTGGGTGCAAGTCCAGAAGAACTGGCGTTGCGCTTCCCCACCCTCACCCTGGAGCAAATTCACGCCACCATCACCTGTTTTTTGGCGCACAAAGAAGAAGTCACTCTCTATCTGAGTGCGATTTGGCAACGACAACAAGTTGACTGGCGTGTGAGCGAGCAAAACAATTCGCCCTTTGTGCAAGCCTTGCGCAACAAACTGGAAGCTGCGCGCCACTCACAGCTTGGTGATATAAAATCCAGCCCCTTTGCCGCCGCCTGAGTTACGCTTGACGATGCCACTCCGCTTTCTACTTGATGAACCTGTCAATCCAGCCATCCAGCGGCAGTTGCAGCGCCGCTCGCTCCCGATTACAGTTCGTCGCGTGGGCGAAGAGACGCGCCACCCAAAGGCTCCTCTGATGCCGACTGCTAATTGGGGCCGAAAGAGAACGATTTGTACTTGTTTCTGAGGATCGAAGCACGCTGCCGGAGGTCTTGAGGACACATTTGGGGAGAGGTCAGCATTCCTATGGAATGCTTTGGATTCGACCAGGCGCATCATTGGGAGCGTTAATTGCGGAGCTTTCTCTGATCTGGGAAGTTTGCGCCGAAGATGAGTCTATGGACCATGCAGTGTACATTCCACTTTGAGCAAGATGTGCAAACGCAATGATGGCAACGGTCCTCCAGTTTGCTACCTTACCTGACGCTGACACCATGACAGACCGAGCGCAAGCTTTTTCCACCCATTCCACCACCATTGACATAGCCGGCGAAACGCTGACGCTGCTGGCAGAGCGTGCGCTCTACTGGCCGCGCACGGCGACGCTCTTTATCGCCGACCCGCACTTCGGCAAGACAGACAGCTTCCAGGCCGCCGGCATTCCCATCCCCGGCGGCGCCACCGGCGACGATCTGGCGCGGCTGGCGCGCGTGCTCGCGGCGACGGGCGCCGTGCGGCTGGTCATCCTGGGCGATTTCTTCCACACACGCGCCAGCCAGAGCAGGGAAGTCACCGCTGCGCTGGAGAATTGGCGGCGCGACCATCAGGCGCTGGAAATCGTGCTGGTGGGGGCAACCACGACCGTCACGCCGGCCCGCCGCCCGCCGCGCTCGCCATCGAGCAGGTGGCCGAACCCTTTGCGCTCGCACCTTTCGCCTGCTGCCACCACCCGCCCGCCCTGTTCGACGCCCAGCCGGAAGGCTATGCGCTGGCCGGACACGAACACCCGGCGGTCGTGCTGCGCGATTGTGGACAGCACGCACCACCGCTTCCCCTGCTTTCATGTGGGCGCACGGGCGATGGTGCTGCCTGCCTTTGGAACCTTCACCGGCGGCCACACCGTCCGGCCCCGCAAAGGCGACCGCCTCTTTATCGTATCCGATGCGTTTGTCCATGAAGTCCGCGGAACTTGAGCTTCCGCCCTTATTCCGGCGGGCGATCGAGCGGCGGCGCGCTGGCGTTGAAATCGTACGCCACGCGGCTGGCATAATCGCTCACCAACGCCTGCACGCGCGCATGATCTGAGGAAGCCACGATAAACCCCACGTGATGCCGCTTGTGTAGCCGCCACACCAACTCGGCGTCGTTGTAGCCGGCGGTGTCCGGCCATTCCTGGCGCGCCAGGGAGACGATGAGGCCGGCGTAGTCGTGGCGCAGCGGCGGCAACGTATAGGGTTCCTCGCGCAAATCGGCCACAATGACGCGCGCCCACTCGACCCACGGATTGAGATTGCTGGCGTACTCCACCAACTGGTCGATGCCGGCGCCGCCCACACGCGCGGCAATTTCCAGAAAGTAGGTCTGCCCATCCTCCGTAGCGCGGATGAATTCGGCATGAGTAACGCCGCGCGCCAGCCCCATCGCGGCAATGACCTGACGGTTAGCGGCCAGCAGCGCGTGCTCGATCTCGCTGCCGTGCGCCACCGTGCTGGAGGCAAAAACGCCGCCGCCGTGGTAGACGGTCATCGGCGGCAGCCCGTAACGATGCGCCGCGGCAAAGGACACCTCCCCGTCCCACACCACCGAGTCGACGTGGAAGACATCGCCGTGCAGAAATTTCTCCAGCAGGAAATAACTCTGGCGGTCGCCCAACTCGTCGAGCGTGCGCCACAGCTCGTCGGGATGGTGAATCTGCTTGATGCCCATGGCGCTGGCTTCGGCGCGTGGCTTGAGCAGCCAGGGGCCAGGGGTGCGTGCAAAGTAGTCGCTCACCGTCGGGTAGTGAAAGACCGCGGTGAAGTCGGGCACGGGCACGCCCATCTGGCGGGCGCGCGTGCGCATTGCCAGTTTGTCGCGGAAGAAGCGCGCCTGTGATGCGCCCATCCCCGGCAGCCGAAAATGTTCGCGCAACTCGGCGCCGATCTCAATGTCATAATCGTCCAGCGCCACGATGCGGTCGATGGCGCGCTCGCGCATCAAATAGGCGATGGCGTAGGTGACGTCAGGCTGGCGCGCCAGATTGGGAAAGGGCAGCATGAAGAACTCGTCGATGGCGTGGCGCGGCCAGGCTTCCTGTTCGAGCTTTTGCGTCGTGATCAGGATCGTGTGGCAGCCCAGGCGTTTACACTCTTCGAGAAAAGCGCCGCCTTTAAAATAGCTGGCAAGACAAAGAATTGTGGGTGGCATAGATAGGTGCTCGTTTCTGCTTGTGGTGGATCACACCGGCCGTTCCCCGGACTTCGGCGGCGCGGTGGCTGTAAAGTCCTGGGCGATGCGTTCGGCATAGGTGGCGATGAGATGTTGGACGTGCGCCGGGTCTGGCGACGCGACGATAAAGCCGACGTGATGCTCCTTTTGCAGCCGCCAGACGATCTCCGCATCCTGGTAGGCGGTGGCATCGGGCCACGCTTCTTTGGCCAGCGAAACCACCAGCCCGGCGTAGGTCGCCCGCGCGGCGGGGAGGGTGTACTCCTCTTTCTGGAGATGCGCCATTTCGAGCCGCGCCCACTCGCGCCAGAGGTTGAGGCCGGTGGCGTGCTCCAGCATCACATCGAGGTAGGCGCCGCCGACGCGCGCGGCAATTTCCAGGAAGTAGAAGGCCCCGTCCGCATCGGCGCGGATAAATTCGGCGTGCGTGACGCCGCGCACCATGCCCATCGCCGCGATCACCTCCCGGTTGAGCGCCTGCAACGCCTGCTCTGCCGGGGCATGATAGGGCAGGTTGCTGCTGATAAAGACGCCGCCGCCCTGATAGACTGCCATGGGCGGCTGGCCGTATTGGCTGCAAACCGTAAAGAGCACCTGCTTGTTCCACACCACCGAATCAACATGAAAGACGTCGCCCGGCACGAATTGTTCGAGTACGTAGAAGGTCTGCCGGTCGCCCAGCTCCTCCAGCATCGGCCACAATTCGTCGGCGCGATTCACCTTGCGGATGCCCATCGAGCTTGCCTCAGAGCGCGGCTTGAGCACCCACGGCCCCGGCACGCGCCCCATAAATTCACGCAGATCGTCATAATTCAAGACGTGCACAAAGTCCGGCACAGGGATGCCTTCGTCACGCGCCTGCACGCGCATCGCCAGCTTGTCGCGAAAGTAGCGCGCGGTCGAACCGCCCATCCCCGGAATGCGCAAATGCTCGCGCAGATCCGCGACCGTCTCCACATCAAAATCGTCGAGCGCGATGATACGGTCGAGGCGGCGCGTGCGCGCCAGATAGCTCACAGCATAGGTGATATCGGGTTGTTTGAAGAGATTGACAAAGGGCATAACAAAGAATTCGTCGATCGCGGCGCGCGGCCATGCCTCGTGTTCCAGGTCTTGAGAGGTGACCAGGATCGTGTGACAGCCGAGACGTTTGCACTCTTCCAGAAATGCGCCGCCTTTGAAATAACTTGCCAGGCAAAGAATAGTTGGGGCCATGAACAGAATGATCCTTAGTGAGCCGCAGCGGACGATCAAAAGATAGTGTGCGACATGGTACCGGTTATTTGGCTGTCGATCAAATCGAAAATTAGCCATTGGCTCCATAAACGAGCAGGATTTTCCTGCGGAATGTCGCTCTCAGCTTCCTCTTTATGTGGCAAGACGCGGCATAGGTTTCCTGCATACGATCAACTGCGAAAGACGCCGCGCTGGGCGGCGCCGCGCGGCGCACCGTCAAGCACCTTGGTCATCCGGCCACACAAAGCCGCTCCCAAGGCATAAATGCTTGAGGGTCAAGCGGATCTCGTGAGGTTACGTGCCGGGGACGGGCTTGCGGTGCTTCGGTCAAGCAGACAACGTTCAGCCCGTCCCCGGCACGTAAGACACGACCCCATCAATTCCGGTTGAGCCATGCTTGATTTGGCGATTGAGATGCGTCAATTTATCTGAAGCGAGGAGAATGTAGCATGTTGCGTATGGCTTTATCCAGAAATTACTTGCGGTGTCTTGTGATGTGCACCTGTTTGTTCTCCGCCTTCCTGACCGCCGGTGTTGCTTCGGCGCAATCCCCGCGTGATGGTTTTGATCCCACCGCGAATGGCGCCGTCCACGCGCTGGCGGTGCAGGCGGACGGCAAAATTCTGGCCGGCGGTGAGTTCACGCAGATGGGCGCGTCGGCGCAAACTCGCAACCGCCTGGCGCGCCTTGACAGCAGCGGCAGCCTCGATGCCGCCTTCAATCCCAATGTCGATGGCGTTGTCTATGCGCTGGCGGTGCAGACGGACGGCAAGATCCTGATTGGCGGCGCGTTTACCCAAATCGGCGGGCAGGCGCGCAGCCGCCTGGCACGCATCTCTGACGCGGGTGTGCTGGATGTCGCGTTCGCTCCGTCCGCCAATGGCGTCGTGCACGCCTTGACCGCTCTGGAGGATGGCAAAATCCTGGTCGCCGGTGCGTTTACAGGGATCGGCGGCCAGCCCACTGCCTATCTCGCCCGCCTCGACAGCAATGGCGCGGTGGAAACGACGTTTGCGCCCACCCTCAACGGCGCGGTCTACGCCGTGGCTGTACAACGTGATGGCAGCATCATCATCGGCGGCGCGTTTACGCAGGTGGAGGATCAGACGCGCCGCCATATCGCACGTCTCAACGCCAATGGCGCGCTTGATCCCGACTTCAACCCCGACGCCAACGACGTTGTGCGCGCGGTGGGGATTCAGTTTGGCGGCAAGCTGGTGATCGGCGGCGATTTCACACAGGTGGGTGGGCAGATGCGCAGCTACCTGGCGCGCGTGAACGCGGCCGGCAGTATGGACGCCGCGCCGGCGCTGGAGGTCAATGCACCCGTTCGTGCGCTTCTCGTGCTGTCCGATGACCGCTTCCTTGCGGGGGGTGAGTTCACGCAGATGGGCGGCCAGCCTTTCAGCGGCCTCGCCCGCTTTGCGCGGGACGGTTCGCCTGACCCTACTTTTGCGCCAAATCCGGACGCCGCTGTCCACGCGCTGGTCGAGCAGATGGACGGTAAGGTCGTCATCGGCGGTGCGTTTCTTGAAGTCGGCGGCATCAAACGCTGGCGGCTGGCCCGGCTCTATGCAGATGGCGGCCTGGACGCGGATTTTGCCCCCACGTCAGCAGCCGGCGGCGCCGACGCCAGCATCAAGGCGCTGGCAATCCAGCCGGATGGCAAGATCCTGCTCGGCGGCGCGTTTACTACTATCAACGGGCAGGCGCGTCACTATCTGGCGCGGCTGCTGCCCGATGGTGCGCTGGACCCAACCTTCACGCCCAGCGCCAACCAGGCTGTCTGGGCCATCGCCGTGCAACCCGACGGCAAAATCGTGGCCGCGGGAGGATTCTCCGAAGTCAACGGGGAGGCGCATCACAACATCGTGCGTCTGGAGACAAATGGCGCAATTGACCCTACCTTTGTCGCCATGGCCGACCAGTATGTTCTGACATTGGCGTTGCAGCCGGACGGCAAGCTGATTCTCGGCGGCGACTTTACGCGGGTGAATGGACAGGTGCGCAAGGGGCTGACGCGACTGAACTACGATGGTTCGCTCGATCCCACCTTTGCTGCAGATACAGAAGGCAGGATCATAACCCTGGTGTTGCAGCCGGACGGCAAGCTCCTCGTCGGCGGCGAGTTTGGAAAGGCGGATGGCGCCGGACAGTTGCATGATAACCTGATGCGCCTCAATGCCGATGGCGCTATCGACGCCACCTTCACGGCGACGGCAGACAATGTGGTGCTTGCCCTGGCGCTCCAGGCGGATGAGCGAATTTTGGTCGGTGGCCAGTTCTCCTCTATCAACGGTGCAGCGCGCAACGGTGCGTCCCGACTCAATGTGGATGGCGCCCTCGACGCAACTTTCGATCCCAATGTTGGTAACGTAAACGGGTTTATTTACGCGATCTCGATCCAGGCCGATGGTCAAATCATCCTGGCCGGTAATTTCAGAGTGATCGGAGGGCAAATCCGCAACCGTATTGCCCGCTTTTCCGCCGATGGACAACTCGACGCCCGTTTCGACCCCAATGTGAATGCAGCCATCGAGCATGGCGTTGTCTTCGCCACCGCGCTCCAACAAGATGGCAAAGTCGTGATCGCCGGCGCGTTTACCGATGTCGGCGGCGCGGCGCGGACGAATTTGGCGCGCTTGAGCAACAACCAGGCAGCGGGGCAGTGGTTGACCCCGCAACCAAACATTTCTGCCGTCATCTGGCGGCAGGACGGCGCGGCGCCGCTGCTCGCCCGCACCCTCTTCGAGTATTCCACGGATGGCATTCATTACATTTCACTGGGCGCGGGCGCGCGCACCGCGGCAGGGTGGCAGGCAATCAGCGAATTGTTGCCCTTCAACCAGGAATTCTTTATCCGCGTGCGCGGCCTCTTTGCCAGCGGCGGCTTTGCCGCGTCCACCAGCATGATCGAAAAGACCGTGCGCGTCTACATGCCGGGCAGCGCGATCGAGATTGCGACCACAGTCAGCCCCGCGGAACTGACGCCGCCGTGGACGGTTGCGCTCGATGGCCCCACATTTCTTTCCACGACGCTGCACGGCAATGATACGACTGGTCGGCGCAACATCGGCGCCGGCGTCTACACCATCAGCCTAACGCCAGGCGCCGGCCATACGTTGAGCGACTATGCCACTACTTACACCTGCACCATCGACGGTCAGCCCGGCCCAAGCGGCGCGGGCGTCACTGCGCAGTTGACCATTGCGGTTGGGCAAACGGTGCGCTGCGCCTTTGCCAACACTCGACGCGCCGGCTCGCTTGACGTGGTGCACAGCATCGAACCAAGCGCCTCCAGCAGCATCTGGGATCTGCGCGCGGAGGGGCCGAGCAGTTTCACCGCGGTGCTGGCCGGTGATGCAGGCACTGGGGTGCGGAGCGTTTTTACTGGCGCGTACACGCTCAGCCTCGCACAACGCGCTGCGGCCCGCTACACGACCAGCTACACCTGCACTGCTAGTGGCCAGCCACTGGTCAGCGGCGAAGGCGAGCAGGCCGCGTTCACGGTCGCCCCTGACCAGGCGGTCGTGTGCATTTTCATCAGCCGCGACAGCCTGCTCTATCCGCCGCATCGCCTGTTCTTGCCCAGCGCTCTGCGTTGAGCGGACGCGACGCCCGCGATCCGCTCCGTAGGTCACGCTACCAGCGTGACATTGCTCGTTGACGCAGCGTCCACCCAAGGCCAGAGACGGCGGGCGAGACGCCCGCGATCCGTTCCGTAGGTCACGCTACCAGCGTGACGTTGCTCGTTGACGCAGCGTCCACCCAAGGCCAGAGACGGCGGGCGAGACGCCCGCGATCCGTTCCGTAGGTCATGCTACCAGCGTGACATTGCTCGTTGACGCAGCGTCCGCTCAAGGTGAGAAATGGCGGCGGGCGAGACGCCCGCGATCCGCTCCGTAGGTCATGCTACCAGCGTGACGTTGCTCGTTGACGCAGCGTCCACTCAACGCCAGAAATGGCGGCGGGCGAGACGCCCGCGATCCGTTCCGTAGGTCATGCTACCAGCGTGACATTGCTCGTTGACGCAGCGTCCGCTCAAGGTGAGAAATGGCGGCGGGCGAGACGCCCGCGATCCAAGGCGCCGGTGGTTTGACGCAGCATGTCGGGCTGATAGCCCGACCTACATCTCTACTGCGGGCGCTGCGGTGGTGTATCATTGATTGGTACACCACTTTGGGGGCGTGAACTGATACACATCTGGCGCTTGCAGTGCAGCAACCTTTTGTTATGCTGAAGGCAGTAAAATACAGTTATTGTTTTCAATTCAAGCCAACAGGAGAATACATCATGCGACGTTCATCAACCCTTACAAAACTTGCCGGAATTGCCATGACCGCCTCCCTTATTCTAAACGGATGCAGCATGGGGATGACCTCACCCGCGGCGCCGGCCAGCAGCGGTTCATCTTATGTTAACGAGGCCGCCATGGAGGCGCCGGCTGCCGCTTCCTATCCAAAACCGCCAGCCGGCATGTCGTTTGAGGATTATGGTATGCGCGGCTTTGTCACCACGGCCAAGGACAATCTTTCCACCTTTGCCGTGGATGTGGACACTGGCTCCTATACTGTGGCGCGCAGCTATGTGCAGGATGGCTGGCTGCCTCCGGAAGACGCAGTGCGCGCCGAGGAATTTGTCAACTATTTCGACTATCGCTATCCCAACCCGGCAGCGGGTGAGACCTTTGACATCACCATCGACGGCGCGCCCTTTCCTTTTGCCGAGCGCCAAACCAACCGCATGATGCGCATCGGCGTGCAGGGCTACAGCGTGCCGGCCGACGAACGTCAGGATGTGGCGCTCACCTTTGTCATCGACGTTTCCGGCTCGATGGACATGGAGAATCGGCTCGGTCTGGCGAAGCGGGCGCTCTATTTGCTGGTGGATCAACTGCGCCCGACCGACAGCGTCGCCATCGTCGTCTACGGCACGAATGCGCGCGCGGTGCTCGACATGACGCCGGTCAGCGAAAAGCGGACAATCCTGAACGCCATCAACCGCCTGGTGGCCGAGGGTTCGACCAACGCGGGCGCAGGGCTGTGGCTGGCCTATCGTCTCGCTTCCGAGAACTTCAACCCGGAAGCGGTCAACCGGGTCGTGCTGCTCTCGGATGGGGTGGCGAATGTGGGTGAAACCGGCCCGGATCAAATCCTGGCCGCCATCAAGGAGCACGCCGAGGAAGGCATTACGTTGACGACAGTCGGCATGGGGATGGGCAATTATAACGACACGCTGATGGAGCAACTCGCCGACAACGGCGACGGCTTCTACGCCTACGTCGATTCGATGCAGGAAGCGGAGCGCATCTTTGTGGACAAACTCACCAGTTCGCTGCTGACCATCGCCAAGGATGCCAAGCTCCAGGTGGAGTTCAACCCGGAAACAGTGGAGCGCTACCGGCTGGTGGGCTATGAAAACCGCGATGTCGCCGACGACGATTTCCGCAACGATGAGGTGGACGCGGGCGAGATCGGCGCGGGTCACAGCGTCACTGCCCTGTACGAACTGGAGATGGCGCCGGGCAGCGAGACCCCTGACGCTTTGATCGCCACCGTGCACCTGCGCTGGGAAGAGATTGGCACAGGCGAAGTCATCGAGATGGAGCAGCCCTTCATGCTTGGCGATATGGCCGCCGCCTTCGAAGAGAGCGACCCGCGCTTCCAGCTTGCCGTCGCCGTCGCCGAATATGCAGAACTGCTCAAACACAGTCCCTTTGCCTGGGAAGGATCGCTGGCGGACCTGAGCCGTGAGGTGCAGCGCCTCGACGACCTGATCGCCGAGGTGGATGGCGAGCACGACGTCGATGTCAGAGAACTGGCGCAGTTAATTTGGCTGGCGGACAGCTTGGAGGCCAGCAATCCCTAGCGGAGCGTCAGGCACGAAGTTTTGGTATAGCAACAAGTCGGGCTACTAGCCCGACCTACGGAGGACGATTGACGCCTGCCGGACGAGATTCCGGCAGGCGTTGTCGCGTGACAATGGGAACATTAGCCGCCGGCCATGGCGCCCACAATCATCAATGGCTCTTTACCCGTCGCCACCTCGGCGGGGAGGGGGGCATCGGGCGCCTCGTGCGAAAGATCCTGGCCGCAGGCAAAGAAGCGGATCAGGGCGCGGCGCTTGTGCGTGGTGCGGTCGCGGATCGTGCCGCGCAGCACCGGATATTTTGCCTCCAGCGCATCGAGCACCGCGGCCTGGGTGACGGGCACGGCGACCTCCAACTCGACTTCTTTGCCGCTGTTGGCGAGCGTGCGTAGATGGTGCGGAATGAGGACGCGGATCATGGCAGCGTCTGCACCTCCACCGAGAGCACAGCCGGGAGGTCGCGCACGATCGGCGCCCACGTGTCGCCAGAGTCCGCCGAGGCATAGACCTGGCCGCCGGTGGTGCCGAAGTAGACGCCACAGGAGTCGAGCGTATCGACCGCCATCGCATCGCGCAGCACGTTGACGTAGCAGTCGCTCTGCGGCAGCCCTTCGGTCAACGCTTCCCACTCGTTGCCACCGCTGCGGCTGCGGTAGACGCGCAACTTGCCATCGGGCGGGTAGTGTTCGGAGTCGCTCTTGATCGGCACGACGTAAATGGTGTCGGGTTCGTGGCTGTGCACGACGATGGGAAAGCCGAAGTCGCTGGGCAGGTTGCCGCTGATCTCGTACCAGTTATCGCCCGCATCGTCGCTGCGCATCACATCCCAATGCTTCTGCATGAAGAGCACGTTGGGCCGCGCCGGGTGCATGGCAATGCTGTGCACGCAGTGCCCGACCTCGGCGTCGGGGTCGGGCAGTTCCCAGTTGGCCTTTAGCCCGTTCGTCGCTGGCCGCCACGTCTGGCCGCCGTCCTCCGTGCGGAAGGCGCCCGCGGCGGAGATGGCGACAAAGATGCGTTCTTTGTCGTTCGGATCGATCAGGATCGTGTGCAGACACATGCCGCCTGCGCCGGGCGCCCAGAGTTCGCCCTTAGTTGCGCGCAGCGCCGGCAGTTCGTGCCAGCTCTTGCCACCGTCGTTCGTGCGAAAGAGCGCCGCATCTTCCACGCCGGCATAGACGGTGTCGGGGTCATCGGGCGCAGGTTCGAGCAGCCAGACGCGCTTGAACTCCCACGGGTGCTGCGTGCCGTCGTACCACTGATGGGTGCCGGGCACGCCATCATAGACAAACTCATTGCCGACCGGCTCCCACGTCTGGCCTCCATCGTCAGAGCGCTGGATCAACTGGCCGAACCAGCCGGTCGACTGCGCGGCATAGAGGCGGTTCGGGTTCGCGGGCGAGCCTTTGAGATGGTAGATTTCCCAGCCGGCAAAGTGGGGGCCGCTGACCTCCCACTGCTTGCGTTCCTCGTTTGAGGTGAGAATAAAGGCGCCCTTGCGGGTGCCGACCAGCACACGGACACTGCTCATTTGCGTTTCCTCCTTTGTCTTTCTCTGCTGTTTACGCCTGCGGCGGCTGCACGATGCTGAAGGCGGCGCCAAAGGGATCAACAATGACAGCCATGCGACCGTAGGGCATGTCGAAGGCAGGCACGCCGACGATGCCGCCGGCGGCGGTGGCGCGTTCCACTGCGGCATCGGTGTCGTCGACGCCGAAGTACCCCATCCAGTGTGGCGGAATGTTTGCCCAATTTTCATCCATCTGCAGGACGCCGCAAATCATTTCCTCGCCGCGCTGCATGGTGTAATATTCCATGCCTTCCATCTTGTGCGGCGTGAGGTCAAAGAGCTTGTTGTAAAAGTCACGCGCCGCGACCAGATCGCGAGTGTTGACTTCCCACCAGGCCATCGAGCCGTGCTCGCCGACGATATTGGCGCCGATATGCTCCTTGGCCTGCCACAGCCCGAAGACGGCGCCGGTCGGGTCCGCGCAGATCGCCATGGCGCCGGTGTCGCCGACGACCATCGCGTCCATCAGCACCTGCCCGCCCAATGCCTTGACCCGCTGCGCATCTGCCGCCGCATCGTCGCTCGAAAAGTAGATGGTCCAGGCCGAAGGCATCTGCGCGCCGGAATCCATCTGCGCCATGCCCGCGGCGTTGTGCTGTTGCGTTTGCGCCATGTTGTAGTGGCCGAACGCCTGGCCAGTGTCCTGATATGCCCAGCCAAAGACCTGCTGATAAAACTTCTTGGCTGCCACCAGATCGGGCGTGGACAAGTCCATCCAGGTGACTTCGCCGGGCGAACGTTTTGTGGTGCGGATTGTCATGGTTGACCTCCTAGGTCGTTAGTTTCTTCCTCTAACAGAACTGCACAGCATGGGGAGCAGGGTGCCGGTAAACAAAAGACGTTAAAGACAATCGGGTGGATACGCAGCGTTTCAGTCAGCCGCCGTCGGCTGCGCGTTGTAAGGCGGCGATGTCAAACTTCTTCATCTGCAGAAACGCCTGCGTGACGCGTGCCAGCCGCTCCGGATTGTCCGCCTGCATCATCTCATCCATGGCGGCAGGCACGATCTGCCAGGAGAGGCCATATTGGTCGCTGAGCCAGCCGCACATGCCTTCCTCGCCGCCATTTCCGCTGAGCTTCTCCCAGAAGTAGTCCACTTCTTCCTGATCGTCGCACTTGACGATGAAGGAGAACGCCTCGTTGAAGTTGAAGCCATGCGCGTAGCCGCTCTCGGTAATGCGGAAGCGCTGGTTTTCGAGCAGGAAATCCGCGTACATGACGGTTGTCTTGCCGTCTGCCTCCGGTGGGTTATGGATGACCTGGCCGACCTGCGCATCCTGAAAGACCGAAGTATAAAAATGGACGGCTTCTTCGGCCTTGCCATAGTTCTTGCCGGTGAAGAGCAGCGACGGGACGATCACCGGTGGCTGGCCTTGTTGCCCTGCGGCCGCGGTTACCTGCCACGAAACGCCGAAGCGATCCTGCATCCAGCCAAAGCGCGGACTGAAGGGGTAGGCGTCAAGTGGCATCAGCGCCTGCCCACCCTTGCTGAGCTGCGCCCACAAGGCGTCCACCTCCTCCACCGTGGTGCAGTTGACGGTGAAGGAGATGGAAGGATTCAGTGTGAAATGCGGCCCCGCGCTGATCGCCTGGAATTCCTGTCCGCACAGCACAAAGCTCACGATCTCGGTGGAGCCCGACGGCGTATCGTGAATGGTGACGGTGCTGCTGATCTGTGAATCTGGAAAGATGGATGTGTAGAAGCGGGCTGCTTCGCCAGCTTCCCTGTCGAACCAGAGATGCGGGACAATTTTTTGTTCAAGCGTTGCCATGTTGTTTCTCCTGCTAAAGTTCCACTTCAGGTGAGGCTAGTGATCCGTCAATCAAAACGCTTTGGTGCGGCTGATTGGAAGGGAGCACAGATAAACGCCGATAGCCTCACATAGACCTAGATGCTTTGCACTTATCTGCGCTTATCCGGTGTTATCTGCGCTTATCTGCGTTCTCTTGCTGTCGCTCTACCAAGGTTCTGCGCTTGACGGCTTACTAGTACACACGGGCTAAAATACCTCATTGGTTGCTTAGTTGCTTAGTAGGGGCGCACCCCCGTGTGCGCCCGGAAACCGGACAGGCACGGGGGCCTGTCCCTACCGGCAGAATTACGCCCACCTGTACTAGGCTGCCTGCTTTTCCACCGGGATGTAGATCGACAGCGTGGAGGCTGGATCCTCAGCGTTGAAGCGCTCGCTGTACCGCTCGAAATAGGGGCCGGCCCCATGACGGTAGCCAGAGGTCGGGAGCCACGTGTTGTAGATGCGCCCCATCACCTGGCCGAGTGTGGGCAGCGTCGCCTCGAAGACGGCGTAGGCGCTGGCGGGCACATCCCAGCGCTGCATCCCTTCCGGCAGGTCGCCGTCCACCTGCTCCACCGCGCAGCCGGCCATGTAGTTGAACTGGTTGGTCTCCGTGTCGTAGTTGCCCATTACCCCATAGCTGACATGGGGTTCGGACAGGTGCGGCGTCTCTTCCATGCGCGGGCCGAAGCGATCCCAGAGTTTGGGAATCTCCGGCGTCATCGGCGTGGCGCGCAGCATCATGCCGACGACGGTGAAAGCAGGTTTGGTGATAAATTGCGGTTGCATCGTTTCTCCTCCTTAAATCTCAGATTTTGCCAGATTCCGCCGTGCTTACGGTTTAATGGTGCACAGCGCCTGGCGGATCTCACCAAGATGATACGCTGTGTGCACGATGGAGGCGATGGCGCCGCCGATCTGCTGCTCGTCTGACCATGCCGGCGCGTCGGCGATCAACGTCTTGATGCGCTCATAGCTCTCCCGCAAGGCAGCTTTGATCGACTCCCACTCCGCGGGCGCCACAGCGTTTGTCTCGCGCCAGATCTTGCCCCAATCCTGCCGCTCGAATTGTTGCGTGCGCACAGCTTCTTCCAGCACGTCGAGATAGAAGGCGATGTGCTTGACCTGCGCGGCCACGGTCGCACATTTGCCACCCACCGCGATAGAAGCTTCCTCTGCCGAAATCGTCGCCAGCGTCTCGAACAGTGACGTGCCCCGGTCGCGATAAAAGCCGTGGACGTTGTCAAAGGTTTCATCGAGCAAGGCGTAAAGTGCGCCGGTGAAGTGTTCAGTTTGAAGTGAGGCCGACATAATGGTTTGTCCTTTCTTATGCTTACGTGTTGCCTATAATAGAATTTTTGTTCTAGTTTGTCAATGGTCAATTTTTGCAAGATTTTACGTTCTGGGGCGCCAGCGGCGGGGGTATAAATGCTGCCGTTATGCTCGTTCCATCCGGGCAATGATGCTTTGCACCGAGGCGGCGATGGGCTGCGCCGTGTCGATCACCAGGTGATGTTCCGCGGCAATCGGATATTGCCAGCAACCGTCATATCGGCACAACATCGCCTGCATTGCCTCCCACCCACTGATTTTGTGCGTGGCGTAACCGGGCACGCGTGCGTCCAGCCGGCGTCGCCAGACGGTTTCGGCAAGAATTGTTTCAACGACCAGAAAATTTGCACGTTGTCTTGTTGCAATCTCGCACGCACATGCATATCCCGACGGGTAAGAAAGCGGCGAGACGACAATGACGCTCAGCCCCAGCGCCAGTTGTGTCTCGGCGATCTGCCACATCACCGCATACGCCAGGTCGTTGGCGCCGGGCAGATCGAGGATCACATCCTTGACGTCGTCTTTGTCGAGCAACGGGATATGCAGACGCTGGGCGAGCGCGTGCGCAACCGCGCTCTTGCCCGTCGCCGGATGCCCTTTCATGGCAATCAGCCAGGGCAAAGCGATGTCGTGGGGCTGGCGGGGAGGAAAATGGGCAAGCTCCATCGCGCCCGTCCTTACGCAAACAGATGAAAGGGGTCGGACGTCACATGAGCGGCGGCGTGCATCAAGACGGCGTTCATCAGTTCAATGGCCAGCCGCGATTCCAGGGTGACGCCGGCGCGCACGCCGACGCAGGGATCGTGGCGTCCCTTTTGCAAACTGAACTCGATCTCGCTGAGATCCTTGCGCACGCTCTGCTGTGGTTTGACGATGGTCGAGGTCGGTTTGAAGCCAACGCGGAAGACGAGCGGCTTGCCCGTGGTGATCCCGCCGATCAAGCCGCCGTGGCTGTTGCCCTGGTAGCCGCCGGTTCGGATCGGGTCGTTGTTCTCACTGCCGCGGCGTTCGACCACGGCAAAACCGGCGCCGATCTCGACGCCCTGCACCGCGTGCAGCCCGCCGAGCGCGCCCATGATGCGCACCTTCAAGCTTTGATAGAGCGGATCGCCGGCCAGGGCTGGCGGGTTGACGGCGACGACCTCGACCGCTGCACCGAGCGAATCGCCGTCAATGCGCGTGCGCTTGATCCACTGGCCCGCCTCACGGGCAAAGTCTGCGTCCACCGAGTAAATCTCCGCGGCGGCCATGCTGGCAGTGAGGCCGGCCAGCGTTTCTGGTGCAATAGAGCCATTGCCCACACGCATCAATGTTTCAACGTGCTCGGCCAGGCTGCGGCCGGCGCGCAACTCGCCGACCTGACAGATCGAAGAGAGAATGACCGTGCCAAAATGTTCGGCCAGAAAGAGGCGCGCGATCGACCCGCCGATCACATCGCTGATCGTGGAACGATAACTGGAACGGCCGCCCCCCCGCGGGTCGACAAAGCCCTGGCTTTGCTTGAACTTGACCAGATCGGTGTGGCCAGGGCGCACCTCGCCTGCCGGCCCACTAAACTGTGCGTAGTCGGCGGATTTCTTGGCGGTCGACAGCACGATGGCGGCGATCGGTTCGCCGGTGGTGTAGCCTGACGCATAGCCTGTCGTGGCGGCGCGCTGATCGCCTTGCTGCACCGTGACCGCTGCGCCGGCGGTGAGGGCATCAAGGTCATCCTGGTAGAGACCGGCAAGCAGCACAACGACGTCGTCTTCGTGGCGCGGGGTGCCATGCCGGTTGCTGCCGGGGCGGCGCCGGTCGAGATAACGCTGGATATCGGCCGCGCGCACGAAAAGACCCGGCGGGCAGCCAAAGACGATGGTGGTGATGGCCGGTCCGTGTGACTCACCGGCGCCGGCCACGGCAAAGAGTGGACCTCCAAGAATTTCCATAGTGCGCTATTATAGCGCCAGCCTTGGCTGGCAGGAATTCCGCGGTCGCGTCTGGTGACAGTCACTTTGTGAAGTGACTGTCACCTTGTTCCGCATGACTGAGCGGGAGGTCTAGTCAGACGCAGTATTGGAGACAAACGGCATGTAAACTGCGGGGAGGAGCTGATCGTTCAGATCCAGGATCACAGACTGTCCGGCGCCGTTGTCAGGGTTAAAGGTCTGCTTCTGGCCGAGATTGTTGGTCGCCAGTGCATAAAACTCGTAGAGGCCATTGCCAAGCCCTAGCGCGGTGTAGTCGAAGTTGGCGCTTTCCGTCGCGCCGGGAAAAGTCTGCCAGGTGAGCCAGTTGCCGGTGACACCGTCGAACGGCGTGTACCGATAGCGCAACTCATACTCGGTAATGGTCGTGCCCGGCGCAGAGAATGTGCTCCAGCTTACCGGGATCACAGTCGTAATCGGAGAAGTCGGCTTGATGACGGATGGGTTGAAGCGCAGCACAACCGCGATCGGCTCGTCGAAGATAACGGTAAACGCCTGGGCGTTCGGACTCCACGGCTGGGCGTTGCCGGCGTTGTCGACCGCCTGGACGCGAAATTCGAACTTGTCGCCGAAACTGGAGCCAGTGACTTGGAACGAAGTGGCTGTCGTGTCCGAAAGCAACGTCTGCCAATTGCCATCATTCTTGCTGACCTGCAGGTTGTAAAAAGCGATGCCGGAAAGGTTGTCGACGCCACCCCAAGAGACGGTGAAATTTGGGGAGATCGTGAACTGGGGCAGCGGATTCACCGAGGCGACTGGCGGCTCCGCGTCGATACGCGTTGACACAATCGCGCTCCACGCACCCAGATTGCCGGCGCGATCGGCGGCCTGCACCTGGAATTCGACCAGCGCACCGTTGGGCGCCCAGCCCTTAAAGGTATTCGACGTGGACGTGCTCTGATCTTTCCAGTTGCTCCATCCGCCGCCGTTGATGCGGTAGCGCACGTTGTACCAATCCACCCCGCTGGCCTGGCAGCCCGGCTGTTCGGGGTCGAAGGCAGACCAAGAAACCACGAACTCAGCCGGCTCGAAGCTGCGCGGCGCGCCCATCGTGGCGACCGGCGGCGTCGTGTCGCAATTAACCGTGTAGTCGACCAGGATATAGGGCGCCAGCGCAGGGATCGAGCGGGAGTAGAACTGGCGCCAGCGACCCAGGTTCGCCGTTTCGTCTCCGGTAATGAGCAGACCGTTGTTGGGCTGTCCGCTCCGCCACGCCTTGACGACATCCGTCGCGCCGCCTTCGATCCAGCCAACAGCGGGCGGGATGTCGCCAAGCGGCAATGACTGCCCGCCCAGGTAGTTGGCGCTGTTCCAGGTGACGTTGCTTGCATTCCAGGCTTGCTGCATAAATTGGGCGCGGAAGGACATGCCCTGCCCGTCACCGGCCGGGGTGATGGCGGATTGGTTGATATAAAAGGTGGCATTGTTGATCTGGGCGTTGGCGGGCAGTGAGCCGAGGTCGAACTGGATCAGCACGCGCATCGCATTGTAGATCACCTGCTCCCAACCGAGGTTGATGAAGGCGTCTCCTCCAAAATTGTTATCGGGAGCGCCCGAGGCAATATACGCAGTCTGCGAGGCAGGCAACTGCACGGTGGCATGCAGCCCATCGCCTTCCAGTCGGTAGCCGACGACAGCGTACTTTGTACGGTCAGGCATTTGCGCCAGTGCTTCGGCGGGAATGGATGCGGGCAATTCTACGCTCTCTGGAATGGGCGACGCGGTCAAGCCTGGAGCGCTTGCCAACATCTCGGCGAGGCTGGCGAGCGAGGCCGGCGCGACCGGCTGCGCAATATCGTCCTGCGCGTGGACGGCATAGGCCGGCAAAGAGGCCAGCAGCACGGCCAAGAATGCAGCAACATGGACGAACTTCTTCAACCGGGATGTGGCGAAAGGCGAGTAGGGATGCATGAAGTTTGCTCCTCGTGGCACATGAACAGACGACGCATGGATAGAAGCGATGGCTCGACAACCAGTATGAACTTGTCAATAACTCAGGGCGCGCTGGCGAACCAGACCATTATACTCAATCCTTTCACTTTACCAACCTCGATCCCTAAATTTTCAACCTTGCTTTTTCAACATTCCTCGCACGCAATTTTTTCATCGATCTCATAGCAATCTCGTGGTAAAATCAACGCCATGAATGAGCGAATTCCCGAAAAAGTTGCCCAAAAGCTGGACAGCCTGCCCACCGCGCCCGGCTGTTATCAGATGCTGGACAAGGAAGGGCGCGTGCTTTACGTAGGCAAGGCGGTAGTGTTGCGCAATCGCGTGCGCAGCTATTTCCATGCCTCAGCCAATCACAGCCCGCGCACGCAGGCGCTGGTGGCAGAAATCGCCGACATTTCCTGGTGGGTCACCAAGACCGAGTTGGAAGCGCTCGTCCTCGAGAACGAGCTGATCAAGCGCTACCAGCCGCATTACAACGTGCGGCTCAAGGACGACAAAACCTTCCCCTACATCAAGGTGAACTGGCAGGAGGATTTCCCCAAAATTCAGGTCGTGCGGCGTATGCGCAAGGATGGCGCTCGCTATTTTGGCCCCTACACGAGCAGCCGCGCCTGTTACGAGACGCTCGATGCGTTGCGCCGCGTCTTTCCCTACCTGGACTGTGACCGCACCATCACAGGGGCGGATCGGCGACCTTGTCTTTATTATCACATCAAACTTTGCGGCGGACCGTGCATCGGCGCGCAGACGCGCGAGGAGTACCGCCAGACGATCCAGCAACTGATCCACTTCCTGGAAGGTGACAGCGACCAGGTGCTGCGGCAGTTACAGGAGCAGATGACGCGTTCCGCGGAAAATCTGCAATTCGAGCTGGCCGCGCTTTATCGCGACCGGCTCCACTCCGCGCAGCGCATCGCCGAGCAACAAAAGGTCGTTACGTCAAAGCTGGAAGATCTCGATTATGTGGCCGTCGCCCAGGATGCGCGCACGGGCGACACCGCCGTGCAGGTCTTTATGGTGCGACATGGCCGCATGGTGGGCCGCGATAGCTTTATGCTGGAAGGCGCCGAGCTATTCCAGATGCACGAACAGCAGAACGGTGCGTCCGACCTCACAGAGGGCGATCTTACAGAGGATGATTTCACAGCAGCCGATCCGGCCGGAACCAGCCAGATGGCCTCTGTGATCGGCGCCTTTGTCCAGCAGTTTTACGACAACGCCGCCTTTGTGCCGCCGCTGATTCTGCTGCAGACGCTGCCGAGCGACCATCTTGTCCTGGGGGAATGGCTTGCTAACCACCGCGGCGGCAAGGTCGAGTTGCGCGTGCCCAGGCGCGGCGACAAGGTGCAGGTCATGGAGTTGGCGCAGGATAACGCCGCCGAATTTCTGCGCGTGCAGCAGGCGACGCGCGCCGCCGACACCAATCGCCAGACGGAAGCGATCACCGAGTTGCAGTCGGTGCTCCATCTTGACGCCGCGCCGACGCGCATCGAATGTTACGACATCAGCACGCTGCAAGGCACAAACACGGTCGGCTCGATGGTGGTTTTTGTCAAAGGCGCGCCAGCCAAGAGCGCCTATAAACGCTTCAAGATCCATGGCAAAGGGAGCCAGGGCGCGCCCGACGACTTTGCCAGTATGCGTGAAATGCTGCGCCGCCGCTTCCGCCGGCTGGTGGAGCCACAGACCGACGTCGATCCCGGCAAGCGCAACCGCAGCGAAGACGAAACCTGGCGCATCCTGCCGGATCTGGTCATCATCGACGGCGGCAAGGGGCAGCTTGGCGTGGCGGTCGAGGTGCTGGAAGAATTCGATCTGCTGAGTCGCATTCCTGTGATTGGCCTGGCCAAGCGCGAGGAAGAAGTTTATCGACCCCATCTCTCCGAGCCGCTGTGGTTGCGCCGCGGCAGCCAGGCATTGCACCTGGTGCAACGCATCCGCGATGAGGCGCATCGCTTTGGCGTCACCTATCACCGCAATCTGCGCAGCAAAGAGCAGGTTCGCTCGCGGCTCGACGATGTGCCAGGCATTGGCCCGCAGCGGCGCAAGGCGATTCTCAAGCATTTCAATGGCGATCTAGAGCGTGTGCGCCTGGCTACAGTGGAGGAGCTCATGACGGTGCCTGGCATCAGCCGCAAAGTCGCCGAAATTATCAAGGAAGCGCTGTGAGCACGAACGGCCCTGACCTGAGCAGGACGCCGCTTTCGGCCGACCACCCTCGGGTGGTCGAGCTGAACTTTCTGGCCGGCATCCCACACGAGGATTGGGCGCCGATTATCACCGGCGCGATCTGGTCGCACCAGCTTGGCCCGTTTCAGATGCTCTATCAGCAGGATACGCCGATCACGGCGATCTATATTCTGCTGGAAGGGCACATCAGCCAATATCGTGAGGAGCGCGGCGACGATGGGCGGCGTCTGCGCCGCTTTGCCCGCACGATCGGCCCCAGCAGGCTGTTAGGCCATCTGGAATTTCTGTTCGACGACGCCTATCGCACCAATGCGCGCAGCGACGACCTGTGCTGGCTGATCTCCATCGACATCCATGCCTTTAGCCGCTTGATCTATCATTTCCCAAAGATTCGAGACAAGCTATTTTCACAGAAGATTGCAGACAGGCTGTGCACCTTTCCTTTCATGGCGCGGATGGCAGTCTCGATCCCCTTGCGTCCGATCATCGCCGGCTTTCTAGCCGACGAGACGGTGGGCATTGAATACGAACCTGAGCAATCGATCTACCGACTTGGTGATCTCGTGGACAAAGTCTTTTTGGTTCACCACGGTCAGGTCAAGCTCGAACTGGCCGGTCAACCTTCCCATCTGATCGGAAATGGGGGGATGTTTGGCGCCGCGGCAGGCGCTTCCGGCTTTATTGGGCTGGGGAGCGGCGACCGGCGGATGGCGCATAGTGTGACTGCGCAGACCCGAACCGAAGTGTACGCCATTCCCTATCACAGTTTTGTCAGTATCACCGGGTTAGAGCCGGATAAAGTAGTCTATGCCGAGATCGACGTGCGCGAAAACGCTATTCAACGCTTGTCGATCTTTAACCAACTCAATATTGAGACGCGCCACATAATTGCCGGTTTTGTCAGTCACCTCTGCTTCCCAAACACGCATTTACTCGTCCAGCAAGGGGAAGAGGCGGACAGCCTGTGGGTGCTGCTCGAAGGGCGCGCTGCGATCCGGGCGCTCGACAAAGAGGGCAATCAATTAAACAGTGCGTTGGCGGTTGGCCCGACTTATTTTGCGGAGTTGGCGCTTTTGGGTCAGGTCTCGCAGGAATCGACCGTGGAGGCGCAGCCGGGCAGTGAGTGGCTCCGTTTTCACTGGCGCGATTTGGAAGCCGTTTCCGCTCAGCTTGGGCGCGCGCTGCGACCAGAGCTAAACATCCGCACGACGCGCACGATTAGCCCAATGGACGAGGGCGTCAAGCAGAAATACGATTGGCTCCAACCCGGTGAACAGGTAATTATCTTCAGCCGGCGCCACTGGGTGGCGTTTCTACGCAAGATGCTGCCGGGGTTGATTCTGTTTGCGTTCTTGTTTGCTTTTTTTGGGATAGCCAGTCTCATTCCTGGCCCTCAGCAGATCATGCGCGCTGTCATTCTGTTCCTTATGCTCCCCACCGGGGGCGCGATTGTGTGGGGAACGATCGATTATTTGAACGATTGGCTGGTGGTCACAAATCGGCGCGTGATGCACCAGGAGAAGGTGCTATTTATCAACGAGTGGCGCAAAGAAGCGCCGCTGGAGCAGGTGCAAAATGTGGATTTTCGTAGCACCTGGCTGGGTAAGATTCTAGACTACGGCACGATGACGATTGCGACCGCGGCCACCGCGGGCACGATCACCTTCGACTACACGACGCACTTTCGCGATTTGCGGGAGACTATTATCGAGCAGCGCAAGCAACGGCAACGCCACACCACAGCACAGAGCAAGTTGGTGATCCAGCGCATGTTGGAGGCGCGCTTGGGAGTGGCGGTGGACACGCCCAGCCGCGTCTACCGGGGCGGTGTGTTGGCGCCGCCGCCCACCGGCTGGCGGCGGCGCGTGGCCGAAAGCATGAACGCGCGACTGCGGCGCGAGCAGGGCAACCGCATTATCTGGCGCAAGCATTGGCTGGTGCTGATCCCACGCCTCTGGTTCTCGCTGCTGGTTTTAAGCGTGTTTCTGATCCTGTCCATCCTGCCGTCGTTGACAGAGATCTATGGTGCACCGCAGGAGAGTTTTCCTTTGTTGAATGTGCTGACGGTCGTGGGTGTGCTGCTGACGTTGATCGCCCTGGTGCGCGTGATCTGGGTGATTGCCGACTGGCGCAACGACACGTATGAGGTGAGCAACGTCGAGATCGCGCACGTAGATCGCGTGCCGCTTGGCCTCTCTGAGGATCGCATGAGCGCCGGGCTGGGACGCATTCAGAATGTCTCGATGTCGGTGCCGACGCCGCTGCACTGGCTGTTCAACTATGGGAATGTCGTCTGTCAGACCGCGGCGGAAACCGGCGCGTTTATCTTTTACGCCGTGCCCGATCCGCGTGCAGTGGCGCAGGAAATTCTCAAACGCATGGACGATTATCGCAAACAGGAAGAGCGTGAATCTGCGCGCAAGCGCTCGCAGGAATTGCCCGACTGGTTCGAAATGTACAACCGGATCGAGCCAGAAGTATCTGAGGAGCGCCAACGCACGGGGTGATCCGGACGCTTACCACCCAAAGCTCAGCCGATCCACCAGGCGCTTGGGCAGATGCGCCGCGCGCATCTGGCTCTGGGTCAATTCGATCGGGTAGGGGACGCGCACATGTTCGCAGGTCATGGCTGCCAGGTCAAGGAGTGCGTACGCCGCGCGCGCATCGTTGTCGCGCGGCTGGCCAACGCTGCCGGGGTTGATGATCAACCGCTGGGTAGGGTCAACATCCAATTGCAGCAGTGTTTCCAACCGAGGCTGCAGGTAATCGACCGTCGCCATACGCTGCATTTCATGGTTCTCGCTGCCCTCGATGAAGGAATCGAAGCGGCGCCAACGGTAAATCGCCGGTTTATGCGTGTGGCCGACAAAACAGATCGCATCGTCAAATACGGCGAAATTTTCGAGGGCAATGGTGGGGGTCAGGATGTACTCCCACACCGGCTCGCGCGGGCTGGCGTGCGTGACGAGGATGCCGGCAGCACCGGGCGGATTGATCGGCGCGTGGGGCAACTGATCGAGATAGAGGCGATTTTCTTCACGCAGTTCCTGGCGCGTCCACAGCACGGCATGGCGCGCCTGCGGGTTGAAATCGTCGACATTGATCCCTGGCTTGTCGAGCACCGCCCAGTCGTGATTACCCATCACACACAACGCAGCGCGCTCGCGCACGAGTTCGATGCACTCATTGGGTTTTGGCCCGTAGCCGACGACATCGCCCAAACACCAGATTCTGTCGTAGCGGCCGTCCGCGTCGCTCAGCACGGTTTCAAGCGCGGCTAGATTCGCATGAATATCGGAAATCACTAAAATGCGCGTCATATTTTTATGATACCGCAGTTTCGCTTCCACTGCGACTTCGTGATAATGTTTCACACATTAGTTCATCCTGAATCAGTCAAGTGGGGCTGTTATGGCCAGGCAGGGTTTAACACGGTTTGCGCATATCGGCATTTTACATCACCCCAAAAAACCAGAATCATTAGAATTGGCGGACAGGATCGGCAATTATCTCGAAGCCGTAGCGTCGCCGACATCTGGCACGAATCCGCGTGGGATTTCGAGAGCACGACGTCGCACCTGCCCAAAGTTGACCTCTTGATCACGCTGGGCGGCGACGGCACCATGCTGCGTGCGGCGCGCATCGGCGCGCCCTATGCCGTGCCGATGCTGGGCGTCAAAATGGGGCGCCTGGGCTTTCTCGCCGAAGTGCAACCGCACGACTGGGAGGCGCCGCTGGCCGCCATCCTGGCAGGGAATTACTGGATCGAGGAGCGACTCATGGTGCGGATGCACGTGGAGCGTACGCATCCTGACACGGGCGTCTGTGAAGCCATCTGCACCTACGACGCGCTCAACGACGTCGTATTGAGCCGCGGCAACCTGGCCCGCGTCGTGCGCATCAGCGCCGAGTTGGATGATGGATACCTGACAACCTATACGTGCGATGGTTTGATCGTCAGCACCGCGACGGGCAGTACGGGGTATGCATTGGCCGTCGGGGGGCCGGTCATGCCGCCGGAGCTACGTAATATCCTGGTCATTCCGATTGCACCCCATCTCAGCATGGATCGCGCCGTGATCTTGTCGGAGGCGCCACCATTCGTTTGCAGGCGACCAGCGATTATCCACCGATGGTGACGGTCGATGGTCAAGTCGTGGTCGAAGTTCAGGAAGGGGATCAGGTGCTGGTCGTGGGCAGCCCACATTTAGCGCGCTTCGTGCGCACACGCGAGCGGAGCTATTTTTACCAGACGCTGATGGATAAGATGCAGTGGACGACCTAGAGGCAAACTAGAGACCATCTAACAGGAAGCGAGTCATGACAGTTTCATCTTCATCACCAAACGAATCGGCCGCAGCGACGGCCGCCAACGCGCCGATGTTTTGCGCCAATCATCCGGACACCGAGACCTATCTGCGCTGCAACAAGTGCGGCAAGCCGATCTGCCTGAAATGCGCCGTGCTCACCGAAGTTGGGTACCGGTGTAAAGAGTGCATCCGTGAGCAGCAAAATATTTTTTACAATGCGATGACCGGCGATAATTGGATCGCGTTTGCGGTGGCCGGCGTCATCACCTTGATCGCTTGGCCGATCGTGGCCTTCCTCTTTAGTCTCACCGGCTTCTTTGGCTGGATCATCGCCGCGCTGGTCGGTTCGGGCGCAGGGGCGGCGCTGGCGCAGATCATCCGCCGATCGGTTGGCCGGCGGCGTGGGCGGTATATTCGCCATTTTACATTGGCCGGCATTTTGATCGGCCTGGTCGCGAGCGGCTTGCTGAGCAGCCTGTTGTTCGACAGCTTCCTACCCTTTTTCAGCCTGGGTGGGTTGATCTTCGTCGGCCTGGCGTTGGGCACGGCCTACCAGACGTTGCGCTAAGGCGCCACCTGCTAAACTCACCTGGCCTGACAGT
>JADJVW010000025.1 GCA_016710365.1 Candidatus Caldilinea saccharophila | reverse complement strand
CGAATACGGCAATCCTGCCGAGGGTGTGGATTTGGTGGCGGCTGCCCAAAGCGTGCGCAATCCTGGGCGCGACAACTGCGGCAAATGTCACTTCGATGGCGGCGGCGGCAACAATGTCAAACACGGCGATCTCGATGAAAGCCTGCTTTTTCCTTCCGAAAATCTTGACGTGCACATGGGCCGCTACGACTTTCTCTGCACCGACTGCCACAAAACCGACGACCATCTGATCACCGGGCGTATGCTCTCGGTGAGTGTGGACGAGGAGCATCAGGTGGCGTGCACCGACTGTCACAATGCCGACCTGCACGAAGACGAACGCATCAACGCGCACGTCGCCACAGTCGCCTGTCAGGCGTGTCACATTCCGGCCATCGCCACCAAAAACCCGACTAAACTCACCTGGGATTGGTCGACGGCGGGTCAAGATCTGCCCGAAGATCACTACACGTTCCTCAAGATCAAGGGCAGCTTTCTCTACGACAAAGATGTGCAGCCCGAATATCTCTGGTATGACGGGGGCGCGGCCTATCGCTATCTGATGGGCGACCCGCTCGCCACAGCAGGGCCTACGCTGCTCAACCCGCCGAGCGGCGCCATCGACGAGCCGAAGGCGCGCATCTTTCCCTTCAAAGTTCATCGCGCCAGACAGCCCTACGATACGGTCAACAACTACCTGTTGCCACCCTTGACCTCTGGCGAGGGCGGGCTGTGGCAGACCTTCGACTGGCCGTCCGCGCTCAAACTGGGTGCGGAAGCCAACGGTCTCGACTTCAGCGGCGAGTTTGACTTTGCCGAAACGTGGATGTACTGGCCGACCACGCACATGGTGCAGCCAAAGGAGAACGCCTTGCAGTGTGAGAATTGTCATGGCGAGGATGGCATCATGGATTGGGAAGCGCTTGGCTACCCGGGCGATCCGATCGAGTGGGGTGGACGCGATGCCGCGCAATAATCTGCATACTCCCGCTGAAGTGAGCCCTGCTATGCGCCGCCAGCCAACTGCTCGCCTGGTTTCGTTCGGCCTCTTGTTGGTTTTGGCGCTGGCGGCTGTACTCCTGGGCAGCGGTCAGGCGGCCGCCCAATCCACAGCGGAGACGGCCAAGCCGTTGTCGCCGCTCCATCCGGTCTTCGCCATGCTCGATGCCGATGGGCAGAACGTGCTGGAAAGCGGCGCGCCTGTGTCCACGATGCAAACTTGCGGCGCCTGTCACAACACCGACTTTATCGCCAGCCACAGTTTCCATGCGGATCTGGGTCTGAGCAGCATGACCGCGCCTGGGCAGACGGCCAGTGGCCGCGCCTGGGACACGAGCAACGGGCTGTTTGGCCGATGGGATCCGCTTACCTATCGCTACTTGACGCCGGCTGGCGACGCGCGGCTTGACCTGAGCACAGCCGAATGGCTCCAGGTGCTCGGCGCACGCGTGGCCGGCGGCGGGCCGGCCACGACCAGCCGGAACGGCGCGCCGCTGACCAGCCTCGCGCCCGATGCAACAAACCCGGAGGCCAACCTCCTGACAACGGATGGCACAGTCGCCCCCTGGGATTGGAAGCGTTCCGGCGTCGCCGAGATGGACTGCTTTCTCTGCCACCTCGACCAGCCGGACCATGCGGCGCGCACCGCGGCGCTGGCGGCCGGTGACTTCGGCTGGGCGAACACGGCAACATTGGCCGCCACCGGCATCGTGACCGCGTCTGCGTCCGGCTGGGTGTGGAATCCCCAGGCATTCGCCCCGGACGGCGCATTGCTGCCCGCCTACGTGCGCGTCCAGGATCCGACCAATGCCAACTGCGCCCAATGCCACGGTCTGGTGCACACCGATGCCAATACGCCGCTCACGTTGACCGGCTGCGACCTGGACGATCCGCAGACTGCCACCACGGGGCAGGTTATCTCCGGCCAGAAAATCTCCGCGTCGGGCGTCAATGTCGCGGGCAAGGACGCGCTGAACCGCGCCTGGGATATACACGCCGAGCGGCAACTTGCCTGCACCGACTGTCATTACTCGCTCAATAATCCGATCCACGTGCAGGAGTCGGACGAAACGCGCCCCAGCCACCTGGTCTACGACCCGCGACGGCTCGACCTTGGCGCCTACTTGGAGCGACCCGACCATAACCTGGCGGGGTCAAAGTGCACAGTACACCGTCGCGCCTGAACTCAAGGGCACGATGCGCCGTTGTGAATCCTGCCATAGCGCGGAAAGCCATAACAGTTGGCTGCCGTATGTGGATCGCCACATGGCGGTGCTCTCCTGTGAAAGCTGTCATGTGCCGCATCTCTACGCGCCCGCCATTGAATCGGTCGACTGGACGGTGCTGAACGCCGAGGGCGCCAGCGTCGTGAGTTGCCGCGGCACGGAGGACGCTAACGGCGGCGTTGACACGCTGATCGAGGGCTTCACGCCGGTGCTGCTCCTGCGCGACAACATCGACGGTGGGCAGCAACTGGCGCCCTACAACCTGATCAGCGCCTGGTACTGGATCTATGACGACGCCAACGGCGCCCCGCGCCCCGCGCCGCTGGCAGATTTGCAGGCTGCCTGGTTTGAAAATGGCGTCTATGCACCCGAGCTGATGGCGATTTTCGACGCGGACGGCAACGGTGCGCTAGACGCGATGGAACTGCGGTTGGACAGCGACGCCAAGACCGCGGCAGTCGCGGCGCGTCTGGCCGCGCGCGGGCTTGGCAATCCACGTATCGAGGGCGAGATACAACCCTACAGCATCAACCACAACGTCGCGCGCGGTGAGTGGGCCACGCGCGATTGTCAGACATGCCACCACGACGACGCCGCGCTCAGCCAGCCTATTCATCTGGCCGGTTTTCTGCCTGGCGGCGTTGCGCCTACGCTGGTCAACGATGCGAACGTCGGCAACAGCGGCTCCATTCAGCAAGGCGAGGACGGCGCAGTTTACTTCCAGTCGGGGCTGGCAGAGGCGGGCGTGTATATCTTTGGGCGCAATCGCATCGCCTGGGTGGATTGGGTGGGGCTTGCGCTCTTTTTCGGCGTGCTGGCGGCGGTGTCGTTGCACGCGGGGCTGCGCGTCTTTATCGCGTGGCGCCATCCGCGCCCCAAGCCAGAGCTTCATCCCGTCTACATGTACGACGCCTACGAGCGCTTCTGGCACTGGTTGCAGACGGTTGCGATCATCCTGCTGATCTTCACCGGTCTGGTGATCCATCGGCCCGATGTATTGGGAATGTTCAGCTTCCGCTACATGGTCTGGCTGCACAACATGCTGGCCCTGATCCTGCTGGTCAACGCCGCCATGTCGCTCTTCTATCACCTGACCAGCGGCGCGATCCAGCAATTCATCCCGCGGCCGTATGGCTTCTTTGACCAGGCGATCCTGCAGGCTAAATATTATCTCTACCACATCTTCCAGGGCGGGCCGCACCCGCTGGAGAAGACGCGCACGCAAAAACTCAACCCGCTGCAACAGGTGACCTACTTTGGCTTGCTCAATGTGCTGCTGCCGTTGCAAATCATCACAGGCGGGCTGATGTGGGGTGTGCAACAGTGGCCGCAAGTCGCCCAGATGTTGGGTGGATTGCCGCTCCTGGCGCCGGTGCACACGCTGGTTGCCTGGCTCTTTGCGACGTTCATCGTCGCGCATGTCTATCTGACGACGACCGGCCCCACTGTGTTGACCGACATCAAGGCGATGCTGACCGGTTGGGAGGATGTGGAAGTCCATCCCCATCTAGAGGAACGCCCCGAACATGCTTGATAAACGAGCTATCGAGAGTTATCCATTGGAATATGCAACAACATCATGCGAGGTGACGCTATGACGACAGCAGTTGTCGAGGAACCCAAACGCCGTGGCTGGCGCGCCGTGCTTTTGGGACGCGCGGAAAAACCATACGTCAATCCCTATGTCGGCGGCGCTTTGTTGGGCGTCGTGCTCTTCCTGTCGTTCTTCCTGACCGGGAATGGGCTGGGCGCTTCGGGCGGTCTCAACCGCTACGTGGTTTACCTGCAAGATCTGCTCGCGCCCGAACATGTTGATCGCGTCGCGTATCTGCTCAAGATGGCCGGCGGCGACAAGAACCCACTCGACGATTACCTGGTCTTCATGACGCTGGGCACGCTGCTGGGCGGCTTTGTCTCCGGCTGGCAGCATGGCCGGCTCAAGTTCGAGACCAACAAGGGGCCGCAGATCTCCGTGCGCACGCGCTGGCTGATGGCCTTTGTCGGCGGCGCGATCATGGGGTATGGCGCACGCTTTGCGCGAGGCTGCACTTCTGGGCAGGCGCTTTCCGGCGGCGCGGTGTTGTCCGCGGGGAGTTGGGCCTTCATGTTCGCTGTCTTTGGCGGCGGCTATGCGCTGGCCTATTTCGTCCGGCGTCTTTGGAATTAAGGAGGAAGCATCATGTCACCGTTTCCACTGCCGCTGGATGCCATGTTCGGCCATGCCGGCGCCTATTTCGTTTATATGCTGATTGGCTTCGCCTTTGGCTATGTCCTGGAAATTTCCGGTTTTGCCATCTCCACCAAGCTGGCCGCGCAATTCTATTTCAAGGATATGACCGTGCTCAAGGTCATGTTTACCGCCATCATCGTGGCGATGGTGCTCATCTTCCTGGCGACCGGGCTGGGACTGCTCGACTACAATTTGATCTGGGTGAATCCGACCTATCTCTGGCCGGGCATCGTGGGCGGGCTGATCATGGGCGTCGGCTTCATCGTCGGCGGCTTCTGCCCCGGCACCTCGCTGGTTTCGGCGGCGACGTTCAAGATCGATGGCATCTTTTTCGCTGTGGGCGGGCTGTTTGGCATCTTCCTCTTTGGCGAAACCGTGCAGTCCTTCGAAGCGTTCTGGAACAGCAGCTACTTTGGCCGCCTGACTCTGATGGATTGGCTGGGGCTGCCGACCGGCGTGGTCGTGATCGGCGTTGTGTTGATGGCGCTCTTTATGTTCTGGGGCGGCGAGCAGTTGGAGCGCATCTTTGGCGGGCAGCCGCAGCCGCAGCGTTCCTGGGGGCGCCGCGCGGGCGTGGCGACGCTGCTGGCGGGCGCCTTACTTGTCGCCTTGATCGGGCAGCCCACGACGCAGGATAAATGGGTGCGGCTGGCGCCAGAGAAGGAGGCGTTGTTGTCCGCACGCGACGTGCAGATTCATCCCGGCGAGCTGTTGGCCAGCCTGGCCGACGACCAACTGAACGTCATTTTGCTCGACGTGCGCGACGAGGCAGACTACAACTTGTTCCATCTGCGCCGCGCACGCCATCTTTCGCTTGACAAAGTGACTGCCACAATTCCCGACTTGCAATTAGAAGCTGGGCGCCAACACCGTCTATGTGGTGATGAGCAACGACGAGCGCGCCGCCACCGAAGCCTGGAAACTGCTGGTAGCCGAAAGCGTGCCCAACGTTTACATCCTGGAGGGCGGCATCAATAACTGGCTGACGGTCTTTGGTCATGACGACCCGACCGTGCAGCCAACCCCAACGCCGCCCGGCAACGAACCATTGCAATTTATCTTTGCGTCGGCAGTGGGCGATCGCCACAGCGCCGCGGATCCGGACGCGCATCATTATGAGTTGGAATACACGCCTAAGATCAAACTGGAACTGAAGCGCGGCGCCAGTGGGGGTGGTTGTGGCTAACATCAAGCCGCGCTGCGAAGGTGACCCCGTAGGTGGACCGGAAACGCACCCTGACCTATACGCGTGCGTGGCGGCAAACCCCGTGTTTGCGGGGCTGTCGCAGCCGGCGCTGCTCGATGTGTTGGGCGCAGCCCGGCTGCGCTCCGTGCCGGTTGGTGGTGCAATTGTCCGCCAAGGGGACGAGGCAGGCATGTTTGGCGTCATCTTCAGCGGGCGCGCCAAAATGGTGCAAGTGACGCAGGATGGACGCCAGGTGCTGCTGCGGTACATCGTCAGCGACCAGGAGTTTGGCCTGATCGCGGCGTTGCATGGCTTCACCTATCCCTTGACGCTTGAAGCGGTGGAGGTGTGCCAGGTGCTGTGTTGGCCCGGTGCACGTCTGGCGGAATTTTTCGCACGTTATCCACAAGTTTCCTTGAATGCGCTGCACATCATGGTCATTCGCAATCAAGAATTACAAGCACGCTACCGAGAGTTGCTGACCGATCGCGTGGAGCAGCGGCTGGCGCGGGCCTTGTTGCGCCTGGCCAGCATTGCCGGCGAAGATGTTGAGGCAGGAAGGTTGATCACCCTTTCGCTCACGCGTGAGTCCCTCGCCGAATTGATCGGGGCCACGCTGTACACCGTGAGCCGCACGCTCAGCCAGTGGGAACAGGCCGGCCACGTCCAGAGCCGGCGCGAACGCATCATGCTCCGTCGTCCCGCGGCGCTGGAGCAGTTGGCAGGAGAAGTAGATGAGCTGACGCAAGCGTGTTTGGCGCCATGTGCACTAGCGGAACTGATGGTGACAAGACGGCATGTCCTGGCATAGCCTTGTTGCGTGTCTTTTGTTACGCGCTCTTTGTGCTGCCGCAAAGATGACCACAGATATTCGTGTTATAGAGGTAGGGTAAAATTGTGGCCAACCGCATAAAGCGTTGGCCGCTAACCGACAATTATCATGAAACGATTTGGAGAAGAATGGGATGGCTACAATTACGACGACATTTAAGGGCGACATGCTTTTCGAGAGCAAGGTGGGGAATCACACTGTGATGATCGATGTCCCACCAGAGATGGGTGGCGCTAATCGAGCGCCAACTCCACCACAATTCTTTGTCGTTTCACTGGGATCCTGTGTTGCTGCTTTTATTGCCACCTACTGTCAGCAAACCAGCATCGACGCCACTGATCTCAGCGTAGACGTAAGTTTCGACAAGGCGGAAAATCCGTCTCGTCTGATCAACTTAAAAGTTAGCGTCAAGCTGCCACATGCCGATTGCGAGGCGCGTAAGCAGGCGCTGCTGCGTGTGGCGCAGCATTGTCCAGTGCACGAAACGATCGACACGATGGAAGGCGTTGAAATCGAAATCCTTGACCGCAAACAACTTGCGGCAATGCCGGCCTAGTGCAAGATCAGGGAACGTCCCCGGCACGCCGCACTGTCAATTTGCAGTGTAGACAATTCCTGCGGTGTGACGGGGACGTTGTCTGTGACAACACTAAAAAATAGGAATGTTATGAATACCTCCATGAATGATGCAAACGATGAGAACAGCCCCTGCTGCTGTATCTGCAAGGCTCTGGGCGTCTGCTAGCTTGTCTGTCTGGTAGCGCCGGTCGTGTTTATTGATCGGCTGGGGGTGCACTCATTTCACTCCTCGGCTGAAATCGCCGGCAATCGACACAATCCCGCTATGATATCTTCACAAGTTCTTCATGGTCGCCCTCTATCCTGTAGCTACTTCAATCAAATGGCCGGAACAAACCCCGGCAAGTAGCTAAAGGAGCTTCAAGATGATACGCAAGAGTTTGGTAGCCACCATGGTGGCGATGATGCTGGTGGTAGTGGTGATCGCTGCGGCATTCGCGCAGGGCGCCGGGCCGAACGCCGGTGCGGGTGTAAACGCAGGTGCACCAGGCGCAGGTCTATGTCTCAACGGCGGCGACGCAGACGGCGACGGCGTGTGTGACAACTGGGTGGATGCCGACGGCGACGGCGTGAACGATGCCGCTCCGCGTGATGGCACGGGCAGTCAGTACGGGCGTCGCAATAGTCAGGACCAGCGCGGTCAGGCGCTAGGGATGCGCGGCCAGGGACAAGGGCTTGGTCAGAACGGCGCCTTTGTTGACCAGAACGGTGACGGCGTGTGTGACACTTACGTCGATGCCGATGGCGACGGCGTCAACGATGCCGCCCCGCGCGACGGTACAGGCCACCAGCACGGGCGGCGTGGCCGGTAAACTCGGCGCAGAACTTTCAATCAAATAGGATTGTCACGCAGAGGGGCGGCAAAAGTCGCCCCTCATTTTGTATTGAAGTTCTTATCGATGCGTTACAATGCTATCAAAGCTGGAAAGCCACTATCTTGCCAGATGCCGACGAAGTTGGCGACCAATACAGCGATTTGAAGGCCGGACTGGAGAGATCGTACAGGTGGATTCTGAACTGACCGAGACTTATGCCACGCTTTGGCAACGGACGCGCTGTGTATTTCTCCAGGGCGATGCACAGATCGATCCTTTGCTCCATGATCACACGCCTGACGCCCGGCGCGGCTTGACGGTCCTCTTTCGACCGCAGCCGGAAGTCGCCGCACGGGTTGCTGCATGGCTGGATGAGTTGGCGGCCATCGAGCCGGCGCAGGTTTTCTATGCGCCGGCGCAACTCCATGTCACGGTGTTATCGCTGTTTACGGCAACATCGGCGTACGCACCATATTTCGCCCAGCTTGCGCGCTACCTTGCCGTGCTGGACGCTGCCCTCTCGTCACTGCCACTGTTTACCGTTGCTTTTCAGGGGGTGACCGCTTCGCCCGCCGCCGTGATGATACAAGGCTTTCCGACCGACGACACGCTGGAACGAGCGCGCACGGCGTTACGCACGAGTCTGACTGCAGCCGGCCTGGGCGACGAACTCGACCGCCGCTACCAGCTTACCACGGCGCACATGACGGCGTTGCGGCTGCGCACGCCCACTCTGCGCGCCGGCTCAATTTGTGGCGCAACTCGACCAGGCGCGCACCATCGATTTTGGGGTGACGCGGGTGAACGAATTGTTACTCGTTGAGAACGACTGGTATATGACCCCCGGCGTCGTCAAGGTGGTGCAACGCTATCCATTGACCTCGACGCAACCTGTCTGAGCCATCACGCGGCGCAAGGACTGCACGGCATAGGCCATGCCCTCTGGCCCGCTGAAGCCGTTGCTGTGCCCAGCAACCGCCAGATGTGGCTCAAGCGCAAGGAAGCCCTGATAGCCCGTTTCGCGCAGTATTGTCAGCAATTCTGGAACCTGGCCGTCTCCTTCCCCGGCGGCGTGCACCGACCCATCCGCCAGGCGCGCGTCCTTGATGTGCACATAGCCGACATGGTCGCCCAACGACGGCCAGCCGCGTTCCGTCACCCTGCTCTCGCCGACCTGGACGAAGTTGGCAGGATCCCACACAAAGCTGACATTCGCGCGCTTTAGCAACCGCAGAATCGTCGCGCAGCGCTCGATGGCGTCACCGACGATTTCCTTCTCATTTTCAAGCAGCAATGTATAGCCGCGCGGCGCGGCGTGGTCGGCGAGTTGCGCCAGCCGCTCGGCCGCCACCTCGACATATTCGTCGTAGCGCGCGTTGGTCGAGATATCAGGCGGGTAGTAGGAAAAGATGCGGATGCGCCGCGTGCCGACAATCTCCGCGATGCGCAGGATGCGGTCAAGCTTGCGCAGCTCATCCGCCATGGGCTCCGTGATCGGCGACTTGCCGATCGGGCTGCCGATAGCGCTCACGCCGACGTCCGCAGCCGCGCACACACTTGCCACCTTGCGCGCCTCGTCGTCGTCAAGGTCGAGCACATTTTTTCCCCACACAGTGCGCAGCTCCAGAAAGCCAATTTGCAGATCAGCAAGCACGGCAAGTTGATCGTGCAATTTGACCGCGATTTCATCGCCAAATGCGCTGAGGGTAAATCGAGCTTCAGTCATGAGGTTCTCCTTTGTCAAGCGTGGCGTGCACTGGCTTGCAGCGCCGCCAAAAGGGCCGCGTATGCCGTGCGGCTGATGGGGAATTCGACAGGAGCGCCGGTGCGGCTCGACAGCGTGATGGCGTTGGCAAGCTCCAGCGACATGCGTGCGTCCGCGCCATCCGCCAGCAGCGGCGCGCCCGTGCGGATGGCGGCGTACACGTTGGCGTAGATGTCGTCATGGCTGCCGGTCATCGCTGGCAAGGGCGTCTCAATGCGTTGTTGGCCTGGGCCGCTGTAAATTTCTTCCGTTTCCGGGAAAAACTCCCGGAGATCCTGGTCGAAGCGGTCGAAGTGTAGCCCGCCCGACACGATCTCCAGCCGCCCGCCGGTGCCCAGGATTTCCATGCGTTCGGGCTGGCCGGATTCCGCGGTGCTGACATGCAGCGAGCCGATCGCGCCGTTGGGCCATTCAAACATCGCCTGCACGGTGTCCTCGGTTTCGATGGGGTGCAGCGTCGTGCGCGTCCACGCCACCAGCCGTTGCGGCAGCCCGATGAGGTGGCAGATCAGGTCGAGGTTGTGCGGCGCTTGATTGAGCAGGACGCCGCCGCCTTCGCCGTTCCAGGCGCCGCGCCAGGTGGACATGCGGAAATATTTGTGCGAGCGCGGCCAGACCACCACCATGTTGGCGTGTTGTAGCTCGCCCAGCGCGCCGCGTTGGATCAGGTCGTAGGCGGCGCGCACTTCGGGGCGCGACCGGTGTTGCAAGTTGACGGCCAACAGGCGTTCGCAACGCTTGGCCGCCTCGATCATAGCGTCGGCGTCGGCCACCTGGATCGCCATCGGCTTCTCCACCAGCACATGTGCACCGGCTTCGAGCGCGTCGATGGCGATGCTGGGGTGCGACGGGTGCGGCGTCATGACGACGACCAGTTCAGGCTGCACCGCGTCGAGCAGCGCGCGGTGGTCGGTGAAGAAGGGCGCGCCGTGCGCGTCCGCGCGTGCTTTGGCGCGCGCGTCGATGTCGGCCATGCCGACCAACTCAAAGTGAGCGGGATCGGCGGCTTTTTCGTGCAGCGGATAGATGCTGGCGCCGTTGCCGATGAAAACGGTGCGCAACGGCTGAGTCGATTGAGCGTGATTGGACATATCAGTTTCCCTAAATATTCATCCGGAAATTGGTTGCGGCGTTCCATCTGTCTTCTTTAGCGAGAGCCGGTTCGCAGAAATTTCCGGATAGAGACTAAGACAATGCGTGCTGTACGCTGTGGAGAAACGCCAGGTTTTCGTGCAGCGCGGTGTGGGAATCGTAAGCCTGGCTGAAATCCTCGACCACGATCCAGCCGTCATAGCCGACGCTGTGCAACGCGGCGAAGAGCGCGGCAAAATCGACCACCCCATCCTGGAGCGGCGCCCAACGCGGCTGCCAGACGCCGCCGGCGCTGGGGCGGTCGTAAGCGGCGTTCTTGACGTGAACGTGGGCGAGGTATGGCCCCAGCAGTTCCAGCCCGCGGCGATACTCTTCGTGACCTTCGAAGACCATGTTGCCGCAATCGTGGATCACGCCGATGCAGGCAGGGTCGAAGCCCTCGACCAGCCGGCGTGCGCTCGACGCACTGGCCGCGATCGTGCCGTGGTGCATCTCGATCAGCGCCTTGACCCCGAGCCGCTGCGATAACGTCTGCACGCCTCCCAGGAAGGCAACGCTCTGCTCGAACAAGGCGTGAACGTCGCCCACCTGGTCGTTGCGGGCAATCCCCACGCGGATCGACGGTGCGCCGGCGAGCGCGGCAAATTGCATTGCTTGCTCGACTGCGGGCAAATCGCCCACGGCAATGTACGTGCCCAGGTTGGGGATCGCCAGCCCGACGGCTTCTGCGATGGTGCGGGCGCGCTGGGCGTCCTGCGGGGTAGGCGCCAGCGTGCAGGAATTGTTGCGCCAGAAAGAAGGCGTCTCATCTTTCACCTCGGCGGGTGTGGCAGTGACGCGCCACTCGACGCCCTGATAGCCCGCATCCTTGAGCGCGGGCGCCGCTTCCTCCGGTGTGAGATCGGGCAGCATGACGGTAAAAACCGCAAAATTCATGAAAGTCTCCCCTCAAGGTAAGGCCCCGATTATCTCAAGATACGCTGTCCAATAAGCGGAACCAGGCAGAAACCAGCGGCAAATAAAGCTGATCGTAAGGTGTAAAAGGATATCGTGCATGATCGATCTGCGCAAACAGATTTGTCGTGCGCGCCCCTGCCAGCATCTCACCGACTTCCTTGCCCAAGTAGCTGGCGATCGAGACGCCGTGACCGGCATAACCGTAGGCGTAATGGACGCCTCGCACTCGTCCAACGTGCGGCATCAGGTCAAAGGCAAGACCCAGCTTGCCGCTCCACGAGTGGGTGACGGGGACGCCGGCAAGCTGCGGAAAGACCTCGACCATGCGCGCCTGCATTTTGTGCGCGCTGTCGGTCAAGTCGAGCGAGGTGGAGAGATCGTGGCGTCCGCCAAACAGCATCCGGCCATCGGGCGTGAGGCGGAAGTAATTGAGGAAGTTCTTGCTGTCGAAAAACATGCGCCCGCGCGGCTGAGTTCCTGTTGCAACGAAACAGAGAGCGGCGCGGTGGTGATGATGTAGCTGCCGACCGGGAAGATGCCCTGGCGCAGCGGTGCGACGACATTGGTCGTGTAACCATTCGTGGCGACCAACACCTCGCGTGCGTTCAAGATGCCTTTGCTGGTGGCAACCAGAAATCCCAGCCGCGCCTGTGCAATGCGCTTGACCACGGCGTGCTCCACGAGCAGCGCGCCGTGGCGCGTCGCGGCCTGCGCCAGTCCAAACACATAGCGTGCGGGGTGCAGCGCCGCGCTGTTGCGGTCGCCCAGCCCGCCATGGTAGACGTCGGCGCCGATCTCGCTGCGCAGTTCGGACTTGTCCATCACCCAGAGGTCATCGTAGGCCAGCATCTCGTGAAACCAGCGCACTTCTTCGGCAAAACGTGCATAGTGGCTCGGCTTGAAGGCCAACGTCACATGCCCTGTGCGCGCAAACTCACAGGCGATCCCTTCCGCCGCCACCGTCTGCTCGACATGCGCGACTGAATCCAGCGACCACTGCCAAAACGCCCGCCCCATCTCGGCGCCATAGCGCTTGAAGACGACGGGCATCTCCTCCTTGAGGCCGGTGAGCGCCATGCCCCCGTTGCGGCTGCTGGCGCCCCAGCCGATAGTCGCCTGCTCCAACACCGCCACCGACGCGCCGGCCTTGCGCAGGGCAATGGCCGCATTCAGCCCCGTGTAGCCGCTGCCGATGATGGCAACGTCGATAGTTTCAGGCAATTCGCTGGTGGAAAGATCGGCGGGACGGGGAAACTCTTCAGTCCAGAATACGGTGCTCTTCATCGTGACGCTCAGCATCAGGCGGACAGGAAATGAGATGACGCCGTTGACTGTACCCGATCCGCGGCAAAGTTTCAAACTAGCGACGAACGATAAATGTCCCCAGGTTGGACAAAATGCGCCGACGGCGCTATGATGCAGGTGTGAACATGCTGCGCGACAGGCGGCGTCTGTCCCTCTTGCTGCTCGTTGGGCTGTTGCTCGCCCTGACTGGCATCTGGGTTTGGCGTTTATATTTACCCAAGGTTGTGCTTGGCCCTCAGCAAACCGTCCAAACCATCAACCCCAAAGTGGGCATTCACACACGGCTGACCGACGAAGTGGAAGAATGGAAGATCAAGCGAACCCTGGAAATGGTGCGTGAAATGGGCGCTCCGTGGAGCGTCGAGTATTTTCCGTGGGCGTACATTGAAGAGGCGCCTGGGCGCTACAACTGGGTTCATGCCGACCAGGTCGTCGCGCACGCCAATCGCCAGGGAGTGACGCTCATCGCACGGTTGGGATTTGTTCCGGCCTGGGCGCGCCCCAAAGACACCACCCCACTTTATCTGGACGAAGCTCGCTTTGCTGATTTTGGCCGATTTGCGGCGAAATTTGCCGAACGCTACCGGGGCAAGGTCAGCTACGTGATCCTCTGGAACGAACCAAACCTGGCGCTGGAGTGGGGCTACGCCGCGCCCGACGCAGCAAAATACACGGCGCTGTTGCGGGCCGCCTATCCCTTGATCAAGGCCGTTGCGCCCGAAGTGCACGTGTTGGCCGGCGCGCTGGCGCCAACCCTGGCGCCGCCTGGCAGTGAGTTTGGCGTCAACGATCTGGTCTTTCTCCAGGCGATGTATGACGCCGGCGCCGCCGCTTATTTTGATATCCTGGCGATTCACGCCTATGGCTGGCATTTTGAACCGGACAGCCCGCCCGATCCAGAGGTGGTCAACTTCCGCCGCAGCGAGTTGTTGCGCGATATCATGGTCAAAAACGGCGACGCAGCAACGCCGGCGATCATTACCGAGGGCGGCTGGAACGACCATCCACGCTGGACGCGCGCCGTACGGCCGGCGCAGCGCATCGTCTACACCTTGCGCGCCTATGATATTGCGCTGCAAGAATGGCCCTGGCTCGATGCGCTCTGTCTCTGGGTGTTCCGCTTCCCCTGGGATCAAAACTCGTATCAGGATTACTTCACTTTCGTGCGCACCGATTTTGAGCCAAAACCGATCTACACGGAGGTGCAACGATACACGCACGAATTAGCGCGATAATGCGTTACCGCTGGCGCTGGATGGCGGCCGGCGCCGCGCTCGTGGCAAGTATAGCCGGGATCGCCTGGCTGCTCTTTGCCGATCAGAGCGTCTCGCTCCTGCCTTTTCTGCGCCGCGATGCCACCTGGCAGGCCGTGCAGCAACGGGGCGTGTGGCGGGTTGGGCTGGATCCGAGCTTTCCGCCTTTCGAGCTACTCGACGCGACCGGGGCGGCCGTCGGGTATGACGTGGCGTTGGCGCAGGCGCTGGCGGAGACGTGGGGCGTACACGCCGAGATTGTGGCGGTCGGTTTTGATAGCTTGCCGGACACGCTCAAGGCGGGACGCATCGACAGCATCATGAGCGCCTATCCTTATGACGAGCGCCTGACGCAGGAGTTCCTGTTTTCCACCCCTTATTTTGACGCTGGTCTGCGGATTGCTGTGCCTGTAGGTTCTACAATCCGCACCTTGTCTGATCTGACCGGACAGCGCGTTGGGGTAGAATGGGGCAGTGTGGGCGATATGGTTGGGCGACGCCTGCAACGTGAGGGCGTGGAGATGAACGTGAGTCCGTTTGAGACGCCGGACGAATTGATTGCGGCGCTGCTGGAAGATCGCAGCCTGGACGCAATTTTTATCGATAATGTCTCACTGCGCCAGGCGCAGGCTGTCGGCCAGCCACTGGCGGCCATAGATGCTCCCTTGGAAAGTATTCCCTATGTCATCGTCATGCCACGCCGCGCGACCGAGCTGCGAAACCAGGTCGAGACATCGCTGCAACTGCTCAGGGCACGCGGCGACCTGGCAAATCTGGAAAACCGCTGGTTTGGCCACCAAGCAAACAAAGAAGGCGCGCCATGAATGAACCTGCATCAACGACGATCGGGATTGTTTCTGACACCCATTTCTGGATGCGTAGCCGGCCGGTGGTCACAGCGAGCGGCGCCGTGCAGCTTCAACCCTGGTCCGAGCGGATCTTGGATACCCTTTTAACAGAATTGGAAGCGACGCAAGTTGATCTGGCCCTGCATTTGGGCGATCTGACCTGCGGCGGAGGGAGTTATGCTATGCCATCGGATGTCTTTACATTCACGATGCGGCATCTTTATCGCCGTCTTCATGAGTTGAGCGCGCCGATTGTGGCGTTGCCGGGCAATCATGATGTACACCCTGGAAACGGTGATCTGAGCGAATTTCATACCCTGTGGCGTTACGAACCTGGATTAGGCAAGCTGATCGACCTGCCGGAGGCGCGCTTGATTCTGCTCAATACGATGGGGCACACGCCGGCGCAGATCGCCGCCGCGGTCGATGGAGACCCCGTTTTCGGGTGGGTCAATCCCGCAGAATTGGAGCGTCTCGACTGTGCGCTGGCGACGGCCGAAGGGCGGCCCGTATTGCTATTTACGCATCAGCTCTTGCACCCGTGGGCAGGAGAGCGTCCCTGGCGCGACTATTTTGGCGTCGCCAATGCAGCGGAGGTGTTGCAGGTGATCCAACGGCGCGGCGGCGTGCGCGCCATCTTCCAGGGGCACGCGCATCGTTTGGACGTTCAGGTGCGCACGTTGGGCGACCATCAAGCGTGCGTGTTTGCGGTCGTCCCCGCCATTATCGACTATCCCGTCGCCTGGGTGCGGTTAGAGCTTACCGCGACCCAGGCGCGTTGGGCTCTCCAGCGGTTGCCCTTAGAGGAACTCGCCGCCCTTTCCGAGCACAGTGGAGACGGCCAAAGCTGGCGACAAGGCGAGCCAGCGTGGTGGAATTACCAGTTTCCCCTGTGCTGACATTATTTTTTCTGGTATACTGACGCCTTCCAATCAGTTTCCTGCACAGAGAGGAGCCTCCTTGTGTCTCCAGTGAAACCTTTATCCCCCGACGCGCTGCGGCGCTGTTGTGCACCGGAGGATTTCACGTTCGAAACAACGGCGGAACTAGACGGACAGACCTCCTTTATCGGACAGGAACGTCCGATGAGCGCGATTCAGTTTGGCGTCAAGCTCCGCCGGCAAGGCTACAACATCTACGCGCTCGGCCCGGCTGGGTTGGGCAAGCACACGCTTGTAAGCCGCACGGTCGAGAAGCGCGCGGCGCAGGAGCCGCCCCCCTTCGACTGGTGCTATGTCAACAACTTTGACCAACCCTATCGTCCGCGCATCCTGCGTCTCCCTGCGGGCAGCGGTCGCCAGTTGAAACGGGACATGGATCGCCTGGTCGAGGACATGCAGACTGCCCTGTCAGCCGCCTTTGAAAGCGAAGAGTATCAAGCGCGGCGGCGGGCGATCGAGAGTGAGTTTCAAGAGCAACAACAGGCGAGCCTGATGGGACTTCAAGAACAGGCCAAGCAGCGCGGCCTGGCGTTGCTGCGCACCTCCTCCGGCCTGACCTTTGCCCCACTCAAGGGCGAAGAAGTGCTGCCTCCCGAAGAATTTGATAAGCTGCCCGAAGAGGATCAAAAGCGCATCCAGGCCGATGTCGAAGTGATGCAAGAGGAGCTCCAGAAGGTTGTCTCCAAGGCGCCGCGCTGGGAGCGCGAGTTGCGCAACCGCATGCGTGAATTGAATCGCGAGGTAGCTGGCGTCGTCCTCAACGACCTCATTTCCGAGTTGGCCGCAACCTACGCCGAAATGCAGGATGTCCTCACCTTCTTCGAGGCCGTGCGCCGGGATGTCCAGGAGCACCTTGGCGATTTTATGGTGGCGGGCGAAAAGCAGCAGCAAGCAGGCGATGGCGACGGGCCGGCAGTCTTTGTCGACCACGTTTCGCCGTTGCGTCGCTACCAAGTCAACTTGTTCGTCGATGCCGACGATGCCCAGCGCGCGCCGGTGATCTATGAAAGCAACCCAACCTACACCAACCTGACCGGTCGCGTCGAACAGATGGCGCAGATGGGCGCCCTTGTCACCGACTTTACACTGATCAAGCCGGGGGCGCTCCACCGCGCCAACGGCGGCTATCTGATCCTCGACGCGCTCAAAGTGCTCTCCAGCGCCTATTCCTGGGAAGGATTGAAGCGGGCGTTGGAGTTTGGCGAGGTGCGCATCGAATCGGTCGGACAGATGCTCAGCCTGACCAGCACGATCTCGCTGGAGCCTGAGCCGATGCCTCTCAACGTCAAAGTGGTGCTGCTGGGCGACCGCACGCTCTATTATCTGCTGTCACAGCACGACCCCGACTTCAACGAACTCTTCAAGGTGGCGGCTGATTTTGCCGATGAAGTGGAGCGCACGCCGGAGACTCAGTTGGCCTATGCCCAGTTGCTGGCCTCGATCGCGCGCAAGGAGGAGCTGCGTCCGCTGGATCGCTACGCCGTAGGCGCGGTCATCGACCACGCCGCCCGGCTTGCCAACGACAGCCAACGCCTGACCGCACAATTGCAGGCCATTGTGGACTTGCTGCAAGAGGCAAATTTCTGGGGCCGCTGAAAGCGACGCCGAGGTAATCGGCGTCGAGCACGTGCGTCAGGCGCTTGACGCCCAGGTCTTCCGCCTCGACCGCGTGGCCCGTTTGATGCAGGATGAAGTGCTGCGCAAGACCATCCACATCGAAACCACCGGCGCGGCGATTGGGCAGATCAACGGACTGTCCGTGTTGCAACTTGGCAACTATGCCTTTGGCCAGCCGTCGCGCATCACAGCCACGGTGCGCATGGGGCGCGGCGATGTGGTCAACATCGAGCGTGAAGTCAACCTGAGCGGGCCGATCCACGCCAAGGGCGTGCTCATTCTGGCCAGCTTGCTCAATGCGCGCTACGCCATCGAGCAGCCGCTAGCGCTCTCCGCCAGCCTGGTCTTCGAGCAGTCGTACGGCGGCGTAGAAGGCGACAGCGCCTCATCAACCGAGTTTTATGCACTGCTTTCGGCGATCGGGCAAGTTCCTATCAAACAATCACTGGCGGTCACCGGCTCGGTGGATCAGACCGGTCGCGTCCAGGCCATCGGCGGCGTCAACGAAAAGATCGAAGGCTTCTTTGATCTGTGCAAAGCGCGCGGGTTGACTGGCGAGCAGGGCGTACTGATTCCGGAAACCAACGTCAAGCACTTGATGCTGCGCCGCGATGTGGTCGAGGCGGTGGAGGCCGGGCGCTTCCAGATTTATGCCATTGCACACGTCGATGAAGGCATCGAAGTGTTGACGGGGATGCCTGCGGGTACGCCTGACAAGCGAGGCAAATATCCCAAAGGGTCAATCAACCGCGCCGTCGCCGATCGGCTGGGGCAAATGGCAAAAAAGCGGCAGGCGCTCGAAGCAAAGGGTGGCGCCCCAAAGCCGGCGGCTTCCAGCAGCAAAACCGATCCGCCCAAGTTGGCGTAGGGGGAGAGCGGGAGACAAGGAGAAGGGGAGACAGGGAGACGCTGCTCGGGATCGCGGACGTCTCGTCCGCATTAGATTGCTCAGGAAAAGCGGACGAGACGTCCGCAATCCAGCAGCACAGCGACAGTAAGCAAGTAGGAACAAATCTGGATGAGCGCGGAAGAACACGGCGCAATGATGGCGCCCGAAATATTGAGCGAAACCTTACACCAGCCATTGCCAACGGGCTACATCCTGGTGGCGCTGGACGCATCTCCCCACAGTGCGGCGGCATTGGTGGCCGCGGCTGAGGTCGCGTCTGCCTTGAAGCTGGAACTGCGCGGGCTATACGTCGAGGATGTCAACTTGCTGCATCTGTGTGGCTTGCCGTTCGGGCTGGAGATCGGCTCTTTTACAGGCAACCCGCGTCGTCTCGAACAGGCGCGTATGGAACGTGATTTTCGCATCCAGGCAACGTTGCTGCGCAAGATTATGGCCGATGTGGCCGGTCGCCAGCGCGTCTCATGGTCGTTCAAGGTGGTGCGCGGCGGCGTGACGCAGGAACTGATCGCAGCCGGCTTGTCCGCGCAGATGGTCAGCCTGGGACGCGTGGGCATGACGCCGGGGGAAGCGCACCGGCTCCAGCGCGCAGGCCGTGGTGCGCAATACACAGCGCCCGGTCATCGTGCAGAGCGCACAGACCGCGCTCATCGGCCCCTTTACGGTCGTCTACCTGGGCGACCCTTCCTCCGACCATGCGGTGCAACTTGCCATCCAACTCGCCAAACTGCATCACGCCAAGATCGACGTGATGATGCTCGGCCAATCCAGCGCACAAGCCGACGCCCTGGCGCAGGCGTTCACCGCGGCCGAGGTGGAATCCAAACTCTATACCATGCCTTCTATCGAAGCGATGACCACGATCTTGCACGGGTTGGGCGTAGGCTCGGTGATCTTGCCGGTGCAGGTTGCTGCCTGGCTGAGTGAAATTTCGACGCCTGTGGTGGTGACGCCGTAAAGCGCAACAGCGGTGCGAGCAGAAAACTGCTGCGCTCCGCTGATTAACGAACGGAATACTCTGCTGAAAAAAGAGCGCAGCCGTCGCTTCCCCGCCTCCGTTGTACTCTTCATTCAAGCTCATTGCACTGTAAATTGCCCAATCTTCACCTCACCGTCTCCAGCCAGTAGTTCACCTGGCGCGGTTACGGGCAGCCGCAGCGCGCCCGCGCTGGCTGATTCGTACAGCCCCACCCAAACATCATACGTTCCAGGCGGAAGCGGCGCTGCCAATTCCACCTCGAACTGGCTCAAGACGCGGTCGCCGGCGCGCCACAGATGCGTGGGAAAGCGATCCCCAGCCGGCGCACGGTCGAACCCACCCACGGGCGCGCCCGTCGCATCCACGACATGCACAAACGCCGTGTAAGCGGTGGCCGGTGCGCCGAGCGCTTCCCAGAGCAGCTTCACGGTTAGAAACTGAGTTTCTTCAAGAAACTCAGTTTCTGCATCGTTGAGCCGGATCACATTGCCGAACTCGCTGTTGGCGACGACGGCGCCAGGCGTATCGAGCTGTGGCGTGGTGGCAGGCTCCACCACCACCGTCCCCACAAACGGCGTGACCTCGCCGCCCTCCGCGGCGTAAGCGGGCAGAGGCAGAAACTCGCCAGGCTGCCCAGACGCGCCTTCGGTGGCTGGATCGATGAAACCCACATAGAGGCGCGCGGCCAGCGGCGACCCGCTCCCCGCCGCGGCGGGGACAGGCAGCAGATAGCGGTCGGCGTACAGCGCGCCTGGCGTCCAGAAAGTGGTCGGGTTGCGTCCCCAGCCGGGATGCGTGGTGAGGTTGGCAATTTCTGCGCCGTTCTCGTCGAGCAATTGCAGAAAGAGCTGATAATCGTGTTCAAGTTTTGCCGGCGTTCGGAAGTAGAGCGTGACCGGCGCAACCTCGCCGGCGCGCACGCGTGCCGCGTCAATCGTCACGGCCTCCAGCCAGATAGGCTCGTCTTCGCCATAGCGCAGCGCGACGGGCAGCGCGTTACTAGCAATCGCGGCGACCGGCGCGGGGGCATAATAGGCGCCGGGCAACAGCCAGCCGAGCGCGTAGATCGACATGCCCGCCAACAGCCCAAACAGCCCCGTCCACACCAGGCGCTGCGCGAGGACCGGCAGCCAACGCAGCCAGAAGTCGATGCCCGCCACCAACAAAATGGCAAAAGCCGCGAGGGCCGGAAAGAGCAGCCGCCCTTGACTGCCCGTCGCCTGCGCCGTCCAGTAGAGCAGGAGCGCCAGCATCATCGCCAGCCAGAGCCAGAGCAGCGCCAGTATGCGGAGCGAGGGGCGAGGGGTGAGGGGCAAATGTCTTCGCGTGAGGGAGGCAATAGTCGACAGCACGGCGCCTGCTAAGCCAATCACCGTGATAGCGTCCATCACCTTGTAGAACCAGTCCGGCAGCAGGATATTAAACCAGCCAAAGACGCCCCAGGCCGAATAGCGCAAGCCGGCGAACTCCGGCCAGAAGTTGCGCCACTCGATCCCGCCTTGACGCTGCCCGTTGATCTCCATCAGATGCGACAGCCCGCTCCAGTCGCCATAGAGCGTGAGGTTGCGCCAGTACCACCAGCCGGCAATTGCGATTGCGGGGACGCCTGCAAAGATCACCGCGTCCAGCAATAACCGCCACGCGTGGCGACGCCAGGCCAGCAAGAGCACCGCCAGGCCGCTGAGCGGGATCAGCCCCAGCCCTTGCAACTTGCTCAACGCGGCCGCGCCCAACGCCACACCCAGCACACTCCATTCCCACCATTGGATGGGTGCATCGTCGCGCCTGGCCAGCAAGCGCGCCAGCCAGAAGAGGGTAAAGGTGCTGGCCGCGATTACGGCGTTGTCGTTGGAGAAGGAGGCGCTGAGAAAGAGAAATTGCGGGATGGCCGCCACCAGCGCCATCGCCAGCAGGGGCAATGTGCGACTGTGGGGGAAGGTGTAGACGCCCAGCCGGAACGTCGCCCACAGCGTGAGCGCGCCCAGCAGCAGCGAGAGCCAACGACCGACGTGCAGCGCCAGGTTCACGCCCTGCAACGGCTGCCAGCGTCCGGAGTAGAGCATGAAGTTCTTGTTGCCGGGGTAGAGCGGGTCGCCGATATTGGCGCGTGGATTGCGCACCGCGCTTTCAGCAAAATCGCGCTGGTCGATAAAAGTCGTCGCCAGCCCGGCGAGCAGATAGTAGAGCGGCGCTTGGCTGCCTTCCTGCGCCCACGGCCCTGTGTTTTGTGGGTCCTGGACGGGCAGGCCATTGCCCTGGGCAATGTGGCGCGCAAAGCCGTAGTGAAAGGGTTCGTCGGGCGTCTCGAACGCAGGCACGACAAGGCTGTAGGCGCTTCCCAAAAGCAGGAAAAGGCCGAGGATCAGCCACGCCCACCGTTGCATCCAGCGGTCGTTGGATGGCTGCACCTGGGGCGGCGCCGCGCCAGGCGCGGAGGTCAAGCCGTTCATGGGCCGTCCACCGGGAACAAAGCGGTGACGCCGTCAGCCGCAAGCTGGCCGCCTTCGATGGCTGTGACGGGCAGCTTTTCCTGCGTCTCGGCGTCATACAGCTCCAGCGCATAGAAGCGACGGCCTTCGACCGGTGCATTAGGTGATAACGGGGGCTGTTCGACATACTCCATGATGGTTTTGCCGGGATCCCAGTAGATGGTGGGCGCGTCGCCTTCATAGGGTTCGCGCTCGACGATGGCTTGGGGATGGTAATTGCCCTCGGCATCCTGCACTAGCAGCCGCCAGATGTACCGGTAGCGGCGCTCCGGCTTGCTCGTCACCTGCCAGTAGAGCCGCGTCTGCGACGGCAGGTCGGCGGCTTGCGGCGGGTCCGCGTCATAGCCCACCAGCCGGATCAACCCGCCAAATTCGGCCAGCACCGGATGCTGGATGTCCGGCGTTCCTTGCTCGAAAACGGGAATGGTCGGCAGATAGAGCTTGACGTGCAGCGAAGATTGGCTGAAAAATTTGACATCGCGCATCAGCGTGAAATGCTCGTTCATCCACTGCTCCATGCGCCCGTCAGGATCCTGGACGACATGATTGCCAGAGCGCAGCAGCCAGATGCGACGATAGGCGGGCGCCTGAGCTTCGAGCCACTGAATCGTCTCATCGACGCTGCGGTCGAGCAGCGGCGCGCCAAAGACGGCCAGCTCCGCACCGCCGCGCATCGCAGCGTAAACCGCGTCCAGCGGCGCATAGTACTCGAAGATGCGCTTGGTGGGCGCTTCGTTGTAGAGGATCAGGTCGCCGGGCATCATGCGTTCTTGCATGTAGGCGCCCAGGCGCGGGTAGTCGTCCTTGGCGTAGCGCTCGTCGGTGAAGTAGTTCAGTGTGCTGTAGCCGACCGCGCCCAGCAGAAACAGCGTGAGCAGCAGCGTGACGATGCGTTGGCGCATCCAGAGCACAGCCAGCCCGATTGCCACCGCCAGGACAAAGCCGCTGAGAAGCTGGCTCAGGTGGCGCGCCGTCATGTAGAGCGGGCGGTAGACGTTGACCGCCAGCAGCAACGCCAGCGCGATCACGAAGAAGGCGGGCAAGATCCAGCCGCCGGCCGCCAGCCGTTGGCGCTGCAGCAGACCCCACCCCAGGCCGATCAGCGCCAGCCCGCCAAAGATCAGGTCGATCCACCAGACGACGCCGTAATCGACGCTCAGCCCCAGGCTGAACGCATTGACCAAATCGGGGATCAAAATCGGCAATGAAATTTCGGAGAAGTTGCCGCCGCCGCCCTGACCGATCAGAAGCCACGCCGCATAGAGACCAATGAGCGCGCCGACGCCTAGCAGCACCAGGGCCGCGCCCACCGCCCAGAGACGGCGGCTGCGCCACGCCCAGACCACGATGACCAGCACCTGGAAAGGCAGCAGGAACACGGCAAAATAGTGGGTCGCCAGCGCCATCAACTCCACGAGGAGATAGCCGACCGCCGCTGGGCGATTGAGGCGTTGGTCTTCAGTGGCGCGCAGCAGCAGATAGGTGGACAGGGCGCTCAGCGTGGCCCACAGCGCGTAAGGTCTGGCTTCCTGGCCGAACCAGAGCAGGAAGGGGCTGGTCGCCGCCAACAGCACGGCGAACCAGGGCGTCGCCGGCGGCGCCAGTTCACGCCGCACAAACCAGCGCCCAGCACCCAGCCCGCGGGTGCAAAGAGCGTTGCCGCCAGCACGGATGCGTAGCGCACGGCGAATTCCTCGCTGCCGGCGCCCGTCACGACCATACCTTGCAACAGGAAGTAGAAGAACGGATGCTGGTCGATCGTCGGGATGCGGGTCAGGTTGTCGCTGATCCACAACACGCCGCGCAACAAATCGGCCAGCGGCTGCTCAACGCGCTGCAAACTCAGGCTCTCATCCCACCACAGCGGCTGCTGATCGAGCCACATCACCGCGCGCAGATAGGCCAGGAGGATAAGTCCAAGCAGCGCAACTCTGCCATGTTGTGTCAGCCAGGCTCTGTGTTCAGGCTGTGACGAAAGCTTCACCAAATCCACCTTTCCCGGATCGCGGACGTCCCCGTCCGCACTTGCAGACGCGACGTCTGTGCTCCGCACCACTCATGGCGTCCCTGCCTTGCGCACCGTCAACGTGGCGAGCAGGACATCCTCACCGGCTGCGGTCATCACGGGCGCGCCGGTGTCCGGTTCGTAGAGCCGCAACGTCAGGCGATAGTCGCCCGGCGGCAGATCTGGCGACAACAGCAACCCGCGTTGGTCGCGCGCAGGCTGACCAACTACCCAGACATTGGTGGGCGCAAACCAATTCTGTGGCGTATAGTCTACACTCTGCACCAGGGTATCCGCGGCATCGTGCAGGCGCAAGCTGAACTTATACTCCGGTGCGGCGGCTTGTGTGAACCAATCGGTCGTCACACGCAGCAGATCGCCGGGTTGTGGCGTCAGCGTGTCAAGCGTGACGCGCTCCAGGGTCAAGTCCGGGCCAAAGGCGATATCCAGCGGCGTGGTGACGCCACTGCCTGCGTCCAGCCCGTAGAGCGTCACGCGGATGCCGTTGTGGTAACTGGGTTCTGTGGCCCAGCCCTGCGTCGCCAGCCAGACCTGGACCGAGGCCGGCGCGTGAAAGTAGAGCAGCTCCCAGGCGCGGCGTGCGCCGTTCGTGCGCTCACGCAGCGCTGCATCGGCTTCCGCCAGCGGCGTGCGCTCCAGCTCGCTGACTGCGATCACAGGCGCGGCGCCACGATAATAGTGCAGAAACACCTTGTTGGGGTCAGGCCCATCGACCAGCACCACGTCTCCCGGCGCAAGCCCGGCCATGATCGTGGCGGCCGCGCCGCGAAAATCCGGCTTGTGGAGCGTGGCGTCGGTGTAGTGGCGCTGCACGGCAAGCAGATTCATGGCGGCGAGGGCAAGCATCGCCATCACCGCCAGCGCCTGAGCGGCTGGGTTTGCACGTGAACGCGCGCGATGCGACTGCCCTGTTCGCCAATCGAGCCAGCCGATGCTGCCTGCCGCCAACAAGAGCAGCGGGGCTGCCACCACGATGGCGTAGCGCTCATGATAATCAGGGTTGCGCACCGCCAGCGCGATGACCGCAAGCATGGGCGCCAGCAGGGAGGTTGCCAGTAAAAACCCGGCGCTGCGGCGCACACGCCACCAGAAGAGCAAGCCGGCCAGCGCCAACAACGCATAGAACCAGACCAACGGCGTGCGCCACGGTTCGGGCATGGCGTCGCTTACGGTGAAGGCGGCCAGATAACGCCACGGAATTTCCGCCGGGTCGCCCGCGTCGCGCCAGCCGCCAAAAGCGAAAATTCCCAATACACGCGGCAGCCAGGGAAGAAACAGCAGCAACGCACCCGTCGCGGCGGCAAGCCAGCGCCCAAAGCCGCGCCCATCGCGGCGTACAGCCAACCAGCCGGCCATAAAGATCGTCTGCGCCAGGGGCGTCAACGCACCAAACAGATGCAAGTAGACGGTCGCCGCGGTTGCCAGAGCATACGTAATGCCCCAGCCCCATCGCGCACGATCTCTGCGCCGCCCGTCCAACGCCAGCAGCCGCCACAATGCGATCGTGGAGAGGAGGGAAGCGGCCAGCAGCCAGCTATACATACGCGCCTCTTGTGCGTACCAGATCTGAAAGCCGTTTGTCGCCAGCAGCAACGCGGCCGCTAGACCCGCAGGACGATAGCCGAGATCGACGCCTAGCCGGTAGAGCAGGGCCACGCTCAACACGCTGGGCCAAAGCGACAGAAAGCGGAGCGCAAAGTCGTGGCCGCCGGTCGCAGGCAGCCAGAAGTGCAACAAGATGAAGTAGCCGGGCAGATGTTCGACCGGCATGGCGTCCAACATTGCCGGCAGGCCCAGCGCCGCGCGTTGCAGGCTGATGCCCTCGTCGCTCCAGAAGCTCTGGAAATCGAGCCGATAGGCGCGCAGCGCAAAGGCGAGCAGCAGCATCGCCAGCATCCCTAGGCGCACCAGGAGCCGCGCCGGCCGCGAAGTTGGAGCAGAAGTGCTTGGTGCCATCATACAAACTTGCGATTTTACCACACTACGACTCGATCAACACTTCGGCGGGGGAACAGTTTTATTCCAAGACGACGTTGACGTATCACCAGCGCGCATATACAATGCGCACGATTTGCTGCGGTTCTTCCAGAAATGAGTAGTGATGTCCGGCAGGATTTTCAAGCGTATGACCCGTGCAACCCAGAACCAGTCTGACCATGACGCAACCCTGGATTACTAAACCATCCGTCACCCCATCGCCGGAACTGGTCGCGGCCGTCGGTGGACATCCACTGGTGGCGCAGTTGCTTGCCCAGCGTGGCATCGACACGCCGGCCAAGGCCATCCCTTTTCTTGACGCCGACGCCTATACGCCGGCGCCGCCTTCCGCCTTGCTCGGCGTGGATGCCGCGGCCAGCCTGCTCCACGACGCCATTGCCCGCCAGCAAAACCTCCTGGTGTGGGGCGACTTCGACGTGGACGGGCAGACGAGCACCGCGCTCCTCGTCACCGCGCTGCGCACTTTGGCCGGTGACGCACGCGTGCATTTTCATGTGCCCAATCGCTTCGAGGAGAGCCACGGCATCCGCGTGCCCAAACTCAAGGAGAAGTTGGCCGAATTTCCCGCGGATTTGCTCGTGACCTGCGACACCGGTATTGCCGAAGCTGCGGGGGTTGGCTATGCACGCGACTGTGGCTTGACGGTCGTGATTACCGACCACCACGATTTGTCCGCAGAGTTTCACGGGTTGACGCCGGGCGTTGATCCTTTGTGGGGGCGGAGCCCCGTTGAGGTTGGCGTCGAAAGCGTGCTCCGCGCCGACGCCATTGTCAACCCCAAGTTCCTACCCGATAGCGACCCGTTGCGCACGCTGCCCGGCGTCGGCGTGGCCTACAAATTGGTGCAGCGTCTGTTTGCCCTGGCCGGGCGCAGCGGTGAAGAGGCAGAGATGCTCGACCTCGTCGCGCTGGGCATCGTGGCCGACGTCGCCGAACAGGTGAACGACGCTCGCTATCTTTTGCAACGTGGGCTGGAACGGCTGCGCACCACCAAGCGGGTCGGGCTGATGGCGCTGATGCAGATCTCGCGCGTCGATGCGACCAAACTGACCGCCGAGTCGATAGGCTTTCAGCTTGGCCCGCGCATGAACGCGCTCGGACGGCTGGACGACGCCACGGTCTCCGTCGAGTTGCTTTCCACGCGGACCCGATTCGCGCCGGGCAACTTGCCAACAAATTGGAGCGCCTCAACCAGGAGCGCCGCCTGCTCACGAGCCAGATTACAAAATCCGCGCTGGAACTGATCGAGCGCGACCAGAGTCTGCTCGATTTCAACGCCCTGGTGCTGACCCATCCCCAGTGGCACGCGGGCATCGTCGGCATTGTTGCCTCGCGGCTCGTCGAGGAGTTTGGCAAACCCGTTGCTGCTGCTGCTGAATCCGCCGGGCGAGGTGGCGCGGCAGCGCCCGCAGCATCCCCGGCGTCGATATCGGCGCGGCGATCGCAGCGTGCAGCCATTTGCTGCTCACGCACGGCGGCCATCCGGGCGCAGCGGGCGTGAGTCTGCTGCCGGAAAATATCGCTGCGTTCCGCCGTGAGTTGAGCCGGCAAATTGAACATTACCGCGACCCTGCGCTGCAACCTGGCTTGCAAATCGATGTGGAAGCGCCGCTGAGTGAGTTGTCGCTCGAACTGGAAGCGGAGCTGGCGCGGCTGGCGCCCTTTGGCCAGGGCAATCCAACGCCGCGGTTTGCCACCTTTAACTTGACTGTCGTCAACGACCGGCGCATGGGCAACGACGGCGCGCATCGCAAGCTGCGCCTCTGCCTGGCGGCGCGGACGCACCCGTGCACGAGCTTGTCTGGTTTGGCGGCGGCGATGTCGAACTGTCCGCCGACGCCGCGCTGGATTTTGTCTACACGCTCGGCGTCAACGAATATCGCGGCGCACGCTCGCTGCAATTGATGTATGTCGCGCACCGTCCCGCGCAGCGCCAGGCGATTGAAGTCATTCCTGACGCACGCGGCCCGCTGGAGATTGTCGATCTGCGCCAGGTGGAGCAGCCCGCCGCGCAGCTTCCCGGCGGCGCGGTCTGGTATGCTGAGGGCGTACGGCTCGAAAGCGTCAGCCCGGACGTTGCCTATGCTCCCCGCTTTGCCGTGCCTGCCGCGGCCGGCCGGCCGCTCATTTTGTGGAGCCTTCCGCCATCGGGCGAAGTGCTGCACTGGCTGGCGGCAAGCAGCGGCGGACGCACGCTCTACCTGTGCGGGCGCACCACCACGGACGACGACGCCGACGCCATTGTCAAACAGGTGGCGGGCATGGCGAAATATGCACTCAGCCACGACGCTGTGGTCGACGTCGGGCGCATGGCTGCGCGGCTCGGCCAGACCGAAGCCGTCGTGCGTACGGCGCTGCTTCTGTTGGAAGCGCGCGGCATCCTGCGCCTGGACGAATGGTTGGACGGCGACCGCGCGGCCATTGCCGCCGGCGCGCCAGTCGTCACCCGCCGCGACGCAGAAACTCTCTGGCAGGAGCTTGACGCCCTGCTTGCCGAAGTGCGCGCGTACCGCCGCTTTGTTCTGCGCGCCCGCGTGGAGGAATTAGGGCTGACGCAAGGCCAATAACGCTGCTGCTTGTGGTCATCCCTGGTCTGTCGCAAACCCTGCCCGCAACTTCCTTCAAGGAAATTTTCCACGTCCAATCCGGGCGCGCCTTTCCCTCCCCCGTAGGTCAGGCTACCAGCCTGACATTGCCGCTCATCCCACCAATCAACCGATGCCCCTAACAAGCCACGTCGGGTTGATAACCCGACCTACGAAGTGCGCAACTCCTTTCCTCCGTAGGTCAGGCTACCAGCCTGACGTTGCCGCTCATCCCACCAATCAACCGATGCCCCTAACAAGCCACGTTGGGTTGATAACCCGACCTACGAAGTGCGCAACTCCTTTCCTCCGTAGGTCAGGCTACCAGCCTGACGTTGCCGCTCATCCCACCAATCAACCGATGCCCCTAACAAGCCACGTCGGGTTGATAACCCGACCTACGAAGTGCGCAACTCCTTTCCTCCGTAGGTCAGGCTACCAGCCTGACATTGCCGCTCATCCCACCAATCAACCGATGCCCCTAACAAGCCACGTCGGGTTGATAACCCGACCTACGAAGTGCGCAACTCCTTTCCTCCGTAGGTCAGGCTACCAGCCTGACATCGCCCTTAACCCACCGCTCCAACCCACCGGCTCAACAAGCCACGTCGGGTTGATAACCCGGCCTACGAAGTGTGCCTCGCCCCGTAGGTCAGGCTACCAGCCTGACATCGCCCTCAACCCACCGCTCCAACCGACTGCTCGACCGGCTACGTCGGGTTGATAACCCGGCCTACGAAGTGCGCCTCGCCCCGTAGCGCCTCGCCCCGTAGCGCCTCGCCCCGTAGCGCCTCGCCCCGTAGCGCCTCGCCCCGTAGCGCCTCGCCCCGTAGGTCAGGCTACCAGCCTGACATCGCCCTCAACCCACCGCTCCAACCGACTGCTCGACCGGCCACGTCGGGTTGATAACCCGACCTACGAAGTGCGCCTCGCCCCGTGGGGTCAGGCTACCGGCCTGACATTGCCGCTGTCGTAACGACGAACTGATGCTATACTGACGGCTTGGGCATCCATCCCTCCGACAATCGCAACGCCCAACCTGGGCGAGCTGATCAAAGTGGCGCCGGAGGCCATTGAGGATGCCGACAAGGAGAAGCTCGACGAGGTCTTTCGCAACATCGACTTCAACAGTGAGGCCGTGTTGGGCCGCACCGCACAGCGCAACGAACGTCTCAAGCATCTGCTGCAAGACTTTCACGACCTGCGGCTCGACCTGCGCCCTTCCCGCGTGTGCGACCTGGACATCATCGGCGACGCCTACGAATATCTGATCGAGCGCATCTGTGGCCCGGCGGGTGGCTCCGGCTCGCTGGCCATCAAGCGCTGCACGCGCTTGATGGCCAATCTTCCCAGCAGCTCCGAACTGCCAGGAAGATTGCGCCGCCAAGGAAATCGCCTTGCAGCAGCAGCGATTGTCGTAGTTGCAGGCGCAGAAGAGGGGGCTAATGCAGCGGCTGTTGACGGGGCAGGTGCGGATGTAGGTTCGTGAGTGATTCTGGTGGTGTAGATGAAAATTTCATCCAATGCTATGATTGCCCGTGAAAAACTGACGAAGTATCTACTTGTCGAATGACCGAAGAATGAAATGAAGCTTGAACTCTACAAAGAGGTAGCCCTCTTGCGCACGATACCCGGCACGCAACTTCGGGCCGGCGATGTCGCCGTGCTGGTCGAGATCGTGCCTCACCCTGCCGGCGGCGAGGATGGCGCCCTCCTGGAAGTCTTCAATGCCATCGGCGAATCCATCGCCGTCGTAACGGCGCCGTGCTCTGTCGTGGCGCGGCTGCGTGCGGATGCAAGCGCCAATCAGACGGGAAAATATGACCAAACGCCAGAAGCTCTTGCAGCGATTTCGTAGAAATCCGAAGACAGTTCGCTTTGATGAAATCGACAATCTTCTGCTTGGTCTGAGTTTTGAGAAGCGGCAAGTTGGGAGTCATGCAACCTACCGGTTGAACTAAAATATCATCACGATTCCGTTTCGCAAGCCGTACGTCTTGCCCGTGTACGTGAAGAATGTGATTGAGTTGCTGGACGCACTGACTGCTGTATGGGATGAGGATTGAACCAATCATGGCAATCAGAACAAAAAGTGTGGATGACTATTTGGTGCTTCCTTATACCATTGAGGTAGTACACGATCCGTCGGGCGAACAGGAAGGGTGGTTTGCCCATGTCGTCGAATTGCCCGGTTGCATGACCCAGACGGAAACCTTCGACGAACTGGAAGCAATGGTGCAGGATGCAATGCGCGCGTGGATTGTCACTGCGCTCGATGCAGGTGTATTTGTGCCGGAGCCGGGCGACGAGAGTGAATATTCCGGTCAGTTAAAGGTGCGTGTGCCACGCTCTCTTCATCGGGATCTTGCCGCCGCCGCCGCCCAAGACGGTGTAAGTCTGAGCACCTATGTTGCCGTGGCGCTGGGACGTACACTTGGAATGTCCACTCCAAAAACGCAAGCAGTGCGCGAGAAACCTGCCGACTACAATTCTTCTGAGTAGAGATCACGAAAGGTGATTGACCCGATGACTGAACCATCCACGTTCGACGCCGCGGTCGAACGCCTGCGTACGGTCCTGGCGAGCGTGCAGACCGAGGCATTTGCCGGCGCGGCGTTCGAGCCGTCGCTGATGGCGCCAGCGGCGGTGCTGGCGCGCTTCCAGCCGATCTTTGCACCGACCGCTCTGCCCGAGATGCAAGAGGCCGGCTTACGTGACTTCCTGATCTTCGACAACAACAAGCACTGGAGCGGCCTGCAGCGCCTTGGCCCGCGGCTGTGCGCCGACATGCCGACGCTGCGCAGTGGGCTGGCCGTGCTGCTCAACGAGAGCAAGCCGATTGCCGACCGCTACGACTACGCCATCGGCCACATCAACGGCATGGGCCGCGCCGTGGCGACCGCCATCCTGCTCGTGGCGCACCCGGACAGGTATGGCGTGTGGAACACAACTTCAGAAGCTGGCCTCAAGGCGCTGGAATTGTGGCCGCGTTTCGAGCGGGGCGAGCGCGAGGGCAGCCGCTATGCGACGATCAATGTACTCTTGCTAGAGTTGTGTGCGGCGCTGCAAGTCGACCTTTGGACGCTGGACGCGCTGTGGTATTACCTGCTGCTCGATATTGACAGCGTCAAACCACCCCTTCCTCCGCCTGTGATCGACGAAAGCGACGGCGGTGAGGTCATCGGCGTGCAGGCGTTCGGGCTGGAACGCCATCTGCACGAGTTCCTGCGCGACAACTGGGCGCACACTGAACTGGGCAAGACGTGGCGGCTTTACCGCGAGCCGGGCAACGAGAACGCCGGCTACGAGTACCCATGCAATGTTGGGCGCATCGATCTGCTGGCGCATCACTGCACCGAGCCAAAATGGCTGGTGGTGGAGTTGAAGCGTAGCCAGACCAGCGACCAGACCGCCGGCCAGGTGCTGCGCTACATTGGCTGGGTCATGCATCACCTGGCCGAGCCGCACGAGGAAGTGCATGGGCTGATCGTGGCGCACAGCGTCGATCCCTCGCTCACCTATGCCGTCAGCGCCATCCCTAACGTCGACCTGATGCTCTACCAGGTGCACTTCAGCCTGCAAGCCGCGCCCAGGCCGGAGCGGACGTGATGAGCTGGCTACTCGTTGCGCAAGGGATTACGTGGGCGCGAAAGGGCTGACAGATGGCTTTGCTTGAGAAGGTAATTATGTTAGACGGTATCGAACTGGCTGGCTTTTCGACGCCCGTCTCAATAGTCGATCTGCAAGCCAGCTGCTGCCAACAAATCCCACGCGAACCGGGCGTATATCTCATCGTGCGCCTTGCCACGACCCCGCCGCAATATCTTGAGCACAGCGAAGCCGGTCGGTTCAAGGGCAAAGACCCCAGCGTCTCTCTCGATGTGCTGGAGGGAAGCTGGGCGCCTGGCGCCTCGATCGTCTACATCGGCAAGGCCGGCGGGCGCAAGGGTCTCTACCAGCGGCTCAAGCAATACATGGACTTCGGGGCAGGCGAGCCAGTCGGCCACCGTGGCGGGCGCTACATCTGGCAGTTATCCGACCACCGGGATCTGCTCGTCTGCTGGCGTGCTGTACTGGATCGCCCGGCGCGCGACGTCGAACGCGGGTTAATTGCACGCTTTGCCGGCGTACATGGCTGCCGTCCTTTTGCCAATCTTGTTGATTAGCGGCGCCACAGACAGCAGTAGATTACAGCAATGGAGGAAATGTTTATGTCCTCCTCAGACGCCTATCTGGAAGAGCTAAGCCCCCAACTCCCCGCCCTGCAACTGCTGATCAACCTGGGTTGGCACTACCTGCCGACCGCCGAGGCGCTGGCGCTGCGCGACGGCAAGCAGAAGCACGTCGTCCTCACCGGCGTGCTCGACCCGTGGCTGGCGGAACACAACGCCATCGACTGCAAGAGTGCACGCTACGCCTTCAGCGCCGCATCGGCGAACTGGAGTATCTGCATCTGACAGAAGCACATCTGGGCGAGATGCGAGCGCAGCAACTGCGCCGGCCTACTATGGCATCGTGCGTGAGGCGCTGACGGCTTACGGCCTGAACGACGAGGACAGTGCCGACATCGACATCCGCCAGGAAGCGGTGATCGAGCAGCGGCCACGAGAACGAATCTGACTGAACGACCTTCCAGGAAGCTCTGAGCTTCCTGGAAGGTGAGCGAGTTTCCATGAACGAACCGACGCACACCCTGCAATTTGGCGACGCCGCCATCGAATACACGTTGAACGATGCCCCGCGCAAGACGCTGGCCATCTCCGTGCACCCGGACTGCTCGGTCACGGTCAAGGCGCCGGCGGGCAGCGACTTTGCCGCGGTCGAAGCGTTTCTGCGCAAGCGTGCGGCGTGGATTCTGCGCAAGCAGGCCGAGTTTGCCGTCGCGCCCTCTCAGCCGCCGCCGCGCCGTTACGTCAGCGGTGAAAACTTCGCTCACCTGGGTCGCCAATATCGGCTGAGCGTCACCGAGGGCGAACGCGAGTGGGTCAAGCTGACGCGCACCCATCTGGAAGTCATCACGCCGAACAAGGCTGACACGGCCTATGTGCGCGCACAGGTCGACGCGTGGCTGCGCCGGCAGGCGCAGCGTTACTTCTACGAACGCGTCGTGGTGCTGCTGCCGCGCTTCCACCCGCTTGTATTGCCCGAGCCGGAGCTTGGCATCCGCGCCATGAAGAGCCGGTGGGGAAGCTGCACCGGCAAGGGCAAAATCACCTTGAACCTTCACCTCATGCGCGTACCCCAATCCTGCATCGACTATGTGATCGTCCATGAACTCTGTCACCTAATCGAGCTGAATCACAGCAAACGCTTCTACACCCTGCTGGAGAAGGTGATGCCGGACTGGCAGACCCGGCGCGAAAGGCTCAAGCAAGTCGAGATCGCGTGACGTAATGCGCTGCCTTGTTTGACGCGCCTGCCATCTCACGCTACGATGGAGAACGATTTGACGCAGAGCGACGAGATCATCACAAGAGCAAATGTCTTTGACGCATGACCATGACTGCTGTGAAGTTTAGCGAGACCCCATCGGTTCGCCGTTATTGGCCGGAAGCACTCATTCTCCTCGTTGCCGCCCTCGTGCGCTGCTGGCGACTTGACTACCACTCTTTCTGGTTCGACGAAACGGTGAGCCTGGACTGGGCGGAAGATGGCGCCGGCTACATCTGGCAGAGCACCTTCACGCTGCTCAAGGACAAGCATCCGCCCGGCTATTATCTGTTGCTTCATGCCTGGCAGAATATCTTCGAAGTGTTTGGACTCCAACACAACGATGCCGCGCTGCGCACGCTTGGCGCCGCGCTGGGCGTGCTGACTGTGCTGGGCGTGCTGCTGCTGGCGCGGCGCTTGAGCGGGCGAACCACAGGGCTGCTGGCGGCTACATTGACTGCTTTGGCGCCGGTGCTGGTCTGGTACAGCCAGGAGCTGCGCATGTTTCAGCCGGCGACGACGGGGCTGGTGTGGGGCGCATATTGCCTGCTGCGCGGCTGGCAAGGCGAAACACGCCTGTCAAGGCTGGGCTGGTGGCTGGGCATGGTCGCGGCCTTCACCTTTGCGCTGTACAGCTACCTCTTCAGCGCGTTATTGCTGCCAGCCGCAGGTCTGACGCTGGTTGGTCTTTGGGCAGCAGCGAGATTGGAGATTACAAGAACAAAAAAATTGCTCCAATCTCCAATCTCCAATCTCCCAATCTCCCAATCTCCCAATCCTACTCTCCGCTTCCTCCAAGGCGCCACTGCCCTGACGCTCACCGGCCTGCTCTTTTTGCCGTTGGCGCGCAATGCCTGGCTGGTCAATGCCAGCGAAGGTGCGCCGGGAGAGGCGTTTATGGACTTTTTTGCAAACTTACAGCGGCAACTGCAAATTTTCACAGTCTGGCGTGCGCCGTGGCCGGTGGAGCTTGTAGGGATAGCGGTTGTCTTTTTTGCAGGGTTGCTGCTGGTCGGGCTGGCTGCGCCGTGGCTGGCAACTCGCCAGGCTGTCTCAGGGCAGCACTCTGAAACAAAGCACGCGTCCGGCTTCGCTTGACCAACTGTGGCTGCTGCTGTGGTTGGCGCACCCCTCTTGATCGGCAATCTGCTGCTTGTCACGAGTGACACCATCTTCAAGGAAGATCGCTATTTTCTCTTCCTCGCGCCTTTGTGCTGTGGGCGGCGGCGCGGCGTCGTGGTGATGGCGCGTGGTGGCGTCCCGCGACGTGGGTTGTGGGCGGCGGCGCGGTCCTGCTGCTGGCGGCGGCGTTGCCCGTGCTGTGGTCGCCGCCCATGCTGCGTGAGGATTGGCGGGCCGCGGCGCAATATATCGCGCATTATCAGGCGGCAAGTCCGGGTCTGCCCGGCGCTGCCCTCAGCCACGCGGATTACACAAACAAGGCGCTCAAGTGGTATCTGCATGCACCGGCGCAGGGGGAAGAGGTCGCCGTCTATTTCCCCTACAGCGGCGTGTTGACGCCTGAAGACAACGAGCGTAGCGTCGCGCCGCCCATTCACGGCCTTGAAGCAGAAGGTGTGGCGACGCTGTGGCTGGTGCAAAGTCACCTGGAAGGCGTCGACGACCATCGCGTGGTGCAAAGCTGGCTCAGCCAGAATTTCCCTGTCGTCACCGAGCAGTTCCCCACCGGCATCCAGGTGAGCGGCTATGCCTTGCAGCATCGCTTCGCTGCGTTGCCCGCACTGGGCGCCACGGCCGTGCAGCTCGACGCCGACCTGGCCCCCCATCTTCGCCTGCTGGCCTGCGAGGTGATGACGCCGGAAGTTGCAGCGACGGACGCGCGGTTGCATCCGCCGAGTGGCTGGGTGCATGTGCGGCTGTGGTGGCAGGCGACCGGCGCTGTGGATCAGGCGTATCTGCCGAGCGTGCAGATGGTCGGGCCGGAGGGCGTCTGGGGCGACCGGCTCTATCGTGACGGCGAAGTGCTGCGCCGCGACCCGCCAACACAGTGGCCGTCCGGTGTGATCGTGCGCGATGAGGTGGACGTCAACCTCAATCCCTTGACCCCTGTGGGGGAATACCCGATCGTCGTCGGCGTGCGCGATGCGTCAGGCGCGGAGGTGGGCGGCAAAGTCGAGTGTGGGCGCGTGCGCGTCATTGCGCCATAATTTCAGTAGTTCACGATTTGGTCTCACACAAAGACACGAAGACACAAAGTTAAAGAGGACGCCTTTTGTGCTCTCGGTGGCTTTGTGTGAATTTCGTGAAGTACTGAATTTGCTGTATAGCGAGATCAGAACATGACGAACGAACAGAAAAACGAACAGAAAAACGAACAGAAACCGGTGCGGCTGGCGCGGCGCACGATCTATGAGAATCCGTGGGTGTCGCTCTATCTGGACCGCGTGCGTTTTCCCGGCGGGCGCGTCGTCGAGGCGCACCATGTGTTGCATTTTGACAAGGAGGCGGTCGCGGCTGTCTTCGAGAATACCGACGGCGCGGTGCTGTTAGTGGAAGCGTACCGCTACGTGGTCGACGCGATCCAGTGGGAGATCCCCGCCGGCGGCATCGATCCCGGCGAGTCTATCCTGGAAGCCGCAGCCAGGAAGTCGTCGAGGAGAGCGGCTACCGAACCACCAGCCACCAGGTAGCCGCCAGCTTCGAGCCGATCAACGGCATCGGCGACAAGGTGCATCACCTGGTCTATTGTCGCGCGGTGGGCGAGCCGGGTGGCTTCGATGAAAGCGAAGTGCGCGCGGTGCGGTGGGTCAGCCGCCGCGAGGTCGAGGTGATGGTGCGTGAGCGTCAGGTGCGGGATGGTTATACGCTAACAGGTCTTTTGTGGTGGCTATTGCAGACATCCTGATGTGAAAATAGCGTTCATGCTGATTCCCAAGCGCAGAGCTCGGACGAGATGCCACCACACTAGAAATCGTTGGTTTCTGGCGACTTTCGCGCGCCAAGCTCGTTGATTTGCTGCTCCAATCCGGTGATGCGCGCGCCCTGGGTTACGATCAGCTCGGCCAGAAAGCCGACCAGGATGAGCAGAACACTGACAATGGCCAGCACACCGGCGGCGATAAAAATGGGGCGCTGCTGTGTCTGGGCAACGAGGTAAAGAAAGATGAGGTAGAGGAAAACAACTGCGCTGGTTACGAGTCCCACCAACCCCAATCCGCCAAAAAAGCGCATCGGCGCTTCGCTGAAGGTCAGCAAAAACTTCAACACCAACACGTCGAGCAAGCTTTTGGGGATGCGCTCCCAGCCAAATTTGCTGCTTCCCGCCGGCCGCGGCTGGTAGAAAGTTGGAACTTCGCCGACGCGGAAGCCGTTGTGCACGGCGATCATCAGCAAGAAGCGGTGCCAATCGCTGCGCAGCGGCGGGAAGCTTGCCACCACCTCGCGCCGCATCGCTTTGATCCAGTTGCCGTCATGCACGTGGACGCCGGCGATGCGATCCATCACCACGTTGTAAACTTTGCTGGCAAGCACCTTGTTATCACGCCGCGCCTGTCGCCAGCCCGCCGCGATGTCGAGATCGTTTACCTCTAGCGTATGCACTAGCGTTGGCACGTCAAGCAGCGGGTCGGACTCCATGTCGGCCGGGATCAGGATGACGATGTCGCCCTGGCTGGCTGTGAACATGCGTTGCAGACCGGCCGTCATCCCCCGGCTGCGGCGATGGGTGAAGACGCGCAGCGAGGAATAGCGCGTCTGAAGGTCGGCAAGGATGACAGCGGTGTGATCGGTGCTGCCATCGTTGACGACCAGCACCTCGCCGCCGCGCCCTAATTGCGCAAATGCCTGATACGAACGCTCGACGACCGCAGCAATCGTCGCCTCCTCATTGCGCGCCGGCACGACTACTGAGATGGAGGCTTTCGCGTCTGACTGTGCGGGCGTGGCTGGGTTTGCCAGCGATGCCTGTGTTTGCTGTAAGCTCTGCATGGTCAATCACCCAAAAAGGTGCGGATGGCTGCAACTACGCTGTCTTGTTGTGCGTCCGTCATTTCCGGGAAGATGGGCAGGCTCAAACAGGTGTCCGCCACCTCCTCGGTGACAGGCAGGGCGCCGCGGACATATCCTAAGTCCGCGTACGCGGGTTGTAAATGGAGCGGCGTCGGATAGTGAATGCCGGCGCCGATGCCGCTCCGGTTCAGATGGTCGAGCAAGGCGTCACGTTGTTGCGTGCGGATGACATAGAGATGCCAGGCAGGTGCGGCGTTCGCATGGACGAAAGGCAGCACAATCTCGCCGTGATAATCCGCCAGCAGTTCGGTGTAGCGCGCGGCAAGGCGGCGGCGTGCGGCCGTCCACGCTTCCAGGTGGCGCAATTTGGCAGCCAGGATCGCGGCCTGAAGCGTATCGATGCGTTCGCCAAATCCCTTGATGTCGTGCAGGTATTTAGAATGGCGACCGTGATTGCGCAGCAGGCTTACCTGCTCGGCAATGTGGGCGTCCTCCGTTGTGACCGCGCCCGCGTCACCATACGCGCCAGGTTCTTGCCGGGATAGAAGCTGAAGCAGGCGGCATGGCCGAGCGTCCCGACCCGTCGGCCACGCCAGAGCGCGCCGTGCGCCTGGGCGGCGTCCTCAATCACCGTCAGGTCGTGCGCCTGCGCCATGTGCATAAGGCGGTCCATATCGGCCGGCTGACCGTAGATATGGACGGGGAGAACGGCGCGCGTGGCAGGCGTCAAGACGGCGGCGACCGCGTCGGGGTCGAGATTATAGGTTTGCGCGTCGATCTCTGCAAAGACGGGGTGAGCACCGACGGCGCTGATCGCCTCGGCAGTGGCGATAAAGGTGTGGGCTGAAGTAATCACTTCATCGCCGGCGCCGATGCCATAGGCGCGCAGCGTCAGCTCCAGCGCCGCGGTGCCGCTGGCGACGCCGATGGCAAAGCTGGCTGTGCAGTATTCAGCGAAGCGCGCCTCGAACTCGCGCACGTCCGGCCCCATGATGAAAGCAGAACGCGTAATGACCGATTGGATGGCGGCGTCGATCTCAGGGCGAATCAACGCATACTGTGCGTACAGATCGACCAATGGCACGGTTTGTTGGGTAGGCATGATTTGCTCATTTCAAAAAAAGGACTGAGCGCTTGCGCTCAGTCTTTATGCTGACATTGTCTCCATCCTCATGCTCTGATTCTACCTTACTGGAGGGGGAAAACCAAAGCAAGGAGTGAATCTGATGGGTTACTGTGACTCAGGGGGAGAGGCTCACGGGGTAGGCTCACGGGGTGGGCTGATGGTGTTGACGCGCCGTCGCCCATTCATAGTCGCGGCGGGCTGTGGTGAGCTGGCGATTCAGCCGTTCGAGTTCGCCGGCAAGTTGAGCGGAATGACTATTGCTGCTCGCGGCCAGCAATTGCCACAGTTTATTGTACTCGCGCTCGATGCGCGTCAACTCGGTGCGGAGGTTCGCAGGCTCCAGCGCGTGCCCGATTTCCAACAGTTGCTCGATCGTGTCTTCCGCCAGTAAAGCGTCGGCCATAGGCTCCAGTTGTGTCCAGTACTCGTGCATCCACCGGCGCAGATATTCGTTGCCGATGGTCAGTTGGCCGTAGAGTTGGCGTACATAGCCCAGTTTTTCCATGCCCCACAGAAAGGTGCGGATGCGTTGTGGGTTGGCGTCGGCGAGATCGGCGAGAATTTCTTGCTCGGTGGTCATGGTGCGGCGGCCAATCGCAAGCAAGATGCGGCGCTCCAATTGTGTCAAATGTTGGAAGTCGATCAAGAAATAGCCGGCCAGCAGGTGGTCAGGATTCAGATCGTCGTCGTTGGGCGCCCGCAGATAGCCCTGGCCACCGTCCTCTTCCTGATAGAGCCGCTGACAAAGGAATTGGATCAAGTAGGGGTGGCGATTTGTGTGGAGCAGGACCTCCTCGCAGATAACCGGGTCGACCAACACCTGGCGCTCGGCTTGGCGCTGTTCAATGAGCGCCACAGCAGCTTCGTGATCTAGACTCCATAGATTCACCATGTTGAAGCCAAACAGGAAGGGGCTGGTCGGCCAATCGGCGGTGAGTTCGTTGAGTTGTACAAGCAGCTTTGTCGATGCGATCATCGTCTTTTGCATCGGATCCTGGAGGGTGCGCCGTAGCCGCGCCAGCCAGGCCGCCTCGATGCGGGCGATATTGATGAGCGCCTCGCCTTCATCGATCAGCAGGAGCAGTCTCCGTCCGAGATTGTTGAGCGATCTCGATAACCGGCGCAAGATCAGGAGCGCGTCAAGCCCTTCCATTTCAGTGATGTTGATGCCATGCGCTGTAAAGCGGTCGCTGACATCTTCAAGCGCCAGATAAAGTTCGACAGATAGATCGCCGCTGGTTTCACAGCCTTGCATGTCCCAAAAGAGCGGCGTGAGGTTGCTGTCGGCGTGGCTCGTCAACATCTCTAGCTGGCGAAGGAGCGAAGTCTTACCCATGCGCCGCGCGCCGACGATCCAGGTGGCAGTGTCCGGCGTATCGAGTAGATAGGCGAAAAGCCGGCTCCGTCCATAGTGGTTGCGAGCGCTGACCCATCGTCCAACAATATAAGGAATGCGCATGGACCTCTCTATCCTTTGCTCGTTTCGTGATGAACGGATGCCCGTCACATGGCTGCCGGCGCAGAGCTTGTCACTGCCAGCGCTTCGGATGTGGGCTGCGCCGGTTTTGTATTCCCTGCTTGACTATCCCACTGGATAATCTCATGCGCCGTCAGCACGTCGTCCATCATGATGCGGCGGCGTTTGTGACGCAGCATCTCGTTGACGGTTTCCATTGCATACTGCTGGATGCGATGGGGACGCCCTTCACTTTTCTGCAAGATGAAATCGATCGTGTCGGGTTCAAAGATGTAATAGCCGCGGACTGGCTCGACGAGAAGTTGGATAGCCTCGTGGCATGTAAACGGCGTCATTGCGATCTCGTTGAACAGATTGAACCAGGGGCTTTCGACGCGCTCCCAATCTTTATTGATTTCGATGCCGGCGACCACGGCGCCTACGGAAGCGGCAAATTCGCGCATAAAGATGCGACGCAACTGCTGCTGAATCAGATGGTTATACTGGCTTAGCGTATCCATTTCATCCATGAGCAGAATCAGACGCACCTGCCTGCCGGATTTGTGCTCAGCGCTGTAAGTATCGAGCACTTGAATAATTTGCCGCAGGTCTCGGCTGAACGCGCGATCTGTATACTCTGTGGCCAGGGTGCTGGAATGGCTAAGCGCATCGAGGATCTGATGCTGGGCCTCGCTCAAGGTTTCGAGTGCGCGAACATTTTGTGCAATTTCATCCATCAGCAGGTGAAAGAAAGCATCCTCGGTCGTGCCCTCCAGGTCTACATAAAGGGCGACAAACCAGTATTCAAGGTCATCCAACTGGCGTAGCGTGTTCGCGAGTTGGTAGAGCAACGTCGTCTTGCCGATGCGTCGTTCACCGTGGATCATGATGCTGTTGTTATGCAGCGTTGAAACGATGCGCTGGAGCAGTTCATGGCGTCCAAAGAACATATCGTCCCGGCGCACCGGTTCACCACTAATGTACGGGTTAAAGCCACGCGCGACAGCATCGCCGACGCGTCGGCGGTGCTGTACAATCTCAATGCTCACATAGCCAAACCCAAAGACAGCCAAAAAACCAAACAGCACAAGAAGCTGAAAAATGCGGCTTTCCACTTTGCCTAGAAACGGGACATTCATATACTCTGGCGCAGACGCCGCTACAAGTTTCACCGCACTGACCGGCGAGTAATTGAGCGACTGGTCGCGTACCCTATACTCCAAAGTGTATGCGCCTATCGCTGGCAGCAATGTCCGAAAGACTCCGCCCGGAAGCTGCTGCCACATTCCTGCTTGGTCGCCGTCGCTCAATCGTACAAACGTCCGCAGTTTGGCTGGCGACGTTTGCATATCGCCATAGGTGAAATTGATTTCGATGGGATCGCCCGCTAATACCTCCCAGCCATTTTCATTTGCGCTGGCATCGTTTCCTTCCACGCCGAGGATATTCACCCAGGGTTCACCTCGCTCTGGAACGTAATAAAAGAGGCCGCGATCTCCGCCAAACCAGTACGCGCCATCGATGTCCTGAATAATGGCGCGGATGGCGCCCGGCTGTAGACCATCCTGCGAATCGAAAGAGATGCTGCCGTATGGGTCAAGGCGCGTAAGACCGGACTCACTGCCCAGCCAGGTCGAGTTGCTGCTGGCGTCCGTCATCATCGTGAAGACGCGATCGTTGCTGCCCCTACGGCTTCCATCGATGCTCGTCCATGCCGAATCCACATAGCGATAGACGCCATATCCTTTGAACGCGGCCAGCACCGAGCCCGGCGGCTCAATTTCTGCAAAGAAGGCGGTGACAGGTGCGCTGGATGCTGTAGCTGTATCGAAGCTGTCGATATCAAGCCATTCGCCGTCAATGGTCCGCATCCAGATGGAGCCTTCCTTGCCTGCCACCCAAAGCCGGCCAAGTGAGTCGAACTCCATTGCGCTGATCGAGCGCCCTTCCGAAAATGGCTCGATACGAACTGATTCATCATCGAAGCGATAGTAGAGGAGTCCTTTCGCTCCCCCGATCCAAACGCCAAGTTCATCTGCCTTAAGCGCGCCGATCGGCGTCGGGTCGGAACGGCTCAGCGCAGCCGGCTGATGCCATCGCCGTGCATCAAAGTAAGCAACGCCGCGATTAGTAACTGCCCAGATGCGACCAGCGTCGTCTTCTTCCAAGTCGTAGACGACGCTTCCGGGCAGCCCCGAATTTTCTGGAGAGTAGAACGATGGCTGGCGGTAGCGATCTGCCCTCACCTGCACCCCTTCGCCGCCAGTCGCCACCCACAATTGACCCTTACGGTCAAACAGCAGATCATGCACCGGCAACGAATTCATACGATCGTCGATATTCTGAAACGCCCAGGGCTGGTATCGAAAGACGCCAAGCGAGGTTGCAAACCAGATCGATCCGTCTTGATCCACTGCGATACTGCGCACATTATTTGCGCTCAGACCACCTTGCGTGGAACCTCCCCAACTGCGCATACTGACGATTTCGCGGCCGGCCAGCCGGAATTGTGCTGCGCCATCTCCATTCGATGTCACCCATATACTTTCCTGGCTGACGCCTTTGATGTCGGTAATTTCTCCGGCCTCATTTCCAAAGGGGGTCGTGTATTCGGTTGTTTTTTCTGTCTCTGCGGAGTATTCGAATACTGTTGTTGAGGTTGAAAACCAAATGTGATCGGGGGAATATATCCATAGCCCTGTGAAAGGTCCTTTGACTTGCGCCCCCTGTGCATCGACTGGGTTGAGCATTCTAACTTCCGACAAGTTTGAAGTCACCTGCCATAAAGCTTGTTCAGCGCCTGCCCACACTACACCATCCATGTACGCCAGGGTTAACACTGGCGCCTTACCGACTGCCTCAACAGAAGTCAGAATTCCGTCGCGCCACAGGAACAGACCACGCTCGGTTCCGATCCACAATCGATCGTCTCCTGCCACCAACGCATGGATGGGCGTGTCTAGGGATTCTGCGACAGCCCACCCTCCATCATCCCGCCAGTGCGCCAACAGACCTGCTGCGTCGCCGGCCCACACCTCGCCCTCGATGTTGCCTGCCGCCAGCGCAGTCACTGTTCCCAGACTGACGGCCGCAGATGAAGTCGAATTCGCTGGAATTGTTGAGGTGAATGACTCCCACCGACCATTGTAGCGGCTCACGCCACTCGCTGTGCCAATCCAAACGGCATCGCCCTGGACTAGAATGGAGAATACATCATTGGACGCTAACCCATCGGATTGGCGAAAAACTACCCACTGGCGATCAGAGGTTGACTGAGCAGATGCGGAAGAGATCAGCGTCAAGAGGAGTGCGACCGCCACGAGGAAAGGGCGATGCAATCGCACAAAGCATACGCTAAGGCTATGTTTTGATAATTGGCAGCAAAGGTGCAGCGATGAGCGTTGCATAACTTAGCTGCTGAACAACCCGACGATTAACGCCAGACCCTCCGCACAGAGGCATGGGTTGCGGGACGAACCAGTAGAAAATTTAAGTTCGTTTCGGTGGCGCTGATACCTAGAGCAATATGGCCCTCGCCGTGGTATTCAGCAAGCGTTAACAACTCCTGTTGAACAAATCGACTATAAAAGCCGTGAAATGTTTTTCACGTTAACATATTATAGTAACGCACCAAATTATTGTCAATACCGAAATTGGTATTTTGTAAACATTTCGACTTTTCCGTAAGGGTGTCGCGTCATTCATCAGGTAGGGTGATAAAATAGGCAGACAAATCGCACACCCATTCTCAGGTGGCTTACTGGCGTCATGATGAGAAAATGCGACATTTGTGGTACCAGGAATCATGCGTTCACACTGCCAAATCGGTAGGGTAGTCAGCTATAATGATTATTGGAAGCGATCCCCTATGGTTAGGTATTCTCGCCATCCTGAATCGCCTTACGGCATCACAGCCAACATCATCGTCATCGTGAGGAATTGCCTCAGGAGAAAAACATGAAAGTTCAACTCGTACACGTCTTGCCCTTCTTGTCCGCCCACGTACATCTGCACTTATTAAAGGTATTATTCATATTGGTTGCTGTACTCATCCATGCGTGGCTTCTGTTCAGCCCAGCAGAGGTGCTCGCAGCTCAGGCAGTAAATCACACCGACCCAATGCAAAGTGAAATAGCCATGGTGGCATGTTACGGTGTTTATCACATCGTCCGCCCTGGTCAGACGCTCTATTCGATTGCAGCAGCATACGGCACGACTGCCTATCGCATCGCTATGTGCAATGGGATATCTTCCTACACCGTTTATGTCGGTCAGGCGCTTCTTGTGCCAACTTATCGGTCGCGCTGAGGGAGATACAGGGGATTTAGGACGTTTCGTGGATGGCCCGACAGGGTTGACAAGCGAGAGACATCGAATTCATGCATGGTTATCGTCTCGACCGATCAACCCTGTCGGGCCATCCACGAAGCATCTCCAGGAATTTCTGGCAGTAATCTTCGACAGGAACACCCCGTGGCTTCGCAACCACTTTCGGCATAACGATTAAAGGTATATCTTCTCCCCGTCGTTGCGAAGACTTTGTTCACCGGCAGCTAAGACCTGCAACACACGCAAGCCGTTTTCGCCATCGGTTAATGGCTGCCTGCCCGTACGCACACAATCGACAAAGTGAGCACACTCCACCTGCAGCGGCTCGCGCATATCCAGCCGCGGGATCAGAATGTCGCCGCTATGGAGCTTGTATTGGAAATCGCCATAGGTGACGTCACCCTTGCGAAATGCCCCTTTGTCGTAGACGCGCACCTTGCCTTCGGCGCTGACGTCGTCGTAGACGATCATTTTCTGACTGCCGACAACGGTCATTTCACGCGTCTTGCTCGGATCCAACCAACTGGCATGTACGTGACATAGCACATTGTTGGGAAAAAATAGGGTCAGGAAAACCACGTCCTCAACCGCGCCGTTCAGGCAGCTCGTTCCTTGACAGCGCACAGCCTCCGGCATCTGGTCAAGCAAGTACAGTGCTATCGAGATATCGTGGGGTGCAATGCTCCATAGCGCATTGACATCGCTTTGTACACGACCCAGGTTGACACGCCGGCTGTAGAGATAATAAAGCTCCCCAAGCTCACCGCTATCGATGACATGCTTGATGTAAGCAACCGCAGGGTTGTACTCGAACACATGTCCCACCATCAGGGTCAATCCGCTCTGCTTAGCTAACGTCACTAGATCTTCAGCCTCGCTCACATCCATCGTAAGCGGTTTTTCTACCAGCACATGTTTGCCAGCGGCCAGCGCGCGGCGCGCCAACGCATGGTGAGTGCGCGCCGGCGTCGCGATCACAACCGCATCGAGAGCCGGGTCGGCCAGCACGTCATCAATCTGCATCGCCGTCTGGCATCCGTAGAGTTGACGCGCTCGCTCGCGCGCGGTCGCATCCTGGTCAACGACGTAAGCCAATTGCGCCCCTGTCATGTGATGAAAGTTGCGCGCCAGGTTTGGCCCCCAATATCCGTAACCGACGACGGCAACGCGTACGTCACGTGGACTAGCCTCTTGCATTCATACCCTCCTCTGTCAAGAACCCCGCCGAATTGTCAGCAATCGTAAACCCCCGTAGACTTCTGCGCCATCGATCTGCGCTCCGACTGTTACGGCTACAGGCCGGATCAAATCGAGCGCTTCGACCGCGGCGCCGGCTGGTGCACCCACCGCACCGATAAACGCATGGCTCCAGCGTAGCTTGCCGCGCAAATCGTTGGCAACACCCACGTTCCGTAGCGCGGCGACTGCCGCGTCACTCAGCTTCAGACTGGCGTCATCATTGACCGCACCGGCGATGATCGTGCCTGCCGGCCATTGCATTATCCATGCGGCTAATTTATCCGACGCGGCGTCGTCCCCTGATGTATCGAAGACCGCGCTGTCGAGCACGACGCCCTCGCGATTAAGCGCTGCCAGATTGTACCCGCGCTCCCCGCGCGCGACATCGCGGCCATTGACAAAAATGTGTGCAAAATCGCCAACTTCTTCGCCGGCGCTGCGCACGACGAGCCAACTGCTCGCCGGCAGAGATGCCGCGGCGTCGCCTATGCGCCAGCGCAAACCGTCCGGCGGCTGCGCCATCTGCCCCGCCGGTTGGGGCGCGCCCTCAAACCGCAGCACGACCCGATCCACAGGTTGATCCGCCAGACCGGGCGGCAGCAGGGCGTCAGCGCGACCCGGCGCAGTAGGCTGGAGTGCAACCGCGCGACCGTTGACCGTCATCCTCAGTGACTGCGCCGGCCTGCCAATCGAGGCTCAAGCTGCCTCCGGTTTCAGGCAGATCGAGCAGAAGCACCGCTTCGGGCCGTGTTGCATAGCGGATGCCGTTGGCGGCAGGCAGGGCCGACCACCCTTCGCCCAGATAAAGGGGCGCGGCGTCATCGGCGAGCGAAATGGTGCGCGCCGGCTGCGCGTCCTCCCACGTCACGGCATAACGCACGATGGTCGCTGGCTCACCCGCGCCATCTTCACCCTGCCAGCGATCGACCTCGACTACGGGCAAGGCCGGGTGTACAAAGCTTAGCAATTGGGGCGTAGCCTTTTCTTCGTGCACCAAGATGGTGCGAATCCCCAGGTCGCAGGATCTGCCCGGCGCGTGGACGATTCTTCGCCACCATGTTTGCAAATTCTGCATCGACGACCGCGCCGATATGCGGGCGATCGGCGTTCATCAACGCAATGAGATCGCCCAACAACGGCGCCTGCGTGAAGTATTGAAACTTATATTCAGGATTGCGGCTGGTGTTGCCGCCCAGCCGACGCTTGCCATGCTCAGTCTGCCACCATTGCTGCATCATGATCAGCAGATCGGCTTTGCCGAGCACACGCGCTCCGTTGCGCCAGCCAGTCGGCAATTCCAGGATCGCAAAATCGCCCGGCTCCTGCGCCAGTCGCTGGTAGATGGCGGGCACGCGGAAATCGCTCAGCGGCAGCGGCGTTGCCAGGTGCTCAAAGATAAACAGGACGCTGAACAATGCCGCAACACAAGCAGCCCAAAATCTGGCGCCGCGCACCGCTTTCCTGGCGCGCACAAACCATGCCATCAACCAGGTCAGTCCAAAACTGCTCAGCACCGCCACGGTCGCCATGAGCATGACGCTGTAGCGGCTAGGATAGCGATTGCCACTGAAAAAGGGCAGGTGGCTGAACAGGGCAAAGGGGCCAGGCACGCCGGTGTCCTGTCCGGCCCAACGCACCGTTGGCCCCAAAGTAAGCGTAAAAAAGAGCAGCAGGCTCATCCCCCAAAGCCAGGCGAATGCCCGGTTGCGGCGGCCTAGCCCCCACAAACCAAGCACGCTCAGGAGCATGGCGGAGTAGCCAAGGAAGATGTGTTGTCCCTTGTCGTTGGGAAAAGGCAGCGTCGCTGCCCAGTCGCCCCAAAGCGGGTGGAGGCGCGTCGGGAACAGATAACCCATCAGATCGGCGCTGAAGACATCGGCGAAACCGCCGCCGCTGGCAAAAAAATCGCCCTCAGTGCGCAGGTCAGGCGCCATTACCCAGAGGAAAGGCAGCAGCGCGATGCCTGCCAGCGCGCCAAACAGCAGATAGGGCGTCAGCAAATCCACCCAGGCGCGCCAGGTGCGCCGCCGTGTTATGCTGATATGCCAGACAAAGAGCAGCGCAACGAAGATCGCCAGGAACGAGGCGTAGGTCAGTTCCGCCCAGAGCTGAAAACCGAAGAAAAGCGCGGCCAGCGCCGCGGAGCGCACGCGATCATGCTGGCGCGCGGCGCCCTCTACAGCGGGTCGCACCATGCGCAGCAGGTAGAGCATACAAAACGGAATCCACTGACTGCTGGCGATATTGAATTGACCGAGGCTTGCATAGAAGAGCTTTGCGGAGGCAAACGCATAGATTACCCCGCCCACCAACGCCGCCATGATCCAGAGCGACGTGCGCTCTGCATTGGGGATTTGCCGGGTTTGAGCGCCACTCGACCCGCCGCAACCGTCAACCCACCACCGCTGATCGAGCACGAGCAGATACGCGCCAAACGCGCCAAGCACGAATGAGGAGAGCAGCACCACGTTGTTGGCGACGACCAACGACGTCCCCAGTTGCAGCGGAATGCTCAACAGACCGTTCATCGGCGTCAAAGTATAAAACGCCAGGTTGATTTGAACCGGGTGAAACATCCAGCCGACATGAAAGATGTCTGCACTGGCCTGCGTGATCAGCCGTTCGCGTAGCCACCATAGATTCCACGCCAGGGAGGGATCGTCGATGCCGTCGCCGGGGACGTGGGTAGTGAATGCTGTGATCAACGGCCAGGTCAGGATGAGCGCCAGCAGAGTATAGCAGGTCAACACGGCCGCCGTGCGCCAACCGTGGCGTGGCGAATGAGACGAGCGCGACATCAGGGAGAAGGTGTGGCCGTCGGTGTTGCGGTTGCGTCGCCTGAAGTGTCCAGCGGGCTTTGTTCGGCGCCGGGCATCTGGAACTGTTGCAGCAACATCCCATACCGCATCTTGCTGACGACCGCCAGTTGCGCGTTGTCCGCTTCGGCCAACGTTGCCGCTCGATCGAAGGCATCCAGCGCCGCGGGCAGGTCTCCGCGCGTCTCCGCAATGTTCCCCAGCAGGAAGTACACCTGTGGCTCCTCCGGATCGATGCCCGACGCCAGGGTGGCGGCATCTGTAGCGCCATCCAGATCGCCGGCGCGGAAGCGAGCCATCCCTACCATCAGGTGAAATTGCAGGTTGTTGCCATCCAGTTGCGCTTGCGCGCGTGCGTTGTATTGCCCCGCGCCTGCCTCATCGCCGAGGCGCTCCGAAAGCACGGCAGCCCACACGAGCAGCTCCGTGTTGGTGGGCAGGGTCTGGAGTGCACTTTCGGCGACCGCCAGCGCCGCGTCCAACTCGCCGGCGTCGACATGCTGTTCCAGGGTGTTGAGCGCACTTACAAATGCGATTGTCTCTGGGTCAGGCGCCAACCATGTCTGATAGGCCCAGGCGCCAACCAGCGCCAACACTGCAACAATAGCCAAAGTCTGCAACAATTGTCGCAATTTCTTGCGTCTCTGCATGGCAACATGCGCATCCAGATGCCACCAGGCGCCGGCCGCGGGAGGATGTTGGGCGCGCAAGGCCGGATAACCGCCGACTGTATTGGCGGCTTTGACAAACTGTGTGTTGCGCCGTTCGATCTTTTCTTGCAGATCGGTCCAGCGTCCCATCTCCGAACGCAGCGCCTGGTCAGTTCCGGGGCCGCGCGCCGCTTGATCCGTCTGGATCTGCGCAAACAATGCGTCAATGCGGTCAAGCCGGACGAGGTAATCGGCAATAGTGGTGCGATCCAGCGCGTGCACCTGACGCTCCGCCTGATCCAATAGATCGCGCAGTTCGGCGGCGGGTGTGCTGATGCGCGATTCGACAGTGTGCGCCATGCGGGTTAGTCGTCATACTCCTCTTCATCGTCAAGCGTCGAAGGAATTTTGCCGGCGGCTTCTTCTTCCTCGCGCTGTATTTCACGGAAAACACGGTTCAGTCCAGATTTGATCTGGCTTTCGATCTTGGCCTTGCGTTCGGGCGGCACGGGGAACCATTCCAGCATTTCGCCGACCAGCCCGCTTTTGGTTTCATTTTTGTTTTTGCCGGCGCGATAGTAGTCGCGCACGCGGCCTCGCATAAACTCGATGTACTCGCCGACGCGGTAGGTTGCCTCTGGCCCGACGACTGGCCCATGACCGGGCACCAAATAGTCGGCGCCGATATTCCGGATCATTTCGAGTGAGCGCAGCCATTCCTGCGTATTCCCTTGCGCCATGTACGGGTGCTGATCCACCCAGACGATGTCGCCGACAAAGCAAATTTTTTCTTCCGGCAGCCAGACCACGCTGGTCGCAGGCGTATGTCCACCGACAAAAATCAGTTCGACGCGTCGCCCTCCATACAGCAATGTTGCCCGCTGCGTAAAGGTGACATGGGGCGGTATAATGATGATATTGGTGAGTTGATTCTGAATTTCGGGTTCGCGCTTGAAGCTATTGCGCACACGTTCCTTAAAATTTTCGGTGTATCCCGACATCTCTTTGTGCGCGCGTTCGTGCGCAAGCACCTTGACCGGCATGAAGTACTGGTTGCCAAGCGCATGGCCCCGGTGGTGATCGGTGTTGATCAAATAGAGAAAGGGAGAATCAGCGTATTCTTCTTCGATCTGTGCGCGCCAATCAACCGCTTGCGCCGGGATCAGCGGCGCGTCGACGAGGATGATGCCCTCCTCGGTGTAAATAAAGCCTGGGGTGCAGCCGCGATAGTGCGTGTTGATGAAGACGCCGGGCGCCAATTCCTCACGTTGCCCCAACCCTGTGACGCCGATCCGCACTGCGCTTCTTCTTCTTGCCATAATGCCCTCTCCATCGACTCTGCTGTTTGCCGCTGTTGTTTGTCGTTGCCAGTCGCCGCTTTGTCCTTCACAGGCGACTCGCCCTGTACAGCGTTCCGGGAATGGTGTGTTGAATGCCGAAACTGTTGCCCGATTCTACATCAGGAAGAAATGCTCAGCGTAGTGTAACGAAGATCGACATTGGCGTCAAGGATTTGTTTTTATGTATATCTAATGGTGGTTTCAATGGGCAAGTTAACCATGTTGCAACAACGACGGAGTACAGTGCGCCGGACAGCATAAAAAATCTACAGGTCAAAAGACCCCATTTTAGTGTTAAATGGACACTACTTTGGTAAACGCACGCATAGTGTATACTTTAGAGAAAATCTTTATCTTTGCCCTTGCCAAAGTGACTGTCACCCGGCAAAGTGCAAAGATGATCAGAAAATGATTACCAGCCATAAGAAAAGGATCGGTGTTTCAATGAAACGCATTGGCGTCCTGACCAGCGGCGGTGATGCCCAGGGGATGAATGCGGCGCTGCGCGCCGTAGTGCGTGCTGGGCTTGATCGTGGCGCTGAGGTCTATGCGATCTATGAAGGTTACCAGGGGCTTGTCAAAGGGGGCGATGCGATTCTCCCCATCAATTGGAATGCAGTTGGCGGCATTTTGCAGATGGGGGGGACGGCGATCGGCACCGCGCGCAGCGCTGAGTTCCGCACGCGTGAGGGGCGAGTGCGTGCGGTGGCAAATCTGATCAAGAACGGCATCGATGGTCTTGTCGTCATCGGCGGCGACGGCAGCTTGACCGGCGCCGACGTCATGCGCTCCGAGTGGTCAAGCATCTTGCAAGAGTTGCTGGACACCGGTCGCATCAGTCGCACGGAATTTGATAAATATCCCTATCTGGCGATTGCCGGTCTGGTGGGTTCGATCGACAATGACATGTGGGGCACCGACATTACGATCGGCGCCGATAGCGCGTTGCATCGCATCACTTACGCCGTCGATTGCATCAGCAGCACGGCGGCCAGCCATCAGCGCGCCTTTGTCGTCGAGGTGATGGGGCGGAATTCTGGCTATCTGGCGCTGATGAGCGCGTTGGCGACCGGCGCGGACTGGTCGTTCATTCCTGAAAGCCCACCCGACGTCGACAACTGGGAAGACAAGATGTGCGAGGTGCTCAAGGCCGGGCGCGGGGCCGGGCGGCGCGACAGCATCGTGATCGTGGCGGAGGGCGCCATCGACCGCAACGGCAACCCCATCGCGGCTGAATATGTGCGGCAGGTATTGCAAGACCGGCTGCATGAAGATGTCCGCACGACTATCCTGGGCCATGTGCAGCGCGGGGGCGCACCCAGCGCCTATGACCGCAACATGAGCACGTTAGTTGGGGTGGCGGCGGTCGACGAGCTCCTCAACGCCACCGCCGACTCGATGCCACAGTTGATCGGCATGAAAGGCAATCGCGTGATGCGCTCGCCGTTGATGGAGTGCGTGGAAAAGACGCACGCGATCAACGCCGCCATCAAGGAGCGCAATTTCACCGAAGCTATGGATCTGCGCGGGCGTGGCTACAAGGAATCCTTCCACATTCTGCGTACATTGGTGCGCGCCTTGCCTCACGACCCCAAGCCTGGGCAACGCAGGCTCACCCTGGCCGTGATGACGGCGAGCGCCCCTTCGCCCGGCATGAACACCGCGGTGCGCGCCGCGGTGCGCTTGGGGCTGGATCGCGGGCATCATCTACTGGGCGTCAGCAACAGTTTCCTCGGCTTGATCAACGATGACATGCGACCCTTCAAGTGGATGGATGTCGACCATTGGGCATCGATGGGCGGTTCGGAACTTGGCACCAACCGCCATGTGCCGAGCGGCAAGGACTTCTATGCGATCGCGCGCACTATCGAAGAACGCCAGATCGACGGGCTGCTCATCATCGGCGGCTGGGCCGGCTACCAGTCAGCACTGCATCTACTGCACGAGCGCGAAAATTTCCCAGCCTTTCAAATTCCCATTATCTGCCTGCCGGCGACGATCAACAACAACTTGCCGGGCAGCGAATTGAGCGTCGGCGCCGACACCGCCTTGAACAATATTGTAGACGCCGTCAACAAGATCAAGCAGTCGGCCGTGGCTTCGCGGCGCTGTTTTGTCGTAGAAGTCATGGGAAAGTACTGCGGCTATCTGGCTTTGATGAGTATGCTGGCGACAGGCGCCGAACGCGCCTATCTCCATGAGGAAGGCGTCACGCTCAAGGATCTTTATCATGACGTAAAACTGCTGAACACGGGCTTCGAGCATGGCAAACGTTTGGGCGTCATGATCCGGAACGAACGCGCCCACCCGCTCTATACGACGCAATTTATGTCCAACTTATTCGAGGCGGAAGGCGGCGATCTGTACGAGGTGCGCACGTCAGTGCTCGGCCATCTGCAGCAGGGCGGCGATCCTTCGCCGTTCGACCGCATTCTGGCGACGCGCTATGCTTATCGCTGCATCAACTTCTTGGAAGAAGAAGCGCTGGCCATGAGAGATAGTGTGGCATGCATCGGCATCCAGGGCAGCGCGTATCACGTCACGCCGCTCGAGGAAATCGTGCGTCGCTATGATGTCAAATATGAACGCGCAAAAGAGCAGTGGTGGATGGATCTGCGCCCAACCGCGCAAATGCTGGCGCAGCCAGGCCCGCAATACTATCATGAGAATGGTGAGGAAACGTGGTGACTGGGGGAGCAAAGCGCCGGCGACGGGTTGTCAGCATTCCTTTCAACCAGGCGGTTTGCGGCCTGCCTTCAACCCGTCGCCACAGGCGATCCAAAAGAGCCAAATTGTCCCTGGCACAGATAGCTATCTGCTGATGTCGGTGATATAATGCTTGGCTGATCTAAACACAGATACAATTGCCGTTGGTTCACGCTTTGCTGTTTTTTCGGACGTGAAAGTTGCAAAGATGCGACGCAGGCCAGCTCGGAAAGTCAGCGGCGACCCATGATCCCACGCAACTGTTTTGTCGATCTGCGTTATCTATATCAAAACGATTTTTTCTTCAATTCAAAGGAGTAAATCATGAAAATTGGTGTTCTGACGGGCGGCGGCGATGTGCCGGGGTTGAATCCGTGCATCAAGGCAGTCGTGGATCGCGCCATCGACGAAGGCCACGAGGTCGTCGGCGTTCGTCGTGGCTGGGGTGGCCTGCTGAATCTTAACCCGGCCAATCCGGAAACGTATGAGGAGTGTTACACCAAGCTGGATAAAAACCGGGTGCGCACCATCGATCGCACCGGTGGCACCTTCCTGCACACGAGCCGCACCAACCCGGCCAAGGTCAAGCCCCGCGATGTGCCCGACTTCCTGCACGACCCGGAAGGACAGAAACCCAACGAGAAGGGCACGCTGGACTTCACGCCGCATGTGCTGCGCAATCTGGAATTTCTCGGCATCGACCGGCTGATCCCGATCGGCGGCGACGACACCCTGAGCTTTGGCGAACGTCTGCACAGCGAAGGCTTTCCGGTCGTGGCGATTCCCAAAACGATGGACAACGATGTCTACGGCACCGACTACTGCATCGGCTTCGGCACGGCGGTCACCCGCAGCGTGCAGTTTATCCACCAACTGCGCACCAGCACCGGCTCGCACGAGCGCATTGCCGTCGTCGAGCTTTTTGGCCGCAACAGCGGCGAGACCAGCCTCATCAGCTCCTATCTGGCGAGCGTTGACCGTGCGCTGATCTCCGAGGTGCCCTTCGACGTTGAGAAGCTGGCAAGCCTGGTCATGAAGGACAAGCAGGGCAACCCCAGCAACTACGCCATGGTCACCATCAGCGAAGGCGCGCACTTCCTCGGCGGACAGGTCGTCGAGTATGGTGAGGCCGACGCATACGGCCACAAGAAACTGGGCGGCATTGGCCAGCTTACCGGCGAGGCGCTCAAGAAGCTGACCGGTGAGGATATCATCTACCAGCAAGTTTCCTATCTCATGCGCTCCGGCGCGCCCGACGCGTTGGATTTGATGGTCGGTGTGAATTATGCCAACCTGGCTGTGTCGCTGATCGCCAGCGGCGTCAGCGGGCGCATGGTGGCGCTGCGCGACGGCACCTACACTCACATTCCCATGAGCACAGTCACCAGTGGTCTCAAGCGCGTCGATGTGAGCGAACTCTACGACGTGAAAGAATATCGGCCCAAGGTGCGTCACGTACTTGGCAAGCCCATGTTCCTTTATTAAACCGCTTTGCGTGGTGTGCAGCGCGCGCCGGTTGTCTGCCGCGTTTTCAAAATCGCGGCGGGCAATTTACTCACGCTGTACACTGCGTCTTGTCTATAATTTCTGTATGAAAGGCATGAAAAATGATTTACGAATCAACTTATGAACTCAGGCAAAGTCTAAAGGATGCTGTTGTCGTCAAGGGCGACAAGGTGGAAGTCGTTGACCTGGCCAGCTTGCAGGCGCAGGGCATCGATCTCCTGGCGCGTTCCGCCACCTTTGGCACGGACGCGGTCAAGGCTTATGCGCGCTGGATGATCTGGGAGATCGGCCAGGCATTGGGCGCACGCCCGGCCAGCATTCACGAATTTTACATTGCCTGTGGCCGCGGCGAATGGCAAGACCGCACCGTGCCGGCGATGAACATCCGCTTTACCGCCTACGACACCGCGCGCGCGGCCCTGCGCGCGGCCCAGAAGACCAACGCCGGCGCCCTGATCTTCGAGATCGCGCGCAGCGAGATGAGCTACTGCGAGCTGCCGCCGGCCGAATACAGCGCCATGATCATCGCGGCGGCGATCAAGGAAGGCTACTTCCACCCGCTCTTTATCCAGGGCGACCACTTCCAGGTCAAGGCCGCCAAGTATAAGACCGACCCTGAAGGCGCTATCAAGGAAGTCAAGGATCTGATCAAGGAAGCCATCCCGGCCGGCTTCTGGAACATTGACATCGACACCAGCACGCTGGTGACGCTTGACCCGCCGACCCTGGCCGAGCAACAGTTCCACAACTACTCGCGCTCAGCCGAGATCACCCAATACATCCGCGATCTGGAGCCGGAAGGCGTGACGATCAGCCTGGGCGGTGAAATCGGCGAAGTTGGCGAAAAGAACTCCACGCCGGAAGAACTCGACGCTTACATGCTGGGGTACGAAAAGGCGCTGAAGACACTGGGCGACTACGCGGGTCTGAGCAAGATCAGCGTGCAGACCGGCACCAGTCACGGCGGCATTGTGCTGCCGGACGGGAGCATTGCCAAGGTAGCGGTCGACTTCGATACGCTGCAGGTGCTCGGCCAGCGCGCGCGTGAACACGGCGCCGGCGGCGCCGTCCAGCACGGCGCCAGCACGCTGCCCGAAGACTTCTTCAATAAATTCCCGGAAGTGCAGACCCTGGAGATTCACCTGGCGACCGGTTTCATGAACCTCTTCCTCGACCATGCGGACTTCCCGGCCAAGCTGACCGAGAAGCTGCACAGGTTCCTCGACGTAGCCGCGGCGGACGAGCGCAAACCTTCCATGACCGATGCGCAGTTCTACTACAAGTCGCGCAAGAAAGCCATGGGGCCGTTCAAGCCTGAAATGTGGGCGCTGACCGAGGATGAGAAGAAAGTGCTCTACCAGGCGTTGGAAGATAAATTCACCTTTTTCTACAACAAGCTCAACATCGTGGATACGCGCGACCTGGTCGACCGCCTGGTCACCGTCGTCGAATATCACCAGCCCAAGCCGGCCAGCGCCCGCGTGGCTGGCGACGACCTGGGTCTGGCTGACTGAAGCCGGAAGTGAAGGGCGAGTTGCGGAGGCGCCTGCTTTCCGCAAGCTTGTTTGAATGCTGAATAAGATAGGTATGGCGGCGTCGCCGCTCTGTCATGGGACAATCCTGGACAGGCAGCGAGGCGCCATACCTATCTTTTATTTCCGACTGCTTTTTTATCTCCTCCCTACGACGCGAAGCATCTCGTACAAAACGAACAGAAAGGAACTCGATCGATGAAAAGCAAGCTTGCCAACAAAGTCATCGTTGTGACCGGCGGCACGCGTGGGTTGGGGCTGGCGATCGCGCAGGCGTGTGTGGCTGGGGGCGCGGCTGTGATCGTCACTTCGCGCACGTCCACGGCGGTGGATGCAGCGGTCAGCAGCCTCCGCGCCCGCGGAGGGCAGGCCGCGGGCATCCCTTGTGATGTGGCCAATGCGGCTCAGGTGCAGGCTGTCAAGAATTTTGCCCTACAAACATTTGGCACGCTCGACGTCTGGTTCAACAATGCTGGTCTCTCTGCGCCCTATGGACCGACGCTAGATGTACCGCCCGAACGCTTTCTGCGCGTGGTGCAGACTAATATTATCGGTGTTTACCACGGATCGCTGGTGGCGCTCCAACAATTTGTAACACAAGGTCACGGCAAACTCATCAACATCTACGGCGCGGGCGATACAAAGGTGCGTCCATTCCAGAATGCATACGGCTCCAGCAAAAGCTGGGTGCGCTCCTTCACTGAAACCCTTGCCAAAGAGTACAAAGGCGCCGGCGTTGAAATCATCGGCTACAACCCGGGACTGGTGATGACCGATATGCTGAGCTCAGTGGAAGCTGTGGCTGGCTATGAAGAAGCCGTCATGCCGTTGGCGACCGTGGTGCGGCTGTGGGGCAATCCACCGGAGATACCCGCACGCAAGGCGGCATGGTTGGCTTCGGCTGCGACCGACGGTCGCAACGGGTTGGTCGTGCGCCAGTTGACGATGTTCGCCATGCTCAAAGGTCTCCTGCAAGAAGGGTGGCGCTGCCTTCTGCGTCGTCCGCCCGCGCCATTTGCGTTGTCGGTCGAGACGGTATAAGACCTGGAAACCCGATGCCCAGGCCAGGAACATGCGCACCAAAATTCCGGGACAATCTTGGAAAGATCGTGTTTGCGTAATCAAAATTTGTGCGTTATAGTTGGCAACGCAACACACAACCAGGAGAGCGCTACACCACGGCTTATACCGGTCTGTATTCATGTTGCATCACTTTTTCACCATCAACCAAATTCGAACATTTCTTTGCGGTTGGATGCCCTGACCCGCAGGGTGGAGGAGGTGGAGCGAGCAAAACAGATCGCGCAGCGGACGATTATGCGTTCCCATTAACCGTTACCCAGTTTTTCTAATCTAGGAGGTTATTTCGTATGCAAAAGGAATACGGATCATTACGATCCTGAGTCTGCTGGTCATCGCTGTGATGATCGTGGCTGCTTGCGGCGGCGGCGAAGCAACGCCCGCGCCCGCGGCCCCGGTCGAACAAGCGGCGCCAGCCGAAGCGACCGTAGCCGAAGTTGCGCCGACAGAAGCGCCAGCCGAAGCCGCGCCGGCCGAGGCTGCAGCGACGGAAGAAGCGACGCCCACCGAGGCCCCGGCTGAAGAAGCCGCGCCGGCCGCTGAAGGCTCCGATCGCTCCAAGACCCTGATCATGGACATCGACGGTGGCCGTCTCCAGGACCCCGAAGGCGTCTGGAACCCCTACGTGCCCGGCAACCGCCGCGACCAGGGCTTCCACCAGGTCTGTCTCGAGCCGCTCTTCATCCTCAACTACCAGACCGGCGAGTTCATCCCGTGGCTGGCTGAAAGCTTCACCTCCAATGACACGCTGGACGAGTGGACGCTTACGCTGCGCGACGGTGTAAAATGGCAGGATGGCGTGCCGTTCACTGCCGACGATGTGGTCTTCACGATCCAGACCTTGATCGACAATGCTCCTGAACTCGGCGATTCTGCCGCCATGAAGCAGTGGGTCAAGAGCGTGGAAATGGTCGACGATCTGACGGTCAAGTTTATGTTGAACGAGCCGAATCCTCGCTTCCAACTTGACTACTTTGCCGTCAAGATCTGGGGCAGCCCCGAGATGCTGCCCAAGCATATCTGGGAAGGTCAGGATCCGCTGACTTTCAAGAACTTCGACCTGGCCGCCGGCCTGCCCATGTGCACCGGCCCCTATAAACTGGCCAGCACCAGCCCGACCGAAGTCACCTGGACGCGCGACGACAACTGGTGGGGCGTCGACGCTGGCTTCAAGCTGCCTGAACCTGAGACGATCATCTGGACGTGGGCCGGCCCGCCGGAAACCCGCGCCGCGCTCATGGCCAATGGCGAACTCGATAGCCTGATGGACATCACGTTGGGTGCGCTGCAGGCGCTGCAAGCGCAGAACCCGAATGTCATCACCTGGTTTGCCGACCCGCCCTTTGCCTGGGTGCCCGATCCCTGATCGCGCACTTTTGAGTTCAATACCTCGGCCGCACCGTGGGACGACCCTGAGATGCGGTGGGCAATCAACTACTTGATCGATCGCGATAAGGTCGTCGAGGTCGCTTACGAGAACACCACGCTCAAGAGCCGCCACTTCTTCCCGGCTTACCCGCCGCTGGATGCCCTGGTCGACGGCGCGATCGAAGCCGGCGCCTGGGATCTCGACAAGCTGTGGACGGTCGACCCGGCCAAGGCTGCTGAAATCATCGAGTCCAAGGGCTACACCAAGAATGCCAATGGCTACTACGAGAAGGACGGCAAAGAGCTGACGCTGGATATCACCACGCACGAAGCCTACATCGAGCAGCAGCGCATTGCGCAGGTGATTGTCGAGGACTTCCAGGCTGCGGGCATCAATGCCACGACGCGCAACGAAGCCGGCAGCACTTGGGATGAGAACTTCAGCAACGGCACCTTCGAGGCACGCGAAGGCTGGCAGACCTGCGGTTCGGTCAACGAGCCATGGGCCTCGATGGAGCAGTTCAATGCCAAGTGGCTGGTGCCGGTTGGCGAGCGCGCCAGCTACAACAGGTGGCGCTGGAGCGGTCCGAAGGCCGAAGAGTTCGGTAAACTGACCGACGAAATCGGCAGCCTGCCGCTCGGCGACCCCAAGATCCAGGAACTCTTCAACCAGGCCATGACCATCTACATGGAAGAGTTGCCGGTGATTCCGGTCACCCAGGCCAAGAAGATCATTCCGTTCGACACCACCTACTGGACCAACTGGCCGACCTACGACAACCAGTACATCCACCCGCCGACCTGGTGGCAGCAGTTCCATGTCATCCTCCAGAATCTGACCGCGACCGGCGCTCAGTAAATCAGGAGCTTGGTAAATAGGGCGATAATTATTATCGCCCTATTTATTTCCTTCAGGCAGATGCAGGCGAGGCTTTCAAGCTCCGCCTGTATCTGCCATGACTGAGCGTCTATTTAGAAATCTTTGTGAAGCGACTTTCATGACGCGCGCCTCGCAAGACGCCACAACCAAATCTCTGGATAAAGACTTACTAAAAAACAAATTACAATAGGACAACCTATGGGTGGAATAACCTGGAATTATGTTCTCAAGCGTTGGCATGTGGTTCCTGACCGTCTGGCTGGGCACCACGATCATCTTCTTGATTCCGCGCCTGGCGCCCGGCGACCCGGTGGCAGGCGTGATCAGCCGCATGACGGCCAATCCGGCTATGTGGAGAACTCTGCGGAGATTATCAATGCCTGGCGCGCGCGCTTCGGTCTGGATGAGCCGCTGCCGGTTCAATACTTCCGTTACGTGGGTAATTCGCTGCGCTTTGACCTCGGCTACTCGCTGGCGAACTTCCCCAGCCGTGTGGAAGATATGGTCATTCAGGCGTTGCCCTGGACCGTGGGACTTTTGTTGGTGGCTGTGCTTATCTCGTTCTTGATCGGCAACACGATCGGGGCACTGATGGCCTGGGAGCGCACGCCGGGGTGGATCCAAAATCTGCTGCCGGTGAGCCTAACCTTTACTTCAATCCCATTTTTTATGTTGGGCATTCTTCTCATTTATGTATTTGCGTTTGGACTTAGATGGTTGCCGGCGTCTGGTTCGGTGGGGCGCGGGCTGACCCAGGGTTTCAATTGGCCCTACATTGCCAGCGTTGCCAACCACGCCATTTTGCCGGCCACCGCGATCGTGATTGCCTCCATGGGTTTCTGGGCCTTGGGCATGCGCGGCATGATGATCACGACCGCGGGCGAGGATTATATGATCCTGGCGCAGGCGAAAGGCTTGACCCCGAGCCGCATTTTCTGGCTTTATGGAGTGCGCAACTCGATTCTGCCGCAGGTGACAGCTTTGACTTTGAGCCTCGGCGGCATTGTGGGCGGCGCGGTGTTGGTCGAATATATTTTCGCCTACCCCGGCATCGGGTATTTGTTATATCAAGGGATCGTGACGTCCGACTACACGTTGATCCAGGGCATTGTCTTCATGTTGGTCTTTACGACTGCCACGCTGGTGCTGATCCTGGATTTGATTTATCCGCTGATTGACCCGCGGATTACGTTTGAGCGAGGGTAACCCATGACATCATCAGCGCAAAGCGTCACTACTGGCGAGCCACAGGTGCAACCCCGTAAAAAAATAGGCATCAACCGGTGGGACTCGCCGTGGTTGAACGCCAAGTTTTTAGTTGGGTTGAGCATGGTGTTATTCATCATGTTGATGGGCCCTGTCGGACGCCTGTTCTGGCCAGAGGCGCTTTCCTATCCCGCCTCTTCACCTTTGAACCTGCCACCACCGTGGGCGCCTGGTTTGGATCAGACAGGCTTGAAAGTAGTGACGCAAACTAAGTCGGTTTCGTCCGCAGCAACTGCTACGCCTGCCGCCGATGCGCAACCCGCGGCGACGCCTGCACAAGCATCTGGCGGGACTTCGATGACCGGTGGCAACCCATTGGCAAAGCCAACGGCGGCTGCTGGCGGTGGATCGATGACGGGCGGCAACCCATTGGCAAAACCAACGGCGGCTGCGTCCACTTCAGGTGGCGGTTCGATGACGGGCAGCAATCCACTCGCAAAGCCAACGACGCAGGCGGCGACGCAAACGGGCACGCGCCAGTTGGTCGGCGCGGCCGCCTATGCCCGCTTTGGCGCGCCAAGCTGGGAGCATCCACTGGGCACGGAAAGCAGTGGCGCGATATGTTGTCCGTGCTGCTCGTTGGCGCGCCGCGCTCGCTGCGCGTCGGTCTGATTGCCGCGACCATCGGGATGCTCATCGGCGTCCTCCTCGGCTTTACCGCCGGGTACATGGGCGGGTGGGTGGACGCTGTGATCCGCACCCTCTCCGACGCGATCATTGTGATTCCCGTCTTGGCCGTGCTGATTGTCATCGGCTCGTATGTCAAGGTGCTGCAAATCGAAAATATGGCGCTGTTGTTGGCGGCCTTTCTGTGGCCCGCGCCCACGCGCTATGTGCGCGCGCAGGTGTTGAGTATGCGCGAGCGCGGCTACGTCAACATGCGCGTATCTCCGGCGCTAGCTCATTCTCGATCATGTTCGGTGAGATGATGCCCAATATGCTGCCCTATATCGCGGCCAGCTACACCGGCAACGTCTCCGCCGCGATCCTGGCCGCCACCAGCCTGGAAGTGCTGGGCCTTGGCCCGACGCGTATTCCCACCCTCGGCATGACCATTTATTACGCGATCAGCGCCGCCGCCATCCTGCGCGGCATGTGGTGGTGGTGGGGCATCCCGATTGTGGCGCTGGTCGTGGTCTTTTCCGGCTTGTTCCTGATGACGACAGGGCTCGACGAAATTGCTAATCCTCGCCTACGCGGGCGCAAGAAGGCGGCAGCCGCATGACAGCACAAGTAGAATATCTCACGCCCACTCAGCAGGACGGCAAGACGCAGCACGGCAAGCGTGAAGCCGTGCTCGACGTGCGCAATCTCAAGGTCTATTACTCCACGCCCACAGGCGACGTGCGTGCGGTGGACGACGTGAGCTTCAAGGTCTATGAAGGCGAGATCTTGGGGCTGGTGGGTGAGTCGGGTTGCGGTAAAACCACGACGGCCATGGCGATCCTGCGCATGGTGCAGCCACCCGGCGGCATCGTAGGCGGCCAGATCTTGCTGGATGACGTGGACCTGGCGCCGATGAATGAGCGCGAATTGCGCAACATTCGCTGGAACTCGCTGGCGCTGATCCCGCAGGGTGCGATGAATTCACTCAACCCCATCATGCGCATCAGCGGCCAGATTCGCGAGGCCATCGAAACCCATGAAGGCAAACAGAACAGCAAGAAGATTAGGGAGCGTATTCTCAATCTGTTCACGCTGGTCGGTCTTCCCTCGCGCATCTACGACATGTATCCGCATGAACTGAGCGGCGGCATGAAGCAGCGCGTCTGCATCGCCATGGCCATCGTGCTGAACCCATCCCTGATCATCGCCGATGAGCCAACCAGCGCGCTGGATGTTGTGGTGCAGCGCGTGGTGGGACAGACCCTGCTCGATGTGAAAAAACGCCTCGGCGTCTCCATGATCCTCATCGGCCACGACATGGGTCTTCAGGCGCAACTGGTGGATCGTCTCGCCGTGATGTACGCCGGCCACATGGTGGAAGTCTCGCCGGTGGGTACGATTTTCAAAGAGCCGCTGCATCCCTACACCCAACTGCTGATCGAATCGATCCCATCGATCAAGGAGCGCAAGCCGCTCAAGCTGACCGAGGGCATCACCCACGATCTGCGCAATCCACCACCGGGCTGCATCTTCCAGGCGCGTTGCCCGAAGGTGATGGATATATGCCGCTCTGTAAAACCGCCGCTCGAAGAGATCAAGCCGGATCATTACGTGGCGTGTCATCTGTACGATTAAAAGCCGGCGCGGCAAAGTGTGATTTCGCCGCTCATGTCCTGCGCAACGCCATGAGGCAATGAAAATCTCTTCTCTCTGCGAACCTTTGCCTCTCTGCGACTCTGCGTCAAAGCTATTTCTTAAGTCAGGATAGTCAAAACGATGGCTCCATTACTCGAAATCAAGAATGCAACTAAAATTTATGGCGGCGGTTTTTTCCGCGCCAAGCACGTCACGGTCGCGCTGCAAGACTTCGACCTGACTATCGACGATCACCCGGCGACGATTACCACCATCGCCGGCGAGAGCGGCAGCGGCAAGACGACGCTGGCCAATCTCGTGTTGGGGTTCACCAAGATCACCAGCGGCCAGATCATCTACAAGGGCATCGACGTCGGCGCCATGAACAAACAGCAACTCATGGACTATCGGCGCGAGGTGCAGGCGGTCTTTCAAGATCCCTATGCGGTGTACAATCCCTTCTATCGGGTCAAACACATCTTTGACATGGTGCTCAAAAATTTCAAGCTGGCGAGCAACAAGGCAGAAGGCCGCGCGCTCATCGAGGACGCCCTCAACGTAGTCGGTATGCGCGGCGAGGAGGTGCTGGAAAAGTACCCGCACCAACTCAGCGGCGGCCAACGCCAGCGCATGATGGTCGCCCGCGCCTACATGCTCAAGCCGCGCCTGATCGTGGCCGACGAACCGGTCTCCATGGTCGACGCGTCGCTGCGCGCCATGATCCTCGACATCATGCTGCGTCTGCGCGACGAACATAACATTTCATTTCTGTACATCACACACGATCTCTCCACCGCCTATCAGATCGGCAACCAAATCTACATGCTCTATCAGGGCGCAATCGCCGAGGCCGGCGGCACGATCGAGGTTATCGAAAACCCCAAACATCCCTACGTGCAGTTGCTGATCGATTCGATCCCGGTGCCAGATCCAGAGGTGAAGTGGGGCGGCGAAGATGTGCTGACGCTGGACGACGAACAGGCGCGCGTCGATGTCAAGAGCGGCTGTCGCTTCTACGGACGCTGCATGCACCGCATGGATGTGTGTCTGACAAAGCTGCCCCCTCTCTACGCGGTTGGGCCAACGCACCATGTTGCAGCTTGTTATCTCTATGATAAGCAGCATGTTGTCAGCCCCTCGCCCGATGACATTACGCCGACGCCCGCCCACGCTCAGCTTCGCACCGACAATCAGATCGGCGATCTTTATGAGAAGGAGCCGAAAGTCTAATCCATCGTCAAACTTTGGGTGAAGTTATACCAAAATCTCATGCTTGGCGAACCACTGGTCTTCATCCGGCAATTGGTTGCGGCGTCTCATGGTTGTCTCTGTGCAAGAGGCGCTTTGCAGAAATTTCTGGATAGACATCTAACCGTTAATGGCTAACTCTGACGATTTCTCACCGCGCGTGCGCGCCGAACGCATTTATCTAGCCCTCGTGATCGGCCTGCCCCTGACGGTCATGCTCCTCTATTTTGTCTTCGCCTTCTTTGTGCGCGACCGCTGGGGCGCGTGCCCGCCCGCCTGCCGTGATGCCGACCTGACGACCCGGACGATGATCCGCGAAGATTTCCAGGGCGCAGATCTGCGCGGCGCCAACCTTTCGCGCGTGAACCTCACGCAGACCCACCTCGCCAAGGCGGATTTTACCTTTGCCAATCTCGCCGGCGCCAACTTGACGGAAGCTGATCTGCAGGACGCCAACTTGACCGCGGCCGCATTGAATGGCGCCACCTTGAACAATGCCGACCTGCGCGGGGCGGACCTGAGCGGCGCACGCTTGCAGGAAGTCGACTTCGCCGGCGCAGACTTGCGGGGCGCGGATCTGGGCGCATCGACGCTGGACCGCGCCGCGTTGCGCGGCGCTATCGTAGACGCCGACACCCTGTTCGACCCGCGCTGGCGTCAGGTCTGGGAGATCGTCAACCTGCCGGAGCGTGGCCGCGCCCTGGCCGGCGCCGACCTGCGCGACGCCAACCTCTCCGCCGCCGATCTGCGAGAAGCCGATCTGACCGCCGCCGACTTGCGCGGCGCACTCCTGGCAGGCGCGGATCTCACCGGCGCACGGCTGGAGCAGACAAAGCTCCAGCAGGCGCGCTCGACGCGAGCACCCAGATCGACTCCAAATGGCGGCTGGTCTGGGAGATTGCCAACAACGTCGAAGCCGAACGCTCCCTCACCGGCGTCGATCTCAGCGCCGCGTTCCTGGCCAGCGCCTATCTGCGCGCCGCAAACCTGACCGAGGCGCGGCTGGCGCAAGCGAATCTGCGTGAAGCCGACCTGCGCTACGCCACGCTCGACCGCGCCGACCTGCGCGGCGCCGACCTGACCAACGCCAGCGTGCAAGCCGGCTCGCTGGCCGACGCGGACCTGCGCGGCGCCAACCTGACGCAGACTGACCTGCGACGGGTCGATCTGCGCGGCGCACAGGTGGATGAAACGACGCGCATGGCAGACTATCAGCGGCTGGCCTTTGATCTCGCCAATCGCGGCGCGGCAGGGCGCGACCTCAGCGGCGCGTTTCTGACCTGGGTCGACCTGGCCGGCGTGGATTTTACCGGCGCCACCCTGGCCGATGCTGACCTGCGCAATGCGGATCTGTCCGGCGCGGTGTTGGTTGATGCCGACCTGCGCGGCGCCAACCTGACGCAGACTGACCTGCGCGGCGCCGACTTGACCGGCGCGCTGCTCGACGGCGCAGATCTGGGCGCGGCGCTGACCGAAGGAGCGCTCCTGCCATGATCGCCCGCTTGCTTGATCTATTCCACACCTTGAGCGGTCGTGTGGCTCGCCCTCCGCAACTCGCCCCTCGCCTCACACAGTAGGAGAATCATCGCACCATGACGACATCCACCCGCCTGCGCGCCCACTATGTGCTCAGCACGCACTGGGATCGCGAATGGTATCAATCGTTCCAGAACTACCGCTATCAACTGGTGAACCTGCTCGACCGCGTGCTGGCGGCGCAGGAGGACGGGCGGCTGCGCGGGCCATTCCAGACCGACGGCCAGGCCATCATCCTGGAAGATTACCTGGAGATCCGGCCCGAACGCCGCGACCAACTCGCGCGGCTGGCGCAGGCCGGCAAGCTCGTCATCGGCCCCTGGTACGTGCTCCCCGACGAGTTTCTCGTCTCCGGCGAGGCGCTGATCCGCAACCTGCGCCTGGGCCGTCAGATCGCCCGCAGCTTTGGCGTCGCACCATCCAACGCCGGTTTCGTGTGTGATCTCTTCGGCCACAATAGCCAGATGCCCCAGATCTTCGCCGGTTTTGGCATTCACGGCGCGCTCATCTGGCGCGGGTTGAACCATCTCCAGACGCGCCACGTGCGCTGGCGCGGCGCCGACGGCACGGAAATCGCCGCCTACCGCTTCCCCAGCGGCGGCTACTGTGATTACACCTTCAAGGTGCGCCACGCGCTCGAACATGGCGTGCAGCCAGACGCCGCTCAAGTACAGGCCGACCTGGACGCATATCTGCATGATGAGGCCGAGCACACGGAAGTCGATCCGATCCTGCTCTTCGACGGCGGCGACCACGAGGAATGGGACGAGGCGGTTTACACCGCCATGCTGGCGTACGCGGACCAGAATGGCGATGATTTCGAACTTGTTCACACCAGCCTCGACGCCTATCTCGCCGAAGTCTTGCCGCAGGCTACACGCATCGGCGCGGTCGTCACAGGCGAGTTGCGCGAACCGGGCCGCGACTACGATGACCAGCAGTGGGTGATCCCCGGTGTGCTGTCGAGTCGCGTCTGGATCAAACAGGCCAACGCAGAATGCCAGACGCTGCTCTGCCAATGGGCAGAGCCGTTCAGCGCGTGGGCGCATTTGGCGTTGGACGTTGCCGCGCCGCAAGGCTTTCTCGATGTTGCCTGGAAATGGCTGCTGCAAAATCACCCCCACGACTCCATTTGCGGCTGTAGCATCGACGTCGTGCATGAAGATATGAAGTTCCGCTTCAGCCAGACCAAACAGATTGCGGATCGTCTGACGCGCGAGGCCACCCAGCAGCTCGCCGCCAGCGTCGAGGGCGACCTGACGGACGATGAGTTGCGCGTAGTGGTCTTCAACCCGCTCACCCACGCGCTGCAAGAGACGGTCGAACTGACGCTGCAAATCCCCACGCACTGGCCGCACTTCAACGAATTTTTCGGTTTCGAGCCGAAGCCGGCCTTCCGCATCTACGACGCACAGGGACATGAGGTGGCGTATCAGCGGCTCAACCAGTTCACCAACCGGCGCAAGGTGCGCATTCATACCATCAAGTTCCCCGAAGCCTATCGCACGCACGACATCACCGTCAGCCTGCCGATCCACTTGCCGGCGACGGGATATACGACGCTGACCGTGCGCGCGGAGCGCTCCGGCCGCGCCACACGCCATCCGCTGACGCCGGCATTGGTCATCACCGAGAATGCGATGGAGAATGAATTGCTGCGCGTGACCATCGAGGCGAACGGCACGCTGACGCTGCAAGACAAACGCACCGGCGCGGTCTATCACCGGTTGCTGACCTACGCCGATTGCGCCGACATCGGCGACGGCTGGTATCACGGCGTCGCCGTCAACGACCAGGTCTTCGTTTCCACCGCCAGCAGCGCCGCGGTCGCGTTGGTGCGCCATGGCCCGCACGTGGCAACCTTCCGCGTGCGCACGACGCTGGCCGTGCCCGCTGTGTTCCATTTCGATGACCGCATGAGCCGCGCCGACGAGCTGGTCGAGCTCGTGATCGACAGCTTGATCTCGCTGCGCCCCGGCTGAGACCGCGTGGAAGTGGAGAGCACGGTGCACAACGTCGCTGCCGACCACCGGCTGCAAGTATTGTTCCCGACCGGCGCTCAGGCGGAAACATATCTTGCCGACACGCCTTTCGACGTGGTCGAACGTCCGATCCCGCTGCGTGCGGACAACCATCTCTATCGCGAGTTGGAGGTGGAAACCCGCCCGCAACAGAGCTGGACCGCGATCTTCGACGCCCAGCGCGGGCTGGCCGTGATCAGCGCGGGCTTGCTGGAAAGCGCGATCCAGGATGGCGCGGACCGCACCCTGGCGCTGACGCTTTACCGCAGCACGCAGCGCACGGTCTTCACCGACGGCGAGCCGGAAGGCCAGTTGCTGGGCAAATTGAGCTTCCGCTACTGGCTTGCCCCGCTGACAGGCGCACCCGATCCTGTTCGGCTGACGCGGCTGGGTCAGCAGCTCGCGGCAGGTCTGCGCGCCGTGCAACTGCGCCCCGCGGATCTGCCGCTCCATCGTCAGCCCACGGCGCTGCCGCCCACCGCGGGCTTCCTGGAAGTGGATGGGCCGGCGGTGGTCACCAGCACGCGGTGGCTCGACGGCGGGCTGGAAGTGCGTCTCTTCAACCCGACCACGACGGACGGTCGCGCAGTCGTGCGCTTTCCCGGCAGTGTGCAGGTGACGACAATGCAGGAGGTCGACTTCGAGAGCCAGCCGACTGGCGAAATACACAGTCTGTCACGGGGCGAAGCAGTGGTCACACTGACGGCTAAACAGATCAAGACATTGCGCTTTGCGTAGGGCATGAACGTTCCAGTCTTTTCTGATCTTTGACGCTGAGGCGCGGAGATGCAGAGGTTCGCAGAGAAGAGCTAGAAAAGTACAGACGTTTCTTTCTGCGTTTGCTGTGTGATCCTGCGTCTCTACATTGAAATGGATAATTTTCAAACAAACTTGGGGCCAGAACAGTTTCTTCACTTAAGGAGACTGTTCAGCCTGGTTCTATAGGCCACGGATTAGACGGACAACTTCCGGATAATTTTTGTATAAAATCCGTGAGCATCCGCCTAATCCGTGTTATCCGTGGTCTATTTTTACGATACCTGTACAGTTACTATTTGAGGAGGGAAGTGTGTATCACAAGAATTTCTGGACGGTCGAGAAGATCGGCCGCCGCATCCAACTGCTCATGGAGAGCCAGGTTGCCTATCGCTGCACGGTGACGCTGCCGGCGTTCCGCTATTTTGAGCTGCCTACGACAGGATTTGAACCTGCGCCGCCGCTGACCGGAGCAGAGATCGACCGTTCGCAGTGGCAAGTGATCGAGCCGAACAACTATTGGGGCCAACGCTACACCAATTTCATGCTGAGCACGACCTTTACCGTGCCTGCCGACTGGCCCGCGGACGGCGTCGTTTCGCTTTATCTCCCGCTGGGCGAGTCCGGCGACTTCAGCCATCCCGAAACGCTGGCCTACATCGACGGCGTAGCCTATGCCGCCGGCGACCGCCATCATCAGGAGATCCGGCTGCCCGCGCGCTGGCGCGACGGCGCCGAGCATCTGCTTGACCTGCACGGCTGGAGCGGGCTGTTTGGCGACGCGGTCGATCCAAGCGCCAGCGCGCTCTTTATGCGTCCCTGCAAGGTTGTGCTGATCGACCAGCCGACGCGCGACTTCCTGATCACGGCGCGCGTGGCGTTGGAGACTGTCACGCGTCTCGACGATAACGACCCGGCCAAGGGCCACTTGCTCAACGCGCTTGACGCGGCGTTCAAAGTGCCCGACACGCGCTCGCCTGCCGTGCAGAGCCTGGAGGGGCTTTCGTTCGTGCCGGGCAGCCACGTCGCGTTTGGCGACGATTTTTATACCAGCGTGCCCGCGGCGCACAGCGCGCTCAAGGAAGGCATCGCCAAGGCTGGCCCGCCCCTCGACGTCGCGGTGATCGGCTCCGGCCACGCGCACATCGACGTCGCCTGGCTGTGGACGCTGGGCATCACGCGCCAGAAGGCGGGCCGCACCTTCTCCACCGTCATGCGTCTCATGGAGCAATTCCCCGAGTATCATTTCACCCAGAGCCAGCCGCAGCTTTACGACTACGTGCGCCGCGATTATCCAGAACTGTTTGAGGAGATCAAGACCCGCATTGCCGACCAGCGCTGGGAGCCGATCGGCGGGATGTGGGTGGAGGCGGATTGCAACCTGAGTGGGCCGGAGTCGCTGGCGCGCCAGTTTTTGCTGGGCCGCACCTTCTACCGCGAGCACTTTGGCGCCGACGCCGAGTCGCCGATCCTATGGCTGCCGGACGTGTTTGGCTATGCCTGGAACCTGCCGCAACTCATTAAAGAAGCCGGGCTGGAATACTTCTTCACGATCAAGATCGGCTGGAGCCAGTACAATCGTCTGCCCTACGATTCCTTCTGGTGGCAGGGGCTGGACGGCACCAAGGTGCTGACGCATTTCAGCACGACGCCCGATTTTGGCGCGTTTGCCAGCACCTACAACGCCATGGCGACGCCGGCGCAAAATCTGGGGACATGGACGAACTTTCAGCAAAAGGAAATGCAGCATACCCTGCTGATGGCCTTTGGCTACGGCGACGGCGGCGGCGGCCCCACGCGCGAGATGCTGGAAAACATCCGCGAGATGAATAACTTCCCCGGCCTGCCCAAGATGCGCAACGGGTCGGCCAAGGAATTCTATCGCACACTGGAAGCCGAAGCCGGCGCACGGCTGCCCACCTGGAACGGCGAATTATACCTGGAATTGCATCGCGGCACCTACACGACGCAGAGCCGCAACAAGCGCGCCAACCGCAAGAGCGAGTTCCTGCTCCACGACGCTGAATTTCTGGCTACGCTGGCGCACCTCGGCGGCGATTACAGCTACCCGCAAACCGTGCTTAACAAGGCGTGGGAGCTGGTCTGCCTCAACCAGTTCCACGACATCATTCCCGGCAGCTCGATCGCGCCGGTCTATGTCGAGTCGCAGGCGCAGTACGCCGAGATTCGGCAGATGGCGGAGGGCGTCATCGAGGACGCCATCACGGCGCTGACGCCAGCCGGCGCCTACGCGGTGATCGTCAATCCGACCAGTTTCGGGCGCAGCGATCTTGCTTTCCTGGTGGAAGGGGCGAAAGGTGAGGCGCGAGGGGCGGATGGCGCAGTGCCCGCGCTGGCCGCGAATGGTCACGCAGTGGTGGTGCAGGCGACGGCGGGCGGGCTGTTGATCGACGCCGGCGAGGCGCCGCCCTTCTCGGTGACGCCGCTCGTTATTGCAGACGGCGCGGCGGCTGCACCGGCGCCCGGCGCGCTGGAGGTGACCGCTGACCGGCTGGAGAATGCCTTTGTGCGCGTCGAGCTGGATGACGCCGGCGACATCACGCGCATCTACGACAAGGTGAACGACCGGGAGGTGCTGCCTGCCGGCGCGGTCGCCAATCAGTTCCAGGCGCACGAAGATCGCCCCAATAACTGGGACGCCTGGGATGTGGACATTTTCCTGAGCGACAAGCGCTGGCTGGCCGATCCTGCCACCTCGATCGAGGTGAGCGAAGCCGGCCCACTGCGTGCGACGTTGACCATCACCCGGCGCATCCTCAGCAGCGTATATACGCAGCGCATTTCGCTGCGCCACAACAGCGCGCAGGTCGACATCACCACCGACATCGACTGGCGCGAACGCGCGACTTCATCCTGAAGGTGGCTTTCCCGGTGGATGTGTTCAGCCCGAAAGCGACCTACGAGATCCAGTGGGGCAACACCGAACGTCCCACGCATTGGAACACGAGTTGGGATTGGGCGCGCTTCGAGACCTGCGCGCAGAAATGGGTCGACTTGAGCGAAGGCGGCTACGGCGTCAGCGTCCTCAACGACTGCAAATACGGTCACGACATCAAGGACAACGTCATCCGCATCAGCCTATTGCGCGGGCCGGGTTCGCCCGACCCGACCGCTGATCTGGGGATGCACACCTTCAGCTACAGCATCCTGCCTCACGCCGGCGGCTGGAACGAAGACACCGTGCAGGCGGCGTACGCGCTCAACGACCCGTTGCTTGTAAAGCGGGGCGAGGGACGCGGGGCGAGAGGCGATGTCAAGCCACTGATCATGTGCGACGCGCCGAATGTGATTGTCGAGACGGTGAAGCGCGCCGAGGATGGCAACGGCGTGATCGTGCGGCTGTACGAAACGCAGCGCCGGCGCGGGATGATCACCTTGACGACGGGCTTCTCACTCCAGGCGGCGGCGCGTACAAATTTGCTGGAAGAGGAAAAGCAGGCGCTGGTCGTTGACGGCAATATTGTGCGTTACGACATCCGCCCGTATGAGATCGTGACGTTGCGGCTCGTGCCGGCCTGAGCATCGAGTAGGAGGTTCTTATTTTGACGCGGAGGCGCAGAGTAGCGGAGGTTCGCAGAGAAAAAGCAAAAAGCTTTCTATAAGCACTTCTCTGCGTTTCTCTGCGCCTCCGCGTCGAAGATAGTTCACACCCCCGAATGGGCAGCCGCCCAAAGCGTGTGTGCGCGCTCGATCACGCGGCGAGAGTCGGGCAGCAGGTCGTAGGCGTCGAGCGCGTCGATAGCTGTCCAGACGACGGCGGCGGCGTCGTCGCTGGCCTGCGCTTCGCCGCTGATCCACCTTGCCCAGAAGTCGACGACGACATAGTGATACTCAATGCGGCCTGCTTCGTCGCGTGTCACCGGCTCGAAAACGCCGGCAATGTCACCTATGGCGATCTCGACGCCGCATTCCTCAAGAACTTCGCGCTGCGCGCCCGCGGCAAGCGTTTCGCCCAATTCCAGCAGACCGCCGGGCAATCCCCAGGAGCCGGTGCGCGGGGGGCGACCACGCTGCACCAGCAGCACGCGACCCGAAGTGTTAAAGACAGCCGCGGCGACGCCCACCAAAGGCGCATCGGGATAGCGACGGCGAACGGGTGTGAGCGGATCGGTGGAGGCGGCGGGACTTATTTCAGACATTTATGTTTCATGCTCAAGCAAATTTAGTACTTCACGAAACTCACACAAAGCCACCAAGAGCACAAAGGACACCCTCTTTAACTTTGTGTCTTCGTGTGAGCCCAAATTGTGAATTGTGGAATCTCGCCCCTCGCAACTCGCCCCTCCTACGTCCAGGCGCGAATGATCGCAGGCAGCGCCTGCAAATCGTCGAGGACGGCGTCGGGGACGACCTGCGCGGCGTGAAGTTCGTTGTCGTGCCGCACCTGGGCATCGGTAGCGCTGCGCACCAGCACGGTCTGCGCGCCGAGTTCGATGCCGCCGCGGATGTCTTCGAGCAAACTGTCGCCGACCACGACGCTCTCGTACGCCAGACAATCCCAGCGGTCGAGCGCGATCTGCAGGAAGCGTGTCAGGCTTTGCGATATTCGACGCTGGCGCTGCTCAGACAGAGGTCGAAATAGGGGCGCAACCGCAGATAGTCCACCGTGCGCTGAAAGACGCGGTCGCAATTGTAGTTGGTCATCAGCGCCAGTTTGTAGCCCGCCGCGCGCAAGGATTGGAGCACATCCGGTACGCCGCTGCGCAGGCGCCAGGCGGTCATCTCCGGTGCATAGAAAATATCCACGGCCCGCTGCAGGACGACAGGATCCAATCGGCTGGCCGGATAGCCGAAGAACTGGAGCAGAAAGCTCATGGCGTCGTCGGCGAGATGTTCTTCTGCTTCCTCCGCGGATTTTTCTTCAGCAAAGCGCCGCGCTTCCACGATGTTGGTGTGGAAATCTTCGGGCAGCTCCATGCCGGTGGAACGCATATACGCGTCGGCGGCGCGCGCACCTTCGGCCATCAACTCGTCCAGCGGCCGCGTCAGCGCAGCGATGGTGTCGCCAAAATCAAAGATGATCCCGCGCACCAGCGGCGGCCCTGCGTGCGGTGCGCCCTCCAAATCATAGAAGAAGTCGCGCTCTAGCCGCGCCAGGCGGTCGGCGTCGATGGTGGCGGCTGCCATCTCTTCGACAGCGCCGTAGTCAGGCGCGGCGGCAGCCGGTTCGGCCGGTGGCCCGAAAAGAGCGTACATCTCGTCGGAAGTAAGCGTGCGCCCTTCCCCACGCACGCGCGCGAGAAAGCGCTCCTTCTCTTCGGGTGTGAGCGGCTCCTGACCAGGTTGTAGCTCGAAATCATCGAACGCTGAGGATGGGGGAGAGGCGTCGTCGTTAGTTTCACTCATAGGTTTATCATGAAGCGGTGCGTTCTCGTCCAATCTGTTGCAGACGTGCGGCGGCAAATAGATGCACCGTACTATACGCAATTGCCATGAAGGATGCAAAGAGCAGAGTCACAACAATGGCTTTGGGATAAGCCCACGGATGCGTCAGGCCGTAGAGAATCTCGCGCGCCAGCCCGATCGGATCGACGAGTACATCCCAACTGTTCCAGCGTTGGAAGCGCCCCAGATAGACGCCAAAGCCGGCGGCGAGCAGCGACAGCATCGCCACGGTCCAGCCCACCCACGCGCCGAAGCGCGCCGTCACCACCTCCTGCACCAGCCAGAGCGAGGCAAAGCCTACCAGCAGCCCGCTCCAGGCGTAGGAGAAGATCAGCATGGCGTCGTACCAGATCGGCACGCCTTGCCGCGGGGCCAGATGCATCAAGTCGCTGATGATATAGGGCGCGTTGGGAAAGAAGAGCAGCCACGCGCCGGACAGCGCAAGCAACAGCGCCAACGGCAGTAAGCGCCGCTGCGCCAGCTCTCGCATGATCGTAGCCAGCAGGAGGGGCGCCCACGCCAGGAGTAGATTCCAGTTCAGGAAGAAGTACATCCATGTGTCGGTGTACCAGACGCGCGCCAGAAAGATCGCCACGCTCAATCCCGACGAAAGGCCAAACACCAGCCACAGCCAGCGATGGGGGCTCCGACGTTGAATCGGAAACGGGTTGGAGGATATAATCTGGTGGTTGCATCCGGCTTTTTCCTCATCGGCTGGAATCTATTAATCGTTAGTAACGTCGGCGCCCCTCCAGGGTTCCCGGTTGACCGGGCGCAGTGCGTTCAGACTGCGGTCAAGGAGAGTTGGTTGAACAGGGCCGCGTCTCGGTCTTCATTCTGCTCTGCTCACCAGACTGCCCAGCCCTTTTTCAATAGTTGTAGGATGGCCGTAGTTTGTATAGAATCGACGTAACGA